>DATHBR010000016.1:0-621199 GCA_035296065.1 Myxococcaceae bacterium | reverse complement strand
AGTCGGACCTCGCCGCCGCAGCCTGAGCGCACTCAGCTCCATCCTCACCGCTGACCTGTCCCCTCCAGCTCGCGATTTTCGCCGAGCACGGCACTTGTCCAGCCTCAAGCCTTGTCAGCACGTCCATGGCCGGACGGATACAGGAGGCCTACCTGCGCTTCACCGTCACGGGCGTCAGCGGCACCGTGACGCGCGCGGTGCTGCGCCTGTACACCGTCAACGGCTCCTCGGTGGGCCCCGCGCTCTATCCCGTGGCCTCCGGCTGGAGCGAGGACGGCCTGACGTGGAACACCCGCCCCGCGCGCAAGGGCGCCTCGCTCGGCACGCGCAACCCCGTGGCGGGGGCCTTCGTGGAGTACGACGTGACGGCCTGGGTGAAGGGCAACGGCGACTTCGGCTTCGCCCTGGTGCCCATGTCCAGCGACGGCGCGGACTTCGCCTCGCGCGAGTCCAGCGATGCGAGCCGCCGGCCCCAGCTCGTCCTCACGGTGGAGCCGGGGACGCCCCCTCCGCCGGGCGGCGCGGGGGAGGTGCAACTGCTGCCCACGGCGGACGCGGCGGTGCGCGAGACATACCCCACGCAGAACTTCGGAGCCGCGACGACGCTGTCCTCGGATCTCTCCCCGCGAGAGACCAGCTACCTGCGCTTCGACGTCCAGGGCGTCATGGGCACCGTGACGCGCGCGCGCTTGCGGCTGTACGTGACGAACGGCACCTCGTCCGGGCCCGTCGTGCACGCCGCCTCCAGCGGGTGGAGCGAGAGCCAGGTCACCTGGAACACCCGGCCCACCCTGTCGGGTGAGCCCGTTTCGTCCGTTGAGAGCCACACCGTCGGCACCTGGCTGGAGTACGACGTGACGCAATGGGTGCAGGGCAATGGCGAGGTGAACCTCGGGCTGCGCCCCCTCTCCTCGGATGGGGCCGGCTTCGCCTCGCGCGAGGACAGCACCTCGGCGCGCCGGCCGCGCCTGATCGTCACCTACCAGGGGGGCGGTGAGGTGCGGCGCGCCTCCGCGTACGATCATGGCTTCGAAGGCAACGGCGCCTTCGCCTACGATCGCGAAGGCCGCACGGTGCTGTTGAGCTGGAGCGGTACCAACGAGTTCACGCTCGAGCGCCGCACCCGTGACAATGGGTTCCTCTGGGCGCGGCGCTTCATCATCACCCCGTTCGAGGGGGAGGACTCCGCGGGGGGCGTCGTGTACGCGGCGGACTTCGCGCCGGACGGCTCCGCCTGGGTCATCCTCAAGTGGCGCAACGGCACCGTGGACCTTGGGCAGGGGCCGCTGCCAAGCGGCGACTACCTGGTGAAGCTCGGGGGGACTGGCAGCGTGCTGTGGTACCGGGGCTTCTGGAGCCCCAGTGGCATTGCCTTCCTGGCGGACCTGGATGTCGATCGCGGAGGCAACGTCGCCCTGACGGGCAACTTCTATAGCGGAGCGGACTTCGGCGGTGGGCCGGTGGCCCAGGTGCCGCCCTCCAGCGACATGAGTGGCTTCGTGGCCCACTATGCGCCAACGGGCGGGCTGCGCTGGGTGCGCGTCTTTAGCAACACGGAGCTCGGCATGGGCCAGGACGTCGCCACGGGGGAGGACGGCACCGTGCTCCTGTGTGGCAGCCACCGTGGCACCGGCCCTGGCACCTTCGCGGGCACTCCCATCGTCAGCGATCAGGATGCCTCCACGGGGGAGGGAGTCCTCGCGCGCCTGACGGTGGGGGGCACCGTGCAATGGGCCAAGGGCGTAGGGGGCGCGCTGCGGTACTGCGCCCTCAGCCGGCTGGGGACGGCGGTGGCGGCGGGGTCGGGCCTCACCGTGGACTGGGCCGGCCAGGTGCATGCCAACAACGGCTCCTTCCTCATCACCGCGGAGGTGAACGGCGCCGAGCGCTGGGTGCTCACGAACGGTGGGCAGCTCTACGGCCTGGGCGTCGATGACGCGGGGAGCGCGCGGGTGCTGCTCGAGGCGCGCGACTTCACCGGCGCGTCTTCGCCGAGCGACAATCTGCCGTTCGCGGTGGAGCGCATCAACCTCGATGGCAACCACCGGTGGACGCAGTGGCTCGGCTCTCTGGCGGAGGATCTGGAGACCGCGGTGCGCCCGCACCTGGCCCTCGCGCCGGAAGGCGAGGCCTGGGTGTATGGCGGCTTCTGGGGAACGCAGCAGTTTGGCACCTTCACCCTGACGGCCGCCCAGGGGACCGACAACGTGCTGCTGCGCCTGGCGCCCTGAGCCTGGGACCGGTGAGCGGAGTGCCCGAAGCCCTTCCACGCTGGGTGTGGGTAAAGCTCGCTCCCTGTGATGGCAGGGGAACGGCCATGGCGGGGGAGGACGCACGACGAGCCCCCGGCAGTGTAACGAGTGCGTTACGCTGTCCTCATGGGTGCTCGCAAACGCTCGGATCTGCTTCAGGAGTTGTCGATCCTGAAGCAGCGCGCCAGCGAGCTCGAGCGCAAGCTCGAGGGGTTGCCCGCCGAGGAGCCGGAGGCCCAGGCCGAGGCCGAAGGTGCTCCACGCGGGCCGCTGCTCGCCATCGACACCTTCCAGCTCGTCGTGGCGCCCGTGGAGGACTACGCCATCTTCCTGCTTGACGCGTCGGGCCGTGTGCGGAGCTGGAACCGTGGCGCCGAGCTCATCAAGGGCTACCGCTCCGAGCAGATCCTCGGGCGCCACTTCTCGCTCTTCTACCCGGAGGAGGACATCGCCGCGGGCAAGCCCCTGTGGGAGCTGGATCAGGCCGAGCTGCGGGGCAAGCTGGAGGACACCGGGTGGCGGGTGCGTGAGGACGGCTCGCGCTTCTACGCCAACGTCGTCATCACCGCGCTGCGTGATGAGCGCGGGCAGCTGGCCGGGTTCATCAAGGTCACCCGGGACATCACCGCCCGCCTCGAGGCCGAGGCCTGGCAGCAGCAACTGTACGAGCCGCTGCGCGAGGCGGCCATCGAGTGGCGCCGCACCTTCGATGCCGTGGAGCTGCCCATCCTGGTGCTCGATGGGCAGGGGCGCATCCTGCGGCTCAACCAGGCCGCCCAGGTGCTGGCGGGCCGGAGCCTCGTGGAGCTGCTGGGCCAGACGCTCGAGCTGATGGGGCCGCGCATGCCCTGGGCCCAGGCCTCGGTCCTGGTCGCGCAGATGCTCCAGACTCAGGAAGCGGGCTCCACGCAGATCTACGACACCCGCACCCAGCTGGCCTGGGAGCTCTCCGTGCACCCGGACAGAGGACCCGAGGGGGCGCGCTTCATCCTGGTGATGAAGGACATCAGCCGGCTGATGGTGCTGCAGGATCTGCTGCGCCAGAGCAAGGCGCTGTCCCTGCTGGGAGAGATGATGGCGGGCGTGGCCCACGAGGTCCGCAACCCCCTGTTCGGCATCAGCTCCACGCTCGATGCGCTGGAAGCACGCCTGAAGGGCGAGGGCGCCTACGCGCGCCACCTCGCCGTGCTTCGCCAGGAGGTGCGGCGGCTCACCGTGATGATGAATGATCTGCTCGCCTACGGCAGGCCCTCGAGCCCCCAGCGCCAGGCGCGGGAGCTGGGGCCCGTGCTCGAGGAGGCGGTCAGCGCCTGCGCGGAGCTGGCGCGCACCCGCGGCGTGCAGGTGCGGTTGAGCTGCGCGCCAGGGCTGCCGCGGGTGCGCATGGAGCCCAGCCGGCTGACGCAGGTGTTCCAGAACCTGCTGTCCAATGCGCTGTACCACGCGCCGGACGGCTCCACCGTGACGCTCAGCGCCGAGCAGAAGGGGCTGTGGCTCGAGTGCGTGGTGATCGATGAGGGGCCCGGCTTCCAGCTCGAGGATCTGCCCCGGCTCTTCGAGCCGTTCTTCACCCGCCGGGAGGGTGGGGTAGGGTTGGGGCTGCCCATCGTCCAGCGGATCGTCGAGCAGCACGAGGGGCGTGTGTGCGCGGGCAACGGCCCCACGGGTGGGGCGCGCGTGGTGGTGAGGCTGCCGAGGGTGAGGGACGGTGAGAGGTAAGATCCTACTGGTGGATGACGACGCCTCCGTCCGCTTTGGCATCCAGGACTTCCTGTCGGCGCACGGCTTCGAGATCCTCGAGGCCGAGTCCTGTCAGGTGGGCCGGGAGCGGTTCCTCCGGGATCGGCCCGATCTGGCGCTGCTGGACTACAAGCTGCGCGATGGCACCGCGCTGGAGCTGCTGCCCCAACTGCGCACCATGGATCCGGACATCCCCCTGGTGGTGCTCACCGGCAACGCGTCGATCGATCTCGCCGTGCAGGTCATCAAGCTGGGCGCCGAGCAGTTCTTCACCAAGCCGGTGGAGCTGCCCGCGCTGCTGGTGTTCATCGAGCGCCTGATCGAGACGCAGAGGGCCCGCCGCGGCCAGCTGGCCGGCAAGCTCCAGAGCCACCGCGAGGAGCCGGATCCCTTCCTGGGCGACAGCCCGCTCATTCAGGAGCTGAAGCAGACCGCGCACCGGGTGCTGGACAGCGACAGCCCCGTGCTCATTCAGGGCGAGACGGGCACGGGCAAGGGCGTGCTGGCGCAGTGGCTGCACCGCCATGGCCCCCGGGCGGACGAGCCCTTCATTCACCTCAACTGCGCGGGGCTGGCGCCGCAGTTTCTGGAGACGGAGCTGTTTGGCCACGAGCGCGGCGCCTTCACCGGCGCGGTGCAGCGCAAGCAGGGTCTGCTGGAGGTGGCTCACCATGGCACCGTGTTCCTCGACGAGATCGGCGACGTGGACGCGCAGGTGCAGCCCAAGCTCCTCAAGGTGCTCGAGGAGCAGCGCTTCCGCCGGCTCGGCGACGTGGAGGACCGCCAGGTGGACATCCGCCTGGTTGCCGCCACCCACCAGGACATGGCCGAGCGCGTCCGCACCCGGCAGTTCCGCGTCGATCTCTACTACCGCATCAGCACGCTGCCGCTGCGCCTCCCCGCGCTGCGCGAGCGCAAGCAGGACATCCCCCACATCGCCGAGTCGTTGCTGAGGCGGCTGGCTCAGGAGCGCGGCAGGCCCGGGCTCGCGCTGACGCCGGGGGCCATGGCCGCGCTCCAGGACTACGCGTGGCCGGGCAACATCCGCGAGCTGCGCAACGTGCTCGAGCGCGCCGTGCTGCTTACCTCGCGCGGCTCGCTCGAGGCGGTGGATCTGCACTTCGCCTCCGGTGTCTCGCCCAACGCGGGCCCTTCCGAGGAGGAGCTCTCGCTCACGCTGCGTGAGGTGGAGCAGCGCCACATCGAGCGGGTGCTGGCCGCCGAGGGGGGACACGTCGAGCGGGCCGCCCGGCGGCTTGGCATCCCCCGAAGCTCGCTGTACGAGAAGCTCAAGCGGTTCGGGCTTGCTCCCAAGCCCTAGGGCCTGTCCGAAATCTGGAAACCCGTCCGGACTCTGGACGCGGCAGGCCCGCGCCCAGGGCGGCCCCGCCCGCGTTTCAGAGCGGACCGCTCGGGCAGCCCCCCTTATTGGACATTGGTCCAATGTTTGCTGATGAACAGGGCACCTCCCGGGGGTGGGGGCCCTATGTCCGAGCAAACGCGCAAGAAGATCCTGTTGGTCGATGACTCGCCCACGGTGCTGCTCATGGAGCGGCTGCTGCTCCAGGAGGGGCCGTACGAGCTGCTGAACGCCTCGAACGGTAAGCAGGCGGTCGAGGTAGCGCTCACCGAGCGCCCGGACCTGATCCTGATGGACGTGGTGATGCCGGGCATGGACGGCTTCGAGGCCTGCCGCCAACTGCGCTCCCAGGAGGCCACGCGCGCCACGCCCATCATCCTGCTGACAACGCGCGGCAGCGCCGAGCACATGGAGCGCGGCTACGAGAGCGGCTGCACGGACTACCTCACCAAGCCCGTCAACGGCACCGAGCTGTGGATGAAGGTCCACCACCTGCTGGGTGCCGCATGATGGCTGGCATCACCGAGCAGACCCTGTCGCGGATGCAGGTGGCTGCCGCCTTTCAGCGGCTGCAGACGGCCGCCAATGGCCCGGATGCGCTCTCGGCCGTGGGGGAGATCGTCTCTCAGCTGATCGGCTGTGAGGAGTATGCGCTGTTCGCGGCGGAGCCCGGACGCGCGAGCCTCACGCTGGTGGCGGCCGTGGGGATCAACGTGGCGAGCCTGCGCGGAATCTCCGCCGAGAGTGGCTACATCGGCCGGGCCGCCAGCCAGGGGAAGATGTACATCGTCAGCCCCTTCGGGGCGCTGCCGGGCATTGCCCAGGAGACGCACCTGACCGCGTGCGTACCGCTGAGGCATGGCAGCCGGATTGCCGGCGTGCTCGCGCTCTTCCGCCTGCTGCCGCACAAGGGGCGGCTGGCCACCAGTGACACCGAGCTGCTGGGCCTGCTGTCCGCCTACGGCTCCGCGGCGCTGGCGGGGCGCGCCATGACGAGCCCGGCGCTGCTCGTGCCGCCCGAGCCCACCGTCAGCGAACCCGCGCTCACTCCTGGCACCCGCACCGTGTTCCTCCACCCGGGAGAGGTGCAGGCCTCGAGCAACCCCGCGGAGGTGACCACCATCCTGGGCTCGAGCGTGGCCGTGTGCCTATGGGACACGCGGGTGCGCTACTGGGGCATGTGCCACTATCTGATGACGGAGACGGGCCCGGGTCAGCCCGCCTCGCGCCGGCTGGGAGAGGCGGCCCTTCCCGCGCTGTTGGCGGAGGTGCTCGGGCTGGGTGGCCAGCGCTATCACCTGCGGGCGAAGGTCTTTGGCGGGGCCACGGTGGGCGCTGGCGCGCAGCCGGGCGGAGCCGGGCTGGGCCAGAAGAACATCGAGCTGGCTCGCCGGTGGCTGGCCGAGGTGGGCATTCCCATCATCGCCGAGGACGTGGGCGGCAGCTCTGGGCGCAAGCTGCGCTTCCGGACGCTGGATGGCACCGTGCTGATCAAGCAGCTGGGGTTTAGCTGATGCAGACCGAGCTGGAGATGGTCCGCACGGTGTTCCGTGCGGAGTCCACGGAGCTGCTGGAAGGGCTGGAGCAGCGCTTCCTCGCGCTGGAGACCTCCTTCGGGGCCGAGGTGCTCGAGGAGATCTTCCGCTCCATCCACACCTTCAAGGGCAACTCGTCGATGCTGGGGTTTCCCGCCGCGTCCGAGCTGGCCCACACGCTCGAGGATCTGGTGGAGAAGCTGGCCGCGCGCGTCATTCCGATGACGTCCGAGCTGGCCACGCTGCTGCTGCAGAGCGTGGACGCGCTGCGGCTGATGATCGGCGTGCGGCTCGAGGAAGGCAAAGGGGCCGACCTCGATCCGGGAGAGATCTCCTGGCGGCTCGCGGAGGCGGCCCAGGTGGCGGCTCCGGCGGAGCGCGTGGCTCAGCCCGAGCAGGAGCACAGGAGCTTCGAGGCTCCCGGCACCGGCCCGGCGCCTGTCCGCACCCTGCGCGTGGGCCTGGACCGGCTGGATCGGATGTTGGATCTCACCGGAGAGATCGCCATCGCGCGGGGGCGGCTGTCCACGATGCTGGAGCAGGCGGGGCGCTACACGCCGCAGGAGCTGCTGGAGGCGCACCGCGAGGCGGACCGGCTCTACCTGGATCTGCAGGAGCTGGTGATGAAGTCGCGGCTGGTGCCCATTGGCCGGGCGTTCCAGCCCTTCACCCGGACGATGCGGGACTTGAGCGCGTCCACGGGCAAGCTGCTGCGCCTGGAGGTGAGCGGCGATGACGTGGAGGTGGACACCACGGTGGTGGACCTCATCCGCGATCCGCTCACGCACCTGGTGCGCAACGCGGTGGACCATGGCATCGAGAAGCCCGAGGTGCGCAAGCAGCGGGGCAAGGAGCCCAAGGGCACCCTGCGGCTGAAGGCCTTCCAGGAGGCGGGCAGCATCGTGGTGCAGGTGTCCGACGATGGGGGCGGGCTGGACCGCGACCGTATCCGCGAGCGCGCACGGGCCGTGGGGCTGCTGGGGCCCACCGAGGAGCGCGAGGACGCGGAGCTGTACCTGCTCATCTTCGCGCCGGGCTTCTCCACCGCCGAGCGGGTGACGGAGCTGTCGGGCCGCGGCATCGGCATGGACGTCGTCAAGCGCAACATCGAGACGCTGCGCGGCACCATCGAGCTCGACACCGAGGCGGGCAAGGGCACGACGATCAGCCTGCGGCTGCCGTTGACGCTGTCGATCCTCGAGGGCTTCTCCGTGCGCGTGGGCGAGGAGACCTACGTGCTGCCGCTGGGCAGCGTGATCGAGTGCGTGGAGCTGCCCGAGGCCGACCGGCGCCCCGGACGCATGGGGGTGCTCAACCTGCGCGGCCATGCGCTGCCGTACCTGCGGCTGCGCGATCACTTCGGCGTGGAGGGCGAGCGGCCCACCCGTGAGAACGTGGTCGTCATCAGCCACGGCCGCGGCCAGGCGGGGCTGGCCGTGGACACGCTGCTGGGCCAGGGGCAGACCGTCGTCAAGTCGCTGGGCAAGCTCTTCCAGCACCTGCCCGGCATCTCCGGCTCGGCCATTCTGGGCACTGGCCGCGTGGCGCTCATTCTCGACGTGCCCTCACTGCTGCAAAAGGCCCTTCAGCCGCAGGCGTCCGCCACGGCCTGAGCCTTTCTTCTTTCGCCGTTTCCTCGGGGGGAAACATCAATGTCGTGGTTTCAGAATCTGAAGATTGCCACCAAGCTGTTCGTGTCCTTTTTTGTCCTGCTCGCCATCACCGCGGCGCTGGGGGCCTTCTCCATCGACCAGCTGGGGCAGCTGCGCGCCGCGATGGACGTGGTGGCGGACAACGCGATGCCGAGCATCACCTACGTCTCGGACATGAACACCAACGCCTCGGACTTCCGGGCCGCGGAGCTGCAGCACATCCTGTCCATCACGGACGAGCAGATGACCGGCTACGAGCGCGAGATGAACCGCCAGCTCGAGAGGTTCGACAAGAACACTCGGGCCTATGAGCCGCTCATGACGATGGAGGGAGAGCGCTCCACCTATGAACAGGTACGGTCGCTCTGGAAGGAGTACCTGGCCGAGCACGAGAAGGTGCTCACCCTCTCGCGGCAGAACAAGAGCGAAGAGGCCCGAGTCCTCATCCGCGGGCGCTCCCAGCAGACCTTTGACGCCGTCTCCGTCAAGCTGATCGAGCTGATGGAGATCAACCAGAAGGCCGGGCGTGACGCGGCGCAGATGGCCGATGTGACTCATGACACCGCCATGCGGTGGATCGTCACCGTGCTGGTGGGCTCGCTGCTGATCGGCTTCGTGATCTGCTTCCTGCTGGCGCGGATCATCTCACGGCCGCTCATCGATGCGATGAACGTGGCGGACCGCATCTCGCAGGGGGAGCTCACCGTTCAGATCGACGTGTCTTCCGAGGACGAGACGGGCCGTCTGCAGGCGGCGATGAAGACCATGGTGCAGCGGCTGGGACAGATCATCGGCGAGGTGCGCGAGGGCGCGGGCGCGCTGGCCTCGGCCTCGGCCCAGGTGTCCTCGTCCTCACAGGGGCTGTCGCAGGGCACCAGCGAGCAGGCCAGCAGCGTGGAGGAGACCACCGCCAGCCTGGAGCAGATGAACTCCACCATCTCGCAGAACAGCGAGAACAGCCGGCAGATGGAGCGGATGGCGCTCAAGGGCGCCAAGGACGCGGCCGACAGTGGCAAGGCGGTGAAGGAGACGGTGGAGGCGATGAGCTCGATCGCCGAGAAGGTGTCGATCATCGAGGAGATCGCCTACCAGACGAACCTGCTGGCGCTCAACGCGGCGATCGAAGCGGCGCGCGCCGGGGAGCACGGCAAGGGCTTCGCGGTGGTGGCCACCGAGGTGCGCAAGCTGGCCGAGCGCAGCCAGGCGGCGGCGCGGGAGATCAGCTCGCTGGCCGGCAGCAGCGTGAAGGTGGCCGAGCGCTCGGGCACGCTGCTGGACGAGCTGGTGCCCTCCATCCGCAAGACGGCCGAGCTGGTGCAGGAGGTGGTGGCGGCCTCGGGCGAGCAGTCCACGGGCGTGGCGCAGATGAACCGGGCCATGCTGCAGGTGGATCAGGTGACGCAGCGCAACGCCTCGGCCGCCGAGGAGCTGGCGAGCACCGCCGAGGAGCTGTCCGCCCAGGCCGAGACGCTGCAGCAGCTGATGGCCTTCTTCAAGGTGGGCCACGGTGAGGAGCGGGCCGGCCGGTACTTCGCCGCGCCCAGGTCTGCCTCCAACGGCCATGCCGGAGCGGCCGCCCTTCTCACCCGGAGCGGGCAGGGCGCCCCGGCGCTCCAGGGGGTGGCCCCCGCGCCGCAGGCCCTGAAGAACGCCGCCACTCCGGGGGCGGTCGTTCCCACCGCTCCCAGGCCCATGAGCGCTCTGCCCACCGAGGATCGCGAGTTCAAGCGCTTCTAGGAGCCCGCCATGAGCCAGCCTTCCACCGCTTCCATCCAGCACCTGAGCTTCTTCCTGGCCGGCGAGGAGTACGCGCTGGGCATCCTTCAGGTGAAGGAGATCATCGAGTTCGACACCGTCACCCGCCTGCCCAGCGCTCCGGCCTGGATCCGGGGCGTCATCAACCTGCGCGGCAGCGTGTTGCCCGTCATCGATCTGGCGGTGAAGTTCGGGCTGCCGCCGTGCACCGTCACCCGCCGCAGCTGCATCGTCGTGGTGGAGATGATGTTCCAGGGCGAGCGGCTGCTGATGGGCATGCTCGCGGACGCCATTGGCCAGGTGCTGGAGTTCCCGCCTGGGGAGGTAGAGGCGCCGCCGGCCTTCGGCACGGCGATGAACGCCGAGTACCTGGTGGGTATGGGCCGGGCGGGCAAGAAGTTCGTCCTGCTGCTGAACATCGCCCGGGTGCTCAGCGGGCAAGAGCTGCTGGCCGCCAGCGCGGCCCGGAGCGCGGCCGCCTGAGCCGCCCCTGCTCCAGGAACCCCAACCTTTTTGCAGAGAAAGTACCATGAACTGGTTTCGAAACCTGAAGATCGCCTCCAAGCTGATTCTCGCTTTTCTGATCCCCATCCTCCTGACGGCCTCTCTGGGCCTGTCCTCCCTGGATCAGATCGCCGACCTGCGGGCCACCTCCGACAGGATCACCGGGGTCTGGCTGCCCAGCGTCGATGTGCTGGGACAGGCCGAGGGCGACGTCGCGGACCTCCGGGCCGCGGAGCTGGCGCACGTGCTCGCGACCTCCCGGGAGCGGATGGACCAGTACGAGCAGATCGCCAACAAGGAGCTCGCGTCGATCGACGGGTACGTGAACGGCTACGAGCGGCTGGTGTCCTCCGAGGACGAGCGCCGGATCATCGGCGAGTTCGACCGGATGCTCGAGGGGTACCTCGCCGAGCACCGCAAGGTGATGGACCTGTCGCGCCAGGGCCGCAAGGAAGAGGCGCTCGCCGCCCTGCTGGGCCCCATGGAGCAGCAGTTCGACACGGTGAGCAGCAAGCTCGAGGAGATCGTCGACAACAACAAGCGCGGCGCGAAGGCAGCCGAGGTGCACGCGGGCAACATCTTCGACACCGCCCGGGTGTGGGTGCTCTCGCTGCTGGCGTTGACGCTGGTGGTCGCCGTGCTGATGGCCATCTTCATCGCCCAGCTCATCGCCAGCCCCCTGGCCACCGCCGTGCAGGTGGCCGACAAGCTGGCCGCGGGGGATCTCGAGGTGAAGATCGACGTGGAGTCCAGCGATGAGACGGGCAAGCTGCTGGGGGCGATGAAGGCCATGGTGGATCGGCTGCGGCAGACCATTGGCGAGGTGCGCGAGGGCGCGGGCGCCCTGGCCTCGGCCGCCGGTCAGATCTCCGCCTCCTCGCAGAGCCTGTCGCAAGGCACCAGCGAGCAGGCCAGCAGCGTGGAGGAGACCACCTCCAGCCTGGAGCAGATGAACGCCACCATCGCCCAGAACAGCGATCGCAGCCGGCAGATGGAGCAGATGGCGCTCAAGGGCGCCAAGGACGCGGCCGAGAGCGGCAAGGCGGTGAAGGAGACGGTGGAGGCGATGAACTCGATCGCCGACAAGATCACCATCATCGAGGAGATCGCCTACCAGACGAACCTGCTGGCGCTCAACGCGGCGATCGAAGCGGCGCGCGCCGGGGAGCACGGGCGAGGCTTCGCGGTGGTGGCCACCGAGGTGCGCAAGCTGGCCGAGCGCAGCCAGGCGGCGGCGCGGGAGATCAGCTCGCTGGCCGGTGGCAGCGTGAAGGTGGCCGAGCGCTCCGGGGCGCTGCTCAAGGAGCTGGTGCCCTCCATTCACAAGACGGCCGAGCTGGTGCAGGAGGTGGTGGCGGCCTCGGGCGAGCAGGCCGCGGGCGTGGGGCAGATGAACCGGGCCATGGCGCAGGTGGACAAGGTGACTCAGCGCAGCGCGGGCGCGGCCGAGGAGCTGGCGAGCACCGCCGAGGAGCTGTCGGCCCAGGCCGAGACGCTGCAGCAGCTGATGGCCTTCTTCAAGGTGGGCCAGGGCGAGGCGCGCGGGCAGCGCTCCAGGGCGATGACGCCCCCTCAGAGCCCCGTTCCCGCCTCGAAGGCCCACACGCCGGCCACCCCCGGCATGTCCGTGGCCCTGCAGGAGGCCGCCAACGCTGGCGCCTCCGGGGCGGCGCCTCGGGCGGCCTCGGGCGCTCAGGCGCACGAGGATCGCGACTTCAAGCGCTTCTAGGAGATCGCCATGAGCCAGTCCTCTGATGCCGCCTCCACTCAGTACCTCAGCTTCTTCCTCGCCGGAGAGGAGTTCGCGCTGGGCATCCTCCAGGTGAAGGAGATCGTCGAGTTCGACACGGTGACGCGGGTGCCGGGCTCGCCTCCGTGGGTGCGGGGCGTGACGAACCTGCGTGGCAGCGTGCTGCCCGTCATCGATTTGGCGGTGAAGTTCGGGCTGCCGCCGTGCACCGTCACCCGCCGCAGCTGCACCGTCGTGGTGGAGCTGACAGCGCAGGACGAGCGGGTGGTGATGGGGGTGTTGGTGGATTCCATCGGCCAGGTGCTCGAGTTCTCCTCCACGGAGGTGGAGCAGCCGCCAGCGTTCGGCTCGCCCCTGGGCGGCGAGTACCTGGTGGGCATGGGCCGCTCGGGCAAGAAGTTCGTCCTGCTGCTGGACATCGGCCGGGTGCTCAGCGGCCATGAGCTGCTGGCCACCGGCGTGGCCCGGGGGGCTGCGGCGTGAACACGACGAACTCCGTGACTCCGAGGATCGCGCGGCCCGTGCTTCCGGTCCCGGTGCCCGAGCTGTCCGAGCGGGACTTCACCGGCTACCAGCGGCTCATCTACCGCGAGGCGGGCATCTTCCTGGGCCCGGGAAAGAAGGCGCTGCTGGTGGGGCGGCTGTCACGGCGGCTGCGCGAGCTGGGCGGCATGTCCATTGGCGACTACCTGAAGCGCGTGGAACAGGACGCCGCCGAGCGGGTGAAGCTGCTGGAGGCCGTCTGCACGCACGAGACGCACTTCTTCCGCGAGCCCAAGCACTTCGAGTGGCTGGAGCGCCAGCTGCTGCCTCGCTGGCGCGCGCAGGGCGCCACGGACTCGGGCGAGCGCCGGGTGCGCGTGTGGAGCGCGGCCTGCTCCACGGGCGAAGAGCCCTTCACCCTGGCCATGGTGCTGCGCCACCACCTGCCCCCAGAGGAGGGCTGGAAGGTGGAGGTCCTCGCCACGGATCTCTCGACGCGGGTGCTGGAGCGCGTGCGCACCGCGCTGTGGCCCGTGGACAAGGCCCGGGAGATCCCCCCGCACTACCTCAAGCAGTACATGCTGCGCGGCGTCGGCACTCAGGAGGGGTGGATGAAGGCCGGCCCGGAGCTCCGGGAGCTGGTGCGCTTGCAGAAGCTCAACCTCAACGACGAGCAGTACGCCGTGGAGGGCAGGTTCGATCTGATCTTCTGCCGCAACGTCCTCATCTACTTCGACAGCGTCTCGAAGGAGCGGGTGATCAACCGCCTGCTGGGCCTGCTCAAGCCCCAGGGCTACCTCTTCGTCGGCCACGCCGAGAGCCTGAGCTGGCACAATCACGCCGTCCGGTCCGTGATACCCACGGTGTACATGCGGAGATGATACATGTTTGCGTGGCGGCTTCTGTGGAAGGCCGAAGCGTTGTTCCTGGTGTTGCTCATCGGGTGCAGCGGCATCCCGCAGGTTCCCCGCGTGGAGAACAATGGCCAGGGAAGAGCCGTCGTCCACATTCCCCGCGCCGCTGGCCTGCAACCCGTCACGCTGGAGCAAGAGGAGTTTCAGCAGGCCATCAGGCGCCTGGCGCGCGAGGTGCGGATGACAGGCACCCCGCGCCAAACGGTAGAGAAGATGTTTCAGATGGACCCGCAGTTTGGCAACTACCTCTGGCTGGAGAAGGACCAGAAGCTGGTGCCGCTGGGACCGGGTGAGCCCCTCGAAGGGGCGTTGACGAAAGACGACCTGGAGACGGCGGAACGCTACCGGCTCTGGTGCCAGCGCGTTCACAACATCCACGGCGACTGTCTCGGGGGCGCGCTGGTGGCAGGGCGCTACCTGGACATGCACGGCCGCTACATCTGGGCGCTGGCCCTGAGCAAGAGCCCCGTGCTGGACGAGATGAAGCAGGCGTTGGGGGAGATGGTGGAAGTCCGCGCCCTCATCCAAACGGTTCTGTGGACGTTGGGTTCCATGCTGCTGATCATGGCGATCAACCCGGTGGCTCCGGCGCTGGTGGCGGTGGTCGGCCTGGGGCTGATTCTGTACGTCGGGTTTGACACTCTCCGCAACCTGGTGAACGGCTGGAGCCAGTTGATGGACGAGGTGAAGGTGGCGACCACCTTCGAGCAGATCCGCGATGCGGGCGAGCGCTTCGGGAAGATCATCGGGCGACAGGCCGCCCGCGCCTTTGCCATGCTGCTGATGGCGGCCATTGGCTCGACGGCGCAACAGTTCGCGGCGAAGGTGCCGACGCTGCCTGGCTCGGCCCAGGTGGCAGCTCGGGCCGATGGCACGGCAAGAATCCCGCTGTCCGCGCTGGGCTCGGTGGAGGAGATCGCTCTCGGCGCCGAGGGCGTGAGCGTGACGGTGGCGGCCACCGCGATGACGATGGGGGCCAGCGGCAGTGGCAGCTCGGCCCCCTGCATCGAGAAGCATCACATCGCCACTGTTTGCAACGACAAGGACACCAAACGCGGGGGGCCGTGGACGCCCAGATTCCGGCAGATCTTCGCCAGGGCGGGAATGTCGATGGAGGACCCGGCTAACAAGATGCCGCTGCCGGGGCACTACGGGCCGCACCCCGAGCAATATCACCGGCTCATCCACAAAGAACTGCTTGAGGCCACGTTGACCTGTCGCAGCGTCGTGGACTGCCGGGCGTCGTTGACAGCTCGACTCCGGAAACTGGCCAAGCTGATCGCCACCCCGGGAACAGAGCTGAACCAACTCGTCACCCGGCAGTAACCGCGTTAGATGGGGCTCATGCCGAAGCGTTATTTCGAACTCGCCGATGATGTGTATGTCCCGCGTCGCTGGCACCTCGACGTGCCGACGGACAGTCACGGCCAGCAGGTGGACGACCGGCAGTTCATGTACGGGATACCCGTCCACGTCGCGGATCGCTTGAGAGTCCCCGTCGAGATCGCGGGCGAGCCGCTGAATTTTACGCTAGCGGGCATTGGCGCTCCGGTAGTCCATGTCCGGGTCGCGTCCATGTTCGCGGAGCTGGCCCCGGAGGATGTGCAACTGCTCCCCGTGGACGTGGAGGGCCAACCGGATCAGTACCTCATCCTCGTGGCCACACGCCTGATCCGCTGCATCGACGAACAAGCGTCCCGCATCGAACTCTGGACGCATGAGGACGGAGTACCTCACAAGGTCGGTCAGTATGCCTCCGTGCGTGACATGCGTATCGACAAGGCCAAGGTGGGGAGCGCCCAGGTGTTCCGCTGCGAGGGGTGGATGAGCTCGTTGATCGTATCTGGGGAGATCAAGGACGCCTTGGAACGCATGGGCGCCACCGGCACACGGTTCGAGGAGGTTTAGTCCGGGCCCGCGGGGCCAGCGCGGAGCCATCCTCGCGCGGGCGCCCTTGCTCGTCTGCTACTGTGGGGGCCTACCTGGGAGGTTCCCCCGCCTTGCTCCAACCGTTCACCCCGCATTTCGCGCTCGCCACCCTGCTGGTAAGCCTCACCGCGACGGCCCAGGCCGCGACTGCTGGGCGCTCGGCTCCGCGCTCCGTCGTGCTCACGGGCAAGGCGGGCGAGGCTCCGCTGCTCTACCTCGCGCCTGGCACCTTCACCTTCATCATC
Organism: Myxococcaceae bacterium; assembly: GCA_035296065.1. Taxonomy (GTDB): domain Bacteria; phylum Myxococcota; class Myxococcia; order Myxococcales; family Myxococcaceae; genus DATHBR01. Next base: position 605,080 of record DATHBR010000016.1, on the reverse strand, counting down.
CTGGACGCGCCCATCATCCGTGAGTCCGTCGAGGTGGAGGGCCGCGCCCGCTTCGCCCGGGTGGATCCAGCCAATGAGGGCATCACGCTGGAGCCCACGGTGCCGCTGGCACCCGGTGAGCGGTTGGCGCTGCGGTTCACCTACCGCGAGGGCACCCCTTCAAGCGTCGTGTTGCTACTCACCGGGCAGCCGGGCACGGTGGATGAGGTGGTCACCGTCCGCCGCCCACCTCAAACCGTGGAGGCGTGCCGGGTGGAGCTGGCCACCACCCGCGAGCGGTGCGAGGCCCAGGCCAGGGAACTGCAAGCGTTGAAGGCACACCCTCCCGGGGTGAGCCCTGCGGCTGTGGCGCTCGCGGGACTTGTGAACGAGGGCGGCATGGCGGCAGCGGACTTCAAACGCGAGTGCTTCGAGGCAACAGGCGGCCTTCGCCCCGTGCAGTGCAAGGGGCTGGGCGCGGCAACGTGGAGCGTGGTGGTGCTGGAGGTGAGCAACACCGGGGAGCCATGGACGCCCGCGTGGGCCGAGGTGATGCCAGCGGGGGGAGGGGAGCCGCGCCGCGCTCGCACGGTGCTCTCCATTCAGGCAACCAGCACTCCAGGGGGCGCGGTGAGCGTGGCCGTCGAGGTGGAGATGCCCACGCGGGAGCGGAAAGAGTGGCTCAAGGCGCCGCACTCGCTGCGGGTGTGCAACGAGGACGGGAGCCGCTGTCTGTCCGTTTCAGGGGTGAAGCTATAGCCACGAGGCGAGAGGTGCACGGCATGTCGGCAGAGGTAAATCCGTTGGACCTTCCGCCTGGAACGATGGTGCAAGGCTGGCGCATCGTCCGGCGCATCGGGCGGGGCGGCTACTCCGTCGTCTACGAGGTGGAGAACGAGGGCAAGCGCTATGCGCTCAAGCTGGCCTGTCAGACAGAGCGCAGCCTCGATCCAAGGCAGGTGGATGCGCGGGCCAATCGAGAGGTGGCCTGCCTCAAGCAACTGGAGCACCCGAACATCATCCGCATGAAGAGCTTCGGCCGCTGGCCGGACCCTGACGAAGGCTTGCTCTTCATCGTCCTGGACTACGTGGACGGCTTCACGCTGGCGCAGTGGGCCGAGCAGACAGGCCCCACGCCGTATGAGTTCGCCGTGCTGTTCCTCAAGCTGTTCGACGCAGCGGATTACATGCACGGCAAAGGCATTTTCCACCGAGACTTGAGCGTCAATAACATCATGGTCTCTCGGGCCGGCGAGCCGGTGATCATCGACTTTGGCGTAGCCAACTACGCCACGGCTGATCAGCTCACGGACGGGCCCATCCCCCCTGGCACCCCGCGCAACCGCAGCCCGCAGGCTCACCGCTTCTGGGAAGAGCACCGCCTCACGCCCGGGGCTCACTACGTGTACACGGCGGCGGACGATATCTTCGCGCTCGGGGCTGATCTCTACGACTTGTTGACGGACCCCACGCCCACGCGCGGCCTGGGCAGGCCCCCGCTCGGTGGCGGGGTGCTCGAGCCGCCCTCTCCCTGGAAGGTCACCAAGGGCCGGGTTCCATTGGACTTGAGCGGCTTCACCATGAAGCTGATCAGCCCTGACCTCGGCGTGCGTTACACGCTCGCCAGGGGCGCCAGGCGCGCGCTCGAGGAACTCGTACGGAGCGAGGAGCCCGCGTGGCGCGCGGGCTCCGTTCACCCGGCAAGAGCGCACTTCCCCCCAGAGCCCCCCGAGGGCGCGCCCGTGCCAGTCCAGGCGCGGCAAGCCGAGGGTCCACGTGAGCCGCCCGCCGTGCCCGCCGCGCCGCGCCTCCCACCGCTCCCGGTGCACGCGCCACCCGCCGAGCCTGCCGGGGGCGCTGCCGCGCGGGCTCGCCCGCGCCGTGCGTGGCTGCGTCCGACACTCGCCGCGCCCTGGCTGGCGCTCGCGGTCCTGGCGGTGCTGGCGCTCGCCTTCCTACTTCACAGGCCAGCACCACCGCGGCCGCCCCCAGCAACCCGTGGCGCCCCAGCGGAGCAACCCCCAGCCTCCAGCCCGCTGGCCGAAAAGCCGACAAGCCGCCCTGAACAGTTAGCCTTGCCCCTCCCTACCCAGCAGGAGGCGCGCCCTTCCGTGAAACAGTCCGACACGTTCCCCACGCTCACCCACGGCACCCCCACCTCGCCGCAGGCCCAGAGAGGCAGCTCGCAGCGCGCGCTCATCAAGAAGTGCGCTGCGCTCGTGGCCTCCTCCGCATGGCTTGCAGCGAGCTGTGCTGGCGTGCAGCCACGCCCGGCCTCCGAGGACTGCCCGGAGGAAGCCGTCAAGTTCATGAGGCAGGAGTTGGGCTGGTTTCTGGATCGGCAAACACAGGTTTTCATCCTCCTGGACGTGACCAAGGGCACCGTTGAAGAGGCGCGCGCGAACAATCGGGCCGTCTGGAAGGACGGGCCGGTTACCGGGGAGCTGATCGAAGCCGAGAAGAACTTACCCGCGGGAACACGGCTGGACGGGCACCTGTGGACAACGGGCGATCGCATCTACGGGCGTTATGTTCGTGCCCACCTTCCAGGCGGGCGAGTGGTGCCGATCTGCATTGAGGTCGGGAACGAAATCGCCGAGCCGGGCATCGACAAGGAAGAGGGCTCGAAGCCCGGCCATACCGTAGGGAGCAAGGTAGCCGATGGGATGGCGGTTGAGCGCTGGAGGTGAACCGGGCCCTGCCGGCGAACACGATCCAACAGCGCCCGTATTTCTGGCGGTGTCGCGTGCGCGCTGGCGTTACACTTCGCTCGTGGCAACCAACTCGCTGCGTTCAAACGTCCTGATCGTGGAAGACGATCCCGAAATCCGGGAGGCCTTGGCGGAGTTCCTCGGTTTGGAGGGTTACTCGGTCATCGAGGCCGGCAACGGCCTGGAGGGGCTGGACCGCCTCGCCCAAGGCACACTGCCGTGCATCATTCTCCTGGACATGATGATGCCTGAGATGAGCGGCGCGGAGTTCCTCACCCGAGTGCAGGCGGATCCCGTGTTACGTGACTGCACGGTGCTGGTCATGACCGCGAGCTTTTTGGAACTCCCACCAGGAGCGATGGGCATGATTCGTAAGCCGTTCGAGCTTCCGGACTTACTTGAGCTCGTTAATCGCCATTGTTCCCAGGTAAGAGGGGCGGATCGATCCGCCTGATGATGGGTAAACCCGAAGCGCCATCAAAGGCGATGAAAAGGCGCACCCCCTCCACGTGAGCGATGAAGTTGCCCGCCTCGGGCAGCTTTTCCCACAACATGGAGATCCGCCCCATGGGGGCGTGGCCCACGAGAACATCCAGGTTCTCCAGGTACGCCTCCACGTAGACACGAACTCCCGCCGGAAGCCCTGCCAGTTGCTCTGCCGCTTTGGTGGGAAGGACGACGTTGCGAAAGTGCATCTACTGAACGACCTCTAGCCTCAGGATGGTGATCTTTCCCGTCACGTCGTCGCGCTTGTAGCTGATAACCAGCCCCTCGGCAGTCGCCCTCTGCTCAGTGTTCTCATCCTCGCCACCTGGCCGGGCACTCATGTCGGCGGCGATGGCGTCTACCGCCGCCTGGAATCTCTTGAAGGTGGCGAAGGGCAGCCGCGAGATGTTCACCCAGGCTTCCGGAGCGATGGCGATGATGTAGGGCCGGGCATTCACAGGGGCTCGATAATGGCGCACCGCGCCAGCGTGTGAAGCGGATTCTGCCCCGCCCCCGATCGCGTCGTTCTCTTCTCCCGCCTCGTTGTCAATCGCCGGACACCGCGGGTCGGCTCGCCTGTGTCGGGAGGTTCCGCTGACGCTGTAGTCCGGCTCCACGCCGCTCCCAACCGCCCACGTCGTTCACTCCTTGAGGACACGCCAGGTAGTATTCCACTCCGTTGCGCGGCGCCCCTTGCGCCGCCAGGAGTCGATCCCGCATGGCTACTTCCCGGCCCCCCTGGCATGTCCCGGGCGTGATTCTCTTCTCTCAGGGCGAGCTCTCTTACGAGGTGGATCTGTCGCATGACGTGGTCGAAGAGCTGGCGCAATCCAGGCTTGGGGAAAGCACCGTGCTGGCCTGGGAGCGCAGGGGGGCTCACCGCACGCGCCCCGTCATCGTCCGCAGCTTGCCGCCCACCTCCGCACGCGATCCCGAAGCCCTGGCCAGGATGCGCGCGCGGCTGAGCGAGGAGGCGCGGTTAGCCATGTACCTGGAAGACCCACGGATCGCCCGTGTCCTGGGGCGCTATGAAGTCCAGGGCGCTCTGCATGTCGTGTCCGAGCGCGTCGAGGGCACCTCGATCAACACGCTCATCAACCACTCGCTCCAGCGCAAGGCACGCTTGTCCCCCGGGTTCTGCCTCTACGTGGGCGCCGAGGTTGCCAGCGCCCTGCGCCACGCGCACACCCGCACGGACGAGCACGGCGCCCCGCTGGGCATCGTTCACCGGGACGTGAACCCCGCTCGCATCTACCTGGGCACGGAGGGCGAGGTGGTGCTGACGGACTTTGCCCGCGCGCGCTCTTGGCTCCCGGGGCGGGTGGAGACGACACTGCCGCGCCCTGAAGGCGACGTGTTCTATTGCTCACCCGAAGCGCTGCTGGGCAAGGAGACGGACCCGCGCTCGGATCTGTTCTCGCTCGGGCTGGTGCTGCTGGAGTTGGCGACCTGGAGCCATCTGTACAGCACCGCCAACGCGCGGCTGGCGGACCTGGAGGAGGCGCTGACCCCCGCCACCAGGAAGCGGATCCTGGAAGCGACGATCAACGCCTGGAGTGGGTACGAGGACATGCCCGAGCACGCGGAGGATTGCATCTTGCGGGCCGCCACGTTCGCCCCCGAGGATGTGGAGGAAATGACGCGAGGGCTCGCCCCCCCGCTGCGCTCCATTGTCCGCAAGCTGATCCAGCGCAACCCGGAAGATCGCTATCAGACGGCGGCGGAGCTGGAGGAGGAGCTGCGGGCGGGCCTGGGTGGACGCTACGGACCCACGCAGGCGCTAGAAGAGGTTCAAGGCTCACTGAAGGGGGGCCGTGGGGCTCGGCGCGTGGTTGGGCCTGCCGCGGAAGCCTAGCGCGCCTCCTGGCCCTGTGTCCGGGGGGCTTACGGGCGAGCTGCCGCCCGTGCCCAAGGTGCCGCTGCTGGAGATGCTGCTGCCCCAGGCGTGAACCCGCGCGTTTGAGTGAAGTGACGGCCCTCTCCTGCGATGGGGGAGGGCCGTGTCCCAACTATGCCGAGCGCCTCGGCTGGGATAATCATGTTGCGTGGACGCTCCCCTACATGTCCTGGTCGTGGATGACTCCGCGGTCGTCCGTCAGGCCTTCACGCTAGTGCTCACCCGGCACAAGGGCATCACCGTGGAGACGGCGTCAGATCCCCTGATCGCCATGGAGCGCATCAAGCGCAACCGGCCCCACGTGCTCGTGCTGGACCTGGAGATGCCGCGCATGGACGGGTTGACGTTCCTGCGTCAGCTCATGCGCGAGGATCCGATGCCGGTGGTGGTGTGCTCCGGCCGGGTGGGCGCCGGCTCCGAGGCCGCCGTGCGCGCCCTGGAGGAGGGCGCCGTGGATCTCATCGCCAAGCCGGAGCTGGCGGTGGGCGACTTTTTGCGAGAGTCCTCCACGCTGCTGGTGGACACGGTGCGGGCCGCCGCCCGGGCACGGCCCAGGCCCCGCGGGCCGCGGCCCCCGGCCGCTGTCTCCAGCCTCACGCCGCCTCCGCTGCTGCGCACCACGACGGACAAGGTCATCGCCCTGGGCGCCTCCACCGGAGGTACCGAGGCGCTGCGCACCGTGCTCGAGGTGATGCCGCCTGACTGTCCCGGCATCGTCCTCGTTCAGCACATGCCCCAGTACTTCATGACGGCCATGGCGAAGCGGTTCCAGCAGCTGTGCCGCATCGAGGTGAAAGAGGCCGCGCCCGGGGATCGCGTCCTCCAGGGCCGCGCGCTGATCGCCCCGGGCAACCGCCACATGCGGGTGCTGCGCAGCGGCGGGCACTACATCGTCGAGCTCTCCGACGAGCCGCCCGTGTCCTGGCACCGGCCCAGCGTGGATGTGCTCTTCCACTCGGTGGCCCGCGCCGCCGGGCCCAACGCCGTAGGCGCCATCTTCACCGGCATGGGCAGCGACGGCGCCGAAGGCCTGCTCGCCATGAAGCAGGCCGGCGCCGCCACCCTGGCCCAGGACGAGGCCAGCTGCGTCGTCTTCGGCATGCCCAAGGAGGCCATTGCCCTGGGGGCCGTGGACGACGTGGTGCCCCTGGAGCGCATGGCCGACGCGATCCGCCGCCGCGCCCGGGGCGCCGCCGTTGCCAGGCCGTGACGTTCTTTCCTGGAAGTACCGGGAGAACGGCTCTAGCTTGACGTGGGCGGAAAATTGAATAAGAGTTGTAACGGTACACAGCTGGCCCCCGTCCCCCCTCGGAGCCTTCGATGAAGCGCAACTCCCTGATTTCTCTGGCCGTGATTGCCGTGCTGAGCAGTGCGTGTAGCTCTCAGTCGGACCAGAGCCCACCCGAGTCCACCCCGCAGGCCTCGCCCCGGAAGAGCGTCTCGCAGGCGCTGGAGGGCGTCAGCCTGGTCGAGATCCCAGTGAGCCCCGCGGTCCAGGCGGCCGTGGGCAGCCAGGCCGCGGTGCGCGCGTTTCAGATCCAGGCCACTGAGGGTGTCAGCGCGTCGGTGGCCACGGTGATGCCGGGGGCGCTGCACCGCGCGGCCTCGGACCTGACCAAGGACTGGCGGGCGAACCCGGAGCGCAGCGCGGAGGACACGCGCACGGCGCTGAAGTACCTCGAGGGAGTGGTGCAGGCCATCGAGGCCGAGGTGGGCACGGGCGAGGCGTTCGGCTCGGGCTACTACCACTCGTGGGAGAACGTGGCCTTTGATCGCTGCCACCACCGGGACTTCTACGGCCTGGTCTTCCTCCAGGCGGGCAAGGTGTTCACTCTCGAGGCGCGGGGCGACACGGACTGCTGAGCCGCGGCCAGCGCGCTACATTGGGCCTTTCAGGAGGCCCCATGGCGGACGCGCGCACCCCCCAGAAAGCAGCAGCCGAGCAGCCCTCGGGAGCTTCGGCCCCGCCCGCCTCGCCGCTGCCCAGCGCGCAGCCGCCGCTGGAGCCCCAGCCGCCCGAGCTGAGCACCCCTCGCGAGGTGGCTGGCGGCGTGCCCGCGGTGCTGTCCTCGCTTCAGCACGCCTGGGGTGAGATGGGGCCCATTCGCGGCACCCAGCTGCTGCTGAAGGTGAACCAGAAGCACGGCTTCGACTGCCCGGGCTGCGCGTGGCCGGATCCGGACGGCGAGCGCTCGGTGGCCGAGTTCTGTGAGAACGGCGCCAAGGCGGTAGCCGAGGAGGGCACCACGGCGCGGGTGACGCCGGACTTCTTCCGCCAGTGGAGCGTGGAGGCGCTGTCGCGCCAGTCGGATCTATGGCTGGGCAAGCAGGGCCGGCTCACGCACCCCATGGTGCTGCGCGAGGGCGGCACGCACTACGAGCCCCTCTCCTGGGACGAGGCCTTCGCGCTGGTGGCCAGCGAGCTCAACGCGCTGGGCTCTCCGGACGAGGCGTGCTTCTACACCTCGGGGCGCACCAGCAACGAGGCGGCGTTCCTCTACCAGCTCTTCGTGCGGCAGTTCGGCACCAACAACCTGCCGGACTGCGCGGATCTGTGCCACGAGTCCAGCGGCACCGCGCTGGGCGAGGTGCTGGGCTTCGGCAAGGGCACGGTGAAGCTCGAGGACTTCGAGCAGGCCGAGGCCATCTTCATCATTGGCCAGAACCCGGGCACCAACCACCCGCGCATGCTCACCTCGCTGCAGGCCGCCGCGCGCCGCGGGTGCAAGATCGTCAGCATCAACCCGCTGCCCGAGGCGGGCCTCAACCGCTTCAAGCACCCGCAGGAGCTGCCCGAGCTGCTGGGGCCGGGCACCGCGCTCAACCGCCTGTGGCTGCAGGTGCGCATCAACGGAGACGTGGCGCTGCTCAAGGGCCTGGGCAAGGCGCTGCTGGAGCTGGAGTCCAGCCGCCCCGGCCAGGTGGTGGCCCGGGACTTCATCCGCGAGCGGACCACGGGCTTCGAGGCCTATGTCGAGGGCCTGCGCGCCACCTCGTGGGACGAGGTGGTGGAGCACAGCGGCGTGCCGAGCGAGCAGATCCGCGAGGCCGCGGAGCTCCTGGCCGACTCGGAGCGGACGATCTTCTGCTGGGCCATGGGGCTCACCCAGCACCGCAACGCGGTGGCCAACATCCAGGAGATCGCCAACGTGGCGCTCTTGCGCGGCAGCATCGGCAAGCCGGGCGCGGGGCTGTGCCCGGTGCGCGGCCACAGCAACGTGCAGGGCGACCGGACCATGGGCATCGTGGAGAAGCCGGCGCCCGCGTTCCTCGATGCGCTCGAGCGCGAGCTGGGCTTTACGCCTCCGCGCGCGCCGGGCCTGGACACGGTGGCCACCATTCACGCCATGCTCGAGGGGCGGGTGAAGGTGCTCTTCGCGCTGGGCGGCAACTTCCTGTCCGCCACCCCGGACACCGAGCGCACCGCCCAGGCCCTGCGCCGCACGCGGCTCACCGCGCACGTGTCCACCAAGCTCAACCGCTCGCACCTGGTGCACGGGCAGCGGGCGCTGATCCTCCCGTGCCTGGGGCGCACCGAGCGGGACGTGCAGGCCCACGGCCCGCAGTTCGTCACGGTGGAGAACTCCATGGGGGTGGTGCACACCTCGCGCGGCGCCGTGCCGCCGGCCTCCGAGCACCTGCTCAGCGAGCCGGATCTCGTCTCGCGCCTGGCCCGGGCGGTGCTCGGCTCGCGCAGCCAGGTGAACTGGAAGGCGCTGGTGGAGGACTACGATCGCACCCGCGAGCTGATCTCCCGCGTCATCCCCGGCTTCGCGGACTTCAACCGGCGCGTGCGGGAGCCCGGGGGCTTCTACCTGCCCAACGGCCCGCGCGAGGGGCGCTTCCTGACTTCGGATGGCAAGGCGCGCTTCACCGTGCACCCGCTGACGCGCGTGGAGCTGGGGCCGGGCCAGCTGCTGATGATGACCATTCGCAGCCACGACCAGTACAACACCACGCTGTACGGGCTGGACGACCGCTACCGGGGCATCCACAACGGGCGGCGGGTGGTGCTCATGCACCCGGAGGACATCCGCGCCCTGGGGCTCACCGAGGGCCAGCCGGTGGACCTGACGAGCCACTTTCAGGGCGAGACGCGCGTGGCGCGCCACTTCCGGGTGGTGCCCTACCGCATTCCGCGCCGGTGCGCGGCCACGTACTTCCCCGAGACGAACGTGCTGGTGCCCCTGGACGACTTCGCGGAGAAGAGCCGCACGCCGGCCTCCAAGTCCGTGGTGATCAGCGTGGCGCCCACCACGGAGCCGGTGCCCCCGGAGGCGGGGCGTTAAGGCATCGGGGTCTTGTGGAAGCGGCACTTGGAGATAGGGCACGTCCTGTCGCTGCGCAGCAGCAGGTCATGGTCCTCGCAGAAGTTCGATTGGGGCTTTGGGACTTTGCGCTCGTTCGAGATGCTCATCGCCAGGCGGCCCCCCTCGCTTCGCGAGGCCAGTGCCTTGCCGGCGGCGGGCTTCCTGGCGGCGGGCTTTTTGGCCGCGGACTTCCTGGCCGCGGGCTTCTTGGCGGCGGACTTCCTGGCGGCGGGCTTCTTTGCCTTCGTGGCCATCGTCTGTCTCCTCACTCGTCCGAGTCGAACACGGTATTGAAGGGAACCACCACCGTCAGCCCCAGCGTAAGCCGGGGATCCGAGCTGAAGGTGAAGGGAATGGCGCCGGCGATATGGGCCTCGAGCCCCATATCGACGCCCGCGATACGGGGCATGCCCACGGTGAACCCGGCCAGCCAATACTTATCCTCCGCTCCGGAGGCCGTACGCACCAGCGCATCCAGGAAGCCACCCACGAAGGGGCCCGCCTCGAAGCCGTTGCTCGGCCCGTTGTACTTGAGCAGCGCCAGGCCAAACTTGTCGACGACGGTGAGGCTCACGGAGTCGCTGCCGGACTTGTTGAAGCCCACCCAGTTGGCGCCCAGCCCCACATTGAGGATGACGGGCGTCGAGCCCAGCATGGGCGACTGGAGCAGCTGCCGGTAGGTGGTGTCCGCCAGCCGTGCCGCGCCCGGCGCCGAGAAGCCACCCGCGCTCAGGTAGTCCGCGATGGGGTGGTAGGCGCCCTGGATGAGCATGTGGGCCGTGCAGGCGGCATCCAGCGGGTTGAAGATGCTGCGCCACTGCGGATCCGTCTGCTGGCACTGGGTGACATCGGTGCCGACGATCCGCAGCGACAGCTTGTCCACCTGCTCGACGAGGAAGTCGGCGCCCAGCCGCATCATCCGGGCGCGGGACTGGGTCTCCCGCTGCTCCAGCCCGTCCTGCACGGTCTGCGTCACCGTGTTGAGGGGCAGGGCCTTCTCCAGCTGGTCCAGCAGCTCGGGCCTCACCGCGCGCAGCAGGCCGCGCAGCACCTTGAACACCTCGGGGCCTCGCTGCTCGATGGGCACCTGATCGACGACCGCCCGGACGATTCGCAGCTGAGGCAGGGGCTGCGAGCGGACCTGAAGCGCGCCCAGCTCGCTCTTCTCCTCGGGCGAGAGAATCTGCTGCGCCTGGAGCTGGCGCGTGCGCGACAGCCGCTTCTGCAGGGTGGCGTCAAACCCGGCCTCCTGCTCGGGCGTGGTGCTCGCGAGCATCATCTGGGCGAACTCCTGCTCCTGGAGCTTCGGGCCGCTGGTGCTCGCCGGCACCAGCTTGACCAGGGCGTAGGCCAGGGCCTGCAGCTTGGCGCGCGCCTCCAGGTCCCCAGCGCTCGCGTGAATGCGGGTGAGCGCATCCCGGATCTCCACCCACGCCTGGCTGACGGCGGGAGCCTCCGACGTCATCAGCGCCCCGAAGAAGAAATCGGACGCGTCGCGCACCGCGGCGACCTGCTCGGTGCTGGCAACTCCCGGGGGCAGGTGCTGCTGGAAATAGGCGTGCTTGAGCAGCTGGACGAAGACCCTCACCTCGAGCTCGGCGGGAACATCCGAGCGTGCTCCCAGGTCCACGAAGTTGCCAAGCCCCGGGGCGACCTTCCCTGTGTCCAGCGAGTAGCACGTGGGCCTGGCCGGATCGGCGACGGTGTACGGCTGGCCCAGCAGCGCGCTGATGCGCTGGAACTCGCAGGTGCCCAGCATGTCCCCCGGGCCGAGCGCGGTCAGCCCCGTGAGGCGGGCGTCGGGCTTCACGGCACTGGCGCGCTCGGCCTGCAGCCGCTGGAGCACCTGCTGGAACGCGATCGTCTGCGCCACTCCGAAGACGGTGGTGCGCGCCAGGGCGCTGTTCAGCTCCTGCTCGTTCGAGGAGCGCACGTAGTCGAGCAGCGCCGCCGCGGTCAGCGCGGCCACGCCGTAGCGCCTCACCGCGCTGCGGAACTCCAGGGGCACCAGGTTCTCCTGAATCTGGTTGCGCACCTTGCGCAGCGCCTCTCTCTGCTCGGCACCGCCGCCGGCGCAGTCCCGGTTGTCCAGCAGCGCCCGCAGCGGCCGAAGCTCGTCCTGAATGTCCTTGCCCGAGAGCAGATCCGCGCGCAGGGCGGGCAGGTTCTCGCGGGCCTTGATCCACGCCTCGAAGGGCGCGGTGGACTGGCCACACTCCTGGAAGACCTGGCGGATCTGCGCATCCTCGACGCCGCTCAGGAAGCGCCGCTCGGCGAAGGCGCCGGTGGCGATGATGCGCTCACCCAGTCCCAGCCGCTCCCAGACATGAGGCTGGCGCTCGGGCAGGGTGAGGAACGACCAGGTGGCCTCGAACAGCCCCTCGCGAGGCGCGCGGGCGAGGAAGTCACCCAGGCCATACATCAGCAGCCCCTCGCGCCTGCGGTTCAGGGGAGCGCTCTCGAGCACCTGCGCCAGCCCGAACGCCACCTCGTCCACCCGGAGGGGGCGCTTCTCGAGCGTGGCGATGAGCCCCGAGACGACGGGGCACTTGTCAGCGGTAGCCTGGCAGACCAGGGCCAGGGCCTCCTCGCGCAGTTTCTCGAGCTGATCGCTGGTGAACTTGCACGGCTCCAGGGTGTGCCCCTCCTGCCGGCCCGCCATCACCGAGGCCACCAGACACTGGGCAATGGGCTCGAGCGCCTTGGCGAGCTCGGGGTGCTCCGCGTTCCGGGTGTTGGCGAGATCCCCCAGGACGAACTCGATGAGCCCCGCCACGGAGCTCTGCACGAAGAAGGTGTTGAGCGCCCGCTGCAGGCCCGCCTCGTCCTTGGAGAGCGCGGCGTCGGTGGCCGCCGCGAGCTGCTCGACCAGCGGCCTGCACAGCGGCTTGTGCGAGGGACAGGCCGAGCTGATGTGCGCGGTGATGAGCTGGCGTGAGGCCTTCTTGGCCACGGACTGGAACTGGTCGCTCACGTACACGGGCAGCTCGGCCGTCTGCGCCGGCGCGGGCGTCGAGCCCAGCAGGACCAGCACGAGGGCACTCCCTGCGACGATCCATCGGTGACGTCTCATGCCGTGATCCCCTCTGAGGTTGAAGCGCTGACGCTCCAGGAGCTTAGCAGGGCGGCTGACTCAGCAGGCGACCAGACAAGCGGTGGATTGTCGTCACTGCAAGCGGGCCTAACTTGAGGGCACATGGATAAGAGCACGCAGAGCCGGCCCACCTGGGAGCAACTTCGGACCGAAGCCCGCCAACGATTCGGGGTGCGGCGGTTCCGGCCCGGGCAGCAGGCGGTCATCGAGGCGCTGCTCGAGGGGCGGGACGTGTTCGGGGTGATGCCCACGGGAGCGGGCAAGTCCCTGTGCTTCCAGCTGCCCGCGCTGTTCCTGCCCAAGGCCACCGTGATCGTATCGCCGCTGCTGGCGCTGATGCAGGACCAGCAGGACAAGATGGTGGAGCGGGACGTGGACGTGGTGAGGCTGGACTCCACGCTCAGCGCGAGCGAGGGGCGGCAGGCGGCGCGGGAGATCCGCCGGGGCGAGCACGATCTCATCTATGTCACGCCGGAGCAGCTCGAGAAGCCCGAGAAGCTGGAGATGCTGCGCCGCAGCGGAGTGTCGCTCTTCGTGGTGGACGAGGCGCACTGCGTCTCGCAGTGGGGCCACGACTTCCGCCCGGCGTACCTGACGCTGCGAGACGCCATCCAGACGCTGGGCCGGCCTCCGGTGCTGGCGCTGACGGCCACCGCCACGCCCGAGGTGCGCGAGGACGTGCTGCGGCAGCTGGGCATCCCGGACGCGGAGGTGGTGAGCACGGGCGTGGTGCGCAAGAACCTCTTCCTGGAGGTGAGCCGCACGGTGAACCCGGACATCAAGCGCGAGCGGCTGCTGGAGCTGCTGCGCGAGGAGCAGGGCACCGGCATCATCTATACGGCCACGGTGAAGCGCGCGGACGAGCTGTGGCGGTGGCTGGTGAGCGCGGGCCTGGACGTGGGGCGCTACCACGGGCAGATGAAGACCAGGGAGCGCGAGGAGACGCAAGCGCGCTTCATGGAGGGAGGCTACCGCGCCATCGTGGCGACGAAGGCGTTCGGCATGGGCATCGACAAGCCGGACATCCGCTTCGTGGTGCACTACCACTTCCCGGACTCGCTGGAGAGCTACTCCCAGGAGGCGGGCAGGGCGGGGCGGGACGGGAAGCCCGCGCGGGCGGTGCTGCTGTACCGGCTGGAGGATCGGCGCATCCAGGGCTATTTCCTGGGCGGCAAGTACCCGCGCCGCGAGGAGTCGCGCGAGTTCTACTCGGTGCTGCGCGAGCTGTGGGCGCGGGACAAGGGCAAGCCGGTGGCGCTGTCGCGGCTGAGCACGCTCACGTCCCTGCCGCTCAAGCGGGTGAAGGTGCTGGTGGCCCAGCTGACGGGGGCCGGCATCGTCGAGCGCACCTCGCGGGGGCTCAAGCAGCTGCGGGACTTCGACAGCCCCGAGGAGTTCGACGCCTACCTGGAGGCGTACGAGGAGCGGCACCTGGATGACCGGGAGCGGCTGCAGGTGATGATGCGCTACGGGCAGACCACGCAGTGCCGCTGGCGCATGTTGGGGGAGTACTTCGAGGAGCCGCTCGAAGAGGACTGCGGCCACTGCGACAACTGCCGGGAGCGGGCGGCCGGACACTTCGACATCCAGCCGCCCGGGGCGTAGCTCAGCCGCCCAGGGCGTAGCTCAGTGAGGGCGCCGGAGGAGCCGGATCCGGTTGTGCACCTCACGCACGCCCAGCACGGCCTCGGCGATATCCTCGATGCCCCACTTGTCCGCGCGGGTGTGAACGACTCCGGACAGGGTCACCTCGCCCTGGGCGACGGTGATCTCCACCTCGCTGGCATCGTAAGGGCTGTACATCAACCGCTCGCACACGTCCTCGCGGATGCGGGTGTCCGAGCGGGTATAGCCTTTGGGCGCCTTGCCCCGCTCGTTGCCGAAGGGCTCGTGGCCCATGCCCACGGCCCTGGTGCCGCCTCTCCAGTTGCGCTCGTACCACTCGCGCTCATCCGTGGTGTCCCGGGCCGGCCTGCGCCCGGGCTCTTCCTCATACTCATGACGGCTGGCCATGGTCCCGGTCCTCTTATGAATGCAGTGACTCGTCTCCCGGAGCGGACGTCCGCGCCCGGGGTTCCTGCGACTCGCTCCGAGCCTGCTCCCGCCGCTCGATGCGGATGGAGTTGATCAGGTCCTTCACCCCGAGCACGGACTCGGCCAGCGCCTCGATGGCGCGCTTCTCGTCCCGGCTCCTCACCGTGCCCTGCAGGGTGACTTCGCCGTTGCGCACCTGCACGTCGACGTTCTCGGCGTTCATCCAGCTCATCATCAGCCCGTCGCAGATGTCCTCGCGGATGCGCTCGTCCGAGCGCTGGTAGCCCTTCGGAGCGCGGCCCCGGGCACCGAGGAACCCGCCGTGGCCCATCTCATGGTCATCGCGGCGCGCGGTGGCGGTGCCATAGCCGGTGCGCGGCGCGTCCATGTTCTCCACTCCGGGCCCGTGGCCGTAGCGGGGCTGGTAGTCGCGCTGCCGGAGCTCCGAGGTGTCCTCCAGGTCATGCAGCCCGGCCAGCCGGGAATGATCCCGCGCACGCGGCTCCCGATCATGGAAGGCGCCGCTGGGGCTGTCTCCGCGGCCGCCGCGCTCCAGGTCCGCGGAGCGAACCACGTCCTGGTCCCGGTCGGGGTTGCGCAGCCTGCGCTCCCCGCGCACCGGGCGCGCCTCACGGGTGCCGCGCTCCTCCCGGCCTCCTCGATCGAAGCGCTGCTCGTCATAGCTGCGCACGCGCTCGTCCCGGCCCAGGCGCTCGGGCTCTCTCGGGTCGCCGCGCTCCCAGTCGCGGCCAAGCCGCTCGCCGCCGCCGTACCCCCGCTCGTCCGAGCCCCGGTAACGGTCCGCCTGGCGATCGATCCGCCGCTCGGCCTCTGGATCCCGCCCGCCCCCTTTGTCCCGCCTGTGGTCGTCTTCGTAGCGCCTGTCAGCCATCGTGGCCTCCCCGAGGGGCGTGCAGCCTGCCCCGTCCTCGTGCACACGCCTGGCCGCCCATGGCCAGGGTGACAAAGAGA
Source organism: Myxococcaceae bacterium (assembly GCA_035296065.1). Taxonomy (GTDB): domain Bacteria; phylum Myxococcota; class Myxococcia; order Myxococcales; family Myxococcaceae; genus DATHBR01. The sequence continues at coordinate 589,597 of DATHBR010000016.1, read as the reverse complement.
CGTTCAGGCTCGCGAGCGCGCCCGGCAACGGTCGCCCGCCACGGCCGAGAGGCAGGCAGAGGTGCTACCGCGCCAGCTCCACCCGCTCCAGGTACCGGGGCACGTAGGCCTTCCAGCCCTGGGACTCCACGCGGCCCTTGAGCCCCGCGAGCGCCGAGGGCTCGCCATGCACCAGCAGCGTCTGGCGCGGCGGGGACTGGAAGCTCTCCATCCAGCGCATGGTCTCCTGCCAGTCCGCGTGGGCGGAGAAGCCGCTCACGGTGGCGATCTCCGCCGCCACGGGCACGAACTGGCCATGGATTTTGACCTCCTTCTCCCCATCCAGCAGGCGCCGGCCACGCGAGCCCTCGGACTGGTAGCCCACGAAGAGCACGGTGTTGCGCGCATCCGGCAGGCGGTGCTTCAGGTGGTGCAGCACGCGCCCGCCGGTAGCCATGCCCGAGGCCGAGATAATGATGCCCGGCCCACGGAACTGGTTGAGCTGCTTGCTCTCCTGCGCCGAGGTGACGAAGTGCGTGCGCTTGGTGGCCAGCGGCAGCGCTCCCCGGTCCACGATCGAGGACATGCCCAGATCGTGCTCCTCGGGGTGGGCCAGGTAGATGGGCGTGGCGTCACAGGCCATGGGCGAGTCCACGAACACGTCCACCACGGGCAGCCGGCCTTCCTCCTCCAGATTGCGCAGGTGGTAGAGCAATTCCTGCGTGCGGCCAATGGCGAAGGCGGGGATGACCACCACGCCCCCGCGCTCGAAGGCGCCCTTCACCGCGTTGCACAGCGCGTCGTGCGGCCGTGTCTGGCCGTGCGTGCGGTCTCCATAGGTGCTCTCCACCACGAGCGTGGTGGCGGCGCTCACGCCCTGCGGATCCCTGAGAATGGGCGCGTTGTAGCGGCCGAGGTCTCCGGTGAACACCACGCGCTGGCCGGTGCTCTTCAGATCGAACGCGCACACCGCCGAGCCCAGGATGTGGCCCGCGCGATAGAAGGTGAGGGTGGTGCCTGGGAGGATCTCCTTGGGCCGCTCGTAGCTGAACGTCTCGAACAGCCGCACGGCACGCTGGGCGTCCTTCACGGTGTAGAGCGGCAGCGCGGGCGAGTGCTTGGAGAAGCGCTCCTTGTTGGCGTAGCGGGCCTCCTCCTCCTGCAGGTGGGCGGAGTCCGGCAGCATCAGCGCGGCCAGGTCCCTGGTGCCCGAGGTGGAGAACACCGGCCCATCGAAGCCCTCGGCCACCACGCGCGGCAGGCCGCCGGTGTGATCGATGTGGGCGTGCGTCAGGACGATGGCGTCCAGGCTCTTGGCGGGCACGGGCAGGGGCTGCCAGTTGCGCTGGCGCAGCTCCTTCTTGCCCTGGAAGAGGCCGCAGTCGATGAGCACGCGTCGGCCCTCGTGCTCCAGCAGGAACTTCGAGCCGGTGACGGTGCCCGCGGCACCAAGGAAGTGAATGGAGGCCATGGGCCGCAGCTTATGCGCTGGGGCATGGTGGTGGGTAAACGCCCTTCATCCTTGGATGGCAGGTGCAGTCACTCCGCAGAGCGACGCGATGCAGTCGAGGACGCAAGCTGGCCACTCCGTCAGAGTCCTCTGCGCTTCGTTCCCACTCGCACTTTCAGTGGATCACGTCTACCGCTTCCCGGAGTAGCCACTTTCTAGGCTGTGTTTAGTACTACTTGGTCGCTTCGGTCATTCTCCGAGGGAAACTTCCCTCGAAGAACAGCTGGGCCCCGAGGTAAGTGGCCAAGCAGTATTAGAGGTAGCCCACAACTACGGGCTATCTCATCCGTTCAGCCTGCAATGAAACTCATTGAACCACTTCATGGTATTCGAGGATAATCTCCCATCGTGGGGGATTATTGGTGACAAGCTCAACATTAACAGCCATGAGAACGACCTCTCGTGAGGATTCATGCTCACAGTGTCCATTGAGCCATCGCGAGTATTTCTTGAGGTATTTATTGCCAGGGGTAAGCTTTCCAATTTCATTTTTTAGAGAACGCTCCGCATAAATAAGCTGGAGTTCGGCATCCCACCCTGCATAGAGGCATCCCCCTGGGAGCTTGCCCGTCAGATCTACATCACCAAGAGACTCTCTGATGTCATATGGACTCGATGATGGTAATTCATAGAGAGGTTCCTGCGCGGCACGTTCCCATTGAACGACAACACCTGAAGCAAAATGATAACAAAACAACGCATCAGCCTGTTCCCAATCTCGCTGCATTACCATGGCAGACATCCGCTCCGGACCACGATCCAACGGGATATGATCTAAATATCGGCGAAACCTATCGTAGCGTGACTGATCAACGCCAAGCCGGAGCATCTCCAACTCGTCACGCACCCGCCCAAAAAAGCGGCTTAAATATCTACTCCGCTGTGAAGTTTCCGAAATGGCGGGAGTCGCATCAACACGAAGAGATGAATCTTTTATTTTTTCGAACCGAGCATTCTCAAACGCGTCGCGCGAAGCCACGATGCAGCCCAGCCAGTCCTTGGAATCAAGACATTGCTCCGCTTGAGCCAAATAGTTCCTCACTAAATCATTCACAATAATCGACGAGAGCCGAAGATCGTCTTTCTTCAAGCCAAAAACTCTCTCCATCGTAGAGTTAAAAAAGCGCTCCACGATTGTCCCAAGCCTATCAAGTTCGGCGCCGGGATCAGAAATACCATGTTGCACGAGGTTCCTCATTTGGCGCAAAAGCTTGATTTCCGGGAAGTAAGGAAGAGCAAATTTATAGCGCTCGTTCAAAAATCGATTCACCTCGCCCGCCAGAGCGGCAAGTTCGGCGGTTTCAATACTCTTTCCAGTCACCGCCTCAATATCGACATGCCGAGCCACAATCCTGAGAACGTACTCAACTGTGTTATCTAATCCATGAACCGCAATCATTCTGTCAATTGATGAGGACGCATGCGAGTGCCCGATTGCATGTTCAAGCATCAGTCGCGCACGTATCAAAAGCGTCATCGATACTTGATCTGGCTTAGAAGGCAGAACAACATTCATTCCAAGTCACTCCTCTCTCTGGCAAAGGGCAAAGGTCGCACCAGCCGTCCAGCAGGGCAGAAGGACTTTAGCAGAAGGCAGAGCGGCGGCGTGCAGGCTCTGCCGCTCTGACTGTTTACTGGCAGAGCCTACGCATCCAGTGGCGCAACGGTTCTTTGTCGAGAGAGAACCAGCCGGTGCGCTCTTCTAAGAAGAAGGGCTCAAGCAGCAGCGCCAACTCGCGGTACTGGGCCAGGTGGAACTCCTTCTCGGTGTCGATGGTCTCTGGCCACTCGCTGAGGGTGATCAGCAGGCGGTCGCCGTCGAGGGGCTGGAAGGAGACATCCGGGAATGGGAGCTTCTGGTGCAAGGCCTCGGAGCCCCCGAGCTGGCCGAGCAGAGGCTGGCCCAGGAAGGTGAGCCAGTAGGCGCCGCGGGCGCGGGTGCCGATAGACCGGCTCGTGTCTTCGAGGCTGTAGAGATCCAGGCCCAGGTAGCGAGAGAGGAGTGGGAGGAGCTCCCGGCGGGCGGCGTACCACAAGCCATGGGGAGAGATAACGGCGAGGCTGGCGTAGCCGAAGCTGAAGGGCAACTCGCGTGCGAGCTCCAGGACCAGGGTGCGCAGATGGCCTGGGCCGCGCTCCAAGAGGTACTCGGTGGGAAAGGTGAAGGACACCCCGCTGGTCCAGTCCTCGTCGCCACGGAAGTTCGGGTTCTCGAGCTGCCGGCCCCGGTACTCGAAGTGGTAACCGCCCACTTCGCTCGCATCCTCCTCGAGATCGACATAGCAGGCGGCAGCCCGCTTGCGTTCAAGGATTTGCCAGCGGATGTGCGCCCAGCCCTTGTCATCGAGCGGCAGGGTGTCGCCATCGTCCGAGCCGTACCATGCCAGTGATTGTGGGGGGATCGCACGGCGGTAGGCCTCCAAGGCCCGCCACACGGCGGGGGCCACTTCCTGGTGAGAGCGGCGCATGAAGAAGCAGAGGACGATGCCATCGCGGGCCACCACGTCGCCGAGGTCTGTCCTCAAGCGGATGACGGGAATGTTCTCCCTCATCGGCTGATTCCCTTGCGCGGCGAGATGATTCTTGCCTCTCCCCCTAGCGCATCCTTGTAGATTTCACCTTGGGTGTGGTCGGCATAGGCGCTGTCCTCTCCATAACGCGTCCATCGCGGCTGATTGGTCTCAGGACAGGGAAACTTGAAGTCCAGGGTGAGTACGGACCGCAGCAAGCTGCCGCGGTCGGCATGAAGGACGATGTCGGGCTCGATGGTGCGCCACAGCTCATGGGTGCAGCCTTGAGCGATCAGGCGCGACACCTCTTGCTTGCTGACGGGCTCGAGGAACTTCGCGTTGGGGTAGTAGCGGTAACGTTGCTGGATGCTGAAGGGGGCAGGCCAGAGCTGCTCGAGCACCTGCTGAGCGCATTGGAAGGCAACGGTATGTTTCAGCACTCCCAGGTGCATGGCGCGGGAGATGGGGGCAGCGCAGCCGTCCACGAACACCTCCTCGCCGCATTCCTGGCGGGTGGGGGAGCGGTTGCCGAAGAACTGGGAGTTGACCTGACGCTCGGCCAGCCTGGCACACTCGACGAGCTGTTCCTCGAGCTCGCCTACCGCGTTGTCGTTCTCAAGCAAGGCGAGCAATGCGGGGACAGACCGGCCGAGGACGGAGGCTACGGTCGCGGCGGTGGTGGAAGCTGTGGCGCTACCGCCCTCAATGACGGCGGAGGCATGGGTCATCTTGGCGGCTGTCTCCGAGTCGAGGCGCAAGTCCCTGCGTGAGGAGCGTTGGGGGGTGGCACAGGCTGCGAGGACGGCACAGGCCAGCCACAGGTGTGCGAGCGTCCAGCGCACGGTTCGGAGGGAGCGGAGCATGGGTGAAAGTCAAACGGGACCCTGGTGCTCACGTCAACCGCTCGCTACTTCGTAGACGCTCCACCAGGTGACTCCCGGACCACCCCAAGGGTAGGGTCCTCCAACGGTAGGCGGGGTGGCCCGTCTCCGCGTGGAGAGGACCCCGTGGCGACGACTCTGCCTGAGCAAGTGACGGATCCGGCCTCCTTACCCGTAGGGACAGAGTTGGGACACTGGCGCGTCGTAAGCTGGGCCGGCCGGGGCACGTACGGCACCGTGTACTGCGTGGAGCGCCGGGGCCACGAGGGCCAGGGCCACTATGCGCTCAAGCTGGCGCTGCACGCCCGAGACGAGCGCTTCGATCGCGAGCGGGAGCTGCTCTCGCGCATCAACCATCCGAACGTGCCGCGCCTGGAGGGCCATGGCCTGTGGCAGCACCCTTCGGGACCCTTCCCGTACCTGGTGATGCAGTGGGTGACAGGAACTCCCTTGTACCCCTGGGCTGCCCAGCGCAACCCCACCTCACGTCAGGTACTGCGGCTGCTGGCGCAGGTCGCGCAGGCGCTGGAGGCCACCGCGCAGGCAGGAGGCGTGCACCGGGACGTCAAGGGAGACAACGTGCTGGTGCGGCTGGGTGATGCGCAGGCTTTCCTCACCGATTTCGGAGCAGGGGTGTACCGGGGCGCCGCCACGGTGACGTTGCGGACCTTGCCTCCAGGCACGCCCCAGTACCGCAGCCCCGAGGCGTGGGCGTTTCAGGCGGCGTTCGCCCTTCACCCCAGTGAGCACTACCGGGGCAGCACCTGTGATGACCTGTTCGCCCTGGGAGTCACCGCGTACCGGCTGGTGACGGACGAGTACCCGCCGCCCACGGACCCGGGACAGGAAGGCTCTGAGGTCTGGGCACGCGGAGGGCCCAGGCTCCCGTCAGCGCGCGACCTCAACCCCCGCGTGTGCACGGAGCTGGATGCCCTCATTCTGGGGCTGCTGGGGCCTGCCCACAGCCGCTTCAAGGGCCAGGCCCGCCTGGCGGCCGAGGCGCTCAAGCACGCAGCGGACACCGCTGGACCTGAAGCCGACACGCCCCTCTTCGAGTGGGAGACGCTGGAGCCCTCCGCCTGGCCCGAGCACGAGCGGCGCCAGGCGGAGCTATACGGCCACCGCAAGCTGCGCAGGGACAAGGCCACGGTAGGGCACGCCGAACAGCAGGATGCGGCGGTCCGGGCCGAGGCTGCTCACGCCACCCCCCCGCCTCCGCCAGTGCACTCCTCCGGGAAGCGGTGGCAATGGCTGCCCTGGGCTGTCCCAGTCCTTGGAGCCCTCGTGCTGGTGGCGGTGAGCACGGGCAGGGACCACCGGTACGCACCACCGGCGGATACCGCGGACGGAAGCACAGCCGGTGCGACCGAGGAGGCGCGGAACTCCGCCTCGACCGCTCCTGAGAGGCGCTCCATGAGCGGAGCCGTCGCTATCGGGACCCTGAAAGTCCCGCTGCCCGGACAGCGCCGGCCCCCGTGCTCAAGTGGCGAGGAGGCCATTCGCGGCGGGTGTTGGCTCGTCAATCCCAACGTGAAGCCCCCGTGTACAGCTGGCTACTACGAGTGGGACGGGCGCTGTTACACGCCCCTCCTCGCCCCGTCTCGCCAGCCGACCTCGGAGCCGCGATAACGCCGGGCCTCAGTCCCGCACGTCTTGCAGGTCCGGCAGGGTGTCCGGATCGAGCTTCAGCACCACGCAGATGCGCGTCAGCGTGGACACGCTGGGCAGCAGCCGCCCGCGCTCGATACCTCCATAGGTCATGGCGTGCAGGTCCACCCGGCCGGCGACCTCCTCCTGGGTGAGCCCGGCTTGCTCCCGGGCGGCCCGGATGGCGGCACCCAGGGCCATGGCCCGCTCTCTCTGAGTCATTGGCAACTCCATTCCAGCGGCCAGCCTATGCCATACGCCGCACTGAGTCTTCGCACTCGCTCTTCCATTCCGGGGCTACTCTCGACGTAGAGTCACGTAAATTTACCTTCAGGGTTGGTTCCGTGGGTACGAACCAATTACAGGAAAGAGGAGCCCCCTTCATGACGAGTCCGTCGTCGGATCGTCCTCACCCCCCCGGTCCCGTGCTTCTTCAGTCTGGGCGTACCACCTATGAGCTCATCCGTCCGCTGGAGCAGACGGTGCACGGCGAGCTGCTCCTGGCGCGCCGGCACTTCGACGCGAACCTGGCGGACCAGGTCGTCATCAAGCGCCTGAGCCGCAACTGCCGCGAGGAGGACTACCGGCGGCTGATGGAGGAGGTGGCCGTCACCGCCCGGCTGCGCCACCCCGGCATCGCCGGCATGCACGATGTGCAGGGCACGGTGGACGATCCGTACCTGGTGCTGGAGCACGTGGAGGGCCACCGGCTGGACACGCTGCTGGAGTGCGTGGCCCAGGGCGGCAAGCCCCTGTCCGAGGCGTTCGCCTGCTACGTGGGCACCGAGGCGGCCGACGCGCTGCACCACGCGCACGAGCTGTCCACCGAGCAGGGCCGCTGGCTGCGCCTGGTGCACCGCAACGTGTCTCCGCACACCCTGATGGTGGGGCTGCGCGGCGAGGTGAAGCTCACCGACTTCGGCGCCATCTGGTCCGTGCTCCCGGGGCGTCTGCCCACCGAGGATGACGCGCTGCCCGCCAACCTCGCCTACGCCTACGCCTCGCCCGAGCTGACGCGCAAGGGGTCCATCGACGGGCGCACGGACCAGTTCTCGCTGGCCGCCGTGCTGCTGCACCTGGTCGCGGGCCGGCCGCTGATCGAAGGCTCGGACAGCGTGACGCAGCAGCTGAGCGAGCTGCGGCGGCGCGTGGACGAGGCCCTGGCGATGGGCACCACGGATCCCGCCGCGGTGGCGCTCGTTCAGGAGCTGCGGGGACAGATTCACCGGCTCACCTCCGAGTTCGTGGGCCGCATCCGCGCGCTGTCCACCCGCGAGGTGGCCGAGGCGACGGCGGAGCTGTCCACCGGGCTGCGCCCCATTCTTCGCCGGGCCCTGGCGCCCAAGAAGACGGACCGCTACGCCTCGTGCGAGGAGTTTGGCCACCAGCTGCGCCTGCACCTGTGGCGCATTGGCCAGCTCTACGGCCGGCCCGAGGCCAAGCACGAGGTGGCCGAGCTGGTGCGCTCCACCGCCCGGCCCCGGGCCCGCAACGGCGCCTCGCACCCCAGCGCTCCGGCGGCCACGGCTGCGGTGGTGGGGCCCGCTCAGGCCCGGCGGGGCGCGGCCCCGGCCGAGGGGCGCCGCAAGCGGGAGGCGCCTCGCCGGTGAGCAGGGGGGCAAGCCGGGGCTGGCGCCCGTGCCGGCCCATGCGCACGCTCATACGGGCCGTGTGGTGATTGGCGCCGGGCGTGCGCTGTGTTAGTCCGCCCCTCCTCCCTGCGAGGACACAGGAGAAGCGAATGGGCCGCCGTCAGATCCGCGTCGTCGGCGCGATGCTGGTGAACGATGAAGGGTGCTACCTCATCACCCAGCGTCCGCCCAAGGCATCGCTGCCACTGCTCTGGGAGTTCCCCGGCGGCCGGGTAGAGGAGGGGGAGGGTGACGCTCAGGCGCTCGCGCGGGAGATCCGCGAGGAGATGGGCGTGGACGTCACCGTGCTCGAGGAGGCGATGCACACGCACCACGAGTACCCCAAGTACGACATCGACTTTCGCGTCTTCCACTGCCGGCTGAAGAACCCGAACGCCTCCATTCAGCACCTGCGCGTGCACGATCACCGCTGGGTGAAGCTGGCGGAGATGTCGCAGTACCAGTTCCCGGACGCCGACGCGAAGACGCTGGCGAAGCTGCTCGATCTGGACCTGTGACGTGAGAGGCCTGGCCCCGCTGCTGCTCGCGGGCCTGCTGGGCGCGTGCTCGCGCTCCAAGCCCGTGAGCCTGAATCAGGAGCAGTCCCCGGACGCGGGCCACTACCTGCCCGCCGTCGGAGTGCCGGGCTGCATCCTTTATAGCGATCCGCAGCAGACGGGCCTGGTGCCCGACGAGCTGCGCGAGCTGTCCGGCCTGGCCGCCAGCGCGCGGCACCCGGGCATCTTCTGGGCGCACAACGATTCGGACGCGGCCTTCCGCGTGTTCGCCATCGAGGACAGCGGGAAGATCCGCGCCACGCTGACGCTGACGGGGGCCTCGTCGGCGGACCTGGAGGACATCGCCGTGGGGCCGTGTGAGCCGGGGCGGGAGGGGGCCTCGTGCCTCTACCTGGCGGACACCGGCGACAACTTCCTGCGCCGCGGCCAGGTGCGCCTGTTCCGGCTGCCCGAGCCCGAGCAGCTCGTGGACGCCACCGTGCCCGTGGAGGCGCTGGCCTTCACCTACCCGGATGGGCCTCGCGACGCCGAGTCCCTCATCATCGAGGCGCGCTCGGGGCGGCTGGCCGTCATCACCAAGACGATGGACTCGCTGGGCGAGGTGTACGCGCTGGACGGGCTGAGCCCCCACCAGGCGGTGAAGGCCACGCGGCTGGGCACCCTGCGCGCGCCCCAGGAGCTGGACCGGATGACGACGGCGGCGGCCCTGCATGCCTCGGGCGAGCGGCTGCTGCTTCGCACCTACACCCGCGTCTGGGAGGTGCGCCGTCCCCAGGCGCAGCGGCTCGAGGAGCTGATCCAGGGCGAGGTGGCCGAGGTGCCCGGCGCCAGCCAGGCCCAGGCCGAAGCCATTGCGTTCACTGCTGAGCAGCGCGGCTACCTGCTGGGCTCGGAGTTCAGCGGCCAACCCTTGTATCAGACTGGCTGCCGTTGACTGTTGGTCGGGGCGTGACAGCACCGCATGTGCGCCGGGTTGACGGGCGGGCGGAGGTGACCATCTTTCGCCGGTAGGTGTGACGCCTCGCCACATGGGCGAGGCTGGGGGAGGGGCGGAGCGTGCCGACGATGAAGCAGCAGGATCCAACACCTTCTGGAGGGCTGGGCCCTCGTGCCAGGAAGCCTGAGAAGACTCCTCCTCCCGGGAAGGGGTTCAAACTCGGCTCGCCTATTGGTTACATCCTTTTGCTGGTGCTGGGCTTTCTCCTGTTCCGCAACGTGTTCGCGGACGCGGGGGTAACGCGCGTCAGCTACAGCCAGTTCCGCGAGGGCATCGAGAAGGACCAGTTCAAGAAGGTCCAGGTGTCTCGCGAGTGGGTGAAGGGCGTCCTGAAGGAGACGACGCCCCCGCCTGAGCAGCCAGGCCAGGAGCGCCCGCTGCGTGGCGGGCTCAGCGAGCTGCCGTGGATGGCCTACCGCGTCGAGGGTGACGAGGGGCTCGTCCAGCTGCTGGAGGACAAGGGCATTCAGTACGAGGCGGTGCAGCAGTCGGACCTGTCCGAGGTGCTGTGGATCTGGCTGATCCCCATGGGCCTGGTGCTGCTGTTCTGGAGCTTCATGATGCGCCGGGTGGCGGGCGGCATGGGCCAGGGCCCGCAGAGCGTGATGAGCTTTGGCAAGACGCGCGCGAAGGTCCAGGCCGAGGTGGACACCGGCGTGGGCTTCAAGGACGTGGCCGGCGTGGACGAGGCCGTGGACGAGCTGCGCGAGATCGTCGAGTTCCTCAAGACGCCGGAGAAGTTCCGCCGCCTGGGTGGCCGCATCCCCAAGGGCGTGCTGCTGGTAGGCCCTCCGGGCACCGGTAAGACGCTGCTGGCGCGCGCGGTGGCGGGCGAGGCGGGGGTGCCGTTCTTCAGCCTCTCCGGCTCCGAGTTCGTGGAGATGTTCGTGGGCGTGGGCGCCGCGCGTGTGCGCGACTTGTTCGCCCAGGCCAACGCCAAGGCCCCGTGCATCATCTTCATCGACGAGCTGGACGCGATCGGCAAGAGCCGCAACGCGGGCGTCGCCGGCGGCCATGACGAGCGCGAGCAGACGCTCAACCAGCTGCTGGCGGAGATGGACGGCTTCGACGGCCGCACCGGGCTCATCATCCTGGCGGCCACCAACCGGCCGGAGATCCTGGACAGCGCGCTGATGCGCCCGGGCCGCTTCGATCGCCAGGTGCTGGTGGACCGGCCGGACAAGCGGGGCCGCGAGCGCGTGCTGGAGATTCACTCGCGCAACGTGAAGCTGGGGCCGGACGTGGACCTGAGGGCCATCGCCGCGCGCACTCCGGGCTTCGCGGGCGCGGACCTGGCCAACGTGGTGAACGAGGCGGCGCTGCTGGCCGCCCGGCGCAACCGTGACGCGGTGATGCGCGCGGACTTCGAGGAGGCCATCGAGCGCGTGGTGGCGGGCCTGGAGAAGAAGAACCGCCGCATGAACGAGCGCGAGAAGGAGATCGTCGCGCACCACGAGGCCGGCCACGCGGTGGTGGGCTGGATGCTGCCCCACACCGAGCGGGTGACGAAGGTGTCCATCATCCCCCGCGGCCTGGCGGCGCTGGGCTACACCATGTCGCTGCCGCTCGAGGACCGCTACCTCATGTCGCTGGACGAGCTGCGCGACAAGATGGCCGGGATGATGGGTGGCCGCGCCGCCGAGGAGCTCTTCATCGGGGAGGTGTCCACCGGTGCCTCCAACGACATCAAACAGGCCACCGAGATCGCCCGGCTGATGGTGCGCGACTACGGCATGAGCTCGCTGGGGCCCGTGGCGCTCGGCGCGGACCATGGCCCTGCCTTCCTGCGCTCGGCGGGCATGCCCGAGTCCCGGACCTACTCGGAGCAGACCGCGCGCATGGTGGACGAAGAGGTGAGCAAGCTCGTCTCCGAGGCGCTGGACCGGGCGCGCGACGTGCTGCGCACCCACCGCGACAAGGTGCACGCCCTGGCCGCCAGGCTGCTGGCCACCGAGGTGGTGGACGAGGACGCCATGCTCGTGCTGATGGGGCCCAAGGTGGTACCGGACCGCGGCCTGCTTCACCCCGAGGCCCGTCAGGTGGTCGCCGCTCACCCCGCTGGGGCTCAGGAAGGGAATGCTCCTACCCAGCACGCCGAGGGCTCGTTGCCGGACGCCTGAGTGCCTGCCCGCTATGGGTCCCAGCAGTCGGGACCCTGGCGCGGGCTGCGGTGTCCAAAAGGCGAATTAACTTGAGTCCAGAAGGAGGGAGGCGCCGTGGAGAATCGGATCGGCAAGAGCTACATGGCCCGGAAGGCTCTCTTCGCCAAGGGACTGCGCGAGGGGCGGCTGACGGTGCAGGAGATCGAGGAGGCGCTTCCCGCCGGTACACTGACGGCCGCGGAGCGCTGGCTGCTGTACTACTCGCTGCGCGCCGCGCAGGTGGAAATCATCGACGAGGTGACCGGTCAGGTGGACCACGGCTTCCAGGAGGAGCCTGCTCCTTCCGAGCACTAGCGCGAGCCTTGCGTTGACAGGGCCGACGTGGCGGTTAGGTTCGGCCTGTCAGGATGTAGGACAGGAGCGACACTCACCCACGGCGCGCTCTCCCGCGTCTACGCTCGACGCAGGCTCACCATGAACGGCAACTCGCAAGACGGCACTCAGGAAAAGGTTCAGTCCACCGAGCCGGTGGACGCGCAGCAGTCCTCTGCTCAGGAGGCCTCGGCCGCCCAGGAGCCGGGCCAGGAAGAGGCGAGGGATCCCGAGCGCGAGCGGCTGGAGCAGGAGCTGGAGGCCACGCGCCGCCGGCTGGACGAGCTGGCCCGCGCCTACCAGTCGGTGAACAAGGACCGCGAGGAGTTCAAGCAGCGGCTCACCCGCGAGCGCGAGCGGATGATGGACGTGGAGCGCGGCAACGTGGCGCTCACGGTGCTGGAGGCCATTGACGAGCTGGACCGCTGCATCTCCATGAGCAGCGGCGAGGCCAACTCGCCCCTGGCGCAGGGTGTGAAGCTGATCCGCGACGGCCTGCTGTCGAAGGTGCAGGCCAGCGGCATCGAACGCATCCAGGTGGTGGGCCAGCCGTATGATCCCAACACCGCCGAGGCCTTCGACATGGAGCTCACCCCCCAGCCCGAGGACGATCAGAAGGTCGTGGCCGAGGTGCGGGCGGGCTACAAGCTCAAGGACCGCATCATCCGCCCGGCGCGGGTGAAGGTGGCCAAGTACGTGCCGCCAGCGCAGGCTTGACCGGCGGCCCGCTGGGAAATAGGCGAGGGGGCTGGCTGTTGCCCCCCGTCGCCATGCTCCCACTGATGGATCCCCGCTCCGTGCTGTCCCGTCTGCTCCTGGTGCTCGGCCTGGCGCTTGCCGCCCCGGCCAGCGCCGCGACTTCGCTAGAGACCTGGCTTCAGGCCCGCGCCCGCGAGCACACCGCCTGGCATGACTCGCAGGGCGAGCGGGCAGGCGCCGCCAACGGCCCGCTGGGCCTGTGGCGCGAGCGCACGGGCGCCGATCCGGCCATTCCGGACTTCGTGCCGCCCACCTCGCTGGCGCCGCTGATCCGCGCGGTGGAGGCGGGCGTCGTCAACATCACCACGGTGAACGCCAAGCAGCGCCTGGGCGTCTCGGGCCGCTCTTCGGGCTCGGGCTTCGTGCTGACGCCGGACGGGCTGGTGGTGACCAACAACCACGTGGTGGCCCAGGCGCAGCAGATCGCCGTGCTGCTGGCGGACGGGCGCGAGTTCCCCGCCGAGGTGGTGGGCCGGGACGCCTCCACGGACGTGGCGCTCTTGCGGCTGCGCGCCGTGGGCCGCGAGCCGCTGCCCGCGGTGTACCTGGGAGACTCGGACAAGCTCGAGGTGGGCGACTGGGTGGTGGCCATCGGCAACCCGTTCGGGCTGGATCACTCGGTGGCGCACGGGATGATCTCCGCCAAGGAGCGGGTGCTGGGCGTGGGCGTGTTCGACGACTTCATTCAGACCGACGCGCTGATCAACCCGGGTAACTCGGGCGGCCCGCTGTTCAACATGCGCGGCGAGGTGGTGGGGGTGAACACCGCCATCATGAGCGGAGGCCAGGGCATTGGCTTCGCGGTGCCCATCAACATGGTGAAGGATCTGCTGCCCAACCTGCGCGAGAACGGGCGGCTGGAGCGCGGCTGGCTGGGCGTGAACATCGACGATGCGCGGCCGGGCGAGGACGGGCGCTACCTGGTGGTGAAGGACGTGTACCGCCGCAGCCCCGCCGCCAACGCGGGCATCCGTCCCGGAGACCAGGTGCTGGCGGTGAACGGCAAGCCGATTGGCTCCTACCTGCAGCTGCTGCGCAAGGTGGCGCTGCTGGCGCCAGGCTCGGAGACCAGGCTGACGCTGCTGCGCGAGGGCCAGACGCAGGAGGTGTCGGTGAAGCTGGCGGCGCGGCCGGCGCAGGACACGCTGCGCGCGCTGGAGAGCCCGGGCAACGTGGAGCAGCTGGGCCTGGTGCTCAGGGACTTGTCGCCCGAGGTGGCGGGGCCGCTGGGTCACGAGGCCTACACGGGCGCGCTGGTGACGGGCGTGGTGCCGCGCAGCCCGGCCGAGCAGGCGGGGCTGGTGGTGGGCGACGTCGTCACCGAGGTGAACCGCCAGCGGGTGAAGGACGTGGCGGGGGTGCGCGCCACGCTGGAGAAGGGTGGCGCGGGCGCCAACGTGCTGCTGCGCGTGCAGCGCGGAGACGTGCAGCAGTACCTGGCGCTCTCGCCCTAGCTACTTCTTGGGCTTCTTGCCGATTTTGGCGTCCTTGCCATCGAGCCACAGGCCCATCTCCACGCCGGTGCGGCCCTCGGTGAGCAGAATGGCCTCCATGCGCGCGGACACCCCGAGGATCTTCCCGCCCTTGGGCTTGTCCAGGCTCCAGATGTCCAGCGGGGTGAAGACCACCTGTACGCGCACGCTCTGGCTGGAGAACAGCCGCGAGTAGTACTGCCCCGTCCACTCCGTGGGGGCCGTGGCGGACACCTTCAGCAGCGGCAGCACCGGGTTGCCCTCCGCCGTCGTCTTCTTCGGCGTGCCGTGGCTCAGCGCGTAGCTGCTCGCCGGGAAGAAGGGCAGGATGTTGACGATGAAGTCCCCGGTGACCGGATCATACGGGCCGGGCGAGACCATGTTCGCCACGTCCTCGTCGATGATCATGTACAGCTTCTTGCCCTTGTAGTTCTTCCGGAACGCGTCCGCCTTGGTGCGGCAGTCCGAGCTGGCGAACACGTCCGCGCACTGGCCGATGAAGCGGTTGAGGAAGGCGCTCAGGCCTCCCAGCGGCTCGGCGGAGTCTCTCAGCCGGGCGAAGCGCGGATCCACGTCCGCCAGGGCCAGCGCGGGCAGCAGCAGGGCAACGGTGACGAGCAGGCGGTTCACGGTGAGACGGGCTCCAGCAGGGGGTAGGGCGCGGATCGTGCCACTGCCGGGTGCTTCCGCCACCACTTCCAACAAGTACGTAGAGGTAGCGAGGGGTAGATATTTTGACTACATGAGACCACCATGTAGTTTAGGCGCATACCTCATGGAGGCACCGCCGAGTGAACGAGCGCCGCGCACACCTTCGATTCGACAAAGTCTTTACGGTGTACCTGAGCACGCAAGAGGGGATGAGCCGGGGCATTGGGCGCAACATCAGCATGAAGGGCCTGTTCGTGGAGACGCGCGAGCCGGTGCCGCTGGGTGGGAAGCTGAAGGTGACGTTCGCGGGTGAGGACGGCACGGAGATGACGTGCCTGTGCGAGGTGCGCTACCAGGTGGCGCTGGCGTACGGGCGGCGAGACGGGCGCGAGGGCAACAGCCGCGGGGTGGGGCTGCGCATCGTCGCGTACGAGACGCAGGACGACGCGCCGCTGCTGCTGGTGGACCGCGAGCGGGTGATGCACTGAGCGGCAAGCGCTGAAAAAGGCAAAGGGCCCGGCCTCCCGAGGAGACCGAGCCCTTTTTTCATGCCTTCAGGCGTGAGCCGGTTACTGCGAGAAGCCCTCGAGCATGTAGTGGGCCTCGATGCGCTTGAGCGCGAGGATCATCGCGGCGCAGCGCGGGTCCACCGTCTTGCCAATGGCGTAGTGGCGGCTGTCGTGCATCTCCGTCTTGCGCGGCTGGTTGCGGGAGATGTCGCGGATGATGCGGTAGTTGCGCTTCATCGCCTTCTCCAGGCGCTGATCGACTTCCGCCTCGCTCCAGCGCTCCATGCGCTTGTTCTGGATCCACTCGTAGTAGCTCACCGTCACGCCGCCGGCGTTGGCGATGATGTCGGGGATCATGTCGATGCCGCGCTTCTGCAGCACGCGGTCGGCCTCGGGAGTGGTGGGGCCGTTGGCGCCCTCGGCGATGAGCTTCACCTTGAGCTTCTCGGCCACGTCGGCGGTGATCTCACCCCCCAGGGCGGCGGGGATCAGCATGTCGGCCTGGATGTCCCACAGGTCCTTCTTTTCGATCCGCTGAGCGCCGGGGAAGCCGGCCACGCTGCGCTTGAGGTTCTTCGGATCATTCACGTACGCCATCAGCGAGGGCACGTCGATGCCGTCCCCGTTGAAGATGGAGCCGTCGGCGTCGTTCACGGCCAGCAGGCGGGCGCCCATGTTGGCGAGGATCTGGGCGCCGTGGCTGCCCACGTTGCCAAAGCCCTGCAGGGTGAACGTCTTGCCCTTGAGCGACTCGCCGCGGTCGGCGTAGTAGTCCTCGATGCAGTAGACGACGCCCTGGCCGGTGGCCTTCACGCGGCCCTCGGAGCCGCCGATGCGCACGTCCTTGCCGGTGACGATGCCGCGCATGTTGTGGCGCTCGCGCTCACCGTCCGAGTACTCGCGGAGCATCAGCGCCATGATGTCCCCGTTGGTGCCCACGTCCGGGGCGGGGATGTCGATGTTGGGGCCGATGAGGCTCTTGAGCTTGTACATGAAGCGCAGGGTGATGTTCTCCAGCTCCTCGCGGCCGTACTGGCGCGGATCGATCTGGATGCCACCCTTGCCGCCGCCAAACGGCACCTCGGAGATGGCCGTCTTCCACGTCATCTCGGAGGCCAGGGCCTTGAACAGATCCAGGGACACCTCGCGGTGGTAGCGGATGCCGCCCTTGTAGGGGCCGCGGGCCTGGTTGTGCTGCACGCGGTAGGCCTTCAGGCGCTGAGACTCACCGGGCACCAGCTGGTACACGCCACCGTCCGGCAGGCGCAGGTGGCCGCGGCGGATGGACACGTCCGAGCCCAGCAGGGCGCGGCCATTGAGGATGATCTTCCCATCGGCCAGGCGCTCCAGGCCTTCCGGGTTGCGCACCTGAGTCACCGACAGATCCGCGAAAGCCTTGGCCTCCTCGGGAGCCAGGGGGACCAGGCGGTCCTTCAGCTTGGTGGTGACGTAGAAGATGTGCTCATAGTCAGGCTCTTCGAGCTCGAGCCGAACGCGCTTGTCGAGGCCGATGAGGTCGGCGGCGCGGTGAAAAATCTCCATCGCCTCCGTGTAGATGGTGCGCTTGGGCGAGGGCGCCGGGGCGCGCATGAAGTTCTCTTCGCTGGCCATGAATGCTGCTCCTTGCGTGAAGGCGAAGGCGGTAAAAACGCGGCCCTTATGTGCACAGGCCGACGAGGGAATCAACCACCGGGGGCCGGTGAAGAATGCCTAAAAGGGCTGAGAAGTCGGGCACTTACGCAACGCGCCGTGTCATGCGATACCCACCCGACCGGTCGGTAGGTCAGGGGGCAAGAACGAATCCGTTTGCCCTGCCCCAGGGGCCGTGGTATTCGCCCCGCCCGCGTCGTGCCGACATAGCTCAGTTGGTAGAGCAACTGATTCGTAATCAGTAGGTCTCCGGTTCAAATCCGGATGTCGGCTCCAGAAAAAACAAGCACTTGAGGGCTGGTTGCGAAAGCAGCCGGCCCTTTTTTTATTGCCCTGGGGGGCCGCTCTCAGGGGGCTCGCCGGGCAGCACTCACTTCTTCACGGCGCTGCTCGCCTGCCTGCCTACGTGCTCGTTGGCCATGTCCAGACCGTCGCCAGGCCGAGGGCTGATGACCCCGCCTTGCACCTCACCTGGCCCGGCTGGATTTCCACCTCGGCGGCGCCATGAGTCAGGTGGATGTTGGCGGGCGAGAGTTGTACCTCGGCAGCGCCATGAGTCAGGCGAATGTCCATGGGGGATAGCTGTACCTCGGTGGCGCCATGCGTCAGGTGGATGCGGGAGGGCGAGAGCTGTACCTCGGCGACACCATTGGCCAGGCGAATGTCCGTGGGGGATACCGTCACACTGGCACCATCCACGTTGATCTCGAGCGGGCGGCTACCGCTGAGGGTCAGCTTCACGCCGCCAGTGTCGGGCGTGTCGTCGAGGACCAGCGAGATGGTATCGGTCTTGAGCACCTTCTTGTCGGGACTGGCCGAGAGGTTGTGCTCCTCGTCCCAGAAGCAGCCCGTCCAGATGGGGCTCGCGGGATCGCCACCTTCGAACTCGACCC
This sequence comes from Myxococcaceae bacterium, assembly GCA_035296065.1. Lineage (GTDB taxonomy): Bacteria > Myxococcota > Myxococcia > Myxococcales > Myxococcaceae > DATHBR01. The sequence goes on along the minus strand of DATHBR010000016.1, from coordinate 571,516 downwards.
ACACGCTCGTGCCGATTCGAGGGAGCAGCAAAAGGCCCACGCCCGGGCCCGCATAGGGCACACAGGGCATCGCCCAGTGACTCACTCCCGCACCGAACACCGCCGGCACGGTCACCTTGACCCGGCCGAGTTTGTTCGGATCGAGGGTGTTCACGACCTTCCCCCGGTACTTGCCGAAGAGCAGCGTCATGGCCGCACCCTCCGGGCGTGGGGCGGCACCGGGCCGGCGTCGGGGAGGGACGCGCGGATGCGCGAGGCGAGGAGAGGCGGGCGGGTTTGCATGCGTGGCTCCTGTTCGACGTCGGGCGAGAAAACAGCGGCGGTATCCGCGTGGGCGCTCATGGCGTGTAGACCTCGGCGGTGAGCTGGCCGCTGCTGGTCGAGCTGAAGCCGCCCATCACCAGCAGGCCGCCGTCCGGCAGCAGCGTGGAGGTGTGCCGGTAGCGGCTCACGTTGAGGGCGCCAGTCGCGGTCCAGGTGCCGTTGACCGGGTCATAACGCTCCGCCGAGGTGAGGTTGCCGCCGCCCAGCGGATCATGGCCACCGGTGATGATGACCTTGCCATCGGGCAGCAGGGTGGAGGTGTGGTAGCGGCGGGCCCGGAGCAGGTTGCCGGTCGCGGTCCAGGTGCCTGTCGCGGGATCGAAGAGCTCCGCCGTTGGGGTGTTCCCGGTGCCCTCCGGAGTCGACCAGCCGCTGCTGACGAGCACCTTGCCGTCCTTCAGCGAAGTCGCCGCGTGATAGCAGCGCGGCACGCGCATCGATTCCACCTGGGTCCAGGTGCGGCGGACCGGATCGTACACCTCGGCCGTGGCCAGGATCACCCCGTTCGCATCCCTGCCTCCGGTGACCAGCACCCTGCCGTCGGGCAGCAAGGTCGCCGTGTGCTGGCTGGCGACCGACGGCGACCAATCAGGCGCCTGCGGCCTGGTGCGGCTCGTGGCCATGCTGGCGGTCGGGGCCCAGGTGCCAGCCGCGGGGTTGTAGATCTCCGCCGTGGCCAGGGGCGTGTCGTTCGCGCCGAGCCCCCCGACGACCAGCACCTCGCCGGTGCGCAGCAGCGTGGCCGTGTGGTAGCGGCGCGGCGTGCCCATCTTGCCCGTGAGCGCCCAGGTACCGGTCTGCGGGTTGTACAGCTCGGCCGTGGCGTCCGCGTTGCCGCTGGCGCCTCCGCAGACCAGCGCCTTGCCGTTGAGCAGCAGGGCCGCGGCGTGGTGGCGGCGCGTCGTCGACATCATGCCGCTCGCCGCCCACTGCAGGGTCGCTGGGTTATAGAGGTAGGTGACCTGCGTGTAGCCGCCGGACGCGAGCACCTTGCCGTCTGTCATACGCACGGCCTGGTGGGCCAGCATGGCCGCGGACAGACCGGCGGTGAGCTGCCACGCGCTGCACTCGGGCAGCTCGAAGAGCTTGTTGCCGGAGCCGGTACTGTCGGGCGCCCGCAGCGCCCGGGTGCCCTGCGGCGTGAGCTCCACCTTCACCTCGAACTTCGACTTGTCCGGCGCCTCGACGAACAGGAAGAAGCGGCCGCTCTCCACCATGATCGCGGCCTGTTCTGCCAGGATGAGGAAGTGGCTGCCGTCCGGGTTGCGCGTCCCGATCGCGAGCACCGCCTGGCGCACGCCGTCCACGCGCAGGCTGGAGATGCAGGTGACGCGCACCTGGACCGCCTGCTCGCCGTAGTGGGCGTCCGGCGCGAGCACGAACTGCAGCCAGCCCTCGCTCAGCTGCACCGGAGCGTCGGGCAACGCCGCGCCGGCGGTGAGGGGGACGATCTCGTCGCTGGTCCAGGTGAGTGGGTCCACCCGGGAGTGCCAGCGGCAGGTGCCGCGGATCTCCGCGGGGACCGGCAGGCGCGTGGCGGTCTCGTGCCGGAGCACGGGCCCGTAGCGGAACGCGGGCGCCAGGCGGCTGAGCGCGCCCGCCGTCCAGTCGCGCACCATGCCCACCGCCTTGCGCGGCAGCAGGCCCGTGGTGACGTGCACCTCTGATTGGGGGACCATGAACAGCGTCAGCGCCACCGGCCGGCCCGGGTTCGCGTAGAACACTCCGGAGCGGTCGATGTATGGGGACGCCTCCTTCAGCGTGAGCGCGGCGACGGCCGGGTCCACCACGTATACGCGCGAGGTGTCGTCGCCGACGATGTAGGCGAGCAGGCCGTCTTCCCGGTGGCCCAGGGACCCGAGCCGCACGGGGACCGACGTGGCCTGGCCCGCGTGGGGATCGTCGGGATTCTCCACCTCGAGCTTCAGTGTCGCGCGCAGCACCACCACGGGCTGTCCGAGCAGCAGCGCGAGGTGCTCGTCTCCGGCGCGCCCGGTGGTGTCCATGGTCCAGCGGGTGGCGTCCAGCACACGCAGCAGCGAGGCGAGCGCCGTGCGTACCGCGGCAGGTTGCCCCCGCGCCGCCGCGCCGGCCGCCGCCACGTCGGCCGCGAGCAGGCTGTCGGCGAACGCGCCCAGGAAGGGGTTCTTGAGCCAACGGCTTGGGGCCGTGCCCAGTGCCGGATCGCGCCCGGGGTCCTCCTCCCACGCCGTGCCGGTCACGGGATCGGGGCGCAGGCGCCCGCGCGGGCTCCCCTCCGGGTCGAAAAAGCCAAGCGTCCCGTCCAGCGGGCTGGGCACCACGTAGCCGCACACCGGGCTATACCCAGGCCCGGCGTCGAAGAGCTCTCCGGTGGCCGCGGCGTAGCGCAGGAGCACGCGCGCCGGCGCGGTGAAGCGGGGCGGCAGCGCGGCGAGCCCGGCGTGGGTGGGCACCGCGAGGCCCGCGCCGATCGCGAGCGCCGTGCCCCCCGGCAGCAGGTCCACGAACCGGCCGTACCCGTCCACCAGGCGCAGCTTGTCCATGCGCAAGAGGCCCGCGCGCAGCGCCGAGGAGCCCGCCGCCGCGCGCAGCTCCGCCGTCAGGCCGTCCAACGCCGCGGACAGGGCGTCCTCGGGTACCGAGAGGAACGCGTCGCCGTCCTCCTCGTCCAGGGCGGACTCGAGCGCGGCCGCCGCGGCGGTGCTCAGGTAGCAGCGGCCGGCCAGCGCGCGCGCGCCCGTGCTGGGGAAGTCGGGCGGCTCTGGCAGCTCGAAGTCCGCCTCGCCAAGGCGCCAGTCGTGCGCCCCGCGCGGGGAGGAGTGGTAGGACGCGGCCCACTCGATGTGCAGCGGCGTCCAGGGCCGCGTCGGGGCCGTCACCGCCACGGAGCTCGGCAGCGTCCCCACGATGATCGCGCCCTCCAGCGGATCGGCCTCGCCCTCCGCGGGTGGAGCCCAGGTTACCCACCAGGCCGCGCGTGCGCCGGCCACCGGCGAGGGCGTGTCCGGGGTGGCTGCGTCGAGATCGGGCGCGGACCCGGGATCCAACGAGGCCAGCTCCACGAGCAGCGCGGCGCAGACCGGCGGCGCACCGTAGGCGGCCTGCACGGGCGCGAGCACGTCGCCTGGCAGCACGTCCGCGCCCACGCCGGGGGTGCCCTCCACCCCGAAGGCGGTGGTCGTGTGTCCCTCCACGCGGCACTCCAGCTCGCCCGTGGGAGTGAACCGGCCGTCGCCTCCGTGCTTGAAGCCGCGCCCCGCCCCGCGCAGCACCAGGGCTGGATCCAGTGCGTGCCAGACGCGGGGGCGGGAGCGGCTCACCTCCGCGAAGGAGCCGGACGAAGGGGATGCCGGCTGCCAGATCACCTCACTGGTCGAGGAGCTCGGCCTGGCGGAGAAGCGAGCGAGGTGCAGCGCCGTATCGAGCCGCGCGGGGGCGTCAGGCTCGGAGAGCACCGGGAGCGCGGCTCCGTAGAGCCCCTCGAGCAGCCGCGCGGCGCCCGAAGTGCCCCCGGAGGTGTCGCTGGTGAGCGCCGCCAGCGCCTCGGCCACGGTCTGGCCCAGCGCCACATCCACCGTGCCGGGCTCCGGGCGCGCGTCCAGCTCGGCGCCGAGGATGCCGCCGTCGCCGGGCCAGTGCATGTCTGGCCAGCCGATAGCCACCGCTGCGCCGTGATAGACGCTCGTGGCGGGGTAGGGCGCCCCCTCGGAGGGCAGCTGCGCCGGATCCACGGTGAAGCCCAGCGCCGCGAGCCTCGCCGCGAACTCGGACGCGGTGGCCGCGCGGATCGCATCCTGGGTGGGGTCCGTGTACCAGCCGCAGACCAGGTACGCGATCGGCCCCTCGACGCCCGTCAGCGGATCATGCAGCCCCATGCGTCCGGCCACGTTGTCGTAGTAGGCCACCCAGCCCACGTCGCCGTAGGAGCCGACGGTCAGCGGCCCCCGCGGTTTCGGGGTGGGAGGGGGCAGCGGCGCGCCAGAGAGCGCGTCGAGGACGACCGGCGTCTGGGCACCCGCGTCCGGGATCAGCCAGGCGCGCACCTGGCGCTTACCCTCCGTCAGGGGCCCCGACAGGCGCACCACCAACCAGCGATCCGGCAGTGGGGCGAAGGTAAGACGCCCGTCGCCCCCGCTGGTTCCCCGCCCCAGGCCATCCGGCATCGCCCAGTGCAGGTACGCGCCCAGCGGGCGGCTCGTGGCCAGCTCCTGGAACGGCGCCGGCGGTATCACGCCCGGTGCGCCGGGCGCGGGCGGTTGCATCGCGGTGAGCGCCCAGCGCTCGCTGCCGCCGCGAACCACCAGGACATCCAGCTGGATCGGAACCAGCAGCGCGCTCATGGCGTCCCTCCCTGGAACGGCTGGCGCGCTGGCGGGCGCAGGAGCGCCAGCGCGAGGGCAGCGGAGCCGCGGGGAGCGCCGAGCCCCCGCGCGCTGTCCAGCGCCTGAGCGAGCCCCCGCACGTCCACCACACCGAGCGTCTCGGCGCCGGTCCGCAGGGGCACCGTCACGCGCTGTGGGAGCTGGCCTCCGGTCTCGTCGCGCAGGGGGATCTCGTACTGGCTCCCGATCTTCTCCATGCCGAACTGCACGCCGTGGTGCGGCTCCGAGAGCCACATCAGGTCGGGCGTGCCCGCGAACAGCACCAGCAGCACCGAGGGCGCGAGCTGCTCGAGCCGGAGCACTGGAACCGCGGCTCCGGACGCGAACGCGCGCACGTGCAGATCCGGCCAGCCGGAGACCAGGGCCGAGCGGAGCAGGAAACCGCTGACCCCGGGCGGCGCCGGCTTTCCCGCCGAGGCCACCACGGCCTCCGCGACCGTCTTGCGCCCGCGCTCCACGTCGCGCACCTCACCCAGCAGCGGTCCAATCCGCGCCCAGAGGCCGCTCAGCACGGCCTCGGTCTGCGCGTCCTCGCGGCTACCGCCACTGCCCACGGCCAGCGCTCCCTGGCACAGCTCGCTGAGCCACGCCGCGTCCAGGTGGAAGAAGCGGATCGACTCCAGCGGGAGCAGCCGCGGGTCCGGCACGAGGTACTGGAACGGCAGTCCGTAGAGGAGCCACATCCTCGCCAGCGAGTAGAGCACGTAATCGGGCAGCGCCGGCGTCGTCGCCGCCGTGCTCTCGCCCGCATCCGCCGTGGCGAGGCGCTCCGCGAGCAGCCGTGCCCCGAAGCCATCAGCCATGGGAGCCTCCCTTCGCGCCACCCGCGCCACCCCCGCCACCCCCGCCGCCCGGTCCAGCTGGCCTCGTCCCCCCCCGCCGTGTGCGCAGGCCAGACGCCCTGGCCGCTGGCGGTACGCCCCAGGGATCCGCGGCACGCCGCGAGCCCTTCGCCATCTCCCGCAGGCGCTTGGTAATCTCTGTCAGCGTGGCTGGCGCTGGACTGGCCTCGCCCGTGGCCAACGCGGCCCGTGCCCCGTCCTCGGCCGCTGGTGCGAGCGCCGCGGCCGTCTCCCGCAGCGACGCCGAGGCCACGGCAGCGGTGTCGACCGCGCGGTGCCAGGCCACGATCTCGCGGGTGAAGCGCCCGTCCGCCGCGCCGAGCAGCCGCCCCAGTTCGTACGCCGTGTCCGCGGACACATGCCCGGGCCCTTGCGGCAGCGGCGCCATCAACCCCTCCGGGTCGGGGCAGAGTGGACCGCGGTAACGGGCAGGCCCGCGCACGCCCTGCCGATCGATGCGTTCGAGTGCGAGGCTGCCGTCCTCGGCCGGCACGCCCTCTCCGAGCGACCCCGGCGCGCCGTGGAGCCCCACCTCGAGGTTCGCGGCCAGGTACTCGAAGGTCCCGCCCGACGCGGAGGTGAACTCCCAGCGGTGGAGCACCACGAGCGGCGCGGTCTCCGGGGTGGCCGTCCACAGATCCTCGCGCGCCTCCAGCGAGACCAGCGCCGCCACATAGCCCGTGGGCCCTGTCGGAGCCAGCGGCAGGCGGTTCGCGGTCACGATCGCGAACCATCCATCATCGTCCCCCATAGAGAGCGCGCTGTCGCCGAGGCTTACCTGCCGCGCGTGGCAGAGCAGGGCCACATCATCCCGCGATGGCAGGATCCGGCGCAGCGTGTTCGCGTCCGCGAACGAGACCACCGTCACCGGCGGCCCGTCGCCCGCGATCGGGGTCAGCGCGTGGAGGCGGCCAAACACCGTATTGCCCACCGCGGTGCGCAGGGGCAGGGGACCGGTGAGCCGCGCCTCGTCCTTGCGGAAGACGAGCAGCGCGATCCAGGGCGTCACGCCGCCGAGCCGCCGCTCCCAGGGCAGGCTCCGTCGCCCAAGCACGACGTGCGGCAGCCGCGTCGCGAACGCGCCGCTCGCCCCCGGCGGCGGGTGGCACGCCGCCACTTCGTCAGGCGTGACCGAGAAGCGCGGAGCCGTCACCTCCACGAACGCCTGTTCCTCCGCCGGCGCGGGCGCCACCAGGGCCGAGCTCGTGCGCTCCTTGATTTCCACCGCCGCGCGCACCCGGTACAGCCCCGCGTCCAGCCCGGGATCCACCTCGTCGTAGAGGCGGATCGATCCTTCAGGAAGCCCGGTCATCGCGTCCTGCCTTTCTCGCTACCTGTCGCACCCAACTGCACGTTCACCTCTGGATCCGGCCCTGCGCCCGCGTGCGGCACGTCATCAACGAGCCGGAGGTGCGGGTTGCGCGCCAGCGCCGCGCGCCACGCCTCCACCTTCCCCTGGAGCCCCACCACGCCCGCCAGGCGGAAGTCCTTCGCGCTGCCCGCCAGTACCTCGATGGGCGCGCCCGCCACCGCCCGCGCCGGGTAGATCAGGCAGATCCGCCCCCCTTGCGATACCACCGCCGGCGTGCCGAGCTCGCCTCTGCGCGCGGTCACCACGAGATCGCCCGGCCCTTCGCCCTCGCCGACGCGATCCACCTGGACGACCACCACCTCGGTCTCTGCCCGTAGCCGCGTGGTCAGCCGAGGCAGCGCGGCGGCGACCCGGTCGGCGGGCACGCGGCATGGCGCGTCCCCACGCCGGAACCCTCGCGGCGCGTGGTAGGGCCCCGGCGTGAACACCGTGGCACCGGGGGCCAGCAGCGTCCCCGACCCGACCTGGAGCAGCGCCGTGTGCAACTGCCATCCCGTCGCTGGCGCCCGTGACGGCCCCGCTCGTAATCCCGCGCGCTCTTCGGCTCCGAGCCCGCTGATCACCAGCCGCGCCGTCCCGAGCGGTACCTCGGCGAGCTCCGCCGCGATCGCCGCCACGGGCCCCTCGACGTCGAGCAGCGGCGAGCCCGTGCCGCTCAGCGCCGTCACCCGAACCTTGCCCGAGCCCTCGAGTTGGAGCCCTACCCCCCGCGCCGCGCGATCCGGCAGATCCCAGACCTGGCTCACGCCTGGGCGGAGCCGCTCGCCAGGGCGTGGCAGCACTGTGGGCGTCGTCTGCCGCGGGCGTCGCCGCTCGCGCAGTGGGGGGACGGCCGCGCGCAACCGCGGCGCGACATCGGGCTCGGCCTCCACGGTTGGCGAGGCCGCCACTCGCAGCGTCTTCTCAGCGCCCGCTAGCGCGAGCGGCACGCTGAGGGTAGTGGGCCGCTTGAGCGGCAGTGGCCGGACCGGGCTCTCCGCGACCATGCCGCTCAGCGGCAGCGCGTTGTTCCCCAGCTTCCCCGTCCGCTCGTTGGCCACCGTGGGGATCCGCAGCTCCAGCGAGCCCAGCGCCGCCACGTTCGACGAGCCGCGGTCCGAGAGCCCGTGGGCGCCCCCACGGAAGAGCGCGGCGGGGAACTGACCCTGCCGCGGCACCACCTCGATTCGGCCCTGGGCACGCTCCCACACCCCGTTGTTCCAGCGCTCCAGCGCGACCACCAGCGCCCCCGTGAAGTCGCCGGCGGCGGCATCCATGGGCACGAAGTCCACGCTGGACGGCACCCTCACGCCCGCCGGGCTCTGGTTCGAGTCGAACACGCCGGTGAGCCGCCAGAACGACGCGGGCATCCGCGACTCCACCCGGAGCGTGAGCTCGGGAGAGACCAGCCAGGCCAGCGCCTCGCTCTGGCCATTGTTCGACGCGCTCTCGGGCGTAGGCCGCATGCCGGACAGCACGCTGATCTTGGTCGCGCGCGCGCCCGCGTCCCCGCCGCAGAGGTACTTGTCCCGGAACGATGGCCAGTCCAGGTAGCTCTGGGGGCGGACCTCGCCGAACTCGAGCTCGATACGCCCGATGACCGGGACCTCCAGCGTCACGTGCGCATAGAGCGGTGGGCCCTCGATGTGCACGTTCGCCCTCAGCGACAGCGAGATCGGCTTGCCGAGCGGGCGGAGAGTCTTCGAGAACGGGTCCGGGATGAAGAACGACCCGCCCACGAGCACCATGGCGTCCGCCACGTAGCGCATGGGATCCCAGGTGATGATCACGTCGAGCGCGACGGTGAACCACGCCCGCACCGGCGGGATGTCGTAGGAGGCCTCGAGGCGGCCGCCCAGCATCAGCGCCTTGGGGGTGATCGCGAAGTACGCCCCGCCCTTGACGACGATGCCCCTGCCTACCGCCCAGTGGAAGCCGACGCGGGGCACCTCCGGGTAGTGCGCCGGCTTCGAGAACTTCGGGTGGTAGCCACCGATGCTCAGCACCGCCTCGGCCCGGTCGAACCAGGTCACGAAGGCGAAGCCGCCGGTGAGCTGGCAGTCGCGGCTGATGAGCCACGAGTTCGGCGTGAGCGCGGCGCGGACCGACAGCACGCGCTCGGTGGTGCTGAACCGGGCCGCCATGGCCAGCTCCACCGAGACCACCGCTGCCTCCACGGTGGGCAGCGCCATCTGCATCATCCCGAGCAGGCCCACCTCCAGGCCCCGGTCGATCGACACGTATGCCAGCGCCAACGTCCGGATCAGCTCGAAGGTGGTGAACCGCACACCGGCGGCCAGCCAGAAGGCCCCACGGCTCGGCGGAATGTCGGTGCCGATGCGTGCCAGCGCCTCCATGGGGTTTCCCGGGAAGCCGCCCGACATCGCCGCGACCAGCGGGAACGATGGCACCGCCGCCGGGTCTCGCGGCACCAGGAGGCGCCGGTTGATGCCCGCGCCGCCAGCCAACCCGAGCACGAACAGGTACGGCGGCCCTCCGAGCGGAATGGGCACCGCGAGGAACACGAACAGCGAGGTGTAGCGCCCCAGCGCGTCCGACGGCCGCGAGTAGGCGCCGATCGCGGTCAGGCCCCGGTCGGCGACGCTGACGCTGATCGCGCCGCGGTATTCGGGCACGCCGCCGACCATCGCCCGCATCAGCCCGCCCGCCAGCGACACCGCCGGCGTGGAGATGCCCACCGCCAGGCCGCCCAGGTCCAGCTCCCAGGAGTTGATGTCGAGCGGCTTGCGCAGCGGCAGGCGCAGGCTCAGATCGTCCACGGCCACGGTCAGCCCGGCCAGGCTGACGCTTCCGTCGATGGCCAGGCGAGCGCGCTCCCCTGGATCCATGCCAATGACGATCTCCTCCACGTGCAGCGGGCCGAAGCCCCGCCGCACCGGCAAGCGTACTTCGGGCTGGCCGTTGAACGACACCGCCCAGGTGCCCGCCCCGCCGATCACCGTCATGTCGAGCGGCGGGTTCACCGGCGTCTTGTCGCCCCCGCCGCCCTCCACGCGCAGCAGCGAGGCCGCCACGGGGTTGGTGCCGCCTTCCCCCGGCGCCGCCAGCGGCAGGCCGAGGCCCGACAGCTCGACCGCGCCGCCGTGCAAGCTGGCGGAGGTGCTGGTTCCGAGCAGCGGGATCTCCGCGGACACGTAGGCGGCCGCGCCGCCCAGCCGGAAGCTGCCGGTGTCCACCAGCGCCTTGCCCTTGCCGCCCTCGAGCCCCACTCCCAGTCCGACCAGCGACAGGCTCACCGCCAGCTTCGGCTGGGCGCTCTCGGAGGGCGCTGACTCGTCAGGCAGCTCCAGCAGGTAGAGCGTCGGCTTCTGCCCGGCCTGCCTCCACGCCTCCGCGACCGGAGTTGGCGCCCCGAAGCGCAGCGACACGATGGGGTGCTGGCCGGGCAGCTCCACCTCGCCGTGCAGCCCCAGGCCGTAGCGCCGGGCGTTCTCCACGAGCGAGAGCGACAGCCCGCCGGGGAGCGGCACGTTGAGCGCCGTCAGCGCCTTGAGCGCACCGCCCAGCATCACGAAGGGGGAGGGCAGGGGCAGGCGCAGCATCAGCCGATCCGGGCTCTCCTCCGCGGGCATCACCACCTTCGCGGACACCAGCACCTGGCGCGCCGTGAGCGCGTCGGGCGCGGACCACAGCGGCCGGTTCAGAAGCTTGTCCGTCGCCCGCAGGAGCAGCGTGGCCGCCAGCGGCAGGGCCCATTCCTCGGCCAGCCTCAGAAGTTGCGCCTCGGTGGGCGGCGTCAGGACCGGCGCAAGCTGGATGGCAAGCTCGTCCGCGCTCAGCGGCAGGAAGCGCGCGTGCAGTGCCCCCTCGGTGAACTCGGCCTCGAGCTTCGGCGTCAGCACCAGCCCCGTCCCCGTATCGATGGCGACACGGATCGACGCCGCGGCTGTGAGCCCCTCCAGTCCCCCGGTCCCCGAGTACCCCGCGCTGACCGTGAGTGACGCCGGCCCCGCCTGGAGGCCGGTGAGGGCGAGCGAGATGCTCGGAGGCATGACCCCGAGGTCGGCTCCGAGCTCCACGAGCCCCACGGGCCCCAGTGGTACCCGGACCACGAGCAGCGTGGGCCGATCGGGCGCCTGCGGTGGGACCTGCTCCTCCCCAAGCAGCACCCGGAGCACCGCTCCGGCGGCGACCGTCGCCGGACCGATCACCGCGTCCAGATCGCCGGAAGTGAGCGCCTTGCCAAGCTGCGCGAGCTTCGCTGCCCGCGCCTGGAAGCCGCCCACGGGAGCGTAGACATCCAGGGCCGTGGCCACGTCGAGCACGGCCTGCAGCAGGGGCGATGGCACGGGCGTCGAGAGCGCCCCGACCAGCGCGTCGAGGATCTCCGGCAGCAGCCGGTTCCCAATTGCCTCCACCAGCTCGGCGAGCCCCGCCACCCGGGGCAGCAATTCCACGCGCACGCCGAGCGCGGCGGGCGTCACCGAGAGCGCTACCGCCCCGCCCGCGCCGACGCCGAGCGAGATCCCGAGATCGCCCCAGCTCCCCGGCAGCGGCACGCTCAGGTTGAAGCCGAAGCCGGGCGCCGCGCCGCCGCCCTCGAGCCACAGCTGCAAGGGCGGGGACAGCGCGAGCCTGAGCCCCGCGGCTCCGGCCTCCGCTCGGACGCCCACTCCTCCCGGCAGCATCAGCGGCCGGTCTGGCGTGCTCGCAAGCCCCGCCGCCTGCGCCAGCACCGTGAGCAGGGCATTGACCTTCTCGGGCTGAAGCGCCTCTCCGTTGCCCAGCGCGGCCGGATTCCTCAACCACTCCGCCGCGTCGAGCAGCAGCCCAGTCACGGGCCGCACCGGGAACCCGTCGCCGAACAGGTGCTCGAGCACTGCTCCAAGTACCGCGTCCGCCACGAGGCGCGGCACGAGCGGCCCGAGCGCCGCCCGGAGCACCGCGGGATCCGCTGGCACCAGGGTCACCGGCTCGTTCAGCCACGTCGAGTGCAGCCGCACGCGCCCGGAGTCCGCTTCGCGCTCGATGCGCAGCCCGTGCAACGAGAAGTGCCCCTCGAGCTCCGCCTCCACCGTATCGAGCCGCAGCGAGCCACGCGCCGAGAGCACACCTCCGCCCGCGATCCCCAACCCCTCTGCGAGCGTGCGCACCGTCACCCGCCACGGCGCGCTCTGCACCACCACCTCGAGCGGCAGCGGCTCCAGCGCGAGCGCGAACCGCCCGCCGCCGGCCTCCATCCCCTCCGGCCGCCGCAGGCCAAGCAGCCCCTCGGCGCGGTCGAGCAGCGCGGGGAGCCGTGCCCCCAGGTAGCCGGCCGCATCGGTCCGTAGCGCCTCGAGCGCGTCCGCGCGCGGCACGTCCCGGCCGTCGGGATCGGGCTGAGTCAGCTCCAGCTCCGCGAGCACCCGAAGCAGCGCCTCCAGGCGGCCGCCCGCTGGCGCGGCCACGGACAGCTCCCGCAGCAGCGCCGCGAGCAGCGCTGGCGCGCGCGCGTCGGACAGCTCGATGATCGGCGCGCCGGATCCGCGCAGCGCCGCGTCATGAAGGGTGATCGAAACGCCGGACGGGCGGGTCGCCCCCGAGGACAACCAGCCTTCGAGCTCCGCCGCGCGCACCCGGGCCACCTGCGGCGTGCCGTTACCGGGCCCGCCCAACAGCCACCCGTCCGGACGCGAGATCCGCGCTCGCACCGACAGCTCCCGCGCTGGGTGAGGAGGCTCCAGCGCGTCCAGGCTCAGCCCGAAGCGGCCCAGATCGAGGCGCAGCGCCACCTCCACGTCAGGCTCGCCCGCGCGGGCTGCTGGCAGCTCGAGCCCCACCCGGATCCCGTACCCGAGGTGGGTCGCCGAGGGCCTCCCGAACGCGTCGGTGGCCGCGCCGCGCACCGACTCGGCGAGCGCACGGCACAGATTGCCTCCAGTCTGCCCCGCGATCGCGAACGCCGGTACGCCGCTCAGCGCGGGCGGTGTGTCCGACGCGCGTGCGAACGCGGCCACCGGGTACGCGGCGGCGCGCGGCGGAGTGCCCGCGGATCCGGCCAGGTAACCGTCGAGCGCCGACGCGAGGTGATCGATCGCCCCTTGCAGCGCGGGGCTCCCGAACGACCCGCGCTGCGTCAGCCGCTGCGCGAGCAGTACGGCCTCCGCCATCGTGGGATCCGTGAACGCCGGCACCTGCACGGGCAGCAGCGGCGCGCCGAGTGTGATCAAGCCCAGCACCGCCGCTGGCTGCTCCGACGTGAGCTGCCGCGCCACGACGCCCAGGTACGAGTGCGCCACGAGCAGCACCCGGGCCTGGGGCTTGACCGCGCGGATGCGATCGACCACCCGCTTGAGGTGCCTGGTCACGTCAGCCAGCGAGCGGGTGCCATCGTCCGCGAGATCGACCACGTAGTGGGACGCCGCGCGCACGGCGCCGAGGTCCACGAGCATCGGATCGAGCGTCCCCTGACGCAGCGAGATCTGCTCGGCCCGGATCGGCGCTCCCGCGCTCGACGCGGCGCGGGTGAGGAGTTCGTCCCACGCCTGTTCCCCGGCCAGCGCGGGCGCCAGCAGCACCACGGCCCATTGCTCCGCCGCGAGCCCTCCCGTCAGCGCGCTGGAGCGCGCGAGGATCTGCTCGATCGCCGCTGGCGCGCGAGGCAGCGCCGGGTGCGCGGCGTCAACGGTCAGGCCAGTGGTCCATGCGGCGTCGGCCGGGATCGCGGCGTCCAGCGGCACCACGCCGTCGCTCGCCTCGAGCACCGCGTCGAGCGCCTGCAGCGCCCCGGCCCCCATCGAGGGATCGAGCCCCTCGAACGGCGAGGCCGGCAGGTACGCCGCCAGGGCCTGCGCCGCGCCGATGACATCGCTCGCGGAGGGGAAGCTGTTTTCCAGTGTTTCCAGGATCGGCAGTGCCCAGTCGGGCGGCGGGCCCTCGGGGTCGATCCACGCGAGCAACTCCACTGGCAGCCCGCCCTGGCCGTGGATCGGAATGGTCCACGGGTCCTTCCAGGTCCCGCTTCCCCCCAGGGGAATCTCATGTGCTGGCAGCGGCAGCCCAGGCAGAGAGGGCAGGCGCCCCGTCAATAGGGCCCGCAGCGGGTGCCGCAGCGACGCCAGGAACGGCGTCCCATTCACCGCGGCCGCGTCCGACGCCAGCAGCGCGAGCCAGTTCCGGAGCGCGGTGCCCGGATCGCCCAGCAGTGAACCCAGATCGCCGCTCGCCGGCAGCGCCAGCGGCGGCAACTCCCCTGGAAGTCCCAACGCCCCCGGCGAGCCCAGTCCCAGCACCGCGGCCAGGGCCTCCGCGGACGGGCCGCCCCAGGCCCCTGCCACTCTGCCCAGCAAGCGCCGCACGGCGCCCCACAGGGCCTCGGCGTCGATGCTGCCGGTGTCGTACCCCGGGAAGCGCAGCGTGCCGAGCTCCACCACGCTCTCTCCCGCCCCGACCTTCACGCCTTCGACGCGCGCCTGGCATTGCAGCTGAGTGCCTGGGCGCCAGCTCGCCGCGAACGCCAGCAGGCTTGCCTCGACGCTCACCCCCGTGGCCACGCCAGCCGGCGCAGCGGGAGGAGGGGAGACCCGCAGCTCTCCCCGCTGCTCGCCGATGAGCCGCACCGTGCCTTCCGCGTCCTGGGGCAGATCGAACGCGAGCACCTCGCTCTGCAGCGCGGCCGTCCACTCGGCCCCGGGGCTCCCCGTGGCGCTGCCCAACTCCACCCGCAGCCCGAGCCGGAGCGCCACCGTCGTGCTGCCCGCCTCGGCGTCGTCCCAGATCGCGAGGTACATCCCCAGCGGGCGCCCGCTCGCCGGAGCGCCGAAGTTCATGACGAACACACGCCAGGGGTCGTCCCGGTGCCCCGTCCCCAGCACCGTGAGGCCGGGCGGCGCTCCCATCAGTGACGCCACCGCGCGGAGCACGTCCGACCACCCCTGCGGCGTGCCCCTCAGCGCGCGGTAGTAGTCCGCGATCGCCCGCGTCGGCGCGGTCGGAAGGCGCTCCAGATCCAGGCCCGGCTCACGCCCCAGACCGGTCAGCGTCAGGATCGCCTCCACGAGCACCTGCACGTCCGGCGCGCCAGTGCCCAGCCCGCCCCTGATCGCGGTGTAGAGCGCGTCCTTCGCGGCCGCCCCCAACGCGTCCGCGTCCGTCAGGTCCAGCCGCGTGAACGTCTGCACCGCGGAACCAATACCGAACGACACCTCCCGCAGCTCGAGCGTGGGGGCGATGATCCCACCCTCGTAGCGCACGCCCGCGCGCGCGCTCCCCACGGAGATCGCCGGTGCGGTGCCCGGCGGCACCAGTGCTCCCGGGCCCGCGGGCGACACGGCGATGAGCTCGATCCGCTCGGCCACCTTCGGTGGCTCCGCCCCCGCGAGTGGCAGCGCGAGCAGCGCCGCCTCCGCGCGTACCTCGGCATCGATCCCGGCGCCCGCGATCCGGGCCCGCGCCCCGAGCACCAGCACTCCCGCCGGGTCGCCCGCCGCCTCGCGCAGCCCCGCCGTCAGGCTGATCTCCGTGCTGCCCACCCGGAGCAGCGGGAGCGCGAGCGGCTCCTGCTCCGTGGGCACCTCGTCGCCTCCTGGCAAATCCGGCGCGCCCAGCAGCCCCGCCACGTGCTCCAGCCATACCCGCAGCGCCGATCGCCCGCCCGCCGCCCGCGACGTCAGCATCTTCCGCAGCCACGTGCGCAGCGCGCCCGCATCGGTGGCCAGCCGGTCGATAGGGAAGGGGGGCAGCCCATCGGCCAGCCCCAGCACTCCCGGCAGGTGATCCACGATCGTGCTGGGTACCGACGGCCCTCCCATCGCGAGCAGCGTCTGGAGAAGCGCGGTGATCAGCGGGCCGAAGTCCCTGGGCGGCGCGGTGGGATCGAACTCGAACGCCGCCTTGCCCGCGGGCGACAGCCGCACCAACAGGCGGCTCTCGTCCACGTCGGGCGGCCTCACCATCAGCAGCGCCACGGACACCGCCGAGCCGCCCTCCAGGCTCATGTTCACCGCGATCCGCAGCGGTGAGTCCACCGTCCCGGCGATCTCGGTGAGCGTCTCCCCCTCCGCCTTCACCAGCGGCAGCTCCAGCGTCAGCGTGGGGCCATCCGGAACCTGCACCTCGGCGGACAGCCCCAGCGTGAGCGTGCCGGTCGCGACGCCCTTCACCGCCAGGAAGAGCCGCCCGGTGCCGCTCTCCTGGAGCAGCGGGTGTTTCCGGCCCGTGTCCGCCGTGGTCTCTCCCAGGCGGGGCAGCGCGGGCGGAGCCAGGGAGTACAGCGCGTCCAGAAGCCCCTGCCGCTGGGCCGGGCTCGAGATCATCCGCATCACGTAATGAGCCGGACGCGTGAAGAAATCGGGCTCGAGCCGCAGCTCGCCCCCCGTGACCTTCAAGAGGCCGAGCGCTCTGCCAACCGCGGAGACCTCGGGCCCGAGACTCTTTGCGAATGCCATGACGCCTCCGAGCTGCGGCTACGAGGTCACTCCGGAGTCCAGCCCTTGAACGAGCCCGGCTCCGCGTCCAACCGGCCGACGAGCAGCGCCGGATCGGTGCCCGCGGGGGGCGGGGTGTCCTGCTGCCGGATGATGGCGTAGTTGCGCTTGTCCTTGTCGGCCAGCTCCCGCGCCAGCACGTAATTGATGACGAAGCGCACGAGGAACTCACGCTTCAGCTTCGGGGTCGGCGCGGGCGACGGGGTCGGCGCGGGCGACGGGGTCGTCTCTGATGGCGGCGGCTCGTGCGCCGTCGACGGCGGGGTGAGCTGGCTGCGCGTGCGCTCGCAGGCCGCCGTCATGGCGCGCTGGACGTCCCCTGGCCTGTTGATGTGGTGATCGAGCACGGCCGCCGCTGCGAGCTGCGAGCTGAACAGCTCCCGCAGGCTGTGCGCCGTCCCCTCGATGGTGACGGTGTACGCCCGCAGTTCCCGCTCGATGCGGCTGAACCGGTAGGCCGCCGACTGCATCTGGACGATCTTGTAATCGTCCGAGCAGAGCGCCGCGAGGCGCACCCGTGCGCACCACTCGGGCGCGTACTCGACGGTCCTGTTGCGCTTCACGCCGCCGAAGAACGCGAGTCGCTCGTCGCTGCCCTTCTTCAGCATCCTCGGCGCTTCCCCCTTCGGCACCACCTGGAGCGCGACGTACCAGGGGAAGCGCCAGTCCACCGGCTTCAAGGTGCTGTCCGCGGGGTCGTTCCAGTGGCTCCAGTAGTC
Source organism: Myxococcaceae bacterium (assembly GCA_035296065.1). GTDB lineage: Bacteria > Myxococcota > Myxococcia > Myxococcales > Myxococcaceae > DATHBR01. Next base: position 554,488 of record DATHBR010000016.1, on the reverse strand, counting down.
TTTGTTGCCGCTCCGGATCTGGAGCTCGGTCGGGCTCTCGAGCTCCACTCCCCGGTCTCCGCCGGCCCACACCACGGTCTGCAGCGAATGCATGCCGAAGAAGAGATCGTAATGGTCCGGCGCCCGGTCCTGGAACCGCCGGAGCAGTAGCGTCATCTCGTCGTTGTTCAGCGCGGTCCACTGCTGCATCCCCGTCGAGAGCAGCCCGAAATCAGGGGCCCGGCAGGCATCGAGCATTCCCTCGTTCTCCGCGATCGAGACCGCCACGTGCAGGCGCGCCTTTGTCCGGCTTCTCACGTCCTCCGCCGTACCCGCGGGGATGAGTTGGGCCGCGGCGCGGCGGTGGAAGGCCTCCGGTTTCTGGATCCCGACATGGGCTGGCCCGTAGAAAGTCCAGCCGTTCCCCCTCCATACCTGCCGCGGCCCGGCGAAGACGTCACGGCCTAGCACCATTACGTGAACGCCCTGCTCCGGCTGCGTGGGCTTGTTCCTCTGCAGCGGCATGAGCGGCAGCTCCGCCGGGACGACATCCGGGCCAAAGGCGAGGGGATCCCGGAAGCCCGCCATCGGATTACCCTGCAGCCCCAGCCCGCGAGCCGCCTTGATGAGGGCCGCCCGGTAGGTGTCCTCGACCACCGGGTATGCGGAAGGGGCAATGACGCGCCAGAACTGCCGGAGGACCGCGTTGCCGGCGCTGCACCACCCCAGCAGATCGACCTGGGACTCGCTGAGCGAGGTGAGCACGTCGAGCACCAGTTGCTGTCTGTCGGAGGCCGTGCTCGTCTGCCGCAGCACCTCCACGATCCAGAAGACGGGCTCGAAGGGGTTCGCCAGCAGCCGGCCCCGGATGGCAGCCACCGGGTCCGGGGCCGCTTGCTCGAGGGCCGTCTGGCTCAGCTGGACGGGGTCCGGCATCGGGTGGTTCTCGACAGGCATATCGAGGACCAGGTCCAGCACGGCGCGCTCCGGGAGCGCCAGGTACGCCGCGTTCATCCGGTCGATCTCGGCGAGGCTGGAGATCCACGGGCTGCCAATCACCCGGGTGGGATCCTTCTCCAGGGGCAGGGGCAGCCGCACTCCGGCGAGCCACCGCGCCCTCAGCCTCGCGACCTGCACCGAGGTGAAAGTGGTCCCCAGCAGGTGATCCAGGTTGTAATAAAGGATCGCTCGCGCGAGCACGGCCGGCTCGATGAAATCCGGCGGGCCGACGAGCGGCGGCGGAAGCGGGCGCTTGGGGAACCTGCGGACCAGGGCCCGCGCCAGGCCGTTGATGGTGCAGCCCGCGCTGAGGAGCGCGTTCGCCCGGAGCCGTTCACCCTCGATGGCCGCATGGGCGTACACGAGAGTCCCGCTCTCGGCCTCGGGCACGTTTACAGGGCCGGAGTCCAGAAGCACCTCGGGGAGCGGTCCGAACGGGTGGATCAGAGCGTTATGCTGCTCTGGCGGAGGTGGAGGCTCGCGCCGGGGGGGCTCGGCCGGACGGCGTGGAGTCGTGGCACGAGTCGCGGCCAGCGATGAGGCGACCATGCCGCCGAGGGCGTTGCTTGAGCTCATGGGCACGTCCTTTCCTGGACGCGCGCACCTCGCTCAGCCGTTGAGTGACGGGAGGGCTTCACGGTCACCTCTGCGATGGACCACGGGTCGTGGCAGTGGAGGCGGGTTGCAACTGCGCCCGGTCACGAAGCCAGAGAATGCCTCGCGGTGCTTCCGCGCCGCGGCCTGGCAGGCGGGTCCCTGCTCAAGCGAGGAGATACCGCGCCTCGTAACATGTTCGCTCAAAAAGGCGCAACTGGAAGGTTGCCGAGGGAAGGGGCCCCGTCCCGCCTTTAGGAAACGAAAGGTTTTGTCGAAGGAGGACAACGATTCTTCCGTTTGCTGTCAATTTGAGTGGCCGGGAAAAAGGGTCCTTTTTAGTAGGGGGGCTCTCTAAGGAGTGGCCCCCGAATGTTCCCTGGCATGGAGGACCCCAAGACGTGGGTCGCGCTCGTATCCCTGTGCGCGATGGAGATCGTCCTGGGCATCGACAACGTGGTGTTCATCTCCATCCTGTCGTCGAAGCTGCCCCCCCATCAGCGGGATAGGGTGGCGCGGCTGGGGCTGGGGCTCGCGCTCTTCATGCGCGTGGGGCTGCTGTTCACGATCAGCTGGATCATGAGCCTCACCAAGCCCTTCGTCACGCTGCTGGGCCATGCGATCTCCGGGCGGGATCTCATCCTGCTGGTGGGCGGCCTGTTCCTGCTGGCCAAGGCCACCAACGAGATCTACAGCAAGGTCGAGAAGGAGGGGGCGGACGGCGCCAGCGGAGGCAAGGGCGTGAGCCTGTCCCTGATCATCGTGCAGATCCTCGCGCTGGACATCGTGTTCTCGCTCGACTCGGTCATCACCGCGGTGGGGATGATCCCACCGGAGCAGATCTGGGTGATGGTCGTCGCGGTGCTGGTCTCCGTGGGGGTGATGATGCTCTTCGCCAAGCCCATCTCCACCTTCGTGCTGGCGCACCCGTCGGTGAAGATCCTGGCGCTCTCGTTCCTGCTGCTCATCGGCGTGTTGCTGGTCGCCGAGGGCTTCGGCCAGAAGATCCCGAAGGGCTACGTGTACTTCGCCATGGCCTTCTCGCTCACGGTGGAGCTCATCAACCTGCGCTTCCGCTCGCGCCGTACGCGGCAGTCGCAGCCGGCTCCGGCGCAGCCCACCTGAGCTGCTGTCCTCGAGGGTAGCCGAGGGCCGATTGCCACCAGGCAGTCGGCCCTTTTTCCTGGCATCTTGGAGGCGCATTCCGCCAGCGGTTCCGCCCCTTCATAAGGAAACAAGCATGTCCCGCCTCTTGCGCCTCGTGGCGCTCGCCGTTGCCGTGCCGTTCGCTCCGCAGGCCCACGCCCAGGCTCAAGCTCAAACTCAGCAGCCGCTGAAGGTGGGCCTGATGCTGCCGTCCACTGGCACCTTCGCCGCGCTGGGCAACATGATCGAGCAGGGCTTCCGCCTGCACGTGCAAGAGCAGGGCGGCAAGCTGGGTGGGCGGGAGATCCAGTACGTGAAGGTGGACGACGCGTCCGATCCGGCCAAGGCCACGGACAATGTGAACAAGCTGATCCGGCGTGACAACGTCGATGTGATCATCGGCACGGTGCACTCGGGCGTTGCGCTGGCCATGGCGCGCGCGGCCAGGGAGAGCAACACGCTGCTGATCGTGCCCAACGCGGGCGCTGACGCGATCACGGGCCCGATGTGCGCGCCCAACATCTTCCGCACCTCGTTCTCGAACTGGCAGCCCGGCTACGCCACCGGCGTGGTCGCGGCGCAGAAGGGCTACAAGCGCGCGATGACCATCACCTGGAACTACGCGGCCGGCCAGGAGATCGTCAAAGGCTTCACCGAGGCCTTCGAGAAGCAGGGCGGCAAGGTGATCAAGGACCTGACCCTGCCGTTCCCGAACGTGGAGTTCCAGGCGCTGCTGACGGAGATCGCCGCGCAGAAGCCGGACGTGGTGTACGCGTTCTTCGCCGGGGCCGGCGCGGTGAAGTTCGTGAAGGACTATGACGCCGCGGGCTTGCGCAAGTCGATCCCGCTGCTGGGCTCGGGCTTCCTCACCGACGGCACGCTCGAGGCGCAGGGCGCGAGTGCCCAGGGGCTGGAGACCACGCTGCACTACGCCGACAACCTCGATACGCCGCGCAACAACGCCTTCCGCAAGAGCTTCGAGCTCGCCTACAAGGTCAAGGCCGATGTGTACGCGGTGCAGGGCTACGACGCCGCGCAGCTGCTCGCCGTGGGCCTCAACGCGGTCAAGGGCGACGCGAAGCAGCGCGACGCGATGATCGCGGCGATGCGCAAGGCCACCATCGACAGCCCACGCGGCAAGTTCACGCTGTCGCCGCAGCACAACCCGGTGCAGGACTTCTACCTGCGCGTGGCCAAGGGCACGAACAACGAGTACCACAGCGTCGCGGTGAAGGCGCTGGCCGACCCGGGCCGCGGCTGTAAGATGTAATCCGTCGCTGGAGACGGCGGGCGGCTCTCGCCGCCCCTTGCGTGGAAGCCGCTGCATGGATGCCGTCAACCTCCTGGTTCAATGTCTGAACGCCGTCCAGTACGGCCTGCTGCTGTTCCTGCTGGCGTCGGGGCTGACGTTGATCTTCGGCATCATGGGGGTGATCAACCTCGCGCACGGCAGCTTCTACATGCTGGGCGCCTACATGGCCTTCGTCCTGGCGCCATGGTTCGCTGACAGCTTCCTGCTCATGCTGGCGGTGGGCGTGGTGCTGTCCGCGCTGTTCGGCTACGTGCTCGAGTGGGTCTTCTTCAGCTACCTCTACGAGCGGGAGCACCTGCAGCAGGTGCTGATGACCTGGGCCCTGATCCTGGTGTTCGAGGAGCTGCGCTCGCTTACCGTGGGCAACGACGTGCACGGCGTGCCGGTGCCGGGTTGGCTGTCGGGCAGCGTGCCGCTGGGGGGGCTGATGAGCTATCCGGTGTACCGGCTCTTCGCCTCGGCGGCCTGCATCATGATCGCGGTGGCACTGTACTGGCTGGTCAACCGCACCCGGCTGGGGATGATGATCCGCGCGGGCGCCAGCAACCGGGACATGGTGCGTGGGCTGGGCATCGACATCCGGCGCCTGTACCGCATCGTGTTCGCTGGCGGCGTGGCGCTGGCGGCCCTGGCCGGGATGATCGCCGCGCCGATGTCCAGCGTGTACCCCGGCATGGGTGGCAGCGTGCTCATCCTCTGCTTCGTCGTGGTCGTCATTGGCGGCATCGGCTCCATCTCGGGGGCGCTGCTGGCCTCGCTGCTGGTGGGCTTCGTGGACACCTTCGGCAAGGTCTTCTTCGCCGAGTACTCCGCCTTCGGCGTGTACCTGCTGATGGCCATCGTGCTCATCTGGCGGCCCGAAGGCCTGCTGACGGCCCGGCGCGCATGAAGCCCTGGCTCGTCCCCGCTCTTGGCGTGGTGGTGCTCGCGCTGCTGCCTCTCGTCCTCCCGCCGTACCCGCAGGATCTGGCCGTCAAGATCATGGTGTTCGCGATCTTCGCGCTCAGCCTGGAGCTGCTGGTGGGTATGACGGGCCTGGTGAGCCTGGGACACGCGGCCTTCTTCGGCATTGGGGCGTACGTCACGGTGCTTGCATCGCCGGAGTACGAGCCGGGATCGGTGGTGGTACTGCTCCCATTGGCCGTGCTCGTGGCGGCGGGCTATGCGCTCGTCGTGGGCCTGCTGAGCCTGCGCACGAAGGGCGTGTACTTCATCATGGTGACGCTCGCGTTCGCGCAGATGGCCTATTTCGTGTTCCACGACACCCGGGCCGGTGGGGGCAGTGACGGCATCTTCCTCAACGTGCGGCCGGTGCTGGGCGGCTGGCTCGATCTGGACGACAAGCGGCACCTGTTCTACCTCGCGCTTGTCTGTCTCGCGTTTACCTACGGCCTGCTGGCGCTGGTGCGGCGCTCCCGGTTCGGCCATGCGCTGGCTGGCATCCGTGTGAACGAGCAGCGTATGCGGGCGGTGGGCTTCCGAACCTTTGGTTACAAGCTCGCGTCCTTCACTCTGGCCGGAGCGCTGGCCGGGCTCGCGGGTTTTCTGCTCGCGGCCAAGGACGCCGCGGTGAACCCGGAGCTGCTGTCGTGGCATGAGTCGGGGGCGGTGCTGCTGATGATCATCCTCGGTGGCATAGGACATCTGCGCGGCGCGGTGCTGGGCACGGTCGCGTTCATGCTGCTCAAGGAGCTCTTGTCGACCCACGAGCTCGTTGGGCCACTGGCGGACCACTGGCAGCTGACGCTGGGAGTGACGATCATCGCCTTCGTGGCGCTGCTGCCAAACGGGCTGATGGGCCTGGCGCAGCGGCGATGGAGCCGGCGATGAGCCTGTTGCAGGCGCGCCGCCTGACTCGCCGCTTCGGCGGCCTCACGGCCGTGGACAACGTCTCGCTGGACCTCGCGCTCGACGAGATCCACGCCGTGATTGGCACCAACGGCGCGGGCAAGAGCACGCTCGTGAACCTGCTGTCCGGCGAGCTTCCCGCGTCGTCGGGCCAGGTGCTGCTCGAGGGCTCGGACATCACCGGCTGGTCGCAGCCGCGGCGCGCGCGCGCAGGAGTGGGGCGGACCTACCAACGTACGACCATCTTCCCGGCCTTCACCGTGCTCGAGAACTGCCGCCTCGCGGCGCAGGCCGCGCGTCCGCGCCCGTGGGCGCTGTGGGAGAGCGCCGCCGCCTGCGCGAAGGCTGGCGAGATCGCCGGGCAGGTGCTGGAGGCAGTGGGTCTGGCCGACGTGGCGGGCCTGCAGGCCAGCACGCTGAGCCATGGGGCCAAGCGTCAGCTCGAGATCGCCATGTGCCTGGCCACCCAGCCGCGCGTCCTGCTGCTGGATGAGCCGCTGGCCGGCATGGGCGCCGAGGAGACGGAGCGCATGCTGCAGTTGCTGCGCACGCTCAAGCGCGCTCACGCCGTGCTGCTCGTGGAGCACGACATGGATGCCGTGTTCCGTGTGGCCGATCGCATTACGGTGATGGTCAACGGCGCGGTGATCGCCAGCGACACACCGGAGCGGGTGCGTGGCAACAGGGAGGTGCAGGTGGCGTACCTCGGGGAGGGGGACGCATGCTGAGCGTCGAGGGCGTGCAGGCCTACTACGGCGACAGCCACGTGCTGCGCGGTGTGGACCTGGCGCTGCCGGCGGGCCGTGCACTCGGACTGCTCGGCCGCAACGGCATGGGCAAGACGACCCTCATCCGCACCGTGATGGGCTACGTCAAGCCGGCCTCTGGCCGAGTGTGTATCGACGGCCAGGACGTCACCCGCCAGCCGCCCGAGCGCATCGCGCGCCTGGGCCTGGCCTATGTGCCCGAAGGGCGGGGCATCTTCCCGAACCTGTCGGTGCGCGAGAACCTCGTGATGGCCGAGCGGCCCGGCCTCCATGGCGCGCGGGACTGGACGCTGGAGCGCGTGCTGCACACCTTCCCGCGCCTGGCCGAGCGGCTGCGCCATGGAGGAATGCAGCTCTCCGGAGGAGAGCAGCAGATGCTGTCGATCGGGCGCGCCCTGCTCACCAACCCGCGCCTGCTGATCCTCGATGAGGCGACGGAGGGGCTGGCGCCACTGGTGGTGGCGGAGATCTGGCGCGTCATCGCCGCCATCCGTGCCACTGGCATCAGTACGCTGATCGTGGACCGCAACGCGCGCGCCGTGCTCGCCCACACTGATCACGCGGTGGTGCTGGAGAAGGGCCGCATCGTGCTCGAAGGTGAATCGCCCACGCTGGCCGCTCAGCCTGAGGAGCTGGCGAAGCTGCTGGGCGTCTGAAAGGCGGACCGCGCTGGCCTACGGATAGCGTACCGGGAGAGGATCCTCGGGAAGCGGGATGAACTCCGTCTCCTGTGGCACCTGCGTGAAGCGGCCTGCCTTCCAGTCCGCCTTCGCCACTTCGATCCGCTCTCGCGTGCTCGAGACGAAGTTCCAGAAGACGTGGCGCGGGCCGTCCATCGGCGCGCCTCCAAGGAGCATCAGCCGCGCGGGAGCCGAGGCCCGGAAGACGATCTCGCGGCCAGGCCGGCAGATGAGCAGCTCTCCGGTGCTGAACGCGACGCCATCGAGCTCCACCGAGCCCTCGGCGATGTAGATGGCCCGTTCCTCGTAGTCCGGTGGCAGCGCCAGGCGTGCGCCGGCCTCCAGCACCACCGCCGCGTAGAACATCTCCGAGAGCGTCTTCACGGGAGAGCTCTTCCCGTAGAGCGAGCCCGCGATGAGGTTCACGCTCGCCCCCTCGCCCTCGAGCAGGGGCAGGGTGCTCGCCGGATGGTGCACGAAGGAGGGCTCGGTCTCCTCATGCTCCTTGGGCAGCGCCACCCAGGCCTGCATGCCGAAGAGCCGCCCGCCCGTGGCGCGCTTGTCGGGAGCCGTGCGCTCGGAGTGGGCGATGCCGCGCCCCGCCGTCATCCAGTTCACCGCGCCGGGCTGAATGGGCTGCACCACGCCCAGGTTGTCCCGGTGGAGGATCTCTCCCTCGAAGAGGTAGGTGACGGTGGCCAGGCCAATGTGCGGATGCGGTCGCACGTCGATTCCGTGGCTCGGCTGGAACGTCGCGGGCCCCATCTGATCCAGGAAGATGAACGGGCCCACCATCCGGCGCTGGGCCGAGGGCAGCGCGCGCCGCACCTCGAACCCGCCGAGATCCTTCGTCGGGGTGACGATGACGTGCTCCAGCTCCGGGTGCGACCGCGTCTCATTCGAATTCATTCAGGCGGCCTCGTCCTCGGTCAGCAGCGCGGCGAACGGGGAGGGGCCCTCGCCCAGCTCCTTATAGAGGGCCTCTACCTTCTCCAGCTCGCGCTTGAGCACCTTGTGGTGGTTGCGGTTCTTCAGCAGGTTCTCACGCCCCAGGATCCGGAACGCATCCTCGCGGCCCATCTGCTGCACCGCCTGGCCCAGCACCACGCCCACCATGGACTCGGCCAGCGCCAGGTCCAACGGAGTGCCCCGGCGCTTGGCCTCGGCGATGAACGCCGTCGCCGCCGCGCGGAACGCATCCACCAGCGAGCCGGCCGCCTTGTCGCCTCCGGCGCTCGCCACGCCCTCGTACTCCAGCGCCCGCGAGACGTGCCCCGCCTGCAGCATCAGCTCCGGCACCGCGCCGTGCTCCACCAGCGCCAGCGTGTAGGCCCGGCGGATGATGTTGTCCAACTGCCGCAGGTTGCCGGGCCACTTGCGCCCGCTCAGCAGCTCCGCCGCCTCGGGCGCCAGCCGCGCCTGCCCGTTGGGGAACTGCTCGCGGTGCCGCCGGTTCACCATGTAGTTGGCCCACAGCGGCAGCTCATCCCGCCGCTCGTCCAGCGAGGGCACCCGCAGCGGCAGCACGTTGATGCGGTAATACAGGTCCTCGCGGAAGCGTCCCGCGCGTACCGCCTCGCGCAGATCCACGTTCGTGCCGATGACGAACCGCACGTCCGCCGGGCGATCTCCCACGCCGTCGCCCAGCACCCGGTACGTGCGCTCCTCCAGCACCCGGAGCAGGCCCGCCTGGGCCTTGAGCGACAGCTTGTCGATCTCGTCGATGAAGAGCGTGCCGCCCTCCGCCCGGCCGAGGCTGCCATGGCTGTCCTTCACCGCTCCGGTGAACGCGCCCTTCTTCCACCCGAAGAGCTCCGCCATCTGCAGCTCCTCGGGCACGGCGATCAGATCCAGCACCTCGAAGGGCCCCTTGCCCCGGTTGGAGCGCGCGTGGCACCAGCGCGCCAGCCGGGACTTGCCCGCGCCCGTCGCTCCGCTGATGAGGATGCTCTCCTCCTGCTGGGCGAACACGCTCAGGATGGGCAGCAGGCTGGCCATCGTGGCGCCCACCACTGGTAGGAACTCGTCCACCTCCACCTGGCCTACCGGGCGCGACGGCAGTCCGGTGAGGTACGGCGCGGCCAGCTCCGCTACCAGCTGCAGCCGCTCCACGCAGTCGCGCCAGATGAAGTCCTGGCCCATCGCCGCCGGGCACTCGGCCTCTAGCGAGATCATTCCTCCCAGGCCCGCGCCCACCGAGCGCAGCGGGATGACGCACACGTGCGAGGCTTGCCGGTTCAAGAAGCTCTGGCGGCTCTCCTGGCTGTTGAAGCTGCCGGGCAGCTGCTCCTCGATGTCCTCGGAGGCCTGGGGCGCGTACGGCTTGAGCGTGCCCAGGCTGGCGTCGATGAACACCGGCCGCCCGTGCTGCACCACAGAGCGCCACGCCGTGGCGGACACCAGGCTGATGCCTCCCTTGGGCCCGCTGGTGCCCGCCGACTGCACCTGCGTGGCCCCCTGCTCCAGGATGGCCAGCCGCAGGTACCCGCCCGAGGGCCGCAGGTGCACCATGCCGCGCAGCACCTTGCCTCGGCCCTTGTACCTGCTGGCGCCAATGGCCTCCTCGGTGAGGTGTATGAGGCTGGCCAGCGTCCGCGCCGCCGCATCCTCGAAGTCCGTGGACTTCGAGAGCGCTACCACCAGCGAGGACAGATCATCGTGCATGAAGTCACCTAAAAGTCGTGAAGTCCCAGGGGGCAGGTGCATGCAAGCCCTTACCCGCGCACCCACATCCTCTCAGAGCCAGGGCGCTCCTTAAAGCACCTGGAGGGCAGGCGTGCGGGAACTCAAGCGCACCGGCACTTACCACGCCCGAAGTAGTAAGTAGGGACGCGATGACCCGAGAGAACAACCCAGAGACCCGACCGATGCGGCCCTCCGTGGCGCTTCCCCCCCTGCACTTCAAGGCCCTCTCGCGGTGGCTCGAGGAGCATGCGAATCGACTGGGGCAGCTCTTCGAGTTGAAGACGGTACCCGCCGCGACCCATCTGTTCTCTTCCCGGGTTGGGAGCGGCCCGGCCGAGCCGCGGGGCCTGATCGTCGTCTCCGGCGAGCTGGCGCTCACGCAGTTGTTCCCCGGCGCCGGAGTGCCTCACCGGCCGCTCTACCGGGGTGACTTGTGGGTCAACCTCAACAACCCCGCGTCCACGCTCCTGCGCAAGCCGAAGGCCTCGTTCCGGCTCGAGGCCATCCGGCCCACCGAGATCCTGGTGCTGTCCCAGGAGGCGCTGAGCTCCCTGCCCAGGGAGGAGGCAGCCGAGCTGGAGAGGATCCTCGGGGACTACTGCCAGTTCGAGCGGGCCCGGAACCTCTTCTTCACCTCGCTGCGCAAGACGGTCCAGTACCGGCGCGTGAGCGGCCGGCACCTGCACGCGCTGCTCGACACGGTGGACGTGCGCACGATCCGCAGTGACACCGCCGAGGGCGGTGTCGTCATTCCCCAGGGCAGCACCGAGGAGCAGCACCGGGGCATGTTCCTGGTGCTGGATGGGCACCTGGGAGAGTGGCGCGATCCGGCCAAAGGACAGGAGGGGGCCTCGGTGCTCACGCGCGCGCTCTACCCCGGCAGCCTCTTCGGTGACGTGGTGATGCACAGCGATGCGCCCACGCCCTCCACCGTGAAGCTGCAGTCGAGCGAGGCGCGGGTGGCCTTCATTCCGCAGCGCGCCAGTGACTCGCTGCTGCGCCTGTCCGCGCACTTCGCCGGCAGCGTCTCTCCGTCGCCCGCGGAGACGTGGCAGCGCCGGCTCCAGATGCTGCCCGACCTGGTCCATACGCCCGAGCTGGTGCTCTTCAAGAGCGATGCGTCCGATGCGCCGCTGGAGGTGCTGATTCAGGGCGTCGCCGAGGCCACCCACCGCGCCCATGGCGATCACATTCTGCGGGTGGACGTGGTCTTCTCCGCCTCGCCGCCGCCGCCGGAGCCCATGCCCACCTCGCGCAGCGGAGAGGTGCCGACCTATCGCCTGCGGGTTCCCAACGGCCAGGCCGCCGTGGTGGCGCTGGAGGAGCTGGCGAGGACCAGCCGGGTGCGCTGGGACTATTTCTTCGTGCACGTGGACCCGCGCCTGTGGCCGGGCCTGGTGCCGCCGGAGAACAGCGGCCGCGGCTTCAAGCTGATGTCCAGCGGGGAGGTGACCTGGAAGATGGTCTTCCTGTCCCGCAACCCGCTCGCGGCGCAGCTGCCTCCGGGGTTCGACAGCGACTCGGTCCTGTGTACGGCGCTGCTCGAGCCCGGCTCCCAGAAGACGCAGGGCCTGTCGTTCCCGGCGGGGACGGTGCGAGTGCGGCTCGCGCTCTCGCAATTCTCCACCCACCGGCCCTTCGTGGCGCTCTCGGGCGCGGAGCAGGAGACGTTGCGCCGCTGGGGACGCGCCATCACCGAGCGGGTCGTCGGCGTGGCCCTGGGAGGTGGCGGCGCATGGGGCTTCGCGGAGATCGCGCTCATCCGCGGCATGCTGGATCGGGGCATCCCCGTCGACGTCATCAGCGGCACCAGCTTCGGGGCCGCGGTGGGGGCCTTCTACACGGGCAAGGGGCTGGAGGGGCTGGACCTGATGCTGAAGCAGGGCCACGTCTTCCCCCTGGTCATGGCCGCTAGCGTGATCAACTCGGCGGCCATCGCCCGGTATGTCGATCGGCTGCTGGGCAAACAGCGGCTGGAGCAGATGGAGATCCCCTATTTCCCGGTGGGGACGAACCTCTCCAGGTCGCAGGTCTATGTCCGCCTGCAGGGCACGCTGGGTGAGGGCGTGCGCGCCAGCGGCATCATGCCGGGCCTGCTCTCGCCGGACTTCGCGAAGGAAAACTCTCCGGGCCTCACGGAGGACTACAGCCGCATCGTGGATGGCGCGTTCATCAACAGCGTGCCGGCGAGCGTGCTGAGCACTCAGCGCGCCAACCTGACCGTGGCGGGCAACGTGTTGGCGGATCCTCCGGACCGGATGGATCCGGGCCCGCTGCTGCCTGGCAAGCTGGGGCTGTTCCTGCATGGGCTCAACCCGTTCGGGCGCATCTCGGACGCGGTGCGCGCCAGCCTGATCCTGTTCCACACCACCGGAGAGACCAGCGGCGGCGTCGCGGACTTTCTCTACAACAGCCCGTACGTGCCGATCGCGCCCTGGTCCTTCTCCGAGGGCCAGGCGTTCGTGGACGCGGCGAGCCAGGACATGCAGCCCACGCTCAATGCGATCGAGGCGCGGTGGCAGGAGATGTCCCAGCGCCGTGGGGACATCATCTCCATGGCCCGGACGAAGGCTCAGGAGGTGGGCGCGCGGCTTTCGGAGCGGGAGAGCGCATGATCCCGGTGCGGATCCTGGGGACCGCGAGCGCGCTGCCCGGGCGGGCGGTGACGACGGTGGAGCTGTCCCAGGCGCTGGGGCGGGAGCCCGCGGCGATGGAGCGGCGCACGGGGATTCGCACCCGGCACTGGGCCGAGCCCGGTACGCGGGTGGCGGACCTGGGAGCGCAGGTGCTGCGCCAGGCGCTGGAGGCCGCGGGCCTGGCTCCCAGGGAGCTGCGGCGCATCCTGTTCGTCAGCTCGTATGGAGGGGAGATCCTCATTCCCGCCACCGCCAACCGGGTGGCCGCCGCGCTGGGCCTGGCGGGCACGTGTGACGGGATGGATTTGAGCAACGCCTGCATGGGCTTCCTGTCCGCGTTCGACGTGGCGGCGCGGTGCGTGGCCACGGGGCTGGGGCCGGTGGGCATCGTCACCGTGGAGCTGGGCTCGCGCATCGTGGATGAGAGCGATGCGCGGCCGTACCTCGTGTTCGGGGACGCCGCCGCCGCCGCGGTGCTCGGGCCGGCGCGGGCCGGGGAGGGGTTGCTGGGCTCGGTGCTCGCCAACGATGGCACCCAGCCGCCGGACACCGTGCTGGAGCACCCCGTGTTCAGCGGCAAGCCGGAGCGGGTGCGCTTCCATGTTTCGCGGCAGGAGATCCTCGACATCGCCATGCGCGCGCTGTCCACGGCGACCAATACGGTGCTGGATCGCGCGGGCGCCAAGCTGTCGGACATCGAGTGGGTGCTGCCGCACCAGCCCAACGGGGCCATGCTCCGGACGATCACCGAGGGGCTCGGAGTGGCGCCAGAGCGCATCGTTCCCGTGGTAGAGGAGACCGGAAGCGTGGGCGCGGCGTCCATTCCGTTCAGCCTCGATCGGCTGCTGCGGACGCGGCCGGTGCGCCCTGGCGAGCGGATATTGATGGTGGGCGTGGGAGCGGGTGTCTCCCACGGAGCGTTGCTCTACCAGGTGGGTGGATGAGCCGAGCGGCAGAGGACAGGGGAGGGGAGCAGAGTCAGTCGCAGTGGGCCGTCGTCCTGGGAGTCTCATCCGGGACAGGGGCGGCCATCGCGCTCGAGGTGGCGAAGTCGCGCGGCCTCGACGTGTTCGGCATGCACCGGGGGCGCTACCTCGATCAGGCGGCGCAGGTGGAGCGAGAGGTGGCCTCCACGGGGCGCCGCATCGTCATGCACCGGGGAGACGCGGGCACCAGCGAGGGTGCGCTGCAGGGCGCTGACGCGCTGCTGGCGGCGGCGGGGCCTCGGAGCGTGAAGCTGTTCGTCCACTCGCTCGCCAGTGGCTCGGTGGGGCTGTTCGTCCCCGAGCAGGGCGAGCCCCTGCACCCGCGTCAGGTGGAACGGACCTTCACGGCCATGGCCCACTCGTTCATCTACTGGGCGCAGGCCCTGGTGGCGAAGGATCTGCTGGCGCCGGGAGCCCGGCTGCTGGGGCTGACCAACCCGCTCACCGAGTCCCTGCTGCACAACACGGGGCTCATCACCGCGGCCAAGGCGGCGCTGGAGATCTACGTGCGCCACCTGGCCATCGAGCTGGGCCCGCGGGGCCACCGGGTGAACCTGCTCAAGTTCGGCACGGTGATTACACCGGCGCTGCAGCACGTGTACTCGGCCGAGGCGCTGGCGCGGCTGGACGAGGCGCACCGGAAGATGAACCCCTCGGGGCGCATGTGCACCGTGGAGGAGGTAGCCCGCTTCGTCTCGGTGCTGGTGGGCGAGGACGTGGATTGGTTCAACGGCGCCACCATCGACTTCACCGGAGGCATGACGCTGCGGCTGCTGGACCTGGTGCTCAATACGCCACGCTGAGTCAGGCCGCGTTCAACCCGAAGAGCGGAAATCAGTTGAAGAGGACGGACTGCAGCGTGAGCAGGAAGCGCTGGCACTGCCGCAAGGTGCCCGTGGAGACCCGCAGCCAACCGCGCATGCCGTACTCGCTGCCAGGGCGCACCTTCACCCCATGCTGCGCCAGCTGCTCGCAGATGGCCAGATCATCCCCTCCGCACTGAATCATCACGAAGTTGGTGACCGAGGGGATGTAGCGCAGCCCCATCCGCGACACCGCGGCGCACAGCTCGGCACGCACCTGATCATTGAGCGCGCGCACGCTGGCCAGGTGCTGCTCGTCGGTCAGCGCCGCCCGAGCGGCCGCCTGCGCCATGGAGTTGACGGAGAAGGGATCCCTCACCTGCCGCAGCCGGGCAGCCACCTGCTCGTGCGCCACGCCATAGCCGATGCGCATCCCCGCCAGCCCGTAGGCCTTGGAGAAGGTGCGCAGCACCACCACGTGATGGCCCGCTCTGACCCAGGCCGTGCCGTCCGGCAGCTCTTCCCCCGAGGCGTACTCGAAGTAGGCCTCGTCGATGACGACCAGGACGTGCGCCGGCACCTGAGCCATGAACTGCGCCAGCTCCGCGTGGGACACCGGCCGGCCCGTGGGGTTATTGGGGTTACAGATGAAGACGACGCGGGTGGCCGGCGTGATGGCCTGGGCCATCGCTGGCAGATCGTGGCGGTGATCCGGCGTGAGCGGCACCGCGACCGGGATGCACCCCGCCTGCTGCGCCAGGCCGCGGTACACGGGGTAGCTGGGATCCGCGAAGACGACCTCGGAGCCCGCGGACATATAGGCCTCGGAGATCAGACGCAGCATGCCAAACGAGCCCGGCCCCACGGTGACATGGGCCGCGGGGAAGCTGAGCGCGCGCGCGATCGCACGCTCCGTATTGCTACAATCACGCTCAGGATAACGGTTGGCCTGCGCCAGCTGGCTGATGACGGCGTTGGCGACTTTTCGGGAGGGACCCAGGGGGCTTTCGTTCGCAGCAAGTTCCAGGGTCTCATGAACTTCCAACTGCGCCACAGAAGCGTGATCCATGGGAGCACCCGAGATGTCAAGCCGTGGGTTTATGTGTCAGCGCGGGGGGGGGATTGAAACACGCTGATACATAAATTCTCACTTTAAAAGGAAATCATGTCAAGGCGTGGCTACCCGTTTATCCTCACCATCAGGGAAGATCTTGTCGTTTGATAGACAAAACGGAAGTATTTCCTGTGGGAATTTGAAAGGTATTCAGCTACCTGGGGAGGCTGGCCACACAGCGGCCCTGAGGCCGGGCCAGCCAAGCCCCCCAAAGAAAGCGCGGCCATCAAGCGCCGGGGCCGCTGAGCAAGCCCACGGTCGCGAGGCCGTCGTCTGCTACCAGAAGAGCTCGTAGGTGCACGAGGCGCCGTTCTTGGTGCGGCACCCCGCGGCGCCATGCGCCACCCTCACCCAGAGCGAGCCCTTGGGCTTGTAGCGCTCGCACAGCGTCTCGAGCAGCCCCATGTCCATCTCGCACGGGTACGGGCTGTCCGAGGTCAGCAGCCCGCTGCGCGAGCCGGTGGACTCATAGATGTAGCTGCCGATGTGGCCCTTGCCCCGGTGGCCCAGCCTGTAGGACTCGTCGAGCGACGACAGCACCTGCTCCAACGTCTGCAGGCTGGGCGGCAGATACATGTAGTCCGGTACCTTGCGGCTGATGGACTTCATCGTGCTGGGGCCAATGCGCTCCCCGATGACCTTGAAGGCCTCGAGCACCTTGTGCATCGGGTACCACTTGTCTGGCTCAATGGGGTTGAGGCCGTGCGCGGCCAGCAGGTTCTGGGCGTGAGACTGGATCAAGGACATCGCGGCAACGACGGAGATGAGGCCTTGCCCCTTGACCTCGATCTGGGTTGGATCAGGACGCGGTTTCATGTGCGAGACGGGGGCCCTTGGCGGCCGGCGAGAGGAAGGCGCCAGCGAGGTGAAGCGAGTGACCGCTGGCGCCGGTGAATCCGAGGTTACTTCTTCTTCTTGGCGGTCTTGGCGGCCTTCGAGCCCTTGGCGGCTGGCTTGAGGGGCGCCTGAGCGCTGAGCCCCTCACTATAGCGGTACTCGAGGATGCGCTTCATGTTGTCGATCTCGATGCGGTGAATGGCATCGAAGGTGGGCCAGATGTCGCCCACCCAGGGCCGGTCCTCCCGAGCGCGCGGCTGGGAGATGTACGGGGGCAGGTTCTCCGTCTTGCGATCGTAGTAGGGGTGCTTGCAGTTGGTCCACAGCACCACGGTGCCCGGCTTGCGCAGGGTGGGCATCGCGTCGATGAAGCGGAAGTAGTAGCGCATCCACAGCTCGTCGCCCTGGTCCCACGCGCACGGGTAGTCCACCACGCGGCTGTCCGGGTAGGCCTCCGAGCGGATGTAGATGTAGGTGTCCGGAGCCAGGTTCTCCAGGCCCTTGTAGAGCCCTCCGCCCATTGGCTCGAGCTTGCGGATGCTGAAGGTCCACTCCTCCAGGCTGTAGACGTTGGCCGCGTACTCGAATGCCATGTCCACCGGGCAGTGGATGTACTGACCCAGGTGGCAGTACTGGCCAAAGATCTCCTCGTGCGCGTAGGACTCCTTGGTCATCGCCTGCATCTTGGCGACCACCTCGGGGATGCCGTAGTCATCGCTGCGGTAGAGGTTGGGGATCTTCTCGATGGGGAAGTTGTTGGTGACCAGGTCTTCCCGATGCCAGGGTCCTGCACTCGCGCGCTTCGACATGTACGCCTGCTCCTTCGGGGGGGGGACTTCGTTCGGGCGCGGAGCGGTGAGCAACCGCCGGGCCGTGGCCTCGACTTTTACCATGAGCCGGTGCTGTCGCCGAGGGGGGGATCTGACCCGGGGACTTCTTCCTGGGGCCTTCGGGGCGTGCCCGAAAGGGCAGTGATCAATGGGCAGCTCGCGCCGTCCTTCACGCGCCGGCGCTTATGCCCGGTCCAACTCCGCCTGTACCCTGGCGACGTCGTCGACCGCGCTCAGCTCCGTGAAGAGCGCCCGGGCCTTGAGCAGGTGTTCCGCGCGGGCAGGCTCCTGCAACCCCAGGTGGCGGCCCAGCTCGAACCGGGCCCGCGCCTGCTCGAAGGGCATCGCCAGCCGCTCGGCCTCGGCCAGCGCCGTGCTCCAGGCGTGCGTCGCCGCGGACGCGCGCCCGGACAGCCAGGCCTCGCTCCCGCGCGCCAGCTGCGCGTAAGGGCACGCGACCGGGACGATGCGCGCGAACGTCCGTAGGATCTGAATGGCCGCCCGAGCATCCTTGCGCAGGGCTTCGCTCTCGGCGGTGGCTGTGGTGGCGGCCTGCTCCCACAGCGTCAGGTACACCTCCACGGTGGCGATGATTCCCGGGTAGAGGAAGAAGGTGACGGGCTTGATCGAGCGCAGCACCTGCAGCGTGCGCGCCGCCGTGCGCAGGGCCTCGTCGGCCTTGCCCAGCCGCAGGTACGCCAGCGCCAGCGTGCCGTACGCCACGATCTTCTCCGAGGCCTCCACCTTCGCCTCGATCCGCTCCAGCTCGGGCTCCAGCAACGCCACCGCTTCGGCCGAGCGCCCCAGCCGCATCAGCGGCCCCACGCCCAGGATGGGGCCCCAGAGCTTCGTCTGAAGTGCCCCACGCCGCCCCGCCGAGGCCTCCATCTGCGCCAGCCGCTCCAGCGCTGGCTGGTACCGTCCCCGGAACGTGTTCGCCGCGGCCAGCAGCGCGCTGGTGTCCTCAACCTGCCGCGAGTAGCCCACCTCCTGCGCCAGCGCGATGGCCCGGCTGCCCCACTCCTCGACTTTCTCCCAGCGCGCCAGGGGGATGCCGCACATCGTGTATTGGCTCAGCGCATAGGCCCGCTCGACGGGTGAGCCCATCTGCTCGGCCATCTCCAGCGCCTGGCGCAGCCACCGCTCGGAGATGGGCCGCGTCGGAGGCACGCTGCCCATCACGATCGCCATCAGCGCATAGCCACGCGACAGATCCGACGAGGCACCCACCGGCGCGTTGAGGTTGAGCATCCGGAACCCGGACCACATCAACCGCGGCAGGTCCTGCGCGTAGACGGAGAACTCCGCCAGCCGCAGCAACAGGCGCCCCGCTTCCACGCGGCGCTGCTTCTGCTCGGGCGAAGTCACCTCGAAGGCCTCGGGCACCACCGCCTGCGCGATGCGGTAGAGGATCTGTCCCACCACGCCCAGGCCCCAGCGCAGCGGCGTGTGCGGCATCCGCCAGCCGAAGTGCCGCAGGGCGCGCTCGGCGTGGAGCCGGAACCGATCCGGCAGCCCCAGCTGGAATGAGGCCTCCGCCAGCATCGCCTCGAGGCGCCCCAGCTGCTGGCGCTTCTCCGGCGCCAGCGAGCCGGTGCTCTCCGCGGGCAGGCTCAGCGCCAGCGCCCGCTCCAGGTGCGGGGTGGCCTCGCGGCAGGCATACACCGCCAGGGCCTGCTCGCCGGCCCGCTGCGTGTAGTGGATCTCCTTCGCCGTGTCGCCCGCCTTGCTCCAGTGCGACGCGAGCGCCACCGTCCAGTCCGGCGAGTCCGGGTACAGCGTCTCGATGGCCACCGCCGCCTGCCGGTGCAGCACCTGCTCGGTGCGAGGCTGCAGGTCCGCCAGCAGGCCCTCGCGCAGCTTGTCATGCGCGAAGCGCCACAGGCCCTCGGACACGTCCAGCACCGCCGCGCTCGCGCACTCGTTCAGCCACGCGTCGATGCGCATGGTGGGCGCGCACACGTGCAGCAGCTTCGGATCGATCTGCCGCCCGATGACCGCCGCCAGCTGCAGCAGCTCGCGCGCCGACGGGGGCAGCTTCTCGAGCCGCCGCTGGACGATCTGCTTCACACCGCCGGGGAACACCTTGTCCGGCAGCGGCGCCGAGCCCACCCGGCCCAGCTGCCCCGAGACCTCGGCCAGCGAGCGCACCACCTCCACCAGGAAGAAGGGGTTGCCCTCCGTCTCGCGCCGCAGCAGCTCGACGATCTGTGGCGAGCGGCCCATCGCCCCGATCATCGACTCGCTCAGCACCGAGATGGCCTCGGTGTCCAGCCGGGGCAGCCGCAGCACCTGCATCTGGGGCAGGGCGGTGGGCAGCTCCGGCCGCTCGTCATCCCGGTAGCTGGCCAGGATGAGCAGCGGAATGGTGCCCGACAGCGCCGCCAGCCGCGCCAGCAGGCGCACCGAGTCGCTCTGGGCCCAGTGCTGATCCTCGAGCATCAGCACCGTGGGCTGGGGAACGCGGCGGAACAGATCCTCCACCACCGCGAACAGGCGCGCCTGCGCCATCTCGGGATCGATCTCCACCAGCCCGGGCACCGGCCGCCCCAGCAGCGTCTCCAGATCCTCCACCAGCGGCTTGAGCACGCTGGCCTCGAAGTCCGTGGGCTCGGTGAGCAGCACCAGCCAGCGCAGCACCGAGCGCCACTCGTGGTAGGGGCTGCCACCCTCGCTCACCGCCTGGCCGCGCACCACCACCGCGCCACGGACGAGCGCCACCGTGCGCACCTCGTCCAGCAGCCGCGACTTGCCCACTCCGCTCTCGCCACCCACCAGCCACGCGCTGCCACGCCCTCCCAGCGCCAGCCCGAGCACCTGCTCCAGCTGCTTGAGCTCGCCCGCGCGGCCCACGAAGCGCGCCGCCTGCAGGAAGCTCTCGCGCGTGGCCGACGTCTCGACGACGACCTGGTGCCCGGTGGCCTCGGTCAGCGCCGTCAGCGCCTCCTCGGCGCTGTGGTAGCGCCCCTTCGGATCCGGATCGCTCAGCCGCCGCAGCACCTGGCCCAGCGCGGTCTCCTCGAAGCCCGCCGCCAGCCCCGCCGAGCGCCCCTTCACCAGGGGCATCGCGAAGAGCCGGTAGGCCACCATGCCCAGGCTGTAGAGATCCGAGGCCGCCGAGGCCGGCTGGCCCTCGAACAGCTCCGGGGCCACGAAGCCCGGCGAGCCCACCGTCTGCTGGCCGTCGAGCCCCTCGCGCGCGATGGCCAGGCCGAAGTCCAGCACCTTCACCTGCCCATCCAGCACCAGCACGTTGCCCGGCTTGAGATCGCGGTGGATGACGCCCCAGCGGTGCATGTACGCCAGCGCCTGGAGCACCTGCACCAGCAGGCCCACGCGCACCTCGTGCGGCTGGTACTTGCCCGCCTCGGTGATGGTCTGCGCGCCCCGGAGCAGATCCATCGTGTAGTAGGGGCGGTGCTGATCGTCGAAGCCGTAGTCCAGCACGCTGATGACGTGCGGGTGGCGCAGCGAGGTGAGCAGCTTGAACTCGTCCGCCAGCCCCAGCGCCACGGCGGGCGCGGCGGAGTTCGAGCCGAAGCTGCGCGAGGCGTCCTGGGCGATCTCGTCCAACGAGCGGTGCAGCCGCTTCAGCGCCACCACTCCGGCCAGCCGATCGCGCGCGAGGTAGACCGTGCCCATGCCGCCGCGGCCGACGATCTCCATCACATGGTAGCGCCGGCCGACCAGCTCGGCTCCCGCCAGGGGCGGCACCGACGCGTCTCCCGGGAGGCTGCCTTGCGCGACTGCGTTCATTGCTGCCCCTTACCCTTCATGACGGTGCGGATTTAAACATTTCACGGCACCGGAATGCGCCGCATGCGCAGGCAGAGCGGGTTTTACCGCCACTCAGAGTGAAGCGCTTGGATCGTTTTACTGCTCTGACGGGTTTTGGGGGACTCCGTGGGAGTGCAGCGGATGCGGTTCGCGGGAGCGGAGCCGCAAACCTTGCGCTGCGGAGCGTGGGTTTCCCAGGCAGCGGTGTGGCGTGAGGTTTGCTGTAGGCAGGAGGGTCCCGTGGGTACGCCTCGGGCGGCCGGAGTTCCCTCATGTTCGTTCGCAGCGCCGCGTTGAGCCTCTCCCTCTCGATTCTGCTCGCCACTTCCGCTCAGGCGGCAGGGGTGGAGCCGGGCTCTCCGCTGGTGGTTGAGCCCTCCCGGCCCCGGGTGGCTCCCACGGCTCCGGCCGCTCCGCGCAGTGTCAGCCTGCCTCGCTTCCTCGAGTCCCCGGGGCGCGAGGAGGCCCGGGTGCGGCTGTGGCTGCGCTTCAACCAGGAGGCGCGGGGCCTGGAGCAGGGCGTTCGGGACTTCATCGAGACGCTCATCGGGCTGACGCAGCAGGCCCCGTCGGACATCATCTACTCGCACGAGCACGTGCAGCTGGAGGCCGAGGCGCTCGCGGCGGAGCAGGAGATCGAGGAGCTGGTGGACGCCCGGGCCGAGCTGCTCGCCGAGCTGGGCAAGGCGGATCCCGAGCACAGCGTCCTGGCCGGAGAGCTGCCGCCTCCCTGGTCGCCGGAGGGGGCGCTGGAGCGGGAGGCGCTGGCGGCGCTGGACTTCGCCCGCACGGGCCGCCGCCAGCTGCTGAAGCCCGAGGTGGAGCGGGTGCTGGCGCGGCTGTCCTCGGTGGACCGGCGGCTGGACGCCGTGGAGCACCAGCTGCTGCCTGCCGCCGAGGAGGCGCTGGGCTCGGCGCTGCTGGCGCTCTCCTCGGCCGAGGCCAGCATGCTGGAGGTGGTCCACGGGCTGCACTTCCTCAAGCACCAGCAGCGCATGCGGCTGGAGCTGCGCGTTCACCGGGAGCTGCTCCTGCTGGAGTTGGCTCGGCAGCTGGGGTGCCGTGTCGATCAGCTCCCCTGGCCGTCGGCGCCCGTCGCTGGCTGAGCCTCGATCGAGCGAGCCCCTGGATGTGGGAAAGGGCTGTCGCGCCGCCCCTCCGGGGTTAGGCTCGCTCGTCATGGCGGAAACCTTGTTCGAGGAGCTCAAGCGCTACGTGGGCTTCAGCCCGGAGGATGCGCAGGCGCTGCGTGCCCTGCACACCGTGGTGCGCGAGCACTTCTCCCGCATCGCCGAGGTGTTCTATGCCCGAATCCTTCAGCACGATGGCGCGCGCAAGGCCCTGGAAGGCGGCGAGAGCCAGGTGGGCCACCTCAAGGGCACCCTGCAGATCTGGATGGATCAGCTGCTGCGCGGCCCGTGGGACGAGCCCTATTACGACTTGCGCTGCCGCATCGGGCGCATCCACGTGCGCATCGCGCTGCCCCAGCACTACATGTTCGGCGCGATGAACGTGCTGAGGCAGGAGTTCAACACGCTCATCGACAGCCACTACCGTGAGCGGCCCGCTCAGCTGGATGAGGTGCGGCGGGCCCTGTCGAAGATCCTCGATCTGGAGCTGGCCATCATGCTGCACACCTACCGCGAGGATCTGCTCGCGCAGCAGGCGCGCAATGAGCGGCTGTCCACCTTCGGCCAGCTGGTGGGCTCCATTGGCCACGAGCTGCGCAACCCCCTGGGCGTCATCGAGACGTCGCTCTTCATCCTCAAGGGGCGTCAGGTGACCGCGGACGAGCGCACCGTCAAGCACCTGGGCCGCATCGGCGAGCAGGTGACCATCGCCAACCGCATCGTCTCGGATCTGCTGGACATGATCCGAGACAAGCCGCTGAAGCGTGAGCCGGTGAGGTTGTCCGAGGTGTGGCACAGCGCGCTGTCCACCGTGAAGCTGCCCCCCGAGGTCTACGTGCGCGAGAAGGGGCTGTCGCGGCTGCCGGAGATCCAGGCGGACCCGAACCAGCTGCGCCAGGTGTTCATCAACCTGGTGGAGAACGCCGTGCAGGCGCTGGGCGAGGCGGGCTGGGTGGAGCTGACGGCCACCGAGCAGCCGGACGCGGTGGAGCTGGCCCTCGAGGATTCAGGGCCGGGCATCAGCGGCATCATCCGCCCGCGCCTCTTCGAGCCGCTGATGACGACCAAGGCGCGCGGCATTGGCCTGGGCCTGCCGCTCGTCAAGCGCATCCTGGAGCGCCACGGCGGCTCCATCGTTTATGCGCCCGCCACCGCGGGCGCGCGGTTCCTCCTTCGACTGCCCCTGCTTCCTCAGGGGAACTCACATGCGACGTTATTTACTGCTCGATGACAACCGCGCCTTCGCGGAGAACATCGCGGAGATCCTCCGGGACTCGGGCGCCCACGCCACCGTGGTCACCGAGGGCGCCGAGGCCCTGGCGCTGGCGAAGGCCTCGCGCTTCGACGCATTGCTCACCGACATGAAGATGCCGGGCATGAGCGGCGCTGCCGCCGTGCACCAGATCCGCCGGGTGGATCCGGGCATCGCCGCCCTGGTCGTCACCGCCTACCCGGGCGAGAACGATCTGGAGGCGGCGCGGCGCGAGGGCCTGTACGCCGTGCTGCCCAAGCCGGTGCCCGTGCCGCTGCTGATGGGGCTGCTGTCCTCGGCGCGGCGCGACGGGCTGGTGGCCCTGGTGGAGGACGATCCGGCGCTGTGTGACAACCTCACCGAGGTGCTGCGCGGGCGGGGCTTCTCGTGCACCACGGCCCGGACGGTGCTGGAGGCCGATCAGCTCTCGCTGGTCAGGCCCTTCGCGGCCCTGGTGGATCTGCGCCTGCCGGGTGGCCCGGACGGTGAGGCGCTGCGCCGGCTGCGCCTCCGGTTCCCGGAGATGCCCGTGTTCGTCATCACCGCCTACCCGGAGGGCGTGCCGTTGCAGAGCGTGGCGGGAGTCTTCACCAAGCCGTTCGACACCGCGGCGCTCATCCAGGCGCTGGAAGAGGCCCACGCCGCCAGGCGGACGCACCCATGAGCACCTACGCACGGCGCCCGCGGGTGCTGGTGGTGGACGACAACGCGGCGTTCCTCGACAACCTGCAGGAGCTGCTTGGCGATGCGGGCTACGAGGTGCGCATCGCCGACAGCTGCCGCGCCGCCCGGGAGCACGCCCGGCCGGGCTTCGACGTGGCGCTGGTGGATCTGCGCCTGCCGGACGGGGAGGGCACCGAGCTGGCCGCCGAGCTCAAGGGGCAGATGCCCGAGTCCGAGGTGGTGCTGCTCACCGGCTTCGCCACGCTGGAGACGGCGGTGGCGGCGGTGCGCGCGGGGGCGTGCGCCTACCTGATGAAGCCCTGCTCGCCGCAGGATCTGCTGCTCACGCTGGAGCAGGCCATGCGCCAGGTGCGGCTGCACACCGAGAAGCGCGAGCTGGCGCGCCGCGCGCAGGTGACGGAGAAGCTGGCCGCGGTGGGGACGATGACGGCGGGGCTGTCGCACGAGATCCGCAACCCGCTCAACGCCGCGGCGCTGCAGCTGTCGGTGCTGGAGCGGCGGGTGCGCAAGCTGCCCGAGGCCCAGCAGGGCACGCTGCTCGAGCCGCTGAGCCTGGTGCGAGACGAGATCCGCCGGCTGGATCACATCCTCGAGGACTTCCTCCAGTTCGCCCGGCCGCGCGAGTTCAAGCCCGAGCCGGTGTCGGTGGGGCGGCTGCTGCGCCGGGTGGTGGATCTGCTGGGCAGCCAGGCCGAGACGCGCCAGGTGCGGCTGGAGCTGGAGGGGCCCGTGCCCACCTTCCGGGTGCCGGGCGAGGAGGAGCGGCTGCGGCAGGTGCTCATCAACCTGGCGCTCAACGCCCTGGAGGCCACGCCCGCGGGGGGCCAGGTGCGCCTGTCGGCCGGAGAGGACGGGCAGGGCGTGTGGCTGAGGGTGGATGACTCCGGCCCCGGTGTGCCGGAGGAGATCCGCCATCGCGTCTTCGAGCCCTTCTTCACCACCAAGGCCCAGGGCTCGGGGCTGGGGCTGTCGATCGTGCACGCCATCGTCGCGCAGCACGCAGGCACCCTGGAGGTGGGGGACGCGCCCGGAGGCGGCGCCCGCTTCATCCTGCGCCTGCCGAAGGCGGTTCCGGCGCAGCCTCCTCCTACTCCTCCGCCGGTGCCGGGAATTAGGTAGCCTGCGCGGCCCATGAGCCGCTACGCCGTCACTCTCTTCACCAGCGCCTTCCTGCTCTTCGGCGTTCAGCCGCTGGTGGGGAAGTTCGCGCTGCCGTGGTTCGGCGGCACGCCCGCGGTGTGGACCGCGTGCATGCTCTTCTTCCAGGCGGCGCTGCTGGCCGGCTACGCCTATGCGCACGCGGTGGCCACGCGCCTGGCGCCGCGCTCCCAGGTGAGGTTGCACCTGGGGCTGGTGGGGCTCACGGTGGTGGTGCTGGCCGCGCGCGCGCTGCTGGAGGGCTCACCGGTGACGCCCGGGCCCGGGTGGCGGCCCACCGGCGTGGAGGGGCTCACCGGGCGGCTGCTGGCCATGTTGGCGGTCACCATCGGGCTGCCCTTCTTCGTGCTGTCCACCACGGCGCCCCTGTTGCAGAGCTGGTTTGCCCGCGCGCGGCCGGGCGTCTCTCCGTACCGGCTGTACGCGCTGTCCAACGCGGGCTCGCTGCTGGCGCTCTTGAGCTACCCCTTCCTGGTCGAGCCCCTGGTGCCCCGCTCCGTGCAGGGCTGGGGCTGGGGCGTGGGCTTCGTCCTGTTCGGGGCCGGCTGCGTCACCTGTGCCTTGGATGTGTGGCGCAGAGAGGGCATGCCCGCGCCAGCGGCGGCGGAGCCCAGCGCCGCGCCCCGGGAAGAGGCGCCAGCCCGGCCGGGGCTGGGGCGCACACTGGTGTGGCTGTGGCTGAGCGCGTGCGCCTCCGTGCTGCTGCTGGCCACGACGAACCAGCTCTCGCAGGACGTGGCCGCGGGCCCGTTCCTGTGGGTGCTGCCCCTGGCGATCTACCTGCTCACCTTCATCATCGCCTTCGAGCGCGAGGCGCTGTACTCGCGCACGCTGTTCTCCCTGCTGCTCGTCGTCGCGGTGGCCGGCGTCACCCGCGTGGTGCTGGAGGGGCCTCACACGCCCCTGTGGCTCCAGCTGCTCGCGTACGGGGTGGCGCTGTTCGCCGGCTGCATGGTGTGCCACGGCGAGCTGTACCGCCTGCGGCCCGAGCCTCGCCACCTGAGCGCCTTCTACCTCTGCGTCTCCGTGGGCGGAGTGCTGGGCGGCGTCATCGTCAGCCTCATCGCGCCCAGGGTGTTCCTCACCTATGCGGAGTACCCACTGGCGCTGGCGGCCTGCTGCCTGGTGGCGCTGGTGGCCATGGTCCGCCCGCCACCGGACGAGGAGCGCTCGGAGCGGCTGCGGCGCATGCTGCGCATGTTCCTGCTGGCCTTCGTGGTGGTGGGGCTGGCCGTGGCGATGGCGGACTTCCGGCGCGAGGTGCGGCTCACGGCGCGCAACTTCTTCGGGGTGGTGCAGGTGCTCGAGCAGGGCCGGGGCAAGCTGGCCGAGCACCGCTTCACCCTCAAGCACGGCGCCATCGCCCATGGCGTGCAGTACACCGAGCCCACGCGCCGGCGGCTGCCCATGTCCTATTTCACCGCCGACAGCGGCCTGGGGCTGGCCATTGGCGAGCACCGGCGCCTGCGTGAGGCCGTGGGCCTGGCGCCCGGCCTGCGCATTGGCGTGCTCGGGCTGGGCATCGGCTCCACCGCCGCGCTCGCCCGGGCCGAGGACGCGCTGCGCTTCTACGAGATCAACCCGAAGATCATCTCCCTGGCCCGGGGCGAGGGCGGCTACTTCAGCTACCTGGCGGACACCGCCGCCCAGGTGGACATCATCGAGGGCGACGCCCGCATCTCCCTGGAGCGCGAGCTGGAGCAGGGCCAGGCCCAGGCCTTCGATGTGCTCGCGGTGGATGTGTTCAGCTCGGACTCCATCCCCGTGCACCTGCTCACCCGCGAGGCGGTGGACGTCTACCGCCAGCACCTGGCGCCTCACGGCGTGCTGGCGCTGCACATCAGCAACGCGCACCTCAACCTGGTGCCCGTGGCGCTCGAGCACGCGCGGACCTTCCGCATGCACGCCACCCTGGTCATCCACGAGCCCAGGGACGAGGCGGCGCGCAGCGTCTGGATGATTCTCAGCCCGGATGCCGAGTTCGCCTTCGGTCGAACCTTTGTCCAGGCCTTGTCTCGCGTGGAGCGCCTGCGGCCCGAGCACGCGCAGACCGTAAGCTGGACCGATGAGCGCGGCAGCGTGCTGCCCCTGTTGCGCAAAGAACGGCTCTAGCTGAAAAACTTGTAATACGCCGAGCAGCCCACCGAGCCCTGACTCTCCGGGCCCGTGAGGAAGGCAGCTGGGGTAGAATGCAAGCGGAAACCTTCTCTGATGGGGGAAACTGTCCAGCGATGAGCCTTCCTGCGCGCCAGTTTGTGGACTCTCCGGCACATCCGCCGCCGGTTCACCTCACTGTCATCAGCGGCTTACCGGGGGGGTTCCCTGAGCCGCTTCAGCTGCCCAACCCGCTGAGGCAAGGGGGCCGGCTGCGGAACCTCCTGATGACGTTGGCCCACGTGCACGTGCTGGTGGGGGGAGCGGTGGCGGTGGGCACGTGGATGGTGCAGCGGGTGGCGCAGCTGCCGGTCGAGCTGGCCCCGTGCCTGGGCGCCTTTCTCACGTTCTTCTCCATCTACGCGCTGGACCGCGTCGCCGCCGAGCCCGAGGCCGACGCCATCAATCACCCGGAGCGCCGGCACTTCACGCGCCGTCACGCCCGGGTGCTGCTGCTGCTGGCCATTGTCGCGTACGCGGCAGCGCTGGTGCTGGGCGCCTGGGAGGGCGTGGGGCGCACCCTCGTCATGCTGCTGCCCCTGGCGGGGGTGCTCGTCTACAGCTTTCCCTTCGTGCCGCGCCCCCTGGCGCGCCGGCTGGGCTTCCGGCGGCTCAAGGAGATCCTCTTCGTCAAGAACGCCCTGGTCGCCAGCATCTACGCCTCCACCATGACGCTGGCCCCCATTCCCGCCGAGGGCAAGGTGGCCACCAGCGCCCTGGCCGTCATGTGGCTGTTCTTCTTCGTGCGCGGCTTCATCAACACGGTCGTCTTCGACATGCGCGACGAGCTGGGGGACCGGCGCCACGGCATCCGGACGCTGCCCGTGGTGCTGGGGCCCCGGCGCACGCGGCGGCTGATGCACGGACTCAACCTGGGGCTGGGCGTCTTCCTGCTGCTGGTACCCGCGCTGGGGCTGGCGCCTCCGGCTTTCGCCGCCCTGGCCGTGGGCACCCCGCTGGCCACCTGGTACCTCAACCGCACCGCGCAGCCCGGCTCGAAGCACTTCCTGTGCGACGTCATCGTCGACGGAGAGATGTACCTGGCGGGCCTGGCGCTGCTGATCGCCCTGAGCTTCGTCTGAGGCGGCTCAGGAGCGCGGCTTGGGGGGATCCTTGGGGTCATCCGACTTGTGGATGTTCAGGCGCGAGCTCCACAGGCCAGGCCCCAGCAGCACCACCAGGCCGGTGATCACCACCACTCCGATTATCAGCTCCAAGAGCCAGCTCACGTGCTCCTCCCAACCCGCCCAGGCGCGGTGCGGCGCGCCTGGGGCGCTCGGAGCATTCTCTACTCCGCGACAGCGTCCTCCGCACGCTCGTCCTGAGACGAGGGCAGCCTTCCGCTACTGTACTCCTTCAGTCTGTACTGAATCTTACGCACGCTGATGCCCAGAATCTCAGCGGCCCGGCTGGTGGAGCCCTGCACCATCTCCAGCGTGCGCAGAATGGCCTCGCGCTCGATGGTGGCCATGGAGGCCCCGGGGATGAGGTTGCTCGAGCCCGCGCCGAGCGGGCGGGGCCCCCGGAGCACCGGCGGCAGATCATCCGCGGTCAGCTCGGCGCCCTGCGCCAGCACCACCGCGCGCTCGATGGCGTTCTCCAGCTCGCGGATGTTGCCCGGCCAGTCGTGCGCCAGCAGGGCCTGCAGGGTGCCAGGGGCCAGGCCTTTGACTTCCTTGCCGTAGCTGTCGCCGTACTTCTCCAGGAAGTGGCTGACGAGCGCGGGGATGTCGCTCTTTCTGTCCCGGAGTGGGGGCAGGGTGAGCGAGACGACGTTGAGCCGGTAGAAGAGGTCCTCGCGGAAGCGGCCCGCCTTCACCTCGGCGGACAAGTCCCGGTGGGTGGCGGCGACGATGCGCACGTCCACCTTGAGGGTCTGCGTGCCGCCCACGCGCTCGAACTCGCGCTGCTGCAGCACGCGCAGCAGCTTCACCTGCACGGAGGAGGAGATCTCGCCGATCTCGTCCAGGAACAGGGTGCCGCCGTCGGCCAGCTCGAAGCGCCCCTCCTTGCGCGCCAGGGCGCCGGTGAACGAGCCCTTCTCATGGCCGAACAGCTCGCTCTCCAGCAGGTTCTCGGACAGCGCCGCGCAGTGCACGCGGATGAAGGGCTTGTCCTTGCGCGGCGACTCCTGGTGCAGCGCCTGGGCGATGAGCTCCTTGCCCGTGCCGGACTCGCCCAGGATGAGCACCGTGGCGCGGGTGGCGGCCGCGCGGCGCACCACGTCGTAGATGCCCTGCAGCTGCGGCGAGTCGCCGATGATGTTGTGGAAGCGGGTGCGCTGGCGGACCTGGTCCCTCAGCGACTCGGCCTCGCGGCGCAGGCTGCGCTTCTCGAGCGCCTTGCCCAGCACGACCAGCACGGCGTCGGCGTCCAGCGGCTTGACGAGGTAGTTGTCCGCGCCCGAGCGCATGGCCTCGACGGCCGTCTCCACGCTGGCGAACGCCGTCATCATCACGAAGGTGGCGTCCGAGCCCTGCTCGCGCGCCTTCTTGAGCAGCGTCAGCCCGTCCATCTGCGGCATTCGCACGTCCGACAGCACCACCGCGGGAGAGAACTCCGCCAGGCGCGTGAGCGCGTCCGCGCCGTTGGAGGCCTCCGCGACTTCATAGCCCTCCTCGCCCAGGATGGTGGCGATGGCACGGCGGGCATTGTCCTCATCATCGACAACCAGGATGCGTTCAGCTGCCATAGGGGCTCACGGTATCAGGCCGCCACGTAGGGGGTGACGGAGACGCAGGTCCACTTTCAGGAAGGCGTTGGCTGTCCCAGAGCTCCACGACGGGCTCGATGCGGGGCGTCAGCCTGAGGATGGAGCTGGGGAAAAGCTCGGAAGCCAGCGTCTCGAAGATGCTCAGCACCTGCTCCGCGTCCGCTTCGCCGCGCACGGCCACCAGGGGCCGGACAATGAGGTCCGTGATGCGGGGCGCGTGGCCTGGCAGCTCCACGCGGCGGCCCAGCGCGGAGCTCTGGTAGAAGAGCACCTCGATGCCCCGGGCCTGGGCCTGCTCCAGGAAGGCCATCAGCGTGCGGCCCTCCACGGCGGCCACCAGCAGCTCCTCGGGCGCCCATAAATCCGGCGGTGCCCGGCCCCTCTCCATGTCGCCGAGTGACACCGCGGCGGCCTGCTCGGTGTAGAGCCTGCCGCGCTGCTTGCCCTGCCACTGCAGGCGCGTCTCGAACTGGGTGCTCGCGATGGACGTCACGGGGGGCCTCCGAGGGACTGAGCTTTTCCCTTTCAACGCGCGTACCAGCTGTTCATGGCAGGCCGAACAGGCGAAGGACCCAGGGGCCGGTGAGGGTAATGAGCAGACAGCCAAGCACCATGAGGGGCAGTCCCACGCGCAGCATGTCGGAGGAGTCCACGCCGCCCTCGCCGGCGACCATGGCGTTGGGCGGGGTGCTGATGACGAAGGGGATGCCGAAGGAGCAGGCCACCGCCACCAGCACGGGGATGGAGGCGGAGGGGAACAGCTGCAGGGAGATGGGGATGAGCAGCGCCGAGGTGCCGGTGTTGCTCATCACCGCCGAGAGCAATGCGGCCAGGGCCACCAGCAGCCCCACCTGCGCCACCTGGGGCCAGGCGCTCCAGTCCACTCCGCCCAGCGCGGAGGCCACCACGCCCGAGCGCTCCACCAGGCGGCCCAGGCTGATGCCGCCCGCGATGAGGATGAGCGTGGACCAGTCCAGCCGGCCCAGGTCCTCGCGCCGCAGCAGGCCCGTGCCGAACAGGGTGGCGGTGGCCCCCAGCGCCACCAGCGGCGCGGACAGGCCGTGCAGCGGCTCTGAGAGCCACAGCGCCGCGCACGCCACGAAGAGGGCGAACACCCAGCGCGCCCGCGAGTCCAGCCGGGTGACGGGGGCCACGGGCGGCTCGAAGCCGCCCCGGATGCGGTAGCCCACCACCAGCAGCAGCAGGCCCGCCCCGAGCATCAGCGCGGTGAGGGGCAGCGCGAAGGCCATCCACTTCACGAACGTCACCTGGGCATGCCCGCTGGCCGCGGAGATGGCGATCGCGTTGGGCCCGCTGCCCACCGGGGTGGCCATGCCGCCGAAGTTGGCCCCCAGCGCCACCGCCATGAGCACCGCCTTGCGCAGGGCGCTGCCGGGCGGGAAGGCCTGGAGCAGCGGCCGCAGCGAGGCCAGCATCATCGCCGCGGCGGCGATGTTGGACATCCACATGGAGAGGAAGGCCACCCCGGCGGTGACCAGCAGCAGCAGCAGTCGCTGGTTGCCGCGCGCCAGCCGGACGACGTGCTGCGCCACCGCCGCGTCGATGCGGTGCCGCGAGGCGGCCGCCCCCAGCGTGAAGCCCCCCAGAAACAGCGCCAGCACCGGATCGGCGCACCAGGCGAGCACCGCGGGCAGCTTGTAGCCCGCGTCCAGCGAGCCCAGCAGCGCGGGCGTGGCCCCCAGCAGCAGCAGCGTGGGGACGAAGGGCGGCACCAGCTCGGTGAGCCACAGCGTCAGGCACACCCCGGCGATGAATACGGAGCGCGCCACCACGGGATCGTCCACTCCCAGCCAGGCGAACAGCACGCTGACGGTCACTCCCAGCACGGCCAGGGCCGGGTTTATCCACCGCTTCCAGCCCTCACCCTCCGCGGCGGCGGCCAGATCCTGCTCGGGGCTGCGCGGGAGGGCGGGGGAGGGGGGCAGGCTCATGAGGGGGCGGGCTCGGGCCTACTCGTACTCAGCCGCCTCGCTCAGGCGATCCAGGTCTCCAATGAGCTGCTGGGCGTAGCGCACCAGGTCCGCTTCCGTGAGGATGCCCAGCAGCGAGCCGTCCTCGCTCACCACCGGCAGACAGCCGAACTTGTTCTTCAGCATCAGCCCCACGGCATCGCGCAGCCGCGTGTCGGGCGTCACGGTGGCCACCTCGCGCGTCATGATGTCCGAGGCCCACAGCGGCTGCTTGGCCGGGTCCGGGCACTTGAGGCCCGTGGCCTTGAGCAGATCCCGGTGGGTGATGAGCCCCACCAGCTTGCCCTGCCGCACCACGGGCAGGTGGCGGATGCGGTTGAGCCGCAGCAGCTCATCCGCGATGGCCAGGTTCTGCGTCTCCTTCAGGGTGATGAGCTCACGCGTCATCAGCTCGCCGACGGTCTTCATAAGGGCAGGGACTCCAACTCGAAGAGTGTGTGCTTGTGCCTTGGACTCTCTGCATTTCCGAGTCCAACCCACGCCGCCCTCTTGGGAGGGTGAGAACGCCCTGTGTAGGACGCAAGGGATGCGTGTTCACGCAGAATCTGCGTCACGGTTGAACGGTGGACGCGCTCTGAGGTACACCGCCCCCCGTCGCTAGGGGTGCCCCGGTGAGGGGCTGAGACGGCCGTGTGAACGGCCAAACCCTTGGAACCTGAACCGGGTCATTCCGGCGGAGGGAAGCGGCGGGCGCTTCGTGCCTCGCCTGCCTCTCATGCCGCCGACAGAGAGGAAGCAGATGAGCGGAGCGTCCAGGAGCCTCAAGGTCGATGGCAAGGTGCTCGAGGGCATCACCCAGGGGCCGTTGCCGGCCTCGCGCAAGGTGTATGTGCCCGGCGAGCGGTACCCGGAGCTTCGGGTGCCGCTGCGAGAGATCAGCCAGACGCCCACCCACCACGGCCATGGCCCGGACGCGAAGCAGACGCCCAACCCGCCCGTCTACGTCTATGACTCGAGCGGCCCGTACACGGACCCGGACGCGCGCATCGAGTTGCGCCAGGGGCTGGCTCCCATCCGCGAGGGCTGGATCTCCGCGCGTGGGGACACCGAGGCGCTCTCCGGCATCACCTCGGAGTACGGCCGCGCGCGCGAGGCGGATGCGCGCCTGACGGGGCTGCGCTTCGCTCACCGCCGCAAGCCCCGGGTGGCCAGGGCTGGCGCCAACGTCACGCAGATGCACTACGCGCGCAAGGGCCTCATCACCCCCGAGATGGAGTTCGTCGCGGTGCGCGAGAACCTCAAGGTGGAGGCGGCGCTGGCCGCTCAGCACCCGGGCCACTCGTGGGGCGCGGCCATTCCCAAGAAGATCACCCCCGAGTTCGTCCGGGACGAGGTGGCCCGCGGGCGCGCCATCATCCCCGCCAACATCAATCACCCGGAGCTCGAGCCGATGATCATCGGCCGCAACTTCCTGGTGAAGATCAACGCCAACATCGGCAACTCCGCCGTCACCTCCTCCATCGAGGAGGAGGTGGAGAAGATGGTGTGGTCCATCCGCTGGGGCGCGGACACGGTGATGGACCTGTCCACCGGGCGCAACATCCACGAGACGCGCGAGTGGATCCTCCGCAACGCTCCGGTGCCCATCGGCACGGTGCCCATCTACCAGGCGCTGGAGAAGGTGGGCGGCAAGGCCGAGGAGCTCACCTGGGAGATCTACCGCGACACGCTCATCGAGCAGTGCGAGCAGGGCGTGGACTACTTCACCATCCACGCGGGCGTGCGGCTGGCGTACATCCCGCTCACGGCCAAGCGGCTCACCGGCATCGTCAGCCGGGGCGGCTCCATCCTGGCCAAGTGGTGCCTGTCCCACCACAAGGAGAACTTCCTCTACACGCACTTCGAGGAGATCTGCGAGATCATGAAGGCGTACGACGTCAGCTTCAGCCTGGGTGACGGCCTGCGCCCCGGCTCCATCGCTGACGCCAACGACGCGGCCCAGTTCGGCGAGCTGGAGACGCTCGGGGAGCTGACGAAGATCGCCTGGAAGCACGAGGTGCAGGTGATGATCGAGGGCCCGGGCCACGTGCCCATGCACCTCATCCAGGAGAACATGACCAAGCAGCTGGCGGTGTGTGGCGAGGCGCCCTTCTACACGCTGGGGCCGCTCACCACGGACATCGCCCCGGGGTACGATCACTTCACCAGCGGCATTGGCGCGGCGATGATCGGTTGGTTCGGCACGGCGATGCTCTGCTACGTCACGCCCAAGGAGCACCTGGGCCTGCCGGATCGGGATGACGTGAAGGAGGGCGTCATCACCTACAAGATCGCCGCCCACGCCGCGGACCTGGCCAAGGGCCACCCGGGCGCTCAGGCGCGCGACAACGCCCTGTCCAAGGCCCGCTTCGAGTTCCGCTGGGAGGACCAGTTCAACCTCTCGTTGGATCCCGAGCGCGCCCGGGCCTTCCACGACGAGACGCTGCCGGCCGAGGGCGCCAAGGTGGCCCACTTCTGCTCCATGTGCGGCCCCCAGTTCTGCTCGATGAAGATCACCCAGGACGTGCGCGACTACGCCGAGAAGACCGGGGTGGCCACCGAGGCCGCGCTTCAGACGGGCATGAGCGAGAAGAGCGAGGAGTTCAAGAAGACCGGCGCGGAGATCTACCGCTAAAGGGGTAGATGGTTGGTGCTCCTCGCTTGCCCGTTACGTGACATTTGGCACGGGCACTGGCAACCTGAGTTCAGGAGGGGTTCGATTATGGATCAGCAACAGCAGGGTTCGCCGTTCCTTACCGGCATGCAGACGCCGAGTGAGGACGACAAGCTGATGGGGCTGTTGGCGCATATGGGGGGCATCTTCGCCCCCATCATCGTGCCGCTCGTCTTGATGCTCACCAAGGGTGAGAAGTCCCCGTGGGTCAAGGCTCAGTCGGTCGAGGCCCTTAACTTCCAGATCGTCGTGTTGGGCGCTTACGTCATCTCCAGCGTGTTGTTCTGCCTCGCCTGGCTGCTGATCCCCGTCGTGTTTCTGGGCGCGGCGGTCATGGGGGTCATGGCCGGGCTCAAGGCCAAGGAAGGCGTGCAGTACCGCTACCCGTTCAACTTCCGGCTCATCAAGTAGCCAGCGGCTGTCGACGTGTGGCTCGCGCGGGCGAGGCGGCTCCCCAGGGGACCGTGCTCGCCCGTGGCGTTTTCGCGTCAGCCGCCGATGCCCATCATCGGCAGCAGCGTGGCGCCGTTGCCCGCCTCGGTGAAGCGGTGGCCCTCGGGCTTCTCGCCCAGGGCGCCGCGGATGGCCAGCGCCAGCTGCGCGTCCGTGGAGCCCCCGCGGATGAGCTGGTGCAGCGGCGCCTGCGCGCGCCCGCCCAGGCAGCTGCGCAGATCGCCGTTGGAGGCCACCCGCACACGGTTGCACCCGCCGCAGAAGTTCTGGGTGAGCGGAGAGATGAAGCCCACCCGCCCCGTGTCCGCGCGCCAGTAACGCGCCGGGCCCGAGGTGGCGCTGGCGGCTGCGCTGGAGAGCTCCTCCACCGGCTCGGCCGTCAGCGCCATGCCGGCGGCCTGAATGCGCTCGACCAGCTCCGCGGTCGGCACCGGCGTGCCCTGGCCAAACGGCATCAGCTCGATGAAGCGCGGGGTGATGCCCCGCTCGTGCGCGTAGCGCGCCAGGGCCGGAGCCTCGTCGTCATTCACTCCGCGCATCACGACGACGTTGAGCTTGAGCGAGGAGAAGCCCGCCTTGGCCGCCGCGTCGATGCCGCGCAGCGTGGAGGCGAAGTCCCCCTGCTTGGAGATGCGACGGAACGTCTCCTCCGAGAGCGTGTCCAGGCTGATGTTGAGCTGGGTGACGCCCGCCTCGCGCAGGGGCACGGCCAGCCGCTCCAGGTGGCTGGCGTTGGTGGTGATGGCCAGGTGGCGCACGCCCGGCACGGCCGCCAGGCGCTGGGCAATCTCCAGGATGTCCGGGCGGATGAGCGGCTCGCCGCCCGTGAGCCGCACCCGCTGGATGCCCATGCTCGCGAACACCGAGACGATGCGCTCGAACTCCTGTGGGGTGAGCAGGTCCTTCTTGCCTCCCCAGGAGGCGGGGGAGCAGTAGGTGCAACGGAAGTTGCACCGGTCGGTGATGCTCAGCCGCAGGTACGTCATCCGTCGCCCCTGGGCATCCAGGAGCGGGGGAGCGAGCGGATCGCGCACGGGCGCGGCGGGTAGCGGAGCGGGCATCACGGGACGTCTCTTTAACAGCCTTCCCGGCCGGGAGCAGTCCTGTGCGCCATGCAAACGTTCAGCGCCGCCCGGTCGGCCTCAGTTCTTGGGTACATAGGGATCCGGCGTCGACGGCGTCGGCGTCAGGTCCATGTCGTCGTCCTCGGTGAGCCGCTCCAGCTCCGCCTCGGCCTCCTGCGCCTGCGCCTCGGCCTCCAGCGGCTTCAGCTTGCGCGCGGCCATGTCCAGCTTGATGCGGACCAGGCCCTCCTCACCAATGTCCAGGAAGGCGCGCACCACCTCGGGATCGAACTGCGTGTTGGCGCAGCGTTTGATCTCCTGGATGGCGTTGGCGAACGTGGTGCCCTTGCGGTACGGCCGGTCGCTCGTCATCGCGTCCAGCGTGTCGGCCACCGCGAAGATGCGCGCGCCGATGTGGATCTCGTGCTTCTGCAGATTGCGCGGGTAGCCGGCCCCGTCCCACCGCTCCTGGTGCGACAGGACGATCTGCGCCGGCGTGGAGAGGAAGGGGATCTGCTGGATCATCTGGAAGCCGATGTCCGGGTGCTTGCGCATCTCCAGCCACTCGTCCGGAGTGAGCTTGCCGGGCTTGAGCAGCACCGCGTCCGGCACGCCAATCTTGCCGATGTCGTGCAGCAGTGCGCCGCGGCCGATCTCCTCCAGATCCTTGCCGCTGATGCTCAGCCGCTGCGCGATGGACGCCGTGTACGAAACCACGCGCTGCGAGTGGTCGGACGTCTCGTGCTCGCGCGCGT
Source organism: Myxococcaceae bacterium (assembly GCA_035296065.1). GTDB lineage: Bacteria > Myxococcota > Myxococcia > Myxococcales > Myxococcaceae > DATHBR01. Next base: position 517,488 of record DATHBR010000016.1, on the reverse strand, counting down.
CCAGCGCCGCCACCAGCGCCAGGAGCGTGTTCTGGTACGTGTTGGCGATGTCCTTGAACGCCGTGCGCAGCTCCGCGGTGCGGTCGCGCACCTTGCGCTCGAGCTTCTTCTGGTAGCGCTTGCGGGCCAGCTCAATCCGGCGCTTGGCCAGGGCGCGCTCGATGGCGCGGATGAGGTCCGTCAGCTTCGGTGGCTTGAGCAGGTAGTCCACCGCGCCACGGCGCAGACAGTCCACGGCGGACTCGGTGTCGCCGTAGCCGGTGAGCATGATGACGGAGGTGTCCGGCAGGCGCTCGCGCAGGTTCTCCAGCAACCAGAGCCCATCACGGCCGGGCATCTTCATGTCACTGATGACCAGGGGCGTCTCGGCTTCGCTGGCGACATCCAGCGCCATCTCGGCGCCACTGGCGACCACGCAGTTGTAGCCCTCCTCCGTGAGGAGGACGGAGATGACGTCGCGGACGGAATCATCATCGTCCACGATCAGAATGCGGGGAGGAGCGGGGGGAATGGCTTCCACGGGGTGGGATTCTAGAGGTTTCCGGGTTTCGATCGCCAATAGGTGTGCGTATTTACCACCTTACCTGCCTTCTCGGTCGCCCCCCGATCCGGGATGCAGCAGGTTGCTTCAGCCCTGAGCCCTAGCACTGAAACGGCTGTATCGGAAGGGCGAGAGGTCCACCGCGGGGCGCTCACCTAGCAGGCACTGCGTAACGAGCTTCGCAGTAAGGGGGGCCAGGAGGATGCCATTGCGGAAGTGGCCGGTGGCCAGGAAGAGGCCAGGCAGGGGGCCGGGCCCCAGGATGGGCAGGCGGTCCTCTGTATAGGGGCGGAACCCGGCCCAGGTCTCCGTCACGGAGGCGGTAGCCAGGGCGGGGCACAGCTCCAGGGCCATGGTGAGGATGCGGGAGAGGCCCTCGGCGGTGACCTGCTTGTCGAAGCCGGCGAACTCCATGGTGCTGCCGGCGATGAGGCGCCCGTCCGTGCGGGGCACCAGGTAGCCCTTCTCGGAGGTGAGGATGTGGCTGGTGACGGGCAGCCGCGTCTGCAACTGGAGCATCTGCCCCCGGGCGGGGCGGACGACGCGGGGATCCAGCGCGGCGCCCTGGACGAGGCCGGACCAGGAGCCAGCGGCGATGACGACGGCATCGGCGCGCAGGGGCTCACCGTCCAGGTCCACCCCCACGGCGCGCCCGTGCTCTTCGATGACGCCGCGCACGTAGCCGCTGCGGAAGGTGGCGCCCACGCGGGCCACGGCCATGGAGAGGGCACGGACCAGGAGCCGGTTGTCGACCTGGTGATCATCCGGGAAGCGCAGGGCGGCGAGGGCGGAGGGGGCGAGGTGGGGCTCGAGCTCGCGGGCCTGCTTGCCGTCGAGCAGCTCGGCACGGAGGCCGAGCGCGGTTTGCCAGGCGGCGGTGGCCTCGAGGTGGTGGACCTCGTCCTCGGAGAAGGCGGCCTTGAGCACGCCGCAGGGCAGGTAGGCGATGTCCACGCCAGTGAGCTCGCGCAGCTCGGTGGCGAGCGAGGCGTAGAGGGCGCGGCTGCGCAGGCACAGCTCGAGGAAGGGGCCCGGGCCCTCGGACTCGAACTGGGGGGCGAGGATGCCGGCGGCGGCGCTGGAGGCTTCGGCTCCGGGGATGGAGCGCTCCAGCACGGTGACTTTCACGCCGGCCTGGCGCAGGCGCAGGGCGATGCCGCAGCCCATCACGCCTCCGCCCACGATGATGACGTCCGTGAGGCTCATGGGGCCCGCTTATACCGTTCCGCGGTGGCTGTCCCCTGTCTTCATCAGGGCCCGGGTAGAGTCGGGGGATGGCGCAGAGCGGCTCTTGGCTCCAGGTGAGGTGGTCCCTGTTAGTGGTGCTCGTGCTGGCAGCGCTGACGGGCTGTGCCACGAATGGGGGAGCGGGACGGCGCGCCACCTTCCAGGACAGCCGCGCAGCCTCCGGGGTTCGGCAACAGGGGGGCGGTTTCGGATTTTGGAAGGAGGGAGATGCCTTCCAGCGCCTACAGGAGGAAGCGGAGCTGGAGGAAGAGTCCTGGCACGAGGCGGGAGAGGCGCTGGAGGCCGAGGATGCGCGAGCGCTGTGGGAGGCGCTGACGAGTACGAAGACGACACTGGGGAACTTCGCCCCACGCCGCGCGCTCGCTTTTGTGCTCGGGCAGGTGCTGGCCCGGGATCAGGAGGTGGCGTACGCGCAGGTGCTGGAGCGGGTACGCGCCTTGCGCTTCCTGGTGGTGATGAGACCGGATGGCTACCTGTCGAGAGCGCTCGACGGAGAGCCACTGCAGCGGATGGGCCGGGTAGAAGTGCGCGAGGGCCGGTGGATGGCGGGCCGTTTCGAGGTGGGTGCCTTCTACTGGAACAGAGCGGGCGTCTTCTACACGGTGGACAGCGCGCTGAGCAGTCCCGGCGTCATGATGGGGGAGTTGGGGCTGGAGAGGGACTGGGTCAATGCGGCACTGGATGGGGCCGGGGATGCAGCGGCCGAGGTGGCGGTGGCTTTGGGCCAGTTCCTCACTTCACCGGTGACGACCGTGAAGGGGCTACAGCAACTGCCTGCAGCGGTGGCGGCGCTGATCGCTTCTTCACCCGAGTATTTCGCGCGGTACTCCACCCTTCCGTTGCAGGAACAGATACGCGAGGCCGCGAGGCTCTCCACGCACTTGCTCATGCTCTTTGGGAGTGCGGCGGGCATAGCCACAAGGCTGAGCCTCACCGGGGCCCGGATACCGGTGCTGACCTTGACGGCCGAGGGGGCCCTGGCTGTGGAGCGGGTGGCATTGCCAGTGGGCACCACGGCGGCGGCACTGGGAACGGGTGCCGGAGCCGTCTACGTCCAGATGGGGAGCGGCACAGGCCCGGAAGGTGGTTCTGGGAAGGCTGACTTCCGTGGCTTCAAGCCCTTCACAGAGGGCAACTTCCGGGAGAATCTGGCGCGCCTGACGGGTAAGAAGCCCGAGGACGCGCATGCCCATCATGTGTTCCCTCAGAAACTCGCGAATGTATTCGAGGAGTTGGGGATTGATGTCCAGGATCCGAGGTTCGGCGCATGGTGGGAGCGCACCAGTCATCTCAAGAACGCGGATCGGTACACCAAAAGATGGGTGAGGTTTTTGACGGAGAGGCCCACCGTCGAGCAGGTCTACCAGTTCGCCCGGGAGCTGGCGCACGAGTATGGATTCCAAATCAACTTCTAAGGACTTCCCTGGCTTTGACAAGCTCTTCTATCTGGGAGAGCCAGGAAGCAGTAGGCAGTTCAGAGGGAAGATCAACCTGAAGCGCGATGAAGTCTTCGGGTTGACGCGTGCTGAAATGCAGCCGCCCCGCCCGATCAAGGTCGAATGGGCCATGGGCCGAGCACGGCCGATTGAAGTGATCTGGACGACTATGGGGACCGCGATGATCATCGCGGATTCCGTTGTGCAAATGCTGCGCGCTCATGGGTTTACCGGGTGGCGCCTCTATGAGCTTGCTGTCCAGGATAAGCAGGGGCAACTGGTGCCGGGATACAGTGGTCTGGCCGTTCTAGGCCGCTGCGGCAAGTTGGAGCAATCCATGAGTGTCCAGGTGCCGCGCATTTACCCAGGTGGAATCTTCCCAGTCTGGAAGGGGCTGCTCTTCGAGCCCTCAACCTGGGACGGCTCGGACTTCTTCATGCCAGAGGGGAAAACCGGGCATGTGTTCGTGGCAGAGGCCGTGAAGCAAGCCTTCGAAGAGGCGAAGATCCGCGACGTTGAGTTCGAACCCCTGGATCAGTTCGAACACTCGTGGACGGTTTGAGGCGCCCACGAGCCCTGGGTGGCCGCTTTACGCCTTGCTGAGTGCTCGCTGGATCAGTTCCTCGGATGCTCCGATGAACCGGGCTACGTGCGGCTCGTCGATTCCGTCCGTCGGGAGGATGGCCTGGCCCTTCTTGCCGAACATCGCGCCGCTTCGGCCCTCCAACTCGGGTGCGAAGAGAAGGGGGACGACGCGCTCGGCGTACTGCTCGGGGGTTGGCATCATCAAGCCAATGAGCGTCTCGGCGGCCCGGTGCGCGAAGCTGCCGGCGCCCAGGTAGTTGGAGCGGATGTTCGTCTTGATGAGGCCGGGGTTGAGCCCGAAGAACGAGACGTGCGGATACCGCTTCTTGCCGTCGAGCACGAGCAGTTCGTTGCCGACCACGGTGTTCATATGCACGGCCATCGCGTCGTAACGCTTCTCCGCATTGAGGTCGCTGGCATCACCGGTATTGCCGGCGCCGGGGAAGCCCATCACGAACACGCGAGGGGCGGGCTTGCCCGCGGCCCTTGATACCAGGCGGGGCGCGAGCTCGCGCACAATGGCGAGCCTGCTCAGGTAACTGATGGCCATGTCGCGCTCGATGCCCTCCGCCGTTACCTCGCGCGCCTTGGCCGCCATGATGCCGACGGTGAACAGCACCGCGTCGAGTGCGGTGTCGAGCTCACGGCCCACTCGCGCGGCCTCGCGTATGGACGACAGGTCGGCCTTCATGAAGGAGATGTTCGGTGTGCCCTCGTCGCGGAAGGTGCGGCCGACCACGAGGACCCGGGCGCCGCGAGAGGCCGCGAGGCGCGCGATGGCACGGCCCAGGCCATCGGTGCCACCAACAATGGCCAGGCTCTTCCCCGAGAGATCCAGCGACGAGGCCGGCACGGGCCGCACCGTGAGACTGGGGTCCGGGTATCCGTTCATCGATGACTTCCGCTTCGCCATGACGCTCTCCTTGTTCATTCCCAGGTGCTTGTGGGCGCTAGGTATAAGAGCCCCGCTTGTGAGTGGCCAGGGAAGCGCTCTCAATAAAGTAAGGGCGTCACCGGAGTTGACGGGCCGTGGGGGTTTCCGTTACTCATGGACCTGTGCGTCCCTCCGTGCATCACCATCATGCGCATCATCGGCTCGGCCCTGACGGGACCGCTCGCCGCGCGCATGCCTGGGTGAATGCCTGACACGCCCCACCCAACCGGCCCTGCCGCAGTGACCGAAAGCCCGTCCCCTCCAGGACGGGCTTTTTTCGTTTCCGCCTTCTCCCTCCTCACCTCCCTGGACTGTCCCCATGCTGAAGATCGCCCTCCCCAACAAAGGCCGCCTCTCCGAAGAAGTCCGCGAGCTGCTCAACGATGCGGGGCTCGAGGTTCGCGGTCGCGGTGAGCGCGCGCTCACCGCCTCGCTCGGCGGCGAGTTCGAGGCCATCTTCGTCCGCGCCCAGGACATCCCCGAGTTCGTCGCCGATGGAGCCGCACAGGCCGGCGTCACCGGCTGGGATCTCGTCAATGAGTCCGGGCGCGAGTTGGAGCTGCTGATGGACCTCGAGTTCGGCAAGTGCCGCCTCGTCGTCGCGGCCCGTGAGGAGAGCGGCATCACCTCGGTGGATGGCGTGAAGAATGGAATGCGCGTGGCCTCGTGCTTCCCCCGCCTCACTCAGGAGTTCTTCACCAAGCGCGGCCAGCAGGTGACGGTCGTCCCCGTGTCCGGCGCCGCGGAGATCGCTCCTCACCTGGGCATCGCCGACATCGTCGTGGACCTGACCTCCACCGGCTCCACGCTGAAGATGAACGGCCTGCGTGAGGTGGGCACCGTGATCGAGTCCAGCGCCCGCCTGGTGGCCTGCAAGGGCAACACCCCGGATGCGGTGCGCAAGCTGGATGAGCTGAAGCAGGCGTTGGGCTCGGTGCTCGCCGCCCGCGGCAAGCGCTACCTGATGGCCAACGTGCCGCGCAAGGTGCTGCCGTCCGTGCGCGAGGTGCTGCCCGGCCTCAATGGTCCCACCGTCGTGGATATTCTCAACAGCGACTACGTGGCCGTGCACGCCGTCGTCCCCGCGAAGACGATCTACCGCACCATCAACTCCCTCAAGGCCCTGGGTTGCGAGGGCATCCTCGTCACCCGCATCGAGAGGCTGATGCCGTGAGCACCGCGTCCCTCAAGTATCGCGGCCCGCTGGCCGCTCTGTCCGCCGAGGACCGGCGCCGACTGCTCGACCGCTCGGGCGAGTCCGATGCCCTCGTGGCCTCCCGCACCCGCGACATCATCGCCCGCGTCCGCCGCGATGGAGATCGCGCCCTGCTGGAGATGGCCCGCGAGCTCGACCGCGCCACCCTCACCGCCGTGGAGGTTCCCCGTGCCCGCTGGGAGGCGGCGCTCACCTCGCTGGATCCCAAGGTCCGCGGCGCCCTGGAGCGCGCCGCGCGCAACATCGCCAAGGCCCACGCCGCTCAGAAGCCCCAGCCCACCGAGATCGAGACCGAGCCCGGAATCCTCGTGGGCCGTCGGCCGGATCCGCTCGGGCGCGTCGGCGTGTACGCGCCGGGTGGCCGCGCCGTGTACCCCAGCAGCGTGCTGATGGGCGTGGTGCCCGCCAAGGTGGCCGGGGTGGGGCAGGTCATCGTCTGCTCGCCTCCGGGCCCGGATGGGCTGCCCGCGGCTGGAGTGCTCGCAGCGGCGGCGCTGTCAGGCGCGGATCGCGTCTTCGCCCTCGGTGGCGCGGGCGCCGTGGCCGCCATGGCCTACGGCACCCAGAGCGTGCCCCGCGTGGACCGCATCGTCGGCCCGGGCAACGCCTACGTCGCCGCCGCCAAGCTGCAGGTGGTGGATGCGGTGGCCATCGACGCGCCGGCGGGGCCCAGTGAGATCCTCGTCGTCGCTGACGCCTCCGCGAACCCCGAGGCCGTGGCCCGCGAGATGCTCGCTCAGGCCGAGCACGATCCGGACGCCTGCTGTGTGACGCTCGCCATGGGGCCGCGGCTCGCCGAGGCCATCACCTCGGCGGTGGAGCGCGCGGCGGCCCGGGCCCAGCGCAAGGAGATCGTCACCACCTCTCTGCGCGAGCGCGGCGCCGTGCTCAGCGTGGGCTCGCTAGACGAGGCCTGGCCCTTCGTCTCCGAGTTCGCGCCCGAGCACCTGCTCATCGCCACCTCCGCGCCCCAGGAGCACCTGGCCCGCGTGCGCAACTGCGGCACCGTCTTCCTCGGGGAGCGGGCCTCGGTGGCCTTCGGCGACTACATGACGGGCGCCAACCACGTGCTGCCCACCGCGGGACTGGGACACGCGTACTCCGGGCTGTCCGTGCTCGACTTCTACCGGTGGACCACCTACCAGCACGTCACTCCCGAGGCCGCCGCGCGGCTCGCCGACGACGTGGGCGCCCTGGCCGACAGCGAGGGGCTCTTCGCTCACGCCGAGGCCGCACGGGCCTGGAGGAACCCATGATTCCCACCCGCCCGTCCTACCGGCACATCTCGCTCTACTCGCCGCCCGTGGTCCAGTGCAGCGTGGACCTCAGCGACAACACCAACCTCTTCGGAGTGCCGCCGACCGCTGAGTACGTCCTCCGCGACACGGCCCGCTCCACCATCAGCCGCTACCCGGTCAGCTATGCTCCGGACCTCAAGCAGGCCCTCTCCGCGTACACGGGCTTCGAGCCCTCCTGGCTCACCACCGGCTGCGGCTCGGACGATCTGATCGACTGCTCCCTCCGGGCCTTCTGCGAGCCGGGAGAGCGCATCGCCGTGATGGATCCCTCCTTCTCGATGATGAGCTACTTCGCGAACGTGAACGGGCTCGAGTTCACTCCGGTGCCGCTCAAGCCGGACTTCGACCTGGACGTGGACGCGATGCTCGCCACGGACGCCCGGCTCTTCTACGTGTGCTCGCCCAACAACCCCACGAGCACCGCTGTCTCCCGCGCCTCCCTGGAGCGGCTGGTGGACAACGCCACCGGCATCGTCTTGATTGACGAGGCCTACGTGGAGTTCGCCCGCGGCAGCAACGTGGACATGGTGCGCTCGCGGCCCAACGTGCTCGTCACCCGGACGATGTCCAAGGCGTTCGGACTGGCGGGCATGCGCGTGGGCTACGCCCTCGGCCGCCCCGAGCTGGTGGCCGAGGTGGAGAAGGCGCGCGGCCCGTACAAGCACTCCGGCGTGGCCGAGCGCATGGCCGTGGCCGCGCTCACCCAGGACCTGCCCTGGGTCAAGGCCCGCGCCGAGGAGGCCAAGGAGATCCGCCAGCGGCTGGTGACGGAGCTGCGGGCCGTAGGGCTACAGCCCCTGCCGTCCGAGGCCAACTTCGTCATGGCGCCGCTGCCGGGCGCTCCCCGGATAGCCGCGCGGATGCGAGAGCTGGACGTGAATGTCCGGGCGTTTCAGAACCTGGCACTGGTGGGAGACGCGGTGCGGATCGGCTGCGGCCCCTGGTCCATGATGCAGACAGCGCTCCAGGCGCTGCGGGAGGCACGGCGGTGAGAGTCACTCTGTTCGACTACGGCGCGGGCAACCTGCACTCGCTGGCCAAGGCGATCGCCACGGCGGCGGGTGTGGAGGTGCGCGTGCAGACCGACCCCATTCAGGCGCTGGACACCGACGTGCTCATCCTGCCCGGAGTGGGCGCGTTCGGCGCCGCCGCGGCCCGGCTCGAGCCTGGGCGCGAGCAGATGCGCAAGGCGCTGGAAGCGGGCTTGCCGTGCCTGGGCATCTGCCTGGGCATGCAGCTGCTCTTCGAGGCCAGTGACGAGGGGGAGGGGCGCGGCCTGGGCGTCTTCAAGGGCCGGGTGACGCGGCTGAAGGCCAGGCAGGTGCCGCACATCGGCTGGAACGCCGTGGAGCAGGACACCGCGCTGCGTGCCGCCCGGCTGGACACCGTCTACTACGCGCACAGCTTCGTCTGCCGCGCCGAGGAGCCCGGGGTGGTGGTGGGCTGGACGACGCACGAGGAGGACCGGTTCCCCGCCTCGGTGCGGCGCGGCAAGGTGCTCGGGGTGCAGTTCCACCCGGAGAAGAGCTCCACCGCGGGCGTGCGCTTCGTGCAGTCCTTCCTCCAGGAGGTGGCGTCATGATCGCCATCCCCGCGATCGATCTGCGCGAGGGCGCCTGCGTGCAGCTCGTGGGTGGCTCCTACGAGGCCGAGCGCGTGCGTGTGAACGATCCGCTCGACGCGCTGAAGAAGTGGCGCGGCTTCGGCTTCAAGACCTTCCACGTGGTGGACCTGGACGCGGCGCTGGGCAAGGGCTCCAACATGGACGCCATCTCCCGGCTGCTGAGCCACGAGCCGGGGCTCACCTTCACCGTGGGCGGTGGCGTGCGTGAAGCGGCCCGGGTGGAGGCGGTGCTGGCCAGCGGCGCCTCGTTCGCGGTGGTGGGTACGCGTGCCATCGAGGACACCGCGTGGCTGGCCGAGGTGGCCTCGCGCTTCCCCGGCCGCGTGGTGGTGGCCGCGGACGTGAAGGGCCGCGAGGTGGTGACGCGCGGGTGGACCGCCGGCAGCGCGCGGGACATCGCCGACGTGCTCGCCGCGCTCGACCCGCTGCCCCTGGGCGGGCTGCTCGTCACCGCCGTACATAAGGAGGGACAGATGGGGGGCGTGGATCTGCCGCTGATGCAGGAGGTGGCGCGGGTGAGCCGACACCGCGTCTATGCCTCGGGCGGCGTGACGACCCTGGAGGACTTGAAGGCCCTGGCGGATACCGGGGCCTTTGGCGCCGTTATCGGCATGGCGCTGTACACCGGAAAGCTCGACGCGGCCGCGGTCGCACGGGAGTTCGCATGACTGTCGTGACTCGGAATACGAAGGAGACGCAGATCCGCGTGGAGCTGACGAAGGGCAAAGGCGTGGCCGAGGTGGACACCAGCCTGAAGTTCTTCGATCACATGCTGGGCACCTTCGCGCGCTACGCGGGCCTGGACATGAAGCTGCACGCGCGAGGCGATCTGCGCCACCACATCATGGAGGACGTGGCCATCGCGGTGGGCACCGCCGTCTACCAGATCATCCCGCCCACCGCCGCGCGCTACGGCGAGCGCACCCTGCCCATGGACGACGCGCTGGTGCAGGCGGCCATCGACACCTGCGGGCGCTTCTATTACCGCGGCCCGCTGCGCAACAAGCTGTACGATCACTGGATGCGCTCGTTCTGCGAGCACGCCAAGGTGACGCTGCACATCCGCACCATCCGCGGCAAGGACAGCCACCACCTCACCGAGGCCGCCTTCAAGGCCGTGGGCCTGGCGCTGAGGGACGCCCTGGTGGACTCAGGCACGGTGTTCAGCACCAAGGGCTCCGTGGCCCTGGAGGTGAAGTGATGCTCACGCGCCGGTTGATCGTCTGCCTGGACATGAAGGGCGGGCGGGTGGTGAAGGGCGTGCAGTTCGAGGGCCTGCGCGACGTGGGCGATCCGGTGGAGCTGGCCAGGCGCTACGAGGCCGAGGGCGCCGACGAGCTGACGTTCCTGGACATCTCCGCCAGCGCCGAGGAGCGCGAGACGCTGTGGGACGTGGTGCGGCGCACCGCCGAGTGTCTCTTCATTCCGCTCACCGTGGGCGGCGGGGTGCGCACGGTGGACGACGTGGGCCGCGCGCTGCGGGCCGGCGCGGACAAGGTGAGCATCAACTCGGCGGCGGTGACCCACCCCGAGCTGCTCACCGCGTGCGCCGAGCGCTTCGGCGCCCAGTGCGTGGTGGCCAGCATCGACGCGCGGCGCGAGGCGGACCGGTGGCGCGTCTACACCCGGGGTGGCCGCACGCCCACGGACCTGGACGCGGTGGCCTGGGCCCGAGAGTGCGTGAAGCGCGGGGCCGGAGAGATCCTGCTGACGAGCATTGACCGCGACGGGGCCCGTTCGGGGTATGACCTGGCCCTGACGCGGGCCGTCGCCGAGGCGGTGGACGTCCCGGTCATCGCCTCGGGGGGAGCGGGGAACGCACAGCACGTGCGCGACGCGCTCACGGAGGGGAAGGCGGACGCGGCGCTGGTGGCGGGCATTCTGCATGACGGGCTCACCACCGTCGGGGCGATCAAGTCGCTGCTCCATTCGAGCGGCATGAGGATCAGGAGCGTCGCATGACGACGGAAGCGCAGGGGTTGATGCAGGCGGCCGCCGAGGTGGCCCGGAAGTCCGGAGACGTGGCGCTCGACTTCTTCCGCAAGGGCGTCACGGTGGACATCAAGGGCGACGGCACGCCTGTCACGGTGGCCGACCGCACCGCCGAGCAGACGGCGCGCGATTGGATCGAGAAGCACTTTCCCCAGGACGGCATCCTCGGCGAGGAGTTCGGTGAGACGCGCGCCGGAGCCCGGCGCCGGTGGATCCTCGATCCGATCGATGGGACGAAGACGTTCGTCCGTGGCGTGCCGCTGTGGGGCACGCTGGTGGCGATCGCCGAGGGCGAGAAGATCCTCGCGGGCGCCGCGTACTTCCCTCCGGTGGGAGAGCTGCTGGTGGCGGCGCCTGGCGCGGGCTGCTTCTGGAATGACAAGCCCACCCGGGTGTCCACCGTGTCCGAGCTGTCGCAGGCGGTGGTGCTGTCCACCGACCAGCGCTTCCTTCAGTACCCCGAGCGCGGCACGGCGTGGCGGGGGCTGGCGGCCAAGGCCTATATGGATCGGACGTGGGGCGACTGTTACGGCTACCTGCTGGTGGCCACCGGGCGCGCCGAGGTGATGGTGGACGAGATCCTCTCGCCCTGGGACGCGGCGGCGCTGCAGCCCATCATCGAAGAGGCGGGCGGGGTGTTCACTGACTGGACGGGCAAGCGCACCTCGTTCGGCGGCAATGCCATCGCGACGAACGGAGCGCTCGATGCGCAGGTGCGCGGGCTGCTGGGCGCCAAGAGGGTGTGATGCTGGATCTCTCCAAGCTGGACTTCACCAAGGGCAATGGCCTGGTGACGGTGGTGACGCAGGACGCGCGCTCCGGTGACGTGCTGATGGTGGCGCACGCGGATCGCGAGGCGATGGAGCGCACGCTGGCCACGGGCGAGATGCACTACCGCTCGCGAACGCGCGGGCTGTGGCACAAGGGCGCCACCAGCGGCAACGTGCAGCGGGTGGTGTCGCTGTCGGCCGACTGTGATGGAGACGCGGTGCTGGCGCGGGTGCAGAAGGCCGGCCCCGCGTGCCACACCGGCGAGGAGACGTGCTTCGGCCCGGGGCGGCTGGATGCGCTGGTGGCGCTGGATCAGACCATCGCCGAGCGTGCCGCCCAGGCGCCCGCTGCTGGAGAGAAGCCCAGCTATACCCGGCGGCTGCTGGATGACCGGAACCTGCGGCTGAAGAAGATCGGTGAGGAGGGCGCGGAACTGGTGACCGCCTGCGCGGACGGGGACAAGGCCCGCGCGGTGGAGGAGGCGGCCGATGTGCTCTACCACCTGCTCGTGGCCGTGCGCCCCCTGGGCCTCACCCTGGACGATGTGAAGCAGGTGCTGGCTCAGCGGGCCGCCAAGGCACCCCCCAGGCCGGGCGCTCAACGCTGAGCTTCCAACACTGCCGGGGAAATTCCCGCCCTGACGACTGGCCTCCGCGCACCCGAGTGCATAGCTGTGTGGGACAAGGAGGAGTAATGCCCCAGAAGAAGGTAAGCCAGAAGCTCAAGCAGGGCCGGCGTGATGCCGAGCGCCGTGGGCGTGCCACCAAGGACTCCGAGGAGATGCGGCTGCTGCGCAAGAAGACGGACTCGAAGAAGACCGGCATCCGCAAGACGCGCAAGCAGCGCGACGTCGCCAACAAGCGCTCCGAGAAGCGCTCCACCACCAAGGAGCCTCGCCGCGCAGGCCGCAGCGCCACCGCGAAGAACCCCAAGAAGGCTCCCTCCGGCCAGGAGTACCTCCCGGGTGATCCGCGCCGCGGCGGCAACGCCTGAGCTTTACTCAATGGGCACAGCACCTGCAGTGCGGCAGGGGCTGTGGCGCCATGTCCTAGGCTTCCCGGGAGGTTAGGGAGCCGGGTTTCGCCGCAAGTGTCCGATCCTGGGACGCGCCTTCCCGAAAACGGTCATTCGGCGCTCGGGAGGGCGCTCAGCCCCTAGAGATTTCAGGGATTTGGGGATTGTACGATTTTGGCATGGCCTTCGCTCTCAAGAAGGCGCGTGGACATTCCCCGGACTCGCAAACCCAATCACAAGCCCTGGATCCTCGCGGGGGTGGGAGCGCTGGCGCTCATCTCCGTGACGGTGGGTCTGTCTCGGTTGCGCGCCGCGGCACCTACCGTGGAGCGGGGCAGCGTGTGGTTGGACACCGTGAAGCGCGGCCCCATGCTGCGCCAGGTGAAGGGGGCGGGCACGCTCGTTCCCGAGCACATCCGCTGGCTCACCGCGGACACCGCCGGCCGCGTCGAGCGCATTCACGTGCGCCCGGGCGCTCCGGTGGAGGCGGGCACCCTGCTGCTGGAGCTGTCCAACCCGGACGTGCAGCTGCAGGCCCTGGAGGCCGAGCGCCAGCTGGCCAGCGCCGAGGCGGAGCTCATCGCCCTGCGCACCTCGCTGGAAACGCAGCGCATCTCTCAGGAAGTCACCATCGCCGCCCTGGAGGCCGAGGCGGCCAACGCCAGCCGCCAGGCCCAGGCCACCGTGGCGCTGTTGGACCGTGCCTATGTGCCCACGCTGGAGGCCCAGCAGGCCCGCGAGAAGGCGGGCGAGACGGGCGTGCGGCTGGCCCTGGAGCGCCGACGCCTGGGCGTGATCGAGGGCAGCGCCAAGGAGCAGCTGGCGGCGCAGCTGGGACAGATCGAAAGGTTGAAAGCGGTGGCCCGGTTCCGCCGTACCCAGGTGGAGTCGATGCAGGTGAAGGCCGGGGAGGCGGGGGTGCTCACCGAGCTGCCGCTGGAGCTGGGGCAGTGGGTGACGCCCGGGACGGTGCTGGCCAAGGTCGTCAAACCCGAGCGGTTGAAGGCCGAGCTGCGCATCGCGGAGACACAGGCAAGGGATATTCAGGTAGGCCAGAAGGCGCTGGTCGACACGCGCAACGGGGTGGTGGAGGGCTCGGTGGCGCGCGTGGCTCCGACAGCAAGCCAGGGCACGGTGCGCGTGGAAGTCACGCTGCCCGCCGAGTTGCCCAGGGGGGCGAGGCCGGACCTGACGGTGGAGGGCACGGTGGAGCTGGAGCGGCTAGGGGAGGTGTTGTCAGTGGGCAGGCCCGCTGGCGCACAGCCGCACTCCACCGTGTCTCTCTTCCGGCTTTTGCCTGGCAGTGACGAGGCGGTGCGAATCCCGGTGCGGCTGGGCCGGGGCTCGGTGAACTCGATCGAAGTGGTGCAGGGCCTTACCGAGGGAGATCAGGTGGTGCTCTCGGACATGACCGCGTGGGACGCGGTAGAGCGAGTGAGGGTGCGATGAACACGACGGTACCGCAGGGCAACAAGCCGGAGGCGATGGCGGTGACGGCGGCCTCCAGCGCGGCGGAGGTGCTGCCGCAGAAGGCCCTCATTCAGCTCGAAGGGGTGACCAAGGTCTTCGAGACGGAGGAGGTGGAGACGCACGCGCTCTCGGACGTGCACCTCACGGTGCGGCCGGGCGAGTGGCTGTCCATCGTTGGCCCCTCGGGCTCGGGCAAGACGACGCTGCTGGCGGTGCTGGGGCTGTTGGACACGTCCACCCGGGGCACTTACCTCCTGGACGGCAAGTCGGTGTTGGATCTGTCGCCCACGGAGCGGGCGCTGGTGCGCAACCGGCACATCGGCTTCATCTTCCAGAGCTTCAACCTGATAGGCGATCTGTCGGTGTACGAGAACGTCGAGCTGCCGCTGACGTACCGGGGCATGGCGGCCGACGAGCGGCGCACGCGGGTGGAGAAGGCGCTGGAGCGGGTGGGCATGAGCCACCGGGCCCGGCACATGCCGGGGCAGCTGTCGGGCGGCCAGCAGCAGCGCGTGGCGGTGGCGCGCGCGGTGGCGGGAGATCCGCTGATCCTGCTGGCGGACGAGCCCACGGGTAACCTGGACTCGAAGAATGGCGAGTCGGTGATGCAGCTGTTATCGGAGCTGCACCAGGGCGGGGCCACGCTGATCATGGTGACACACGATCCGGCCCAGGCGCGGCTGGGCACGCGCATGGTGAGCCTGTTCGACGGGCGCATCGTCCAGGACGAGCGCCTGCGCTAAGCCAGCCCCAAGAGGGGGGCCTGCATGGACAGCTTCTTCCAGGACGCGCGCGATGCGCTGCGCGTGCTGCGCAAGAGCCCCGGCTTCGCGCTGCCGGCGCGCCGCGCCGCGAGGGTGGATCCCGCCGTCACGCTGCGCGCGGAGTGAGGCATGGAGACCGTGCTTCAGGATCTGCGCTACGCCGTCCGCAGCCTGCTGCGGGAGCGGGGCTTCACGGCGGTGGCGGTGTTGACGCTGGCGCTGGGCATTGGCGCCAACGCCTCCATGTTCAGCTTCCTCAATGCGCTGGTGCTGCGCCCCTTCGACTTCCCTCGGCTCGAGCGGCTGGTGCTGCTCGCGGAGTACTCCGCGCAGTCGAAGCTCCTGGGCCTGCCCACCGCCAGCCTCGAGGCGGTGCGAGAGGGTGTCTCCAGCCTGGAGTTCGTCGCGGCCTTCGACTCGTGGGACGTCAAGCTCACGGGCTCCGCGGGGGAGCCCGAGCGGCTGGTGGGCTGCCGCGCCTCTCCCACGCTGTTCGCCACCCTGCGCGTCCCCGCGGCGCTGGGGCGGACCCTGCTGGACGGGGAGGATCAGCAGGGCCGTGAGCGGGTGGTGGTGCTCAGCCATGGCCTGTGGCAGTCGCGGTTTGGCGGCGCCAGCGAGGTGCTCGGCCAGACGGTGAAGCTCAACGGTGAGCCTTACACGGTGGTGGGCGTCATGCCCTCGGGCTTCCGCTTTCCTCGCGCCGTCTCATTCTGGGTGCCCCTGGTGACGCGGGCTCCCTCTCACGAGGCGTACAGCGCGCACCAGTATGGCGCGGTGGCGCTGCTGAAGGACGGCCGCTCGCTCGAGCAGGCGCGCGCGGAGCTGGCCGTCGTGGAGCAGCGGCTCGAGGCGGGGGAGGCCGGGCACCGGCTCGCGGCCATTCCGCTCCGGGAGTACGCGGGGGCCTCGCTGCACCGGATGGTGTGGGTGTTCATGGCGGCGGTGGGGCTGGTGCTGCTGGTGGCGTGCGCGAACGTCGCGGGCATGTTGCTGGCGCGAGCGAGCCGGCGCGCGCGGGAGCTGGCCATCCGCGTGTCGCTGGGCGCGGGCCGGGCCCGGGTGGTGCGCATGCTCCTCACCGAGAGCCTGCTGCTGGCCATGATGGGCGGGGGCCTGGGGTTGCTCTTCGCGCTCTGGGGCGTCGATGTCATCCGCACCTCGATGCCTCCGGATGTCGCCCGCTTCCTGACCGGTTGGGACCGGGTAGGGCTGAACGTATCGGTGCTGGGCTTCACGTTCGGCGCCATGCTGGTGTCCACGGTGCTCTTCGGGCTGCTGCCCGCGCTGCGCGCCTCGCAGGTGCGGCCCGCGGACGTGCTGTGGCGAGAGGTGAGGGGAGGGGGACAGCGGCAGCGGCTGCGCCAGTTCCTCGTCGCGGCTCAGGTCGCCTTCGCGCTGGTGCTCAGCGTGGGCGCGGCGCTCAACGTGCGCAGCTTCTCCTCCATGCTGGGGGCTCCGCTGGGCTTCGAGCGCCAAGGGCTGCTGACGCTGCGGGTGGGCCCCAGCCCGGAGCGCTATCCGGACGCGGCCTCGGTGTCCCGGTTCTATGACGAGGCGCTGGCACGGCTGCGCTCGCTGCCCGGAGTCCAGGCCGCGGCCGCCTCCTCCATTCTTCCCATGGGGCGCACGTGGAGCTTCACGGCCATGCGCCTGGAGCGTGCCGGCTTCAACGCGGGCGAGTCCCAGGTGCTGGTACAGGTGGTGACGGAGGACTACTTCCGGGCCATGGGCATCTCGCTGCGCGAGGGGGGCCTCTTCACGGGACGCGAGCAACAGGACGCGCCGCCCGTGGTCGTCGTCAGCGAATCCCTGGCGCGCCGCTACTTTGGAGGCCAGTCCGCGCTGGGCCAGCGCCTGGCGGTGGGCGTGGAGCCTGACGGACAGCCCCGCTGGAGCACCGTCATTGGAGTGGTGGCGGACGCGCGCTACCTGGACTTCCTGAGCGGGCAGGATGCGTACTCGGTGCTCTACCTGCCGCTGCGCCAGGAGGGCACGCGCGAGCTGCGCCTGCTCTTGCGCTCCGGGGGAGATCCCCTGGCGCTGGTGCCCCAGGTGCGCCAGGAGCTGCTGGCGCTGGATCCGGACCAGCCCCTGTCGGAGATCAAGTCCCTGGAGCGCGTCATCGACGAGACGCTCCTCCGCGCCCGCTACGTCACCGTGCTGCTGATGATCTTCGCGGGCATCGCGCTACTGCTGAGCGCGGTGGGCATCTACGGTGTGATGGCCTACACCGTGAGCATGCGCCTGCACGAGATTGGCGTCCGCATGGCGCTGGGCGCCAAGGCCCGGGACGTGGTGCGCCTGGTGGTGCTTCAGGGCCTGTGGCCCACGCTGATCGGCGTGGGGGTGGGCCTGGTGGGAGCCTGGGCCAGCACCCGGGTGCTCTCCGGGATGCTCTACGGTGTCAGCCCGTTCGAGCCGCTGCTGTTTGGCCTCACGGCCCTGTTTTTTGTTGCCGTGGCGTTGCTGGCCGCCCTCATCCCCGTGCGCCACGCTACCCGCGTGGACCCCACCCACGCGCTGCGCGCGGAGTGAAGCACCCTGGAGTGAAGCACCTTTATGTCTGCCCCGCTCATCTCCCTGCGCAATGTAGAGAAGTCCTACCCCTACGCGGGTGGCCGCACCTGGGTGCTGCGCCGCATCAACCTGGAGGTTCAGCCCGGTGAGTTTGTCACGCTGATGGGGCCCTCGGGCGCGGGCAAGTCCACGCTGCTGTCCATTCTGGGAATGCTCGACGCCGAGTGGACGGGCGAGTACCAGTTGGACGGGCGGGCCGTGCACTCGCTCAAGCCCAAGGAGCGCGCGGAGCTGGCCCGCGGCACCGTGGGCTTCGTGTTCCAGCAGTACCACCTGCTGGACGGGCTCACCGTGGCGGAGAACCTCGAGGTGCCACTGTCGTACCGCAACCTCAAGCGCTCCGAGCGCGAGGCTCTGGTGGGCGACATGCTGGACCGCTTCCAGCTGGTGGGGAAGAAGGACCTGTACCCCAACCAGCTCTCCGGTGGGCAGCAGCAGATCGTCGGCGTCGCCCGAGCGCTGATCTCCAGCCCCAAGGTGCTGCTGGCCGACGAGCCCACCGGTAACCTGCACTCCACCCAGGCGCAGCAGATCATGGAGCTGTTCAGGAACCTCAACCGCGAGGGCACCACCGTGGTGCAGGTGACGCACTCGCAGGACAACGCCGCCTATGGTCACCGTATCGTCCAGCTGGCGGATGGGTGGATCCAGGCACCGTAGCTCCCCCGCGCATTGATCTTTTGGCAAAGTCTCTCTCCCCCCCCGGGTATCGCCGTGACCGACATCGCCGCCCCTCCCGTTGCTCCTGAGCCCCCCCCGCGGCCGCGCATCCTCGTGGCCGACGATCAGGTCGACGTGCTCGAGGCCCTGCGCCTGCTGCTCAAGCGGGACGGGTACACCGTGCTGACGGCCACCTCGCCCGCCGGAGTGCTGGCCACGCTCGAGGCCGAGGACGTGGAGGTGCTGCTGATGGACCTCAACTACGCGCGCGACACCACCTCGGGGCGCGAGGGCCTGGATCTGCTCGCCCGCGTGCGCCAGCTCGATGCCGCGCTGCCGGTGGTGGTGATGACGGCGTGGGGCAGCGTGGAGGGCGCGGTGGAGGCCATGCGCGCGGGCGCGCGCGACTACGTGCAGAAGCCGTGGGACAACACGCGGCTGCTCACCATGCTGCGCACCCAGCTGGAGCTGCGCCGGGCGCTGCGCCGCTCCCGCCGGCTGGAGGAGGAGAACACCCACCTGCGCAAGGGCGGAGAGCGGCCCTCGTTCCTCGCCGAGTCCCGCGCCATGCAGGCGGTGCGCCGGTTGGTGGAGCGCGTGGCGCCCTCGGGGGCCAACGTCCTCATCACCGGCGAGCACGGCACCGGCAAGGAGGTGGTGGCCCGCTGGCTCCACACCGCGTCGGGCCGGCCTGCCAGCCCCTTCGTGGCCGTCAACTCCGGTGGCCTGTCCGAGGGCGTCTTCGAGAGCGAGCTGTTCGGCCATGTGAAGGGGGCCTTCACGGATGCGAAGACGGATCGCATCGGCTGCTTCGAGCTGGCCGACGGCGGCACGCTCTTCCTGGACGAGATCGGCAACATGCCGCTCACCCAGCAGGCCAAGCTGCTGCGCGTGCTGCAGACGGGCGAGCTGCACCCGGTGGGCTCCTCCAAGGTGCGCCGGGTGTCGGTGCGCGTCGTGTCAGCGACGAACGCGGACCTGGCCCGCGCGGTGGCCGAGGGCCGCTTCCGCGAGGATCTGCTCTACCGCCTCAACACGGTGGAGGTGCTGCTGCCCCCGCTGAGGGACCGGCGCGAGGACGTGCCGCTGCTCGCCGCGCACTTCCTCGCCGAGCAGGGGCGGCGCTATGGTCGCCCCAACATGCGCCTGTCACCCGAGGCGCTGGAGGCGCTGATGGCCTATACCTGGCCGGGCAACGTGCGTGAGCTGGAGCACACCGTGGAGCGCGCCCTGCTCATGGCCGCGGGCGATGAAGTCTCCGCCGAGGATCTGCTGCTGCGCCGCGCCAGCCGTGAGGGCAGCTCGCGCCTGGAGGAGATGACGCTGGAGGAGGTGGAGCGCTACCTCATCGAGCGCGCCCTGTCCCGGCACGAGGGCAACGTGAGCGACGCGGCCAAGGCGCTGGGCCTGTCTCGCAGCGCGCTCTACCGCCGCATGCAGTACTACGGCATCAAGGGAGCGCGGTGAGCCGACGCAGAGGGCCGCTCGCGCACGATCTTCATGCCTTCTTGCTGGCGCTGCTGGCGGGGCTGCCGGGCTCTGCCACCGCGCTGGTGCTGCTGTGGACGGGGGACTCGAGCGCCAAGGTGCGCTGGACATTCTCCGCGCTGGTGCTGGCGGTGCACCTGGGCGCGGCGCTGGCCGTGCGTGAGCGGGTGGCCCGCCCGCTGCAGACGATCGCCAACCTGCTGGCCGCGCTGCGCGAAGGCGACTACTCGGTGCGCGGGCGCGGGGCCCGCTCCGAGGATCCCCTGGGCGAGGTGATGATGGAGGCCAACGCGCTGAGTGACACCCTGCGCGAGCAGCGGCTGGGCGAGATGGAGGCCGGCGCGCTGCTCACCCACGTGATGGACAAGATCGACGTGGCGGTGCTGGCCTTCGACGAGGCGGGGACGCTGAAGCTCGTGAACCACGCCGCGGAGCGGCTGCTCGGGCTGCCGCGCGCGCACCTGATCAACAAGAGCGCCAGCGCGCTGGGGCTCACGGATCTGCTGGAGGGCACGGTGCCGCGGCGGCTCGCCCGCGCCTTCGCGGTAGACGGGGGCCCGTATGAGCTGCGCCGCAGCAGCTTCCGGCAGGGCGGGTTGCCCCACCAGCTGGTGGTGCTGGCGGACCTGCGCATGGCGCTGCGCGAGGAGGAGCGCGAGGCCTGGCGGCGCATGGTCCGGGTGCTGAGCCACGAGATCAACAACTCGCTCACCCCCATCCAGTCCATCGCCGGGGCCCTGCGCGACACCCTGGCCGACGGGGCGCGCCCCCCTGACTGGGAGGAGGACGCGCGCAGCGGGCTGGGCATCATCGAGCGGCGCAGCGAGGCGCTGGCGCGCTTCCTCTCGGCGTACGCGAAGCTGGCGCGCCTGCCCGCGCCGAAGCTCTCTTCGCTGGAGGTGGAGCCCTGGGTGCGCCGGGTGGTGGTGCTGGAGACGCGCCTTCAGGTGGAGGTGCGCTCCGGGCCGGCGCTCACGCTCAGCGGAGATGGAGATCAGCTCGAGCAGCTGCTGATCAACCTGGTGCGCAACGCGGTGGACGCGGCCCACGAGCGCAAGGGCCGCGTCTGGGTCTCCTGGACGACGCCCGGCCCGGAAGAGGTAGAACTGTGGGTGGAAGATGAGGGCCCGGGACTGGCGGACACCGCCAACCTCTTTGTTCCCTTCTTCACAACCAAACCCCAGGGCAGCGGTATCGGCCTGGTGCTCTGCCGGCAGATTGCCGAGGCCCATGGCGGCACGCTGCGTCTGGAGAACCGCACCGAGGGTTCGGGTTGCCGTGCCCGGCTGCGACTTCCTGTAAAGCGGCCGACACTTGGCGGCAAATAGTTGCCCGCTTAAGTTCTTGAATTTGCTAGCTGTGTAAACTTTGTATAACTTTTCGACTTTCCTTGGGACCGTGACACGGTATTGTTGCGGCCACAAAGGAAAGGCGGTCAGGGGGAGCCATACATCCTGCTGGGCGCTGCATCCGCCACTCGTACACAGAGCCAATAGCTCTTGCCCCCAGTGCAGATGAAACACTCCCGCGATGACGCTCCGCAACAGAGTGAAGCCATGAACAGCTCCGCCATCGCCGACCTGAGGCCTGAAACCCTCGGGGCGGAGATCTTCCAGGTCCGTCACCACGCGCTGCTGCGGGCCATCATCGACAACATCTCCGAAGGCATCTCCATCGCGGACAAGACGGGGAACTTCATTTACACCAGCGTCTACTCGCAGAAGCTGTTCGGCTCGGCGGAGGACGACAACATCCAGCCCGGGGAGTGGACCAGCAGCTACGGCATCTTCCACTCGGATGAGCGCACGCTGTTCAAGACGGAGGAGCTGCCGATCTTCGCCGCCTTGAAGGGCCTCGAGGCGCGGGACGTGGGCATGTTCGTGCGCAACCCCCGAGTGCCGGAAGGGCGGCACGTGCTCTGCACCTGCCTGCCCGTGAGGGACGAGCACGGCGAGCTGCTGGGGGCCATGTCGCTGGTGCGCGACATCGACCGGCAGCGCAAGATGGAGGAGGAGAAGCGCCGCTCCGAGCAGCGCTTCCAGGTGCTGGTGGAGACGGCGCAGGAGGGCATCTGGACCATCGACGAGCACTGGCGCACCACGTACGTCAACAAGTACATGGCGCAGATGCTGGGCTACAGCGCGGAAGAGATGATGGGCGTGCACCTGTCCAGGTTCGTCGACGAGAAGAACCTGCTCGACGCCCGGGCGAATCTCGATCAGGAAGGGCAGGCTCCCCAGGGCGTGGTCGAGGACCGCTGCTTCGTGCGCAAGGACGGCACGCCCATCTGGACGAGCATCTCCACCACGCCGCTGTTCGACGATGAGGGCCGCTACACCGGCTCGCTGGCCATGGTGACCGACATCACCCAGCGCCGCGCGGCCGAGGAGCAGATCCGCCAGCTCAACGCGCAGCTGGAGCAGCGCATCGCCGATCGCACCGCCCAGCTCGAGTTCTCCAACCGCGAGCTGGAGGCCTTCGCCTACACCGTGGCGCATGATCTTCGCGCCCCGCTGCGCAGCGTCGCCAGCTTCAGCGACGCGCTGGTCGAGGACTGTGGAGACAAGCTCGATGCGGTGGGCCGCGACTACCTGCGGCGCATCGTGAATGGCTCCAAGCGCATGGCGGACCTGATCGACGGCATCCTGTCGCTGTCGCGCGTCAACAGCACCGAGCTGGCGCCGCGAAAGAGCGATCTGTCGGCCATGGCGTACGCCATCGTCGAGCAGCTGCAGGGCGCCAAGCAGGACCGGTCCGTCCGGGTGTCGATCCAGGACGGGCTGACGGACGAGGGCGATCCGCAGCTGCTGCGCGTGGTGCTCGAGAACCTGCTGGGCAATGCCTGGAAGTTCACCCGCGACCGCAACCCCGCCGAGATCGAGTTCAGCGCCACGCGCAACGACAAGGGCGTGCGCGTCTACCAGGTGCGAGACAACGGGGCGGGCTTCGACATGGCCTACCGCGACAAGCTCTTTGGCGTCTTCCAGCGGCTGCATGCGCAGAAGGAATTCGACGGCAACGGCGTGGGCCTTGCCACCGTGCAGCGCATCGTGCGCCGCCATGGCGGCCGGGTGTGGGGCGAGGGCGAGCCGGGCATGGGCGCCCGGTTCTTCTTCACCCTGAACGAGTTCCCGCTGCCGCCGCGCACCACCTCTCTGTTTCCCAGTACGAAGTGAGCTCCATGCACGATTCGAATCAACGCGTCATCCTTCTGGTGGAGGACAACCAGGATGACGAGATCCTCACCCTGCGCGCTTTCCGCAAGCTGAACATCCAGAACCCCATCGTCGTCGTGCGCGACGGCGCCGAGGCGCTCGACTACCTCTTCGGCCGGGGCGCTCACGCCGGGCGCAACCCGGACATCAAGCCCCAGGTCATCCTGCTGGATCTGCACCTGCCCAAGCTGGACGGGCTCGAGGTGCTCAAGCACATCCGCTCCGACGAGCGCACCCGGCTGCTGCCGGTGGTGATGCTGACCTCGTCCAACGAGGAGAGGGACCTGACTGGCAGCTACCAGCTGGGCGTCAACAGCTACGTGCGCAAACCCGTGGACGTCGCGTCGTTCTTCGAAGCCATCCGTCAGCTGGGCATGTACTGGCTGTTGCTCAACGAGACGACGAACCGTTCTTGAGAGAGACATCATGATTACCACCCCCCTGCGGTTGCTGTTGATCGAAGACTCCGAGGACGACGCGGAGCTGGTGCTGCGTGAGCTGCGGCGGGGGGGCTACGAGGTCAGCCACACCCGGGTCGAAGCCTCCAATGAGCTCGAGGCCGCGCTCGACAAGGGGCCGTGGGACGTCATCATCACCGACTACGCCCTGCCAGGCTTCGACGGGCTGGCCGCCTTCGCCCTGGTGAAGGCGCGGGGGCTGGACGTGCCCTTCCTCATCGTGTCGGGGAAGATCGGCGAGGACGTGGCGGTGGCGGCGATGAAGGCCGGCGTGCACGACTTCGTGCTCAAGGACCGGATGGGGCGGCTGGGGCCCGCGGTGGCCCGGGAGATCCGCGAGGCTCAGGTGCGCGCCGAGCGCCGGAGGATCCAGGAGCACCTGCTGCTGTCGGATCGGCTGTCGTCGCTGGGCATGCTCGCCGCCAGCGTGGCGCACGAGATCAACAACCCGCTGGCCTCGCTCATCATGAACCTGCAGCTCGTCATGGACTCGCTCGAGGGCTGCCAGCTGCCCGGCGAGGGCGACGAGGCGCTGCGCGAGGCCTACCAGTGCGCCGGCCGCGTGCGCGACATCATCCGCGACATCAAGGTCTTCTCCCGGCCTGACGAGCAGCAGTCAGGCCCCACGGATCTGCACCGGGTGCTCGACTCGTCGCTGCGCATGGCGTCCAACCACCTCATCCACCGCGCCCGCGTCTCCAAGGAGTACGGGCAGGTGTTCGCGGTGCTGGGCAGCGAGGCGCGGCTGGGGCAGGTGTTCCTCAACCTGATCATCAACGCGGCGCAGGCCCTGCCGGATGGGCAGAAGAACGAGCATGAGATCAAGGTGGTGACGCGGCGCGAGGGCACCGACTTCGTGCGCGTGGAGATCCACGACACGGGGCCCGGCATCCCCGAGCAGCTGCAGGAGCGCATCTTCGAGCCCTTCTTCACCACCAAGCCCACGGGCGTGGGCACGGGGCTGGGGCTGTCCATCTGCCGGCGCCTCATCAACGAGATGGGGGGCACGGTGGGCCTGGACAGCCAGCTGGGCAAGGGCACCACGTTCTGGGTGCGCCTGCGCGCCGCTCAGCCCTCGGTGGACAGCAAGCCCGAGAAGTCCCTGGTGCGGATGAAGCGGGGCATGCGCGTGCTCGTCATCGACGACGAGGCGGCCGTGGGCCGGGCGCTTCAGCGCTACCTGGGCCGCTGGCACGACATCACCCTGACGTCCCGCGCCCGTGAGGGGCTGAGCATCATCACCGCGGGCGCGAGGTTCGATGCCATCCTGTGTGACTTGATGATGCCGGAGATGAGCGGCCCTCAGTTCCACGAGGCGCTCGGGCGGGTGGACTCGGAGCAGGCTCAGCGCGTCATCTTCATGACCGGCGGCGCTTTCTCGGAGAACGCCAGCGCCTTCCTCAACACGGTGCCCAACCCCTACCTCGAGAAGCCCCTGGATCTCGATCGCCTGGGCCGGCTGCTCGAGTCGGTGCCCCAGGCCCAGCTGCGGATCGCCTGATTACTCCGGGCCCGGGCGGGCCGCACTCAGGGTAGGCGGCCTCAGGGAATCAGCTGGAGGACGGTGGAGAACCACTCCGCGTCCGCATTCACGGTGGCGTCCCGGCGCACCTCCAGCACCGTGGGAGACAGCAGGGTGTGGCGAGCCACCGACGTGCCGAGCACGTCGTCCACCGTGTAGTCGGTCTCGCCTCCGCCCTGGCCAGACAGCGCCTGGCCGCTGGAGAACACCAGCGTCCGGGTCGGGTCCACCGAGGAGATGCTGGCCGTGTCGCTCTGGGCGAGATCACTCACGTCCACGTTCGTGTGCTGTGCCCGGGCCCGGTCGCCGAAGTTGATGCGCTCCCAGGAGATGGCCTCGATGGTCGCGCTCTCGCAGCCGCTGTCCTGCTTCGAGCGCGTGAACGTCAGCTGCGTGGACGAGGTGAGCTCTCCGCGCAGCATGCGGTCGCAGATGCCAGCCTGGGGGGCGCTGGAGACGCGGTAGGTGAACAGCAGCGCCGTGTTGGCCGGGGCCGCGGCGGGCAGGCCCGTGACGGTGAGCTGTGTCTGAGGGCTCGTCATCGGCCCCGTGGTGCCGCGGGTGACGGTCGCCCCGGTGAACTCGACGACCTGGATCGCTCCTGCCCAGGAGCCCGTGCAGGGCGCGCCGAACTGCACGTCCACGTGGTCCACCCCTCCCATGGCCGCGGTGAAGAAGTCGTCCGTGTCCTGGGTGGTTCCAATGATCTGCGAGCTCACCAGCAGGAAGGAGTTCGACACGCTGGCCACCGGCGTGATGGGCACATCGAAGGCGGTCGCCCCCCCAGCGCAAGAGGTGGTCAGGTGCTGGACCTTCATCCCCGAGGCGAGCTCCGCCGTCTGCCACGACACGGTGGCCGCGCCCACGGTGCCCCCACGGGTGCACGTGATGGTGCTCGTGTTCGTCAGCACGCAGCGCACGTTGGCCGAGGAGGGCTCGGCGCTGTTGGAGCCGGCCTGGAACATGAGCATCGTCTTCGCCACGTCCTGCTGTGGGGGAGAGATGGGGCACGTCACCGAGCTGGCTCCATCCGCCAGCGTGCAGGTGTCTTTTCGCACCACGGACAGGATGGTCGCGCTCTGGCTCACGGCGTTGAAGCCCGAGGGCCGGGCGGTGAGGGTGAACGTGCCGCCCGTGTTGCCCTTGAAGTAGAAGGTGGTCTGCGGCGCTCCGGGCGCGAACGTCGCGTCGGGGATGGCGTTGGTGCAGGTGGCATCGGAGTAGAGCAAGGGCCCGCCGCTGGGAGTCAAGGTGAGGCCCGCCGCCGTGGGCGAGGCGAAGGAGGTCGCTCCGCCGACAGCGTTACGGGCCTCCAGCACCACCGCGCTGGAGCAGACGCCCGCGGACACCGTCTGTGCCGCGCTGGTGAAGACCACCGAGGTGGGCACCCCGTTGCGGATGATCGCATCCTGGCTCGCGGGGGTGAGGCCGGGCGCGGTCGCATCAATCGGGCTGGCGCCAGCGGTGGAGCCTCGGAAGTGGAAGGAGGCGCGGGTGCCGCCGGCCGGCACCGTCACCTGCGTCAGGATGTTGGTGCTGCGGCAGCGGTCGTTGGAGAAGAAGACCAGATCGTTGTTGCGGGACTTGAGGGTGACCGTCGTCGCCGCAGCGACGGGAGCGGGCGCGCCGTCCGCGCTGCGCGTCTCGAGCTCCACGGCCACAGGCGAGCACACCCCCACATCCACCGCTCGAGGCGGGGTGGCGAACGCGAGCTGAGTAGGCCGGATGACCGGCCCCGCGTCCGGCACACCCGAGTCCGGCACGCCCGAGTCCGGCACACCCGAGTCCGGCACACCCGAGTCCGGAACGCCCGAGTCCGGTATTCCCCCATCCGTCCCGCCATCGGTTCCGCCGCCATCCGGCGTGCCCCCGTCCGGCCCGTCAGGAGGCTCACCCTCGGGCTTGCACTCGCCCTCGCCGCAGACGTAGCCCGCCAGGCACTCGTTGTCCTGAGTGCAGGGGAAGCGTCGGTTGTCCAGGCCCGTGGAGCCGGTGTTGCACCCGTGCGTCAGCGCCACGAGCCCCAACCCAAGCGCGGCAAGAGAGACGAGTGCGCCGGGGCGCGCGAACGGATTCATGGAAGCGTTCCCTTCAGCGCCATACCCGCGGGGCTGGCGCTTACCTTCACGGGTGCTCCGAGCACCCAGAATGTCCCTCCCGCCACCGCCGCCACGCCCGCTACACCGAACAGCACATTGGCCAGGCGGGCGCTGGAGCGGGCCCGCGCATCCAACTGCTGCGCCTGCCGCTGTGTCAGCCCAACCGTCACGCCCTGCTCGTTCACCGGCGCGTTCTCCACCTCGGACCGGGCGCTGTTCGAGCGCAGGCCGAAGAGGCCTCCCACCGCGCCGCTCCCCGCCGCCACGCCCAGCAGCACGTACCCCGCGGTCCTCATGGGGGTGAGCGCCTGCTTGCCCTGGCCCTGCTTGAGCCCATCCCGCAGGGCCTGCGCCTGGACGGTGATGTCGGTGAGCGGCTCTTCCTGGCTGCCAATCGTGGTGAGCACCGCCTGGTGCTCGTCCAGCAGCTCCACCCACCACTGCACCTGCCCACCCTGCACGGGCACCGAGGCCTCGCCGTTCTCCACCGGCGCCTCCTGCTGGCTCCAGGGCGCGGTGTCCAGACGCAGGTGGAAGCGCACCATGTGGCCCAGCTTCAGCGGATCGGACGGCAGCCGGACGACCAGGCGCTCGAGGGTAGCGTCCGTCTTCACCACGGGTGCAGCCTCCAGCCGCAGCGCGCCAATCTCGTCCACCCAGCCCCGGGCCTCGAAGTAGGGCGTCATCACTCGCGGTGAGTAGTCCCCCACCAGCTGGTGGTCTGGCGCCAGCGACAGCAGCGTCTGGAACGCCGTGCGCGCCTTGACCTGCTGCCGCAGCATGGCGGCCACCACCCCCTGCAGCTCGAGGATTTGCAAGAGCGTGGCCCGATCATTGCCTGGCCGGGCCCGGGCCGCCTCCAGCGCGGTGGCCGCCTCGGCATAGCGCAGCTCCTCCAGCAAGAGCCGGGCCTGAGGCAGCTCGGGATTAGGTGCCTGCCCCCGGGCCAGCGAGGGCAACAGCACGAGGAGTGTCAGCGCGGCAAGCCGGGATAGGTGGGACACAGCCGCGTAATGTTAGCCTGGACCTACACGGAATTGACACTCCGCTGTCAGCGGAAGAAAGTTCCCTGTGAACGGCATGGCCCCCACCTCCACGCCCGCGGAAGCCCCCGTCGTCTGGCAGCAGGGGTTGTCCGTGGGCCGCTACAGTCTCGTGTCGCGCATCGCCATCGGCGGCATGGCGGAGATCTGGCTTGCGCGCCAGGTGGGCCTGCAGGGCTTCGAGAAGTTCGTCGTCATCAAGCGCATCATCGACGGGCTGGGCGCGGACCCCGAGTTCGTCGAGATGTTCCTGGACGAGGCGCGCATCGCCGCGCAGCTCAACCACCCCCACATCGTCCAGATCTTCGATCTCGGCATGGAGGCGGGCGCCTACTACATCGCCATGGAGTACCTGCCGGGCGAGGATCTCACGACGATCGTCCGGGCGGGCAACCGGCGGCAGAAGCCGCTGCCCATCAACTTCGCGGTGCGCCTGATCGCCGACGCCGCCGCGGGCCTGCACTACGCCCACGCGAAGACGGGGCCCAACGGGGCCTCGCTGGGCATCGTCCACCGGGACGTGTCTCCGCAGAACCTGCTGCTCACCTATGACGGGTTGCTGAAGGTGGTGGACTTCGGCATCGCCAAGGCGGCCAACCGCGAGAGCAAGACGCTGGCCGGCCATGTGAAGGGCAAGACGGCGTACATGTCGCCCGAGCAGGCCAGGGGCCAGAGCATCGATGGGCGCAGCGACATCTTCGCCCTGGGCATCATCCTGTTCGAGCTGGTGACGCGCACGCGGCTGTTCCAGTACCCCGATCCGCTCGTGGCGCTGCGGGTGATCGCCAGCAACGACGAGATCCCCTTCGCGCACGATCGCAACCCCGAGGTGCCGCTGGAGCTGAGCTACATCATCGCCGGGGCGCTCACGCGCGACATCACCCGGCGCTACGCCAGCGGCCGCGCCTTCCAGCACGCGCTGGAGGAGTGGCTGCGCGGCCAGCAGAAGGTGCCGGGCGCGGCCGAGCTGGGCACGTACATGCACGAGCTGTTCGCCGAGCGCATCAAGGAGCGCGCCCAGCTGCTGGAGGCGGCGCGCACCGGCGAGCTCACCTCCACGCGCGCGCGCGCGATGATGCCCAGCGACACCGGGCGCTCGATGCCGGGCAACCCGGTCCCCGCCGAAGAAGTGACGATGACGACGCGCGCCCGCTCCCGGGGGCCGTGGGTGGCGGGCGGCGTGGCGCTGGCGCTCGCCGCGGTGGTGGGGCTGGTGGTCGCGCTGAGCCCGGGGCCCGAGCCCGTGGTGGAGCCCGTGGTGACGACTCCCACGGCGCCCCAGCCGCCGCAGGTGCTCGCGCCGCCGGTGCTCACCATCGAGACGGATCCCCCCGGGGCCGTGGTGCTGGTGGACGGGCTGGAGGTGGGCACCTCGCCGCTGACGCTCGACACGCTGATGCTGGGCGAGCACACGGTGACCGCGTCGATGAAGGGGCGCAAGGAGTCCTCACGCCAGGTGACGCTGGCTCACCCGGGTGAGCGCGCCATGGTGGTGATGGCGCTGGCGCCCGAGACGCCTCCGGCTCCGAAGCCGAACCCGAACCCGGGCACCGAGTCTCACACCTCGCAGACGCCGAAGAAGGTGGCCATGGGCAAGCTGACCCTGGACACCGTGCCCTGGACGCGCGTGTTCCTGCGCGGGCGCAAGCTGGGGGACACCCCGCTGATCGATGTACCCGTGCCCGCGGGGCGGCACCAGCTCAAGCTCGTCAACGAGGAGAAGAACATCTCCACCCTCATCGAGGTGCAGATCCGCGCCGGGCAGACCACGGCGAAGAAGCTGCGGCTGTGAGCCGACCGCCGCGCTAAGGCTCGTCGCCACTGCCCCTGACGATGGAGATGTAGCAACCGCGAGGCCTCGTCTTGAAGCGCACGGGGGGCTCGTACTCCGTATAGCTGGAATCGAGCGTCCGGCGGGCGAAGCCCCCCAGCACATCCGCCAGCCGGGCCTTGTCCCGCTCCTCCTGCGCGGTGCTCGCGTCCAGGCCCCGGAGCCGGATGAGGTGCGCGGTGGCGTGCAGGCCCGGGGACACCAGGCCCATGCGAGGCAGCTCGGTGCCGGTGCGCACATAGTGCTCCAGCGGTTCGCGCGCCAGCAGCAGCGCCAGGTGTGAGCCGAAGGCGCGGTCGGCCTCCTGGGTGGCGCCAGTGCGAGAGAACTCCAGGGCCAGCACCGCGGCGGCCTCCAGCGGCATGCGGCTGAGCACGCTGTCCGGGGCGGTGCGCGCCCGCTCGGTGGCCTTCGTCAGATCCCGGGTGAGCTCCCGGGTGATGGCCAGGGCCTCACGCGCCGCAGGGTCCATGACGGCCTGCAGCTCGGGATCCTTCACGAGGCTGTCTCCGGTG
The DNA here is from genome assembly GCA_035296065.1 of Myxococcaceae bacterium. GTDB lineage: Bacteria > Myxococcota > Myxococcia > Myxococcales > Myxococcaceae > DATHBR01. The sequence continues at coordinate 487,184 of DATHBR010000016.1, read as the reverse complement.
AGCAGGGCGAAGGCCAGCATGTGCTCGCGTGAGCCCTCGAGCGCGGCGGGGATCAGATCGTGGGTGATGTACTGAGCGCGGGTGGGGCCCGCCAGCCGGTCCAGCCGGCCCGCCAGCACGGCCAGCTCCCAGGAATGGTTGCGCGCATCATTCGCGAAGATGCGCACGGTGTTGGACGCGTCCCGCAGGCGCTTGCTGGAGATGAGCGCGCGCACCCGAAGCTCCACGCCCTGCAGGGTGGACGGAGCCTCTCCGAGCAGCTCCAGCGTCCGCTCCGGAGTGCCGGCCTCCAGGTAGAGGCGTGCCAGCTCGAGCCGGGTCTCGGTCGAGTCGGGGAAGCGCACGAGCAGCTTGCCATACGCGGCAAATTGGGCGTCGTAAGGCAGGCTCCGGACCGCCAGGAAGGCGTGCAGGGCGGAGCTCGGGGACGCGGCGGCCAGCTTCTCGTAACGCGTGCGCGACAGACTGCTCCAGCCCAGAGAGAGGAACGTGTCCTGGACGAGCTGGTGCGCGGAGACATCGTCGGGATAGCGAGCGATGAGCCGCGAGAGGAAGTCCGTGGCCTGATCGCGCTTGTAGCGCAGCGTCCAGCGCAGCGCCTCCTCGCGGGCGCGCAGCGCGGTGGGATCGGCCAGCGCCACGGCCTCCGCCACGTTGGCGGCCGCTTCCCAGCGCCCGGCGTCCGCGTGCTCGCGCACCGTGCGCTCCCAGCCGCTCTTCCATGAGACGAGCTGCTCGCCGGACTGGAGCTTGCCGAGGGCCCCCACCAGCGGGCGCGTACCGCCTGGATCCTCCGTGTCATCCACCTGGACGGAGGCGGCGCCCAGGATGTTGTAGATGGCCGGCTCGTTGTCCTCGAGCCGCAGGCTCTCGAAGGACGTGGCCTCGCCGGGCCAGCGGGCCTCGACGGTGCGCACTCCGGCCAGGCTAAACACCTGCTCGTGAGAGACGGCGCCAGGCTCCAGCGTGAGGGTCCGGTCGTCCAGCCGCACCTCCACCGGCCGGGAGAGGCCGTTGACGACCGTCACCTCGTGCGACAGCCGCGGCAACAGCCCCGCGGACAGGCCCGTGAACAGCACGGCCCCGGCGGCAACCAGGGCCATGGCCCGCATGGCACTCAGGCCCGTCGCGCTGGGCACCCGGCCGAGCACCTCGAGCTGATCGTCCCGGCCTCGCCGCACCAGGTGCTGGCTCAGGGGCCAGAGGGACACTCCGAGGACACGGAAGGCCCGGGTGGCGATGAAGGGGGCCTGCTGCTGAGCAAGCTCGGGCAGCTGCACCAGGGAGATGCCGGTGCCCAGGATCGCTCCAAGCCGCGGCGGGCTCTCCGACACGGCGAAGAGCTCGCGCTGAGCCAGCACCTGCCGCAGCGTGTCCCGGGCGGGCCCCGAGGGCTCACTGTGGAGCCGGGCGGTGAGCGCGGCGTGCACGGCATGGGCGTCACCTCCGGCCAGCGCCAGGCTCAGGGCTTCGTCCGGCAGCAGCGAGGCGATGGCGGGAGCCCGCTCGGTGAGCCCGTTCGGATCCGCCTCCAGGGACAGCGAGGGGATTGCCGCCTCCTCCTGCTCACGAGAGGGCGGTGGGGCGGCTTCGCTCGAGTTCACTGGCATGGCCCGCGCTCCTACTCAAACAGGTTGGCGTATACGAGATTACCGGAGGCGCCCGTGCCGTTGTCGCGGGCCCAGACGGTCACCGCGCCTCCCGCGGCGTTGGTGGTGATCCGGGGACGCTTGGAGGTCGCCCCGTGGAACCCCTCCAGGGCGCGTGGCGCCCCCAGCGCGCTGGCGCCCTCGGGGTAGCGGGCCGAGACGACCAGATCACTGCCCTGGTAGTTGTAGATCCAGGCGAGGTGGAAGTTGCCTTCCGCGTCCACGGCCACCGAGGGACGCGAGGATGTGGTCAGCGCCTGCTGGTGCGTTGCCCACCCTCCGGCCGGGGTGAAGCGCGAGGTGTACAGCGTGGGCGCGCCATCGATCTGCGTCCACACCGCGAGCGCGGTGCCCTGGAAGTCCACGGCCACGGCGAAGTCGTCCTCCACGGAGCCAGGGGCGGCGGGCACCAGCGCGGGCGCCGTCCACCCCGAGCCCGGCTCCCACCGGCTGGATGCGAGGCGGTGGCGGGTGGTGCCGCCCGTGGTCTCGAGGACGCGGAAGAGCACCACGGCCGAGCCGTCCGTACTCAGCGCCGCCGCGACGGTGGGGCTCTCGGCGCTGGCGGCGAGCTGCGCGGGGGCGCTCCAGCCCGAGCCCGGGGTGTAGTGGCTGGCGAGGACCCGGGTGCCCGTAGCGCCAGCCTGGAGCCAGGCCACCACGGCGCCGCCCGAGGCATTCGCCGCCAGCGAGTGAGCGGACACAGCCCCTGCCTCCGTCTCGAGCAGCCGAGGCGTGCCCCAGCCCTGGCCCGGCACGTGGTGGGCGGCCCAGAGGCTCTCGTCGGTGCCGTCCGACTGGCGCCAGACGGCGAGGCCCCGGCCCTGCGCATCCACCGCCGCCAGGGGGTGGCTGATCCGCTCCGCGCGGGCCTCCACCGGCCGAGGCGGGCTCCACCCCGTGCCGGGAAGGTACTCGGCGGCGAACAGGTCCACCTGCGCGCCGCTCTGCGACTCCCACAGCGCCAGGCCGCTGCCGGTGGCATTCATGCCCAGGGCGAGCCGGCCCGCGCTGCCTCCCGTGTCCGCGTCGATCGCCTGGGCCGACGCCCACGTGGTTCTCCGGGTGTAGCGGCTGGCATACACGCGCCACAGGCCCTGGGCGTTGCGCTGGGCCCAGAGGGCCAGGGCGTTTTCCTGATCATCCAGCGCCACCTCGGGGCTCATTCCGGGGCGCACGTCATGCAGGGCCGTGGGCTCCATGGCCCAGCGCCGCCCCTGTGTCGTGAAAAAGAAGCTGTAAGCCGTGGCGAGCGGCCGCCCCACGGTGTCCTGCACGCCCGCGGCCACCGTCACGGTGACGGTTTCCCGGTAGGGCAGGGGGGCGTTGGGGGTGAACGTGCACGTGACGCCCGTGCAGGCCACCGTGCCCGGGATGGGCGCCCCGTTGGAGGACAGCGTGAAGCGTGAGGGCACGGTGGCGGGGTCCACGGGCTCGGAGAAGACGACGGTGACCACGCTCTGGATGTTCGCGTCCACCTGGCCCGCCGTGGGCACGTGGGAGGCCACCGTGGGCGGCACCGTGTCCACGCGCACTCCGTTCGAGCTGACGACGTCCGAGAGATTGCCCGCCGCGTCCCGGGCCCGAACGCACTGGTAGTACAGCCCGTCCTGGAACGTGAAGCCCGCGAGCCGCATTTGGGGGTCCGTCGTGTTGATCCACTGGGTGAGGATGGAGCCGGAGAAACAGCCTGGCGCCCGGCCCACCGCGTAGGCGTAGCCCGTGACGCCCTGGGCATCCGTGAAGCCCGACCAGTGAGCCTCCAGGATGGGTTGCGTCTGGAAGCTCAGGTCCGCCTCCGGGCCGTCCACCACGAGCGCGGCGGAGACCTCCGGCGCGATGCCATCATGAAGGTAGCTCACCGGCTCGGAGCACGCGGAGACATTGCCCGCCGCGTCGCGCGCCATCATGGAGAAGCGCGAGAGGGTGTTGGCCGGCACCCCGGGCACGGCGAACGAGAAGGAGCTCCCGCCCGACACGCTCGAGGCGAGCGGTGCGCCCGCGCAGCCCTCCTGGGCATACAGCAGCAGGGTGGTACCGCCGAATTCGGTGCTACCGGTGAGGGTCGGGGTCCGCGACGTGCCAGGCGAGGCCGGTAAGGTGGCGTTGATCCTCGGCGTGGGCGGGGGCGTGCTGTCCTCATCGTAATACTGCGAGTAGTTGCACTCGGAAACGTTGCCGGCCGCATCGGTGGCGAACGCCGCGAAGCGCTCGGTGGAGTTGTCGGACACGCTCAGGGTGACCTCGAAGGCCCCATCCGCGCCCGCGACCGTCGTCACGCCCGCCTCATACGCGGTGCAGCTGCTGCCGAAGCTCCTGCGCACGGTCACCCGCGAGCCAGGCTCGGCGGTGCCCCGGAGCTTCGGGTTGTTGTTGTTGGCAGGCGACAGCGGGGTGAACCCGATGATCTGCGGCCGGGCCGGAGGTTGCTGATCCAGCACGTACCGCAGCGCGCTGGAGCACGCCGAGCGGTTGCCCGATGTGTCGATCGCGTCGGCATACAGCGAGACATCGGCGCGAACGGCCCCCGGGTCGGGCAGGGCCTCGAAGCGGCCCTCGGCGTTCGCGGAGACCTGGGGCCCGGCGGTGCCGGCGCAAGCGCTGTCCGTGAACACGCGGACGCTGGCGCCAGGCTCCGTGGTCCCGAGCACCCGGGGCGTAGTGGACTTGTTGGGAGAGACGGGGTTGGTGCCCGTGATCACCGGCGGCGCTGGCGCGGTGCTGTCCTCCGTATAGGTGAAGACCTGGGAGCAGCCGGACGACAGGCCCGTGCCCTCATGGGCGGCGACCGCCGATACCAGCGTGGTGCTGTCATCGGGCACCTGGAGCAAAAAGTCGAACTCATCCCCGGTGAGCTCCAGCACCTGGAACACTTCGCCCGTGCAGTCCGGAGTCAGGAAGATCTGCACCGCCGTGGCGTGCCGGGTGGAGCCTCTCAAGCGGGGGCTATTCTCATTGGCCCGCTGGGGGTTGTCCTCGGCCCACTGAGGGCTGGCGGGAGTCAACGGCACGGGCTCGCTTTGCTTGCACCCACTCAACCCCAGGGCCACGCAGAGCACTGCGCCTGCGAGCCCGAATCGATGAAATCGAAGCATGGCGAAAGTAGAAAATTCCAATGGCGTTTACCGGGTGCCCTGAACGTCCAGCTCATTCAACGTGATCCTGGGGGAGGACGGGAAGACAGTGATGGCCTCCACGTCGAGCAGGGGCAGCGCCAGGGTGCAGATCTCCCACTGGCCCGAGCCCTGGAACTGGCACACGGTGGGGTCCACGAAAAAGAGGCCTCGCGGCTCGTCCTTCAGCCCCACGCCGGCCGGGGTGCGGATGATGGCGCGCAGCGAGCCGGGGCCCGTGGCCGAGAGGCGAAGCGCGGTGAGCTGCTTGAGCGGCGGCTCGAAGCGCGCACGAAGCGCCCCGTCCAGCTCCTTGTGAGGATCAGTCACCGCGCTCAGCTCCACCCCCTTGCGCTCGCTCTCGTCGAACGCCAGCTCCGCGCCCCGAGGGCCCGTGACTTGCGAGGGCTTGACGTACGCGGGCCCCATCACCGCCAGCGGCTCCAGGCCGTTGGCCTGCGCGCCCCGCTGAACGATGGCGGCATTCACCACCGCCACGGGCACATGCCCGGCCTTGCCGCACACGGGTGCAAGCTCGGTGAGCAGGGCGGGGTGCTCGGGCTTCAGCTCCTCGCCCGTCACCGCCGCGGGAGCCAGCACCTGGCTCACCAGCGTGGCGCACGCGGCGGCCGTGCCCGGCCCGGCACGCTCCAGGTTCCAGCGCAGCTCCTTCGGCTCCACCTTGCGCTCGGGCAGCTCGCCGCGCAGCACCCGGGAGACCAGCGTCGCGCAGGGGTTGGCCTCGGCGGGGCACCGCTGGCACAGCGCCGCCAGCAGCTCGCGCGCCGGCGAGGGCTGCTCCGTCAGGGGGGCCCGTACATCCAGCGCGGGCCCCAGCTCGCACGCCCGGGAGGGCGGCTGCGCGCACGCCTGCAGCTTGCGCTGGGCCTCGGCGAGGGCGCCCGCGTCACCCGGGTTGCGCGCCACCGCGTCCAGCGCCCGGTCGAGCGTGGCGCAGGCAGGCGAGGGCGCCCCGGGGGAGCCCTGAGCGGCTGGCGGCGAGGCCGCCGGGGGGGAAGCCGTGTCCACCACCATGCCGGGCCGGGGGGAGGGAACCGTGGCCGACGGCTCGGGCGTCTTATGCGTGACGTACCACAGCCGAGCGAAGGCAATGACGGCCACCGCCATCAGCAAAAGGGTTCGGATCGGAAAGCGACGCAAATGCAAACTCCTTGATTCCCACCGCGAGCGGAGGTTATCAGCCCCCGCGGGTTCTACCTGTAATGGAGGCCAGCGTGGCTGAGACGTTCGACGTGGTGATCATCGGTTCCGGTCCTGGCGGCTATGTGGGCGCCATCCGCGCGGCCCAGCTTGGCCTGAAGACGGCCATCATCGAGAAGGACAAGCGCTTGGGAGGCACCTGCCTTCACCGGGGCTGCATCCCCACCAAGTCCCTGCTGTGGACCGCGGAGCTGTACCACCACATCCGCGAGGCCGCCGACTTCGGCATCGATCTGGCCAACCCCACCATCAACTGGGCCAACGCGCAGAAGCACAAGGAGAAGGTCGTCACGAAGGGTGCCAACGGCATCGACTTCCTGATGAAGAAGAACAAGATCACCGTCGTCAAGGGCCACGGCCGCATCTCCGGCAAGGGCAAGGTGGAAGTCACCGCCGAGGACGGCTCCAAGCAGACGCTGGACACCAAGAACATCATCATCGCCACCGGCTCGGTGCCCAAGTCCCTGCCCAACGTGCAGGTGGACCACAAGCGGGTGATGAACAGCGACTCGATTCTGCTCATCGACCGCATTCCCAAGAGCATCATCGTGCTGGGCGCGGGCGCGGTGGGCTGCGAGTTCGCCTCGGTGTTCAACCACGTGGGCAGCCAGACGAGCATCGTCGAGTACATGCCCAACCTGCTGCCCATCGAGGACATCGACGCCTCGAAGGAGCTGGAGAAGGCCTTCAAGAAGCGCAAGATCGATCTGTACACCAGCACCAAGGTGGAGAAGGTCGAGCACACCGCCACCGGCGTGAAGGTGACCATGGCGGTGGGCAACGAGACGAAGACGCTCGAGGCCGAGCTGCTGCTGTCCGCCGTGGGCCGCTCGCCGGTCACCGAGGACATTGGCCTGAAGATGACCGGCGTCCAGACGGACCGCGGCTACATCAAGGTCGACTCGATGATGCGCACCAGCGAGCCCAACGTGTACGCCATTGGCGACGTGGTGCCCACGGCCATGCTGGCGCACGTGGCCAGCGCCGAGTGCGTGCTGGCGGTGGAGCACATCGCCGGCAAGAACCCCGCGCCCATCAACTACGACCTGGTCCCCTCGGCCACGTACTGCTACCCCGAGGTGGCCTCGGTGGGCCTCACCGAGAAGAAGGCCAAGGAGCGCGGCTACGACGTGAAGGCCGCCATCTTCCCCTTCAGCGCCGTCACCAAGGCCTCCATCTCCAACGAGGCCCAGGGCATGATCAAGGTCGTCTCGGACAAGAAGTATGACGAGGTGCTGGGCGTGCACTTGGTCGGCCCGCACGCCACGGAGCTGCTCGCCGAGGCCTGCGTCGCCCTGCGGCTGGAGATCACCACCGACGAGCTGGCGCACACCATGCACGCCCACCCGACGCTCTCCGAGATCATGAAGGAGGGCGCCGAGGCCACCATGGGTCACCCCATCCACATCTGAGCCTCGCGCCAGAGTGCAGGGGGTAGGCGCCTGGCGCCTACTCGCAGGTGCGCTGCTCGGGCTTGTTCTGGGTGCACTGCTCGATGGGGACGAAGGCGCGCTCGGCCTCCTTCTCCACCGCCTCCATGGGCTCGGAGCAGGCGCTCCAGGCGATGGTGCCGCGGATGTCGAACAGCCGCAGCAGCTCCGGGCAGCGGCGGTGGAAGTTGCGAACGCCGTGCAGGAACAGCGGGCGCATGACGACCGGGGTGAAGGCGTAGCCGCTCGCCGTGTCCAGCTTCTCCTCGGTGCGGAACATCCACGCGGTGCGCCAGCTGCTGGCCACCTCGTCGAAGCGCGCCGGGCCCATCCACATGTTGCTCTGCGCCGAAGGCCGCACCTCGCCGGGCGCGGGCTGCTCGGGCGCCTCGAAGGCCGGGCCCTTGCGGCGGCAGAAGTCGCCCACGGCCGCGGCGGGCAGGCTCGCCAGCCGGTCCTGGCACACGTTGAACTCGGCGTAGCGCCGCGCCACCGCGGACATCTCCGCCTGCTGCACCTCGCCCACGCGCGGCTGGGCGACGAACAGATCCAGCGTCCGCATCAGGATGCTGAAGGCGTGCTCGGGCGGCGGCTTGGGCTCCGCGTCCAGCTTGCCGGTGGAGATGAGCAGCACCCGCTCGGCCCCGCGCTGCATGGCCTGCAGCAGCGGCAGCCCCGAGCGCACGCCGCCGTCCACGAACGTGCCCTTGATCTGCCCCGTCTTGGAAGGAGCCCAGTCCACGGGCTCGGCGAGCACCGGCTCGACGATGGAGGCCATGATGCCCTGGATGAAACCCTCGGTCCGCTCGGCCTGGCCGGCCGGCAGGTCCTCGGGATCCTGGTCGCTCACGCCAAACACGTCGCCGGAGTTGTAGTCCACCGACACCGACACCAGCTCGGTGCCGTTGTTCATCAGGCCCGGCGAGACGATGGCGCGCAGCTTCTTGTCGATGCCGTCGAAGCGCACCAGGCCGCGCACGTCATCCGCCAGGTTCCACACCCACGTGGAGTTGACGCAGTACAGGTCCGACTCCACCGAGCAGGTGTAGTTGCTCACCAGCAGCTCCCGGGCGGCGGACTCCTGGCCCGGGGTGTGGAACAGATCCACCAGCGTGCCGATCAGCGCGCCCGTGCTGGTGCCCGCCACCAGATCGATGCGGGCATCCGCGCAGCCCTCGGGCGCGGGCTTGCCACGGCACTCCTGCAGAATGCCCAGCAGCCGCCAGACGGCCCCCGCGCTGAAGGCTCCGTTGGCCGCGCCACCGCTCATGACGATCGCGGTGCTGGGACGCTTCAGCTGGCGGTGCCACTTGCGGGCGGTGATGTACTGCGCGGCGGACTCGGCGCCCTCGCGGATGCCGGTGCGCAGCTCCTCCTCGGTGAGGGGCTTGCCCATCGCCTGCTGCAGCATCGCCAGCGAGGACGCGATCGACATGGTGTTGGCCAGGAAGCGCGCGGCATCCACCTCGGCCACCGGCGGGGCGTTGGCGTCAATCGCGCTGGGCGCGGCGGGCATCCCCCACACCGGGGCCTTCACGGCGCTGGCGATGAACGCGTCGTAGCAGGTGGCGTTGTCTCCGCCGGCCCGCTGCGCCAGGCAGTTCGTCTGAGCGATGAGCACCTCGGGCGCGGAGCCCATCGCGGACATCCACCTGGCCACCGTTTTCGGGTCCAGGTACGAGTCCACCAGCGGGCCCCGCGTCAGCCGGGCGATGCGCTCGGGGGTGGGCGGAGGGTTGACCTCCACGCTCGGCTTGTCCGAGGGCTTGTTCAACGTCTTGAGCACGTAGTCCGTGCGCGCGAAGCAGGCCGCCATCACCAGCGACAGCGGCACCACCAGAAACAAGAGCTTTCGGTTCAAGGGCGCTCCCTTTCGAGCTGCGAGCGCTTGGGAACCTAGCCGATCCCTCCCACGCTCCGGGCCTCAAATTCGGCCTCCCCCTCCAGCGGGGGACGAGGCGGAAGTGGATCACCTAACAACTCCGCCAGATCGAACGCGTCCAGCAGCGCGTGCCCTTGCAAGTCGTTGTTGAAGTACACCCACGCGGTGTGGCCCGCGCGCCGCCAGCCCTCGAGATCCCTGGCCACGGGGCGCAGCCCCTCCTTGCCGTACAGCCCCGAGTACTTCGACGCCGTACCGTGGAAGCGCAGGTAGCGGAAGCCTCCGGTGACGAACGGCGGCGGCTCGGGCAGCAAGTCATGCTCGCACACCGCCGCGCCCCACGCGTCCAGCACCTCCAGCACCTCGGGGTGGTACCAGGCCGCGTCGCGGAACTCGAACACGTGCTGCAGATGGTGGGGTAGGTGACACAGGAAGTTGTCCAGCCGCTCCGGATCCGGCTTCTTCATGTGCGGGGGCAGCTGCCACAGCACCGGCCCCAGCTTGGGCCCCAGCCGCAGCACCACCTCGAAGAAGCGCTCCAGCCCCAGCCCCACGTCCGTCAGCCGCTTCATGTGGGTGAGGAAGCGGCTGCCCTTGCACGCGAAGCGGAAGCCCTCCGGCACCTGCTCGCGCCACGAGTCCACCGTCTCCGCGCTGGGCAGGCAGTAGAAGGTGCCGTTGAGCTCCACCGTGGAAAACACGCGGGCGAAGTAGGGCAGCCACCGCCTGGCTGGCAGCTTGGGGGGGTAGAAGAGGTTCTTCCAGTGCTTGTACACGTACCCGCTGGTTCCCAGATGAATGCGCCCCATGCCCCTCACCATGGGCATCCCCGCCGGGCCCCGCAGGGCTGTTCCCGGGGGGCCTCGCTGTTAAGGAAAACAGGCCGTTCCAGAAGCGTTTGTCCTCCCTGACGCCCCGCGTCAGTGGCTTCTCGCTTGACCCTGCTTTTGACCTACCTCTACAAGGCCCGCGACCCATGGCGACTCCTGATCGGTTCCCCCTTCCCCAAGTCTCGGAGAGCACCCGGAAGCCCGAGTGGTTGAAGGTGCGTCTGCCTCACGGTGAGGGCTACGAGCGGGTGAAGGCCATCGTGAAGCGCACGAAGCTGGCCACGGTGTGCGAGGAGGCGCGCTGCCCGAACATCGCCGAGTGCTGGGGCGGAGGCACCGCCACGGTGATGCTGATGGGCGAGGTGTGCACCCGCGCCTGCCGCTTCTGCCACGTGAAGGTGGGCGCGCCGCCGCCGCTGGATCCGATGGAGCCCATCCATCTGGCGCAGGCCGTGAAGGAGATGTCGCTGGAGTACATCGTCGTCACCTCGGTGAACCGCGATGACCGGCCGGACGGCGGGGCCAGCCACTTCGCCTCGGCCATCCGCGAGCTGCGCAAGGAGTCGCCCAAGACGATCGTCGAGGTGCTGATCCCCGACTTCAAGGGCGTGGAGAAGGACCTGGCCACCGTGGCCGAGGCCCGGCCGCACGTGGTGGCCCACAACGTGGAGACGGTGGAGCGGCTCACCCCCACGGTGCGCGACAGGCGCGCCACCTACCGCCAGTCGCTGCGCGTGCTCGAGCACCTCAAGAAGCGCCCCGAGGGCCTGTACACCAAGACGTCCGTCATGGTGGGCCTGGGCGAGACGGACGCCGAGCTGGAGCAGACGTTCAAGGAGCTGCGCGAGGTGGGCGTGGACGTGCTGACGCTGGGCCAGTACCTGCAGCCCTCGCAGTACCACCTGCGCGTGGAGCGCTTCGTCACCCCGGCGCAGTTCGAGGCCTACAAGAAGGTCGCCGAGTCCTACGGCTTCCTCTACGTGGCCAGCGGCCCGCTGGTGCGCTCCAGCTACCGCGCCGCCGAGTTCTTCATGAAGGGGCTCATGGAGCGCGAGCGCATCGAGCGCATCGGCTAGCCCCTCCCAGTTTCTCGCCGTACAGGCAGGACGGATCGACTCCCCATGGCTCACTTTGAACTGAAGCTCCCTGATCTTGGCGAAGGCGTGATGGAGGGCGAGCTCGTCACGTGGCTCGTCAAGGAAGGCGATCAGATCAAGGAGGACCAGGACGTCGCCGAGGTGATGACCGACAAGGCCACCGTGAAGGTGCCCAGCAAGAAGGCCGGCCGCGTCCTCAAGGTGCACCTGAAGGAGGGCATCATGGTGCAGGTGCACCAGACGCTGCTGACGCTCGAGGTGGAGGGCGCGGTGGCTCAGGAGGCCACGCCCGCCCCGGGCCACCACGGCGCCGCCTCGAGCCACCACGGCGCTCCCGCGGCGCAGGCCGCCGCCGCCAAGGGCAATGGCGATAGCTCCGTGCCGGCCACCAAGGTGCTGGCCACGCCGCTGACCCGGCGCATGGCCCGCGAGCACGGGCTGAACCTGGCGGACATCTCCGGCTCGGGGCCGCAGGGCAGGGTGACGAAGGCGGATGTCGTCGCCGTCATCGAGGGCAAGGGCGCACCGTCCAACGTCGTCTCCGAGGCTCCGGCTCAGCAGGGGCGGCCCGCGATGCCGGCCCCGGCGCCGCTGGCGGCGGGCCGGGCCGACGAGCGCATTGCGCTCAAGGGCCTGCGCAAGAAGATCGCGGAGAAGATGGTCCGCTCGAAGTTCACCATGCCGCACTTCGCCTTCGTCGAGGAGGTGGACGGCACGGACCTGGTGGCGCTGCGCGCGCGGCTCAACAAGCAGCTCAAGGCCGCCGGTGACGACACGAAGCTGACGTACCTGCCCTTCATCGTGAAGGCCACCATCGCCGCGCTGAAGAAGTACCCGCACCTCAACGCCAACTTCGACGAGGCCTCGCAGGAGCTCGTCGTGCGCGGCGAGTTCAACATCGGCATCGCGGCGCAGACGCCCGACGGGCTCACCGTGGCGGTGGTGCGCAACGCGGACCGGCTCACGCTCAGGGACCTGGCGCAGGAGATCGCCCGGCTGGGCAACGCGGCCCGTGAGCGCAAGCTGAAGATGGAGGAGCTCACCGGCGGCACCTTCACCATCACCTCCCTGGGCCAGAGCGGCGGCCTGTTCGCCACCCCCATCATCAACCACCCCGAGGTGGGCATCATGGGCGTGCACCGGCTGCGCAAGCGCCCGGTGGTGAAGGACGATGAGATCGTCATCCGCGAGATGATGAACCTGTCCTTGTCGTGCGATCACCGCGTCATCGACGGCGCGGTGGCCGCCGAGTTCGTCTACGAGGTCATCAAGTACCTCGAGCACCCGGACATGCTGTTCCTGGCGATGTCCTAGGCCGCACCGCGCGCATGGCCAGTCCCCGGGAACACATCCGCGCCGCTCAGGCCGCGGAGCTCAGAGGCGACAAGGCCCGCGCCATCGCCGAGCTGCTCGAGGCCGCCGAGCTCTACCGCAGGGGCGGCAACTCGGCGCGCGCGCTCCAGCTGCTGCGCCACGCGCGGAAGCTGGACCCCACCCGGGTGGACATCGCCGAGCAGGTCAGCAAGCTCGAGTGGATGCCCGAGTCCTCGATCGCCGGCGCCCTGGACGGCTCGGAGCCGGTGCTCAAGCTGAAGCTGGATCCGGATGAGCTGGCCGAGCGCCAGCGCCTCATCGAGGAGGCCCTGCGCGAGGCGGGGCTGCCCAACTCCGGGGGAGACACGCCGGAAGAGGTGAAGCGCTGGCTCGTCGAGGAGCCCGCCGCGCCCCGCGAGCCCGTGGGCGGCCTGCGCACCGCCAGCGAGCGGGCCCTGGACTGGGCACGCCAGCAGGAAGAGGAACAGAAGGCGCTGGGGCAGTGGCTGGGCGAGGAGCCCGAGGAAGAGGCGAAGCCCGTCTCGTCGGAGGCCAGCCCCGTGCTGGCGGCGCAGGAGGCCAAGCCCATCCTGGCCGATGTGGAGGCCATGCCCTTTCAGGAGTCCGCCTCGCTCACCGAGCCCGAGCCGGAGCCCGCGCGGGAGTCCGCGTCCAGCTCCGCCTCCGCCGAGCCGTCGATGTTCGATCGCGGCCCCACCCGGGCGGATCCCACGCTGGATGCGTGGTGCTCGTTCTGCTGCCGCCCGCGCCAGGAGGTGGGCGAGATGGTGGCGGGGCCCACGGGCTCCTTCATCTGCGCGGCCTGTGTGGGCGAGTCCCAGTCGCTGCTTGGCCTGGAAGCGCGTGCCACGCCCTCTTCGAGGCCCGCCCCGCCGCGGCGCAAAGAGGAGCCCGGGACGCTGCAGCTGGTGGGGCAGCAGGAGGCCCGCGCACTGCTGGCCCGGGGGCTGGAGGCGGGGGCGCGTCGCCTGCTGGTGATGGGCCCCGAGGGCTGCGGAAAGAGCATCTGGTTCCAGCAGCTGGTGAGCGAGGAGCTCGGAGTGCTGGTGACGGTGGACTCGCTGGAGCAGGGGGCCGGGGGCTCGCTGCTGCTCGTGGAGGATGTGGACCGGCTGCCGCCCGAGGCGCAGGCCCGGCTCACCGCCTTCCTCGCCCGCCACCCGGAGCGCACGGTGCTGATGAGCGCTCGCGGCGGCTCGAATGTCCCCGGCTTCCAACTGCTCGGGGCCGCGGGCAGCCTGCCCCTGTTCACCAGCCATGCGCTGTTCCCCGTGCTGCGCGGCGCCGTGCCCCTGACGCTGCTCGATCAGCTCCAGCTCGTCATCCCGGTGCAGGAGCCCTCCGAGGCCGAGCTCATCGAGATCGCCCGGCGGAGGCTGGCCCTTCGGGGCTCGGAGGTGACGCTCTCCGACGAGGTGCTGGCCACCTTCGCCGCCGCGGCCGTGCGCTCGCCTCGCCTGGGGCATGAGCTGACGGCGCTGCTGGGCCGGGTGCCCTCGGGCTCGTGGAGCCTTCATGCTCCTGGCCAGGACGCGGCGGGCACGGCCCCGGCGGCCCCCGAGTCGAAGGACAAGGACCTGGGAGGCGGCAAGCCCACGACGCGCCGGGTGCGCCGGAAGGGGAGCACGTGAACCCGCTGACGGTGTACCGGCTGGGCCAGGTGGAGTACTCGGACGGCCTCACGCTGATGAAGCGCTTCGAGGACGCCCGGCGCCAGGGCCTCATCGGCGACTCGCTGCTCTTGCTGGAGCACCCGCCCGTGCTCACCCTGGGCCGGGGCGCCAAGCGCGCGAACATCCTCGCCAGTGACGAGCGGCTGGCCCGCGAGGGCGTCGAGATCTTCGAGACCAACCGCGGCGGAGACGTCACCTACCACGGGCCCGGGCAGATCGTCGGCTACCCCATCTTCCTGCTCCCCAAGGAGCGCCAGGACGTGCGCCGCTACGTGCGCGACGTGGAGCGCTGCATCATCCAGACGCTCGCGGGCTATGGGCTCGAGGCGCGCACCATCCCCAAGTGGCCCGGCGTGTGGCTGGGCCACGAGGGAGATCCCGACGCCCGGAAGATCGCCGCCATTGGCGTGCACCTCTCCCGCTGGCTGACGACGCATGGCTTCGCGCTCAACGTCAACACGCACCTGCCGCACTTCGAGCTGATCGTCCCGTGCGGCATCCGCGAGGCCGGCGTCACCTCCATGCGGCGCGAGCTGGGCCGGGACATCCCCATCCCCGAGGTGGAGGAGGCGCTCGCCAGCCACTTCTGCGCCGTGTTCGACAGCGAGCGCCAGCAGCCGGCCGCTCCGCCCATGCGCACCGTGAGCGTCGCCGTGCTGCGCGGGCGTGGGCCCGAGGCCCAGGTGCTCGTGATGCGCCGCACCCCCGAGCGCGGAGGCTTCTGGCAGATCGTCACCGGGCGCCTGGAGCAGGGCGAGTCCCCCGAGCAGGCCGCCGCGCGCGAGCTGGAGGAGGAGACGGGGCTGCGCGTTGCCGTGCGAGCCCTGGGCTACCGCCACGCTTTCGCGCTGGGCGAGCTTCTGCCGCCCAAACTCGTCGAGGAGACGGGCTTCGCCGCGTGGTGCCCGGAGGACCAGGCCGTGCGGCTTGGCTCCGAGCATGATGCGCAGCAGTGGCTGGATGTCCGCTCCGCCCTGGAGCGTCTGCCGTTCGGCGGGCTGCGCGAGACGGTGAAGCGCGCGCTGGCCCTTCAGGGCTGAAGTCCTACGCGACCACCTTGAGCACCATGTCCTCGTAGGCCGCGATCGCCTCGGGACGGTGCTTGCGCACCTGCTTCACCAGCCGGTTGATCTCCGCGTCATCCCGCGTCGGATCATGGTGGAAGAGCACCAGCTTCTTCACCTGTGACTCGTTGGCCGCCTTCACCGCCGCCTCCCACGTCGAGTGGCCCCAGCCCGTGCGCGGCGGCCCCGCCTTCCCGCAGTACTCGTCGTTGGTGTACATCGCGTCGTAGATCAGCACGTCCGCGCCCTTGGCGAACGCGTAGAAGCGCTCATCCGTCTCGCTGCTGTGCTCGATGTCCGTCGCGTACACCACCGAGCGCCCACCACAGTCCACCCGGTAGCCCAGGTTGCCACCCGGGTGGTTCAGCTCCACCGTGCTCACCTGCGCCGGGCCGATGCGCAGCACCTCGCCCGGCTGGATGTCATGGTAGTTCAGCTGCGCCCGGAACACGCCGTCCGCCGTCACCGGGAAGTACGGCTGCGTCATCTGCCCCGACAGGATCTGCTTCACCGACTGCCCGTTGCGCGGCGAGCCGTAGAAGGTGAACGCGTTCTTCGGATTGAAGATCGGCGTGAAGAACGGCAGCCCCTGCAGGTGATCGTAGTGGTAGTGCGACAGGAACATCGAGGCCTGCACCGGCTTGCCTTGCGACAGCAGATAGTCGCCCAGCGGCCGCACGCCCGTGCCCAGATCGAACACCAGCAGCTCGTCCCCCACGCGCATCTCCACGCACGGCGTGTTGCCGCCGTAGCGCCGCGTGTGCCGGCCCGGCGCCGGGATCGAGCCGCGCACGCCCCAGAAACGGACGTGGAACGGCGTCTTCGCCCGCACGCCGTTCTTCGGCGCGCGCGTGGCGACAGGCGCACGGCGCTCGCGCAGCGGCTTGTCAGCCGGTTTTTGCTTCGGTGTCTTCCTCGGCGAAGAGCTCAATCAGATGCCCCGTGCGCTCGCGCTTCGTCTTCAGGTAATCGAGGTTATGCGGATTGTGCTCGGTACGGGAAGGGATTCGACGCCGCACGGGGATCCCTTCCTCCACCAGCCCCGCGATCTTCAATGGGTTGTTCGTGATGAGGTCCACGCTCCGTACCGCCAGGGACCTCAACATCTCCGCAGCAATATCATAGCTGCGAAGATCATCCGCGAAACCCAACTGACGATTCGCTTCGTAGGTGTCGTACCCCTTCGCTTGCAGGGCGTACGCCTTGATCTTGTTGCCCAGGCCGATGCCCCGCCCCTCCTGCCGCAGGTACAGCACCACCCCGCACCCCGCCTGCGTCACGAAGTCCAGCGCCCGGTCGAACTGCTCCCGGCAGTCGCACTTCAGGCTGCCGAACACCTCGGACGTCAAGCACTCGGAGTGAACCCGGACCGGCACCCCCTCTTGAGCCGCCACCTCTCC
This sequence comes from Myxococcaceae bacterium, assembly GCA_035296065.1. Classification (GTDB taxonomy): domain Bacteria; phylum Myxococcota; class Myxococcia; order Myxococcales; family Myxococcaceae; genus DATHBR01. The sequence goes on along the minus strand of DATHBR010000016.1, from coordinate 470,490 downwards.
GACGACCAGCGCGACGTGCTCCCGCCCGTTGCGCTTGTCCTTGAAGACGACGGTCCGCAGGGTCCCCCGCTGGGTGGGGATGTCCGCCTCGGCGATGCGCTCCAGGTGCTGCGTGGGCTTGCGGGCCGGGAGGACCTGGGGTGGACGGGTGTCGGACATGTGAACCGTTCTCCAGTCTGGGGGAACCCTTTTCGGGGTTCGTTGGGGTTCAAGTCAAGCAAGTGCCACGGGATCCAACAGGTTGGATGCGGCAGTCCCCCGAAGGTTCCTCATGCTGCCCAGGAAACGGGCAAGAGTTCCACATGTGCCCCATGAGCCAGGCTGCTGGCTAGGCGGGGGAAGTGGAGCAGGTGAGTGGCCGCCGCGGCCGAGCGCAGCACGCCGGAAGTCTGGGTGGCCAGCGGGCGGGCCCACAGCTCCCCCTCGCGCCAGGTGGCCGCTACACGGATGTAGTGCGCCAGCCCGGTGGGTTTGCGCAGCTCGCCCTCCAGGCGGCCGGACACCCGAGGGGGCTCTACCTCGGTATGGCCCAGCAGGCGGCGGAGCACGGGCCGGACGAATAGCTCGAAGGTGACCAGAGAGGAGGTGGGGTTGCCCGGCAGGCCGAAATACAAGGTGGCGCCGCGCCGGCCCACCGCCAGCGGCTTACCGGGCTTGATGGCCACCCGCCAGAAGTTCATCTCCACCCCCTGCTGCTCCAGGGCCGCCTTGACGAAGTCCTTCTCTCCCACCGAGACGCCCGCGCTGGTGAGCACCACGTCGAAGCCCCGGGCGGCCTCCAGGCGCGAGGACACCTCCTCGAGCGTGTCCCGGGCGATGCCCAGCACGGTGGGCAGCCCTCCGGCGCGCGCCACCGCCAGCGCCAGGGCAGGGGCGTTGGTGTCCACGATGCGGCCTTCGGGAGGCTCGTCCGCCCGGCACAGCTCGTCTCCCGTGGAGAGGATCGCCACCCGGGGCCGGCGGGGCACGGGCACGGTGAGCATTCCCTGGCCCGCCAGCAGCCCCAACTCGGGGATGCCCAGCGGCGTGCCCCGCGCCAGCAGCGTGCGCCCCTGCTGGGCGTCCTCGCCCCGCGGCCGGACGAAGTTGCCCGCCGCCACCGCCTCGAGGATCTCCACCGTGGGCGGGCTCTGGCCGCCGGGGCCTGGGCGCGTGCGCTCCTGCATCACCACCGCGTCGGCGCCCGCGGGCAGCGGCGCTCCCGTCATGATCCGGGCGCAGGTGCCGGGGCGCAGCTCCAGCTTCGGCGTCTCGCCCGCGTGAATGATCTCCTGCACCGTCAGCCGCGCGGGCAGGGCGCCGCCCAGGTCCACGCTGCGCACCGCGTACCCGTCCATGGCCGAGTTGTCCCACGGGGGCAGCGTGCGCTGGGCGCGCACGTCCTCCGCCAGCGCGCGGCCCAGCGCCTCTTCCAGCCGGGCCCACTCGGCCGGCAGCGGCGCCGCCAGGGCCAGGCCCCGGGCGCGCGCATCCTCGACGGGTAACAGCTCAGCTCCAGGAGTCATGGTTGGCACTGAGATCGAAGTCTCTAGGAAATTCAAGACTTTGTTTGACAGTCACAGTGATCATCGTTACAAGCTGCGTTGATCGCGTGACACGCCTCACGTGTGGGGGCGATCCGCCAACCCGTTGAAACTACACGGGATTCCTGAGGGAGATAGCGTCGATGGCCAAGCCCAAGTCTGGGGCCAAGAAGGCGACCCCCGCAGCCAAGAAGGACAAGGCGGCGCGGTTGGAACTTCTCAAGAGCGCGAGCAGTCGTGTGGCGACGGCGGCGACGAAGGTGGCGAAGGCCGTTAAGGAGAAGGTGACTCAGGTGGCCAAGGGCAAGGGTGCCACCGCGAAGAGTGGCGCCGCGAAGAGCGCGACGAAGGGCAAAGCCGAGCCCAAGGCCGAGCCCAAGGCCAAGGGCGAGAAGGCCGAGAAGAGCGAAGCCAAGGCCGAGAAGAGCGAAGCCAAGGCCGACAAGGGCGAGGCCAAGGGCAAGGGTGAGCCCAAGGGCAAGGCGGGCAAGGCCGCGGCGGCTCCAGCGGCGCCTCCTCCCGAGCGCTCGCGGCCGCGCGCCACCAAGCTGCCGCCCCTGGGCGAGCCGCTCACCAAGCGCGAGATGGAGCAGCTGCTCACCGCCGGCGAGGGCCGCGGGGTGATGGGCGAGGGCAGCCTCAAGGGCCGCCTCATCGTCACCGACGGGCTGCCGCACCTGGTGGTAGTGGGCCGGGACAAGCGCGAGCTGACGTTCCTGCTGATGGGCCCGGATCAGGAAGTGCTGCCCGCCTACGTGGACCACAAGGTCTCCGTCAGCGGGATGATCCGCAAGACGACGAACTACGGCGGCGCGGTGGACGTGCGCAAGTACTCGGCCAAGAAGCCCGAGGCCGAGGTGCCGGTGGTCGCTCCGGTGGAGAACGAGACCAAGCTGCGCTTCCTGTCGCCCGGCGAGGTCTCCATGGTGATCAGCGCCGGCATGGGCGCGGGCATCAAGGGCTTTGCCGCCATCCGCGGCAACCTGGAGATGACGGGCGAGGACTTCGTGCTGGTGGTGTCCAACGCCGGCACCCGGCAGCAGGTGTCCTTCATCCTCGATGGCAAGGGCATCAAGGGCATGCGCAAGCACGTGGGGCAGCTGCTCCAGGTGACGGGCGTGGTGGAGAAGTCCTCCGGCTGGGGCGGGCGGTTGACGGTGGAGAACTTCGAGCCGCGGCCGGTCGAGGCGCGCGTGTCCCGCGACGACATGGAGATCGTCCACGTGGAGGGCGAGGTGCCCACCTCGGTGGACGTGAAGCTCAACAACGGCCTCACCGTGCGGCTGCACGAGCAGCCTGGTTACACCTGGGCCGTCGAGCCCACGGTGGCCAAGCGCGTGGGCCTGCGCGAGGCCCGCTACGAGCCGGGTGAGGCGGGCGCCGCCACGCGCGAGTTCTTCTTCACCCCGCGCAGCCCCGGCAGCTCCGAGATGGAGTTCTTCCTCGCCAAGGCGTTCACGCCGGGTGTGGTGGAGCGCTCCTTCAAGATCAACGTGACGGTCAAGCCCTGAGCCGGCTCGTTGCCTGAGCGGGCAAGGAGCCGCCCACGGCGGCCCCGGGGGTTTCCGTCCCAAGAGGCAGGGCCTACCCGTTTATGTAGCGGGCAGGCCCGCGTCCATTGAGACCTTGTGAACCCATCGCCTGAACAGCTCAAGCAGTTCCTCGTCGATGCCGACCATCCACTGGGAGTGAAGGAGCTGCTGCGGCTCGCGGGCCTTCACGCCGGGCACCAGACGGCCATCAAGCGCGCACTGCGGGAGCTGGTGCGCCAGGGTCAGGTGATCAAGGACGGCAAGCGCTTCCGGGTGGACGAGGAGCCGCCCGCGCGCGCCGAGCCGTCCGAGGGCCGCCGTAAGGGGCGCAAGGGGCCCATTCCCACCCGGTCCGAGAGCATGCAGATGGAGGGCACGCTCAGTGTCCACCGGGACGGCTACGGCTTCGTCCGGCCGATGTCCGGAGAGGGCGAGGACATCTTCCTGCCGCCCGGAGAGGCCGCGCGCGCGCTGGACAAGGACCGGGTCGTCGTCGAGCTGGTGGGGCGGCAGGGGAAGACCGAGGGCCGGCTGGTGCGGGTGGTGGATCGCCGGCGCGAGCTGGTGGTGGGGCACTACATGGAGCAGGGCGGCGGGCGCCACGCGCTGGTGCAGCCCAACGACAACAGCCTGCAGGGGCCCATCCGCGTGCCGCGCACCCAGATGGCGCGGGACGGGGACATGGTGAAGGTGCGGCTGGGCGTGGGGGCCCAGCTGCTGGATCCGGGCGAGGGGCTGTTCGGCGAGGTGGCCGGCTCGCTGGGCCGGCCCGGGGACCCCAGCGTGGAGGTGCTCTCCATCGCGTACGGGCAGGGCTTCAATGACGAGTTCCCTCCCGAGGCGATGGACGAGGCGGACCGCGTGGTCCCCACCGTCACCGAGGAGGAGGCGCGGGGTGAGCACCGGCGGGACTTGCGCTCCATGCCGTTGATCACGATCGACGGCGAGGACGCGCGGGACTTCGACGACGCGGTGTACGCCGAGCCGCAGGGCAGCGGTTGGCGGCTGGTGGTGGCCATCGCGGACGTAACGCACTACGTGCGCGAGGGCACGGCGCTCAACGCCGAGGCGCTGCGCCGCGCCACCTCGGTGTACCTGCCGGACCGGGTGCTGCCCATGCTGCCGGAGCGGCTGAGCAACGGCATCTGCTCGCTGCGCCCGGACGAGGACCGGCTGTGCATGGTGGCGGACATGGTGTTCGACGCGGGCGCCAGGCTGCTCTCGTACGAGCTGTACCCGGGGGTGATGCGCAGCGTGGCCCGGTGCACCTACAACGAGGTGCAGGACGTGCTGGACGGCAAGGACGTGCCGCACCGCAACCGGCTGCGCCCCCTGTTCGAGCGGCTGCTGGCGGTGTCGCGCGCGCTGCGGGCCATGCGCAAGGAGCGCGGCGCGATCGACTTCGATCTGCCCGAGCACAAGGTGGTGATGGGCGAGGACGGCATGCCCGAGCGCATGGAGAAGCGCGAGCGCCGGGAGAGCCACCGCCTCATCGAGGAGTGCATGCTGGCGGCCAACGAGGCCGTGGCGAAGTTCTTCCAGGACGAAGAGCTGCCCTCCGTGTACCGCTTCCACGGCGAGCCGGATGAGCAGAAGCTGGCCTCCTTCGGCGCGCTGGCGCAGGCGTACGGCTTCAACCTGCGCTTCGATGACGGCATCTCCTCCAAGGAGCTGGATGCCTTCATCAGCCAACTGGAGGGCCACCCGGAGCAGCGCGCGCTGAACCAGCTGCTGCTGCGCTCGATGATGCAGGCGGTGTACTCGGCCTCGCGGGTGGGGCATTACGGCCTGGCCGCCGAGCACTACCTGCACTTCACCTCGCCCATCCGCCGCTACCCGGACCTGCTGGTGCACCGGCTGCTCAAGGGCTACTGGGTGCGCAAAGGCAAGAAGCGCTCTCAGGCGGCGGTGGATAAGGAAGAGACGCAGCTGGAGGATATGGCCGAGCAGAGCTCGGAGCGCGAGCGCGCCGCCATGCAGGTGGAGCGCGAGGTGGTGTCCTTCTACGCCACGCTGCTGATGAAGGATCGGGTGGGCGAGGAGTTCGACGCCACGGTGTCCTCCATCACCGACTTCGGCTTCTTCGTGGAGCTGGACGAGGAGCACATCGAAGGGCTCATCAAGACGGAGTCCGTGGGCTTCGGCGGGAAGCTGGACAAGCTGACGCACGCGCTGGTGTACCCGGATGGGCGGCGTATCCGCGTGGGGCAGTCGTGCCGGGTGCAGCTGGTGTCCGTGAGCACGCAGCTGCGGCGGATCGACTTCGCGGCGCTGGAGATCGACGGCAAGCCGGTGACGGCGCAGGAGCGGCCCTCGCGCGCTGGCAAGCGCGGGCGTGGGCAGCCGGAAGCGGAAGCGGAAGCGCCCCGGTTCGGGGTGGTGCGGCCCGGCGCGGGGGGCAAGGCGGGGAGGGCGCCTCGGGAGCCGGAGGAGACGCCTCGCTTCGAGGAGCCCCGGAAGCGGCGCTTCGTGCGCGCGGGGCAGCGCGAGGAGGCGGCACCCAGCAAGGCCGAGCGCTCACGGTGGAAGGCCGGAGCGGCCGCTCCCCGGCGCGAGGAGCCCCAGCGTTCCGCGCCCCGGGAAGAGCCCACGACGACGGGAGGCGCACGTCGCCGACGCTTCGTGGTGCGTCCGGCGGAACAGGCGGTGGCCGCGCAGGACGACACGACGCGGCCCTGGCGGCCCGAGCCTCCTCCTCCCGAGGGCGATCCGTTCGCGGCCTTCATGGCGGATGCACCGCCGCCCACGCCGCCTCCGGGGTTCGATCGGCTCCGGGCGCTCGCGGCGCGAAGCCTGCGCGGAGGCGGAGCGAAGCCGCCGCCTCGTTACGAGGAGGCTGCGGCGGCGCCCGCGCCTCGTGAGCCGATGGAGCAGCGCCCCGCGCGCAAGGCGGCGCCGGGCGGCAAGAAGGCGCCCAGGGCCGCCGCCACGGGCAAGCGCAAGGGCGCGGGCGGGCGCGGGGTCTCCAAGGGTGGGAAGAAGTTCAAGCCCGGTAGACGCGGCCGCTGATCATGGCAGCTCGGTAGCGCGGGTGAGCCCCTGAAGGATGCAGCCATGCCCAGCCACAGGCAAAGCCTGAGCTGAGCTTCACGAGTATGGACTCCGCTCTAGACTGGCTTAGATTTGTCGGTGCAGGCATTCCAGGATTTGATGCATCACTTCTTGCATTCCTGAAGGCGTCAATACTGGCCCAATCACTTACCTGGCAGGCTCTGGGCTTTTGGCAAGCGCATATTGTTTCGTCTTCACGCGGGGCGTCCATGGAAACGATTTGCTTGAGAACGAATGTTTTAATTTTGCTTTTGACCTTCCTGATGGGTTGCGCAGGGAGCCGACAGCATTCTCTGGGAGATAATGCTGATCGCAACACAGGAATCGATAATCTGAAAAGAGCCGTACAGTTACCTTGGAAGGATGACGGAAGCTGTGTGGTACGGGAAGCACTCAACGAGTGGCCTGTAGTGGTAGAGAGGTGCTTTTATGCACTCGATCTCCAAAATATTCGCTTCGAAGCTTCTACGGGAAAATGCGCCTTCGATGCTGCGGATACGACTGCATTAGGTAAATGTTTGTTAGCAGCAGTTCCACCGATAGAAACTTCGTTGGCCATAAAGAGGACGCAGGGGCCACAGTTGGCAGGACTGGCACTGGCACCGGTGTTAGTGGCAGGGCCTGCGGTAATTGTCGTTGGGGTGATAGTTCTCAATCCAAATATTGGGCCCTTGATTGCAGAGGCTATTGACGATTACCTACGCAGTAGGCCAGTGAAATGGGCTGACCCAGATCAGACCAAGCCGCCAACGACAGTCGATGTCAATCCAAAGCCTGCACCTGCACTCCAGCCATCGCCTAAACCCCAAGCATCTCCTAATGATAGACTAGGGCCGAATTTCAGTCCTATTCCACGCGAGTGGAAGCCGGATCCGGATGATGACAGGAAAAAGGAAAGACCAGGCCGCGTTTATGTAACCTACACGAAACTCAACAAGGAAACCAAGCTTTACTATTCTGGGCGGACCAGCATGGTGATCGACTTGAATAAATCCCATCTCGCTCAAGCGTTGGAAGCAATGAAGAGGCGGGATAGGAATCACCACATTGAAGATGAGAATCCCGAACCAAAGGATCCCGCGTTCGACGGTGCGCGGCTTGACAAGTACGATGTTGGGACTGCTGTGAACTATGATGACAGATATCAAGATCTCGCTTATTGGAGGATTCGTGGAAGAGAGCAGCAGTTGATCGATAATTTTGGAGGGGCACAGTCCGACACAGGGGAACCCCACAAAACGGAAAACCCTTACCGAGGTGTGGCGAAAGATCATAAATTAGGTTGGGAGTTTTACAATGCCGCCACAAACAAATGGGGTAGATATAGCGAATATACAGGAGAGTAGGGACAAAAAATGGACATATCCACGGACAAACCGGGAACGTTCTTAAAAATTCCTCTTGGCGATGGTTCATTCAGCTATGGGCGGGTTCTTGAAGCACCCTACACTGCCTTCTACGATTACAGAACCACTGATCCGGACACGGACCTTGAGAGGATTGCCTCTAAAGCTATCCTCTTCAAGATTGTGGTCCGAGATTCTTCTCTACAGCGCTGGAAGCCCATCGGTTGGAGAGAGTTAGAGACGCATCTGGCTCAACCTGTTGTTGCGTTTACTCAAGACATTGGAGACTTCCGTCGCTGCACTATCTTCGACACTGCGGGAAATGAACGCGAGGCTCAACCGCAAGAATGCGTAGGTCTCGAACCTGCGGTTGTTTGGGAGGAGCACCATGTTGAGGAACGCTTGCTCGATACCTTCATGGGCAGGCCCAACGGGCCCATGGAGCGCCTGAGCGTAAAACTCCGATGAAAGGGTGTTGACTGAGGCGAGCAGGCTACATCCTGGGTTGGTGGCGCGCGTTAGACAGCACTAACTGGCTAGATGAGAGACAAGCCATTGAAATACAACCATCAATTTGATTTGGATGGCGCGTTGCGCACTATCGAATCCGTCAGCCAGGGGTTTCAAGAAGGGAGCCCAGAAGAAGAAGCTCTCAGGGCTGCTGCAACTGCATTGGCTTACGTTCGTGAAATTGGGAAGCTTGGCGACTATCGCGAATTCTTCCGGCAGATTACGACTCCCGCGATCGAAAGCATCAAGGCTGCCTATTCGTTCTCGACGAGGCAGGAAGCCGAGGAATGGCTCAAGGGGGCAAAGGTCCCTGATGGTGAGCTCGTCAGCATCGCGGACAAGGGCTACCAGGTGGTGAATCTGCCGCAGGGCGCCCGGTTTCTCAGGAACCCGCTCCCGCATGAGCTGGAATCCAAGTAGCTGCTGGCTCGGCGCGCGTGCGCGTGAAGCAGGGTGTGCTAGGGTCCGACCCAAGAGGTCACGTCCCGTTGCTCCAACCCACCACGCCTGTCTGCGGGCTCCTGCTCCTGATGACCCTGACTGTCGCCGAGGCCCAGCCCCACGCGGCACGCGGGCGGAGCATCACCCTTGCCGCCAACCCCGGTGAGCCACTGCCCGAGATTCGCGTGGCCGCGGGGCGCAAGACGCTCATCGTGTTCGACGCCGCGCTCGAGAAGAGCTCGGTGCAGCTGGACCTGACGCGCGTCGCCCTGGTGGACGTGGGCGAGCGCTCCCTCATCATCGAACCGGTGGTGAACCCCGGGGACGATGAGCGCTGGGTGCTGCGCGTGCGGTACGTGGATGGGGCTTCCCCGGAGTGGGCCGCCTTCGCCCTGGTCTCGCACCCCAGCGAAGTGGACATGCAACTCGAGGTCGTCCGCCAGCGGCAGACGTTGGAGTCCTGCCGGGCCGAGCTGGCGCGGCAGAAAGCCGAGGGCCGCCGCGCGGAGGTGTGGGTGTTTGCGGATCGGCTGCGGGGAAGCTCCGTGCGGAGCCGGAGGATTCGCGGTCCCCAGGCACAGGGCTGGATCTATCGGTTAGAGGCGGGGCTGCTCCTGGTGGCGCAGGGGCGCCTTGGCGCGGGCCAGCGGTCCTGGACCCCCACCTCGGCAACGCTCCGAGCCCAAGAGGGCTCAAAGGAGGAGGTGAGGGTGCTCTCGGTTCAGGTGAGAGAAGGACCGCTTGTACCGGGAAAGCTTCCGCCCGTGGCGGTGGAAACGGTCCTCCCTTCTTCCGCGGCGGGAGAGTCCTTCATCTTGGAACTGCGCGGAGAGGGTGGCCAGCGCCTGGAGATCGATCAGGTGTTCCTTCCTCATGCCCCCCGAGAACAAGGGGACGAGCGGTGAGGGAACCCGTGGATCCCGATCACCTGCTGGAAGGGACGCTCGTGGACAGCTGGCGGATCGTGCGCCGGCTAGGAGGGGGCACCTATGGCACGGTGTACCTGGTTGAGAAAGCGGGCGCCTTCTTCGCTTTGAAGATTGCCCGTTACCGCGAGCGGAGCCGGGACGAGCGGCACACGGACGAGCGGGCCCAGCGCGAGATGTCTTGCCTGTTGGCCCTGCGTCACCCGCACATTGCCCGGGTGTGGGGGCACGGCCGGTGGCCTCACCCGAAGGAGGGCTTCTTCTACCTGGTGATGGACTACGTGGAGGGCTTCACCCTGGAGGGCTGGGTGGAGCACACCCGAGCCACAGCTCATGAAGTGGTGGTGCTCATGGAAAAGGTGTTCGGGGCCGTGGCCCACATGCACGCGCAGGGCATCTTTCACAGGGACCTGAAGCCCGGAAACATTCTGGTGCGCGCCAACTCCCAGGAGCCGGTGGTGGTGGACTATGGGACGGCGCACTATCCGGTGGCGCCGGGCCCTCGGCTGACAGACACGCGGCTGCCGCCGGGCACGCCGCGCTACACCTCGCCCGAGGCCGAGCGTTTCGAGGCGGAGCACCGGCACGATCGGGCGGCGCGCTACGAGTTCAAGGTAGCGGACGAGCTGTACGCGCTGGGGGTCACCCTCTACGACGTGCTGACTGATCCCCGGCCTGAGAGTGATCCCCACCCACAGCCATTAGGGGGCTGGGCCGTGGTGCCTGCCCACGAAGTGAATGAGCGGGTGCCGGTGGCGCTGAGCCAGTTCACGTCCAGGCTTCTGGAGCGAGACCCTGCCAGGCGGCCAGTCAGCGTGGAGGTCGCGCGCAGGGACCTTGCGGAGCTGGTGCCACTGAAGGCTGCGGAATGGACGAAGCGGCCGCTGCAGCCTTCGTCGTCGCAGCCCTCGGCAGCGCCCGTCCCGCAGGCCCCTCGCGTCGGAGTCCCCTTCGCGCGCCAGAGGGCTCGCGCTCTGGCCTGGGCTGCCCTGGGGTTGGGCGTGCTCATCACGTGTGGCCTATACCTGGGGCTGCGTGGTGGCGTTCCCGCGCGGTCACCGCCCCCCGCGCCGGTTGCTGCCGCCAGACCCGGCGAAGAGCGACAGCCTTCGTCCAACCAGGAGAGAGTCGATCCCGTGAATACCCGCCAAGATCCCGAAGCCACTGTCCCGTCGCCGTGCTCTCAAACAAAGGCTCCGCCACGGGGTACCCCACAGTGGCGCGCGTGGTGCGCGTGCCTGGGCGTAGCAGGCACGTTGGCCGCGGCTCAGGCCGGGTGCGCGGGGGCCCAGTTCAAGCAGTCTCCCACCGCCGAGTGCAGCCAGGAGTCCATCACGTCCATGAAGCTGCTGAGCCTGCCCCGTGGAGCCCAGCTCGAGCTCACATTCGACATCACTCATCCGTGCGTAGGCGAGGAGTGCTGCGTCCTGGGTCTGGAGAGCGGGAAACCCCTCTGCCTCCAGAAGCTCCCTTTCACGGTGACCAGCCGGGTGATCGATGGCTACGGCGATCTGGTGCCTGGCACGCTCCTGGCGGGCTATTTCTTCCAGCGGTCGGATGGCTCCGAGGTAGTCGTACAGCGCTGGACGGAAGCAACACTCCCGGATGGCACCAAGCACCCCATCTGCGTGGCGGCCCTTCAGGATTGGCTCGAAATCGAGGCTTGTGGTGGCGGCCGGGCGATCTGCAGCGCCGCATTCGGCGATGTCGTGTACTCGTTCAAGGAGCGGGACTGACCCCCGGGCGAGCGTCCAACCCGCAGGGTCCCTTTACTCTGACCCTCCGTCATGGGTAGGCTCCTGAATCCGTCGCGGGCGTGGTGCCCGCGCGAGCAGGAGCTTTCCCATGGAAACGGCAGAGGGTTCCGCTGGGCCCGTCATCCTCTTCACTCACCGGGACATCGCGTACGAGCGCCGCCAGAGCCTGGGCCTGGGGCCGCACGGCGAGGCCCTGGTGCTGGCTCGCAAGCGCACCCACGACAACATCCTCGAGGAAGTCCTCGTCAAATGCGTGGAGCTGCCGACGGGCGAGCCCTCTCCGAAGACCCTGCTCATCCGCGCCCGCCTGGAGGAAGAGGCGCGGCTGTCGGAGTACCTGCGGCACCGCTCCTTGCTGCGCGTGCTCTGCGTGCATGAGACGCCGCACGCGCTCTACACCGTGTGCGAGTACTTCCAGGGCCCCACCCTGGATGATCTGGTGACGCTGGCCCTGGAGCGCTCGGTGCCCTTGACCGAGGCCTTCATCCTCTACGTGGGCGCGGAGCTGGCCTCGGCGCTGGACCACGTGCACACCTGCCAGGACGAGCACGGCCAGGGCCTGGGCATCGTTCACCGCAACATCAGCCTGCCGTCCATTGGCTTCACCGTGAATGGTGGGGTGAAGCTGGCCGACTTCAGCCTGGCGTACTCCCGGCTGCCAGGCCGGAGCGCCACGACGGAGCGCAGGCCGCGGGGCTCGCTGTTCTTCACCGCCCCGGAGACGCTCTTCGAGGGCACGGTGGACGGCCGCTCGGACCTGTTCGCCCTGGGCCTGGTCCTGCTGGAGCTGGCCAACGGCAGGCACCTGTATGATCCGGCGCACAAGCGGGCCTCGGACCTGGTGGAGGCCCTCACGCCCCTGGAGCGCAAGCGCGTGGAGCGCGAGGTACGCATCGCCCTCAAGGCCGGCTACGACGACGCCACCCAGCAGGCCCTCTGGGGCGCGGCCACCTTCACCCCGGCGGACGTGGAGGCCGCCGTGGAGGGGCTGTCCTTACCGCTGCGCTCCCTGCTCAGGCGGCTGCTGCGGCGCGATCCCGCCGAGCGCTTCCAGACGGCGGCCGAGCTGGAAGCGGCCCTGCGGGCGCGGCTGGCGGAGGTGGGGCCTTACGGCAGCGCCGAGGCGGTCGCCGAAGTGCGCAAGGCCGTCGCCGACGCGTCGAGCACCGTGGCCTCTCATGGCGCGAGCCTGGGGTTGCTCTTGCCTGAGCCCGCCAGGGAGCGGGCCCCACGCCGGGTCTCCACACGGTGAGCCGTGGGGTGCGTCACTCGTCCAGGCTGGCCACGAGCTGGCTGTAGTCCTGCGGGCGCATGCGCGTGGTGATGGCCGGGTACGTCACCCCATTATAGGTGCACGTCTTGTAGAAAGGCCCACCCTGCATGTCCACCTGGCAGCGCTGCAGGCACGAGCCGGCGAACTGCAGCGGCGCGCAGTGCAGCGCGGCGCTCTGGTAGCGGTCCATCGTTCCGTCCGCGCTCACGCTGCAGGCGCGCGTCAGCAGCGTGTCCCGGTTGCGCTGGAGGCGATCGGTGCCGAAGTACATCCCCTGCGGCGTGAAGAGGTTGCCGAAGAAGCACGCCTCGTGCACCGAGTACATCACCAGCTCCTGGCGCGTATAGGGGATGAGGGTGCCCTGCGCATCGCGCCCCAGCACCGAGATGGGGAGGTTCATCCCGGACTGGTTCACATGCGCCAGCAGGCACGCGGTGATGACCTGCTGCTCGGTGAGCGTCGCGGGCGCGCCGCCGGCCCAGCCCGGGGCCAGGCCCAGGTTGCCCGCCCACGTGTACAGCGTGCCCGTCTGCGGATCCGTGAAGGAGCGGCTCTCTCCCGCCGTCACCGCGCAGCGCACCAGGTACTTCATCAGCATGTTGGAGGCGGCGGGATCATTGCTGAACCAGGCCGAGAAGCTCGCGCTCGCCAGTCCATTGAGCGTCAGCCCGTTGGCCGCCAGCCCATTGGCGGAGATGCCGTTGGCGGAGATGCCGTTGGCGGAGATGCCGTTGGTCGAGTCGAGCTCCTGCGTGTGAACCGCTGTATCCAGGGACTCGGCGCCAAGCTCCTGTGGCTCGCAGCCGGAAGTCCCTGCCCAGAGGAGCACCGCGGCGAGCAGCATCCTGGCATTCACTGCAGCCTCACGGGCGCGGCTCGCACCCTTCATCATCGCGTTTGTCATGGGGGTCCCTTTCCGCGACCCAGGATGCCAAGTGCCGGACCTTTGCGGAGCAGCCCAATTTTCCCAGGTGTTCACGGATTCGATATCGAACGAGTCACCCGTGCACTGGCCGACAGCGTGCGGATCATTCGTCCATTTCCCGATAAGGGCAGATGCAGCTTCGCCAGGGATGGCTCTCTTGTGACGAACCTTGCGGCACCGTGAGGTGTGGGTCCAAGGAACGTGAAGCCGGTCATGAACGCACTCGCTACCTCGCCACTGGAAGCAGCCCCGTCCGGCACGGTGGCCCTCGTGTTTACGGACATCGAGGGCTCTACCCGCCTGTGGGAGCATTGCAGCGCCGGTATGCGGGCGGCGCTGGAGATCCACGATCGCATTTTGCGCACGCTGCTGGCCTCGCGCTCGGGCTACGAGGTGAAGACGCAGGGCGACTCGTTCATGGTGGCCTTCCCGTCGGCGATCGAGGCGGTGCGCTGGTGCCTGGACGCGCAGGAGGTGCTGCTGGACGCGCCCTGGCCCGAGGTGCTGCTGAGCGAGCCGGAGGCCTCGGAGGTGAGGGGGCCCAGGGGGCTGCTGCACCGGGGCTTGAGGGTGCGCATGGGCGTGCACGTGGGCGAGCCCGAGCGGCGGCTCAACGCGCGCACCGGACAGGTGGACTACATCGGCCGCGTGGTGAACGTGGCCGCGCGGGTGGCGGAGGCGGGGCATGGGGGGCAGGTGCTGCTGAGCGGCGCGGCGTGGGCGCAGGTGGCCGGAGTGCTCGAGCGGCTGGGCAAGCCCCGGGTGCGCGTGCTGGGCAACTTCCGGCTCAAGGGCATCGCCGAGCCGGTGCCGTTGATGGAGCTGGTGCCCAACCTGCTGAATGAGCGGCACTTCGAGCCGCTGCGCGTGCGCGAGGAGCGCCGCGGCAACCTGCGCGAGGAGGCCGGAGACATCATCGGCCGCGAGGAGGAGCTGGCCACCCTGCGGCAGTGGTTCGACGAGGGGGCGCGGCTCATCACCATTCTGGGCCCGGGCGGCATGGGCAAGACGCGGCTGGCGGCCCACTTCGGCAGCCTGCAGCTGGGCACGCCTGGCTGGGAGGGCGGCGTCTGGTGGTGCGATCTCACCGAGGCCACCACCAAGGAGGACATCTGCCACGTCGTGGGCCAGGCGCTCGGGGTGCACCTGAACAGCGGCGGCGGCGATGAGCTGGTGGGGCTGCTGGGGCGCGCGCTGGGGGGCCGTGGGCCCGCGCTGGTGATCCTCGACAACCTGGAGCACCTGGCGCAGCACATCCCCTCCACGCTGCGGCGCTGGCTGGCGCTGGCGCCCCAGGTGCGCTTCCTCGTCACCTCGCAGGAGTCGCTGCGCCTTGCGGGCGAGCGCATTCTGGATCTCGCCCCGCTGGGGCTGCCTCCGGAGGAGGAGAGCTCCGTGGCGGTGATCGCCCGCGCGGAGGCGGTGCGGCTGTTCATTCGCCGGGCGCGCATGGCGCGGGGCAGCTTCGAGCTGACGGAGTCCGAGGCGCCGCTGGTGGCCGACATCGTCCGGCGGCTGGACGGCATCGCCCTGGCCATCGAGCTGGCGGCGGCGCGCACGGCGCTGCTGACGGTGGGGCAGATCCGCGAGCGGCTGTCGGGCCGGTTCGATCTGCTGCGCAGCGGGCAGCGCGACGCGGTGGCGCGGCAGGCCACGCTGCGCGGCGCGATCGACTGGTCCTGGAACCTGCTGGACGTGATCGAGCAGACGGTGCTGGCGCAGTGCTCGGTGTTCCGCGGCGGCTTCTCGCTGGAGGCGGCCGAGGCGGTGCTGGCCATGCCGCCCGGCGGGGTGGACGCGCTGGAGGTGGTGCAGGCGCTGCGCTCCAAGTCGCTGCTGCGCGCGGACGCGACCGAGGGGCTGCCCGGAGAGCTGCGCCTGGGCATGTACGAGAGCATCCGCGAGTACGCCTCGGCCCGGCTGGGAGAGACGGGCGGCGCCCCGGCGCTGGTGGCCCGGTACGCGGAGTACTACCTGGCCCTGGCCCGCGAGCTCCATGAGCCGGCCAGCCGCGGCGACGCCGAGGCGCTGCGCCGGTTGACGCTGGAGCGAGAGAACCTGCTGGCGGTGTGTGATCACGCGCTGGCGGCGTGGCCTCCCACGCAGGAGTCCGTGTACCGGGCGCTGGAGGCGCTGGTGGTGCTCGAGCCGGACATCGCCTCGCGCGGCCCGGTGGGCATCACCCTGCCGCGCCTGGATCGCGCGCTGGAGCAGGCGGCGACGATCTCCGACTACTCGATGCTGCGCGCCGAGGCCATGGCGGTGCGGGGCAGGGCGCGCCTGGAGACGGGCGAGCTGCCCACGGCCCGGCAGGACCTGGAGGCCGCGCGCGATCGCTTCAAGCTGCTGGGCGCGCTGGCGCGCGAGAAGCGCACCCTGGTCGAGCTGTCCATGGTGGCCCGCCACGAGGGCAACATCACCGCGGCCTGGGAGCTGATCCAGGAGTCGCAGCGGCTGCCGGCCAAGGGAGACCGGTGGCTGGAGGCCTATGGGCTGGGCAACCTGGGCCTGATCGAACAGGTGCGCAGCGGGCCCGCGGCGGCGGTGCCCCACCTGCACGGGGCGCTGGAGCTGTTCCGCGCGGTGGGAGATCGCACCTACGAGGTGCTGTTCCTCAACAACCTGGCCCTGGCCATTGGCGAGGCGGGCGGCACCAACGAGGCGATGGGCTTCCTGGAGGAGGCGATCGCCCGGGCGCTGGGCACCGGCAACCGCTCTGGCTATGTGTTCGCCCGGGTGAACCTGGGCTGCTTCCTGCTGGACGCCGATCGCGCCGCCGAGGCGTGCGGGCACCTGGAGGAGGCGGTGGAGCTGGCGCGGCAGCTGGGGGTGCGCATCGTCGAGGGCTGCGGCCGAGGCGAGCTGGCCCGGGCCTACCTGGCCTCGGGCGATCCGGACAGCGTGCGCTCGCACCTGACGAACGCCACCGCCATTCTGGCGCAGGTGTCGCGCTGGCACGCGCTGCGCTTCTCGCTGCACCTGGCCGCGGTGCAGGCCTCGCAGGGCGATCTGCACGAGGCGCGGCAGGGCTTCTCCACGCTGGCCGGTACGGCGGAGATCCGCAACGATCCGGTGCTGCGCGAGCTGTCGGCGCTGCTCTACACCACGGTGGAGCTGGCCGAGGTGCGCGCGGCTCCGGCGGGCAGCGCCCAGGCCCGGCGCAGCTGGGAAGAGGCACACCAGCGCCTGGAGCGGGCGCGCAACGTGCCTCCCGAGGGCGCCTCGTCGGACCTGCGCGGCTGGCTGCGGCTGCTGGAGCTGGAGCTCAAGGACTTGAAGCCCTGAGTCAGGGCTTCAGCGGCAGCACCCGGGTGCTCCTGTCCACGTGGATGACGGCGTCGAACTGCTCGGCCATGCGCGCGTCCAGGTAGTTGCCCGCCCGCTCGTGCTCGGGCTGGAACACCACGCCCACGGCGCGCTCGGGGCGCGCCTCCTGGAGCACCTGGGGCGCGCCGTCCTTCAGCCGGATGACGAAGCGGGGCAGGCCCAGTTGGTGGAACAGGTGCTCGTAGCTGCCCTCCACCGCGGGGGCCAGCGGCTTGTCCTCGGGCGCGCCGCCCCAGCCCGAGGCGGCTGTCACGCGGCCCTCGTACGTGGTGAAGCCCAGCAGGAAGGTGCTCCGGTTCCACTGGGTGCGCACCAGCTCGCCCAGGTTCAGGTCCCCCTGAGTAGACATGCTGGTGGCGCGCGCATCACCCACGTGCGTGTTGTGCGCCCAGACGATGACGCGGGCCCGCTGGCCGTCGCGGCCATGGTGCTCCGCCACCGCCTGGACCGCCTCCAGCATGTGGCGATCGCGGATGTTCCAGGAGTTCTCTCCCTGGTACATGCCCCGGTAGTAGTGCTCGCCGTTCTTCACCGCCCGGGCGCTCTCGCGCGCGTCGAACCAGGCCTCCAGGGCGGCCTCGCCGCGCTGCTCGGCGTCCGCCCGCTGCGCCTCCACCTCCTGAAGCAGCTTCTCGGCCTCGGTCCGGCACAGCACCGCGCCCCGGGCCGCCTCGGGGCCGTACGCCTCACCGCCCCGGCCCGCCCGGTGGAAGCAGGCCTGGTAGCCGCGCGCTCGCTCTCCGGCCTGCGCCGAGCGGCCCTCGAGGTAGGCCACCGCCCGGGTGAGCGCCTCGTCCAGGTTCTGGAGATCCAGCCCGTAGAAGCCCACCTTGCGCGGCGCCTGGGCGTTGTGGGCGCGCATCCAGTCCACCAGGCCGCGCGTCTCCTCGTTGCGCCACATCCAGTTGGGGAAGGTGGCGAAGCCGGCCAGGGGATCCGCCGCGTCGCTCTCGCCTCGCACGTACGCGTTGACGGGAGAGGCCTCGGGCCAGTCGCCTTCGATCAGCACCGCGGTGAAGCCGTGCTCGGCGATGAGGTACTGGGTGATGCGCGAGCGCAGCTCGTAGAACTCGCGGGTGCCGTGCGTGTCCTCGCCCAGCAGCACCACGTCCACAGAGGCCAGGTCCGCTCCCAGCGCCGTCTCCCGCGCGGGATCCGTTTCGAAGGGGAGCGCCGCCGCACGCAGCGCCTCCACCTGCGCGTCCGTGGGCGCCTTGGCCCGGGTGAAGCCTTGCTCGGCGCCACAGGCGGTCAGAAGCGCCAGAAAGACAACAGCCCATGCCCCCGCTTGCCCGCGTCTGCTCATGACCTTCAGGGATAAGCGCTGCGGGGGCCCTGCGCCGTTGTCGGAAAGGACAGGGCGTCTCACGGGCTCGCGCCTGCCTGGTGAGCGCACGGCCTAGATTCCTTCGCAGTGGACTTAGCAGGTTGGATTGACTAGACCATTCCAACGTGGGCCTGACAACGTGGGCCTGACAACGTGGGCCTGACAACGTGGCCCCTCCCCGCCGCGATCCAAGAACACCTTCACAGATGCTTGAGCGCAAAAGCCATGGCGAGCTCGTGAAGGACTGGTGCCGGGACTGGGCAGGGACCCTGCCAGCCCCCGGGCTCGTCGACGTGTACGAGCGCGCCCTGGATGCGCTCTGGCGCCGTGCCAACATGAGCCTGGGGGAGATCACCCTCATGGCCATCGTGGATCGGGTGCTTCACCAGGGCGTGGAACGGTTTCCGCACCTGGCGGCGCTCAAGGTGGAGATGAGCGGGGTGCACTGCGAGGAGCTGCGCCTGAATGCGCCGACCCTCGATCCGGCACGGCTCGAGGAGTCGCTGGAGTGCCTGGTCATCGAGCTGCTGCGGGTCTTCGGCACTCTCACCGGAGAGATCCTCACGCCCGGCCTTCATGAGGAGCTGCGCAAGGTGCGGCCAGGCGCCGAGGATAAAAAGGGTGGAAGAGCATGAGCGGCGCGGGTGAACAGCCAGGCCTTGCCCGGCTGGCGACGGGCATTCCCAACCTGGACGCCATCTTCCATGGCGGCCTGCCCACGGGCGTGGTGACGGTGCTGGCTGGGCCGCCGGGCTCGGGCAAGACGATCCTCACCCAGCAGCTGTGCTTCCACCACGCCCGCCAGGGCGGCCGCGTCCTGTACTTCAACACCCTGTCTCAGCCCACCGCCAAGGCGCTGCTGTACCTGCGGCCCTTCACCTTCTTCGAGCCTGGGCTGGTCGACGAGCGCATCCGCTTCGTGGACCTGGGGCTGCTGCTGCGCACCAAGGGCATCGAGCTGACGTGCAACCTGTTGATGGAGCAGGTCAAGCAGTTCAAGCCCTCCCTGGTGGTCATCGACAGCTTCAAGGTCTTCGATGATCTGGCCCACTCGTCCGAGGAGCTGCGCAAGTTCATCTACGAGCTCGCCGTCCGGCTGATGGCCTGGGAGTGCACCAGCCTGCTGCTGGGCGAGTACAACCCCCATCAGTTCGAGCACCCGACCTACTCGGCCATCGACGGCATCATCACGCTGAGGCAGGAGGAGATGTCCGGGGAGCAGCAGCGGCTCATCCAGGTCATCAAGATGCGGGGCACCTCGCACAGCCGTGACGCGCACCCGTTCATCATCACCCAGGCGGGGGTGGAGGTGTACCCGCCCAGCATCACCCTGCGCGGCGAGCGCCGCGCCCTACGGGAGGTGCAGGCCCTGGGCCGCCTGAAGACGGGCGTCTCCAAGCTCGACGCGCTGCTGGGAGAGGGCATTCCGCGCGGCTCGAGCATCATCGTCTCGGGCGTGGCCGGCTCGGGCAAGACGACGCTGGGGCTGGAGATCCTCTACCGGGGCGCCCGGGATCATGGCGAGAAGGGCCTCTACTTCTCCTTCGAGGAGACGCCGGAGCGCCTGCGTGCCACCGCCCGGAGCATCGGCTGGGAGCTGGATCGCGAGATCGACCGGGGCCTGGTGAAGATCATCTTCATCCCCCAGCCGGACATCCTGGTGGACCGGCACCTGCTGGAGATGCAGCGCCACGTGGAGTCCTTCGGGGCCCAGCGCGTGGTGTTGGACTCGATGTCCGTCTTCCTCCACAAGATCGAGGATTCGCGCATCGCCCGGGACAAGGTGTTCTGGCTGGCGAACATCGTGCAGACCCAGGGAGCGGTGGGCTTCTTCGCCAATGACGTTCCTCCCGGCACGCAGCAGCTCACCCGCTTCGGGGTGGAAGAGACGGTGATGGATGGCGTCGTCTCCCTGATGATGCAGGTGGAGGGGCTGGATCGTCAGCGCTACATCGAGGTCGTCAAGCTGCGAAGCACCGGGCACGCCAAGGGCCGGCACGCGATGACGATTGGCCCGGGGGGCGTCAGCATCTTCCCGCGCATCGACAAGGCGCCGCCGTCCATGGAGGCGCTCACGCCGCCGTCGCCCAGCCGGCGGCGGATCTCCTCGGGTGTGCCGCGGCTGGATGAGCTGCTGGGCGGCGGCCTGCTGGAGGGCAGCGTGACGCTGGTGTCGGGCAGCCCCGGCACGGGCAAGAGCACGCTGGCCATGCAGTTCGCGCTCGAGACGGCGCGCAGCCAGGAGCGCGCGCTCTACATCACCCTGGAGGAGGGCCCCAGCCAGCTGGTCCAGAACGCCGCCGAGCTGGGGCTGCCGGTGCGCGAAGCGCTGGAGGCCGGGTGGCTGGAGATCCTCTACCTGCCGCGCGAGTACCTGCACGCGGCCCGCTTCCTCAGCGTGGTGGAGGACCGGCTGCGCGACACCAGGCCCAACCGGGTGGTGCTCGACAGCGCCAGCGATATCGAGACGCACGGGCTGGTGACCGAGGAGCTGCGGCAGCTGCTCTACGGCCTGGTGATCCGCCTGCGCACGCTGGGGGCGACGAGCCTGTGTACCCTGGAGGCCCGCTCGCTCTACTTCTCCGAAACGCTGAGTGAGCACGGCTTGTCGCCGCTGGCGGACAACATCCTCATGGCCCGCTACCAGCTGGTGGAGGGCCTGCTCGTCCCCATGCTCAGGGTGGTGAAGACGCGGGGCAGTAGCCACGATGAGGCCAGCCATCGCGTCACCGTGGGCCCGGGCGGGCTACGGCTGGGTAGCGGTCTCGAGGAGGCGCCCCCACCTTCGAAGGGAGCGGCGAAGAAGAAGTCCCGCTTGGGGTTCAAGCGGGGCCGCCGCAAGTAGCGCCGATAGGCGCTAGCCAGGAGGTCAACCCGTGGAGGATCCCAGTCTGTCCAAAGCCGCGGCGGGCCTGCTCCGCGAGGAGAGTGCCCCCCAGGGCGGCACGCTCCGGGTCTTCCGCGAGCTGGAGCACACCCGCCGTCACCTGGACTACCTGTACGAGATCAGCAAGCTGCTCACCGGCTTTCAGGGGGTAGGGCACACTTTCCCCCGGCTGATGGCGCTGGCCTCTCAGGCGCTGCACCTGCAAACCGCCCTGCTGCTCGAGGGGGTGGACGAGGGCTGTAGCCCGCTGCCAGAGCGCCCGTGCCTGACGGCCTGGCGAGCCGCGGGCGTGGCGAGCGTGAGGCTGACGGAGGCCGCCGAGCGGGCGCTCGCCGCGTATGCCTACCTGGTCGGCGCGCCGGTGGTGGAGCCTCAGGGCCCGGTGGCCGTGGAGCTGGAAGGGCCGGGGGCGCGGATCCTCCCGGAGCTTCCTCCGCGGGACGAGCCCACCTTCGTCGTCCTGCCGCTGGTGGCCAAGGGGCGCATCTTCGGCGCGCTCCAGGTGGAGGCGGCCGGGGCCCTGTCCGAGGAGGGGGTGGCCTTCATCGACGCGGTGGCCAACCAGCTCTCGTCGGCCCTGGACCGGCACTACTCGCTGCGGCGCGAGGTGCACCTGCGCGAGCGCGCCGAGGCGCTGGAGCGGTTCCAGCGCGAGCTGTTGGAGCGCGAGCGTCAGATCCTCCAACAGGCGCAGGCGGCCCACAGGCGCCAGGCCTTCCTCTCCGAGGCGAGCGCGCTGCTCATGGCCTCGTTGGACTATCGCGCCACGCTGCCAGGCATCGCCCGCCTGCTGGTCCCCACCTGGGCCGACTGCTGCGCCATTGATCTGCTGCTGCCCGGCGCCGCCGAGGGCGAGCGCCTCGCCATGCTGGCCGCCGAGCCCCCCGGGAGCCCCCCGGGCAGCGGCTCCTTCGTCGGCCAGGTGCTTGCGTCCCATCCGTGGGTGACCTTGCCGATAGGCCCCCAGAGCCTGCCGCGGGGCGACTCCGTGGTGGAGCAGGCCGAGTGGGCGGGCTTTCCCTCCAACCTGCGGCTGAGCATCCGCGTGCGAGGCCGCACGTTGGGCACGCTGAGCCTCATCTGCGCCCGGCCCGGGTGTTATGGCCCCGAGGATCTGGCCCTCTTCGAGTCGCTAGCCCAGCGCATCGCGTCCGCGGTGGACTCGGCGCTGCTCTACCACCAGGCCCAGGAGGCGGTGCGCTGGCGTGAGGATCTGCTCGCCGTCGTCTCTCACGACATCAAGACGCCGCTGCTCGTGGTGCGGATGAATACCGAGATGCTGCTGCATGCCTCACGGCCGCCCAGCGAGGAGCGCCGGCGCCATGGCCGCCGCCACCTGGACAACATCCTGCTGGCGGTGGAGCAGATGCGCGGGCTCATTGGCGGCATTCTGGATCGGGCGCGCGAGCAGGGCATGCCCATGCCCCTGGCGGTCCAGCCCTACGCGGTGGCCCAGCTCTTCCAGCACACGCTCGAGGTGGTGCGGCCGCTGGCCCTGGCCAAGCTTCAGGAGGTGGAGGTGGAGGTGGGCGAGGGGGTGCCCCGGGTGCTGGTGGACAGGGATCGCATCCTGCAGGTGTTCACCAACCTGGTGGGCAACGCCATCAAGTACACCCCCAAGGTGGGCACCATCAGCCTGCGCGCCAAGAAGGTGGATGGCATGGTGCGCATCGCGGTGAAGGACACCGGGCCCGGCATCGCTCACGCGGACGTGCCGCACCTGTTCGAGCGCTTCTGGCGGGCGTCGGGCGTGCTGGAGCGGGGCACCGGGCTGGGGTTGAGCATCGCCAAGAGCATCGTCGAGGCCCACGGCGGCCGCATCTGGGTGGAGACGCAGGAGGGCGCGGGCAGCACCTTCTTCTTCACCCTGCCAGCGGCCGAGCCCTAATGCACGCCTGGCTGGTGGGTACCCGGCCTGAAGTCCAACTGTCCCTCTGGCCCCATCGTCCCTAGCGTCAGGGGAGAGGTGACAACACATGCCGAGGACAACGCAGGGACTGGCCGTCGTGATGACTCCTCCCTCCGAGGAGTCCCGCTTGAACCGGGTGACAGTGGCCCGGGATGAACAGGGCTGGTGGGTCGGCCTGGAAGGCACCGACATGCTGGAGTGTCTGCCCACGGTGACTCAGGCCGTTCACCGGGGCCGCATCCTGGCGCACCAGAACAAGCCCTGCGTGCTCACCATCCACCACGTGGACGGTGAGCAGGAGCGCGAGTGCGTGCCTCCGGAGGAGCTCGCGGGCCTCGGCGCCAGCCTCTAGCCGCGTTACAGGAAGAGCGTCGGGTCGAACTCGTCCACGCGCACCGGCAGCATGCGCGGCAGGGGGCGCTGGAACACCCGCGCGTTCATCTCCAGGTCCAGGATCTCGATCCCCAGTGGGAGCAGATCCCGGAAGCGCTGGCTCACGTGCTCGCGCAGGCCGAGGATGGCCACCTGGCGCTTCTCCTCGAGCAGCGGGCGGAGCGCCGCCGCGAAGTCGGCTCCGTCATGGCTGGCCAGGCCCACCGCGGTGTTGGGGCGCTGCGTCCGGATGGCCTCCAGCAGCTTGAGGATGCCCAGGTCCACGACCTTCTGATCGCTGCGGCCGTACAGCAGCACCACCTCGCACCCGGCCGTCTTCAGGGCCCGGACGAAGCCAATCATCGCGTCGGGCAGCTGCTCGCCCTTCACGTTGAGCACCACGATGCAGCGCACGGGCTTGGGGAAGTGGCCCTCGCAGAAAGCCACCAGGCGATCGAACTGCACCCGGTCCATGGGCTCGGGCTTACGGCCCACCACGGTGGACACGGCCCAGTCGATGTTCTCGGCGTCGATGAGGACGTAGGACGCCGCGGGGGAACGGACGGTAGACATGGCGCGGAGGATACCCGAGCCGCCGCGCCGGGTATGCCTGGATGCGCCTGCTAGCGGGCCGCTGAACGTTCCGCGACGAAGTGGCTGGGGCGCTCGTTGCGCCACACCAGCGAGGCCTTGAGCTGCTCGGCCTCATGGCGGCGCACCAGCGTGAGCGAGCCGCCTTCCTCCAGCAGCACCCCCTGCCACGGCATCAGCCACCTGTCCGGCGTCCGCACCAGGAACAGGCCCAGCTGCGCCGCGTGCGCCCCCTGCGGGTAGGCCGACAGCTTCACCGCCTCGGGGTAGCGCTCATCGATGACCCGGTTCCACGCGGTGCACCGCTGCAGGATGCGGCACGCCAGCTCCTTGCTGCGCACCAGGGCCTTGGTGGGGCTGCGCTCCGGGTGCAGCGCCTCCTGGTCGTCGAGCAGCTGCCGGTGCAGCCCGGTGAAGTGCCATTTCACGCTGGGATCCTGCGTGGCGCGCTCGCGCACCTGCTCCAGCGGATCGGCGTAGCGCGCGATGAGCCGGCTGCGCATCTTCTCGAAGTCGCCGTGCAGGGCGTGCTCCAGCGAGAACACCTCCAGCCAGGCGGTGCCCAGCTCGGCGATGAACGCCTCCAGCTCCCGGCGGTACTCCGTCACGGCCTCGTCCGGCACCGACACCAGATCGCTCAACACCCGCCCCGTCGAGCAGATGATGACGCGCGCACCCGGGGCGTACATGTGGGAGATCTGCTCGCACAGCGAGTGCAAGAAGCGCAGCGCCACCTGCTCCGCCAGGTCCGGCAGCGCGCCCAGCACGTTGCGCGGGTTGGGCGACTTGGCGGGGAAGGACGGCAGCACGAACACGATGGGCTTCTGCTGCTGCACCAGGGCCCGCACCCGCTCCAGGTGCGGCGCGTAGCAGGCCGGGCAGGGCACCCGGGCACACGACTCCTCAGGGTGCAGCATCCGTCGGAAGCGGAAGAGCAGCTGAAGAATCCTCTGCGCGGTAGGCGTCGCCTCGTCAGTATTCAGCCAGGCCAAGGGCGGTGTTCCGTGTAGGAGAGTGTGAGCTCGCATGGACAGTGATAGATAATGCCAACCTCACTGTATTCATGCTGTGAAATGGTTCACACCTCCCCTGTGAAGGGCTTCACTGCCCGGTGAGCCCTGGGCGGGGCAAGGGTGCGAGCAGGCTAGGCGCGGCGGATGCCCAGGTGCACGTGATCGAAGTGGCCCGCCACGCGCCACAGCAGCTGGAGCCGGTACCTGGCGCCGTCCACGTTGATGACGTGGCCGTTGAAGGTGCCGATGTTGCCCTGGGGGATGCCGTACTTCTTGGCGATGGCGCGGGCGAGCTGATCGCCACGGGCGCCCGCCACGCCGAAGTCCACCGCGAAGGCGGTGGTGTTGCCGGTGTAGTGGTCCGAGGCGGTGCTGGAGCCCACGCGGATGGTGTCCGCCAGGTTGCGCTTCTGGCTGGTGACGGGGATGCCCATGGAGGCGGCGATGCGCTTGGCCGCGTTGGCCACGTTCTGCGAGCCGCCCCAGCCGCCGCCGGCGTCAATCGAGCCGCCGCCGCTCACCCCGCCGGGCTTGTGCACCTTGCCCTTCACGTCGATGCCCAGCATCTTCCAGGTGCCCTTGCCGACGATGCCGTCGGCCTCGAGCCCCACGGAGCGCTGGAACTGCTTCACCGCCTTCTCGGTGTTCTTGCCGAACACGCCGTCATTGGCGCCGTTGGCGAAGCCCAGCTGATCGAGCCGCTGCTGCAGCGCCTTCACGGGGGCGCCGCGGTAGCCCTCCTTGAGCAGGGGGCCGGAGCCGGGGTTCTGCCTGGCGCGGGCCACCACCTTCATGCGCTCGAGCTGGTTCTCGCCAATGCGCCCGTCGTCGCCGGTGCCGCGGAAGCGCCGCTCGAACGAGCGCGAGGCCTTCTGCGTGTCCTTGTCGAAGACGCCGTCGGCCAGCACGTTCTTGTAGCCGATCTTGCGCAGCAGCTTCTCGCTCTGGAGCACCGCCGCCGAGCGCTCACCCAGCGCCTGGGCCGGGCTGGTGCCGTCCCTGGCCAGCAGCACGGACTTGCTCAGCCTGGCCCAGGTGCGCGAGCCCACGCGCTCGGTGGGCTCCAGGCCGGACTTCTTCTGGAACGTGTTCAGCGCGTTGGCGGTGCGCTCGTCCCACACGCCATCGGCGCGCTGCGGATCGAAGCCCGCGCTCTTCAGGTGCGACTGGACGTTCCGCACCCACTTCTTGTTGGAGCCCGGGCCAATGCCACGCGTGCCGTCCGCGTTCTTCTGCTTGGCCGCCTCGGCGGTGCCGGCGTCCACCCGGCGGCGCTGGGCGTGATCCTTCGTCACGCGCTGGCGGTAGGGGGCGTGGTTGAGCTCGGCCGACTCGCGCGCCAGCGACTCGAAGGCCTTCTTGCCCAGCAGGCCCGACTGGCTGTGCTGCAATTCCGGCTGGTCCTTCTTGAACTCCTTCACGGCCGCGGCCGTCTTCCGATCGAAGACGCCGTCCACCTTGCCGGTGTCATAGCCGAGCTTCTTCAGGCGCTGCTCGGCGGTGAAGACGTCCATGTTCTTCTGGCCCACGCCGATGGTGCCCTGGAAGCCGGGCTTGTTGCAGTCGGGGCAGCCGCTGCCGTGCTTGCGCGCGCGGCCCACGGTGTGATCCAGCTTGGCCAGCGTCTTCTGATCGAGCTTGCCGGTGGCGGGCATGCCCCACGCCGACTGGAACTCGCGCACCGCGCGCGCCGTCTCGGCGGTGAACTTGTTGTCCTTGGTGCCCGGATCGAAGCCCACCACCTGGAGCGCCCGCTCGAGGAACGCCACCGCCCGCTGCTGCGCCCCCTCGGCCAGGGGACCCTTCGCCACGGCCTGCTGCATCAACTGGCTGCCGAGCCGATCCCGCTGCGCCACGTTCTTCGTCGTCATTGAGGAACCCCAGGATTTCCGGTTAACGGAATCTTCACATCTGAGAAGTATCCACGTACAGGGCCAAAAGTTGTGGTGTGGGTGTAAGGCCGCCATGAGCACAGGGGTGCTACTGGCCTGCCTGCTTTCAAGGGCGTGGGGGTGCGGCGACAATGCGCAGTCCTCCCTCCATGGCCTCTTCGTCCCCGCTCGCCAGTCTGCGCCGCCCTCCGCTGCACGCGTGCACGGGGCTGCGCTTCATCGCGGCGCTGGGGGTGGTGGGCTACCACTTCTACAACCCGGGGCAGGAGCCCACCGCGCCGCGCGCCCTGAGCCACCTGCTGCAGGCGGGCTTCCACATGGTGGGCCTGTTCTTCGTCCTGTCGGGCTTCATCCTCGCCTACAACTACCTGGGCGAGCGCGGCGGCTTCGTGGGGACGAAGCGCGAGTTCTACCGGGCCCGCTTCGCGCGCATCTACCCGGTGTACCTGCTGGCGCTCGTGGTGGATCTGCCGCTGTTCCTGCACCTGTTTCGCCAGTCCGAGCCGCCGGCCAGCTCGGGGGAATTGGCCGGCATTGGCGCGGCCACGCTCAGCCTGACGCAGGCCTGGTTCCAGACGGGGCGGCCGACGTGGAACACCATGGCGTGGACGCTGTCGGTGGAGGCGTTCTTCTACGTGCTGTTCCCGTTCATCGGGGCGTGGCTGGCGCGGCAGGGCTCACGGCGGTTGCTGGGCGTGGCGGCCGGGGTGTGGCTGCTGGGGGCGATGCCCTACGTGGCCCGGGCGCTGGTTGCGGCCGGTAGCGGCTCGCTGCTGGAGCGCGGGCTGAGCGCGTGGGGCCAACTGCCGCTGTTCGTCATTCCCCTGGTGCTGCTGCCGCAGTTCGTTCTGGGCGTGTGCCTGGGCGTGCTGTTCTGCCGGCGCACCCGGCAGGGGAGCCAGAGCCTGCGGACGGTGGGGCTGCTCGGCACGGTGGCCGTGCTGGCCGCGGTGATCATCGCGCTGCCCCCTAAGCCTTCGTCGCTGGTGAGCTCGGCGGTGTTCATTCCGCTGTTCGCGCTGGGCATCTGGCTGCTGGCGTGCGGCGTGGCCTGGAATGGGCTGAAGCTGGGCAGCCGCCCGCTCGTGCTGCTGGGTGGGGCCAGCTATGCGCTCTACCTGATGCACGGCTCGATGATGGGCTACGCGCTGGCCCTCAACACGCGCACCCTGAGCCTGCCGCATAACCTGCTCGCGCTGCTCATGGTGCCCGGGGTGGTGGTCAGCTCGCTCCTGGTGTTCAGGCGGTTCGAGGAGCCCGTGCGCCACCTGCTGCGCAGCGCGCGGGTGCTCAGGCCTCGGCCTTCAACGCCAGGATGATGGCGTCCAGCTCCGTGTGGATGGCGAGGGTCGCGGTCTGGAGCCGGGCCGGCTCCCGCACCTTCTCGAGCAGCAGCCGCTGGCCCTCGCTCAGGGCCGTACTCAGCACGTGAGCCTGCAGCAGCTCCAGGGTCATCTTCAGCTTGTGCACGAAGAAGTCGAACGCTTCCAGGTCTCCCGTGGAGAGCGCCTCCTGGAAGTCCTTCTTCGACTGCTCGGCGTTGTGGACAACGATGGCGTTGAACTCGCGCAGCGCGTGCGGGTCCCCCTCGGCCATGTTCCTGAAGTTGTCCAGGTTGAAGCGGGGCCGGGCCGCGGCGGGCTCCGAGGGGCTGGCCTCGGGTGGGCTCTCCGCGCCCTGCGCCAGGGCCGCCTGGGGCCGGGCGCCGTACAGGGCCAGCTTCGAGAAGAGGTGATCCGGCTTGAAGGGCTTACCGATGTAGTCCGTGAAGCCCGCGGTGGTGATGGCATCCGCGTTGCCCAGCCGCGTCGAGGCCGTCAGGGCGATGATGGGCAGGCGCCCGAACTCCCTGCGGGGTAGGGCGCGGATGGCACGGGTCGCCCCATAGCCGTCCAGCCCCGGCATCTGCAGGTCCATCAACACCAGATCATACGAGGCCTGCTGCACCCGGGCCACCGCCTGCGCGCCGTCTTCCACCACCTCGAAGTCCACGCCCCAGGTGCGCAGGAACTGCGAGAGGACGAAGACGTTGACGGTGTTGTCCTCGGCCACCAGCACCCGGAGGCCCTGGAGGCTGCGCTCCTTCGAGAGGTGCTTGCCCGTGCTCTCCTGTGAGGGCTGCTCGTCCAGTGCCACCTTCAGGGGCAGGGAGAACGAGAACGAGGAGCCCACGCCGGGCTCGCTCTCCACGTCGAGCCGGGTGTCATACAAGGCCAGCAGCTTCTGGCAGATGGCCAGCCCCAGGCCCGTGCCTCCGTACTTCAGGTGGATGTCGTAGCTGGCCTGGGTGAACTCCTCGAAGATCTGCGCCTGGCGATCCCTGGGGATGCCAATGCCCGTGTCGGTGACGCGGAACTCCACGAGCACCGACTCCGCGGTGGACTGGCGCACCCGGGCCGCCAGCGTCACCGAGCCCTGCTCGGTGAACTTGATGGCGTTGGCCAGCAGGTTGGTGAGCACCTGCCCCAGCTTGACCGGATCTCCCCGCAGCGCGGTGGGCAGCTGCTCGTCCAGCTCCACCCGCACGGCGAGCCCCTTCTGCTCGGCCTTGATGTTGAGCCCGTAGAAGATGCCGTAGGTGAGCTGGCGCAAGTCGAAGCGCCGCTCCTCCAGCACCAGCTTGCTCGCCTCGATCTTGCTGAAGTCCAGGATGTTGTTGACCAGGCTCAGCAGGTTCTCGGAGGAGGACTGGAGGATGTTGAGGTACTTCTCCTGCTCGGCGGACAGCCGCGTCTGGATCAGCAGCTGCGCCAGCCCGATGATGGCGTTCATCGGGGTGCGGATCTCATGGCTGACAATGGACACGAAGTCCGCCCGGGCCCTGGCGGCCTGCTCCGCCTCCTGGGCCTTCTTCCGGGCCAGCAGCAGCTCACGCTCGTAGTTCTTCCGATCGGTGATGTTGAACAGCGTGGTGCGGGTGAGCACCGGCCTGCCGGCGCTGTCCTTCTTGTGCACGCTGTTGACCAGGAAGGGCAGCTTGCGGCCATTCTTGGTCACCAGCTCGAAGTTGATCTCGTGCACGGCGCCCTGCAGCCGCAGCAGGGGCGCGTAGTGCGTCTCGTGGAACAGCTTGCCGCCCACGGTCAGCAGCTCCTGGAACCGCTTGCCGTTGAGCAGCTCCTCGCGCTGGTACCCCATCCACTCCAGGAAGGTGCGGTTGGCGCGCACGATGGTGCCGTTGGGCAGCGTGGTGATGTAGCCACACGGAGCGTTCTCGTAGAGTTCCTCGGCGCTCTCGTCCGCGTAGGTGTCCCTGACATCGTTGCGATCGAGTGCGCGCATGGTTCCCACTGGAGCTGGACAAACCCTGTACGCAGTGTACGGGGAAGGTTAGCGGGTGAACCATTCCGTTATTCCGAGGCATTTGCGACAGGGCCGCGTCCGGCGCGGGCTCACTGGTCGCTGGGGGCCTCCGGCTCGGCGCTGGGCTCTTCCGGCTCCTCCTGAGGAGTCGGGGTGGGGAAGGTGGACCTGCCTCCGTCACCGACTCCTTCGGTGTCGATGGTGAAGGCCATGCGCCGGGTGAAGCCCAGGTAGACGGGGTGGGTGTAGTCGATGGTGATGGTGACCTTCTGAATGGTCACCAGTTGATTGCCCTGCACCTTGAGGGGCCCGCCCTGCACACCCAGGGTGCCGGGCTCTGCTCCGCCCACCTCGATGGTCATGTTCTCCGGCTTCAGGTCGAGCCCGCGCTCCTTGGCGACGCGCATCAGGTAGTGCGCCACGGCGCGAGCGCTGATGGCGCGGCCGCTGCGCGACAGCTCGGGCGCGAAGGCCGCGTCCTGGCGCAGGCCCGCCTCATCCAACGAGACGTTGATCCACGGCAGGCACGCCACCACGGCGGCGAAGATCAACGCCACAACGAACATGAACCGCATGGGTCTCTCCGATCAGGCTTTGATCTAGCCCTGCCTGGTCACTGTCATGCGCGCAAATTGTCACCGCTCTTCGTGGCCCGCGTTTCGTGGCTTCTGAATTCGAGGGTTTGGCGCGAGCGCGAGGCTGGCATGGCCACTGCTTAGGCATCGGGCACGGTTGGACTTTCACCCCCGAAGCCAGGAGCCACATCCAATGAAAAGCAAGGCAGCAGTGCTCGCCGTCACATTGTTGGGAACCGCCGCGCAGGCCACCGGGCCGTCCGAGAAGAGCCCCGCCCCCTCACACCAGGTGCTCGCCACGTCGAACATGGCGACCATGGTGATTGCAGATGGCGGTGCGCTCTGGGGGTGGGGTGGCTCAGCGCAAACCCTGGGGCTCTTGTCCCAGTACGAGATCGCCCCGAGCGGGCCGGTGCGGGTGCCTGGAACCCAAGACGTGGTCTCCGTTGCCATGGGTAACGGGCACACGCTGGCGTTGATGAAGGACGGCACGCTGCAGGCCTGGGGCCACAACTACCATGGCCAGCTGGGCATCGGCTCGACGCAGAGCGTGAGAGAGCGTGTCACGGTGCAGGGGCTGACGGGGGTGCGAGACGTCTCCGCGAGCATGGCGCACTCGGTGGCGGTGCGTGAGGACGGCACCGTGTGGGCCTGGGGCCGTAACTACGACGGGCAGCTGGGAGACGGCACCAAGGTGCAGCGCACCCGGCCCACGCGTGTGGCGGGGCTCGAAGGCGTGGTGGACGTGGCGGCGTGCTGGGGGCACTCGCTGGCGGCGCGCGCGGATGGCACCGTGTGGGCCTGGGGCAGCAACCGCGACGGGCAGCTGGGAGATGGCACCCGGGTGGACCGCACCACGCCGGTGCAGGTGGTGGGGCTGACGGGCGCGCGCGCGGTGGCCTGTGGGTACTACCACTCGCTGGCACTGCGAGAGGACGGCACGGTGGCGGGGTGGGGCGCCAACTTCTCGGGGCAGCTCGGTGGGGGCAGTACCAGGTGGTTGACCGCCGCGACGGTGCCGGGGCTCACGGACGTGGAGGCCTTCTCGTCAGGCTTCGGGACCAACCTGGCGCTGCGCAAGGACGGGACGGTGTGGGGCTGGGGCAACAACACGTACGGCTCGGCCGGCAACGGAACGCAGGAGCGGACGCTGCCTCAGCCGGTGCCGGGCCTGCACGGCGTGGAGGCCGTGGCGGTGGGAGACACGCACGCGCTGGCGCTCAAGCGTGACGGCACGGTGGTGGGCTGGGGGCACAACGACAGCGGAGAGCTCGGCACGGGCTCACACATTCAGGAGACTCCGGCGCAGGTGCTGGGCCTGACGGGCGCGGTCCAGGCGGTGACGGGCGCGCTGCACTCGGTGGCGGTGCGCGCGGATGGCACCGTGTGGCGGTGGGGGGATGAGATGTACGACTCGCACCTGGATCCCCAGAGCGCCACGCCCAGGCCCGTGCCAGGCCTGACGGGGGCGGTGAGCGCCGCGGCCGGTTATCAGCACTCGGTGGTGCTGCGCGAGGACGGCACCGTGTGGAACTGGGGGCTCGGCGCCTTTGGCCAGCTGGGGGATGGCACGGGCGAGTTCCTCAGCGAGGTGCCGGTGCAGGCGGTTGGCATCACCGACGCGGTCGCCGTGGCGGCGGGCATGTTCCACTCGCTGGCGCTGCGCGCGGACGGCACCGTGTGGGGCTGGGGCGTCAACTGGTCCGGTCAGCTGGGCGGAGACACGATGGAAGATCGGTACACGCCCGCGCCCGTGCCGGGGCTGGAGGGCATCGTCTCCATCGCCGCGCAGGACGACTACACGCTGGCGGTCCACGAGGATGGCTCGGTCTGGATGCTGGGCGGCTTCTTCGGGGGCTATGAGATGCCCTTCGTGCCCAAGCGGTTGGAGGGCGTGCCGCCCATCGCCTCGGTGAAGATCATGTCCAACGAGTTCATGATGCTGGCGAAGGACGGGACGGTGTGGCGGGTGATGGACCTGGGGCCCTGGGATGTGCCGTACGTGTTCCAGCTCGAGGGGCTGCCGGGTCCCGTGGTGGACATCGGGTTCAACGGCAGCGCGACCCACCTGCTGTTGGCGGATGGCACGGTGTGGGGCGCGGGCGCCAACTATAGCGGCGTGTTGGGCATCCCCGGGGCGGGCCTGAATCAGCCGTGGACGCCGGTGCCGGGAGCCACGGGTGTGGCGTCGCTGTCGGCCAACTGGAACCGGGTGCTGGCGCTGCGTGCGGACGGCACGGCGCTGAGCTGGGGCTCCAACATGCACGGCGCCATTGGTGCTGGCGTGTCGCCCCTGCACCTGACGCCCACGCGCGTGCCGCTGCCCTGCCGGCTTACCGCGGTGGGCCGGCGCCAGGGCCAGCCCACGAGCTGCTCCGCGCTGCCCTGAGTCGGGACCGCGAAGCGTGCCGCGCGGGCTGGGCTGGGGGGCCTGGCCCGCGCGGTGCGCGCTGTTTACGAGAGCTTTCCCTCGGCGTACAGGCCGCACTCGACGGCCTCGAGGACGAACATGCCGGCGCAGGTGGCGTAGTTGAGCCCCTTGGAGTACTTGGCGATCTTCGACGACAGGCCATCGCCCCCGCCGGCATTGTCGCAGCCGTCGAACACGCGCTGCAGTCCCCGCAAGGACCAGGCCCCGAGCTGGAAGCCGATGTTGCCCAGCTCCTGCGGCGAGGACACCTTCGTGCTCACCTCGGCGATGGCGGTGGCCACCTCGCCCAGCCCGAGCACCAGCTCGACGATCAGATCCAACGTCTGTCCGCCGCCTCCGTCCTCGCCGCCCTCCCAGAGCACCGTCATCACTCCGAGCCAGGCGCCCGCGGCGGTGGCGATGGTGGCATGGGTGAAGGCGCAGGCCTTCGCCGTCTGTGACGTCTCCTTGCTGGCCAGGTAGAAGTCCACGCCCGCGCTCACCAGCGAGAAGGCGCTGCTGACGCCGAACAGGATGCGCACGGCCTTCTCGGCCCCGTCGGCATCGGCGTTCTCCGCCCCCGCGCGGCAGCCGCTGAGCACCGCGTTGGCGATGCTCACCGAGCACTGCAGGTAGCGCACCACCTCGTCGTCCTCTTCCTTCTGGGTGCTCTTCTCCTGGGTGGACTTGGTGGTGCTGCTGGCAGTGGACTTCTTCCCGGACGACGGCGCCAGCGTCATGGGAATCGCCCCGATCAGCGACACCAGGCGCAACAGGTTCATCTTCTTGCCCCCGAGGATCACCGTCTCGACGAGCTCGGTGAGCACCGGCACCGACAGCCGCTGGGTGAGGACGCTGTGGGCGTCCTTGAGCGCGTTGTCCAACTCGCGGTGGATCCACTCGAGCAGGGGCACGCAGTCGGGCCGGGCCAGCTTCCACACGTTGGCGGGCGCCTCCATCAACGGCCTCATCGGAATGGCGAGCAGGCCATCCGAGGGGACGAACAGCTCGGGCGGCAGCACCTGCACGCACTGCTTGCTGGTGCTGCTGGAGGAGGCCATGTTGACGCTCTGGGGCTGCTGCCGCTTCTGGGGCTTGTGGTTCTCCACGGAGAAGCCATTGCCCGAGAACGCGCTCTCGATCTGATCCACCAGGTACTTCAGCTCGTCGAAGTCCGGCAGCCCCTTGAGCGAGGTAAGCCCCACCATCTGGCCCAGCGTCTTCTTGGCCACCTCGGAGCTGCCCGGCACGCTCATGAGCCTGTCGATCATCGCCGGAAGATCCGCGAGCACGTCCTTCTGCTCGCGGGTCCTGTCCAGCATCCGCAGGCCCATGTCGTAGATGCGCTCGGCGTTGTGCAGGAAGCGGTGCCACTGGAACAACCGGGACAGGTAGTCGACGAGCTTCTCGATGGCGGTGCCCACCTTGAGGGCCAGCTCCTCGATCGCTAGGAGCGTCTCCGCCACGCCCGAGACGACGACGCGGAACACCTTCTTGGAGCCGTTGACGACGTGCTCGCCCACCAGCTGCACCACGCCCCACACGGCCCCGCGGCTGTCCTCGAGCGACTCTCCGGCGTCGATGTAGAGCTTCTTGGCGCCGCGGATGCACTGGCGCGCCGCCTCCGCGCCCACCTGGGCCGGCACCTTCGCCGCCGCCTTCATCAGCTTCGCGATGTCCTCGGTGCTGTCCATCACCAGATCCGAGGCCTGCCGCAGGGCCCGCTCGGCCTGTTGGATGGCGCTCTCCACGCCCTGCGTCACTCCGTTCCACACGTCCTCGGTCACATTACCGATGGAGCTCAGGATCTTGGCGTTGTCCGGGGTGGACTTGCGCATGGACTTGAGCGGCGTCGCGGCGCTCACTGGCAGGGCCATGGCGGTGTTGCGCAGCAGCTCGGCCACCGCGTTGGCGTCGTCCCGGGAAGTCTTACTGCTGAAGACGGGAGCGTGGCCGTCCTTGGGGGCGAGCATCTGGTCCCCATTCAGCCCCAGGAGCGCCTCCTGGCTGGCATCGGCCGGGCGCGCCACCACCCAGGCGTCGGACGGCATGTCCCTGCGGCGCACGCGCACCGACGGGCAGTCCAGCGCCTTGCCCGCGAGGATGCACAGCCGCAGCCGTCCGCCGTCCGGCACCTTCAGGCTCCGCACGGTGCTGGCCGGCCACGACTCGAGCCAGCTGCGGCCACCCTCGCTGCGCAGGACGTCCCGCCCTTCGTCCAGGCACAGCTCCACGTGCTCACCGCCCACCGGCTCACCGGCGGCGTTGCGCGGCTCGATGACGATCTCGTACGACGAGCAGCGCACCAGCGAGCCCTGCACCGTGCCGTAGCGCGTGGCATTCGAAGCCGGAGCGAAGACGGAGTAGGGCACCCAGTCGGTGAGCAGCTTGCCGCTCACGGTGACGCCCGGCTGGCCCTCGCGGGTGACGGAGCGCAGCGGCAGGCCGTCCGCGGGGACCACCGTCACCGGGCCCAACGTCCGCGCGTGGACCCGGCGAGCCGAGGTGTCGATGGCCAGGCCCCGCTCGATCGAATCGAGCCGGTAGCAGGCCAGCAGCTCCCGCTCGTCCCCGCGCAGGCGCGAGCCCCAGGTGCGGGCCACCTGCTCGGGGCTCAGCGGCATTCTCCAGAGGCGCACCTCGGCCAGCTCGCCCGCGAACGTCACCGCCGTCATCGCGTCGTGGCGGCCCAGGTAGCAGTGCGTGTGCACCTGCTTGGAGGCGAAGGCCTTCTGGGGCAGGGGGGCCTGGTGCACCGAGCGGCCATTGATGAACACGGTGCACTGCTGCTTGTTCGGATCGAGCACCGCGCTGAGGTGGGCCCAGCGGCCCGTGGCGAGCACTCCAGGGACCAGGCAGATGCGCTCCCTGCGGGGGCGCGGCTTGTCCTTGGTGGTGGGGTCCGGGTCGTAGGCGGTCACCGTCCTCGTGTCGATGTACAGGGCGCCGGAGCTGTCCTCCGCGCCAATGAGGAGCGCGTCATGCTCGGGGCCGGCGCTGAGCTCCAGCAGGGGCAGGGGGCCACTGACGCTCCGGGGCCGGAGCCAGGCCTGCACGGACAGGCCTTTGCTGAACGCCTCGGGAGCCAGGGGCGGAAGCTGGAGCCAGCTCTCCGTGCCGGACAGAGAGACCGCGTGGGGCACATCCGCCATGGCCTCGGAGAGCGCGCTACCCGGCAGCGCGGTGATGTTGCCGCTGGCCGAGCCATGGCGCTGGCCGCTGGTGAGCTCGAGCGCCTGGGTCTCCACCAGGGCATCCAGCGGGTAGTACGCGGCCAGGCCGGGCTCATCTCCGCGCAGGGGGACGGGCCTCGGCCGCGAGAGAGGCTCGGGCGCGAGGGCGCCGCGCCAGAGGGCCAGCTGCGCGACCTCTCCTTCGAAGCCGGGCGTGCGCTCCCCGCGGCCCACACAGCCCATGCCCACGCCCAGCGTGCCGGGGGATTGCAGCGGGCCTTCGGCGAGGCGCACTCCTTGCGCGTACAGCGTGGCGTGTCCCTGGGCGTTGATCACCGCGCTGAGGTGGACCCAGCGGTCCATCGGGAGGGCTCCCGGGGCATTCAGGATCTTCTCTCCCTCCGGGCCCGTCACTCCCAGGACCAGGCTGTTCGGCTCCTTGCCTACGCCCAGGAACAGGCCTCCGCCGAGCTCGAGGATGCGGCGCTGCCGGTTCTCACCCGGGTGCAGCAGGACCCACAGTTGAACGGTGAGGCCCTCGGCGAAGCCCTCGGAAAAGCCCGGCAGCGCCAGTCGGTCGTTCTTCTCGAAGCTCAGCACGCCACGCTGCGTCGTCACGTCGCTCATCGCACCCTCCCGGTGAAAGAAGCCCCCCTGGAGGCTTCGGGACGGTAGACGCGCGTGCCGCGAGGTGTGAAATGCGCCCGATTTTTTAATGTGAATACCGGGTTGACTCGTAATGCCGCCCTGTCTCACAGTTCCGGTGCTTCACCTATCCCCCACTGAGGTCATCATGTCTTCACGCCTGTCCATGAGCCGCTGGGCTCTCTTTGGTACCCTGTCGCTGGTTGGTTGCGGTGCGGAGCTCGCCGAGGAGAAGCAGCAGCCGCTGCAGTCCACCGAGCAGGAGATCGTTGGCGGCACCGACACGACGATCGCCGCCAACCCCTGGCAGGTCTCCCTGCAGGACAGCACGGGCTTCCACTTCTGCGGCGGCTCCATCATCGACGCGAACTGGATCCTCACCGCGCAGCACTGCGTGAACAACGGTGGTGGCGGCATCAGCGCGCCGGCCTTCGTGGAGGCGGGCTCCACCACGCTCACCGGCTCCGGCCAGGTCCGCACGGTCTCCGAAGTCTACGTCTACCCGGGCTACGTGGACACCGCCCAGGGCAAGGACGTGGCGCTGCTGCGCCTGTCCTCGCCGCTGGACCTGACGGGCGCGAACGCGAAGGCCATCCCGATCCTCACGGCGGCCGACGCGGCGGCGGGTTACGCCAACCCGGGCGTCACCTCGCGCGTCACCGGCTGGGGCACCCTGTCCAGCGGCGGCTCGAGCCCCGACATTCTGCAGACGGTGGACGTGGCCATCGTGAGCAACGCCGATGCCCAGGCGGCCTACCGCAGGGAGACCATCACCGCGGATCAGCTCGCCGCGGCCTCGCCCGGCAAGGATTCGTGCCAGGGTGACTCCGGCGGTCCGCTCACGGTGCTCAAGGGGAGCACGCGCGTGCTGGCCGGCGTCGTCAGCTGGGGCTACGGCTGCGCCGACCCGCGCTACCCGGGCCTGTACGCCCGCGTGTCGTCGTTCGACAGCTGGATCAACTCGACGATCACCACCCCCTACATCCCGCCCACGACGATCTTCTCCCAGAGCAACCTCTCGGGCGCGGCCGGCACCTGGAAGCACTACCCCATCACTGTCCCGGCGGGCACCACCAACCTCACGGTGACCCAGTCCGGCGGCACGGGTGACGCGGACCTCCACGTCCGCTACGGCGCGCAGGCGACGGCGACGAAGTACAACTGCCGCCCGTACATGAACGGCAACAACGAGAGCTGCTCGTTCACCAACCCGACCGCCGGGACCTGGTACATCTCCGTGTACGCCTACACGGCGTACTCCGGCGCGTCGCTGACCGCGACCAGGAAGTAATCACGCCGCTGCTTCACTCCGGCGCCGGTCCTCTCGAGGGGGCCGGCGCCGTCGTGTTTGTGCTCGAAGCCCTACGCCCGCAGCGCCACCACCGTGACGCCGTCTCCGCCCTCGTGGCTCTCGCCGGGGCGGAACATGCGGATGTAGGGCGAGTTGGCCAGGTAGTCACGGATGGCCTGCTTGAGCGCTCCGGTGCCGTGGCCGTGGATGATGAGCGCGGCCTCTTCGCCGCTGCGCATGCCCTGGTCCAGGAACTCCTCCACCTCCGTCAGCGCCTCGTCCGCCCGCATGCCGCGCACGTCGCAGCGGAAGTTCGTCGCCTTGATCTCCGCCGGGGCCGCGGCGGTGGCCTTCTTCATCGCCGCTTCCTGCTTGTTGCGCTCGGGGAACTTCTGCTGAGGCTTCGCCGTGCGCGAGCCCGACAGCTCCGACAGCGGCACGCGCATCTTGATGATGCCCGCCGCCACCAGCGCCTCGTGCTCGTGCAGCTCCAGGATCTCCACGTCCTTGTCGAACCCCGAGTGCCGCACCCACGCGCCCACCTTGAGCGTCGGCGGCGCCGGCGCCACCACCTGGTACAGCTCCGCGCGCGTCTCCCTGGCCCGCTGTGACGCTTCCTCCGCCCGCTGTTGCAGAGCCACCCGCGCGTCCTGCGCCATCTTCTCGTTGGACTGCGCCCGCAGCGCCTTGAGCAGCTCGCGCACCTCGGAGGCCGCGTGCTCGCTCGCCGCCGCCACGTCCTCGTTGAAGCGCATCATCCGCTCCTTGCGCTCCTTCTCGAACGTCTGCTTCTGCGCCTCCAGCTCCTTGCGCAGCTTCTCCGCCGCGTCGGCCGAGGCCTTCGCCCGGTCCAGCTCCTCGTAGAGCTTGCGCCGCTCCTCCTCGGCCGCCGCCAGCGCCTTGGCCAGCGGGCCGCCCGCGTTGAGCGACAAGTCCCGCGCGCGCTGGCAGATGCGCTCGGGCAGCCCCATGCGCGCCGCCACCTCGATCGCCGACGAGGCTCCCGCCGCGCCCAGCTGCAACCGGTAGGTGGGCGCCATCTTCTTCGGATCGAAGCCCACCCGCGCGTTGAGGAAGCGCTGATCCATGTGCGCCAGCGCCTTGAGCTCCTCCAGGTGCGTCGTCACCAGCACCACCGCGCCCTTCTCCAGCAGCTCCTCCAGCACCGCGATGGCGATCGCCGCGCCCTCGCGCGGATCGGTGTCCGCGGCGATCTCGTCGATCAGCACCACGGAGTCCTTGCCCACCGCCGCGGCGATGTCCCGCAGGCTCACCACGTGCGCGCTGAAGGTGGACAGGCCCTGGGCCAGGTCCTGCGCGTCTCCCACCGTCGAGTGCACCGAGCGGTACAGCGGCATGCTCGAGCCCTCGGCCACCGGAATGGGCAGGCCCGCGCGCAGCATCAGCGAGCACAGGCCCACCGCCGTCAGCGTCACCGTCTTACCGCCCGCGTTGGGGCCTGACACCACCAGCGCCCGCGCCTGGCCCGTCAGCACCACGTCGTTGGGCACCACCTCGTTGCCCTTGAGCACCAGCCGTGGGTGGCGCAGCAGCCGCAGCGTCAGCTCCTGCACCCCCTTGAAGGTGGGCGTGCGCGCGTCCAGATCCGCCGAGAGCAGCGCCGCCGCCTCCGCCTCGTCTAGCTCCGCCACCGCCGCCAGCCCCGCCAGCACCCGGTCCGCTTCCTTGCCCAGCTGGTCGGACAGGGCCTGAAGGATGCGCCGCTCCTCCTCGGCCACCTCGGACTGCGCGATGGCCAGGTCGTTGCCCAGGTTCACCATCGCCTGCGGCTCGATGAAGAGCGTCTGCCCCGTCTGGCTGGCGTTGTGGACGATGCCGGGCACCTCGCCCCGGAAGTTGGACACCACCGGCACCACGTACCGGCCATTGCGCAGCGTGTAGTAGTTCTCGCGCAGCTTGGGGATGAAGCCCTCGTCATGGAGCAGCTCATCCAGCCGGCTCTTGATGCGGCGGTGCAGCCCGCTGGCTCTGTCCCGGGCTTCCTTCAGCTCGGGGCTGGCCCGGTCGGAGATCGTCCCGTCCGGCTCGAAGCTTCGGTCGATGCGAGACGCGAGCGCCTCCAGCATCGGCAGGCGGCGCGCCAGCGTCGCCATCATCGGCACTGCCTCCTCCCGCTCCTCCAGCGACTCGCGGGTGCGCGCCATCGCATAGAGCAGCTGCGCGGAGGCAATCAGGTCCCTGGGCTCCAACATGCCGCCCTTGGAGGCGCGGTTGAGGGCGTCGCGTAAGTCACTCACTCCACCCAGGGGGAGGGAGAACTGCTCCTGGGACAGCGAGCGGGCCTCGTTGACGAGCGCGAGCGCATCGGAGACCTGGTCTTCATTGTCCAGGAAGGGGCGGGCCAGGGCGCGCTCTTTTCCAGGCGTGGTCCGGCAGCGGTGGGCGAGCGCGCGGAGCATTTCCGCGAAGCCGAGATCCTCGAGAGTTCGTTGGGCGATCTGCACGGACATGGGTTTATGCCTGGCTGTGTAGCCGTCAAGGGATCATTGAGGGGGCGCGCCCGCTCTGTTATCAGCCGCCCATGGTGTGGCTCATCCTGGCAGGCGTGCTGGCGGGCGCCATGGACGTACCTCCGAGTACGTCCCTGACGCAGGCCCTCGCCCGGGAAGAGGCAGGGGACACCGCGGGAGCGCTCGCGGAAGTGGAATCCCTTATTAACCGCTGGCCCACCTGGGAGTTGTCCCGCCTGGAGGCGGCGCGGCTCCTGCTCAAGCTCGGCGGCGAGCTGGACCGGGCCGAGGCTCACCTGGACGTTGCCTCCGCGCTGGCTCCGGAGAACCCCCGGGCCTACTACCTGCGGGGGCTGCTGCTCGAGGAGCGGGGCCGCCCGCTGCTCGCCGCGCAGGCATACGAGGTGGCGCTCCTCTATCGTCCCTCCTACGAGGAAGCCCGGTTCCGGCTGGCGGGGCTCTGGGCTTCTCAGGGAGACTGGCTGAAGGCCGAGCTCCATTTCCGGCTGCTCTCCCGCGCCCGCCCGGAGTGGGTGCAGGTGCGCCTGTTGCTGGCCCAGGTGCTGGAGAAGCAGGAGCGCCCCGAGGATGCCGAGCGCGAGCTGCTGGCTGCCCGGGAGCTTCAGCCCGGTAACGCGGTGGTGACACGCCGCCTGGCCGACCTTTACGAGCAGACGGGCAGGCAGAAGCTCGCCGAGAAGCTCCGTAAGTCCCTGGAGCCTGCCCCCAAGCGCCGGATGCGTCCGCTCAAGCCTTCGCGTCGTTAGGAGGACTGCCCAGGCTCGCAGCGATTGCGCGGAGATCTTCCGCGCATAGACTGCGCGGGCCTTGAAGACCGCCAACCTCGCCATCGTATTTACGGACATTCAGGGGTTCACCGAGCGCACCAGCCGGCAGACCCATGAGGAGAATCAGCGCCTGCTCCAGGTGCACCACGAGCTCCTCGCGCCGATGTTCAAGGCGTTTGGCGGCA
This sequence comes from Myxococcaceae bacterium, assembly GCA_035296065.1. Taxonomy (GTDB): domain Bacteria; phylum Myxococcota; class Myxococcia; order Myxococcales; family Myxococcaceae; genus DATHBR01. The sequence continues at coordinate 429,047 of DATHBR010000016.1, read as the reverse complement.
AGGTCCTCAAGTCCATCGGTGACGCGTTCCTCGTCACCTTCGAGTCTCCCACCCAGGCGGTGCTCAGCGGCATCGCCATTCAGGATCGGCTCTGGCAGTACAACTCCGCGGCGCCCGAGAGCGACCGGCTCAACGTGCGCGTGGCCATCAACGTGGGCGAGGTGCGCGTCGAGTCCAATGACGTGTTCGGCGAGCCGGTGAACATCGCCGCGCGCGTGGAGGGCCTGGCCGAGGCGGGCGAGGTGTTCTTCACCGAGGCGGTGTACCTGGCCATGAACAAGGCGGAGGTGCCCTCGCAGGAGGTGGGCGCGTTCGAGCTCAAGGGCATTCCCGGGAAGATCCGCGTCTTCCGCGTGCCCAAGGGGCCCTACCGCATGGAGGCGCCGGTGACGCCGTTGCCCACTCCGGCCGGGGTGGCGCAGCAGGGGCCGCCGTTCGCCAATCTGGCGCTCTCGCGCGTGCCCGCGGCGGGGGCCACGGGCGCGGATCTCGCCGCGACGGCGGCCGTGCTGGGGCAGCGCGCCTCGGTGCTGGGAGGCCAGGCGAAGAGCCTGGGAGGCCAGTTCATGGCCGGGGCCTCGCGCGTCATTCAAGGGCTGCCGGAGAAGCTGCCCGCGGGGCTGCGCTCGCGCCTGCCGTACGGGACGAAGGGCTCGCACCTGGTGCTTGGGCTGGGAGCGGTGGCGCTGCTGTTGGGGATGGCGGTGGTGGTGCTGGGCAAGAGCCCCGCGCAGCGAGCCATCGCCGAGGTGGAGGGGGCGCCCGCCGCGAAGCGCGAGGCCCTGGTGGACAAGGCGCGCAAGGTCATCTCCGAGGAGAAGGATCTGGGCCGGCGCAACTTCCTGTTCGGGCAGCTCGAGGAGGCGCAGGGCGAGCTGGGCGATGCCGTGGGCTACTACAAGCTGGCCGTGAGGTCGGGCGAGGACGCGGCCGAGGAGCGGCTCATCGAAATGCTGGAGCATCCCAAGTGCCAGGGGCGCTCGTCCGCCGCCTACGCGGTGGGCGATCTGAAGCTGAAGAGCGCGAAGGGCGAGCTGGAGGACCTGTCCGAGGAGGAAGGGCCCGAGGACGGTGCCTCTTCCGGCTTCCTGGGGCTGGGAGGCTGCAACTCGCGCAAGGCGGCGCTGGAAGCTCTCAAGCGCCTGAACAACGAGTGAGCCGCGGGCAACGCACGAGGCGCGGAGGACGACCGTGACGAAGGTGAAGACGGGATTGGATGTGTGGGTGGAGCAGGGGTTCTCCGCGCTGAAGGGAAAGCGCGTGGGGGCCATCGTCAATCCCACGAGCGTGGACTCGCGCTTCCGCCACCTCGCGGATCTGCTGGCGCGCACGCCCGGGGTGACGCTGGCGGCGCTCTTTGGCCCCGAGCACGGCATCCGCGGCGAGGCCCAGTACATGGTGGCCGTGGGTGAGGCGCGCGATCGCCGCACCGGCGTGCCGGTGCACAGCCTCTATGGCTCCACCTACGAGTCCCTGTCGCCTAAGCCCGAGTGGCTGGCCGGGTTGGACGCGCTGGTGTTCGACATTCAGGACGTGGGCAGCCGCTATTACACCTACGTCTACACCATGGCCCTGGCCATGAAGGTGGCGGCCCAGGCGAAGGTGCCCTTCTTCGTGCTGGATCGGCCCAACCCGCTGGGCGGCACCCTCATCGAGGGGAACCTGGTGGGAGAGCGCTTCCGTTCCTTCGTGGGGCTCTACCCGCTGCCCAACCGCCACGGCATGACGGCGGGCGAATTGGCCCGCCTGTTCAACTCGGAGTTCGGCATTGGCTGCGAGCTGACGGTGGTGCCGTGCGAGGGCCTGCGCCGGGACATGTCCTGGCAGGAGACGGGGCTGCCTTTCATTTCCCCCTCGCCCAATATGCCCACCGCGGACACCGCGCTCGTGTACCCGGGCATGTGCCTGGGCGAGGGCACCAACGTGTCCGAGGGCCGGGGGACCTGCCGCCCCTTCGAGCAGTTCGGCGCGCCGTGGTTGGACTCGGAGGCGCTGGTGGCGCGGTTGGAGAAGGAGAGCCTGCCGGGTGTCATCTTCCGTCCGGTGGGCTTTACCCCTACCTTCGACAAGTTCCGGGGCGAGTCCTGCAATGGCGCCTTCATCCACGTCACGGATCCCCAGGCCTTCCTCCCGCTGCGCACCGGCATCGCCATCTTCCAGGCGGTGAAGGAGGTGGGGGGAGGCAAGTTCGACTGGCGCGCGGACGCCTACGAGTTCGTGGAGGACGTGCCCGCCTTTGACTTGTTGTGCGGCACGGAGCAGGTGCGCCGGGGCATCGAGCAGGGCTGGCCCCTGGAGCGGCTGATGGAGGGCTTCTCGGCCCAGGAGCAAGCCTTCGAGAAGCAAAGAAGGCCCTTCCTGCTGTACGCTTGAGCGCGGGCCTACCCGTGATCGGTGTTCTCTCAGACAGCCATGGGGATCTCGCCGCGTTCGACACGGCGTATGAGCTGTTGCGGGCCAAGGGCGCCCGGCGCTTTCTGTTCGCCGGGGCGCGCTACGCCGATCTGGATGCGTGGATCCTCGATCGGCGCGAGAAGTCCCGCGGGGGACGTGAGTACTCGGACCTGGACTTCCTGGCCGACGTGACGCAGTGGCTGTCCTCGAAGGACGCGCTGCCGCGCCCGCCGGCGTTTGGCGAGGCCCCCGCGGACTTCAGCTCGGAGGAGGATCGGCGCCTGGTGATGGAGCGCTTCGCGCGGGTGCCCGAGCGGGACTGTCTGCAGTACATGGATCCCTCCGTGTCCCGGAAGCTGCTGGACATGGTGGGGGACGCGCTGTGCTGCCTGGTGCACGACAAGAACGATCTGTCTCGCGAGGATCTGCTCAACGCCACGTTGTTCATCCACGGCAAGGAGCCGGAGCCCAAGGTGGTGCAGATCGGCCCGCGCTACTTCTTGACGCCGGGGCGGCTGGCGGGCGCGGCCGAGCAGACATGCGGGCTGCTGGAGAAGGCAGAGGGCAGCAACCTGCGCTTCACGGCCTTCCGGCTGGATGGGCAGGTGGTGCTGGAGCCTCAGGTGATGGTGCTGGGGCGTGGAACGAAGCTGTCGGTGAAGTGAGGTGGCGGTGAAGGTCGCGCTCCTGGGAGGCTCGTTCAATCCGCCCCACGTGGGCCACCTGCTCGCGGCCCACTACGTGCGCGCCACCCAGGGCGTGGACGAGGTGTGGTTCATGCCGGCCTACCAGCACCCTTTTGGCAAGGCGCTGGAGCCCTTCGAGCACCGCATGCGCATGTGCGAGGCCCTGTGCCGGGACGCCTCGGGCTGGATGAAGACGAGCCCGGTGGAGCAGCAGGTGGCCGAGCGCGGTGGCAGCGGGCGCACGGTGGAGACGCTCACGTACCTGGTGGAGCGCTACCCGGAGATCGCCTTCTCGCTGATCATCGGCTCGGACATTCTGAAGGATCTTCCCAACTGGAAGAGCTTCGATCGGATTCAGCAGATGGTGCGGGTGCTGGTGCTCTACCGGGCCGGCTACCCCGCGCCTGGCACGCTGGGGCCTCCGGTCGCCGAGGTGTCCTCCACGCAGATCCGCGAGATGCTGGCGCGCGGTGAGGCTCCCACGGAGCTTGTGCCCAGCGCGGTGCTGGACTACGTCCGCCAGGTGCACCTCTACGGGCTGTGAGGCAGAGCCCCTGCCTCGGCTGAGGCAGGCAGGGGCCCCGCGCCGGTGCCTCAGTTGCCGATGCCGTCCTTGCAGGCCGCGGCCTGGCCCACCTGGGCGAACTGCCCGTACTGGAGCAAGGCCACCTGCAGCTGCAGCGAGCTGTCCGTGTTCATCAGGTTCTCGTACTGGCCACCGCTGTAGGACATGGGGAACTGGTTGTTGGTGAAGTAGTTCGCGTTGTCCGGCGTGTGGGTGGTGCACTGGCCCGGGAAGCCGAAGATGTTCGGGATGGTGTTGGGGCCCGCGGTGAGCCCCGCCGGCGGCGTATAGCCGTTGGCGTGGCACGCCAGGCAGGACGAGAGCTTGTTGTCCACCGGGCCCGCCAGCCGGCCGTTGCAGCCGAAGTGCTGTGGGGTGCCGATCTTCTTGTTGAGCACGCTCTGGACGATGGGCTGCGAGCCCACCTTGGGCACCGCCGGGAAGCTCCACGGATCATTGCCCCACTGCACGCCCACCGGCTCCAGGCGCTCCCAGAACGTCTTGCCCTTGAGCTTGCCGTTGTACGAGAAGGTGCCGAACACCCACCGCGAGGGCGAGCGCGAGTCCACCACGGCGATGTCCAACTGAATCATGCGCACCTCCTGCACGGCGCGCTCGCAGAGGAACGTGTTGTCCTTCTCCACGTGCCGGTCCGCCTGCCACACCGGCGAGCCCTCCAGGTAAGGCACCTCCTTGGGCGTGGCGGTGGTGAAGAGGATCTTCGCCACCAGCGTGCCCTCGGGGAAGGGCAGGCCCGCGGGCTGGGGCATTCCATTCACCATCGCCGTCTGCGGCTGGCCGTTGGGGCCCCAGGAGCGGCCAATCGCGTAGCCGCCCCACTCGTTGTACACGCCGAAGGCCCACGTCTCGAAGCCCTTGGGCGTGGCCTTGGTGCCGGACAGCGGCAGCGCGTTGGCGCCCTTGGTCACCACCAGGTCCGTGCCCAGGAAGTCACTGAGCTGCGCGGTGCGCTCGTTGGTGAGCCCGTGGACGAACTCGCGGCCGCGCGTCGGATCAAACGCCATCCACGGCACGTGGAACCAGCGCGTGGCGCCGTTTACCTTCACCTGCCAGCCCGCCTTGTTGTCCAGCTGCTCGTCCTGGCCCTGGCGGATGTAGTCGAGGATCTGCTGCATGTACTTGCCCCACGCCGCGTTCCACTGCGCGGCCGTGACTCCGGGCGTCTCGTCGAAGGCAACCCCGATGTCCTTCGCCAGCCACGTGCACACGGTGGGGGGGCATGGAGCGGGAGCCTTCTGGGGGTAGCTGTAGCTCAGCTGGAAGACTGGCCCCGTCCAGCCCTTGGTGGGCGCCGTGGTGGCGTTGGCATAGGCCAGCGCCTGGGCGGGAGCGGGAGCGGGAGCCTGGGCCAGCGCGGCGGTGCCAAGCCCCAGGCCCGTGAGGACACAGGTAATGCGCAAGGTGCGAAACATGATCGTCTGAAACCTTTCGGGTTACTTGTTGGTAGGGGCGGGGGCAGGGGTGGACTTCGCCGCCGGGGCGGGCGGGCTGTAGGCACGCAGGGCCAGGCTCCAGCTGAAGTCAGCCCCCGAGCGCTGCGCGCCCTGGTGGCAGTTCTGGCAGCTGTCGTACTGGTGGTACGTCTCCATCGTCACGTTGGCCACCTGGCAGGCGGGGAAGGGCACTCCACCCGCGGCCGCGGGCGTGCCGTCCTCACAGCCAAAGTCCTGCTGGCCGCTGACGGGATCCACCAGCGGCGACTGTGGAGGCACCGAGGGCTGGGTGGACCACTGCGTGCCGATGAGCTGGTAGTTCTCCCAGACGGTGCCCTTGAAGAGCTGGCGGTAGCGCGCGTTGAGCTCCACCGTGGAGTTGCCCTTGGGTGTGTCGGGGATGGCGGACAGGCGCACCACGTTGACGGGCGTGGAGTCATAGTCCTGCGCGCCCGGCACGCGGCTGGAGCCCGGGTGCTCGGGCGGGTTGGAGCGCCGGCCGGGCGCCTTCTTGTCCGGGTACTTCTTGTAGAAGTCCGGATCGAAGTACGAGGGCTGCATGTCCCTGGGCGTGGTGGCGTCCTCGCCCAGGTTGTCCACCTGCTCGAAGGTGCTCCACACCCACTGGGGGAAGTCCGCCGTCTTGTGGTTGATGTGGATGCCCACCAGGCCCAGCTTCATGGGCCGGCAGTCGCACTGCACCTTCTGGGTGTTGGGCACCGTCTTGCACGTGCCGGCAACGGTGCCCAGTGCCTCGAGGGTGAAGAAGCGCGAGTGGAACTTCGCGGGCACCTTGGAGAGGTCCCTCCAGGCCGCCTTCACCTCGATGGCGCCGAGCGCGTCGCGCGTGCTGGCCGGGAACGAGATGGGAGGCTGCGCGCCCGTGGGCCAGTTGGCCTTGTTGTAGAAGCCGTTGCCGCGCACGTAGTCGTACTCGGCGCGGTTGAAGCGGACCTCGAAGCGGGTGAACAGGCCCGTCTGGTCCGGCAGCGGGCCGGAGAAGGCCTCGTCCAGCTCGTCCGCGAGCGTGTCGAACTTGGTCACCATGTCCAGCATGGGCAGGGTGTTGTTCCTGGGCAGGTTGCGGCAGGGGCTGAAGCCGTTGGGCTGCTCCCAGGCGGGCGGGGTGCTGCCGTCCTGAGGGTAGAGATCGTAGGCGGTCTTCCAGCGCAGCCACACCGGCTGGAGCGCGGGGCTGTAGCGGCCGAAGACGGAGGCATCGTCCGGCTTGTAGGGCGCGCCCAGGTCCTGCGCCTGCGCGGGCCACATCACCGCGATGAAGTTCTGCCAGGCGAAGTAGTCGAACAGCGGCCGCGTATCGATGGGGAACGAGGAGATGGGGAAGCGCGGCACTTCGCGGGGAATGTGGCCGTTGAGCCTGGGCTGGATCTGTTTGTAGTCAGGCTTGGCCTGCGCCAGGCCCACCGCGGGGCTTAGCAGCCCCAGCGCGAGCACCACGGGTTGTACGAGCAGACGACGTACGGCTTGGGCCGTCCGCGCACCGGGAAGAGACATGAGCAGCTCCGATGGGTGGAGCCGCCTCCATCAGCGCGTGGGCCGGTCGCCTGGACGGGGGCAGCAAGGGTGTGTCAGCTCCTCGACATATCCCAGACTCGCCGTTTTGCCGAGAGTGAAGTTCAGAAAGCCAGGCCCACCAGGTGCAACTCGCGCTGGTTCTCGGGCAGATCGAAGCGGTACGCGTACTGGTAGTAGATGCCCAGAGGGATGAGCTGGCCCAGCGTCATGTTGAGCCTGGCCGAGCCGCCCGCCACCCGGTGGTTGTTCCGGAAGTCCGTGCGCGCGAAGGCGCCGAAGCCGTCCACCTCGAACTGGGTGATGAAGAGCGAGGGCAGCAGGTACAGCGTGGAGGCCCAGCCGTAGTCGATGATGACGCGGTAGCGGTAGCGCGCATTGCCGATGACGGCGTGACGCGCGCGCAGGGTGAGATCCTCATAGCCGCGCAGGTACTCCGCGAAGGCGATGCCCACGTCCAGCTGGCGCGGGGTGGTGGGGCCCCGGGGCTCCTGCGAGCTGTACAGCTCGCTGCCGGCGGGGAAGCCGCCCACCTCGAGCAGCCCCGGCGTGGCCCCCGGCAGGAAGCGGCCCGTCAGTGACAACTCCAGGTTGTCCTTGCCCAGCCCGGGCAGTCCGCCGAAGTACGTCTCCACCTCGGCGCGCACGTCTCCCACGGTCGCATCCGAGCCAAAGGCCTGGGGGTAGACCGCCGCGGACAGTGACAGGCCCAGCCCCCGCTGCGTGCCCCCGTACGGCGTGCCTTCGCCAGCGAAGTAGGCCATGGCCAGCTCCGGGCCAAACAGCGAGGTCAGCTGTGACGGTGCCACATCCAGGTACTCCCGCCTCAGCCCGATGAAGCTCAGCGACACGGGCGTGGTCCAGAAGCCGCGGGACACGGAGAGCACGCCCTGGATGTCCCGCTGATTCTCCGTCTCCGCGTAGGCGGCCACCGTCTGGATGTACCAGGGGGCCAGCGTGGCGTTGCCGTAGCTCAGCGCGACGCTGGGGTTGCCAGCGCCCGAGTCATACGCGGCGTTGATGGCCCAGGAGTGGAAGCCCAGCCGGTCCTGACCCGAGAGGGAGGCGAAGCCTGTCCAGTGGACCTTGTCGGTCTTCGCGTCCTCGTAGGCGAGGACGAAGGGCAGGCGGAACTCGGGCAGGTAGATGCGCTCCAGGGACTTGTAGGGCTCGTCGGAGAGGATCTCCAACTCCACGCCAGGCATGGGCGGGGGCTCGGCGACAGGCGCCTCGGCCAGCGGAATGGAGGCGAAAGTCAGCGGCGCGTCCGCGGGCGCCGGGGCTTCCGGAGCGGGTGGGGCCGGAGTCTCAGCCGGCGTGGCCTCGGGCGTGGAGGCGGGAGTGCCGGCGGGGAACTGGGCGAAGGCCTCGGGAGCGTCAGGGGGAACTGGAGTGCCCTCGGGAGCAGCGGCGGCCGTGGGAGGCTCGGGCAGGGTGGCCACGGGGGGCGGTGCCGGCGCCGCGGGCGCCTGGGCCGTTGCTGGAGCGGAGCCCGGCACGGCCGTCAGCGGGGCCCGGTCCAGCGTGAAGTTCTGCCCCTCACGGTTGAGGAAGACGATGTGCCCGTCACCCGTGGGCTGCGCATCCATCGCGATGTGCGGCGCATCGGTGACGCGCAGCAGCTCGCCGCTGGACAGCCGCAGCACATGCGCCTGCAGCCGTCCCTCATGCTCGCGCATGAACAGCACCTGATCGTCATCCACCCACCGGGGCGAGTAGTTGAAGTGCCCATCCCGCGTGAGCCAGCGCACGCTCTCATCCGCGCCGCGCAGCGCCAGGTCCCACCCGTTGGGCCCTCGCATCGAGAACACCACGCGCGAGCCGTCCGGAGACACGGCGGGCGCTCCGAGCGACAGGTGCCCCTCGAAGCGGGTGACGGGCACCACCCGGCCCGACTCCAGCTCCAGGCGCACCAGGTTGGCGGTGTCTCCCTTCACGTCCACGAAGACGTAGCCCGTGCCGTCCGGGGTGACACTGCCGCCCATTCCGTCCTTGATCTCCCAGGTTCGCAGCACCTCGCCGGTGCGCGCGTCCACCCGCCACAGCCGCGACAGGAAGCCGCCCTCGCTGTTCACGTCCGCCGCCACCAGGTAGAGCAGGGTGCCGTCCGGGGTGAAGGACAGGCCGCTCATGACGTTCGGGTTGCCGATGATCCACTCGCGCCCGGGCAGCAGCGGGGTGAGCGAGCGGGAGAAGCGCTCCGAGCCATCGCGCTCGCGCACCGTCAGCTGGGCGGTGTGCTCGCGCCCCACGCTCACGATCGCCGTGGCGCCCTCCTTGGGCGAGGTGGCGATGCGCGCGAAGTACCCCACCTCGGGCACCAGCACCGTCTGCGAGGCGGGGCGCTCACGCCGCACCAGCTCCTTCTTCACCGCCTGGCTGTACTCGTCGAACAGCCCGCCAATCGTCTTGCCGTACACGCTGCGAAAGCGCAGCGTCACCCCGAACGGGGGCACCCAGGACTGGCCCTGCTCGTGCACCAGCTCCCACAGCTTCTTCTCTCCGTACCGGCGCACCAGCCAGCCCACGAAGTGGCTGCCGGTGAGGTAGCTGCCGCCAAACGGGTCCATCTCCCGGTGCTCGGGAGACAGGTGGCCGGGGTGCATGTCCCCGTTGCGCGCCTGCGCCACCGACTCGAACCAGCCGCGCCAGATGGGGCTATGCGGGCGCCCCGTCTGCCGGTCGAAGTGGCCCTCGTAGTAGGTGGCCAGCCCCTCCAGGAACCAGGACTCGGTGAAGATGTTGGGCTGGAGGATGCCGCCGGTGGTGAAGTTGATGCCGCGCCACAGCCCCTCCTCCTGCTGCATCTGCACGTAGTGCACCGCCTCGTGGCACCCCACGTCCCCCAGCTCCGTCTGCCCCAGGTCCATGAGGTTGAAGAACTCCAGGCTCATGTGCGTGGGCATCACCATCTGCTGCGGGAAGTTGGCCAGGTCCGGTTGCACGTACGCGTTGTTGAAGCCCGCGCTCGTCAGGTACAGCAGCACCTTGTCCCGGGGCCGCTTGCTCCAGGACAGCTCCCTCAGCCGGTCCACGCACTGCTCCACCCGTGCCGCGATGCGCAACGCCGTGGGCTTCAGGTGTTCGGGGTAGTACAGCTCCGTCGAGCGCGTGGTGAGCTTGCGCATGTCGTCCCGGGCGAAGGAGGCCTGGACCTCCTGGGAAAACCGGGGTGAGACGGAGGCACACCCAAAGGACAGGAGCAGCAGGCTGGCAAGCAGGGCGCGGGCCCCAGGCAAGCGACGAAGCGTGTGCATGTCACCATCCTAGGGGCACAAATCGTGGCCAAGGGCACGATTTTCAATGTAAGGGGACGCCTCGCATTCTTCTCTTCAGGATTCGACATGGCCCAAACCGTCCCCCAGGCCCACCCCGTCCCGCCGCACGTCCTCCAGGCCCAGTCCCAGTTGGCCGCCGCCCTCGAGAAAAATGAGGGCAAGCCCGTTGATCTGCTCAAGGCGCCGTGGACCGAGGTGGAGCAGGCAGTCCTCAAGCTGATTGGTGGCCCGTTCCAGCCCAACCGCCCCGAGCACCAGGCGCTGGCGCTGGGAGTGGCCGGCGCGTTCGCCATGCGCATGGCGGGCGAGCACCAGGCGTTCTGGTTCCCCAACCGGGACTCTCCCGAGGGCGCCACGCTGGGCTTCCCGGACACCATCATCATGCTGTCGCCCTTTGGCGCCGCCATGGACTCGCTGGTGCAGGGCAAGCTGTCGAAGCTGGAGGATCTGGCCGCGGACATCCGCCGCTCGCTGGGCCAGGTGCGCTTTGGCGGCAACCCCGCCGCGGCGCTCTCCGGTGGGCAGCAGGCCCGGCTGGGGCCCGCGGATTATCAGCGCCTGTTCGATCCGGGCTTCCTGCAGTTCATCGTGCTGGATCCCACCAAGGCCAAGAGCACCTTCGAGTCCAAGCCGGACTCGCTGGCCCGGGACGTGAAGGACGCGCTGGGCCGCACCCAGCCGCCGCTGCCGCCCGAGGCGCGCGAGCAGTTCGAGGGGCAGATCGTCATGTCGCTCACCCGGCTGGATGCGACCAAGAGCCTGGCGGATCAGGCCGAGCGCGCGCCGCGGCTGGCGGAGCTGATGGCGCACATGGTGTCCACGGTGGGTGGCACCGGCTGCGCGCCGGAGGAGTTCTGGGCGGAGATCGTCCTGCCGCTGCTGTTCATCGGCGTGCCGCAGAACTTCCCGCCGCTGGATGAGGACGAGCTGCAGGCGCTCAACCAGGGCGCCGAGCCGCTGGCGCTCTTCGTGGACGTGGTGCCGCACGCGCACCGCGCGCCCGAGGAGGGGCTGCTGGGCGCCTTCCCGATGACGGACGTGGGGCTGCCGCACCCGGCCTTCGCGAAGGTGGGCGCGCTGCGGCTCATTCAGCTCAACCCCGCCAGCATCAAGACGATGCTGGAGCAGTTCGATCCCGACAAGCTGTCCGAGTCGGTGAAGCGCTTCATGGAGTACCTGGCCGAGAAGTCCGGCCGGCCGCTGCAGGAGACGGGGCAGGGCAAGGAGATGCTGCAGGCGGCGCTGCTGCTGCTGTCGGACCTGAAGCGCGCGGTGACGGGCACGCAGGGCATGTTGTGCCTGCGCCGGGTGACGGAGGCCGAGGCCGCGTCCGAGCAGGCGCTGGCGCTGGTGCGGCGCGCGCTGCAGGGCGGGCGCATCATCCTCACCAGCTGAGCCAGGCGGCAACGCGGGCCCCGGTGTGCTCCGGGGCCCGTGCTCACCACAGCCCGTGGGCGCGCAGCAGCTCCGTGAGCGAAGGGGGCTTGTCCGCGCGCAGCGCCTCGAAGATGCGGGTGGCCATCTCGCTGGTGGGCTGAGACCAGATCAGCCGGTGGCCCTCGTCCCGCGGCCCGGTCGCGCAGTGGATGATCGAGGTGCGCACGTCCGCGGCCGAGCCGAACGAGAGGCGCTCGAACAGCAGCGGATTCTGGCTGGAGAGGAAGGCCTGGCGCTTGCCGAGCTCGGCCAGGCACGCCTCGGCCCAGCGGGGGTGCAGGCCGCTGGCCAGCTCGTCCGCGACGGCGAAGTCCCCGTTGACGTCCAGGTAGTACAGGAAGGCCAGCAGGCGCTTCTCCCCGTAGCTCAGCTGGGCCTGGGGCACCTCGGTGCCGTCCTGCCGGCGGAAGCGGAAGCTGAAGCTGCCAAAGCCCAGCCGCCCCCCGTTCTCGAAGGTGCGGTTCTCCAGCACCTCCACCCGGAGCTTGCCCGAGCTGAAGCGCGCCAGGCGGACGAAGCGCGCCAGGAAGTTTCCCTCCAGCTCGTCGTGGGAGAACTCGAGCGTGTGGCCCGGGGACTCGCGCTCCACCCGGGAGCGCAGCCAGGCCGGCATCCATGAGGGCAGCGCCATCAGCCCCAGGGGGAACACCTCGCCCTCCCGCATCTCCATGGCGTAGCGGATGGTGCCGATGTGCTCGAACATGCCCAGCGCCTCGTCGAAGCGCGAGGGCCCCAGCAGGAAGGTGCGGTGGAGCAATTCCTTGAGCCGATCCTTGTCCTCGGGGGCGATGAACTGGGCCACCATGAAGATCAGCGTCCACACCGAGCGGTCCAGCACCGACCACTGCATGCGCCGCGCGTAGGCGGAGCGCTCGTCCACGTCACAGAACAGGCCCGAGGCGTCCGCGCGCACCACCACCCGCGCGCCGGGCGTGTCCGGGCGCAGCGTGGCCTCGATGAAGGGCTCGAACTCCGGCACCACCTCGGGGCCGCGCAGCGCCATCAGCGCCGAGCGGGCGGGCGGAGCGGGCATGACCACGGCACCCGAGCGCCGCTCGTTGCGCGCGAAGACGTGGATGGCCATGCCCGGCAGGGCCAGATCGTACTCCAGGGAGAACTCCTCCTGGCCCAACCCGGAGAAGTCCGAGCCGAGGACGATGGAGATCAGCTCCAGCAGCGTGGTTCGCCCCGTGCCGTTCTCACCCAGGATCAGGTTGAGCGAGGGGCTGAACATCAGCTCGGTGCCGGGAGTGATGCCGCGATACCTGTGGATCCGCAGCCGGGTGAGCTTCATGGCCGCGCTCCCTGGCGGGGGCCATGCAGCAGTTGTGTCAGCGCGCTCCGCGCCTCGGGGGCGAGCCGGGAGTCGGCCAGCCGCAGCGCCTGAAGCGAGAGCAGGCGGTACACCGCGCCTGGCTCCTCGGGCAGCGCCCGCAGGTGGGCGGCGATGACGTCCGTGTCCGCGCGGACCACCGGGCCTGTGAGCCCACCGGCCAGGCCCCGGGCCTCCATGCCGCGCAGCGCCGAGCGCATCAGCGGCAGCAGGGCCGCCAGCGCCTGGTCCTCGGGGATGCCGGCCTGACCTAGCGCCTCCACGGCGGAGGACATGAGGGCCACGGCGCAGCCCGCGCTCAGCACGGCCCCGGCGTGGTAGGCGGCCCGGTGAGCCTCGGGCACCTCGAGCGCTCGCAGCCCAAGCTCCTTCGCCATGCGGCCCAGCGTGGCCTTCAGGGCAGGCGAGCGGGTGCTGAGGGCCACCGTGTGCCCGGCGAGCGAGTCACGGGGATCCGACACGGCGCACAGCGGGTGGAACGAGCCTGTGGCGCGGCCCCGGGGCCTGCCCAGCGCCTGGAGCGACAGGGCGCCCGCGCAGTGCACCAGCGCCGCGCCCCGGCCGAGCCGCCGCGACAGCTCCTGGGCTACCGGGGGCACGGCCTTGTCCGGCACGCACAGCAGGGCCACCTGGGCCCGCTCCAGGTCCCCGGCGGTGGCGGGCTTCAGGCCCAGCGCTTCGACTCGCTGGCGGCCCTGCTCCGCGCGGCTGAGCACGCGCACGGGCCATCGACGGGCGGAGAGCGCGAGCGCCAGGGCTCCTCCGAGCCGGCCCGAGCCCACCACCACGATTCTGGGACGACGCGCGGCCATGCACCTTCACCCTTGAGCCCGCCGAACCTAGCAGCTCTCGGGTTCAGAGATTCTTCCGTTTGGTCGTGTATTCCCTGACAGGATTCGAAAAAACCTTGGGGTCCCCTCCAAATCTCCTCTGGAAAGTTCACCTTGCATTGTCTGTTGGCCGTTGCATGTTGGGGAACGACTTTCTTCCGGAGTGAGGACCATGAAAGGTAGCTTTGCCAAGCGCATCACCCTGTTCGTGCTGACCAACGTGGCCGTGCTGGCGGTGGTGGCCGTCATCGCGCGGCTGATCGGGTTGGAGAGCCTCATGGCCAGCAAGGGCGGGGGCCTGAATCTGACGTCGTTGCTCATCATGTCGGCGGTGATGGGCTTCGCGGGCTCGATTATCTCGCTGCTGCTCTCCAAGCCAATGGCCAAGTGGACGAGCGGGGCGAAGGTGATCGAGTCTCCCAGCAACCCCACCGAGCAGTGGCTCGTGGACACGGTGCGCCGCCTGGCTCACAACGCCGGCATCGGGATGCCCGAGGTGGCCATCTTCGACAGTCCGGAGATGAACGCCTTCGCCACCGGCGCCCGCCGGGACAGCGCATTGGTCGCCGTGTCCACCGGGCTGCTGGAGGGCATGCAGCGCGACGAGGTGGAGGCGGTGCTGGGCCATGAGGTGGCCCACGTGGCCAACGGGGACATGGTGACGCTCACCCTGCTGCAGGGCGTGCTCAACACCTTCGTCATCTTCCTGAGCCGCGTGGTGGGCTTCTTCATCGACCGGTTCATCAGCCGCTCGGAGGACGGGGAGGAGAGTGGCCCGGGGATCGGTTACTTCGTGACGAGCCTGGTGCTGCAGATCGTCTTCGGCATCGGCGCCAGCATGATCGTGGCGTGGTTCAGCCGGCGGCGTGAGTTCCGCGCGGATGAGGGCGGCGCCCAGCTGGTGAACCCGGGGGCCATGGCGCGCGCCCTGGACCGGCTGCGGATGCAGCAGGGCGAGCCGAGCATGCTGCCGTCGAACATGAAGGCCTTTGGCATCAGCGGCGGTGGCGGCTTCATGGCGCTCTTCTCCAGCCACCCGCCGCTCGAGGTGCGCATCCAGAAGCTGACGGAGGCCGGGCGCTCCCCCTCCAGCGCCCTGAACTAGGGTGTGAAGAAGGCGTAAGCGCCCGTTTTCCGCCTTCTCTTGCCGGTGCTTTCGGAGTAGCTCACGAAAGCACCGGCAATGACTGAGAACACTCCTTCCAATACCGAGCGGCTGTCGACGGGTATCCCGGGCCTCGACACGCTGCTGCACGGTGGCTTCGTCAAGAGCGCCGTCTACATGGTGCTCGGTATGCCCGGGGCGGGGAAGACGATCCTCGCCAACCAGGTGTGCTTCCACCATGCCTCCCAGGGAGGCCGGGCGCTCTACGTCACGCTGCTCGCCGAGTCTCACACCCGGATGATCAGCAACCTGCGCCCGATGGAGTTCTTCGACTCCTCGCGCATCTCCGACTCGATGCTGTACCTCAGCGCCTACTCGGTGCTCGAGGAGGGCGGGCTGGACGCGCTGCTCGAGCTCATCCGCAAGGAGACCAAGGCGCACAACGCCACGCTGCTGGTGCTCGACGGGCTCGTCGCGGCCGAGGAGGTGGCCCCCACGGAGATCGCCTTCAAGCGGTTCATCCATGGGGTGCAGGTGACGACGGCGATGGTCAACTGCACCGCGCTGCTGCTCACCACCGGATCCGGCAAGGGGCTCAAGGCCGAGCACACCATGGTGGACGGGCTGGTGGTGATGCGCGAGCGCACCCAGGGTGTGCGCACCGTGAGGGAGCTGTGCATCCGCAAGTTCCGGGGCAGCAATCACTACCGGGGCAGGCACAGCTTCGACATCACCTCCCGGGGCATCGTCGTCTACCCCCGCCTCGAGGCGCTGATCGAGCAGGGCGGCACCGAGGACATGCCCACCGATGGGCGCCGGAGCTTTGGCATCAAGCGGCTGGACGAGATGCTCGACGGGGGCCTGTTCCAGGGCTCCTCGACGATGTTTTTCGGCACCTCTGGCAGCGGCAAGACGCTGCTGGGGCTGCACTTTCTGGCCGAGGGGGCCCGGAAGAAGGAGCTGAGCCACTACTTCGCCTTCTACGACACGCCCAAACGGGTGTGTGAGCAGACCGCGGGCGTGGGGCTGCACCTGGAGCCGCTCATCAAGAAGGGGTACCTGGAGCTGAGCTTCCGCCCTCCCACGGAGAACTCGCTCGACGCGCTGGGGCTGGAGATCATCACGCTGATCCGCGAGAAGGGCGTGCGCAGGCTCTTCGTCGATGGGTTCGATGCCTTGAGCAGGGCGGCCACCTCCCAGGGGCGCATCGGGCGGTTCATGGCCGCGCTCGTCAACGAGTGCCGCAGCCGGGCCGTGGCGCTGCTGTTCACCGTCGAGGCCCAGACGCTCTTCGGCCCCGAGCTGAAGTTCCCCATCCGGGGCGTCTCGATGATCTGCGAGAACATCCTGTTTCTGCGCACCGCCGAGGTGGGGCCGGAGCTGCGCAACTTCATCTCCGTGCTGAAGCTGCGCAACAGCGGCCACGATCACTCGCTGCGCGAGTTCCGCATCAGCAAGAAGGGCCTGGAGGTGGGTGAGCCCCTGGTGGACGCGCAGCGGGTGATGACGGGCATTCCCACCGCGTCGTCCGCTTCGGGCGGCCCTCGGAAGAAGTCCCGCAAGGGCCTGCTCCGGGGCCGGGGCAGATAGGTATGGGGCCTATCCTCATCGTCGATGACGAGTTCGGCATCGTCGAGGTCCTCCGGGACTTTCTCGAGGACGAGGGGTACCGCACGGCCATTGCGCTCAATGGCCGGCAGGCGCTCGACTTCATGGCGACGGAGCGCCCCGTCCTGGTGCTGCTGGACTACATGATGCCGGTGATGAACGGCGGCGAGGTGCTGGAGGTGATGAAGCGCACCTCCGCGCTGCGCGACATCCCCGTGGTCCTCATGAGCGCCAGCCCGCCCAGGCTGTGGCAGGGGCTGCCCGCCTCCCTGTTCCTGCTCAAGCCCTTCGGCCTGGTCGAGCTCATCGAAGCCGTGCGGGGGGCGATCGGCAGGCCGCCCAGGCCGTAGCCCGGCTGGGCGCGCCGGCTTTAGAGGCTCTCGAGCTGGAAGGTGAGCTGGCCGCCGCGCGCGGACACCCGCACGCGATCGCCCGCGACGAACTCTCCGGCGAGGATGCGCTCGGCCAGCGGCGCCTCCACCAGCCGCTGCATCACCTGGCGCATGGGTCGCGCGCCCAGCTGCGGATCGAACCCGCCGGACTTCAGCAGGTGGCGCACCACGTCCTCGCCCGCCACGTATGCGATGCCGCGCTCGGTGGCCAGGCGCTTGCTGCTGTCCTCGAGCAGCAGCGTGGCGATGCGTGCCACCTCCGCCTCGCGCAGGGGCCGGAACGGCAGCCGCTCGTCGATGCGGTTCCACAGCTCCGGAGGCAGGGCCTTGCGCGCCGCGCTGCTCGCCGCGTCCGTGTCGCTCTGCGCGCTGCCCGCGTCCGCGCCGAAGCCCAGCGGACGCCCCGCGCGCGAGAACGCCTCCGCGCCCAGGTTCGTCGTCATGACGATGACGGTGTTGGAGAAGTCGATGTGCCGGCCCTTGCCGTCCGTCAGCCGGCCCTCCTCCAGCACCTGGAGCAGCAGCATCTGCACCTCGCGGTGCGCCTTCTCGATCTCGTCCAGCACCACCACCGAGGAGGGGCGCCGGCGCACCGGCTCGCTGAGCTGGCCGCCCTCGCCATAGCCCACGTAGCCCGCGGGCGAGCCGATGAGCCGCGACACGCCATGCGCCTCGGACATCTCGCTCATGTCCAGCCGCACCAGCGCGTCCCGGTTGCCGAACAGCACCTCGGCCAGGGCGCGGGCCATCTCCGTCTTGCCCACGCCGGTGGGGCCCAGGAAGAGGAACGAGCCCATGGGGCGCCGCGAGGCGAAGCCCGCGTAGTTGCGCCGGATGACGCGGGCGATGCGCGTCACCGCCTCCTCGTGGCCGATGACGCGGGTGGACAGGTCCGCCTCCAGGCTCAACAGGCGCGCCGAGTCCTTCATCAGCAGCCGCTCCTCGGGCACTCCGGCGAGCTTCGCCACCACCCGGGCCACGTCGGCTGGCTCCACCGTCGCCTTGCCCTCGCGGTGGCAGCGCGAGCCCGCCAGGTCCGCCACCGAGATGGCCTTGTCCGGCATGAAGCGGTCCGTCACGTAGCGCGAGGCCAGCGACGCGGCGGCCTCCAGGGCCTCGGGCGCGTACTGCAGGCCGTGGTGCTCCTCGTAGCGGCCAATCACGCCCTTGAGGATCTCCACCGTCTGCGGCACCGAGGGCTCGTTGACCACCACCGGGGTGAAGCGGCGCTCCAGCGCCGGGTCCGTGGTGATGAACTTGCGGAACTCGTCATGCGTCGTCGCGCCAATGCAGGGGAACTCGCCGCGCGCCATCGCCGTCTTCAGCTCGTTGGCCGCGTCCTGCGGGCCCTCGCCCGTGGAGCCCGCGCCCACCAGCGTGTGGATCTCGTCGATGAAGACGACGACGCGCCCGTCCGCCTTCTTCACCTCGTCCTTGAGCGCGTTGAGCTTCTCGGAGAACGAGCCGCGCAGCTGCGTGCCCGCCACCAGCGAGGCCATGTCCAGCTCGATGAGGACCTTGGAGCCCAGCGTGCCGCGCAGTGTCACCAGCTGCTGCGCCACGCCCTCCACCACCGCCGTCTTGCCCACGCCCGCCTCGCCCAGCAGGCACGGGTTGTTGGTGCGGCGCTTGCCCAGAATGTCGATGACTTCCTCGATCTCCTTGGCGCGGCCCACCACGGGATCCAGCTTGCCGTCCAGCGCGAGCACGCTCAGGTTGCGGCCCAGCGAGGTGAGCAGCGGGAAGGCCTTGGCCTCCAGCGCCAGCGAGCCGGGCTTCGCCATGGGCAGCGGCGCGGGCGTGGGCGGCCGGGGCAGGGGCGTGGAGGAGGGCGGGGGAGGAGGCACCGGAATGGCGCGGGCCACGGCCGACTGAGCGGGCGCGGGCGCGGGCGGCGCCGCGGGAGCCTCGTCATGGCCCTCGTCCGCATCGATCAGATCGCGCGGAGAGAGCGCGGGGATCGAGGAGCGGCTGGGGGTGCGCGGCAGGCTGAGCGCCACGGCGGAGTGCGAGGTGGGCAGGGGCGTGGGAGGCGCGCCCAGGGGTCGGCCCAGCGGGTAGCGGGTGCCCAGCGCCTGCGGGGGCGGGGTGCGGCTGGCCTGCAGCTTGCGCGGCATGCGCCCACTGGTGAAGTAGGAGAGCGCCGTGGTGCGCAGGCTGATGAGGTCCACGCCCGCCTGGGAGAGCAGATCGTTGGCCGCGCAGCGCACCCGGGCAAAGGCGATGAGCAGGTGCAGGCAGTCGGCCTCGCGCGAGTCGCACTGCTGGGCGATGACGCGGGCGCGCTGGCACAAGTCGCGCACCAGGTGCTCCTCCTCGGTGGGAGAGCCCGTCATCAGCTCCAGCAGCCGGTCCTCGTCGACGCCCCGCTCTCTCAGGAGCACCTGAGCCGGGTTGTCCACGGTGAAGAGCGCCAGCAGCAGATGGGCTGAGCTGAGCTTCTGTGAGACGCTCTGAGCAATGTCCTTCGCCTCGTGGAGTACCTGCGCGAGGTCCGTGCTATCGACCATTGAAGCTCCGGCAAGCGGGCAGCCGAGCAAATACACCCTCACGATCCCTGCCGCAAAATTTCTGCTACAGCCCGCTACAAGGTAGGGCTAAACGCCTGAATCCACGGAATGCGCCAGGTTGCTTGCCTGTTGGGGCGCCAAATCCGGCCGGTTCAGGCAATGCTCTTGCCCTCCCCGTCGTAAAGTGCCCGGAATCCCTCACTCTCTTATGACCTCTCTTGCTCAACCGGCCCGAGTGCTCGTCGACCCCATCGACGGCATGGGGGCCGCTATCGAAGCGCGCCGCTGGGTGTGGCCCCTGGTCCTGCTGAGCCTGTGCGTGGCGCTGTCCGGCAGCGCGTTCGCCCTGCGGTGGAACGCGGCGCCCGCGGTGGTGCAGAGGCTGCAGCAGTCGGGTGAGCTGAGCCGGTACTCCGAGAGCGAGTTGGCGGACGAGATTCAGACCGCCTCGCGCAAGGCGCTGGTGGGCGGCATCGCCAAGGGCGTCTTCGTGATGCCGCTGCAGGTGCTGCTGCTGGCGGCGGTGCTGTGGTTCGCCGGGTGGCTGTTCGGCACGCCGGCCGCCTTCGGGCGGATGATGTCGGTGGCCTCCATCGCCATGCTGCCCATTGCCCTGTACCACCTCATCTTCGCGGTGTGCGCCGTGGCGCAGCACTCGATGACGGAGGCGCAGGTGCAGACGCTGGTGCCCTCGAGCCTGGCGGTGCTCAAGGGGCTGTCGCCGAAGCTCCAGCCGGCGCTGCGCGCGGTGGACTTCTTCAACCTGTGGAGCGTGGTGCTGCTGGGGCTGGGCTTCGCCTCGGCCACGGGCATGCGCCGCGGCCGGGCGCTGCTGCTGGCCGTAACGCTCTATGTCATGTACGTGGGCGTGTTCCTCATCGGGCTGCCGGGCATGTCGGGTGGAGAGGGTGGGCCGGGCGGCCGCGGTGGGCCGGGGAGAGGTGGACGATGAGCGCGCTGCTGCTGGTGGCGTTGATGGCGGCCACGCCCGCCGCGACGCCCATCTCGTTGGAGCAGGCCCGCGCCGAGGGCCGCAAGAACACCCAGGCGCTGCTGTCGCTGCTGGACGTGGAGCGCTCCGAGCAGGACGTGCGCCTGTCGCGCTCGGCGCTGCTGCCCCAGCTGGACTTCTCCACCAGCGCGGGCGGCGCCTACCTCGGGCGCCAGCGCATCATCTCCACCATTCCCAACCCCACCGGAGATGGCTTCATCCAGCGGCCGGTGGAGGTGCCTGCGGACAGCCGCGGCAGCTTCGATCTGTCCCTGTCCGTCTCGCAGGTCATCTATGACAGGGCGCTCTGGAAGCAGCTGGAGCAGAGCGGCGCGGTGGCCGAGGCCACCCGGGGCCAGGCCCAGGAGCAGGCGGATGCCTCGGAGCTGGAGGCCATCAGCCGCTTCTTCTCCCTGTACCGCTCTCAGGCCACCATTCAGGTGCTCGAGGCCACCGTGCGGCGCAGCGAGGAGCAGCTCGATCGCGCCCGGGCCCTCTTCGAGGCGGGCCGGGTGGGCCGGGGCGAGGAGCTGTCCGCCCGGGTGAACCTGGGCAATGATCGCATCAACCTGCTGCAGCGCAGGCAGCAGCTGGTGCAGGACCAGGCGCTGCTGGCGATCTGGCTGGCCCGCTCCGGCTCCGAGCAGCTCGAGGCCCAGGCGCCGGCCGCCCTCTCGGAGCAGCCCGCGCCGGCCCCCGCCTTCGAGCAGGCCGTGGCCGAGGCGCGCCAGCGCCGCCCCCTCGTTCAGGCGCTGCGGCAGCAGGTGCGCGCCGCCTCGTTGGCCCGGGATGCCGCCCGCGCGGGTTACCTGCCGCGGCTGCTGGCCCGGGGCTCCTACTCGCGCGACGATCCCAGCGCGGATCTCGTCTTCACCGAGCCCCGGCTGCAGAACACGCTGTCGGGCGCCGTGGTGCTGCAGTGGGACATCTTCTCTGGCTTCTCCACGGATGCGCAGGCCAGCCGCGCGGCGGCCTCCATCCGCACCGCCGAGCTGAACCTGGCGCAGGCTGAGCGTGAGCTGGAGGCCGAGGTGCGGCGCACCATCGAGGCGCTCACCACGCAGATCGCCTCCGCGCAGCTGGCCGCCGACAACCGCGAGGCCGCCGCGCAGAGCCTGGCGCTGGCCGAGGAGCGCTTCAAGGCGGGCGCCGGCTCGACGCTGGAGGTGCGCGATGCGCAGCTCAAGCTCACCCAGGCGGAGCTGGTGCTGCTGGAGAACCGGGTCAATGTGGAAGTCGCCCGCTTCGCTGTCACGCGGGCCATGGGCATGCTGAGCCCAGGAGAGTCGAAATGAAGTGGTGGAAGGCAGTCATCGCGGGCGTGCTGTTCCTCGGAGCGGCCGGCATCACGGCAGGTGGACTGAAGGAGCGGCCGCCGCCGACGGTCGAGGTCCAGGTGGCCAAGGCGCGCAAGGGCACCATCACCCGCACCATTACGGGCGCGGGCAAGGTGCAGGCGGCCACCACGGTGAAGATCTCCTCCAACCTGTCGGGAGATTTGATCGAGCTGCTGGTGAAGGACGGCGAGCCGGTGAAGAAGGGCCAGGTGCTGGGGCGCATCGATCGCAAGCGCTTCGAGGCCTCGGTGAAGCAGGCGCAGGCCTCGCAGAGCGCCTCGCAGGCCGAGGTGCAGGTGTCCCAGGTGGAGGCCCAGCGCAGCGCCGCCGAGTACGGGCGCGTCGAGGGGCTGCTGGGCAAGGGCCTGGCGTCCGCGGCGGAGCTGGAGCAGCTTCGCGCCGCCAAGGACACGGCCGAGGCCCGGGTGGCCGCGGCCCGGCAGCGGCTGGCCCAGGCGTCCGCCGTATATGAGGAGGCGTCCAGCAACCTGTCGAAGACGACGCTCACCTCGCCCATCGACGGCAACGTGATCGAGCTGTCTCGCGAGGTGGGTGAGCGCGTGCGCGGCTCGGACTTCTCCGAGGACGTGGTGATGGTCATCGCCGCCCTGAGCGCCATGGAGGTGAAGATCGAGGTGGGTGAGCACGAGGTGGTGCACCTGAAGGCGGGCCAGCCCGCCGAGGTGACGCTGGACGCGCTGGAGGGCGACGCCTTCCAGGGCTCGGTGGTGGAGATCGCCCAGAAGGCCACCATCAAGAACCCGGGCACCGAGGCCGAGGTGACGACGTTCCCCGTCACGGTGGCGCTGGACACGCGGCCTCCGGGCGTGCTGCCCGGGATGAGCGCCGAGGTGCGCATCTCCGCCGAGACGCGCAACGAGGCGGTGCTGGTGCCCATCCAGGCGGTGACGGTGCGCTCGGAGAAGAGCCTGCCGGACTACAAGGCCCCGGTGGAGGGTGGGGGGCTGACGGCCAAGCGCAAGACGGAGGCGCTGGCCAAGGTCGTCTTCGTGCTGGACGAGGAGAACAAGGCTCAGCTGCGCCGGGTGCGCACGGGCATCGCCTCGGACACGGAGCTGGAGATCGTCGAGGGGCTGAAGGACGGGGACCGCGTGGTGGAGGGCCCATACCGCACGCTGTCCAAGGAGCTGAACCACGGGGACACAGTGCGCGAGCCCGCCGAGGGCGGCCCGGGTGGTGGGATGAAGGGTGGGCGCAAGTCGTGAGCACGCAGAGTGACGCGGGTGACAACAGGCTGATCCGGTTGCAGGACATCACCCGCGTCTTCAGCGTGGGAGGCGAGGAGGTGCGCGCGCTGCGCGGTGTCTCCTTTGGCATCTCCCGCGGCGAGTGGGTGGCCATCATCGGCCAGTCCGGCTCGGGCAAGACGACGATGATGAACATCCTGGGCTGTCTGGACACGCCCACCAGCGGCAGCTACTTCCTCAACGGCAAGGACGTCTCGCGCATGAGCGATGACGAGCTGGCGATCATCCGCAACAAGGAGATCGGCTTCATCTTCCAGACGTTCCAGCTGCTGCCGCGCGAGACGGCGCAGGCCAACGTGGAGCTGCCGCTGGTGTACCGGGGCACGCCCGCGCGCGAGCGGCGCGAGAAGGCCCGTGCGGCGCTCGAGAAAGTCGGCCTGGGCCACCGCATGCACCACAAGCCCAACGAGCTGTCGGGCGGCCAGCGCCAGCGCGTGGCGATTGCCCGGGCGCTGGTGTCCGAGCCCTCCATGCTGCTGGCGGACGAGCCCACCGGTAACCTGGACTCGGCCACCGGCGAGGAGATCGTCCGGCTCTTCGCGGAGCTGCACAAGGCGGGGCACACGCTGGTGCTCGTCACCCACGAGCCCAAGCTGGCGGCGCGCTGCCCCCGGGCGGTGCGGCTGAGCGACGGCAACGTCGTGGCGGACGGGCCTGGCCGCGAGGTGGCCATGTCCAACTACGAGCTGCCCCCGGTGCAGGCCGTGGGGGGAACATGAGCGCCTTCCGGGTGGACGTGATCGAGGGCGCGCGCATCGCGCTGTTCTCGCTCAAGGCCAACCGCATGCGCACGGTGCTCACCACGGTGGGCATTGGCATCGGCGTGGCCACGCTGCTGGCCATCGTGGGCATCATTCAGGGGCTCAACGCCAGCTTCGATCGGCAGCTGGCCACCATTGGCGCCAACACGCTGCAGGTGTCCAAGTTCCCCTGGGTGATGCGCGGGGACTGGTGGCAGTACCGCAACCGCAAGGACTTCACCCTGGCGCAGGTGGAGCAGATCCGCTCTCAGTCCACCTACGTCACGGCGCTGTCCCCGGTGGTGGGGCGCGCGGCGGACGTGGGGCACGGCGAGGAGCAGCTGGCCAACGTGGGCGTCAACGGGGTGATGAACGAGTACCTCATCATCTCCGGCTACGAGGTGACGAGCGGGCGCTTCATCACCGACGCGGACAACGAGACGACGCGGCCAGTGGCGGTGCTGGGCGCGGACGTGGCCGCCGGGCTCTTTCCCGGCATCAGCCCGCTGGGGCGGACCATCCGCGTCGAGGGCCGGCCCTTCCAGGTGGTGGGCACGCTGTCGCGCAAGGGGAAGATCCTGGACAACAACCAGGACCTGGTGGTGATGGTGCCGTTCAAGACCTTCTATGCGGTGTTCGGCAAGAAGCGCTCGTTCAGCATCTCCCTGGCGGTGACCAGCGCGGCGGACGTGAAGCGCGCCGAGGATCAGCTCATCGGCATCATGCGCCGGGCGCGCGGCACGCCGCCCGAGGCGCCGGATGACTTCTCGATCAACCGGCCGGAGATGCTGGCCAACACGTACCAGCAGCTCACCGGCGCCCTTTATGGCGTGGCGGTGGGCGTGGGCCTCATCACCCTGCTGGTGGGCGGCATCGGCATCATGAACATCATGCTGGTGTCGGTGCGCGAGCGCACGCGCGAGATCGGCATCCGCCGGGCCCTGGGAGCGCGCAAGCGCACCATCGTGCTCCAGTTCCTCATGGAGGCCTCGGCGGTGTCCGCCGTGGGCGGCGCGCTGGGCACCGTGGTGGGCCTGGGCACCGCGAAGGTGGTGTCGCTGATCACGCCCCTGGCCGCGGACGTGCAGCTGCTCACCGTGGTGGCCGGTGTGGGCTTCGCGGCGCTGGTGGGCCTGCTGTTCGGCATCTGGCCGGCGGCCCGGGCGGCGAACCTCGATCCCGTGGAAGCCTTGCGTTACGAGTGAGCCGGAGCCATGCGAGCCTTCTTCGACAACCTGCGTCTGGCCTTCGGCACCTTCCTGGGCAACCCCCTGCGCTCGCTGCTCACGCTGCTGGGCATCGTCATTGGCGTCACCACCGTCATCACGATGATGGCCCTCATCGAGGGCCTGCGCATCAAGGTGAACAAGGATCTGTCCCAGCTGGGCGCCAACACGTTCCAGGCCACCAAGTGGCCCACGGGCTTCGGGCGCTTCAACTGGCAGAAGTACGCCAAGCGGCCGGACCTGACGCTGGAGGACGCGCGCGCCATCGAGGAGTTCTGCCCCTCGGTGAGCGCGGTGGCCGCGGCGGATGACGAGGGCGGCCAGAAGATCGCCACCTCCACCCAGGAGACGCGCCCCACCGTGCGCGTGTACGGCGCCACGCCCGAGTACGTGGAGACCAGCGGCATCAGCGTGGCCACCGGCCGCTTCTTCGGGGACACCGAGACGGTGGACGGGCGCAACGTGGCCGTGGTGGGCGTGGACGTGGCCGAGACGCTCTTTCCCGGCATGGACCCCATCAACCATGAGATCCGCGTGAAGGGGCGGCCCTTCATCGTCATCGGGGTGCTGCAGCGGCGCGGCAGCTTCCTGGGGATGATGAGCATGGACAACCTCGTCATCCTCCCGCTCAAGGCCTACCAGCAGCTGTACGGCAAGGAGCGCTCGCTGGACATCAACATCCAGGCGACGGACGCCGCCCTGTTGGACAAGGCCAAGGACGAAGTCACCAATCTGCTGCGGCGCCGCCGGGATCTGGCTCCGCTGGCGGAGAACAACTTCGAGCTGCACACCAACGAGTCCATGACGGACACCTTCAACCAGCTCTCGCAGGTCATCACCATCGCCGGCTTCGGCGTGTGCCTGCTGTCGCTGGTGGTGGGCGGCATCGGCATCCTCAACATCATGCTGGTGTCAGTCACCGAGCGGACGCGGGAGATCGGCATCCGCAAGGCGCTGGGCGCTCGCAAGCGCCGCATCCTCGGGCAGTTCGCCACCGAGGCCGTCATCCTCGCTCTGGTGGGCGGCGTCATCGGCGTGGCGCTGGGCTTCGGCCTGGCCTTCCTCGGCCGGTGGATGCTGGGCTTTCCCACCCTGGTGCCCATGTGGGCGGTGGCGCTGGCGCTGGGAATGAGCTCGGGCGTGGGGCTCATCTTCGGCATCTACCCCGCGGCGCGGGCGGCCCGGTTGGATCCCGTCGAGGCGATGCGCTCGGAGTAGGCCCCGCTCGCTGCCGTCCTCGCTTCAGGCGTCAAAGCGCACGCGCAGGGCCTTGGGGACGATGGGGCACGCGTCGCTCGGCTTGGCGAAGAGCTTGTAACGGATCGAGGCGATGCCGTCGTAGGCGCGATCGGCGAGCGCGGTGGGGAGGAGCGCTCCCAGCGTCGCGAGCAGCCGCCAGAGGCCGCCCAGCCGCTTGCCCAGGTAGAACACCGCGCTGGATTTGGTCAGCAGCGTGCCGTCGGGCGTGCGGACGATGACGGAGTCCGGCAGCGAGGCCCGCTGCTCGGCGGACACCTGCGTCTGGAACGTCTCGCCTTGCAGCGGGGCGAAGCGGAAGGCCTCGCCGCGTGGGTCCTCGGAGAGGATGAACCGCACGGCCCGGTGACACAGGCCACAGTTGCCGTCGTAAAAGAGCAGGTCCACCGTGCCGCGCTTGAGAGCGGGCACCCACGCCGGATCGAACGTGAACAGGTGGATCATCACCATGCCGAGCGACAGATCGGCGAAGTCGATGAGGGTGATGAGCCCGAAGTGCATGAGCAGCAGGCTGACCCAGAGGAGCTTGCGCAGGCGGGCCACCAGCGCCAGCGGCAGGAAGAGCAGCTCGAGCCCCAGCGCGGACCAGGTGAGCAACAGGTGGAACGGCTGGGGCAGGGCGAGCAGCAAGTCGCGCACGCCGGTGGGGCGCGCCAGCGGGCTCTCCAGCACGTAGGTGAAGGCGGTGCCATCCAGCCAGCTGGGCGAGACGAGCTTGGTATAGCCGCTGTACGAGTAGCCCGCGGCCATCACGAGCCACGCGGCCAGGTACAGCGGCTGAGGGAAGCGCCAGCCCGAGCCCGCGTCCGGCTGATCCCGCCCGTCCACACTGCCGTAGGGCTGGCGCGGCAGGAACGCGTGCGCCAGCAGCATCCAGCCAACGAAGGGCAGGCTGGGGTTGGAGATGAGCGGGTTGCGATCGAAGAGCGAAGCCCAGATCCACCACAGGGCCACGGCCAGGTAGCGATCCTTCACGCCCAGGGCGAAGAGCACCGCCAGCAGCGTGGCGACGATGAGCACGCCGGTGACGAAGGTGGGCGAGTCGCTGATCCAGAACGCGCCCGGGAAGAGCCGGAACAGCGGGCTGGCGCTGGCGGGGAGCACGCCCTCGGAGGAGAAGACCTCCTTGCCCCACGAGGCCAGGTGGGCGAAGTGGATGGCCAGGTACGTACCGAAGAGAACGCGCACCAGGCTGTACTGTCCACCGGTCCAGCCGTTCTCCTCTCCCAGCAGGTGCTTCTTCAGAAACATGGGGCCTCGATGATCAGCGGCAGCTCCGGGGGCAGCTGGGTGCCGGGACGGGGCTCGAAGCGCACGCGGAAGGGCGAGTTACGCCCGGGCGCGGACACCCCCATCTCGGACAGCAGCGGCGAGGAGCCACACAGCGCATAGGCCATGACGGGGCCCCGCAGCTCCGGGGGCATCACCGGCCCGTAGGCGAGCGCCGCGCCGTACACGTTGCGGCGGTTGTAGGGGCCCTGGAAGTTCGCGGTCAGCGCGGAGGTGATGGGCACCGAGCGCGCCTGGCCGCCCTGGTCCGTCCACTCCAGGTAGAAGCGCGTGGAGTACGTCTCGAAGCCACGCACCGCCGAGAACACCTTGGGCGCCGGAGAGGCGCACGTCGCGGCCGCCAGGCCCTTGAGCGGCAGCACACCCAGCAGATCGCCCGTCATCTGCGCCAGCCCGAGCACGCTCAGCGCCACCGCGGGGATGAGCCCCGGCGCCCGCTTCATGTCCCCGGCTCCACCAGCGGCCTGGCCGTCACGTCCACACCCGCGAGCATCTCGACGACGCGGTGCTCGTTCTGCGCGCCCAGGCCGCACGTCTTCTGCCACTCGCGGGGGTTGCGCAGCGTGCCGAACATCCAATCGAACACGGGCAGGTCGCCATAGTTGTAGGCGTGCAGCCCTTCCTCATGGTGCACGCAGTGGCTCTCGGGCCGCTGGATGATGTAGCCCAGCCAGTGCGGGGTGCGGACGTTCCAGTGGTAGAGCAGCTCGGCCAGTCCGCTGATCAGGAACGCTCCGGTGGCGGCCTCGGCCGACAGGCCCAGCAGCCCGTACAGCACGGCGCTGGAGATGACGCCGTTCACCATGATCTCCAGCGGGTGCTTGTAGAAGCTGGTGACGATCTCGATGCGCTGGGGGCTGTGGTGCAGCTGGTGGATGAAGCGCCACAGCGCCGGCACCTCGTGACGCCAGCGGTGCCACCAGTAGTAGACGAACGAGTGAACGAGGTAGCCCACGAGCGCGCCGCCAATGGGCCCCAGCGCCTCGAGCGACCAGGGGCGGTGCGTCTGGAAGAAGCCATCCGCGGCGCGCCCCAGCGTGAAGACGCTCAGGGCCTGAAAGCCGTTGAGCGCCATGGCACGAACGTACCAGTTGGCGACCTTGGGAAAGGCGCGGCCGGGACGGGTGGCTTCAATGCCCATCATCACGAGCGCGACCGCGAACACTGTGGCGGCGACGAACATACCGGCACTCTAGCAGGCTCCACGGGGGGCCGAGCACACCGGCCCAGGGAGGCGGCTGGAGCCCACGAGGCCCAATAGCTGACACCGTCCGGGTCCCTCCGGCCGGTTGTCCGGGGGGGCGGGGCGGAAAGGAGCCCCCGCCTGGACGGTAACCCGGTAATCTGAGCGCCCCAACCGAGGCGGCACAGCACGATGACGAAGCCCTCCGCGAAGCGCGCCCCCAGCCTCTTCGGGCACTACCTGCTGATTGATCGCATGGGCATTGGCGGCATGGCCGAGGTGTGGCGCGCGAAGATGTTTGGCGGTGAGGGGCAGGGCAGGCGCGTGGCGGTGAAGCGCATCCTTCCGCACCTGGCGGACACGGATGACTTCATCTCCATGTTCCTCGACGAGGGGCGGATCAGCCTCCAGCTGCTGCACGAGAACATCGCGCAGCTCTACGAGGTGGGGCAGATCGGCCCTCATGCCTTCCTCTCGCTGGAGTACATCGCGGGCAAGCCGCTGAGCGCGCTCTTCGGGCGGGGCCGCAAGCAGGGCCTGCCCCTGCCGGTGCCGCTGGCCTGTTACTGCATCGCCAAGGCCTGCGAGGGGCTGGACCACGCGCACCGCAAGAAGGACGGGCGCGGCAGGGACATGAACATCATCCACCGGGGCCTGTCGCTGGATGACGTCCTCGTCTCGTACGCGGGCGAGGTGAAGGTGATCGACTTCGGCATCGCCAAGGCGGCGGGCCGGGTGACGCAGACCGGGCCTGGCATCATCAAGGGCAAGTTCGGCTACATGAGCCCGGAGCAGATCAACGGGCAGCCGCTGGACCAGCGCTCGGACGTGTTCGCCATGGGCGTGTGCCTCTACGAGCTGCTCACGGGCAGGCGGCTCTTCGTGGGCGAGAGCGACTTCGACTCGCTGGACCTGGTGCGCAAGGGCAAGGTGACGCCGCCGTCCCAGTACAACCCGGAGCTGCCCCTGGCGCTGGAGCAGGCCGTCCTCAGGGCGCTGGCGCCCGATGTGAACGAGCGCTACCGCTACGCCAGTGAGCTCGCGGCGGATCTCCAGCGCTTCCGCGAGCTGAGCGACAGCAGCTTTGGCGCGCGGGAGCTGCGCCAGTACATGAGCGCCTCCTTCCCCGAGGACCTGGTGCTCGAGGCCCAGCGCCTGCAGGAAGAGGCGAAGCTCGAGCCGCCCCAGGGATTCGACGAGGCCTGAAGCGCCGCTCAGCGGCCTCCGGCCAGCCGGGCCCCCTTCAAGCCGGAGCGCTGGGCGAGCCAGGCGTCCACCTCCGCCACGCCCTCGGGCACCGTGCCCGCGTCGAACTCGGCGCGGGCCTTCCGGGCCAGCTCCACCATCCGCGGCGTCTTCTTGCCCTGCGCCTCCAGCGCCATGGCCATGCCGAAGTAGGCGTCACCCTTGATCACCGGATCCGGCGGGTTGATGGCCAGCACGCGCTCGAAGAAGGGCATGGCCTTGGCGGGCTGCTTCAGGCCCAGCAGCGCGCGCCCCACGCCGCATGCCGAGTAGCTCACGTACTCGTGGTTCCTGCCGAGCGCCTTCTCCTTGATCGCCAGCGCCTTCGCGTGGGCCTCCTGCGCCTCGCGGAACTTCTTGCCCTCCATGTACACGGTGCCGACCACGTCATAGGTGTCGGCCACGGTGGGGTGCTCGGCGCCCAGGGTGGCGATGTCGATCTCCAGCGCGCGCAGCACGTGCACCCGCGCCTTCTCCAGGTCGCGCATCCGCAGGTACGTCTGCGACAGCGTGTAGTGCAGCACGCCCGCCAGCGGATGCGTGGGCCCGCTCAGCCGCTCGCGCAGGGCCAGCGCCTCGTTCAGCACGCGGGTGGCCTCCTCCATGCGGTTCTCGCGCTTGTAGATGCTGCCCATGTTGCCCAGGATGATGGAGCGCCGGACGTGCTCGGGCCCCGTGGCGCGGTCGGACAATTCCAGCGCCCGCTCATAGGCCGCGAGCGCCTCGGCGTTGCGCCGCTGCGCCGCGTACATGCCCCCCAGGTTCTTGAACACCTCGCTCTCGAGATCCTCGTTGCCGCCCATGCGCGTGAGCGCCGCCCGGGCCATCTCGTTCCACCACAGCGCTTCCTCGGACCGCTTGGTGTCGCTGCCCACCACGAACACCAGCAGCGTGGCCGCGCGCGCCAGCACCTCGTCACTGCGCGCGGCCAGCGCGGTCTTCAGGGCCTGGGTCAGGTAGCGCTCGGCCCCCTTGGGCTCGTCGCGGCGAAACTCCAGCCAGCCGCGCCACAGCAGCGTCTCGGCCTCCAGCGGCCGGTAGCCCAGCGCGCTGACGGCCTTCAGCAGTGGCTCGGCCACCTCGTGGCTCTGCTTGTACCGCCCGGCGTCCATCAGCGCCTTCATCTGCGCCACCATGCCGGTCAGGCGCTCGATCTCCGCCCGGGCCTGCTCGGAGTCCGGAGGCGGCTCCACCTGGCTCAGCGAGCCCACGTCCGAGCAGCTTCGCAGCGAGGGCAGCAGGGACACGGTGTCCACCGCCTTCTCCACCAGCGCCGCGTCCGCGGAGGCCAGCACCGCCCTGACGGCCTGCACGTCCTTGAGGCGCCGCTCCATGCACACCACGCGCAAGGACAGCAGGGACTCGGTCTGCTCGCCCCGTACCCGCGTGGCGCGGCAGGCCTCGGTGCTCGTCTCCACCCAGCCGCGCGTGTACTTGTCCAGCTGGCCTACCACCCGCGTGGCCACCTCCTGCGCCCCGGGCCGCTTCGTGGCCAACAGCGCCTCGGTCACCTGCTTGCGGGCCCCGTCATCCCACACGCCCGCCAGCTTCTGCTCGGCGCCGGTGCACACCAGGGCCTGGCGCTGCGAGGCCGCGTGGTTGTACCAGCCATAGCCTCCCAGGCCCGCCACCAGCGCCAGCGTGGCCGCCGCCGCCGCCATGCGCATCCGGCGGGGCCGGTAGTCCAGCTGCGTGAGCAGCGCCTCCATGGAGGCGAAGCGGTCCGCGGGCGCCGGAGCCAGCCCCCGCATCAGCGCGCGCCGCACGAAGGCGGGCACCTTCGAGTCCCGGGGCGGCTCGAACGCGCCCGTGGCGGGATCGATCGGCCGGGGCGTGCCGGTGCGCTGGCTGGGCCGGCTGGTGCCCTTCTGAGAAGAGCCCTGGGCCGAATCCACTCCCCGGGGCGAGCGCTGCCGATCGAAGGGCCAGTCGCCGTAGAGCGCCCAGTAGAGCGCCACGCAGAAGCTGAACTGATCCGAGCGCGCGTCCGGCACCGTGCCGTGCAGCTGCTCCGGGGACATGTACCGCAGCGTGCCCACCACCAGGCCGTCCTGGGTGAGCTGGGCCAGCTCGGGGCTGTCCTCGATGGCCGCCATCTCCGGCAGCGTGGGGCGGTTGGACACCGCCTCTTGCTCTTCCTCGGAGAGCCGGGCCAGCCCGAAGTCCGTGACGCGGATGCGCCCATCCGTGCCGATCAGCACGTTGTCCGGCTTGAAGTCCCGGTGCACCAGGCCCGCGGCATGGGCGCCCGCCAGGCCGCGCCCCGCGGCGGTGAACACGTCCAGCACCTCTTGCCAGGCGCGCGGCTTCTCCTTCACCCACTTCTTGAGCGTGCCCCCGTCCACGAACTCCATGGCGACGAAGACGCTCTCGCCCAGCGTGCTCACGTCGAACACGGAGATGACGTTGGGGTGTGAGACGCGGGCCATCGCCTGGGCCTCGCGCAGCAGCCGGGCCTGGCCCACGGTGCGGCCCTCGGCAGGCACCTTGTCCGTGCGCAGCAGCTTGATGGCCACGCGCCGGCCGAGATCCGGATCCCACGCCGCGTAGACGATGCCCATGCCGCCCTGGCCCACCTTCTCGAGGACGAGGTAGCGGCCCACCTGCTCGCCACGATCCGGCGGGCGCGCGCCTTCGCTCCGGTGCTCGGGCGCCGGGGGCTGACGAGGCGCGGAGCTCAGCGATCCGGAGCTCGCCTGCGCGGGCTTCACCGGCCCGGACTTCACCGGCGCGGACTTCACCGGCCCGGACTTCGACTTCACCGGCGCGGCAGCGGCGGCGTTACCAGCGGGGCTCACCAGCATCGAGGGCACATCCGTCAGCGACAGCGACTCGGACGAGATGCGCTCGGCGCACGGCTGGCAGTTGAGCAGGTGCTGCTCCACCTCGGCGGAGCGTTCGGGCGCGAGCTGCCCTCGGAGGTAACGGGCTATCTCGGCTGTATCCAGGTGCTCCATCGAGGCTTTCCCTATCGCGAGAACGGTTCTTCGATTATCGCGCGAGAATGCCAGGACTTTCAGGTCATCCAAAAGTTCAGGAATTTCAGCGCTTTAGCTATAGTGCGCGGGACGAGACAACTTTTCCTTCTCGATGACCGAGAAATCCACTGAGAGTTGTCACGTCGAATTCGAGGTCTCGCCATGCCCGTGAACGTTGGCCGTTCCCCTGTCCGCTCGAACGCTACCCCCTCCACCACCGCGGTAGAGCGTAAGGCGCCCCCCCGCGTCGAGACCCCGCAGATCAACGCTTCGGTGCGCGGTTCGGTGGATGACTTTGTCCCCGGCCAGGCCCAGGGCGGCCCCGTCATCAACCCGGCCGCCATCCCGCCCCCCGGCACGGCGGGGGGCGTCGGCTCGACGCAGGAGGCGCAGGAGGCCTTGCGCGGGCTGTCCGCGGCGCTGGAGCCTTTCCGCCAGCAGCTGGACGAGCTCGCCGGCAAGATCCCTCCCGATCTGAAGAACAACGAGGGTGCCCTGAGGCAGTTCCTCAAGGAGGGGTTGGAGCGGCTGGGCATCGACCCGCGCGACTTCCCGGACGCGATCGATCACATCCAGAAGGTGCACAGCACCAACCGGGACCGGCTCACCTCGTAACGAGCAGTCGCTTCACCCCTCGAGGATGCAGGGCGGGGTAACCCCGCCCGGGCTCACGATTCGAGCCCGGGCCGAGGCCCCTGTGTTTACTTGAGCGAGGGCGGCCGCCGCGCCGGCACGCACAGCAGCGCATCCGGATCGCACACGGTGGAGAAGTCCGGGTTGATGCTGCCCGAGGTGGCGCAGATGCCGGTGTCCGGCTGCCCCGGGTTCGCCTCACTCTCGCAGTTGACGGCGGGCCACACCGCCCACACCTCGTACTGCGCGGTGCAGCCGGCCTCGGTGTACTCGAGCTCGGCCACCATCTGCGTGCCCGGAGCCTGCGGCGTGGCCGCCATCCGGATGTTGCTCCACTGGTAGGTGATTGACTGCGGCGTCTGGCCCGGCGCCGCGGACCCCAGGCCGGTGGACACCACGTCGGTGGCGGAGCAGAAGCCCTCCGCGTCCGCCTCCGAGGCCAGCACGCCCTGCCGGAAGCCCACGCTCACTTCATTGTTCGTCTCTAGCGTGGCCAGCGTCTGCGGCTTGATGATGAGCCGCTCGTCGCCCGAGGGCCGGGAGAACTTCTGGATGCCCAGCTGCTCACCGTGCTTCACCGCGCACGTGTTGGTGCCCACTGGCCTGTAGGTGGCCGCCCACTCGAGGCTCTGCACGGGGCAGCCAATGGGGGGCTGCTCGTTGTCGCAAGCGGCAGTCAGGGTGGTGGCCAGCACCAGTCCGAGGATTCGTCGAGTCATGGAGAGAGTCCTTTCCTGGAGGTGCATGGACTAGAAGGCCACCCGGGCGCCGAACCGGAATGAGCGCGGAGCCTGGTAGGCGGTGGGGGTACCGAAGTCGGGGTTCTTGACCACCGGATCGCCTTCGATGTCCTTCAGGCTGGGCAGATCCCGGGGGCTGCCTCCGATGATGGGGTTCACGTCCGCGAAGGTGTAGTTCTGATCGAACTGGGTGGCCGTCTGAAAGTTGAAGACGTTGAACACATCCACGCTCAGCGAGGCGGTCAGCTCGCGGGTGAGCCGGTAGTTGGCGCTCAGCCGGCTGTCGAAGCTGTGCACCCAGGGCCCACGGCCCGCGGTGCCACGCGGCAGGATGTAGGCCTGCCCGGCGCCGTAGTCCACGTGCGAGCCCAGGTAGCTCAGCGGCGCGCCCGAGGCGCCCCGGTACGAGCCGCCCAGGTTGAAGCTCAGCGCGTTGTTGATGACGAACTCGCGGGCACCAAACGCCTTGAGCTGGTGCGTGCGGTCGGCGGGCAGCAGACCCGTGCGGTTGGGCAGCAGCGACACCAGATCGAAGTCCGAGTTGATGTTCGGATCGAGCTGGCCCGTGTCGGTGCGGAACAGGCCCTCGTAGTTACCGCGCGCGCGCGACCAGGTGTAGCTCACCTGCGCCAGCCACAGGTTGGAGAAGCTGCGCTGGAAGAACATCGTCACCGCGTCGTAGTTGCGCGTGGGCTTGTCGAAATCCTTGGCGAAGCCGTAGCCCGGGTTGCCGATGAAGTACGTGGAGCCGTCATCGCGGCTCATGTCCTCGATGACGCGGCCCATGGTGCGGCGCGTATAGGACAGGCCCACGCGCGAGTTGGCCACCAGCTCGTACTCGCCGCCCACCACGAACTCGTCCGTGGACTGGGGCTGGATGTCCGGATCCACGATGGTGGTGCCGGCGCCAATCGTCTCCCACAGCCGGTTGGAGTCCAGCTCGGGCCGGTAGGCGATGCGCGACTCGTCGCTGGAGCAGATGCCCTGCTGCTGATCCACGAAGAAGGGGTTGCACAGCGTGGCGTCGCGGCGCGAGCGCAGGCCCGGCTCGCCCGGGAACGAGCGGTCCACCATGTCCAGGGGGATGCTCTCGTAGTAGCGCGCGTAGTTGCCGTAGAACTTCATGCGCCCGGCGCGCGTCGGGTCGACGATGATGCCCAGGCGGGGCGACCACTGGTTGCCCATCACCAGCGCCGTCTTGCCGCCGCCGATCAGCCGCTGGCTGTCGTAGCGCACGCCCACGTTGAGGGTGGCCGCGTTGTCGAACAGGCCCCAGCTGTCCTGGGCGAACAGGCCGTAGGCGTTGGACTTGGACAGCGCCTCCTGGGTGGGTTGCACCAGCACCTGATCGGGGCCCAGCAGGATGCCGTACTGGCGGAAGTCGCGGAAGTAGGCGCCGTCGGACGACTCGCGGTACATGCGCAGACCGCTGATCGACCGGGTGTGATCGTACACCATCTGCTCCAGGTCGATGCCCGCCTTGAAGAGGTGCTGGCCGGCGGCCTTCACCAGGAAGGTACCCACGGCCTTGGCCTGGTAGCGGTCCAGCGATATCTCGGACAGACGGCCGGGGCCGCCCGTGAAGTACTCGCTGGGCACCGGGCAGATCGGCTCGCCTGCCTCATTCACCCCGGCGCACACGGACGGGTCGGGCAGTTGCTCGAACTCGGTGATGGAGTGCGCCGGGCCGCCGCGCGTCCAGGCGACGTTGGACACGCCCGCCAGGCCCTGCAGGCTGCCGCCAATGGTGCCGTCCGAGGGGCGCACGGACACGTCCTGGTGGTGCCAGCCCAGGGTGACGTTGAAGAGCAGGCGCTTGTCCAGGAAGGCCGAGGACAGCTTGACGCTGGTGTCCAGGCTGTTGGCGATGCGCTGGGTGGCCAGGGCCGACTGCTGGCCGCTGATGAATGTCGCCTCGGGCAGGCCGGTGCGCTCGCTGATGGCGAAGCGGTTGACGCCGCCGGCCGACTGAGGCGAGCCGGACACGGACACCGCGATGTTGTGGTCCTCGTTCAGCAGGTAGGTGAGCTTGCCCAGGTACTGGAAGCCCTGCTGGTCGGCGAAGTACGTCCTCCGGGTGCCTTCGATGGGGCGGGAGGCCACCTCGCCGTCCGCGTTGGCCTGGGGCGCGTAGAGCGTGCGCTCCAACTGGTAGCGGGTGAAGGCGGGGGCGAAGCCCGCGAAGAACCACAGCTTGTCCTTGAGGACGGGGCCACCCACCTCGGCGCCGAAGTCGCCCAGGTTGTACAGCGAGGTGCGGCCCACGATGGCGCCCGAGACGCGTTCGGTGCCCTTGGGGCTGAAGGAGCCGGGGGTGAAGTTGCCGAACACCGAGCCGTGGAACTCGTTGGAGCCGGACTTCGTCACCGCGTTGACGATGCCGCCGGTGGACCGGCCGTACTCGGGCAGGTAGCCGCCGCTGATGACGTTCACCTCCTGGATGAACTCGATGGAGAGCGGGGTGCCGTTGATGCCGAAGCCCGGATCATTCACCGACACGCCGTCGACGATGTACTGGTTCTCGGGCGAGGTGGCGCCGCTGACGGAGACGCCATAGGTGTCCGCGTTGGCGCCGGGGGCCAGCTCCGCCAGCGACTCGAAGGAGCGCGAGGCGGCGCCCTTGCCGGTGGGGGCCACCACGGCGATGTTGCGCAGGAAGTTCTCGCCGATGTTCACGCCCGTGGAGGCCGAGCCCACGTCCACCGTGGGCGTCTGGCCCACGACGAGCACCTCTTCGGTGAGCGCGCTCTCGGGGATGAGCTCCACGTTGACGCGCACCGAGTAGTCCAGGCGCACGGTGACGTTCTCGCGCAGGTAGGGCTTGAAGGCCTCACGCTCGAAGCGCAGCGTGTACGTGCCCGAGGGCAGCTGGGGCAGGCGGTACGCACCCGAGTTGTCGGTGACGACCGTCTGCTCACCCTGAAGATTCGGGGAGGTGGCAACCACCACCACGTCGGCGATGGGCCGCTTCGTGGTGGTGTCCGTCACGGTGCCAAAGAGCACCGAGGTTCCCTGGGCCAGGGCGGGGCTCGCCATCAGGCTCAGGGCCAGCATCAGGAACACTGAATGCCGGAGCTTGCTTCTGTCTGTCATGGGGCTTCTGGCCCGGGGGGCTAGGAGAGAGGTCCGCCGGGCGCTCCTCGCGGGGGGCGAACTAAGCGCCCACTAGAGGACAGAAGCAAGCTTTCGTTTCCTCGGCCGCTCCGGTTTTTACGGGAGCGGCGAGGCCTTCACCGTCAGCGCTTCAGGCCGAGGTGCCCGAGGACTGCTGCGCCAGCATCGAGTCAAGCTGGCCGCTGCTCTCCAGCTCCATCAGGTCATCGCAGCCGCCAATGTGGCGTCCGTTGATGAAGATCTCGGGCACGGTGGTGCGGCCGTTGGAGCGATCGATCATCTCCTGGCGGCGCTCGGGGTGAGCGGAGACGTCCACCGTCTCGAACTGCACGCCCTTCTGCCGCAGCAGCGACATGGCCCGCTGCGAGTAACCGCACGTGGACCTCATGTACATGAACACGTCAGCCATGGAGAGCCTCCTGTCTGCTTCGGGTTAGTTGTGAGGGGGGAAGGAAGCGGGGGCGCCGGTGGCGCCGTTGCCCTCGGGCAGCTCGCCCTGGTGCTTGGGCGACTTGTCATCGCCCTTCTCGGTCCAGCGCTTCTCGCCGGGCTTGTGCGAGGGCTCGTCGTGGCGGGGCGCGGGTGTCTGGCGATCGTCGGTCTCGGCCATGGTGTCTCCTCCCAGAGGGAATGTGAGCGTCTTCGCACTAAGGGTGGGAATGGCTGGCCGTCCACGCACGTCTCAGCATGGCGCCGAGCAACAGGGCAGGCAAGCCCTCGCTCCGCCGAGGGCGCTCGGCCGCTACTCCAGTCGGCCGGTCTTCTCGATCTGAGCGCGGACGAGCTCGGCGTAGACGCCTCGGCGCGAGAGCAACTCCTCGTGGGAGCCCGCCTCGGCGAGCTGGCCGTTGTCCATGACGAGGATGAGGTCCGCGTCCACCACGGTGCTCAACCGGTGGGCGATGACGATGCGGGTGCAGCTCAGCGAGGCCAACGCCTGCTGCACCTGGCTCTCGGTGATGGCGTCCAGGGCGCTGGTGGCCTCATCCAGCAGCAGCACGGCGGGGCTGTGCACCAGCGCCCGGGCGAGCGCCAGCCGCTGACGCTGGCCGCCCGACAGCGACGCGCCGCGATCCACCAGCGGGGTGTCATAGCCCATGGGCATGGCCGTCACGTCGTCATGCAGCCGGGCCAGCTTCGAGGCCTCGAGGATGGGCTCCAGCGGTAGGGTGGGATCCCTCAGCGCGATGTTGCCGCGCAGGGTGGTGCTGAAGAACGCGGGCTCCTGGGGCACCACACCCATCTGGCTGCGCACGGACTGCAGATCCAGGTCTCCCAGGTCCGCGCCGTCATAGAGCACGCGCCCCGAGGTGGGCAGGTACAGGCCCAGCAGCAGGTTGGCCAGGGTGGACTTGCCCGCGCCCGAGCGGCCCACGATGGCCACGAACTGGCCGGGCTCGATGCGCACCGAGACCTCCTTGACCACCAGCGGCGCGGTGGGGGCGTAGCGGAAGGAGACGCGCTCCAGCTCGATGCCGCCCTTGAGCTTCGCCGCCTGGCCGGGCTTGCTCGGGTCGCGCTCGGGCGGAGTATCGAACACGTCGTCAATGCGCTCGACGTAGCTGCCCAGCAGCTGGAGCTGGCTGGCGGTGCTCACCAGGTTGGACAGGGGCACCAGCAGCGCGCCCGCCAGGGCGTTGAGCCCCATCATGGTGCCCAGCGTCATGTGGCCGTTGAGCACCTGCAGGGCGCCGAAGGTCAGCAGCACCAGGGGCGCGGCCATGCGCAGGCTGCCATTGAGCGCGTCGATCCACGCTGTCAGCCGGCCACGGCGCAGCGACACGTTGAGCACGTTGACGAACAGCTCCGAGAAGCGCTTCACGGCCTGGTGCTCGACGCCGAAGGCCTTCAGCGTCTGGATGCCGGTGATCATCTCCACCTGATAGCTCTGGCTCTTGGCCTCGACCTCGAGGCTCTCCGAGAGCAGCGCGCGCTGCCTCCGGGCCGAGAACACCAGGATGAGCACCTGCATCAGCCCCAGCCCCAGCACCAGCAGGCCCAGCATGGGGCTGACCGCGAACATCAGCGCCATATAAAGGATGACCAGGGCCCCATCCAGCAGCGCGGACAGGGCGCTGGAGGAGAGGATCTCGCGCACCGTGGCGTTGCTGCTCATGCGGGCCAGCAGATCGCCCGCGGCGCGCACCTGGAAGAAGGACCAGGCGAGCCCCACCAGGTGCTCCACGAAGTTGAGCGTCATGCTCGAGTCCAGCCGCGTGCGCAGCTCCAGCAGCAGGTGGCCGCGGATGAGCGTCGTCAGCAGCTGGAAGCCCGTGAGCGCGATGAGCCCTCCGGCCACCACGCCCAGCAGGTGCGTGTCTCCGCGCGGCACGACGCGGTCGATGACGAGCCCCGTCAGCACCGGGATGGCCAGGGCGAAGAGCTGGAGCACCAGGGACATGGCTATCACCCGGCTCAGCGTGTGAGACTGCTGCAGCACCTGCATCGCGTAGCGCGAGGAGCGCCGGGCGTGGGACTTGCCCGTCTGAAAGTGCTCGCCCGGCTCGAGCAGCAGAGCCACGCCGGTGAAGGCCTGCTTGAAGCGCTCCATCGTCACCCGCCGCCGGCCCTGGCCCGGATCCACCAGGTAGATGTAGCCGCGGCTGACGCGCTCGAAGATGACGAAGTGAGAGAACTGCCAGTGCAGGATGGTGCCCTGCGGCAGGAAGCTCAGCCCCTCTTCATCAATGGAGACGCCCCGGCCGCGCAGCCCGAACGCGCGAGCCGTGCGCAGGATGTCCAGCGCGGAGACGCCGTCTCGTGCCGCGCCCATCACCTGCCGGACCTCCTCCAGGCGGGTGGGCTTGCCGTGGTAGCCCAGCACCATGGCGAGGCAGGCCGCTCCGCACTCGATCTCCGAGAGCTGACGCACCAGCGGCACGCGCCCTTTGCGGCCGGTGGCCAGGTTGCGCAGGGCCGGAAAGCGGTCGGCCAGCCCCGGAGTGTTCGTCGTCTCAGCGTTCTGCATTTCTCAGCGCTCCCTTGAGTCCCGGCACCAGCGCCACGAGGATGCGCTCGGTCCGCACCCGCGCATCCGCTCGCGCCAACATCCCGTCGAAGTAGTTGAAGGTCCGGCCCTTGCTCGTGAAGGTGGAGGAGGGCAGCCTCGCCCGCACCAGCACCATGGGGCCCGACAGCTGCACCGCGTCGCCGATCTCCGGGCCCAGGAAGCGGCGCACCTCGGCGGGGCCGACGATCTGATCGCCCACCGACTCGATGACGAAGCCGTGGTACTCGTGGTGAAAGCCGTCCAGCTCCACGCGCAGCGGGCGGCCTGGCTC
The DNA here is from genome assembly GCA_035296065.1 of Myxococcaceae bacterium. Lineage (GTDB taxonomy): Bacteria > Myxococcota > Myxococcia > Myxococcales > Myxococcaceae > DATHBR01. The sequence continues at coordinate 388,639 of DATHBR010000016.1, read as the reverse complement.
CAGCAGCGGCCGCTGGCCACCTGGCAGCAGCGCGACGAGTGACACCTCGACGCTGTCTCCCACGATGGAGACGACGGCCTCGCCCGGTGTCACCAACTGCCCGGGGCGGATGCGCAGGCCGGTGACGACGCCCGCGTGGGGGGCGCGCAGGGTGCGGGCCTGCTGACGGGCCTCGGCCAGCTCGCGCTCGGCTCGCAGGGACGTGAGCGTCTGGCGCGCGGCCTCGTCCGCGGGATCCCTCAGCACGCGGATGAGCTGCAGCTCGAACTCGCGCTGAATGCGCTCCAGCGAGACGGTCTCCTCCTGCGAGCGGAAGCTCACCAGCGCCGTGTCCGCCTCCACCCGTTGTCCCGGGCGCACCGCCACCGAGGCGACGATGCCGGGGGCGTCCACGGTGAGGTGGCTTTGGCCCTCGACTTTCACCACGGCGGGGCCGCTGGCGTACTCGGGCAGCGTGCCCAGCAGCGAGTAGCCCAGCGCCGCCAAGAGCAGCGCGAGCAGCTCCCAGTACGTCCACCGGGTCCACGATGGCGAGATGCGCAGGACATCTCCGTCCTGCTGCGAGCCCTCGTGATGGCGCAGGGCTTCCTCTCGGAAGATTTTCGAGCGGGTGGCTTCCATGGGTGTTGGCTCCTGGCCTGGCGTTCGGTTGTCGGCCGGCGGTGATGCGCTACTGGCCGCGCCGGGTGGGCATAGGGCCGCTGGTGCTGGCCTGTCCCAGGGCTCCGTGCTTCGGGCCCGCCTGAATGTGGATCACCGTGCCGGTGGAGACCGTGGCCGGCGGAGGCGCCTCGAAGGCCGCGACGGCGAAGACCATGCGGGCCGCGGCATCCACCTCGGGAGCGATGGTCTCCACGTGGCCCGCGAGGGCCAGATTGCGCTGGGCTACCGAGAGCTGCAGCGGAGCGCCGGGCTCGAGGTGACGGGCCTGCTCCTCGGGCACGGCGAAGCGGACCTTCCAGCCGCCGGTGCCCAGCAGGCGGAGCAGGGGCTGACCGGCGGCGACGCGGGCGCCAGGGCTGACGGGACGGGTGGCGACGACGCCATCGAAGGGCGCGACGAGGGTGGCCTCGCCCAGGTTCTGTTCCAGGTCTTTGACGTGGGCGGCCTGCTCCCGGGTCCGGGCGCGGGCGGCCTCCAGGCGGGCGAGGGCGGTGTTCTCCTGGTAGCGGAGCGTGGCCAGCTCCTCCTTGGAATAGACGCCCAGCTCCAGGGAGCGAGGGGTGAAGTGACGGCCCTTCTTCTCCTGGGCCTCGGCGAGCGCGAAGGCGGCGGCCTGCTCCTCGGCGCGTGAGCCCTGGAGCGCGGCTCGGGCGCCAGCGAGCTCCTGTGCCAGCGGGCGCACGTCGAGCCGGGCGAGCACATCACCGGTGCGCACGGTGTCGCCGACGTTGACCTCCAGGCGCTCCAGGCGGCCCTCGAACTTCGAGCTCAGGTCCACGGAGTCCTGGGGAATGACGACGCCGAGGAAGGGAGCGCTCGTCGAGGCGAGGACGGGCGCGGAGAGCGCCAGGCCGCCCGCAACGAGCCACCCCGTCAACCTCGTCCATCCCCATCGCTGCATCATGCGCTCCCTGGAAGGTCCAAGAAGGCAGAGAGGGCAGGAGCGGGGTGTGACGGAGCGTGTGCTAGCGGGGCCAGCTCCGTCAGTCCGAACAGCCGGGCAGCCGTCTGGGCGAGCTCCTGGCCATCAGCGCCGTGCGCGCTGGTGCGCAGGTACGCGGTGGGCTCGTGCAGCAGCTTGTTGATGATGGCGCGCCCCATCGCCTCGATGCTCTTGCGCTGCTTGTTCGTGAGCCCCTGGCCCAATGCGGCCAGCGTGCGCTCCACCTCGGCCTGGGCGATCTGCTCGGCGTGCTGCCGCAGCCGCGCCAGCACGGGCACTCCGTGACGCACCTCCCGGTCCTTCATGAAGCGCAGGACTTCCTCGTGCACCAGTGCCTCCGCCTTCCGTGCCTCCCGGACCCGGGCCTCCGCGTTCTCCGTGACAGACCGCTGGATGTCGTCCACGTCGTACGCCGTGACCCAGTCCAGCCCAGCCACGTCCAGCGCGATGTTGCGCGGCACCGCCAGGTCCACCATGAGCAGGTGGCGTCCCCCGCGCGCCTGACCCACGGTGCTCAGGCTCTCCCGTGTGAACAGCGGCTGCGGCGCCGCCGTCGAGCACACCACCACGTCGGCTTCTGCCAGCAGTTGAGGCAGCTCTTCGAAGGGGCGAGCGGTGCCTCCCACCTCGGAGGCCAGCTCTTCGGCCCGTACCCACGTACGGTTGGTGATCAGCAGCCGTCCGCTCTTCGCCTGTCTCAGGTGCCGGGCCGCCAGCGCACCCATCTCTCCCGCGCCCACCACCAGCACCGTCTTGCCCGTCAGCGCCTCGCGCGCCCGGCCTACCAGCGCCACCGCCGCCGAGGCCATGCAGGTGGCCGCCCGGCCAATCGCCGTCTCGGTGCGCACCCGCTTGCCGCACGCGAAGGCCGCCGCGAACACGCGCGTGAGCACGCCTCGTGCCGCGCCCGCCTGCTGCGCCTGCTCGAAGGCTGTCTTGAGCTGCCCCAGGATCTGCGACTCGCCCAGCACCATGGAGTCCAGGCTGGAGGCCACCCGGAACAGGTGCTCCACGGCTCCGGCACCCTGGTGCTCATAGAGGTGCTCCAGCACCTGCGCTCCTCCGAGCCGTCCCAGCTCCTCGCGCAGCCGGGCCCGCGTGTCCTGGGCATCCGGCGTGGCCACGTACACCTCGACCCGGTTGCACGTGGCCACTACCAGCGCCTCGTGGGGCGCCTGGCCCCACCGGGCGAGCAGCCCGGCGCGCTGCGGCTCGGTCATCGCCAGCCGCTCGCGGACCGCCAGGGGAGCGCTCCGGTGCGACAGCCCCACGCACACCAGCTCCAGGGCCAACATGCTCTTCGGTGGAATCTCTCGAACGATCATCGTCTGTCCTTGGTTGCCGCTCACGCTGCTGGGTGGAGCAGCCCACCGTGGGACGTGACGCGAAGTATGGGCTGTGCCCGTCTGCCTGCTGTCCGTGCCTCTCGAAACACAGCGGCGGCGCGCCCCGGGAGAGCACGCCGCCGCTGTGTGGCCTTCATCCAATCGATCAGGCGCTGGCGACAGGCACCATCGAGGGCTCACCGCGACGAGCCAGGGGCTTCACCAGCAGCATCAGGGTGATGGCCAGCAGCGACAGCTCCAGGGGCAGTCTCCAGACCTGGTTGGTGACGGCGACACCGTCCAGCATCACCGGGTTGCCCATCAGGTTGCGCAGGCCCACGGTGATGGTGGCCACCACCATGTCGAAGAACAGTGGCAAGGCCGCCAGCCGCGTGAGGATCGAGGACTTGGGCAGGAAGGCGGTCACCAACAGCCCCACGCCGCAGATCATCTCCAGGATGCAGACCATGTACGCGTTGAGCAGCGGGAAGGGGACGCCGATCGCCGCCAGGTACTGAGCGAAGCCCTCCGGCCCGTCGGGCAGCGTGACGGCATCGGTGCCCAGCAGAATGCTGTCGAAGAACTTCATCTGGCCCAGGGTGACGAACGCGATCATCGCCGCGGCCCGCAGCACCAGCCGCAAGGTGGAGTCCGAGGGCCGGATGAAGCGCAGCAGGGACTGTGTCGAGCGGGCAGGGGGCACGCTCCGCAGCGTGTTAGCCCCCTCGGCATACGCGGGGAGCGGAGTGGAGACGGGATTGGAGTACTGGGCGCTGGCCTTCATGGACTCACCTGGATGAGGAGGGAATTGAAGGCATCCAAATGATTTCCATTTGTCTGCCTCCGCTAAGGACTGAGTGCGCTGCGTCCAAAGCGGAGGTTTTCGGAAATGACGCGCTGGGCCTACCTGGCTGGGCTCCGGGGGGGCCTGGGCAGCAACCCCCGGAGCTCCGTCACGACGGACGGTGCGTCAGCTCCGCGAGGAACCGGAGCGTCCGGGTCCCCGGTAGGAAGAAGTACCCACCGCCCTTCGTCGTCACGAACTGGTTGATGCCCGTGACGCTCTTGCGCAGGCCCGGCGCGGAGATCGTCAGCCGGCCGCTGTCCTGGCTCGAGGTGACGGGATCGCGCTCATCGTACAGCCCACCGGCCTTCTCGTTGTTCATCCAGCTCTGTTGAATGAACTCGAACTGCCGTCCGATGTTGGCGTTGAGCCCGATGAAGAGCAGCCCGCGCTGCCCCTCGTGCTCATACGGCATGCCACGCCGCAGAATGCGGTGCCGGCGCGCCACCTGCAGCGACAGCTTGCGGTGCGGAGGCAGCGAGTCCCGCGGATTGGCCCGCCGCACGTGAGACGTCAACGGGCAGCCCATGCCCGCCTCGTCCGCGCGGAAGTCGAAGTCGTTGTCCACGCCATGCGCGTCCGCGCCCACCAGCCGGGGCTGCTGTGTCTGGCCCGGCTTCAGCGGCGCGCCATTGGGCCAGCGGCCGATCAGCTTCGCCTTGAGCCACTGCTTCTGCCGCTCCGGGTATGCACCCGGGCATGGGGCCAGCTCCCGGTGCTGCTCCAGGAAGCCGTTGAAGGCCTCCACGTCCTGCTGGAGCTTGCGCAGCACCAGGTAGGTGCCGTGATGTCCCAGGTCCTTGTAGCCCGGCACCTCCGAGTCCTCGAGCTGGGCCGCGGCATCCGCCCGCGCGGCAATGCGTGGCGACTCGGGCTTCTCCTGGTACTCGTTCTCGTAGCCGAGGATGAACTCTCCCGCCGCGATGGGGCTGTCATAGTCCCGCGCTGGCGCATCCGGATTGGCGAAGCCCGCGATGCGCGGCTGAGACAGCGAGTCCCGGAAGCCGAAGTGCTCCTGGAAGAAGCCCTCCGAGTCCTTCATGTGGGCCGCCTGCTGGCAATACAGCTCCACCAGGCCGCCCTCCGCGAGCCGCTCCCGGTGGCGGGCCAGCACGGGGCGCAGCGCCTCGCGATCGGTGGCGTACAGCATGAGCAGCACGTGCAGCTCGTCCTGCGCGGGAGCCCCGGGCTTGCTGCCGCCAAACTCCCATTGCGCGGGGCTGCTGGGGCCCACGTCTCCCATGGCGCGGGCGCGCCGGGCCATGCCCTGTCGGAACTCGAAGGGGAAGCTGCTGAGCGCCTCCTGCTCCAGCCCCAGCGCCTTCAGGCCGCTCCAGGTGAAGGCGAGGTTCACGCACGAGCGCTGCCGCTGGCGCTCCTCGCGGGGTTTTTTCGCCGCGCTCGTCACCTCGGGCAGCAGCTCCCGCAGCCAGGCGCCGCAGCGGCGGGCATCCCGGATCCCCAGCAGCAGGAAGCTCGCCGCTCCCATCTGCTTGTAGCCATGGAGCACGAGCCCCTGAAGCTGTGCCCGCGCCTGCTTTTTATCAGGCGAGCTCCGGCGCGCGGGCCGTTGAGCCAGCCACTGCCGGAAGCGTGAAATCCCCTCCGGCTCCCTCTTTCCCCAACTGATCATGTCGTGTCCTCCCCCGTCCTGTGAGTCTCTCGCGCAGGCGCAGCCGGGACAGCAGCGCCGCCAGGATATGGAAGGCCACCTCCCCCGCGCCCATGAGCTTCTGCTGGAAGGGGAAGCGCCCCTGTTCCAGGTATGTCCGCATCGCCCTGCGCTGGCGCAGGTTGTGCGGGCCGCGCAGGCTCTCTCGGGCCAGCACCCGCCGCAGCTGCAGTGCCTCGTGCAGATCGGTGACCGAGATGCCCGCCGCGGTTCCCACCGGCAGCGGCGTCTTGCCGTGGCGGTACGCGCTGTACCAGGCCCGCGTGGGGCACTGCACCGAGCGGATCCACTGCTTGAAGGGCTCCACGAAGGGCTTGCCCAGGGGGAACCCCTTTGTCGGGCTCCAGATGGCCTTCAGGAAGCTGCGCACATCCTCGTTGTCGATGAACGAGTCGATATAGGCGTCCCAGCTCTCGTCATAGGCGACCATGAAGATCAGCTGCTTCTCCCCGTCGCGCTCGAAGGCGACCCACCGCGCGAAGTGGATGGCCCGGATGTCGTTGAGCCCCACCACGTTGCGCTGCAGCCTCAGGTTGACGAGCCGCAGGAAGAACTGCTGCTTGAGCCGCCCCAGCCGGCTGTCTGGAATGGTCGTCACCAGGATCATCGAGTTCTGCACCGGGTACTGGCGCGCCTCGATCTCCTCGCGCGCCGCGTCCGGAACCACCGGGCGCTCCAGCGTGAGGCGCGGCTTGCGCAGCCGCTCCGCCGTCTTGATGATGAGCGACAGCGCCAGGCCGGGCAGCGCGAGCAGCGCGGTGCTCCGGGCCGCCTTGAAGCGCGCGGAGGCCAGGCGCCGATCCCACTCCGGATCCGACAGCAGCGCGTCATTTTCGGCCACGTGGTAGCGCAGCGCCTTGTGCACCTCGGCCGACGAGAGGTTCTCCAGCCGTGGGCGCAGGGATGGAGCGTCCAGGAAGCGCTCGGTGTCTCCCCGCAGGCGCATCAGCTCGCGCACGCCCTGCACCGTGGTGACGCGGTAGGCGAAGTCCACGTGACGCGCGGTGTAGTTCACCGCGTTGCGCAGCAGGTATTCCTTCACCGCGCGCGGCTGGCTCAGGCCTCTCTCGGGATAGCCCACGCAGTGGCCATAGAGCGCATCGAAGAGCGCCACGCCCGCTGTGGCCTGGCGGGCCGCCAGGCTATCGACGAGCTGCTCCACCGAGGCCGCCAGCCGGGCACGCCTCGGAGGATCTCCCAGCTGGCTCAGATCCGCCCCCAGCAGCAGGTAGCACCTGCCCACGGGGCGCGAGCCTCCCGGCGCAAGGCCGAGGATGGCCCAGTGCGCGAACTGCACACTGTCCAGTCCCTCGAAGGGATGCGGCTGGCCCGCCTCGATGCGTTGATCCATCACCCGCAGCAGGTCCGCGAGCGCCTCGACGGACTCGGGCCGTACCGGGGTGATGAGGGTCAATGTGCCGTTGAACATAAGAGGGCCTCACGCTCCGGTCGGTAGTTGCGCGTTCGCGGCGCCGCACGGGCCGCCTGCTCCATGGGCTGAGAGGAGGGCAGGGGCAAGGCGTAGACGTTCTCGCGGGGGTACTCCGGGCGCTGCTTGTGCGTGCTGGCCAGCAGCTTCCGCACCAACCCCTCGAACTCTTCCAGCGGGCTGGCTTTCGGAATGAAGCGCACGCCGGGGGCGTGGGGGTTGCTCTCCGAGCTGTGCAGGATGATGGGAATCTCGCGCAGGCGCGCGTCCTCGTGCATCCGCTGGCACAGCTCCACGCCGTTCATGCGCGGCATCATCCAGTCGGTCACCACCATGTCGGGCTTGATCTCCCGAGCCAGGCGCAGGGCCTCCAGGCCGTCACGCGCGCCGATCACATGGTGGTCCATCTGCTCCAGGACCTCGGTGAAAAGCTCCAGCATGTCGTGTTCGTCGTCGACCAGGAGGATGGTACTCACGGGCTTCCCCTTCTCGTGTTTCGTTGTCTCTCCTACAGAACGAGTTCGCGTCCTGCCGGTGTGATGTGGGCGTTGGCGCGCCAGACGATGGCTCCCCCAGCGCTCTCTGGCCTGCCTGCTCTCGTGGTGGGAGCAAGGGAGGGGCAGCGCTCAACTGCCTGGCGCGTCCTGGTCTGGCATGAGCCCCGTGTTCTTCAAGGGAGACCACAAGGGCGAGCCTGTGCTCACGAGGCAATGGAGCGGACCAGGGATCCGGATCCGCGGTTCATTGCCCCCGTGTCCCCAGGTTCCTAACGTCCTTTATGGCGTGGGCGACGCGGCGTGCCCGTCGTGAAGCGCCGGGGGGCGTGTGATGTTTCACAAAGACGATAAGCAGTTCGCCCGGGATGCAAAGGGCGGGCAGGGCGAACCGCCCACCACCAGGCAGGGAGGCGAGCGCGCGCTGAGCGACGAGAGCGACGAGGATGAGGACTTCGGGCTCGATGATCCGCTCTTGCAGCAGGTAGCGCAGGCCGCGGTGCCGGTGCGCACGCCAGTGCCAGGCGAGCGGATGGGGGGGCCGGACGGCCGCCGGTTCGAGATCCTCGAGCAGGTGGGCGGCGGGGCGATGGGCGTGGTGTTCCGGGCCCGGGACGACGAGCTGCAGCGTGTGGTGGCCCTCAAGTTCCTGCATCCCCGCGACGGCCTCATTGAAGAGCCGATGAGCCTGATGCTGCGCCAGGAGGCCCGCGCCATCGCGCAGCTCAACCACGGGAACATCGTCCGCCTTCACGACGTGGCCGAGTGGAAGGGCTCGCCGTGGGAGCCCAAGGTTCCCTTCCTGGTGATGGAGTGTCTGGCGGGCGAGAGCCTGGCGGCGTTCCTGCAACGAGAGCAGCCCTCGCTGCGCCGCGCCCTTTCGATCATGAGCTCCGTTGCCGCCGGGTTGGCGCACGCCCACGAGCACCATGTCGTGCACCGGGATCTCAAGCCCGGCAACGTCTTCCTCACCCACAAGGGGCAGGTGAAGATCCTCGACTTCGGGCTGGCCTACCTCACCGCCTCCGTCTTGCCCGCCTTGCCAAGCCTGCCTGCCGCCGGGACGCCGGCCTACATGGCGCCGGAGCAGTGGCGGGGCGAGCCGCAGGACGAGCGCACCGACATCTGGGCCACGGGCTTGATGCTGTTCGAGCTGCTCACCGGTGAGCCTCCTTATCTGGAGACGAGTCTGCCGGAGCTGCGCGCCCAGGTGCTCTCCGACGCGCCCGTGCCCTCGGTGCGCGAGCGCCTGCCCGAGCTCCCCGAGGAGCTGGACTCGCTGCTTTCGGCCATGCTGGCCAAGGATCCGAAGCGACGGCTCGCTTCGGCCGCCGAGGTTCATCAGCGCCTGCGCCGCCTGGAGGAGCACTTCACCCTGTGGCGCGACGAGTCCCGCGGCCTGTCACCCCAGCGCCGCCCGGTGACGCTGGTGGCGTGCTGGCTGGCTGATCTCGCCGGGCTCGCCGAGCGGCTGGACGCCGAGGACTTCAGCGAGCTGGAGGGGGTCTTCCACCAGTGCTGCTCGGAGATCCTCCAGCGCCACGAGGGCACCATCACCTCGTGCGTGGGCGACGAGGTGCTCGCCTGCTTCGGCTATCCCAAGGCCCGGGAAGAGGACGCGGAGAAGGCCACGCGCGCGGGGCTGGATCTGGCCACGCACCTGGGCGCCGCCATTCAACAGAAGCTGCCGCGCCGCAAGCTCACCGTGAAGGTGGGAATCCACACCGACACCGTGGTGCTCGAAACCCTGCCGTCCGAGCTTCAGGCGCAGACGCCCGCGCTTCAGGGCGAGGCGCCGAAGATCGCCCAGTGGCTGGCGCGGCAGGCCGAGCCGGACACCGTGTGCCTCAGCCGCACGCCCTGGAAGCTGGTGCGGGGCGCTTTCCGCACCGAGCCCCTGGGCTCCCGCGCGTTTCAGGGGCTGGCGGGCCTGACGCAGCTGGAGCTTCACCGCCTGGTGCGGGAGAACCGGACCACCAACCGCTTCGATCGCACGCGCGCCCAGGGGCCGCTCACCCCGCTGTTGGGGCGCGAGGCCGAGCTGCGGCGGCTCACCGGCTTCTGGGAGCGGGCGCGCCAGGGCCAGGGCGCCTATGTCCTCGTCCGGGGTGAGGCGGGCATCGGCAAGTCCCGGCTCATTCAGGAGCTGCGCGAGCATGTGCCCGCGCGGCAGGCCCTGCGCCTGTGGTGCCAGTGCTGGGCGCAGTTCAGCTCCAGCGCCTACCACCCCATCATCGAGCTGATTCACCACCTGCTGCGGCTTGAGCCCGAGGGGCCTCCCCAGGAGAACCTGCGCAAGCTGGAGCGCCGCCTGCGCGATGGGGGCCTGTCCGAGGAGCACGTGCGCCTGGTGGCCACCTTCCTGCTGCTGCCCGTGGCGCAGGAGTCTCCCCACCTGCGGCTCACCCCCGAGCGGCAGAAGGAGAAGATCTTCGAGGCGCTGCTGGCGGTGGTGCTGCGCATGAGCCAGGAGCGCCCCCTCTTCGCCGTCGTCGAGGATCTGCACTGGGCTGATCCCTCCACGCTGGAGCTGCTGGGCTTCCTGCTGGCCCGCACCGAGCGGACGCGGCTGTGTGTCTTTCTCACCGCGCGCCAGGACTTCCAGTACTCGTGGCCCCGGACGGGGTGGCTCCATGAGCTGACGATCGATCGGCTGGCGCCCTGGGACACGCTGGAGCTGGTGAAGCAGTCCGCCAGCGGCACGCAGCTGTCCGAGGAGACGCTCGAGCAGCTCGTCGCGAAGACGGACGGAGTGCCGCTCTTCGTCGAGGAGATGACGCGCATGTTGGTGGAGCAGCCGCCCGCGGGCAGCGCTCCGCGCGAGCCGGACTCCATTCCTCCCACGCTGAGCGGGCTGCTGCTGGCCCGGTTGGACATGCTCCCGCGGCGGCAGAAGGCCCTGGCCCAGCTGTGCGCCGTGGTGGGCCGTGGCTTCAGCCATGAGATGCTCGCCACGCTCTCGGGCCGGGGCGATCAGGCGCTCGCGGAGGATCTCTCCGAGCTGCAGCGCGCCGGGCTGCTCCAGCGGCTCGAGGCCGACAGCGGGGTGCACTACCAGTTCCGCCACGCGCTCATTCAGGACGCGGCCCACCAGTCCCTGCCGCGCCGCACCCGCCGCGAGTACCACTGGCGCATCGCCCGGGCGTTGGCCGCTCAGTTCCCCGAGCTGGCGGAGACACAGCCAGAGCTCATCGCTCACCACTACACCGAGGGCGGAGAGCTCGAGCCGGCCATCCGCTTCTGGACCCGGGCGGGAATGCGGGCCAGCCTGCGCTCGGCCAACAAGGAGGCCATCAGCCACCTGTCCCAGGCGCTGCGGCTGCTGCGCGGCCTGCCGGACGCCGCTCAGCGCACCGAGCAGGAGCTGCAGCTGCTGGCGGCCCTGGGCCAGCCGCTGATGCAGACACAGAGCGTGCGCTCTCACGAGGTGGAGCAGACCTATGAGCGGGCGCTGAAGCTCTTCCACCAGATGGAGGACGCGCTGCCGCGCCTGCAGATCACCACCTGGGGCTCGTTCGCCTACTACTTCATGCGGGCCAAGTTCGACGTGTCCCACGAGCTGGCCACGCTGCTGGTGGCCGTGGGTGAGCGCAAGCAGTGCGATGAGCTGCTCGCGTTGGGCCACCGGATGATGGCCACCGGCTGCTTCACCTGGGGACACATGCCCGCGGCCTTGAAGCACGTGCAGCTGGCCCTGGACGCGTCGGTGATGGACCTCGAGCAGCACCGGGCGCTGGCCGTGAAGCAGTGGGTCAACCCCCGCGTGGCCGCGCTGGCCTATAGCTCCGTGGTGCTCTCCGCCATGGGCCGCGAGGACGAGGCCCGGAAGAACGCCGAGGAGGCAATCCGGTTGGGCGAGCAGATCGGCCACGCGCATACGCTCGCGTTGGCGCTCACCTATGTCGCCCTGGGCTGCCAGCTGCGCCAGGATCCGGAGTGTGCCCTGCACTGGGCCAGCCGCTGCATCTCGCTCTCCTCGGAGCACCGCTTCCGGCTGTGGCTGGGCTGGTCGGGCTTCATCCGGCTGTGGGCCATCGCGGTGCTGGGCTCGCCCGAGGAGGCCCTGGAGCAGATGCGCACCCACCTGGGCAAGTGGCGCAACATGGGGGTGCGCGCCGGCATGCCCCTGTTCCTCGGCACGCTCGCGGAGATCCACCTGAAGCTGGGCCAGTACCCGCAGGGCCTGTCCGCGCTCAGCCACGCCCTGGGGTGGGTGGATGCCCTGGGCGAGCGATCCTTCGAAGTCGAATTGCACCGCATCGAGGGCGAGCTGCTTCGGGCCATGGGCCATGAGCCCGCCGCCACCTTGTCCTTCATGCACGCGCGGGACGTGGCCCGGAAGCAGGGCTCCGCCGGGTTCGGCCGGCGGGTGGAGCTCAGCCTCGAGCGACAGTTCCGGGAGCTGGGCAGCACGCCTCCTCCCCGGCGAGAGGAAGAGCGCCCGCCTGGTCCGCCGCCTCACGGCCGACAGCCCTGAACGTCACAACGAAGCCTCCGCCACTCCACCCGTGAAACGAGCCTGCAGAAGAGGAGAACCATGGAGAACGACCGTGAGATGAGGGAGCAGGAAGTCCGGGCGCTGTGTCAGCGGGGGGACGTCGGTCGCGCGGTGGAGCGCACGCTGCAGCTCTATGGCATGGAGATCATGCGGCTGATGGCCTCGGTGCTGCACAGCCCCGAGCTGGCCAAGGACGCCTTCAGCGGCTTCTGCGAGAGCCTGCTCAAGGGGCTGCCCTCGTTCCGCTGGGAGAGCTCGCTGCGCACGTGGTCCTACCGCCTGGCGCGCAACGCCTGCTACCAGCTGGCGCACGCGCCCTCGGCCCGCGAGACGCCCGTCAGCGCCTCGGCCATTCCCGAGGAGCCTCAGCAGCACCGCTCGGACACCCGCCCCTGGCAGCGCACCTCGGTGAAGGAGCGCTTCCGCGCGCTGCGCGACAGCCTCGAGCCCGAGGAGCGCATGCTCCTGCTGCTGCGCGTGGACCAGAAGCTGGCGTGGACCGAGGTGGCGCGCGTCATGTGGGACTCGGATGAGACGCCCACCAGCGCGGCCCTGAGCAAGAAGGCCACCGCCCTGCGTCAGCAGTTCCAGCGCATCAAGGTCCACCTGCGCGAGATGGCCGTGCAGGAGGGCCTCATCGAGCAGGAAGAGCCTCACGAGTCCATCTCGTGAGCGTGTGTCCGTGAGCCGAGACCTGGACTCAGGGTAATTTGCACTCAACCCGGCTGCCTCGCATGATTCCCCCTCTGGAGGAGTCATGCCGCAGGCCGGGCCGACACAGGCGGGGGCGCAGCTGCGCCGGAAGACTTTGCTGCTCTTCGCCTCGATCTTGGTGGCGCTGCATGGGCTGGACTTCGCCATCCTGGGCCACTTCAGCCCCCAGATGCTGGCCATCCGGCTGGGCTGGGCCGCGGTGCTGGCCGCTACCGCGGTGGCGATCGAGCAGGTGGGGCGCACCCCGGGCCGGATGCTGAGCGGCACCTACGGCGTGGCCTCCGCGGCGGCCTACCTGGGCCTGCTGCTGTACACCGGAGGCGCCGCCAGCCCGTACTTCTACTTCCTGCCCTGTCTGCCCCTGGTCACCGCCATGGTGTCCAACCGGTACCTGGAAGCCTCCATCACCTGCGGCCTGGGCAGCGCGTTGAGCGGGGGCTGGCTGGTGTACGGGGCCCAGGAGTCGCTGGCCTATGCCCTCATATGGGCCTTCGTGGTGGTGTGCCTGATGTTCTTCGGCATGTACGGGGGCGCGCAGTTCCAGAAGGCGCGCAGCGCGGAGGCCGAGGTTCAGCTGGAGCGCTCCCGCCGCGAGGCCGTCGAGAAGCTGGCGGTGAGCGAGCGCCGGCGCACCCAGTCCGAGAAGCTGGCCACCATTGGCCGGCTGGCGGCCAACGTGGCGCACGAGCTCAACAACCCCATTGCCTACGTGTGCTCCAACCTGAGCTTCCTGGAGCGCGAGCTGCTGCGCTCCGAGCCCCGCCCCGAGCTGCGTGAGGCCTTTGGGGATGTGACTTCGGGCGTGGAGCGCATCCGGCAGATCGTCTCGGATCTGCAGGGCTTCTCACGCATGGACGGCGCCCTGGAGCCCACGCTGTGCTCGCTGTCCGAGGTGGTGAAGGACGCCGCCCGGCTGGCCTCGGTCCGGCTCAAGCACGTGGCCCGGCTCCAGGTGGAGGTGTCCGAGGCCCTGCCCGGGGTGTTCGCCGTGCGCAGGCGGCTGGCGCAGGTGATCCTCAACCTGCTGGTGAACGCGGGCGACGCGCTGGAGAGCCGCCGGGGCCACGAGGGCGAGGTCCGCGTGGTGGGCCACGCGGAGGGCTCCACCGTGACGCTGCTGGTGGAGGACAACGGCCCCGGCTTCCCGCCCGAGGTGCTGCCCCGGCTGTTCGAGGCCTTCTTCACCACCAAGGAGCCCGAGAAGGGCACGGGCCTGGGGCTGGCGCTCTCGCGCGAGTTCGTGGAGCAGTTCGGCGGCACGCTGAGCGCGGAGAACCGCCCCGAGGGCGGTGCGCGCCTGCGCATCACCCTGCCGGCCCATGCGCTCCGCCAGTCCGAGCCGCAGAGCGCTCAGGCGCCCTTGGTGGCGACCACCACGCTGTAGGCGGAGAAGGGCGGCGGCATCAGCCCGTCGCGCACGTCCACCTCGAAGCCCTGCGCCTGGAGCAGCGCTCTGGCGCGCGGCACGAGGAAGGTCAGGTAGTACATGACGAAGGGCGGCTTCCAGACGGCGTTGCGCAGGCGCATCGCCGCGTTGAAGCCCTTGGACAGCCACCACCCGGGGCGCAGCCTCGAGGGCGGGTGCGCGGTGACGAAGATGAAGCGGCCTCCGGGGCGCAGCGCGCGCGCCACGGCTCGCACCATGCGCGGCTCGTCCTCCTCGAGGATGTGGCCAAAGGCACCGAAGCTCGTCACCACATCGAAGTGGGCCTCGTACGTCAGCTCCAGCGCGTTGGCCTGAACGAAGGTGAGGCGCGCGGAGCCTGGGGCATCCGCCAGCAGCTGGCGGGCCTCGTTGAGCATGCCCTGGCTCAGGTCCACGCCCACCACCTCCTCGCGACACAGCGGGCGCAAGTGGCGCATCGCGGCGCCGGTGCCACAGCAGAGATCCAACGCGCGCTCGATGGAGCCCGGCGGGCCCACCTGCTCGATGGCCGCTTTGAGTACCGGCTCCGGCGTGCGGAAGGGGGTGTACTCGAACTTGGGAGCGAGCAGATCGTACCCGCGCTCCACGGAGGACAGCGCCTGCCGCGCCAACTCGAAGAACGTCGGGCCCTTGCTGTGGAACATGGCCTTGCGTGTAGCATCCGCGCCCTCTGCCGGGAGGGAAGAATGTCACGTCGAAGCGCGTGGATGTTCGCTGTCGTGGGCGGCCTGTGGCTCGTCGCTGGTTGCGGAGGCTCCGAGGAAGAGCAGCTGGACTCCTTGCTGGCAACGGCCAAGCAGCGCCTGGTGGCCGGGTGCACCACCTCGGGCGTGGACGGCGACGCGGACGCGCTGGATGACGGGCTGGAGAGCTGCCTGCTGCAGCGGCACGCCCCGGTGCTCTACCTGCCGTGGTCGCTCGACGGGGCCAAGCCGGCCAACGTGGACTGGTACCTCAGCCGCGTGCACATGCGCTTCCACCACGAGGGGTGCCCGGACTGCCAGGTGCTGGCGCTGGGCAGCGTGACGCAGACGAGCTTGATCAACCGCGCTCACTCCGAGAAGGACTGGCTCTGCGCGCACGGGGGCACCACGCGCTACTCCTACGGCGACGGCTTCAACGCGAGCGAGACGTTCTTCCTCCAGCCGCCGGATGACACCGTCCACAACGGCAGCACCAACCCCGCGGACTGGAAGGTGTACGGCCACGTCTACAAGAACGCGCTGGGCGGGGTGAATGTCCAGTACTGGTACTTCTTCCCGTACAACGACGGTCCCTCGGGCTTCAACCACGAGTCGGACTGGGAGCACATCAACGTGCGGCTGGCGGCGGACTACTCGGTGTCCGGGGTGCACTTCGCCCACCACTCGAACGTGACGTACTACCCGAAGGCGGAGGTGCAGTGGCACGGCACCACGCACCCGGTGGTGTGGATCGCCGACGGCAGCCATGCCAGCTACAAGAGCGAGGCCCTGTGCGACAGCACCATCGAAGAGGCGGGCATGGGCCTGAGCAGCTGCGAGACGAACAGCAGCTACCGGTGGTTCACCTGGGCGGGCGGCAAGGGCACGGCGGCGGGCTTCCAGGGCGGCGGCGTCATCAACGTGGGTGAGAAGGCCCGGCCGCTCAATGGCCAGCAGTTCCTCAAGTACAACTCGCGCTGGGGCGAGATTGGCAACACCTCCCACACCAACGGTATTCGCACCCCGTCCTTCCAGGGCAACTGGCTGCGCGACACGTGAGGTGGGCGGGAGGCTCGGGTAGGGTAGGGCCACCATGTCCTCCCGGTTCCCCGAGAAGTGGATGCTGCCCTGGCGCGGGCTTGGCCTGAGCAGCAACCTCAACGCTGGCGATCAACCGCACCCGTACCGGCTGCTCGACGAGGATCCCGAGCTGTTCGACTTCGTCGAGTACAGCGCTCCGCTGTCGCTGGCGGAGACGAAGAAGCACGCCACGCTGTTTCCGGAGATGTACCGGCGCCTCAAGGAGGTGCCGGTGCTCTTCCACCCCGTGCACCTGAACCTCTATGGCCCCGAGCGGGAGAGCGCCCAGGCCATCGCCGAGCTGGAGGCGCACGCGCTGGCGGTCGGCAGCCCCTGGGTGGGCAATGACGTGGGCTGGTGGCACTCGGGAGGCCAGCAGTTCCCGGGCTACCTGTACCTCACGCCGCCGCTGACGAACGAGGGCCTGCAGGACTGCGCCGCTCACGCGCTGCATGTGCAGGCGGGGCTGAGCGTGCCCCTGGCGCTGGAGAACCCGGCGGTGCTGGCCCGGCGCGGCGATATGCACGTGCTGGACTTCATGGCGCGGCTGCAGGCGCGCACGGGCATGCCCCTGCTGCTCGATCTGGGGCACCTGTTCAGCTACCAGCTGGCGGCGGAGCTGCCCCTGGAGGCCGGCTTCGACGGCTTCCCGTTCGATCGGGTGATCGAGCTTCACATCGCCGGGGGCGTGGTGACGCGCCGGGGGCCGCGCCGCTTCTATGTGGATGACCACACGCAGCCGGTGCGCGAGGAGCTGTTCCAGCTGCTGGAGAAGCTGCTGCCGCGCTGCACCTCGCTGCGCGCCGTCACCTTCGAGGGGGATGGACATCCGCCCGAGGTGGCCATGCTCACGCTGCAGCGCCTGCGGCGGCTGGTGCCGCTGGAGGACCGGGCGCCGCTGGCCCTGACGGTGGTGGACACCGCCGCGCCGCCGCTGGGCAATGTGAGCCGGCCCTGGGAGTTCTTCGATCTGGGGTATGGCGCCCGGCGCGCGGTGGTGGCCGATGACGTGGAAGGCAGCCTGGCGGACACGGACTTCCGGCTGGCGGTGGTGGCCGAGCAGCTGGATCGGGACTTCCCGATGACGCGGCTGCTCCTGGCGGGCACGCGCGAGGGGCTGCTGGCGTTCACCGCCTCCGAGGAGTTCCGCGAAGTCTTCGAGGGCGCAAGCCGCTCGCTGGGCCATGCCTTCATGGCCTATGCCCGGCGGTGCCTGCGCGAGAAGCCGGATGACGGCGCGGCGGCGGCGCTCTCCTTCGAGACGTTCCTGCCCACGGTGATGCAGCGGCCGGTGCTGCCGCCCAAGCCGGGCGAGGTGGGGCTGGTGGAGGAGGCGCGGGTGGGCACCTTCCCGGCGGACCTGGCGGAGATCATCTATTCAGCCCGCGCGCTGCGGCGGCACCTGACGGGGCGGGCGTGGGCCAGCGGCTCGCTGGAGGTGAGCGGGCTGGAGTCCCTGGCGCAGACGGCCCGGCGCACGGTGTCCCGGCCGTGGCGCTTCGCCGTGCGCCGCAAGCCCAGCGGCGCGCTGGAGGTTCAGACGGCGCCCCCCGGGCTCACCGAGATGCTGCGCTCACTCACCCACGGCCCCGTGCCCGAGACGGAGATCTCTCCAGCGCACCTGGCCGAGGCGCTGAGCCGGGGGCTGGTGCGGCGCGGCTAAACCCCAACTCCGGTAGAGGAGTCTTTCACGGTGAGTTACAGTCCTCCTTGTTGGTGTCCGGATGAGGAGTGATGCCACCACAGTGGAAGCTGCCTGGCGCTGCCTCGAACTATCTTGTCGTCCTGTCGTACGACAAGGAGGCCAAGGACACGAAGCGGCATGTCTCTGATGCCGACGTGCGCGCCGCGCTGGCTGGGTGGCTGAAGAGCCGCAGGCAGGCCCTCCGGGAGATCTACGAGACGCTGGAAGGACAGCAGTCCTTGAATGTCTCGGGGACGAGCGGCGCCCCAACAGACGATCAGCTCCGGCCCCGCCTGTCGGACGCGTTCTTCAAAGAGCGAAAGCTGGTGGCCCTGAGGCTCGAGCAGGCATCGGCCTCCCAGGGCGCCGTTCCCGCTTCAACTCTGAAGACCCAAGGCAAACCGGGAGCGCCAGGGAAGACACCCCAGAACGTCCCGTTCCGCGTGTTCCTCCCCAAGAACCCCCACTACACGCAGGGCGCCCCCAGGAACTCGGACAAGCGGTTCAAGTACAAGAAGGTGCCTCCTCAAGAGTTCATCAGCCTGGCCTACGTTCAGGCCTTTGGTTTGAAGGAAGGGGTCGATCCCAAGTCCCTGGGGGTCAAGATCGAAGGTTTCGAGGGAAGGCCCAACGAGACGGAGCTCACCGAGCTGGGCTACGTGGACATGGAGTTTCACCCCGACATCTATGAGAAGGCCATTCGCGCCAAGCTCGGCGGTGACAACGAGAAGATCAAGGCGGAGATCGCCGCACGGCGCAAGAAGCTCCAGGAGCGTGCGAAGAGCGAACAGGAGGCAGTCCGCGGACTCACCGATCGCGAGTACAAAAAGCGCACAGGGCACGAGCCGTCCAAGACCAGGACGAAAGCCGAACAGCGCGTCTGGGATGCCATCCAGGACGACGTCCTGCGCGAGGAGGGAGGTACCGCCCAGGCTTCCCGGGTCAGGAAGATCATCCAGTGTCCGGACTTCCTCGTCCTGCTGCTGGATGACACCGCACAGACCAAGGTCACCGTGCCGGTTAATCTGTGCGGAGCGCTCAATCCCGGGGGGTACAAGCTCTACTACGCCAACGGCAAGGTCACCCTGCCGCAGAGCGGCGCCGTGCCCCCGCCGATCGCCGACTGGGTTCCCCCCAACGTGAGCCTGCCGCCTCAGGTGGACTACGTGGTCGCGGGCCTTGTGCGGCTACCCGAACTGGATCATCTGGTCCGGGCCGAGCCCACGGTGGCTCGAGCGCCCGTGGGTACCCGGTTCAAGTTCTACGTGGCCATGCCGCCGGAGCTCGGCGGCTCCTACAGTTACAAGTGGACGGTCTTCCAGGACCCCGTTACCGCGAAGAAGCAGGGGGTGCCCGCGGTCGTCAAGGGACCGACGAGCCCGACGCTTGAGCCTAGCGCGGGCTTTGTGGGTCGGCACCGCATCCGCTGTGAGCTGACGTACGTCGACCCCACTCGTACCTCGACGGAGGTGCTCGAGTACCTGCAAGTCGTTGCCGACGAGGACGCGCTGCTGAAGGCCGCTCACGCCGAGGCCGTCGCGCCTCGCTACGATCTATTCCGGATCGATCTCGAGCTGGACAACCTCTCGCTGATGAAGGGAGGCCTGCAGGAGCAGAACGCTACCGGCATCCCCTACATCGTGAACTCGGGCCTCAACCCCTCGTCGCCCCGGTTCGCGCCCGACTTCTCGACGTACACCTATACGGTGGTGCCAGACCCCCAGGCGAAGACGTTCCGCTGGTACGTCCGGTGCGAGAACTGGTCGGGCATGGCCACCCAGGTGTTCTACGGGTACAAGCGCGTCATGATCGACGACGCGCCCGCGTACGATCTGGCATCGACCGGCAAGAGCGCTCGATGGATCATCGCCGCGCGCAACGTCTATACGATTGTCTGCGAGCAGTTCGACGAGGCGGGAAACAAGGTCGGTACGGCCTTGTACCGCCAGGTCGTCGACAGCCAGCAGGACGGCTCCCGGCGCGCGAAGTTCCAGAGTTACATGAAGAAGGTTGCCGACGCGATCGGCAAGCTTCAGAAGGGCAAGGAGGTAGGGCTCCAGGCCGCCTACGTCAATCGCGAGGCAGGGCAGACTTCGGCGCTGTCTCTGTTCGTCGGTCCCGCTGCGGGTAGCGGCGGGGGCGTCGTGCTCGTCGATGCAATGCCTGGGGTGGACCGGCTCGAGTACCGAGGTGCCAACCTCGAGGCCGCGATCCGGGATTTCGAGAGGGGCAACTCGTACCCCGAGGGCTCCATCAAGCTGACGGTCCCCCCGAACCGCTTTGGCCTGCCGCAGCTCACCCGGACGTTCCAGACCAAGGGCGAATCCGACTTCTCGCTCTGGTCGACGCGGGTCGGTTGGGCGTCATTGGGCTTCACTGCCGCTGGCGTCATCCTTACGTTCGTTCCCTTTGGCCAGCCCTTTGCCGTGGCCTGCTTCATCGCCGCTGGAGCCACCGGGGTGGCCGCGGGCAGCCTCAGCATCTACGACCGTCTGCAGAAGGCCGAGCTGAATGGGACAGGCGTGGTGCTCGACGTGCTGGGCATTGCCGGGAGCATTCTCGGCGCCGCGGGCGCCATCCGCGCGATCAAGGTGGGAGCCGCCTTTGCCTTCGCTGGCAGGACCGGGCGCTTCTTCCTGTATACGGGCTTCACGACGGATGCGCTCGCGGGCGTCATCCTCAGCGCCCAGGGCGTGGACCAGATCAACGCCATTCTGCGCAACCAGGAACTGTCACCCGAGGAGAAGACCGGCGCGGTGGTTCGCATTCTCGCCATGCTGGCGCTGCAGGGGGCCCTGTTTGCCCTGTCAGCCCGGGAGCTTGGCCGGGTTCGCGCCAAGGCCGCCTCGATTCTGGGCAAGGACGTCACTGCCAGGCTCACGCCCGAAGCGCTGCAGTCACTGAACCTGCTCGATGAGGGCGTACTCAAGCGGCTGGCGGGCATGAACGCCGCGCAGCTCACCGAGGTAGCCGGGCTCATCAGGATCGACCTCAAGGCAATCAGCCGCCTGATCCAAATGTTCGGCAAGGAGCTGGCGGACCATCGGCTTACGTTGGTTCAGGGCCGGATCAACATCAACGGGCAGATCAAGATTCACCCGAAGATGATCTCCGGCTTCCTGGAGGAGCAGCAGCTGGAAAGCATCTTCCGGATCAGCAAGGCCCTGAAGGCCGTCGATGGCAACGTGGGCGCCCTCGTCGATGAGGCCAAGACCACCCTCGAGAAGCTCAAGGGCTCCGCTGGGGGGCGGCTGCGCTTCGAGGTTCATCTTCGGAAGGCCGAGGAGTACGTCGAGAAGCTGGGGGCCAAAGGTTCGATCTTCAAGAACATGACCGAGGGCGAACGTGAACGGCTCTTTGATTTGGCGAATGCCAGCGGCCGGATCGACGGGCCCTACTTGAACCAGGCCAATAATTGGGCCCTGTCGCGCAGGCCTGCTGATGTCTACGAATATGTCGCGTTGTTCGAGTTGTATGTCGCGAAGTTCGAGCAGGCACTCGCCAAGGCGAACAACGCGTTTGTGCAGCAGGTCAGCGATGAAGCGCTGAAACGCGCCAAAGCCAGTGGCAAGGCCTCGGCGAGTGAGGCGCTCAATCAGCAGGTGAGCCAAGAGCTGACACAGGCGAGGTTTGGCCGGGTCATTACCAAGAAAAAAGAGATTGAAAGTGCGCTCCGCGAAGAACTTGAGATGGCCTGGAGTGCCCCCTCCAATGTGACCCAACCGGTCCTGGGAGCCAGGGTTTCCCAGGACGCTTACAAGGCAGGCGCGGATCGGCTCAAGGGGCGCGTTGGCAGTGTGAAGATTGGCAGCGGCCTCTCCGTTGACGAAGCGATCGCTCAGCTCAAAAAGCTCAGGGAGGTGAAGTTCGCCCAGGCGGCTGATGCCATCTACCATCTGGAGAAGCACCCCCTGCCTGACCTGGAGGGCAGTGGCGACCCGGTGGCTGTCTTCTTCGCCAGCACAATGAAGACGATTCGAGAGGGGACACCTACCCCCAAGGTGACTCAAGGCGGGATGCGCCAGGTGCACTTCGTGCGCGCGGTCACTGATGCGAGCGGGACCAAGAAGTACGAGATGCTGACCATCTTGAATGTGACGGAGACGGGAGAAGTTCAGCTCGCCACGACATATGCAAACAAGGTGAAGAAATGACATCGACCACCCTGCAAGAGCTCATCGCGACAACGCGAAAGGATCTCAACGATCTTCGACGGAGCAGCGACGTCTACGAGAGCGGCGCGATGGAGGAGTTGATGTACGACGCGTACAGGCTGGCAATACAGCTCAGTGCTTCTCCCGAAGCCCGCGCCGATGTCACGCTGCGGCAACTGCTAGCAGAGGCCTCCTCCGTGATCGAGGAGCGAAACGTGGACCTGTCCTACTACCCATGGACGGTCGTACGCCAATTCCGGACGAGCTGGGAGGCCAACGAGTGGGAGCAGCTCTGCATCGCCCGCTCGGGGATCGAGTTCTTCATGGAGTTGTTCCGGGAGAGCGTGCTTGCCGAAAGAGTAGCCGGCATCGACACCAGTGAGATCGATGAGTTCATCCGCGAGAGCGGCGGCGAGGGCCATCTGCCTGATGAGGCGATTCCGCCGGAGATCCCGCTCTCGCATTGGTGGTGGTGGTATCCCGATAAGCCGCGTCCCCGGCCCGTTTCGCCCGCTTGACTCCACGCGGGGCGTGGCCGTCAATGCGGACCCCATGCGCTCCGTTCTTTTGCTGCTGTGCCTGCTCGCGTTGCCTGTCGGCGCCGCCGAGCCCTCCAAGCCTTCCAGGCCCGTGGTCCTCAAGGCCGCGCGCCTCTTCGATGCGAAGGCCGGCAAGCTCGTCACTCCGGGCCTGGTGGTGGTGGTGGAAGGGAAGATCTCCGCCGTGGGGCCCCGGGCCACCGTGCCCGCCGGGGCCCAGGTGATCGAGCTGGGCGACGCCACGCTGTTGCCTGGCTTCATCGACGCCCACACCCATATTACCGGCGAGCCGGGGGAGGACTGGCGGCAGGACGTCATCGACGACATGCAGCGCACCATCGCCGAGCAGACGCTGGATGCGCTGCCCCTGGCGCGCGCCACGCTGATGGCGGGCTTCACCACGGTGCGCAACCTGGGCGCTCAGGACTTCGTCGATGTGGGCCTGCGCAATGGCATTCGCCGCGGCCTGGCGCCCGGGCCGCGCATCCTCGCCGCCACCTCGGGGCTGGGGACCACGGGCGGGCACTGTGACGCCGGCAACGCGTGGCGCAAGGGCCTGCTGGCGCAGCAGTCCGGCGCGGGCGTGGCGGATGGCCCCGAAGCCCTGCGCGCCAAGGTGCGCGACAACATCAAGTATGGCGCGGACGTCATCAAGGTCTGCGCCACGGGCGGAGTGCTCAGCCTCAACGCCGATGTGGACTCGCCGCAGCTCACTCAGGCCGAGCTGGATGCCATCGTGGACGAGGCCCACGCGCGCAAGCGCAAGGTGGCCGCCCACGCCCACGGCGCCGAGGGGGCCAAGCGTGCCATCCGCGCCGGAGTGGACTCCGTGGAGCACGGCTCCTTCCTGGATGACGAGGCGTTGGAGCTCATGAAGAAGAAGGGCACCTTCTATGTGCCCACCGCCATGGCGCTGCACGGGGTGCGCGAGCGCTTCGAGAAGGGGCTGCTCGCCCCGCCCCAGGTGCCCAAGTTCCATGCGGCCTATGCCGCCGCGAAGCAGACGCTGAGCAAGGCGGTCTCCCGCGGGGTGCGCATCGCCTTCGGCACGGACGCCGGAGTCTTCTCCCACGGCAGGAACGCGGGCGAGTTCGCGCTGCTGGTGGAGGCGGGGATGACGCCCGCCAACGCCCTGCGCGCCGCCACCACCGTCAACGCGGAGCTGCTCGGGGTTACCGACCGGCTGGGCTCCCTGGAGGCCGGCCTGCTGGCGGACGTCATCGCCGTGCCGGGCGATCCGCTCCAGGACATCCGTCGCACCGAGCAGGTCTTCTTCGTGATGAAGGAGGGTGTCGTCTACCGCGATGACCGTGCCCCAGTGGCGCCGGTCGGGGCGCGCTGAGCCCGGGCGAGCGCGTGGGCGGGGCGGGAGTCATGCGGCGGTACGAATTCTCTGCATGACTTCGCGGCGAGCAGGCTCTCTCAATTACGGGCGAGGGATGGACGCCCACGAGACCTGAATTCCAGCGAGGAAGTCGCCGTCGCCATGAAGAAGCTCCTGCTTGCCAGTCTGTTCACTCTGAGTGCCAGTCTGGCTCACGCCGCCGCGCCGGCCACCGCGAAGGCGGATCGCTATGCCAGGCGGTGTCTGTCCCACGCGCCCCAGCGCACCGCCAAGCCCCAGGGTACGATGCTGTGGGGCACCAGGCGCTCGTGGGACACCGAGAAGGTGGCCGAGGAGCGCAGCAGCGTGCTCGTCTCGGCCAGCCTTCAGCCCCTGCAGCAGTCGTCGGCGGATGTGACGGGCCTGAAGCTGGAGGGGGGACGCCTGGTGACGCTGCCCTCGGCCCGAAGCGTGGTGGGCACCGTGCTGCAGGGCACCGCGAGCGACGGCAAGCCCGTGGAGGTCGCCCTGTGTGGCGCCGAGCCCTCCGCCGAGGATCCGGGCGTCGTCTGGTACCGCATCGAGGCCTGGAACGACGTGGCCCAGGAGTGGGAAAACCCCTGCGTCGCCGTGGACCGCGTGCCCGATCCGCGAGCGCTCGCGGTGAGCGGCACCTGGGATGCCAGCGGTGCGCACCAGAGCACCCCGGGCAAGCTCACCTTCGCCTGTGAGAACGGCGCGATCACCAAGTGCATCCGCTGGGGCTACAAGCCCTGGGCGAGCCATGAGGGGCAGTCACTGGCCGAGCTGCACCAGGCCTGCACCCGCATGGCCCGCGCGGACTACTGCGGCAATGGCCGCAGCCACACGCACGAGAACACCACCATCGACATGTACGATCGGCTCGGGGTGCTCGCGCGGACGACCGAGGCCTCGGCGGACTGGGATCCCAAGCGCGCTTCGTTCGAAGCGGCGTGGGCGCCGGACGGAGCCACCTGCCTGGCGCGCACCCGGGATGGCCGCGCGCTGCAGACGGTCCTCGAGGAGTGCCCGGATCGGTTCCGTTCGGGCGCGGTGCTGGAGCTGGGCGAGGGGGACCGCTGCACGGTGCGGCGGGCGGACGGAGCCCCGGCGACAGCACTGCTACGCAACATGTCCTACGGCGCCCCGAAGGGCACCGCGGGACAGTAGTGCAGGGGGAGGGGCGGGGCGCCCCGGGGCCGGCTCAAGGGGGAGTCCGGGGCGCCCTGTCTTCTTCTCCCAGCAGCTTGCTGATGCTCAGCTCGAGCTGGCTGTCGAGCATGACCAGCAAGCTGTTGAAGTCCTGGGGGGACAGGCCCAGCCGGGACTGCAGATGGTTTCGGGTGTCGTCGTAGACGCGCTCCCGGGCGCTCTTCAGCCAGCGGGAGATCGTCCCTTGATTGACGCGAAAGAGCGAGGCCATCTCATACATGGACAGCTGGTCCACGAAGTAGAGGCGCAGCAGGTGGCGCTCGTCGGACGAGAGCGCGGAGAAGGCCTGCAACATGGCCTGGCGGAACTCGGAGTGATAGCGCCGCTTGATGAGCTCCAGCTCCGCGCCGGTGCCTGGCGCCTGCAGCCCGTCGAAGACCTTGTCCTCGTCCCCCTGCTGAGAGGACCTCTCCGCGGCCTGCAGCTTGATGGCGATGCGCGAGGCGGTGACACGCACCCAGCTCAGCAGCGCGCCTCGCCCCGTGTACTCGCCAATCCTGGGAGCCCCCTCGGGCGTGGGCACCAGCAGCTTCACTCGCGTCAGCTGGCACACGTCCTCGAGCAGGGCGTCGGACTGATTGGGGATCCGCAGCTGCGAGGGCAGCTTCGCCAGGTAGTGCTTGTCGAAGGCCTCGATCGCGGCGGGGCTGCTCCGCAGACAGCCGCAGGCGAGGAAGAGCTCCCCCAGCGACATCTGCTCCAGCAGCGACTCGAGGGAGCTGTCGGGGCCGGCCGAGGGCAGGCGCTCGGCGACGTGCCTGACGAAGGCCTCGGCGGGCAACTGTACGGTGGGCCACTGCGCCTGGCACGTCTGCCAGCGGAGGGTAAGCAGGCGGTCGAGCGTGGCGGCGTCTGGAGAGGCGAAGCGAACCTTCGTGTGCGCGAGAAACGTCGCGGCCAGCCCGGGGACCTGCTCCATCGTCATTCCTCTCCCTGTAACATGTGTTTTGCCAGGCCATCAATGGCGCCACGGACGCGCACCTGGCGTGTATCGCTTCGAGCCTGTCGACCATGAGCACGTCCACCCCCATCGATGACGGCACCGCCCCGGGGGGGTGCCTCACGGACGAGGATCTGGTCGATCTCATCGATGGCCGGATGACGGACGAGGCGCTGACCCGTGCTCACCGGCACGCGGCCGGGTGTGAGGACTGCCGGCAACTGCTCGCCTCGGCCGCGCGAGGGGCCGCTGAACCCGGGCCAGAGGTCGCTCGCGAGCCTGGCCCTCCGGCCCTCATCCCGGAGGGGCCGAGAGAGCCCTGGACGCCGCCCGAAGCGTTCGATGAGTTCCGCCTGGAGCGGGTGATTGGCCGCGGCGGAATGGGCGTCGTCTACATGGCGCACGACACCTCGCTGGGGCGGCGCGTGGCGGTGAAGTTCATCGCCTCGGAGCTGCCCGAGCCCTGGGTGCGCCGGTACTTCGAGTTCGAGGCCCGCGTCATCGCCCAATTGCAGCACCCGAACGTCGTCACCGTGTATCGCGTGGGCAAGTGCGACGGGCACCCGTACATCGTCTCCGAGTACATCGTCGGCAAGAGCCTGGCGGAGCTGCCGCTGCCGGTGCCGTGGCGGCGGGTCCTGTCACTGGGCGTGGGGCTTGCCCGCGGGCTTGCGGCGGCGCACCGCCAGCGGGTGCTCCACCGCGACCTCAAGCCCTCCAACGCGTTGGTGACCGAGAGCGGAGAGGTGAAGCTGCTCGACTTCGGCCTGGCCGAGCGCTTCGAGTCGGCCGCCGACACCGTGCCAGGGGCGGGGGAGGAGGAGGCCGGTCCACGGCTCCTCGTGGGCACGCTGCTCTATATGGCTCCCGAGCTGTTCGTAGGGGCGCCCGCGAGCCCGCGCAGCGATCTGTACTCCCTGGGCCTCATCCTGCGCGAGCTGTGCACGGGAGAGATGCCTCGCCGGCCGAAGTTCCCGCCGGAGCCGGAGCCGGTGCCTCCACTGACGGAACTCGGACCTGGAGTGGATCCGGACTTCACCGCGATCATCGCCCGGTGCCTCGCGCCCAATCCCGCGGAGCGCTTTGCCTCGGCCGACGCGCTCCGCGAGGCCCTGGAGCAGCTCGAGCGGAGCACCGCCCCCACGCCCCTGGTCGCCGGTAACCCCTATCGCGGCCTGGCTCCCTTCGAGGCCGAGCACCGGACGCTCTTCTTCGGGCGCGATGCGGAGATCCGCGCGGTGCTCGAGCGGCTGCGTCACCGGCCCCTCGTGCTCGTCGCGGGCGACTCGGGCGCCGGCAAGTCCTCGCTGTGCCGGGCGGGCGTGGTGCCCCAGGTCGCCGCGGGGGCCCTGGGCGACGCGCGGGAGCGCACCACGCTCACGCTGTGGCCTGGCCACCGCCCGCTCGAGGCCCTTGCCGCCGCGCTCGCGCCGGTGCTGGGCCGCAAGGAGGCGCAGCTCGTCACCGCGCTGGCGGACCCGCGGCCCTGGCTGGGTCAGGCCCTGCGCGAGGCGCACCAGCAGGGGCGGGGGCTGCTGCTCTTCGTCGATCAGCTGGAGGAGCTCATCACCCTCTCCGAGCCGGCGCAGGCGGCGCACTTCGCCCGGCTGCTGGGAGAGCTCGCGCTGCCCTCGAATGGGGTGCGCGTGCTGCTGGCGGTGCGCGGAGACTTCCTCACGCGAGTGTGCGCCTTGCCGGGCCTGGGTGAGGAGGCGGAGCGGGCCCTCTACATCCTGCGCCCCATGCCGCCCGAGGGCGTGCGCGAGGCCATTGTCGGCCCCGCGCGCGGCCGGGGCGTCATCTTCGAGTCCCAGGAGCTCATTCAGACGCTCGTGGCGTCCACCGCGCAGGGCGTGGGCAGCCTGCCGCTGCTCCAGTTCGCGCTCGCCGAGCTGTGGGAGCGGCGCGACGCGGCGCGGGGCCTCATCACCCAGGCCTCGCTCGAGGAGATGGGCGGTGTGGCGGGGGCGCTGTCCCGGCACGCGGACGGGGTGCTCGTGCGCCTGAGCCCCAACGAGCGCGAGGCGGCACGGCGGCTCCTGCTCCGGCTGGTGACGGGCGAGGGCACGCGCATCGAGCGCACCGAGGAGGAGCTCGTCGAGCCCACGGATGAGGGCTCCCGCGCGGCGCTCCGCGCGCTCGTGGAAGGCCGGCTGCTGCACACGCGCACGGCGGGAGGCCAACCCCGGTACGAGATCGCCCATGACTCGCTCATCGGCAGCTGGGGCACGCTGCGCGGCTGGCTCGATGACGACATTGGTCATCGCGCGGTGCGCAAGCGCGTGGAGCAGGCCAGCGCCGAGTGGGAGCGCCTGCTGCATGCCCAGGAGACGCTCTGGGGACAGCGGCTGCTGGATGAGGCGCGGCTGTTGGACTCCTCCACCCTGGGCGCGCGCGAGCGAGCCTTTCTGGCCGCGTCCCGTCGCGCCGTGGCCCGTGCGCGGTGGGGGCGCTGGCTCCCCACGCTCGTGCTGGTGCTGGCCGTGGGCGGCTCTTACGGCTGGTTGCGGCTGCAGGCCTATCTCGAGCTGCGCGTCATCGAAGCGCTGGTTCAGTCGGCGCGCGAGGAGCTCGCCTCGGGCCGGAAGCTGGCTCATCGGGCCAGCCTGCGCCGCGAGAACGCGCTGGCGCTGTTCGACGGCCGGCCTTCCGCGAGCGCGGGTTCCGCGAGCTCCCCGGGCCCGCGCGATCTGGGCAAGGCCGCCGAGCGGCACTGGACCGAGGCGCTCGCCCTGCGCGACCAGGCCGAGGCGGCCTACACCCAGGCGAGCCAGACCCTGGAGAAGGCGCTGGACCGGGACCGCAGCCTGCTGAAGACGCGCCAGCTCATCGCGGAGGTGGCCTACGCGCGCGTCATCCTGGCCGAGCTGTTCCACCAGCAGCGCGAGCGTGACGAGCAGATGCAGCGCCTGGAGCAGGTGACCCGGGATACGGAGGTGGGCGCGGAGTGGCTGCGGCGGCTCACGGCTCCGGCGGAGATCGAGCTGGTGACGGAGCCTCCCGGCGCGCGGGTGGAGGTGGAGCGCTACGTCGACGCGCGGGGAGGGCGGCGGCCTGTGCCCTCGCCGGACCTGACGCCAATTGCCCGGCTCCAGCTGCCCAGGGGCTCCTACCTGCTCCGGGTTACCCACGAGGGGCACGTGCCGGTGACGCTGCCCCTGTTGCTCACGCCGGGGGCCCGCGAGCACGTGCGCCTCACGCTGCCCACCGCGGTGCCCGAGGGCTACGTCTACATTCCTCCCGGGTGCTTCCTGCTGGGCAGCGCCGAGCCGGAGCAGCTGCGCATCTTCATGCTCAGCGCCCCGCTGCACCGCTACTGCCTCAAGGAGGGCTACCTCATCGGGCGCACGGAGGTGACGTTCGGCGACTGGATCACCTACCTCGACGCGCTGCCTCCGGACGCGCCAGCCAGGCGCCTGCTCGAAGAGCCGCGCTTCAGCTTCACCGGGGCGGTGACCCTGCGGCAGCGGCCCGGTGGTGGGTGGACCTTCTCCTTTTATCGCTCGCCCGCGGATGTCTTCACCGCCAGGGAAGGCGAGCTCTTCCGTTACCCCGGCAGGGCTCAGCGCGCCGCCGCCGACTGGCGCCGCTTCCCGCTGTCCGGTGTCTCCGCCGAGGACCTGGCCGGCTACTTCTACTGGCTGGATCGCACCGGACGGCTGCCGGGAGCGCGCCTGTGCAGCCAGCACGAGTGGGAGTACGCCGCCCGGGGGGCGGATGGCCGCCGCTACCCCCACGGCGACGAGCTTCAGCCCGACGATGCCAACATCGACACGACGTATGATCGTCAGCCCAGGGACTTTGGCCCTGACGAGGTGGGCTCTCACCCGGCCTCGGTGAGCCCCTTCGGGCTGATGGACGTGAGCGGCAACGCCTACGAGGTGACCCGCTCGGTGACGCCGGAGCATGGGCGTGTCGTCTACCGGGGGGGCGCCTGGTACTACGACGCCTTCACTGCCTACATCGCCAACCTCTCGGCGGGAGACCCTACGCAGCGCGACGCGGCGATTGGCGTGCGCGTCTGTGCCTCCTTTACTCCTCTGTAACCTGAGGGGGTGTCCAGGGGCCTTGCGCTGGCCCTGCCTCTGCGGTAGGTGGCGCGGCCATGTCGTCCCCCCTCGTCGTCGGCATCGCGGGCGGTACCGCCTCCGGTAAGACCACTGTCGCTCGCAAGGTCCGCGACGCGCTGGCTGACTGTCGGGTCGCCTTCATCGATCAGGACTCGTATTACCGGGATTTGCAGGACATGGCGCTGGAGGACCGGCGGCAGGTCAACTTCGATCACCCGGACGCCTTCGACACGGACCTGCTCGTGGACCACCTGCGCAAGCTCAAGCGCGGCCAGGCCATCGAGAAGCCCGTGTACGACTTCCGCACCTCGTCACGCCACCCCGAGACGGCGCGCGTGGACCCGGGGGACATCATCCTCATCGAGGGCATTCTCGTGCTGCACATGAAGGAGGTGCGCGACGAGATGGACATGAAGATCTACGTGGACGCCGACGACGATCTGCGCATCCTCCGGCGCCTGACGCGCGACATCAAGGACCGGGGCCGCGACTTCGATCACGTCGTCAGCCAGTACCTGCGGCACGTGCGCCCCATGCACATGGGCTTCGTCGAGCCGTCCAAGCACCACGCGGACATCATCGTCCCGCACGGTGGCAGCAACGACATCGCCATCGGCATGCTGGTGGGAGCGCTGCGCGCCCGGCTGCTGGTGCCCCACGCCGCGAAGTAGCGCTCAGCGCAGCCGCCGCAGGAAGTCGCGCACCGGGCCGTTCATGCGGCGCGTCTCGGTGAGCAGGGCCCCATGGTCGCTGGCGCCCTGGATCTCGTGGTAGCGCGCGTTCACGCCCGCGGAGCTCAGCAGGTGGTAGGTTTCACGCACCCGGGTGGGCGGGGCGAGCACGTCCGAGGCGCCCGCGATGAGCAGCACCTTGGCCTGCACCTTGGGCAGGAACTCCGTCAGATCGCAGCTGGCGTACGCGGTGCACAGCAGGCTCCACGCGTTGGCGTCGAAGCTGCTGGCGAAGGCGTCGGCGTCGGCCTCCAGGGCCTTCTCGGCCGCGTCGATGTCCCGGTAGCGCGCCACCAGGTACTCGCGGCCGTACAGCATCCGCAGGTACTCCAGGCGCAGCTTGCGCATCGTCTTCCGCGGGCCCCCTCCAGGCCGGTAGAAGCCCTCCTTGAACTCGGGGTCCATCCACAGCAGCTGGTGAAACATGCCCAGCCTGTCGCGCAGCGGCTCGGGCAGGGCGCGTGACGCGCCGATGACGACGACACCCGCCGTCACCTCGGGGAACAGGGCCGCCAGGCGCAGCGCCACCAGCCCGCCCAGGCCCACGCCGATCACCGAGCGCACGCGCTTGCACCCCACCGCCCGGAGCAGCGCCGCCACCACGCGCGCCATGTCCACCACGGACACCATGGGCAGGGCCGGGCCCAGCAACTCGCCGGTGAAGGGATCCTCGGTCAGCGGCGAGGTGGTGCCAAACGGGCTGCCCAGCAGGTTCACCGAGAGGATGTGCTGGAGGCCGGGATCCAGCGGCCGCTTGTCGCCAATGAGCTCCACGCCCCAGCCGGACGGCTGGTAGGCGGAGGACTCCACGGGGCCCAGCGCCCGGTGCGACTGTGCGAGATCGTGCAGTAGCACCACCGAGTTCTCGCCGGACGGTTCACCGTAGGTCTCATAAGCGACCTGAGTGCCGTCAAGCAGCCCCCCCTCTTCGAGGGGAAGCGGTACCGTCAACAGGTGGATTCCCGTGGCCTGGATCACTCAGGGGAGTTCTCATATCACTGTGCGCCCGGTCGCATCAGGAGAGTCTCAGCGTGAAGCGCTACTTTGGTGTTCTCGTCCTCGTGGCAGCGGTCCTCATCGGCACGTTCATGTTTCACGGGCGGCTGAGCGGCCAGGCCCAGGAGGCTCAGCGAGAGGCGGACATTGCCCGCATCCAGAAGGACTACCTGGAGCGGGTGGGGTGGATGCGCAGCAACCCCGATGAGAAGAGCTACAAGGAGGAGCTGTCCCCGTTCTTCAAGACGTACTTCGAGCAGATCGACGGGCACCTGACCCGGTTCAAGGGCAACAAGGAGTTCGACTCGTACCTGCAGGAGCTGGATCGCCGCGCGGTCGAGGGCAAGGACGAGAAGGCCGGAGACCGCAAAGCGGTGTACCAGTACACGCGCAAGGTGTTCGACCAGATGAAGAGCGGGCGCTACAGCCCGGTGTGGACGGGCACGGACAAGGGCATGCGCCTGGACGTGCTGTCCGCGGACGTGGAGATGGCGCAGGGCACTCCGCAGGTGCGCTTCCGGCTGGTGCTGTGGGGCGCCGGCCGCGAGCTGAAGGATGACGGCAAGGTGAAGAAGATGTTCACCAGCGCCTCCTTCGACACGGTGTGGAAGCTCACCGACGCCAAGGGCAAGCTGGTGGGAGAGATCCGGGGCCAGGATCCTTCGATGAAGACGGACTTCCCGGAGCGCTACATCGCCGAGTTCCCGCCGCAGATGGTGCTGGGCCACTACGACATGGACCAGGTGCCCGCCGAGACGACGAAGATCGAGATCACCTTCAAGGTGAGCTCGCGCTCGGCCGGGGGAGGCACGCCGGTGGCCACCTACGTGTGGAAGGTGGATCCGGTGCCCTCGGACTGGAAGCTCAGCGAGGGGCAGACGTGGAAGGACGCCACGGTGGAGGAGCGCCCCGAGGAGGAGATCGATCCGTCGAAGGCCGCGGCCGAGTAGCCTCAGCCCTCGACGACGGTGAAGTGAGAGGTGAGCCGGTACGCGCTGAGCGTGCCGGCGTCGTCCAGGAAGTAGAGCCCCAGCCGTGCATCCGCCTGGAGCGCCACCAGTCCGGCGCCCGCGTGCACCTGGGCCAGCACCTGGCCTCCCTTGGGATCCACCGCGCGCACCTGCTCGCCAGGGATGATCACCACGCCGCGCGAGGCCCGCGCGGGCAGCGCGCTGGACAGCGGCTCACCCACCGCGCCCACGCGCCAGTCCAGCTCTCCCGAGGTGGCGACCCGCGCCGCCGCGCCGCTGGCGGAGGTGACCAGCACCCCGCGAGGCAGCGCGGTGAGCGCGAAGGGCCCCGCGCCCAGGTTCAGCGCCCGCTCCCACAGCACGTTGCCGCGTGAGTCCAGGCACAGCAGCATGCCCTCCCCGTCGCGCTCGCCCGCGACGTAGATGCGGTTGCGAGAGGGCAGCGGCGCGCACGGCCGCGACAGCTGGAACTCCCGCGTCCACGCCACGTCTCCGGTGTGCGCATCCGCCAGCAGCAGCGCGTGGTTGGTGCCCCGCCCCAGCATGGCCAGGAAACGCTTGCCCCACGTCACCGGCAGGCCCAGGAAGGGCAGGGGCGCGCGCATGCGGAAGCGCACCTGGCCGTCCGAGATGTCCACCCCGTACAGGTAGCCCGCGTCCGTGGCCACCAGCGCCCGGTGCGCCTGCATCGCCAGCCAGCTGCGCTGCGTGCGCGGAGGCGCCAGGCGCCACACCTCGCGGCCCCCCGCCTCGGCGAAGGCCAGCACCGTGCGGTTCTCCGCCAGCGTGAGCAGCAACCCGTCCTGCCGCAGCAGCTCGGGCCCCAGCGGCAGGCCGTCATGATCGTGCAGCCAGCGCGCGCTCGAGCCCGCGCCCATGAAGCAGTACACGCGCTTGGAATCCGCCGTCACCGTGTGGCCATCCACCGTGGTCGCCACGCCGTGGTCCGCCTCGCGCCGCCAGAGCACCTGGCCCTCCTTGCGAGACAGCGCGCACGCCAGCTCCCGCGAGCTGAACACCACCCCCGTGCGCCCCAGGTGCAACTGCCCGCGCTCGGCGCCGCTCAGCCCTTTGTGCTCCCAGCGCCGCTCGAAGCGAAGCCGCCGCAGCCGCCCTGGCACCGGCAGCGGCTTTCCCGCCCCGCGCGTGGAGGCCGTGCGCCCCCGGGCCTCACCCTCGCTCTCGGGAGGTTGCACCGGGCCGCGCAGGTGGGACAGGCCCTCGCGGCACCGCTCGGTCAGCTCCACCAGATAGGGGTTGCTCGCCTGGCCGCGCTCCCGCTCGGAGATGGCCAGGGCCAGCGCCTGCCCCAGGTGGAACATCGCCGCCGCCAGCACCGCCCCATCCAGCTGCAACGGGCCGCTCGAGCCCAACCGGGCCCGGCACGCCGTCAGCTCCAGCGAGAACCCCGGCCGCACTCCGGCCGGCTCGAAGGCGAAGCGCGCCTCGCCCAGCTCCACCGCGCGCATCAGCTCCACCGCCTGCCGGGACAGCTCCAGCGCGGTGAGAAATGGCGGGCCCGAGGCGCGCCAGGCCGTGGGCTTGCCCGGCAGCGACAGCCACACCTCTCCGGCGCACAGCAGCGAGCCCAGCGCCGCGCCCTGGCCCCGCTCATAGGTGCGCAGCACGTCCGAGGGATCCTTCATCTCGAAGCCGAAGCCGGGCTCCTCGCTGGGCTCCACCCGGTGGGTGAACCGCTCGGGCACGGGCTCGCGCTGCGCGGCCCCCGCACCGTCCAGCTGGCGCAGCGCCTCGCTCAGCCCCCGGGCCTGCGAGGCGGGCAGCGCCTTGGGGGCCACCTGGGAGATGTCCGCCAGGAAACTCTTTCCGCACTCGCGCGCTGCCTGGGAGAACTCCTCCAGGTCCAGCTTCACCGGAGGCCGCAGCAGCCGGGCCGGACGCCCCACGCTGGCCACGGACACCTCCACGTCCTCGCCGGAGCGCCGCAAGAGCAGCTCCAGCCCCGCCTCGGCCAGGGACACCTGCGCCAGCCTGCGCCGCCCGGTGTGCAGCGCCGCCGCCGCACCCACCAGGGCGGGTACCACCTCGGCCAGGGGCTCCTCTCCCGCTCCGGAAAGCAGGTCCACCCCGTCCAGCTCCAGGGCGATGGAATCCACCGGCGTTGCCGAGGGTTCGCGCTTCCAGCGCTGTCCGAGACGGAACCGAGTCATCCTTCTCTTCGTTTCCCTTCGTTTCCCTTCGTTGACAAGCCAGAATACAGGTGGCTAGCATCCGCCGCCCATACGGACCTACATTTTTGTAACCGTTTGAAATTCTTGGGGAATAGTCGATGACATTTTACGAGGCCGCGCTCCGTATCCTGGAGAGCGAAGGTCGCCCCCTCCACTTTCTGGAAATTACCGAGAAGTCTATCGCCCAGAACCTGCTGTCCCACGTAGGGAAGACGCCTGAAATGACGATGCTGTCGCGGCTGGCCGCGATGGCACGAAGGACACGCGATCGCAAGGTGGTCGTCACGGCGAAGGACACCTTCGCCCTGGTGGACTGGGCGCTTCCAGAGGATGCGGAGGCGTTGGCGCAGACGGGAGTGGTGGAGCCCAATCCAGAGGAGGATCTGCCGCCGCTGCGCCCGGTGGAGCGTCACCCGGATCCGCGCGGAGACAACGTGCGGGTGGCGGGCCGAGGCAGCGAGCGCAAGCGCCGCCGCGAGGAGGAGGAGGAGCAGAAGGGCCGCAAGCGCCGCTTCCCGCCGCTTCCCGAGGTGGTGTTCGAGATCCTCAGCGAGGCCGAGAGCGGCCTGCGCGCCGAGCAGCTGATCGAGCGGGCGCGCTCTCGGGAGCTGTGCCCCGAGGACGTCACCGTGGAGGCGGTGCTCACCGCGCTGCTGGAGGACAACCAGCGCCGCATCGACGCGGGCCGCCGGCCGCAGTTCGCCTTCAACAACCAGACGAGCGAGGTGGTGACGCTGGAGCGCGCGGGTGCGCCCAGCGAGGCCCCGCCGCTGGATCTGCAGGCCGCGTTCGCCGCGGCGCTGGGCATCCCGCTGCAGGACGGGCGCCCGGTGCTCAACAAGCAGGCGGCCGTGGCGCCGGGAGACGCGGCGGCGGATGCCGCGCTGCTGGCCACGCTCAAGACGACGCTCAAGGACGCGCGCCGCTCGGTGGCTCGCGCGCTGCGCAAGCGCCTGGGCGACGCGGACGTGGGCACCTTCGAGAAGTCCGTGGTGAAGATGATGCACGCGCTGCACTTCCGCGAGCTGAAGGTGGCCAAGCGCTCCAAGGAAGGACCGCTGCTCACCGCGCGCAAGCGCGAGGGCAGCGTGGAGCTGCGCTTCGCGGTGCGGATGCTCAAGGGCACCCCGTCCATCGATCGCAAGATGGTGCAGGAGCTGCGCAAGGACCTGAGCCACTACTCGGCGCAGGTGGGCCTGCTGGTGAGCGCGGGCGACGTGCGCGGAGACGCGCGCACCGAGGCGCAGTCCAGCGGCTCGCTGGTGATGCTGTGGTGCGGTGACGCGCTGGGCGAGAAGTTCCTCGACGCCAAGACGGCGGTGAACGTCACCCAGGTGGAGCTGTACGACATCGACGAGCGCTTCTTCGAGGCGGCGCGGCTGGATGCCGAGGAGGCCCAGAAGCGGCGCGAGGAGCGGCAGCGCGAGCGCCAGGCGAAGGATGGCGACGAGGGCCGTCCGGAGCGCAAGAAGCCCAGCCGCGGGCCCGCGCGGAGCGAGGAGGAGGAGGAGACCAGCGCAGGCGAGGCGAAGAGCGAGGAGGCTGACGAGGAAGTGCGTCAGGCCGCCCCCGCCGCCGCGCCCGCCGAGGCCGCCGCCGGCTCCGACGACGAGGGCGACGAGGAGGGGGATGACGAGGAGGGGGATGACGAGGATCTCGAGGCCGCCAGCGCCTTCGTGGCGGGCGCGCCCCGTCCCGACGGAGCACCGGCCGAGGGTGGCGCGCAGGGTGAGCGCAAGCGCCGCCGCCGCCGTCGTCGTGGCCGTCGCGGCCGTGGCAATCGTCCCGAGGGTGCCGCTCCGGGGGCGACGCCCGCCGAGGGAGCCACGGCAGCGGCCGCGCCTGCGGGTGAGGCCGCCGCGCCTGCGGGTGAGGCCGCCGAGGCTTCGGGTCAGATCGCTCCCGCTGCGTCGGGTGACGTGCCCGCGGCCACCGAGCAGGCCGCGGCGTCCGTGAGTGAGGAGCCCGCCGCGAGCCAGGCCCAGCCTTCGGGCGAGGCGCAGCCCGCGCGCGAGGCAGCGCCTGCCGCGCCGCCAACGCAGGATGAGGCCGCCCGTACGGCGGAGCCTCCCCCACCTGCGCCGACAAGTGGCCCTCCCGAGGGAAACGCCACCTGAGACGAGAAGGGACGCGGGCAGGGGAGTGGGGTAACGTAGTGGGGCCATGAAGCCGGCCCTGCTCCTCACTGCCTGCGTCTTGCTGCTCGGCGCCTGCCGTTCCCAGGCGCCGCGCTACCCGGTGGAAGAGGTACGGCTCTCGGGTGAGACGCTCACCGATAACTCCCAGCTCGGGCTGAGCGAGCAGCAGGTGCGCGCCCTCTTCAGCCAGGCGCTGAAGGACAACAAGCGCTTCGACTTGATGGAGGAGCCGCGAGCGCGGGAGTCGCGCCCGTGGCGCTTCACGCTGGAGCTGCCCTTCACCCGCGAGGTGCTGAAGGACGACGGCCACCACACCTACGCCGAGGTGGGCGCCACCCTGGCGCTGGAGCGCTTTGGTGGAGAGCTGCCCGAGAGCTACGAGGTGGTGGGCCTGGGCGAAGTGAAGGTCGAAGCGAACACGCCCGAGGCCCGGCGCAAGGCGCTGCACTCGGCGCTCGAGGAGGCCATGCGGCAGGTGGCCGAGGCGGCCGTGTTGCAGCTGACCGCGCTGGATCGCGACACCCCCGGGCTGCTGCAGGATCTCAAGGCCACGGACGCGCGCGTGCAGGAGTTCGCCCTGCGCACGCTGGCCGAGCGCAAGCACCCGGCCGCCGCGCCCCTGCTCATCGAGCAGCTCAAGTCGACCGACGGAGAGACGGTGCGGCGGGCCATTGGAGCGCTGGTGGAGATGAAGGCGCCCAGCGCCGTGCCCGCGCTCATCGATTTGTCGCGCGGCAAGGAAGTGGGCTTCCTGCAGGAGATTGTCTTCGCGCTGGGAGAGATTGGCGGTACCGAGGCGGAGGCGTACCTCTATACGGTGGCGCAGGGGCACGATCAGCCCGCCATCCAGGCCGCGGCGCAGCAGGCCCTGGACACGATGTACGCATCACGCAAGCTCGGCGCACCGGAGGCGCGTGGGAAGACCCCCGCGGACAACTGAAATGAAGGTCTCTGCTGTCGTTGGTGGCCTGGCCCTGGTGGCCGTGGCCTGGGGTGGGGTGGGTTGTGCCAAGCGCGTCGAGGTGGAGGACACGCCGCCAGCTCCCGTGGGCTCCGTCGTGGACTACTACCCGCTGGCGGTGGGCAACCGCTGGACGTACCTGGTCAATGGCCGCCCCGACAAGCCGGTGGAGGTGAAGATCGTCAAGGAGGACGGCGGCTTCTTCCTCGACAGCCAGGGCGGGCAGCTCACGGTGGACAGCTTCGGCATCCGCGATCAGAAGCGCTACCTGCTGCGCGCTCCGCTGGAGACGGGCCGCACGTGGACCAACGTGGTGTCGGTGTCCTCCACGGAGCACTACCGGATCGTACGCGCCAGTGGGCCGTGCGAGGCCCCCGCCGGCTCGTTCGAGGGCTGCGTGCTGGTCGAGGCGCGCAACCGCGTGGACGCGGAGACGACGCTGATCAACACGTTCACGTTCGCGCCCCGCGTGGGCCTGGTGCGCATCCAGGTCGACGCCGAGCGGGGCGGCCGCCGCATTCCGCAGACGTGGCTGGAGCTGACGTCCTACCAGGTGAAGCCCGCGCAGGGCTGAGGGGTTTATGAAGGAGATTGGTATCGCGCTGCTGGGGCTGGGCAACGTGGGGCTCGGGACGTACCGGATCCTCGCCGACCATGCCCGGGACATCGAGCGGCGCCTGGGCGCCCGCGTACGGGTGCGCCACATCCTGGTGAGGGACGCGGGCCGCGCGCGCTCGGAGGATGTGCCCTCGGCGCTCATCACTCAGGACATCGCCCCCATCCTGGCGGACCCTGAAGTGTCCGTGGTGGTGGAGCTGATGGGCGGCCTGTCGCCCGCCAGGGAGTACCTGGAGAAGGCCATCGCCTCGGGGCGCCACGTCGTCACCGCCAACAAGGCGCTGCTCAACGCCCACGGCGAGGCGCTGTTCTCGCAGGCGCTGGCGCGCGGGGTGGATCTGCACTTCGAGGGCGCGGTGTGCGGCGGCATCCCCATCATCCGCACGCTGCGCGAGGCGCTGGCCTCGGATCGGGTGTCGGCCATCCACGGCATCGTCAATGGCACGACGAACTTCATCCTCTCGGCCATGGCGGACGAGGGCGCCACGTACGAGGACGCGCTCGCGCGCGCGCAGAAGCTGGGCTACGCCGAGGCGGACCCCACGCTGGACGTCAACGGCATGGACGCGGCGCAGAAGCTCTGCCTGCTGGCCTCGCTGGCCTTCGCCGCGCGCGTATCGCCTCAGCAGGTGCAGGTGGAGGGCATCACCAGCCTGCGCCCGGTGGACATCTCCCTGGGCCGCGAGGCGGGCTACGTGCTCAAGCTGCTGGCCATCGCCCGGCGGCTGCCCGAGGGCCTGGACGTGCGCGTGCACCCGGCCTTCATCCCCTCGGCCAGCCCGCTGGCGGACGTGCGCGGCGCCTTCAACGCGGTGCTGCTCCAGTCCGCGGCGCTGGGGGCCTCGGTCTTCTCGGGCCTGGGCGCCGGCTCGCTGCCCACCGGCAGCGCCGTGGTGTCGGACATCATCGACATCTGCCGCAACCTGCTGGCGGGTGTCGCCGGCCGGCTGCCCATGTTGAGCGCCCCGTATGTGCAGGAGGTGCCCCTCATCCCCGCGGGTGAGCGGCGCGGGCCCTACTACCTGCGCTTCTCCGTGAGCGACGAGCCCGGCGTGCTGGGCCGCATCGCCACGGTGCTGGGCGAGAAGGGCGTCAGCCTGGCCTCGGTGATTCAGCGCCCGCCCAGGCCCGAGGACCCTCACGCCACCATCGTCGTCTTCACCCACGCGGCCCGGGAGCGGGATGTCCTGGCCACCGTCCAGTGGATTGACGCGCTGCGTAGCACCCGTGCTCCCACCCAGGTCATCCGCATCGAGGAAGGCCCCGGGCTGCTGAGAGTTGGCGGCTGAGCAGGCGAGCAGGCGGGCTACTCGCTGAAGGGCCGCACCCCGTTGCCTGAGGCAGCGGCCCTTTCTACCCTGGGGCCCCTTTCCGTCGAGGCGGCCGTGGCTCCCGAGACCATCGAACAGACGCAGGAAGAACTCATCCTGGGCTTCCTCGCCGAAGGAGGCGAGGACTTCACCTCTGGCGAGGCGTTGAGCAGCAAGCTGGGGCTCTCACGCACCGCGGTGTGGAAACACGTGGAGGCGCTGCGGGGCAAAGGCTACCGCATCGAGGCGGTGCCCGCGCGCGGCTACCGGCTGGTGGAGGTGCCGGATCGGCTCACGGGGCTGGAGCTGGGCCCGCTGCTGGCCACGCATGACTTAGGCCACACCATCCACTACCACGACACGCTGCCGTCCACGAACGAGCGGGCCTTCCGGCTGGCGCACGACGGGGCCGAGCATGGCGAGGTGGTGGTGGCCGATCAGCAGACGGCGGGCAAGGGACGCCGGGGGCGCGCGTGGACATCGCCGCCGGGCCTCAACCTCTACTGCTCGGCCATTCTGAGGCCGGACCTGGCGCCGCAGCGCGCGCCGGAGCTGACGCTGGTGGCCGCGGTGGCGCTCACCGAGGTGCTGCGCGAGGCCGGCGCCGAGGCCGCCATCAAGTGGCCCAATGACGTGCAGATCGACGGCCTCAAGGTGGCCGGCATCCTCACCGAGCTGTCCGCGGACCCGGACCGCGTGCACTTCATCGTGCTGGGCATGGGGGTGAACCTCAACGCGCAGCCGGAGCACTTCCCCGAGGACTTGCGCCCCCTGGCCACCTCGCTGGCCCAGAGCCGGGGCCAGCGCGTGCCGCGCGCGCTGTTCACCGCGAACCTCTTGAACCGGCTCGAGGAGTGGCTGGATCTCCACCTGGAGACGGGCTTCGGGGCGGTGCGTCAGCGGTGGAAGGAGCTGTCCTCCACGTTGGGGCAGGACGTGCTGGTGCGCACCGACCGCCGGGAATTCCGGGGACATGCCGAGGACATCGACGAGTCGGGTGCACTCCTGGTGCGGGCGGAGGATGGCTCGCTCGAACGGGTGCTGGCGGGAGACGTGGAGCGGCTGAGGCCCCGGGGGCCCGGCAAGGCGTGAACAGCCCGCTCCAGGCGCCTTCGGGCTAGAGTACGGCGTGTGATGCTCCTGGCGATCGACGTCGGCAATACCAACACCGTGCTCGGGGTGTACGAGGGCAAGAAGCTCCTGGCGCACTGGCGCATGGAGACCAGCGCCCGGCGTACATACGACGAGTACGGCATCCTCCTGCGGCAGCTGTTCGAGTGGAGCGGCATCGATCCGGGCAAGGTGGCGGCGGTGGCCGTGTCCAGCGTGGTGCCGCCGCTCCAGTTCAACCTGGAGAAGATGAGCGAGCGCTACTTCAAGACGCGGCCCATGTTCGTGGGGCCGGGCGTCAAGACGGGCATGCCCATCCTCTACGACAACCCGCGCGAGGTGGGCGCCGACCGCATCGTCAACTCGGTGGCCGCCTACGAGAAGCACCACGGGGGCCTGATCGTCGTGGACTTCGGCACGGCGACCACTTTCGACGCGGTGTCCCCCAAGGGCGAGTACCTGGGCGGAGCCATCTGCCCCGGCATCAACATCGCCATGGAGGCGCTGTTCCAGAACGCCTCGAAGCTGCCGCGGGTGGAGTTCGCCCGGCCGCCGCACGTGGTGGGGCGCAACACGGTGCACTCGATGCAGTCCGGGCTGGTGTACGGGTACGTGGGGTTGGTGGACGGCATCTGCGAGCGGATGCAGGTGGAGCTGGGCTTCCCGGTGAAGGTGGTAGCCACCGGAGGGCTGGCGCCGCTGGTGGCCAGCGAGTCCAAGGCCATCGAGGAAGTGGACGAGTTCCTCACGCTCGAAGGCCTGCGAATTATCTACGGAAGGAATCACGCCTCATGACGACCGCTGCTCCCGTACCTGCCGCTCCGCCGGGCTGTCCCTTCAACGCGGAGTTCCTGCCGCCCAACATGCGCAAGCACGTGGATCCGGCCGCGCCGGTGCCGCTGCGGATGATGGCGGCCAAGGGCCTGGTGCCGCTCAACCCCTCGGACATGCTGGGCGCGCTCTACATGCTCACGTTCGACGCGGAGCAGAACATCCGCGACACGGCGGCCAAGACGGCCGCGGGGCTGCCGGACCGGATTCTCGGCTCGGCGCTGCGTGACGAGGGCGTGCAGCCGCCCGTGCTGGGCTGGTTCCTGGGGCTGCTCAGGGCCAACGACACCTACGCGGAGATGCTGGTGCTCAACGCCACCACGCCCGACGAGGCGGTGGCGGAGGTGGCCAAGGAGTGCAGCGCGAAGCTGGCGGAGATCATCGGCCAGAACCAGCTGCGCATCCTTCGCCACGAGAACATCATCCGCGGCCTGTGCACCAACCCCAATGTGGGCGGGGCGCTGGTGGACTCGGTGTGTGACTTCGCGGTGCGCAGCGGCGTGGTGATGGTGGACGTGCCGCAGATGCAGGCGGCGCGGGTGCGCCTGTTCGGGCCGCAGGCGGTGGAGGCCCCGCCGGATCCAGGGCCCACGGCCGAGC
Source organism: Myxococcaceae bacterium (assembly GCA_035296065.1). Classification (GTDB taxonomy): domain Bacteria; phylum Myxococcota; class Myxococcia; order Myxococcales; family Myxococcaceae; genus DATHBR01. Next base: position 346,466 of record DATHBR010000016.1, on the reverse strand, counting down.
AGGTGATGCAGGACTTCCAGGAAGTGGCCGGGGAGGAGAGCGCCGCGCCCATGGAAGAGGGCAAGCGGATGAACCTCACCCAGCGCATCATGAAGATGACGATCGCCGAGAAGATCAAGCTGGCGACGCTGGGCAACAAGGAGGCGCGCTCGCTGCTCATCCGCGACTCGAACAAGCTGGTGAGCACCGCGGTGATCCGCAGTCCGCGTATTACCGACGGCGAGGTGCTGCTGACCGCGGGCAACAAGGCGGCCAGCGACGACGTGCTGCGCATCATCTACGGCAACCGTGAGTGGACGAAGAACAACAAGATCAAGCTGGCGCTGGTGAAGAACCCGAAGGTGCCGCTCACGGTGGTGATGAAGTTCCTGGGCACGCTGCGCGACGGGGAGCTGAAGGACCTGGCCAAGGACCGCAACGTGCCCTCGGGCGTGCAGATGTTCGCCAAGAAGATGATGGAGAAGAAGTCGGCGCCCAAGAAGGACGAGAAGTAGTCCCGTCCAGGCCTCCCGGGCGCCTTACGTCTCTCAGGCCGCGGCTTCGTCCGCGTCCTCGTCGACGGAGGGCTGCTCCTCCAGGAGCTGCTGCGCGATGCCCAGCGCCTTCTTGGCGCGCTCACGCAGCTTCTCGTCGTTCTTGATGCGGCCGTAGAGCTTGGTGACGCGCTCCTCGTGGCGCACGGCGGCCTCCTCCAGGTCGGCGATGCGCCTCTTGAGGCCCTCGGCCTCCTCGCTGGCCTTCTCCGCCTGGCTCGTCAGCTCGTTGCGCGCGGTGTCCAGCTCGTCCTGCAGCGCCTCGAGCTGGCCGCGTAGATCGCTGGCCTCCTGCCGGGCGCTCTCCGCCTGGCCCCGCTGCTCCTCGGCCTCGCCGCGCGCCGCCTCGAGGTCCGCCTCGATCTGGCTCACCTTGCCGCGCAGCTCGTCCAGCTCGGCCTGCACCGCGCCCTGCTGGGCGTTGTGGGCCTCCACCTCCGCCTGCAGCGTGGTGAGCTTCGAGGTGGCGCTGCGCGCCTCGTCCTTGGCGGCGGTCAGCTGCTGGTCCACCTTCTTCCGGTCCGCGGTGAGCTGGTCCACCTTGGTGGTCAGCGTCTTGATCTGCGCGTCCCGGCGCGCCATCTCGGCGGCGGACTCCGTCACCTGCTGCTCCAGCTCGAGCTGCTTGGACTGCAGCTCGACGAACTCGTTCTCCTTGGAGGACAGCTCGCTCTTGATGCGGGAGATCTCCTTGTCCTTCTCCTGCTCCTTGAGGTTCAGCTCGCTCTTGAGCTTGAGGATCTCCTTGTCCTTCTTGTTCACCGAATCGCGCAGGGCGAAGGTGTCCTTGTCGTTCTTGCCGGCCGAGGCCCGGGCCGTCTCCAGCTCCGTGGACCGGTTCTCCAGCTCGGACTCGAGCTCCTGCACGCGGCTCTCGGCCGTGGAGGCCTGGGACTGAGCGTCGGACAGCGCGCTCTGAAGCTCGGCCACCTTGGCGCGCAGGGTGCGCAGCTCGGCGGCATCCGCCGCGGACGGGGCCGGCGCGGAGGCCACAGGGGTGCGCGCGGCCGGAGTCGAGGTGGCCGCGGGCGTGCTGCCCGAGGCGCGCGAAGTCACGGGAGCCGGAGCGGCGGGGGCAGGGGCGGGCGCCGTCGGCATGAAGCCGACCTGCGTCTTCTCCTCGTCGTCGCCCAGCGAGTCCAGCGCGTCCTCGGCCTCGTTGCCCAGGCCATCGAGCGCGGAGAACTCCTCGTCACCCGAAGTCTCCGGCGGCGCCACCACGGGCTCCTCCTCGGAGGAGCCGCCCGTGTCGGACAGATCGTTGAAGGCCTCGTCCAGCATGTCGAGCTCGTCGCCACCCGAGGCCGCCTCGGTCTCGACGGCGATCTCCTCGGCACCACTGTCACCGGCCAGCGGCTCGTCCTGGTCCAGCGGCTCGTCGGTGAGGCTGTCCAGGGTGAGGCCCTCGTCCTCCACCACCTCGCCCATCACCACGTCGGGAAAGCCGATCAGCGCTCCCACGCGCTCCACCAGCAGGCCCGAGTCCACCGGCTTGGCCACGTACTCATCCGCGTGGGCCTTGAGCTTGCGGTGGGCGGCGAACCCGTCCGGGTTGCCGATGATGACGATGGGCACGTTCTTGAGATCGTCGTCCTTCTTCAGCTTGCCGCAGATGAGGTAGCCGTTCTGGCCGCCCGACAGATCCACCGCCAGCACCACCAGGTCCGGGCGATCCCTGCGGATCTGCTCCACGCTGCCCTTGCCGTCGGGGGTCTCATCCACCGCGAAGCCCTTGGCCTCGAGCGCTCCGCGCATGGTGGAGGACAGGTTGGTGTCACTTTCGACGATCAGGATTTTCTTGGACATGGAGAGACGTCGAGGCTATCGGCCACCGTGGGGACCGTCAATCTTCGGGCCTGACGCCATCCAGAGCTGTTCTGCCCAGAGAGCGGCCGGGCGAACGCGCTACGGCTGATCTTCAGGGCACGTGCGAGGCAGGCAACACTTCGAGCGCCTGCCTCATGGGACGAGGCGAGCTGGGCGCCGCGACATTGCCCTCCTGCAGCATCTGGAGGATGTCCGCTTCGGTGAGCTCGGTGACCAGCTCGTAGACGATCTCGTCATCGCGCCAGATGGCCACGTTGAGGCTGGTGGTGCTGTCCTGGTGCACCGAGGGCTGTGGCTGCGCGTCCAGCTCGCGACGCGCGTCGTCAAAGATGAAGACGCCGCCAATGCGCCGGCCCCGCTCACCCTCCTTGAGAGGGATGGACTCGTAGCTGATGAAGGCCGCGTCACGGCCCTGCACGCTGTGCAGGCGCGCGCCTTCCACCCGGGCGTTGCGCAGCCGGGGCACGGGCACGGGATGATCCAGCTTGCCGCTGAACCAGGCCTCCACATGCTCGGGCGAGACGTTGGCGATCTCGTGCGGCAGCTGCCTCAGGTAGCGCCGGGCCGCGTCCTCCACGTAGCGCTGGCGCTCCTCGGGACGGAACGCCACCCAGCCGCCCCCCATGGCCACCACCACGAGGGCCGCGGCGCCCATGCGCAGGAACTGCAGCTGATAGGTACGGCGCTGCTCGCGCTTGAGGCCCAACTGAATGCCGGCGCGCAGCGAGGCGGGCGCGCGGCTGGACTGAACGGAGTGCCGCGCGGCGCGGCGCAGCGCCTGCTGAATCTGTCGTTCCTGTTCCACCCGGCGCGTGCAGTCCGCGCACGCCTCGAGGTGGGTCTCCATGTCCATCCGCTCCTCGGGCTGAAACTCGCCATCGAGGTATGGGTAGAGCAAGCGTTCGAGTTCCTGGCAGGTCATGAGCGCTCGTGGAGGGGGGAAAATGAAGCGGGCCCTCGGGTAAAAATACCTTCGGGCCCGTCAACCTCCTACTACCCCGTCTTCTTCCTTTGACGGTACTCATCCAGGTTCGCCGCGGGCGCATTGGCCGGAGCCACCACCGGATCACCGTCGTGGCGGAATACACCCTGGCCCTCGGCGTACTCGCGCAGCGTCTTCTGCAGCAGCTTGCGCCCGCGGAACAGCCGGCTCATCACCGTGCCCACCGGACACTCGAGGATCTCGGCGATCTCCTTGTAGGAGAACTCCTGCAGGTCCGCGAGGATCACCACCAACCGGAAGTCGATGGGCAGCGAGTCGATGGCGCGCAGCACGTCGTCCGACAACAGCCGGTCGAAGAAGTACTGCTCGGGGTTGGCCGCGAAGTCCGTCGCGTCCCGGCTCACGAAGCGCTCATGCACCGCCTCGCGCTCCACGCCCTCCACCACCGTGCGCTCCTTCACCTTGCGCCGGTATCGGTTGATGAAGGTGTTGGTGAGAATCTTGAAGAGCCACGCCTTGATGTTGGTGCCGCGCTCGAACTTGTCGAAAAAGCGGTAGGCCCTCATGCAGGTGTCCTGCACCAGGTCCTCGGCATCGCGCTCGTTCTTCGTCAGCCGCAGAGCTGCCGAATAGAGCGGGTCCAGGTGGGCCAGGGCCAGCTCCTCGAATTCCTGCTTCGTCCGGTTCGGTTGCCTGAAGTCCAACATGTCCCGCCTTCCAAGGGCCCGAAATAACAGGCGAATGTTTCGTTATCTGTCCATCAATGTATGCACGGGAACAGACAGGTCAACAACGCCATCCTCAGAGCCTTGCCGTTTGCACGGTCGCTCCTAAGGAGGGTAGACACACGGCGGCAACTTTTATTTCCTTGCGTCTCTCGGAAGAGGGTAGGGGCCCCAGCGTGCTTGCCTACCCTCTGTACCCGAGTACGGGCTTGTCCTACCGGGCCTTGCCGCCCAGGGCGTCCATGATGGGCACGTAGTCGTAGCCCATGTCCTTGGCGACGGCCTCGTACGTCACCTTGCCGTCATAGGTGTTCAGGGCGCGCGCCAGGGCCTTGTCACCCTTCACGGCCTCGACCAGGCCCTTCTCGGCGATCTTCCGCGCGTAGGGGGCGGTGGTGTTGGTGAGGGCGAAGGTGGAAGTCTGCGGCACCGCGCCGGGCATGTTGGCCACGCAGTAGTGGACCACGTCGTGCACCAGGTAGGTGGGGTTGTCGTGCGTGGTGGGGCGGCACGTCTCGATGCAGCCACCCTGATCCACCGCCACGTCCACCACCACGGAGCCCGGCTGCATCTCCTTGATCAGCGCCTCGGAGACCAGCTTGGGCGCCTTGCCACCGGGGATGAGCACGCCGCCGATGACCATGTCCGACTCGCGCACCGTGCGGGCGATGTTCTCGCTGTCGGAGGCCAGGGTGGCCACGCGGCCCAGGAACACGTCGTCCAGGTAGGTGAGCCGCTCGAGGTTCACGTCGAGGATGGTGACTTCGGCGCCCATGCCCACGGCGACCTTGGCGGCGCACAGGCCCACCACGCCACCGCCGATGACGGCCACGCGGCCGCGGCGCACGCCGGGCACGCCGCCCAGCAGAATGCCCTTACCGCCGTGGGCCTTCTCCAGACAGAAGGCGCCCACCTGGATGGCCATCTTGCCGGCCACCTCGCTCATGGGCTTGAGCAGCGGCAGGCTGCCGTCGTCCAGCTGCAGCGTCTCGTAGGCCACCGCGGCGGCCTTCTTCTTCACCAGCACCTTGGTCAGCTCGGGGTCCACGCCGGCCAGGTGGAAGTACGTGTAGATGATCTGGTTGGGCTGAATGCGCTCGTACTCGGGCGCGATGGGCTCCTTGACCTTGACCACCATCTCGGCGCTCTTCCACACCTCGTCCGCCGTCTTGACGATCTGCGCGCCAACGCGAACGTACTCGGAGTCCGGGATGCCGGAGCCGACACCCGCGTTCGTCTCCACGAGCACCTTGTGGCCCGCGCTCGTCAGCGAGCGCACGCCGGCCGGAACCATGCCGACGCGGTACTCACGGGTTTTAATCTCCTTGGGAACTCCGATGATCAAGACAGGCCTCCAGGGGTAAAAAATCGGGCGGACCATACCAGCGGATCCCTGGGAAGCAAGGCACCCTCAGGAGCGCCATTCATCGCTCCCAAAAGCGTGTCGCGCCGCGGCGCGCATGACGCACAGCGGCTAGAGCCCGGCAGCCGTTGGAGAGGCAAACATCGAAGGGAACCGGCGGCGATGGTAGTTAGGGAGGGTATGAAGTCGTCGCCCAAGCTGCTGTTCGCCGATCCCAAGGGACGGGTGATGGAGCACCCGTACCTCATTGCCACCCTGCGCAGCGGGGAAGAGCTCGTTCCGCCGCAGGACCGGCCTATTCCCTTGCCCGCCACGGGGAGGCTCGTGCACTTGCCTGGCCGCCTGCCGGTGGGGCTCAACCCGGACACGGGGGAGCTGGAGCTGGTGCGGGAGATGAAGGTGGGAGGCAAGAGCTTCGTGCCCAACGCGGTGGGGGCGCTGCTGCCGCCGGGCTACACCCGCACGTTCCTGCCAGGCGAGGTGAAGGGCGATGGGCCCATTCTGCCGCAGTGGGCGTATACGGCGGCGGCGTGGGGAGAAGAGGGGCCGGTGGCGTGGGCGATCCATACCGACAAGCGCTCGCACTGGGATCCGGAGAAGTACTCCACGCCGGAGATGAAGGCGCTGGTGGACGAGCACATGGCGCGCTTTCCGGGCAGCCGCGTGCTCAAGCAGCTGAAGACGTGCGCGCTGCTGTACCGGTGCTTCACCTCGCAGAACACCTTCTATGTGCGGGACGAGGCGGCCATTCCGGCCTCCGTCATGTGCAACGCGCGCTGCGTGGGCTGCATCTCGGATCAGCCCGAGGACGGCCCGCCCGCCTCGCACGAGCGCATGGATGATGGCCCCTCCGGCGAGGAGATGGGGGCCATTGGCCTGTACCACCTGGAGCACGCGCCGGGCCGCACGATGGTGAGCTTCGGCCAGGGCTGCGAGGGCGAGCCGCTCACGCGCTACAAGGCCATCGCCGAGGCCATCCGCTACATGCGCGAGCGCACGGACAAGGGCTCCATCAACATCAACACCAACGCGAGCCTCACGCACGGGCTCGAGGCGCTGCTGGACGTGGGGCTGGACGCGGTGCGCGTGTCGCTGAACTCCGCGGTGAAGGACCTCTACGAGGCCTACTACAAGCCGGTGAAGTACACGTGGGAGGACGTGGAGGCCTCCATCGCCTTGGCGCGCGAGCGCGGCGCGTACCTGGCGCTCAACCTGCTGCTGTTTCCCGGCGTCACGGACCGGGAGGGCGAGGTGAAGGCCCTGGAGCGGCTGGTGAAGAAGTACCAGGTGGATCAGGTGCAGACGCGCTCGCTGTGCATCGATCCGCTCCAGTACCTGGAGGTGGCGCGCGACAAGGGCGCGGGCGGAGAGCCGGTGGGCATCCGCGAGCTGCTCAAGCGCCTGAAGGCGGCGCGGCCGGGGCTCGTCATCGGCAACTTCGCGCGGGGGCTCGAGGAGCGCGAGAACGCCGCGGGGCAGCGCTAGGCGAGGGGGCTACTCCGTCGGAGCGGCCACCGGGCTCAGCTCGCGGGCCACCAGGCTGCTCATCACCGCGTCCTTGGGCACGTAGCCGTCCGCCCCGGCCTCGCGGCAGATGCGCTGCAGCTCCTCAACGTTCTCTCCTGAACACAGCAGCACCTTGATGCCCTTGAAGAGGCTGTTGCTCTTGATGAAGCGGCAGAACTGCTCGCCGTTCACGTTGGGCATCCGCACGTCCAGCAGCACCAGGTCCGGCCGGGTCTGCTTCTTGAGGATGATCTTCGTCGCCTTGTCCGCCGTGTCCGCCACGTGGACCTCGAAGCCCTTGGTCACCAGGTCCGCTTCGATGATCCGCGCCGTCATCTCGCTGTCATCCACGATCAGGATGCGCGGCTTGCGCTTTCCGCTGGCCGGAGCCGCGGCGGGCGGGGGAGCCGGTGTGGGCTCGGGTGCGGTGGAAACAGGCGCGGAAGGGGTCGGCTGGGTGAGTGCTGGGGGACCCACCAGCTTGATCACCTCTGCCAGCATGGCCTCCAGGCCGCCACTCTTGAGGATGTAGCCGTCAGCGCCCGAGGCGCGGGTTTTTGCCTGCAGCTCGTGTTCAGGGATGTCGGAATGCAGCACCAGCTTGGAGGAGACCTTCTTGACGGAGCGCAGGTACTCGACGACGTCATCCCCGAACATTTCCGGCATGTTGACGTCCATGAGGATGAGCGCGAACGCGCCCTCGGCGAGCTGCTGCTCGAGGCTCGCCAGATCGATCGCGCCGCTTGCCTGGTAGCCCGCCGCGCTGAGCGCCCGGACCGTGAGTTCCAGCAGCATGGGGCTGTCGTCGATGACCAATACGCGGGACATCTGCCTCCTCAAGGATTCGGTTCCAACCCTACACCGTTGGCCGGGGCCGGACCATCGAAACGGCATGCAGGCAGGCGTGCGAGCAAGTCCCCTTGACCCGTTTTGATCGCCTCCGGATACTTTGTCGCCTTGAATTCAACTCCCCTCCAACGCGCGCTCAGAGGCGCCCCGGCCCGCGCCCTGATGACTCAGGCCCGGCCCGAGCAAGAGTTCTTCTGCTTTCGTTTAGGAGATCTCCGGCTCGGTGTGCCGAGCGAGAACGTCCTCGAGGTGCTGCGCGCGGGGCTGCTCACGCCGCTGCCGCGCTCCCCCTCGTTCCTGCTGGGCGTCACGGGCCATCGCGGCGAAGTGCTGCCGGTGATGGACCTGCTGCGCTTCCTGGCCAAGGGCGAGGCGCGCATCCTGCCTCGCACCCGCATCTTCGTGGGCGTCAGCGGCACCTATGTGGCCGGTGTGGTGGCCGACACGGTGCTGGGCCTGCGCCGCATCCTCATCTCGGACATCCTGCCGCCGCCCATGGGCGCGGATGCCGCCACCGAGCACCTGCTGGGCGTGGTGCAGGGCGCCACGGCGGGCGAGACGATCAACCTGCTCAACTTCTCCAAGCTGCTCGAGACGGCGCGCCAGCGGGCGGTGGCGCGATGAGAGAAGAGAACGCGCTCACCGAGGAGCAGGTGGATGTCCTGTTCTTCGAGATTGGCGACCGCGTCTATGGCGTGGACGCGGGGCAGGTGCTGCGCATCGATCGCGCGCTGCCGCACGATCCGGTGGTGGAGGAGCTGGGCGAGCTCAAGCGGGGTTCCCGGGTGCTGGTCTTCAACACCCCGCAGGGCGAGAGCCACCTGAGGGTGGACGGAGTGCAGGGCGTGCGCCCGGTGTTGGTGACGGACTTGAGGCGGCTGCCCCCCGCCGCGAGCGCCGCTGCTTTTACGATTGGGGCGTGCCTGGATCAGGCGCGCCTGGTGTTACTCATCGATTTAGTCGAAACCGCAAAGACGCAAGGAAGGCACTGACAGCAATGGCCCTGGACACGACGAACGACAAGCCCGGCAAGTCTCGCGGCGCGAAGAAACCCGCGGCAGCCAAGCCCGCCGCGGCCAAGGCCAATGGCCAGGCTCTCAAGCCGCTCTCGGACACCCTCAAGTCGGTGCTCGCCGGCAACCTCCAGGCCCGCGTGGCCTCGGAGATCGTCTCGGCCGACTCGGCCGAGGTGGCCACCCTGCTCAACCAGGTGCTGGAGCGCTTCTCGGACTCGGAGCACCGCAAGCAGGTGGCGGCGCAGGAGATCGATCAGGCGCTCGACGCGCTCATCGCGCTGGTGCGCGAGGGCGATCTGGCCCGGTGGAACACCACCACCGAGGACCCCCAGCTGGCCCCGCTGCTCGAGGGCTTCGGCAAGGTGATCGAGACGCTGCGCACCTTCGTGCGTGAGATCAACGAGGCGGCGCTGCGCCTGTCCTCGTCGGCCAACCAGGTGCTGGCGGCCTCCACCCAGCACGAGACTTCGTCCACCGAGCAGGCGGCGGCCATCCACGAGACGACCGCCACGATGGAAGAGCTCAAGCACGCCTCGGCGCAGATCGCCGAGAACGCGGGCGCGGTGGCCCGGGTGGCCGAGGAGACGCTGGGCGCGGCGCGCGCGGGCCGTGGCGCCATCGCCGAGTTCATTCAGGCCATGCAGCAGATCCGCAGCGACGGCATCGCCGTGGCGGACTCGATCGCCAAGCTGTCCAAGCGCGTGGAGCGCATTGGCACGGTGGTCGAGGTGATCGACGAGATCGCCGACCGCTCGGACCTGCTGGCGCTCAACGCCGCGCTCGAGGGCAGCCGCGCCGGTGAGGCGGGCAAGGGCTTCTCCATCGTCGCCGCGGAGATGCGGCGCCTGGCGGAGAACGTCCTGGAGTCCACCAAGGAGATCAAGAGCCTCATCACCGAGATCCGCGAGGCCACCGCGGCCGCGGGCAGCGCGGCGGACGCGTCCAAGGTGGCCACGGAGTCCGGCGAGAAGCTGGGCTCGGTGGCGGCGCAGGCTGTCGAGGGCATTCTGGCCGGTGTGCAGGAGACCAGCGACGCGGCGCGCGTGATCAACCTGGCCACGCAGCAGCAGCGCACCGCCACCGAGCAGGTGGTGGCCTCCATGGCCGAGATCGAGGACGTGACGCGCCAGACGACGCAGGCCTCCAAGCAGGCCACCGGTGCCTCCGCCGAGCTGACCCAGCTCGCCGGCCGCCTGGCTGAACTCATCAAGCGCTTCAAGGCCGACTAGGACAGCCGCTCTTCGAACCCCTGGCCATGGATACCGAGGCACTCAAGAAATCCCTCCTGAAGAAGTTCCAGGAGGTCAGTGCCGATCGCCTGCAGAAAATCCAGTTGGGGGTGCTCGATCTCGAGAAACCCAACGCGGAGCAGGCGGCGGACGACGTCGCGCGCGAGCTGCATACGATGAAGGGCGAGGCCCGCATGTTGGGCCTGGCTGGCATCGGTCAGCTTGCGCACGCCGCCGAGGACGTGTTGCGCGCCGAGCGCGAGGGGAAAGCGGCCACCGAGGTGGCCACGGACCTGCTCCTGCGGGCGTGCGACACGCTGTCGGACCTGCTCGAGGATCTGCCCGCGGCACACACGGGCACTCCCTCCAGCGAGGAGATGTGCAAGGCGCTGGCGACGGCCTCAGGCAGCCCCATTCCTCCGCTCAACGGGCGCACGGTGACGGCGCGGCCCACGGCGTCGGCTCCGGCTCCGGCGGCACCTGCGCCCCCGGCCGCGCCGCGGCCGCCGCCTCAGGCGACGCGGGCGGTGGCTCCGCCTGCTCCGAGCGCGCCTGTGGCTCCTGCTCCGGCCGCGGCGCGTGCGCCCGCCCAGGGCAAGGAGGAGGAGGCGCCCGCCGCGACGACGGGCACCAAGACGGCCATTGCCGATCGCAGCATCCGCGTGAACGTGGAGGTGCTCGATCAGCTGGGCCTGCTGTCGGGCGATCTGCTGGTGGAGAGCGCGCGCGGCCGGCTGCGCGGCTCGGAGACGGCGGATCTGTTCGAGCGCTTCTCACGCATGGGTGATCGCTTCCTGCGGCTGGCGGAGCGGCTGCACCTGCAAGGAGAGCTGCGCGCGGAGCTGGATCGGGTGGAGGGCGACCTGCACATGCTCCGGGACGATGCGTTCCGCTTCCTGCGGCGCAACGACGACGGCATGAACACGCTGCACGGCAACCTGGCCAAGATGGCGGACGCGGTGGCCGAGGCGCGTCTGGTGCCGCTGGCCACCGTGTTCGACGCCTTCCCCCGCGCGATGCGGGAGCTGGCGCGCAGCCAGAGCAAGGAAGTCGAGTTCATCATCGAGAACGCCGACATCGGCGTGGATCGCTCGATGCTGGCGGACGTGCGTGACGCGCTGGTGCACCTGCTGCGCAACGCGGTGGACCACGGCCTGGAGTCGCCCGAGACGCGCGTGACGCTGGGCAAGCCCGCGGCGGGCCGCATCCGCATCCGCGTGCGCGGTGACGGCGACATGCTCCACATCCAGGTGGAGGACGACGGCCGGGGCATCGATCCCGAGCGGCTCAAGGCGGTGGCGCTGAGCAAGCGGCTCATTACCCAGGCCCAGGCCGCCGCGCTCTCCGAGCGCGAGGCGATCGAGCTCATCTTCCGGCCCGGCTTCTCCACGCGCGACCAGGTGAGTGAAATCTCCGGCCGCGGCGTGGGCATGGACGTGGTCAAGCGCAAGGTGGAGACGCTGGGTGGCTCGGTGAGCGTCGCCAGCCGCCAGGGCCTGGGCACCACCATCACGCTGCGCCTGCCTCAGTCGCTGGCGTTGATGAAGGTGCTGCTGGTGCGCCTGGGCGACGACGTGTACGGCATCCCCGCCGCGGACGTGGTGGCGGTGATGCGCGTCAAGCCCGAGGACCGCATGGAGGTGTTCGGCACCCTGGCGGTGAAGCACCGGGGCAAGCCCACCGCGCTGGTGGCGCTGGGGCCGCTGCTGGGCGTCAACGGCGGCAACCGCTTCGACAGGCCTCCCGCGGTGGTGGTGCGCCACAGCGACGATCACGCCGCCCTGGTGGTGGACGGCTTCGTGGACGAGCGCGAGGTGGCCGTCAAGCCGTGCGGCGGCGACTTCCTCAAGGGCGCTCCGTTCATCGCGGGCACCGCGGCGCTGGAGGATGGGCGCATCGCGGTGCTGTGCCACGTGCCGGACATCATGGCCGAGGTGCGCCGCATGGCGCGGCCCGTCAGCCAGCAGCCGGCCTCCAAGCGCCTCAAGGTGCTGTTGGTGGACGACTCGCCCATCGCCCGCGCCACCGAGGGCGCGCTCGTCAAGGCGCTGGGCCACATCGTCGAGGAGGCTCAGGACGGCGAGGAGGCGTACGCCAAGGTGCAGACGGCCACGTACGATCTCATCCTCACGGACGTGCAGATGCCGCGCATGGACGGCTTCGCGTTCACGCGCAAGCTGAAGACCACGCCCGCCGTGGCGCGAATCCCCGTCATCATCCTGTCGTCGCTGGCCTCTCCCGAGGACAAGCGGCGCGGGCTGGAGGCGGGCGCGGACGGGTACCTGGTCAAGGGCGAGCTGGGCGTGGAGAGTCTCGCCCAGACGATCGAGCGTCTGACGTAGAGGGGAAGGCGTGCGGATTGCTCCGGGGCTCGCATATCGGGTGCTGCTGGTGGGGCCTGGGCTCCGCATTCTGGCGCGCACCCTGTTCGACGGCGACGCGTTCGCCGTAGCGGGCGAGTGCACCTACCTCGACGCGCTGGACGTGGTGCGCGCTCAGAGCCCGGACGTGCTGCTGGTCGATCTGACGTCGGATGACGCGCTGGTGTCCATCGAGCGGGTGATGGCCGAGCGCCCCACGCCCATCCTCGCGTTGGATCCCGGCCAGTTGGAGCGCACGCAGGCCTTCCGGGCGCTGGCGCTCGGGGCGCTGGACGTGATGGAGCGGCCCGCGACACCCGGGCCGGACTTCTGGCAGGCGGTGGCGCGTCAGCTGATGGTGCTGGCGCAAGTGCGCGTGGTGCGTCACGTCCAGGGCAAGCTGCGCCGCAAGCAGGCCACCGAGGGGGCCGACGCGCCCTTTCCCCTGGTGGCCATCGCCGCGTCGCTGGGCGGGCCCCGGGCGCTGTCCCAGGTGCTGCGGGTGATCCCCAAGGGCTTCCCGGCACCGGTGTGCATCTGCCAGCACATCAGCGACGGCTTCACCGAGGGGCTGGCGCACTGGCTGTCGCTGGAGACCGCCCTGCGCGTGCAGGAGGCCGCCCATGAGCAGCTGATGGCGCCGGGCACGGTGTACATCGCTCCGTCGGGGGCTCACCTGATGGTGCGGGGCGATGGCCGGCTGGTGTTGGACAATCGACCTCCGGTGCGAGGGTTCCGACCTTCGTGCGATCTGCTGCTATCGTCCGCCGCCGAGGCCTTCGGGCGCCGGTGTATTGGCGTCATCCTCACGGGCATGGGGCGTGATGGGGCGCGGGGGCTCAAGGAGATCCGCGAGCGGGGTGGGAGGACCATCGCGCAGAACGCGGAGACGTGTGTCGTCTACGGAATGCCTCGCGAGGCGGTGCAGCTGGGCGCGGCGGAGGAGATCTTGGCCCTGGACCGGATCGGTCCCACGCTGCTGGAGTGGGTGGAGACGTGCTGATCGTTAGCCCCAAGGCCCTGCAGGCGCTGGCTGCCCTGTTGTTGGAGCGGGCCGGCCTGAAGATCACGCCTGATGGCTACCACAGCCTGCGGCTGGCGCTGTCCACGCGCATGCCCGTGCTGGGCCTCACCGATCCCGAGCTCTACGTCCAGCGGCTGAGGGACATTGGCGGCGAGCAGGAGCTGCGCGCGCTGCTGCCGCTCGTCACGGTGGGGCACACGGAGTTCTTCCGCGACCCGAAGCAGTTCAAGGCGCTCGAGCGCTTCATCCTGCCGCAGCTGTTGGCAAAGTCCCGGCGGGAGAACCGCCGGGTGAGCATCTGGTCCGCGGGCTGCGCCACCGGCGAAGAGGCCTACAGCGTGGCCATGGTGATGTCGGAGCTGGGCGCGCTGGCCATGGAGGTGGACCTGCTGGCCACCGACCTGAACCTGGCGGCCGTCGAGGCGGCCAAGCAGGGGCGCTTCTCGGTGCGGCGCTCCTCGGGCATCTCCGCCGAGCGGCTGGAGCGCTACTTCAAGCCGGTGGAGGAGGGCATGGAGGTGCTGCCCTCGCTGCGCGAGTACGTGCGCTTCGATGGGCTGAACCTGGCCGCGCCCTCGTTCGAGGGCATGGTGACGCCGGGCACGCTGGATCTGATCCTGTGCCGCAACGTCATCATCTACTTCGATCTGCCCACCATCCGCGGGCTGATGGATCGGTTCCTGGCGGCGCTGCGGCCCGGCGGGCTGCTGTTTCTGGGCTACTCGGAGAGCCTCTTCAAGGTCTACGACCGCTTCGAGATGATCGAGGTGGATGGGGCCTTCGTGTACCGGCGGCCGCTGGTGGAGCCCAAGCCCAGGGCGGCGGTGCCCACCACGGCGCCGCCGCTGCCCACGTCCCACGCGACGCCCGCGCCGGTGGCTTCCAGCGCTCATTCGGCCAGCAAGCCCAGGGCGCCCGAGAACAACCTGGCGTCCATCCGCGAGCGGCTGGCGGCGGGCGGGGGCCTCAACAGCGGCACGGATGCCAAGGGCGATCCGCCCCGGCCCACGCGCCTGACGCTGGAGATGCCCGCGGTGGGCTCGGCCGAGCCCCGGGTGATTCGCACCACCGAGGTGCCCGGGGGCGCCAAGGCGCTGCCGCCGGCGGCGCGGCTGAACCAGGCGGTGCGCAAGATGATGGCCAGTGACTTCCCCTCGGCCATCAAGGACGTGGAGACGCTGCTGGCCGACGAGCCGGGCCACCTGGACGCGCTGCTGACGCTGGGCAACCTCTACTCGCTCACGGGCCGGATCGCCGATGCGCGCGAGGCCTTCGGCCAGGCGCTGACGCGCGAGCCCCTGTGCGTGGAGGCCCGCGTCTTCGGCGGAGTGGCGGCGCTGCAGGCGGGCAACCTCGCCGAGGCGCGCTCCGAGTTCAGCAAGGCGCTGTTCCTGGAGCCCACGCTGGCCATCAGCCACTACCTGCTGGCCCAGGTGCAGGAGCGCACCAACGACAAGGAAGGCGCCCGGCGCAGCTACCGCAACGCCATTGCCCAGCTGCGCTTCCCTCAGCGGCCGCTGGCGGGCCACTACCCGGACATCCCGGACTCGTCCGATGCGATCGCCCGGGTGGCGCGCTACGCGCTGGCGGCGCTCGAGGATGACGCCCGCTAGCGCGGGCTAGCTGTCCATGGTGTTCTTGATGTCGGCCAGGCTCTTGCTGGGATCGAGCACCGCGCCGAACTTCTTCTGCAGATAGGACTTGGCCTGGCCGCGCAGCAGCATGCCCGGGTCGGTGCCTTCGCCCTGCACGGCCTTGTCGGTGATGACGAAGGTGGCATCCAACTGAATGCCCATCACCTTGCCCACGAGCCGGGCGCCCTCGGCGGCCCAGTCCGCCTTCACCCCGTACTTGGTGCCCCAGTACTGCAGCAGCTGCTCGACGCGCTTCTTCACTTCGTCCTTCGGCAGGGAGTGGGGAACCTCGAACTTCATCGTGCCCATGGTCTGGCTCCTGAACGCGGGGTGTCGTGCCCTCCGGTTTAGTGGTGTCGGGGCTGGAAGGGAACCGCCGTTTTGAGGTGTGGCGCCCGGTAGTCAACTGCCTCAAGTCCTGGGGGCGCGGCGCCGAGGCGTCTTCACCGCCGCGTCTCCCAGGCGCCACCACCGTGCCAGGTAGGGCCCCAGGTCGAACTTCTCCGCGGTGCGCAGCGAGCTCATGGGCCGCACCTTGCCCAGCACCTTGCGCTCCTGGAAGGGCCGGTCGTGCAGGCCGAGCACCCACATGAAGTTGGCCACGCTGGCGGGATCCCTCCCGTCCAGGGCATAGCGATCATTGAGGCTCGCCATGCGCTGGAGCGCCTCGGCCGGCGTGGGGCTCCACTCGAGGATCTTCTTGCCCCACAGCATGCGCAGGTAGTTGTGGACGCGGCCCCGCTCGCGCAGCTCCCGCTGCGAGGCGTTCCACAGCCCGTCCCCGGTGCGCGCCGCGTCCAGGTCCTCCAGGGAGTAAATGTGCTCGCGTGCGTCCTTGCGGTGGGACTCCAGCGTCTCGCGTGCCCAGCGGGGCAGGGACTCCACGGAGAGCTGCCGGGGCCCGGGCGTGTGGAAGCAGTAGTTGAAGCCCAGCTCGCGGCGCACGAGCAGCTCCTCCAGGAAGGACTGCACGGCGGGGTGCTGCGCCCCTGCGGCCTTCAGCACCGCGCGCGCGGCCTCGCCCGCGAAGAGGTGGCCCCAGTGGAAGTACGGAGAGAGGCCGGACTGCTGATCCTTGCCGGGATCATTGCGCTCGGTCTCGTAGCCGTTCAGGCGCGTGGCGATGAAGGCCTGGAGCGTCTCCAGCGCGGCGGTGCGGCCCCCGCGCACGTTGGGCACGGGGGGCACCGAGTGATCGATCTCGAAGGTGCCCAGCGCCTGCCGCAGGGCGCGAGCGTCGGCCAGCTCGAAGCCCGGGGAGAGCTTCTTCGCGGCGGCGGTGGCCTTCAGGGGCCGAGGGGGCAGGGTGCGCTCGAGGTACTCCGGCCAGAGCTTCCGCAGCTTGGGGCGCAGGGTGTACGCGCCCAGCTGGGGCTCGGCGATGCGCTGCATGGGCACCACGCACGAGGCATCCACGGCGAACAGCGGCGTGTCCAACGCCCTGGCCGCGCCGCGCAGGTGCCCGGGGATGATGAAGGTGGGGAACAGGTCCGACACGATGGCCGCCGCGCGCCGGCCCAGCTCGGCCAGCCGGGGCCGGTGCTCCCTGGGGCGGTGGGGCAGCTCCAGCCAGTAGGGGATGCCCCGGGCGGCGTAGGCGGCCGGCAGCTCCGCGATGCCCTCGAGGGCGAAGGCGTGCAGCCGGTCCGAGGCGTGAGGGTAGTCCGGCCGCAGCGCCTGGTAGACGACGACGGGCAGCTTCAGGTGATTGCCCAGCGCGATGGCCGCGTCGAGCGCATGGTTCTCGTCCACCCGGTGGTGGACCATGCACCAGTAGAGGACGAACTCGCGCCCAGCGGGAATGGGCACGTCCTTCATCACCTGCACGCGAGCCGAGTCAACGCCAAGTTCGGACCAGGAAAAGCCAGAGGGCATGGTGCCCGCTCAGATGCGCGAGGGGGCTTCACGTCGCGCGTTGAACGCATGGGCCAGGTAAGCCCCGAATTCGGGGCTGGACAACCCGGGGAGTGGGCTAGCTTGCCCTCGGAGCGCCACGGGAGGGCTGCTTTTCATGAGAATTCTGGTCGCCGACGAGTTCCCCAAGAACCACCTGGATGCACTGCGCGGGCTGGGGCTGTCCGTCGAGTTCCGGCCGGGCCTCAAGGGCGACGCGCTGGCGGAGGCGGCCAAGGATGCCTCCATTCTGGTGGTGCGCAGCACCGAGGTGCCCGCCAAGGTGTTCGAGGTGGCCACCGGGCTCTCGCTGGTCATCCGCGCGGGGGCGGGGGTGAACACCATCGACGTGAAGGCGGCCAGCAGCCGGGGCGTCTTCGTGGCCAACTGCCCCGGGCAGAACGCCATCGCCGTGGCGGAGTTGGCCTTCGGGTTGATGCTGTCGGTGGACCGCCGCCTGCCGGACAACGTCGCGGCGCTGCGGCAGGGCGTGTGGAACAAGAAGCGCTTCTCGCAATCGCGCGGGCTCTACGGGCGCACGCTGGGCATCGTGGGCCTGGGCGCCATTGGCGTGGCGGTGGCCGAGCGGGCGCTGGCGTTCGGCATGAGGGTGGTGGGCTACTCGCGCTCCTTCACTCCCGAGCGGGCGAAGGCGCTGGGCATCGAGAGGGCGGAGAGCCTGCTGGTGCTGGCGCGGCAGAGTGATGTGCTCACCGTGCACGTGCCTGCCTCGGGCGAGACGAAGGGGCTGGTGTCCAGGCAGGTGCTGGCGGCGCTGCCGGATGGGGCGACCTTCATCAACACCAGCCGCGCGGACGTGGTGGACAACGAGGCCCTGTTGGAAGAGGCCCAGCGGGGCCGCATCTTCGTCGCCACGGACGTGTTCCCGGACGAGCCCAAGGGCGGCGAGGCCGCGTTCCAGAGCGAGCTGGGCAAGCTGCCTCACGTCTACGGCACGCACCACATCGGCGCCTCCACGGAGCAGGCGCAGGACGCCATCGCGCGCGAGACGGTGCGCATCGTGGATCAGTTCCTCAACGAGGGCGTGGTGCCCAACTGCGTGAACGTGGCGCAGAAGACGCCCGCGCGCTACCAGCTCATCGTGCGCCACCATGATCGCGTGGGTGTGCTGGCCAACGTGCTGGACGCCGTGCGCCAGGCGGGCATCAACGCTCAGGAGATCGAAAACACCATCTTCGAGGGCGCCCAGGCGGCGTGCTGCAAGATTCAGCTCGAGACGCGGCCGCCGGAGGAGATCCTCGAGCGCATCCGCGCGCGCACCGAGGAGATCATCTTCGTGGATCTCGTCGAGCTGCGCGCCTGAGCGGGTGGGGTGAAATTCAACCGGATCTACTAGAGGAGTCACTACGTGCCACAGCTGAGAACCTGGAGCTGTCTCGCCGTTACACTCGTCGCCCTTGTCCTGCCGCAAGTGGGCGGCGCCCAGCAGCCACTGCCTGCTCCGCAGCCACCGGCTCAGACGTTCGAGCCGCCCCCGGACGAGCAGGGCGAGGGCACTCCGGCGACGACCACGACGATCCCCGTGTCTCCCGATCAGCAGGCGCCTCCGGCCAACCCGTCCGATGCGCCCATGGTGCCGCCGGATCCCAACTCGCTGCGCACCGAGCCCCAGGCCCCGCTGACGGAGAGCGGAGTGCCGCCCTCGGCGCTTCCTCCCACCACGCCGCCGCCTCCCGCGGACGATGGCTCGATGCTCGATGGCCGGCCGCGCCAGGGCCCCTTCCTGTCCGGACCGGGCAGCTTGACGTTCGTGATTCACCACACGGTGATGGGCGCCATGGGTGGCCTCTTCACGCAGGGCTTCGCCCGGGACTTCAACTTCGACAAGGGCTCGCGCGAGGCGATGCTCGCCGGCACCCTGATCGGCGCGGGTCTGGGCTTCGGCGCGGCCTCGTGGTGGCAGTTCAACAACTGGACGGACAAGCCCCTGGGCTACTTCGGCATCGCCAACTCCATCGTGGGTGGCATGTTCGTGGGCGGCCTCATGGACCTGGTCGCCGATAACCGGGACGTGCTGGCCTGGTCCTCCTTCATCGGCGCCGAGGCGGGGGCGTGGCTCACCTCCGTGATTGGTGGCGGGCAGCTGCCGCTCAACCACGGGCTGCTCGTGTCCTCGGGTGCCACCTGGGGCCTGATCGCCACCGCGTTGCTGCTGGCCACCGTGCACACCTCGGGCTCGCGCATCGATGGGAAGACCTGGGTGGACACGCTGCTGATTGCCCCCGGCATCGGCGCCACGGCGTTGGCCATCGCGACGATGCGGTACAACCCAACGTCCGGGCAGATACTCCGTGCGAACATGTTCGGCGCGGGGGTTGGCACCGTCGTGCTGCTGCTGTCCGGGCTCGTACTGGGAGGCTTCG
The DNA here is from genome assembly GCA_035296065.1 of Myxococcaceae bacterium. Lineage (GTDB taxonomy): Bacteria > Myxococcota > Myxococcia > Myxococcales > Myxococcaceae > DATHBR01. The sequence continues at coordinate 327,180 of DATHBR010000016.1, read as the reverse complement.
ATCAGCCCACCCCGTACGTGCTGTCCTTCCTGGGCTCGGCGGGGGCCATCACCACCGTAAGCCTGCTGTGGGAGGAGAGCGTCGACCGCACGGCCATCACGTCCTCCTCTTCCAGGAGCAAGCCCTACCGCAACGTCTGGTGGTAGTCCGCCTGGAGAGCGGACGAGCGAGCGTCATGGCAGCAAGGAGGCAGCGACCCCACCTTCTCGCTGCATGGCGCGAGTCCTTCCGTTTCCCGCTCTTCTCTCTACTCTAGGCTCCCACCTGGAGGCGGAGAGGCCCCATTCACGAGGCGCTCCTCAGCCCTCACACGTCCGCCCGTTGCTCGAGGCGCCCAACCCGGACGCGGAGTTGGGGCGCTGGCGTGCCTCGGGGGCTGTGCTCCGGGATCCTCGCCCCGCCCTCTATGTCGTGGAGCTCCACGGCCCGGCGGGGAAGCTCAGTGGGCCTCCCGTCCGCTTCCTGCTGTGCTCGCTGAAGCCAGACGCCGCGCAGCCCCTCGAGCATGAGCCTTACAGGCCGCGCTCCTGGTGCGCGGAGCCGGCCATTACCCTGGCCGCGGACGATCATGGCGTGCTGCGCGGGCTGCTGGCCGAGGCCGCCGACCGCGGCGGCGTGGTGTGGCAGGGGGCCTTCGATGGCTCGCGGGTGGTGCTGCGGCGCATCGAGCCTTCGGCGATGTCCAAGCGCATTCAGGCGGTGCTCGATGACGCGCCCCTGCGCCCGCTGGCGGCGCTGGATGACCACCACCCCACGCTGGCGGCGGTGGTGCCCCTGTCGGACCCCGGGCTGCAGCTGGAGCCCATCCACCGGGCCCTCAAGGGCGTGGAGACCTTCAATGAGGAGACCTTCCTCACGCTCGTGACGGCGTACGCGCGCATCTACGAGCTGGACGAGCCGCTGACGACGCCACGGGGGCTGGGGGCGGCGCGCGAGCGGCTGGCCACGCTGATCAATGGCCACCACGCGGTGCTGCTGGTGCTTCCCGAGGGGCGCGGGAAGATCCTCCGCTTCCGGCAGGGGCTGGATCTGGCCCACCTGAAGGCGGCGCCGCGCAACCCCACCCTGCGCAGCCTGGACCTGGCGCTGCTCAACGCGCTGGTGCTGCGCACGGTGCTGGGCATCCAGGAGCCCGAGGCTCCCTCGCACCCGCACGTATTCCCGATAAGGGACCTGGAGGACCTGGTGAAGGGGGTCCAGTCGGGGGTCTTCCAGGCAGGCTTCGCCCTGAACCCTCCGCCGATCTGGGAGGTGCGGGCCGTGATGGAGGCGGCCGCCACCCTGCCGCCGTGGACGCTGCGGGTGGAGCCGATGCCGCCCGCGGGCCTCCTGTTCATGGATCCCGAGACTTAGCTTTTCCAGGTGAGGCTCCCGTCGTCGCGAAACTTTCTCGAATGGCCCCGGAGAGTGCGGCTCGTGCTGCACCCTGGCCCGGGAGAGACGCTCGATGCCATCTGCGGGGGCGAGGTGCAGGTGCTGCAGCGCCGCATGGGCTACCGCTTCACGCTGGATCCGATCCTGCTGACGCACTTCGCGGTGTACGAGGCGGGCGCGCACCGGGGACGGCTGATCGATCTGGGGACGGGCAGCGGCATCATCCCGCTCATCCTGGCCAAGCGGCTGGGGCGCAAGGAGCTCACGGCGCTGGAGCTGCAGCCGGAGCTGTACTCCCTGGCCGAGCGCAACGTGTACCTGAACCGGTGCGAGCAGCAGGTGACGCTGGTGCAGGGAGATCTGCGTCAGGTGGACAGGCTGTTCGCGGCGGGCAGCTTCAGCCACGTGCTGTGTAACCCCCCATACCGCGCGTGTACGACGGGGCACCGCAGCCTGACGCTCGAGAAGGCCATCGCGCGGCACGAGGTGGCGTGCTCGCTGCCGGACGTGGCGCGCGCGGCCCGGTTCCTCCTGGCTCCCCGGGGAGGGGTGTGCGTGGTGTACCCGGCGGCGCGGTTCGCGGAGCTGGTGACGGTGCTGCGCGAGCACCGTCTGGAGCCCAGGACGATGCGCCTGGTTCACCCGCGGGCCGACCGCCCGGCGAAGCTGGTGCTGCTGCACGCGGTGAAGGGAGGCCGCGCGGATCTGACGGTGCTGCCGCCGCTGGTGCTGCACGCGGAGGATGAGCACGCGTTCACCGAAGAGGTGAGCGCGATGGTGGAGTGAGGGCCCTCGCCGGGCCCGGACTTCAGCCCCTGCGCTGACGCCCCCGGAAGTGGAGATCGAGGTACGCCTCGGCCTGCTCACGCGCCGCGGGATCGGTGCTCACGGCGCGAAGCCGGGCGTGCGCCTCGTCCACCACCCCGAGCGACTCCTCCAGCGACACCTCGCCCTCCGAGAGCGCGGTGAACAGGTGGCAGTGGTAGCGCCGGCAGGCCTCGGGGCGCTCCGAGTACACCGTACAGCCCCGTCCCTCCAGCGCCGCGCAGCGCTGGGCCATTCCCGGAGAGCCGTCTGCCCGCGCGATGATGGGCAGCGACAGCCGCCGCAGGGGCTCCACCTCGGTGGGCCTCAGCGGCACGGACGTGAACAGGGTTCCGTCACAGCACAGCCCACAATGCTGGCACAGGGTGGAGAGCGACATACGGAGTGTTCAACCCTCCAGCGCCCGCGCTCTATCCTCGGGCAGAGGAGAGAGGCTCAGGGGCGGGCCTCCGCTCCCTCGCTGGCTCGCCGCTCGTCGCGGCACCAGGCCAGGCGATCCTGGATGACCTGGAGCGGCACGGCCATCTCCAGCTTGAACTCGGTGCCGTCCGGCTGGACCTTGGCGAAGTCCAGCAGCTGCGCCAGATCCTTGTTGCCGTCCGCCTGGGCCTTGAGCCGCGCCATCGACAGCGCACCGCCCAGGGACTTGCCCAGGTCCGTCACCTTCGACGCGTCCGAGCCCCGGATCTGCGCCACCATCGCCACGTCCGAGCGCGCATCCATGTGCAGCTCCACGGTGTCGGCCACGTCCTTCAGCCGCTGCGCCAGCTCGGACTGGTCCGGCGGGAGCATCCGCATCAGCTGCTCCACCGAGAGCACCCCGTACATCTCTCCGTAGGTGCTGCCCTCGGAGATGATCGGCGGCTCGTCCGAGCCCCGGCCCTCGACGCGGTCCAGCGTCTCCTTCACCGAGTCGGGCGACTTGCCCACCACCAGCAGCTGGTCGTTCCAGACGCCTACCGCCTCGGTGGCGCTGCCCCGGGCCGTGGTTCCGTCCGGACGGGTGATCACCACGTCTCCTCCCTCGTACACCCGCCCGTTGGGGCCGTAGTCCGAGGACACCCGCTCCTTGAGCAATTCCGTGAAGCGCGCCTTGCCGAAGTTCCCCGACAGGATGAAGCCGTCATCCGTGATGACCATCCGGTCCAGGTCCTGAAGCGGATCCACGCCGCTGATGCGGCGCAGCTCGTCCATCCGCTTGCCGCCGTCGCGCATCAGGCAGTCCAGCAGCAGCTCGCCAATGGGCGAGTAGCGCAGCGCATTGGCCTCGATGACCACCGCGGACCGGCCCTTGCCACGGGGCAGGGCGGCGAGCACCGGATCCCGGGGACGCTGGGGCTTGGTCTCCGCCACTCCCGCGTCCACGAGGGTGACCACCTGCGTCCTACGAGCCTCGGCCCGCTTCCACTCCTCCTGGCGCATGCGCCGGGGGAACTCCACCTTGGGCGCCTCGGGCTCGGGCTCGTCGCCCTGGCCGGTGAACATCAGCAGCGCGCCCAGCGCGAGCAGCACCGCCGCCAGAGCGAGCCACATGCCACGTCGCCGCCGGTTCATCAGTAGTCCTTTCCTTCGAAGCGCCAGAAGCCCACCGCGAGCACTCCCAGGCCAAACACCAGCACGCCCGCCAGTAACGTCTCCAGCGACTGCACCGTCAGCGGCTGCGAGGACGCGATGTGCGCCGAGGCCGTCGCCAGCGAGGACAGCCGGGGCAGCAGCAGCGTCACGCCCTTGAAGATGTCGCGGCTGAGGCCCTCCTCGAAGACGCGCGCGATAGGGCCGCGGAAGCCCGCGATGATGCCGCACACGAACATGAGGAAGCCCGAGGCCGCGCACAGCGCCGCGCTGCGCACCAGCGTGGCGGTGGTGAGCATCACCGCGTACACCGCCGCGAAGCTCACGCACGCCAGCAGCGCCGCCACCAGCGGCCCCAGCGTCCAGTAGCCCGTCTTCACCCCGAGGATGAGCACCAGTCCGCCCGAGCCGTACACGGCGCCGCACAGCGCCAGCGTCATCACCCCCAGGAAGGTGCCCGCCAGGATGTGCCAGCGCTGCAGGGGCAGGGCGAGCAGGTGCTCGATGCGCCCCGGCGACAGCAGGCTCGGCGCGAAGTCCGAGCAGGCGACGATGCCGAAGAGGATGCCTCCATAGAAGACGACGTAGGCGCACGCCTGGTACAGCGGCCGCAGCGCCACATCCACCGCGCGGATGCTGGTGTCCACCGTCTGGCCGAACAGCCGCGTGGCCGCCAGCGCTCCGTCCAGCACCTCGAGCTTCAGGCTCAGCGAGAGCACCAGCAGCAGCAGGGTGATGCCCACCAGGAAGGCCAGGATGAACTTGCGCGCCGCCGCCTCGCGCAGCACGTAGCCGGCGATTCCAAATACGGGACTCATGCCGCTGCTCCCACGGTGGAGGTGAGTACGGCCTCCAGGTCCTGGCCGTCGCGCTTGAGCTCCACCAGCAGCGCTCCCGCCGCGCGCGCCTTGTCCAGCGCCGTGTTCAGCGCTGCCGGGTCCACCGCATCCACATGGAAGAGCCCCTCTGGGCTGCCCGGCTGGAAGCCCGCCGCCTCCAGCGCCTCCCGGGCCACTCCGGGCGCGAAGCGCACCAGCCACCGCGCGCCACCGCGAGAGAGCTCCTCCAGCCGGCCCTCGCGCAGCACCCGCCCGTCCGCGAGGATCGCCACGCGATCACACACCCGCTCCGTCTCCGCCAGCAGGTGCGAGTTGAGGAAGAGCGTGGTGCCCCGCCGCACCTCCTCTTGAAGGATGCCGCGCACCTCCACCCGTCCCATGGGATCGATGCCGTCAGTGGGCTCGTCCAGCACCAGCAGGGAAGGGGAGCCCAGCAGCGCCGCCGCCAGCCCCAGCCGCTGCCGCATCCCCTTGGAGTACCCGCCGATGCGCCGGCCCGCCGCGGCCGCCAGGCCCACGCGCTCCAGCAGCAGCCGGTTCGCCGCCTCGTCCGGCTTCAGCCCCTTGAGCCGCGCCACGGTGCCCAGGAACGCGGTGGCCGTCCACGAGCCCGGCAGGTGCAGCCGCTCGGGCAGGTAGCCGATGCGCGCGCGGATGCGCGGATCGTCCGGAGAGCCCCCCAACACCTTCACCATCCCCTCGGTGGGTTGGACGATGCCGAGGATGGCCTTGATGAACGTCGTCTTCCCGGCCCCGTTGGGGCCGATCAGGCCAAAGGCACTGCCCTCGGGCACGCTGAGATCCACGCCCCGCAGCGCGTCATTTCCCGCACGCCCAAAGGCGCGCCGGTACGTCTTGCGGAGCCCGCTGACTTCAATGGCTGGCACGTTGCCACTCTAGACGATGCAGCCCGGCGCCGATTGCCTCCCGGGAGACCTGGCGGGCAGGCGGGCGCGAAGTACGCCTGCCTGCGCTGTGCTTTTTGCGGAGGTGGTTACAGGGTTTCACACCCCGCGCGGGCTAACGCGCCGCGAAAGCTCGACTTTTCGCGCCTTTCCCGAGGCTGCTCCCCTGGTCTGAGCTGTGCAGGGAAACGTAGGCAAACCCACCCCGGAGGAACCCATGACCTGGACTGAGATCGTTCGGCAGGAGCTGACGCAGGCGCGGCGCGAGCTGGCACAGGCGGAAGAGGGCCTCAAGGCTGGGACACCCGCGTCCCACGCCCGCTACAAGCGAGCCCTCTATGAGGCCGAGCGCGCCGAGCAGCGTGCGCACCAGGCCTCGCGCCCCTCCTCCTGGAGCAGCCCGATGACGACCTGAGCCACGGCTGGGGCAGTGGCCTGGTCTCCCGGGGCGTGCGGTTGCTGGGCGAGCACCGCCGCCGCCTCTCCGCCTGCCCTGGGAGCCACCTGCGGCCACTTGAGGCTGGCGCGGAGCCCGTGACGGTTTATACCGTCGCCCCATGGCCTTCCCCGTCCATCGCCCCCGCCGCCTGCGTCGCTCCCCCGTTCTCCGGGACATGGTGCGAGAGACGACGCTCGCTCCCTCTGACTTCATCTACCCGCTCTTCGTCGTCGAGGGGAAGGACGTACGGCGGCCCATCTCCTCCATGCCGGGCATCTTCAACCTCTCCATCGAGCACGCGGTTGCCGAGGCGAAGCAGGCCAGGGCGCTCGGCGTGCCCTCCGTCATCCTGTTCGGCATTCCGGATCAGAAGGATGCCCGGGGCACCCAGGGCTATGCGCGCGACGGCATCGTCCAGCGCGCCATCCGCGCCATCAAGGAGGCGGTGCCCGAATTGCAGATCATGGCGGACGTGTGCCTGTGCGAGTACACGGACCACGGCCACTGCGGCGTGCTCGAGGGCGGCCACGTGGCCAATGACGCCACGCTGCCCTTGCTGGCGCAGATGGCCGTCACCTGCGCCCAGGCCGGCGCGGACGTCATCGCTCCCTCGGACATGATGGACGGGCGCGTGGGCGCCATCCGCAAGGCGCTGGACGAGAGCCACCAGGTGGACATCCCCATCCTCGCGTACGCGGCCAAGTACGCCTCGGGCTTCTACGGCCCGTTCCGCGAGGCGGCCCAGAGCGCCCCGCAGTTCGGCGACCGGCGCGGCTACCAGATGGATCCGGGCAATGCCCGCGAGGCCCTCAAGGAAGTGGCGCTCGATCTCGACGAGGGCGCCGACATGGTGATGGTGAAGCCCGCGCTCTCGTACCTGGACATCATCCACCGGGTGAAGGAGCGCTTCGAGGTGCCCGTCGTCGCCTACAACGTCTCGGGCGAGTACGCGATGGTGAAGGCTGCTGCTCAAAACAACTGGGTGGATGGCAATCGGGTGATGATGGAAATCCTCACCTCCATCAAGCGCGCCGGGGCGGATCTCATCATCACCTACCACGCGCTCGAGGCGTCCAAGCTCCTCTAGCCGACAGCCAGCCGGTGAAGTCGCGCGGATGGCTTGATCCTCACCCCGCATGCGCGCAAAGTGAGTGGCACAGCAATGCCCACGAAGAAGAAGCGCCCCAAGCGCAAGGCAGCGAAACCTCCGCCCGAACGTCCCCGCCGTGCCGGCAAGCGCCCTGGCAAGGGAAGCGTGCCGGTGGTGCGTGCCGCGGGGCCTCTCCAGTACAAGGTGGTCGAGCTGTCCACCGTGGACGAGGGCTCGCTGGAGCGCACCCTCAATGAGTGGGTCCCCAAGGGCTGGAACCTGGATGGCGTGCAGTTCGCCATGCGCGAGGCCTCCAAGCGTCCGGCCATGGCCTTCGTCTTCTTCACCCGCGAGGGCGAGGCCGCCACGCACGATGGAGAAGAGGCCCGGGGCCGGCTGATGCGCCTGGCGGACACGGGCTCGCCCACCGCGGAGCTGATGGCGGATCACGCCCGCACGCACGCGCAGCGCCCCATGGCCCCCGTGCCGATCAGCGCCTACGAGCGGCTGGCGCAGCTGGCCGGCATGGATGAGCCCGAGCCGCTGGAGAAGGGCCTCACCCTGGAGCCCGAGGAGTTCGAGGAGTGACTCCCGAGCCCGAACGTTCGTGGATGGTGGCGCCCCAGAGCGAGCGCGTGCTGCGGCTGGTCGGCGAGGGCGGCGTGATGGCCGGCTCGCCTTACCCCAAGGCCTCGCTGCTGCTGCGCGTGGGCGCGCGGCTGGTGGACGTGGCCGTGGCGTGGGGCCTGTGGGTCGTCTGTGGCGCCGCCGGCTCCGTGGTGGCGCTGCTGTTTTTGCTGCTGGCGGACGGAATGCTCCAGGGCCAGAGCGTGGGCAAGAAGATCTTCGGTGTGAAGGTGATGCACCTGCCCACCCGCTCGGCGGCGCGCCACCGTGACAGCACGCTGCGCAACGCCCCGCTGGCCCTGGTGGTGCTGCTGGGGATGATGCCGCAGCCGCTGGGACTGGTGGCGGGCGCCGCGGGGTTGATCGTCATCGGCGGGCTGGAGGCCTGGAGGGTCCTGAAGGATCCGCTCGGCTGGCGGCTGGGAGACATGTGGGCCCAGACCCAGGTGGTGGATGGAAAGGTCGTGGCGGGCGCGACTGTTGCCGCCCGCAACCCCGTGGCGCATGAGCGCGCTCCGGGCCGGTTGTTGTCCGCGGCGAAGGTGCGCCGTGGCCGTTCGTTCAGAAAGGCGAGAAGGGAGAAGCCGTGCGCATCGCGCTGACCTACAACCTCCGGTTGTCTGACTCGGAAGAAGAGGCGGAGTTCGACACCCAGGAGACGGTCAACACCCTGGCCGGGGCCATCGAGCGGCTGGGCCATCGGCTCGAGCGCTTCGAGGTGAGCGGGCCCGCCTCGCGCACCGTGGCCCGGCTCGAGGCCTACAGCCCGGACCTCATCTTCAACACCGCCGAGGGCCGCCGCGGCCGCTTCCGCGAGGCCTTCTACCCGGCGCTCTTCGACGAGCTGGGCTTTCCGTACACCGCCAGCGACGCGTACGCCCTGGCCCTCACCCTGGACAAGCAGCTCACCAAGCTCATCCTCTCCAAGCACGGCATCCGCACGCCGGGCTGGCAGTACGTGGAGAAGCTCAACGAGCTGACGGCGGAGAACCTGCGCTTTCCCGTCATCGTCAAGCCCAACTTCGAGGGCTCCTCCAAGGGCATCACCCAGGACTCCATCGCCGAGACGCTGGAGCAGGTGCGCGAGAAGGTGGCCCAGGCGCTGGTGAAGTACCCCTCTGGCGTGCTGGTGGAGGAGTACATCTCCGGCCGCGATCTCACGGTGCCGTTCCTGGCCGCGGTGGACAACGACTTCGACGGCGTGCTCACCCCGGTGGAGTACGTGATCGACAAGGCGGCCACCGAGGGCCGCAAGTACCAGATCTACGACTACGATCTGAAGGTGAAGAACTCGAGCGCCGTCAGCGTGCGCGCCCCCGCCAACATCCCCGTGAAGACGGCGGAGGACGTGCGCAAGATGGCGCAGACGATCTTCCGGGTGCTGGACTGCCGGGATCTGGGCCGCATCGACTTCCGGCTCAGCGACGCGGGCGTGCCGTACTTCCTGGAGATCAACGCGCTGCCCAGCCTGGAGCCCGGCGCGGGCATCTACGCCTCGGCGGCGCTCGACGGGCTGCACCTGGACGGCGTCATCAGCAGCATCATCCAGAGCGCGGCCAAGCGCTACAAGATCAAGGACTCGGCGCGGCGCCAGGGCAAGCCGGCGCGCAAGAGCGGCCCGCTGCGCGTGGGCTTCACCTACAACGTCAAGCGCGTGAAGCCCACGGTGGATGCCTCGGAGGACAGCGAGGCCGAGTACGACTCGCCGGCCACGCTGCAGGCCATCCGCGAGGCCATCGCCTCGTGGGGCCACGAGGTGATTGATCTCGAGGCCAACCAGGAGCTGCCCAGCGTGCTGGCCAGCACCCCGGTGGACATCGTCTTCAACATCGCCGAGGGCTTCAAGGGCCGCAACCGCGAGAGCCAGGTGCCCGCGATGCTGGAGCTGCTGGACATCCCGTACACGGGCAGCGATCCGGCCACGCTCTCGCTCGCGCTGGACAAGGCGCTGGCGAAGAAGATCGTCCGTCAGGCGGGCATCCAGACGCCCACCTTCCAGCTGATGCACACCGGCAAGGAGCGGCTCAACAAGGAGTTCACCACCTTCCCGCTGATCGTGAAGCCAGTGGCGGAGGGCTCCTCCAAGGGCGTGGTGAGCAAGAGCGTCTGCTACAGCGAGACGGAGCTGCGCGAGGTCGTCAAGGAGCTGGTGGGCAAGTACCAGCAGCCGGCCCTCATCGAGGAGTACATCGGCGGGCGCGAGTTCACGGTGGGCCTGCTGGGCGAGCGCCGGCCGCGCGTGCTGCCTCCCATGGAGATCGTCTTCCTGGACAAGGAAGACAAGAACCCCGTCTACAGCTTCCAGCACAAGCTCGATTGGAACGATCGCATCCGCTACGACGCGCCGGCGAAGATCGAGCCGGCGCTGCTGGAGAAGCTGCGCACGGCCGCGCGCGGCTCCTTCATGGCCCTGGGGTGCCGGGACGTGGCGCGCATCGACTTCCGCATGGATGACAAGGGGCGCATCTACTTCATCGAGTGCAACCCGCTGCCGGGCCTCACGCCGGGCTGGAGCGATCTGGTGCTCATCGCCCAGGGCGCCGGTATGGACTACCGCACGCTCATGGGCGAGATCATGGCCCCGGCCATCCGCCGCTATAAGGAGCGCGAGGCCCGCCGCGCCGCCGACGAGAGCCCCCCGCCCAAGGTGCTGCTCACCAAGGAGCCCGGGGACAACAAGGCCGGCTCCGAGGGCAACGGCAATGGCCAGCACCACGCCTCGGGCGAGGCACCGCCTCGCTCGGACGTGAAGCTCTGAGCCGCCGCCTCAGGGCACGTCGCGGCCCTCGCCGAAGCCCAGCACCCAGAACTGGGGCCTGGGCTCGGCCTGGGCCTCAATGGCCTTGAGCAGCTCGGTGACGGGCTCCTCCTGCCCTTCATCCGCCAGCTTGAAGGTGCCGTAGTGCATGGGCACGCTCACCTTGGCTTCCAGGTCCAGGTGAGCCTGCACCGCCTCCTTCGGGGAGACGTGCACCACCTCCATGAAGGCCTCGGGCTTGAAGGCGCCAATGGGCAGCACCGCCAGGCGCGGCGGGCCGAACTTCTCACGCACCTGACGGAAGTGCTTGCCGTAGCCCGTGTCGCCCGCGAAGTACGTCACCCCCGAGGGCCCCTGCAGCACGTAGCTCGTCCATAGCGTGCCGTTCTGGTCGCTCAGTCCCCGGTTGGAGAAGTGATGGGCCGGCGTGCTCACCACCTTCACGTCCGGGGTGAGCTGTGCCTCCTGCCACCAGTCCAGCTCCGTCACGTTGGGCAGGCCCTTGGAGTCCAGGAAGGCCTTGTTGCCCAGCCCCGCGAAGATGCGCACGTTGGGGAACTGCCTGGCGATCATCTTCAGCGTGGGCACGTCCATATGATCGTAGTGGTTGTGGCTGAGGATCACCGCGTCGATGGGCGGCAGATCCTCGAAGCGGATGCCGGGCGGGCGCACGCGCTTGGGCCCCACGAAGGACACCGGGCTGCAGCGCTCGGACCAGATGGGGTCCGTCAGCACGTTCACCCCGTCCAGTTGCAGCAGCGTGGTGGCGTGGTTGACGAACGTGACGCGCACGGCCCCCTGGGCCACACGGCGGGGCGGGGGAGCGCCCGGAGGCGCCTCCGTCCAATCGGTCCACGGGCCCGGCTCGCGGTTGAGCTGCCAGTCCAGGAAGCTCATCTTCCGCTCGCGCGGCTCCTGGTTGACGAACTGCTCACCGTCGAAGTGGTCCGACTTGGGCCCACGGTACACGGGCGCGGAGAAGGCATGGCAGCCCACCCCCAGTCCCGTACCCCCCAGGAGGACGAGCGCGCCCAATCCGGTGAGCAGGATGCGGCGGAGACGAGGCAAGGCCATCAGCGGCAGCTCCAGAGCGAGGAAAGTTCTGTTTTAACCCGAAGTGCTTGGACGCGGTGCGTCAAGCCCCCTCTGGAGTGGACGTCAAAGGTGTGTTGATATGGAGGGGTACAAACGAGTTCTTGCAGGGGTGAGATCGGTCCATGTCCGGACGTCAGGTAGGGGGCAGGTACGTTCTTGAGCGGAAGATCGCCGGAGGTGGCATGGGTGCCATCTGGGTGGCGATGGATTCCCAGCTCCAGCGGCGAGTGGCCATCAAGCTCACGACGTCGCAGCGGCTTTCATCGGCCGCCGCGCGGCGCCAGTTCGAGCAAGAGGCCAAGGCCATTGCTCAGTTCCATAACCCCAACGTGGTGCAGATCCACGATTTCGGCGTGGACGGGGATGATCCCTACATCGTCATGGAGCTGCTCGAGGGCGAGGATCTCGAGACGCGCCTGCGCCGGCGCGAGCGGCTGGCCCCGGGTGTGGTGTCCTCGCTGCTGACGCAGGTGGCGCGGGCGCTGACGGAGGCGCACACGGTGAACATCGTCCACCGCGACCTGAAGCCCGCCAACCTCTTCCTGGCCCGCGTGGACGGCAAGGAAGTGATCAAGATCCTCGACTTTGGCCTGGTCCGTCAGAAGGCCCGCACGGACGAGCTGCCCCCGGATCCCATGGCGGACGGCATGGTGGGCACGCTGCGCTACATGAGCCCCGAGCAGATCCGGGGCGACACCAACCTCGATCACCGCAGCGATCTGTGGTCCATCGCGGTGGTGTTCTTCCGGGCGCTCACCGGCCGGTTCCCGTTCTCGCTCGAGTCGGTGGGCTCGCTGCTCAACGGCAGCTTCCGGCCGCCCGACGTGCTGCCCTCCTCGCTGATACCCGAGCTGGGCACGGACATCGATCCGTTCTTCACCCGCGCGCTGGATCCGGATCCGGACCAGCGCTACCAGTCCGCCAACGAGATGGCGGCCGCGTTCGCCACCATCGTCCAGTCGGCGCGCATCCAGACGGCGAAGATCCTGGTGGTGGATGACGAGCCGGACGTCGAAGCGCTGATGAAGCAGGCGTTCCGCCGGCAGATCCGCGACTCGGTGTACGAGATGATCTTCGCCACCGACGGCGAGGACGCGCTGGAGAAGCTGCGCCAGCACCCGGACGTGGACGTGGTGCTGTCGGACATCAACATGCCGCGCATGGACGGGCTCACCTTCCTGGGCCGCGTGGGTGAGGTCAACCCGCTCGTCAAGGTCATCATCATCTCGGCCTACAGCGACATTCCCAACATCCGCACCGCGATGAACCGCGGCGCCTATGACTTCCTGGTCAAGCCGCTGGACTTCCAGGATCTCGAGGCCACGCTGGTCAAGACGCTCAAGCACGCGGCCGAGGTGCGGCAGATGGTGCGCTCCATCGAGGAGAATGGAGTGCTGCGCAAGTTCGTGCAGAGCGGGGTGCTGGACCGGCTGCGCTCGCTGACGCAGGGGCCCGAGGCCCTGGCGGGCGAGCGGGTGGAGGCCTCCGTGGTCTTCATTCAGATCAAGGACTTCGCCGCCGTGGCGCGCCAGGGCCCGCCCGAGGCCGTCATCCGCACGCTCAACGAGAACTTCCAGGTCATCGTCCCCGAGCTCACCTCGCGCGGCGGCACGGTGGACAAGTTCCTGGGCGACTCGGTGATGGCGGTGTTCCGCGGCCCCGATCACCTGACGCGCTCGGTGGAGGCGTGCGTGGCGCTGCGTGAGCAGCACCGCGCCATGGCCTTCCGCAGCGGCCCGCAGTCGCCGTACGCGTACGGGCTGTCCATTGGCCTGGACTCGGGCCGCGTCATCTTCGGCGGCCTCGGTGGCCCGGACCTGGGCCGGCTGGACTACACGGTGCTCGGAGACGTGACCGACACCGCCGCGCAGCTGGCCGCGATGGCCAAGCGCGATCAGCTGCTCATCCCGGATCACCTGCGCCAGCACCTGGCGGGCGTCTTCGAGTGCCGCACCATCGGCACCCAGCGCCTGCCCAGCTTCGTCACCGCCGTGCCCGTCTTCAACATCGTCGGCCGCTACGGAGAGATACGGCCCGCGGACGACTACACGCCTTCGCCTGAAGTGGCAGAGCCGCCCACCCAGCCCGAGGAGGGTGGCCTCGCCGCGCTCACGGGGCGTTAGGCTACCGTGAGGGTGTAACGCTACACTGCGCGTTGCGCATTCCGGCGCCTCCGAATCGGGGACACCCTCATGCAGACGAACAAGCCCGGCCCATCTCTCTTCGAAGCGTACCCGACGACTGAGCAGTACGAGCTGTCCTCGGGCGCCGTCTGCGACATTCCGTATGCGTGTCGCGCGGCGGACTTCACGGTGCTGCATGGCTCGGCGGACCTCGGCGTGGTGCGGCGGCTGCTTGCGGGCCAGCGCTACCAGCCGGTGGCGGTGAGCGGCGGAAAGTGCGTGGCGCAGCTGTGGCTGGCGGACTACCGCGACACCACCTGCGGGCCGTACAAGGAGCTGATCCTCAGCTTCGCCGTGTCGCAGAAGCCCATCGAGGTGGCCGCCAGCGCGCCGTTCGAGCTGCTGCAGGCGGGGGCGCACCCCGAGGCCACCGCGTACTGCCACAAGCTGATCCTCGATCAGCAGGTACCCATCGACTTTGGCCGCGAGGTGCACGGGCATGCCAAGCACCCCACGCCGCAGCCGGTGAACATCTCCTTCGCCACGGCGCCCTGGTGCCGGTTCGACGTGTCGTGCGACGGCAAGCGCGTCGTCTTCGGGCAGGTGCGCTGCCCCGAGGAGCCCGCCGAGGCGCAGCGCATCTCCTTCAGCTTCGTCACGCCCAGGGAGGTGTTCCAGACGCGCAACATCATCCACTTCGAGCTGGAGGGGCGCTACCGCCTGTTCGGCGAGGGGGATGAGTTCTCCATCTCCAGCGACAGCGCGCTGGGCCGGGAGCTGGCGGACATGCACTTCACGCCGCAGGTGGTGCAGTACCTGCCCAACATCCGCTTCGTGATGCCCAAGCCGCTCAACTGGCGAGGCGCGAAGGAGCAGGCATGAGCCCGGCTGGGCGGAAGTACATCGAGAGCGCGTCAACCCAGGTCTTCCCACCGCCCAGTCTGTGCAAGGACGTCACCCAGTACATCTTCTTCCTCAAGGGGCGTCAGGCGAAGCTGCGGGCGCTCTGCGACAAGTACCTCAATGAGCCGTCCGGGGGCGCGGTGGACTACCGCCCGCGGCTGCCCTTCGTGATGCTCACGTTCCAGCACGTGGGCCGGCTCACCTCGGAGGCCCCGGGCTTCAAGGACTGGGGCTACACCTCGGAGCGCGAGGCCACGTTCTGGCTCGCGGTGAGCGACTACAAGAAGCACGGGCCCGACGAGCTGTGCAAGAAGGTGGAGCTGTTCATCCCCTTCATCTACGCGGACAACCCGTGGGCGGTGGCGGGAGGCCGGGAGCTCTACGGCTTTCCCAAGCAGGCGGCCACGGTGCTCATGCCTGGCTCGGGGCAGGGGCCCAGCGCGTTCGAGATCCACACGCTGGCCTACCGCACCTTCAGCCCGGACACGCAGGCCCAGGTGGCGCGGGTGCTCAGCCTGGGCGGCTCGGACGGAGAGCCGCTCACCTACGGCGAGCAGGAGCCGTCGCTGGGCGAGGAGCTGCTGGGGCGGCTGGGCGTGCTGCGGGACGATCTGGGCCAGCTGCTGGACTTCCAGTTCGAGCTGGGCGCGCAGATCATCGAGTTCCTGTTGCGCCCCAAGCTGCCCATGGTCTTCCTCAAGCAGTTCCGGGACGTGGGCACCCCCACGGGGGCCTGCTACCAGGCCATCGTGGGGGCGGAGGCGGACCAGGTGGACCTCAAGAGCATTCGCCTGTTGATGCGGCGCTTTCGCCTGAAGGTGGAGACCCTGGCCTCTCAGCCACTGGCCGAGGAGCTCGGACTGGAGCTTGATCCCCGTGGGCAACTCTTCGTGCCCGGCGGACTTCAGGTCCGGTATGACTTCCGCCTCAACGAAGGTCACCTCATCTGGAGCGGTTCATGAGTGACGACGGCAGCCCCGTCGACAGCAAGTCCCACGGCCAGTCCGCCTCCGCCAGGAAGAAGAAGAAGGTCGCGGTGCTCGGTGGAGGCGCCGGTGCGCTCACCACCGCGTATTACCTGTCGCGCACCCAGGCGCTGCGCGACGAGTACGAGGTCACCGTCTACCAGGTGGGCTGGCGGCTGGGCGGCAAGGGCGCCAGCGGGCGAGGCCCCAATGGCCGCATCGAGGAGCACGGGCTCCACATCTTCTGGGGCTTCTACGAGAACGCGTTCGCGCTGATGCGCGAGTGCTACCGGGTGATGGACCGGCCCCCCACCGCGCCCCTGGCCACCTTCGATCAGGCCTTCCTCCCGCGGGATCTCATCGCGATGGAGGACTTCGTCGCCGGCAGCTGGCAGCGTTGGGTGGTGCCGTTCCCCTTCAACTCGCGCCAGCCGGGCAGCGAGGGCGATCAGTCCTCCACCTGGTCGGTCATCGAAGCGGTGCTGCGCATCGCCCGGCAGCTCTACGCTCGGCTGAGGGGCGCCTTCGGCATGGCGGCGCGGCAGGGCGTCACCTTCACCTCCGAGGATCTCTCGGGCCTGGAGGAGGGTGAGCAGCTGCTCGAGCAGGCCCTGGGCCACGCCGTCTCCGCGAAGGGCGCGCAGCTGGCCGCCTCGGACGTGCAGGCGGAGGGGGTGGGGGAGTCGGTGGTGGAGGCGGTGCTCGCGGTGCTGCGGAAGTTCCTGCAGTGGTTCGCGGCGCGGATCGCGCACCTGATCGAGTCGAACTTCCTGCTGTACCAGCTCTACGTGGGGCTGGACTTCCTGGTGGCCAACCTCGTCGGCATCCTGGCGGATCGGGTGCTGGTCAAGGGCTTCAGCTCCATTGAGGCACAGGACTACCGGGCGTGGCTGGCCAAGCATGGCGCCAGCAGCATGTCGCTGCGCTCGGTGCTCTCGCGCGTCATCTACGACGCGGCCATGTCCATGATCGACGGCGACCCGGATCGGCAGTCGATCGGAGCGGGCAGCGCGCTGCGGGCGCTGCTGCGCATCGGGCTCACGTACCAGGGACACGTGGCGTACGAGTTCGCCGCCTCCATGGGCGACGTCATCTTCGTGCCACTGTACGAGGCCTGTAAGAAGCAGGGCGTGCGGTTCGAGTTCTTCCACCGCGTCGAAGAGCTCGTCGCCGAGAAGGACCGCGAGGGCAAGCCGCGAATCACCCGGCTGCGCATCGGCCGGCAGGTGGACCTGAAGCGGCCCGAGGCCGGGTACGAGCCCTTCATCTACGTGAAGAACCTGCCGTGCTGGCCGGACAAGCCCCTGTACGATCAGATCGTCCAGGGCGAGCAGCTCATCCGCGAAGGCATCGATCTGGAGTCCTTCTATACGCCCTGGCGCAGCGTGTCCGAGCGGGTGCTGGAGGTGGGCAAGGACTTCGATCAGGTGGTCTACGGCATCCCCGTGGCCTCGGTGCCGTTCCTCTGCCCGACGCTGATGGAGCTCAACCCCGCCTGGCGGCGCATGACGGACGAGGTGGCCTCCGTCCAGACGCAGGCGTTCCAGATCTGGGTCTCCCGGGATCTGCCGTCACTGGGGTGGACGGTGGGCAGCCCGCTGCTGACGGGCTACGTGGAGCCCATCGACACGTGGGCGGACATGAGCAACCTGCTGCCCCGCGAGGGCTGGGCGCAGCCCAACGCGCCGCGGACCGCGGCCTACTTCTGTGGCCCGCTGCCCGGGCCGACGAAGCCGCCTCCTCCAACGGAGCACGGCTATCCGGCCGTCCAGAAGCAGAGGGCCCTGGAGAATGCGCTGAGCTTCCTGCGCAACGACATCGGCGTGTTGTGGCCCCGGTCGGTGCAGCCCAACAACCTGGCCGTGTTCGACTGGTCCCTGCTGGTGCCGTCCAACGAGCAGCAGGGCGAGGAGCGCTTCAAGACGCAGTACTGGCGCGCCAACGTCGATCCGAGCGAGCGCTACACGCTGGCGCTGCCGGGCACGGACAAGGCGCGGATCCGGCCGGACAAGACGGGCTTCGCGAACCTGACGATCTGCGGAGACTGGGTGGACAACGGCTTCTACATCGGAGCGGCCGAGGGCGCCGTCATCTCCGGCATGTTGGCCTTCCGGGCCGCGACGGGGAAGCCGCTGCAGATCTCTGGCGAGGCGTTCTGGTACCGCTGAGGGGAGTGGGGAGATGAGCACGGCAGAGGCTTCGCGGGGTCGCAAGCGCAGGATCGTCATTCTCGGCGGAGGCGTGGGCGCGATGACGGCCGCGTACGGGCTGACCAGCTATCCGGGCTGGCAGGACCAGTACGAGGTCGTCCTCTACAACATCGGGTGGCGGCTGGGCGGCAAGGGCGCCAGCGGCCGCAACAAGGACATCGCCGATCGCATCGAGGAGCACGGGCTCCACGTGTGGATGGGGCACTACGAGAACGCCTTCCGGGTGCTGCGCCAGACGTACAAGGAGCTGGGCCGGCCCGCCGGCACGCCGCTGGCCACGCTGGACGAGGCCTTCAAGAAGCAGTCGCTCATCACCCTGTTCGAGCGCACGGCGAACGACTGGGTGCAGTGGGACTTTCCCTTCCTCAACAACCCACTTGAGCCGGGCACCGAGGGGGAGGGGGACTTCCCCTCGCTCGCCACCTACCTGGAGCGCGGGCTGCAGGCGCTGGTGGATCTGTTGGACGAGGCGCCCCTGGCGGCCCTCGTCACGGCCACGGCGGGCCCGGAGAGTCTGCCCACGCGAGTCGAAGGCGCACTGCGGTCGCTGGGGCTCACGCCTTTCTCGCGGCAGGGCCTGCCGGGCATCAGCCGCACGCTCCAGCTCGCGCAGAACGCCGCCGCCCGGCTGCCCCGCGGCCCAGCTGATCAGGACCCCAGCCACCTGGAGGCCATCCTGTGGCTCGTCGAGGAGGTGTTCGCCCGGCTGTCCTCGCGCTTCATCCGCGCGCTGGAGAACAGCGCCGTCCGCAAGCTCTGGGCGGTGATGGAGCTGGGGCTCGTGGTCGCCCGGGGCGTGCTGCGCGACGGCGTGCTGTCAAAGGGCTTCAACGCCATCGACGGAGAGGACTTCCGTGCCTGGCTGGCTCGTCACGGCGCCAGTGACTTCACGCTGTACCGCGCCCCCATCGTCCGGGGCATGTACCAGCTGCTCTTCGCCTACATTCAGGGAGATCCGAACCGGCAGCAGCTCGCGGCGGGGGTGGCCACGCGCTTCATGCTGCGCATGGCGCTGACGTACAAGGGCGCTGTCTTCTACAAGATGCGCGCGGGCATGGGAGACGTGGTCTTCGCCCCCATGTACGAGGTGCTCAAGCGGCGCGGGGTTCAGTTCCACCTCTTCCACAAGGTGGACAAGCTGCGCGTCAACCCGCTGACCCGGGAGATCGACCGGGTGGAGCTCACGCGGCAGGTGGAGCTGAAGGAGCCGGCGGCGGGCTACCAGCCGCTGGTGGACGTGCGCGGGCTGCCTTGCTGGCCCGACCGCCCGCTGTACGAGCAGATCGTCGATGGCCAGGAGCTCGAGGCCTCCGGCATCAACCTGGAGTCGTATTGGGCCAGGCCGTGGAAGGGCCAGCGCCCCGTCACCCTGGAGCGTGGGCGGGACTACGACTTGCTGGTGATGGGCATCTCGCTGGGCACCTTCCCGTACCTTTGCGAAGAGCTGCTCCAGCACAGCCCGAGGTGGCGCCGCATGGTCCAGGCGCTGCAGACCAACCAGACGATGGGCGTGCAGGTGTGGCTGTCGCGGACCCTGGAGGAGCTGGGCTGGACGCGCTCGCCCACGGTGATGACCGGCTACGCCGAGCCGCTGAACACCTACGCGGACATGGCGCAGATCATCCCCCGCGAGACGTGGCTGCCCGGGGTCGTCAAGGATGTGGCCTACTTCACAGCTCCGCTGCTCGACGCGCCCGTCATTCCTCCGTTCACGGACCATGACTTCCCCCGGCGCGAGCACGAGCGGCTCAAGCAACTGTCCATCCGTTGGCTGAGGGAGTGGACGGGCGCCTTGTGGCCGAAAGCGCCGTGTTACAACCCCACGGGTCTGGACTGGGAGCTGCTGGTGGATCCTCAGGGCAAACAGGGCGTGGAGCGCTTCGACAGCCAGTTCTGGCGCGCCAACATCGATCCGCCCGAGCGCTATGTGCTGTCGCTGCCGGGCTCCACCGCGGCGCGGCTGGGCTCGCACGAGTCGGACTTCCCGAACCTGTACCTGGCCGGAGACTGGACGCTCACCGGGCTCAACTGCGGGTGCGTGGAGGCCGCCACCATGTCCGGCCTGCAGGCCTCGCAGGCCATCTCCGGCTTCCCGGCGCACATTCCGGGTGAGAGCGACTTCTGAGCCCCCCGGAGCCCAGCCGGCTGCCGCCTCTGGAGGGGCGTCGCTCGCTGCCGCTCCGAACGGTGGCGGGCTTCGTGGCCGCCTTCGTCGCGCTGGGGGTGATGGCGGTCCTGTTGCTGCTGTCGACACGGCAGCTCTCGAACAGCTACGCCCAGGTCTCCCATACCCTGGACGTGCTCGTCGCCACCGAGCGCCTGCTGTCGCTCCTCAAGGATGCGGAGACGGGTCAGCGTGGCTACCTGCTGGTCGAGGCTCCGCGTTACCTGGAGCCCTACGACGCCGCGATCAAGGAGATCGGGCCCGAGTTCGAGCGGCTGCGGCGGTTGACCTCGGACAACCCTCGGCAGCAGGAGCGGCTCGTCCGTGTCGAAGCGCTCATTCGCCAGAAGCTCGGTGATCTGGCGAGCACCATCGCGCTCCATCAGGGCGGAGAGCGGGACGTGGCGATCGCCAGCGTCCGAACCGGCCAGGGCAAGATCATCATGGATGCCTTGCGGTTGCTCATGGCGGATGTCGCGCAGGAGGAGCGGCTGCTGCTCGAGGAGCGCACGCAGCGCATGCGCCAGGTGACGGCGCAGACCCTGGGGGTCGTGCTGGGAGGCATTGGGCTGCTGGGCGTGCTCACCCTGGTCGCGGCCAGCATGGTCAGGCGGGACTTCCGGGCGCTGGCCGCCGCGAGCCAGCAGCACCGCAGGTACGAGCAGCGGCTCGAGGCCCTGCACGCCATCGACAGGGCCATTCTCCGGGCCGCCTCTCCCGCGGAGGTCAGCCATGCGGCGCTGGCCTCGCTGCGCAAGATGGTGGGGTGCGAGAAGGCCGGGTTGCTGCTCGCCGGGCCTGGGCCGCAAGAGGCCCGCGCCTTCATCAACGAAGACGGCGGCGACACCGCCGTGGAGCAATACTTCACGCTCTCCAGCCCCCTGCGCCTCGAGCGGCCCGAGGGCGACGTCGCAGCCGTGTTGGACCTGGGGGCGATGCCCGCATCCGTCCAGGGCCTGCCCACCCTTCCTGGTCTTCTGGAGAGCGGCCTGCGCTATCAGGTGCTGCTGCCGCTGGGCTCTGGCCCGCGGCCCTCGGGCAGCCTGATCCTGGCCAGTCAGCGGAGGGAGACCTTCGATGAGCGGGCGGTGCAGGTCGCGCTCGAGGTGGCCGATCAGATGTCCATCGCCCTGGAGCAGGCGCGGCTGCGCGATCAGCTTCGCGGCGAGGCCGAGCGGCTGGAGCACCAGGTGCGTGAGCGCACGGCGGAGCTGCGCGAGTCCAACTCCGAGCTGGAGGCCTTCAGCTATTCGGTCTCGCATGATCTCCGGGGGCCGCTGCGCGCCATCGACGGCTTCGCGCAGGCGATCGAGGACGATCCGGCCAATGTGCTCACCCCGCGCTCCCAGCGCTTCTTCGGCAAGGTGAAGGCGGCCAGCGGGCGCATGGCGGGGCTGATCGACGATCTGCTGAACCTCTCGCGCCTGTCGCGCGCGGAGCTGGTGCGCGAGCGGGTGGACCTCACCGCGCTGGCAAACCAGGTGATCGCCGAGCTCCGGGCCCGCGAGCCCCAGCGCCAGATCGAGGTGTCCATTCAGCCGGGGCTCATGGGCGTGGGCGATACGCGCCTGCTGCGCATCGTCTTCGATAACCTGCTTGGCAACGCCTGGAAGTTCACCGGCCAGCAGCCACAGCCCCGGATCGAAGTAAGCGCCCGTGAGCAGCAGGGCGAGACGGTCTTCTCCATCCGGGACAATGGCGCGGGCTTCGACATGGCCTACGCCGACAAGCTCTTCAGCCCCTTTCAGCGCATGCACAGCGACCAGGAGTTCCCGGGCACGGGGATCGGGCTGGCCACGGTGCACCGCATCCTGCGGCGGCACTCGGGGCGCATCTGGGCCGAGAGCGCCGTGGGCGTCGGCTCCACTTTCAACTTTACCCTCGGAGGGTCAGATGTCCGGTAAGCGAGGCGTCATCCTATTGGTGGATGACAACGCGGATGATGTGGAGCTCACGCTACTGGCCTTCGAGAAGGCACAGCTCACCGCGGATGTCGTCGTCGCGCGAGATGGACTCGAGGCGCTGGACTACCTGCTGGGCACGGGGAAGTACGCGGGCCGTGACGTGCGGGAGCTGCCGAACGTCGTCCTGCTGGATCTGAAGATGCCCAGGCTGGACGGCATCGGCCTGCTCAAGCGCATCCGCGGGGATGCCCGGATCCAGCACCTGCCGGTGGTGATCCTCACCTCGTCCACCGAGGAGAAGGATCTCGCCGAGAGCTACAAGCACTGGGTGAACAGCTACGTGCGCAAGCCGGTCAACTTCAAGCAGTTCGAAGAGGTGAGCCGGCAGCTGGGCGTCTACTGGGGCTCGATGAACGTGGTAGCCCCCGGAGGAGTCCATTCGTGAGCGGCCAGCCCATCCGGGTCCTGGTGGTGGAGAACCACGAGGACGACGCGGAGCTCATGGTCGAGCAGCTGCGCAAGCAAGGCTTCGAGCCGGAGTGGCAGCGGGTCGAGCGCGCGGACGACATGCGGCAAGCGCTGCAGAAGCGGCCCTGGGACATCGTCCTGTCGGACTACGTCATGCCGCGCTTCTCGGGCGCCGACGCGCTGATCGTGCTCAAGGAGACGGGGCTGGATCTGCCCTTCATCATCGTCTCGGGGAGCATTGGCGAGGAGGTCGCCGTCCAGGCGATGAAGATGGGGGCGCAGGACTTCTTCCGGAAGGACCGGATGACGCTGCTGCCAGCCGCGGTGCAGCGCGAGCTGAAGGAGGCCGAGGTCCGGCGTGAGCGCAGCCGCGCGGTGACGGCGCTCCATGAGTCCGAGAGCGAGCGGGCGCTGGTGCTCAACAGCATCAAGGACTACGCCATCTTCACCATCGACCTGGCCGCCCGCATCCAGAGCTGGAACCCGGGGGTGGAGCGGGTGAAGGGGTACCGGGCCGACGAGTTCATCGGCATGCCCTTCTCGCGGCTGTTCCCTCCCGAGGAGGTCGCCAGAGGGCAGCCGCAGGAGGAGATGCGGCAGGCGAGGACGCAGGGGCGCTACGAAGGGGAAGGGTGGCGGTTGCGCAAGGACGGCTCACGCTTCTGGGCCGAGGTTTCTCTCACGCCCATGCTCAGCCCGAGAGGAGAGCTGCGGGGCTACACGAAGGTGACCCGCGACATCTCCGAGCAGAAGCGCCTCATCGAGGAGCTGCGCAGCGCCGTGCGACTGAGGGATCAGTTCCTCTCCATCGCGGCCCACGAGCTCAGAACGCCGCTCACCTCGCTCAAGCTCCAGCTTCAGAGCCTGGCGCCGCTGGTGGAGCGTGTTGCCGCCTCCGCCTCCGATCCCGAGCGGATGACAGGGAAGCTCGCCGCCATCGCCCGGCAGGTGGACAGGCTGGCCAGGCTCATCGAGAGCCTGCTGGACGTGTCTCAGCTCTCCTCGGGGCAGCTCGAGCTGCGCCGCGAGCGGCTGGAGCTGGTGGAGCTGGTGCGCGAGGTGGCCTCCCGGATGGAGGTCTCGCGGGCCATGTCGGGCTGCACGCTGAACATCGAAGGCCCGCGGCCTGTCGGGGGACTGTTCGATCGGCTCCGCCTGGAGGGCGTGATCACCAACCTGTTGGACAACGCGTTCAAGTTCGGCGCTCGCAAGCCGGTGGACGTCACCGTCGAGGCGCGAGAGGGCAACGCGGTGCTGACTGTGCGGGATCAGGGCATTGGCATCAGCGAGGAGGACCAGGCCCGCATCTTCCAGCGCTTCGTGCGGGCCGTGCCGGAGACGAACTACGGCGGGTTCGGGCTTGGGCTGTGGAGCGTCCGGCAGGTCGTCGAGGCCCATGGGGGCCGCATTCAGGTGAAGAGCCAGGTGGGGCAAGGCGCGGCGTTTGTCGTGACACTGCCAAGCTCACCGGGGTGAGGTTTTCTTCCGGCGGAACCGCGGCTGACCCGGGGGCCTGGCCGCCGCCGTGATGCGCGGCATGCTGCTGGCGGAACGGTCGCGGGGCTAACCTAATAGAGGACGTCCGAGTGCCCTTCGAGCAGGGCCCGGATTCTGTCTTCGCTGACGTCCGCCTGTTTGGCCAGAGCTGTTGCCGAGAAGGTGATGGCGGCAGTGGTTTCGGGGTCCATGTCGGCGCAGGTGAACCAACTTCGAATCTCGCGTGGCCACAGGATGGAGGCGAACTCGCGATGCCGTTCACGGGGCTTCAGAATGGTGAAGTAGGGCCAGCGAGGGAACTTCAAGGTGCTGGCATCACAGCCAACGAAGCGGCAGGCGTGCAGGTGCGCAGCGGTGAGGTCGCAGTCCTCGATGCCACCCATGGAGTCGCAGGACAGCGTCGAATAACCCGGAAAATGGCCGAAATCGCAGGAGAAGAGGCGCCCGCTGACGCGGCAGCCCTTCAGATGGGCTGCGTACCAACGCACTTCCTTCAGCTGCCGCTTGACCTCAATGACGCAGTCAATGAATCGCACGCCAACCAGATGGAGGAGATCGGAAGGTACGCGCAGAACGAGGGTACAGCGCCGCATGACGAGGTTGGGGCCGAGGTAATAGCGGAGGTTCTTGTCGCCCAACTCCAGCCGCTGGCCCTCCAGGGTCCGCTCCTCGATGATGACGTTCTTGGGGTACATGCCCTCTGCCTCTCAGAAGCCGATCATGCGGAACAATTCCTCCGCCATGCGTCGGCCGTGCCTTGCCATGTTCGACTCGGTCCGGGTGAGGATTTCATACTGAATGCCGGTTTTGGGATCGACCGCGTCAACCCCCGTACGTTTCCACTCCAGGCGCGTGAACTGTCGCTCCAGTTGAGTGTGTACATAGCGCCCACGCGCCTCG
Organism: Myxococcaceae bacterium; assembly: GCA_035296065.1. Taxonomy (GTDB): domain Bacteria; phylum Myxococcota; class Myxococcia; order Myxococcales; family Myxococcaceae; genus DATHBR01. The sequence continues at coordinate 302,522 of DATHBR010000016.1, read as the reverse complement.
CTCTCCAGGAGATTGGCCTTCCAGTGCTCTCCCCTGGCTCTGGCTTGCCTGATAGCCCCGATTTCATTTCGGCCCATCTGGGCAGGACTCCAGTCGTTGCGTAACGCCCTTGCGGCCGCCACGAGTTCGTCGCCGACAGGGTCGCGGAGCGGGATGTTCTTGAGGGACTTGTTGGCCGGCACGTGCCAGCGCTGCTGCTGGAAGAGGATCTGCCGGTTGCCGCCCTGGTGACGGATAATGGTGGTGACACCCGCGCGGGCCTCCGCTGCCGCCGCCGCGCGGCTGCCAGGGCTGCGCACCATCAGGGTGAAGGTGCCCTCGGCCGGAGCGGCCACCTGCGCCACCTCGCCAGCGGCGGTCAACCGGACGCCTTGCGCCTCGGCCTGCGCCGCCGCTCGGCTGTAGCCCGGCAGCAGCGGCAGCCGCTGGGAGAACTTCGCGGCTCCCCCACCCACCGCCGCCGTCACCACCAGCAACACCACCCGCGCGGCGTTCTCCCCCATGACTTTGGAAAAGCGTCGCCCGGCCTGCTCCAACTCCTCGAAAGAGGTGGCCCGGTCGGCCTCGTGCACCAGGCGGGCCCAACCCTCGATCAGCTCCCATATCGTTTGAGCGCCCAGCCAGGCCAGCAGGCCCAGGGAGATGAGCGCGGCCACCCCCTTGGTGAGCGGCTCGGGGACGACCCAGAGCATGAAGTAGAGCATGACGCTGCCCACCAGCAGGCCGAGCACCGCCTGGGGGCTGACCATGTGCTGAAGCGACAGCTTGGTCTCCTGGAGCACCGAGCCGAAGGCAAAGGCCAGCGCCAGGGTGCGCCGGTCCTCCTTGTCTAGCAGGGGCCCGTCGGCCAGTAGGCCGAAGCAGTCACCCCCGCCGTAGTGCTGAGCGCACAGGCGCTGGTAGCGTGTCACCAGCTGAGCGTTGGAGGCGGTGGCCAGGGGGCTATCGTCCCCCAAAGGCACCATGCGTACCACGCGGTCGCCCTCGGCTTCGACGAACAGGTCGGCTTCAAGGGTTTGCTCCAGCAGCCACCGTGCCGAGTCGCGGGACCAGCCCGCCGGGCGCACGGCTGGGGCCAGCGCTCGCATGTGCTCCAGGAAGTCCTCGGCGTCCACCTCCACCGGCTCGGTATCCACCGCGCCCGCGGTGAGCACGTGTAGCTCGTAGCGAAGGGCCGCTAACTCGGCCTCCTCGGAGTGCGTGTGTGTCGCTGGCCCTCGGGGCGTGCCCGCGCACGCCGTCAGGCCCACCAGCAGCAGTGCACCCCATTGGCGCCCTGTCATGTCCACCTCGTGGCTTCGTGTGGAGCCAACGCTATGCCGCCGCGCGAGCGCAGAAGACGACGCGCCGGGTCGGGTCCGCTCTTCCGACTTACCTTCCCAGCCTGTCAGAGCCGCCACGGGTGCTCACAGCGCCAGTAGCCCGTCATGGCTCACCCGGGGGGGCGGGTCGCTTTGAGGCACGGGCTCCAGGTGTTAGCGTGTAACCTGAGAGGTTCTGGCTTGAGCTCCCTACCGACCCCCTGGATTGGCGCGGTGTTCGCGCTGTTGCTGCCGTTGTCCGCGGCCTGGGCCCAGCAGCAACTCCTGCCTGCGCGGAGCACCACGGTGGGCGGCAGCCAGGCGCCGCTCGTGCCGGAGCTTTACGCGCTGCGAGGGGTGACGACGGTCCTTCACTTCGACGCGGACATTGACCGGGCGTCGATTCAGGTGGACCTCGCGCGCATCAAGCTCGTGGAGGTGAGCCTACGCGTCATCCTCCTGGCTCCCGTGATGGAGCTTGCGCCGGGTGAGCGTCTGGGACTGCGCGTGCGCTACGCGGACGGGGCTTCGCCCGAGGAGGCCTCTTTCGCCATCGTCTCCCGGCCCCCCACGGTGGACACGGTGGTGACCGTGCTCAGGCGTCAGGATTCGCTGGCGGCGTGCCAGGCGGAGCTGGCGCAGACCCGCGCTGGCTGTGCCGGGGCTGGGGAAGGGGTGTGGGAGGTGGTGGACCGGCTGGCCGGAAAAGGTGTGACCGCGGGCGACCTTCGGGAAGAGGGGCAAGGTGAAATGGAGGTGGTAGATGGCAGCGCTCACGCCTACCGGCTCGCGACGGGCCTGCTTCTCACGGCTCAGACGAAGCCGTCAGCTGGCCAGGGGCCCTGGGTGCCACGGGGCGCCGTGGTGAGGTGCACGCAAACCCGCGCCGAGGTGAAGGTCCACACCGTGGCGGTGAGGAGCCAGGGCGCCGAGCCGGGCCTCGTCCAGGTGGCGGTGGGGACGGAGCTGCCTCCGCCCACGGCGGGGCCGTACTTCCTGCTCGAGCTGCGCGGCGCCGACGATCGCGTATTCACGCTGGTCTTCAAGTTTCCTCCCGCGCCCGCCAGTGAGGAAGCCAGATGACGGCCGACGCAGGCGAGCCTGGCGCCCCGCAGCCCGGCCAGGTGATTGACGGCTGGCGCATCATCGAGAAGCTGGGGGAGGGCAGCTTTGGCGCGGTGTACCGTGTCGAGAAGGAGGGGCTCACCTTCGCTTTGAAGCTGGCCCATGGCCGCGCGGAGAGCCCGGCGGGGCGGCGCGGGCCCGACCGCAGCCAGCGCGAGCTGGAGTGCCTGCTGGCGCTGCGCCACCCGAATATCGCCCGGGTGTGGAGCCATGGCAGGTGGCCCCACCCAAAGCAGGGCCCGCTCTACCTGGTGATGGACTACGTGGAGGGCTTCACCCTGGGGCAGTGGAAGGAGCTGTGCGCTCCCACGCCCTACGAGGCCCTCGTGCTGTTCGACAAGCTCGCCGGCGCGCTGGCCTACATGGAGGAGCGCGGCGTCAAGCACCGGGACTTGAAGCCGGCCAACATCATGGTGCGCCGCCACGATGGACAACCCGTCATCGTGGACTACGGCGCCGCGGACAAGACGGGTGCCGAGACGTTGACCGACGAGCGGTTGCCGCCGGGCACCCCCCGCCACACCTCGCCCGAGGCCATGCGCTTCGACAGGGAACATCGCCACGAGCCCCACGCGCGGTACGAGTACCAGGTGACCGACGAAATCTACGCCTTCGGCGTCACGCTGTATGACGTGCTGACGGTGCCCCGGCTGCACAGCGCGCCGCAGTACCAACCGGTGATCAGCGAGGTGATACCGCCCAAGCCCGCGCACCGCGTCAACCCGCGCGTGCCCGTGGCGCTCAGCGAGCTGACGGCGCAGCTGCTCAGCCGCGACCCGGCGCAGCGGCCGGTGAGCTTCGAGGTGGTGAGGCGCAAGCTGGTGGAGTTGCTGCCGCTGCAAGGGGAGGAGTGGCAGGGCAAGCCCATTGATGCGCCGCCGCAAGCGCCTGTGGAGCAAGGCCCGCGGGCGCCCGTGGAGCAGGGCCCACCCCGCCTCGCGAGGCGGAAGAGGTGGAGAGGGAAGTACCCGCTGGCCGTGGTGGGAAGCTTGCTCACGCTGGTGCTTGGGCTCAGCCTGTGGGGGCTGGCCCGCCCGCGCGAGCCGCGCCCCATCGCCGCCGTGGAGGCAGGCTCACCGCTCACACCCCCAGCGTCGCCAGCGCTTACCGGGGCGCCGCCCACGCAGCAGTCTTCCCCTTCGACTCGAGGTGGCACCGTGAAGAAAGCAGAAGAGGTTGAGCAGAAGGCCCCGTCCATTTGCGCCCGGAAACAGCCGCCGCCAGCGGACCGGCCCGCGCAGCTGCGCCAGTGGTGCCGGTGCGCGGGCATCGCGCTGGCGTTCGCCAGCGCCTGCACGGGAGCGCAGCTGCGGCCACGCAAGGGAGACGCCTGCCCCGAAGAAGCCCTGGCGGCGATGAGAACGTTGGGGTTACTCGACTCGGGGCGGGGGTTCTACGTTCAAGTCGACGAGGCCCAGCCCCGCATCGAAGGTTCTCCAAGATGGAGTGTCGTCAAGGAAGGGCCCCTCACCAGCCTCTTCCATGAGGACGTGGCCAAGGTACCCAAGGGCTCGCGGCTCTTCGGCGAAGTGCGCGGCCCCTACCCGCATCCGTATCGCGGAGAGCCAACCTGGCAGATCCTCTATACCCGGCTGCAACTGCCGGGCGGGAAAACCGTGCCTGTGTGCGCGGTCGTGGGGCTAGACGATGGAGTTATCCAGGCGTTCGACGGATCACGGCCTGGGCATGTCATCGGCAACAAGACAGATCTTGTAACCCCGATCATCCGGTGGCCGGAGTACGGGCCTTGAGGCCCTTCGCGTTCTTGAACCAGCGGGTGAAGAAGATGGGCCGCTGCGCTTTCGAGGTTGAAGTGTCATCTCCACGGGAAACAAAGGTCGAAGAAGAGCTGACCCACCTCGACTGGCTCGGCGCGGCGATCGCCTGGCTGGGAACAATGTTTTGCTGCCTGTTTGCGCTCTTCATTGGCCCTTGGTGGCACGAGGTTCTTGTGGATTTTGGTGTCGAGATTCCGGCGCTCATTCAGCTGGCGCTCAGGCCGTGGTTCCCCCTGCTTCTCGGGCTGATCCCTACCGTCATGGTCGCGTTGGCGCTGGTTCGGAAAACCTCTTTGGGGGTTCGTCGCGGGCTCATTGTCGCGGCGGCGTTCCTCTCCCTGCTGGCGAGCGGCTTCTGTCTGTACGCGGTGTATGCCCCGAGAGCCGCCGTTCTCAAGACCCTTGAGCCGTTGGGGCCCTTCTAAAGGCAGGGGCCGGGGACCCCAGCGCCAACTCGGGCCGGCGAAGGACGGGCACCACCCGGCGGCTCCTCCTCTTGCCCTGGGTAGCCCTCTAATCTTCCGCACTCCTCGCATGAAGGAGTGACAGATGCGGCTCCCTGTGGCGGTCAGCCTCTTGCTGTTGGCCCTCTTCGTGGCTCCCGGGGCGCACGCGGCGGATGAGCCGAGCCAAGCGCGTGCGGTGGTGGGGGCGGGTGTCTCGCAGGGCACTGTGGTGGGCGGCGCGTGGGCGCCGCGTACCGCGTACAGCGTGAGCCTCTGGGGCCTGTGGGAAGCAGGCCAGGGGGTGGGGGCGCGCGTGAGCTTGCTGCCTCCAGCCTCCTCCTCCGGAGCGTGGGAACTGTCCACGGACGTAGTGGCGCGCTTCACGGGCGAGGGGCCGCTGTACTTCAAGGCCCTGGGGGGAGTGGCCGTCAACCCTCGCCCCGCGTTGGCTCCCCGGCTGCGTGCGGGCGGCGAAGTGGGGGTGCACGCCATCCGTGGGAGCATCGGGCTGGAGGTGGGCCTTGCGGGCGTATACGCGTTTCCGCCCTCCCGGTTCGCGCAAGGCGAAGGGGTGGTGTCCCTCGGGGTGAGCGTGCTCTTCGGCTTCGGCGCATCTTCACGCGCGCCTGCCCTCGTCCCGCCTCAGCGCTCATGGGAGCAGCAGTCCGCCCTGAGTCCGGCAGGCGCCTTCCCGCTGGGCTCAGGCGCTTGGTCCACGGCCGAAGTGAGGACGGCGGGGCTCTCCCCCGCGCCTTCGCAGGGCGCCCGGGTCCCCTCCGGCCAGCGGGATGTGATTCAGCAGATTCTGCTCCTCCAGAAACCCGGGGACGTCCTGTCCTGGTGGGTCGCGGGCCCCAGCGGGGAACACCTCCACCAATGGACTCACCCGCTGTCCGAGTGGGAGCTCAAGTACGTCGAGGCCATGAGTGCGGAGTCCATGCCCGCGGCCATCCGCATGAAGCCGCGGGTGACGCCAGAGAACCTCCCCCCTGAGCGGAAGCAGGTTCTGGAGCGGCTGATGGGCCCTGGTGCCGCCGCCGAGCAGTATGCCCACTGGGAGAACCGGCAGCGCATCGTCATGCACTACGCGTTCACCCACCCCGATTCCGTCTGGCTCTTCCTGCTGCTGTATGGCGTGACCCGGGACGCAAACCCGCTCTTCTTCGCGCTGGAGCGCGGGTGGCAGATGGGCAGCGGCCAGGAGCTGTTCACCGCACGCGAGGTGTCCGAGCTCGGCGCGGCCCAGGAGTTCTTCACGGCGCTGGCGGTTGGGGTGGCCGCTGACAAGTTGATGACCGCCACGCGGCCCGTGCCTGGGTGGGGTGCCCCGGTGCCAGGGGGGCCGGTGGGTCTTGGCCAGGTGAAGGCTGCGCCTGCTCCGCCGAAAGCCGTGGCGCCTGCTCCTGAACCCGCTCCGGCGCCAGCACTCTCCACGCCGCCGCCCGGCCCTCTCGCGCCCTCGCCAGAACTGGTCCAGGCGCTCACGGGCAAGAACCCAACCCCGCAGGTGGCTGCGGGCCTACGCCTGTTCCAGGACATCACTGTCAAGCCGGAGGTGCCAAGGCTACTCGCGACCGACCGTCCCATCAGCCCCAGCCCCAGGCAAAATGCGCAACTTCAGAGGGACATCAAGTACTTGGAGAAAGAGTTGGGCGCCGAGAACATCCGGGTGAACCAGCAGCAACTGACGCTTAAAAATGGCCAGCGCGTGGGAATCAACCGGCCGGACCTGCAATTCGACTACAATGGCCGCCGGTACTCCGTGGAGTACGACTCACCGGCTTCGGGCCGTGGCCCTGCTCACCGGTCGCGCCTGACCGCCAACGACCCGGAAGGCGACGTCATCCTGATCATCATCCCCGAGGAATGAGGCAGGCCTGAATGACGCAAGAGATGAAGGGCCTGCTGCTGGAGGATCGTTGGGCGCCTGTCACCTCGGAGATGGGCTTTCTGGAGTTGGGCGCGGAGCAGGCGGCGCAAGCCTTCGCCACCTGGCAGAGAGGGCTGCCGACGTCCCGTGGCTTCACCATTGAAGTGCTCCCCGTCACGGGCACCCTGGAGCAAGTCCTCTGCAGCCTACTGCCCCTGAGCGGTGGCGAGACCCAACGGCGCCTGTTCATTCCCACGCGCACCGTTTGGACTGCCTACGTCACCAACCAGTGGACGGGAACGGATGCCGCCAGCCCCATGCGCGTCATGGCCGGGAGTCTGAGCATCCGCTGCCTGCGGGTGGTCGCCGTGCCCCACACGCTGCGCAAGCACGGAGGCGGCCGCTATGGTGGGGTGATGCTGGACGTGTTCGGTCCGGAGCAGCCGGGGAAACTCAACAACTATGTGCGCGCCATCGAGGTGGCCAATGACGGTGGCCACTGGGTCTTCGTGCAGTCAGGTGAGCCCTTCGCCTTCGAGCAGTTGGAGAAGTACCAGGAGCGCCGGGTGAGGGACCGCTTTACCTTTGAGATGCTCAAGGACTACCTGGGCCACCTGGGGCTGTCGCCCTTCGAGGAGGACTTCTACCTGCCGCCGGGCACCCGCGCGTGGCTCGTCCAGAAGACAGGCCCCCTCACTACCGTCGGGCGGGAATACACGTTAGAGGAGGTCCGTGCCGCCCGTGTGTTGTGACGCTCGTGTAAAGCCCCGTTACACCGGCGGCGCCGGGATTTTTCCAAGGTACAACCCTGGCGGTCCTGTACGCACAGGCCACGTAGCCGGTAGGGTTCCGCCTATTGGACGGCCTCTTGCCGTTCACCCCCAGGAGGCGCCAATGGCCGCGGCACACAGTCCCCAGGAGCCGGTGATCCTCTTCACCCATGAGGGCACGTCCTACGAGTATGTGGAGGCACAAGGGCGTGGGCCGCACGGTGAAGCGCTGGTGGTCGCGCGCAAGCGTACGGTCACATCCATTGACGAGCAGGTGTTGCTCAAGAGCTGGCCCACCACGGACACGGCGCAGGCGGCCCACACAGTCCGGGCCCGCCTCACGGAGGAGGTCCGGCTGGGGGTGTACCTGAATCACCCGTCCATCCTGCGTGTCCAGGGGCCGTACGAGGCCCACGGCGTCCTGTATACCGTCGTGGAGTATGCCCCTGGCATCAACCTCACGGATCTGGTGACGCTCGCGCAGGAGCGGGGCCGCTACCCCTCCGAGGCCTTCACGCTTTACCTGGGGGCGGAGCTGGCTTCAGCGCTTCATCATGCCCATACCCGCGTGGACGAGCAGGGCGCGCCGCTGGGCATCGTGCACCGCAATCTTCACCCCGACACAGTCCGCGTGACGTGGGAGGGCACAGTGAAGCTGGGCGACTTTGGAGTGGCCCGCTCGCTGCTGCCCGGCCGGGTGATGACCACACGCCGCGGCCCACGGTTTCCCGCCTACTATACAGCCGCTCTTGCAGGCTGAGCCCTCCCTGCGGCCCCGGACGGCGGGCGAGGTGGAAGAGGCCCTGCGTGGGGAACTGGCGGAACTGCGTCCGTATGGCGCGGCGGAGGCCCTGGCGGAGGTGGAGCAGGTGATGAGCGACGCGGGCGCCTCGTTGGTCGAGCAGGAAGTGGGCGCTGCGCCCAGGGAACTGTTCCGCCCCAGTCAGAACCGAACCCCCGGGCTTTGGGCCTATTCGCCGCTTGGGGGGCTGGCACGCGGGTTGCTTTGGGCACGTGCGGCCGTCAAGTCAAGCGGCCAGGGCGAGGGGAGGGCCGGGGTTCCACGCTCCGCGCTCAGGCCAGCACCGACGAGCCGCGGGGGCTCGAGCCCGGCAGCTCGACGATGAACTCCGCGTACTGGCCCACTTCGGACTCCACCGTCAGCTTGCCGCCCAGCGAGCCCACGACGATCTCGTGGCTGATGGACAGGCCCAGGCCGGTGCCCTCTCCCGTGGGCTTGGTGGTGAAGAAGGGGGTGAAGAGCTTCTGCCGGATGTCCGCCGGAATGCCCTTGCCGTTGTCCCGCACGCGGATCTCCACCGTGGAGCCCGTCCACCGGGTGGACACCTTCACCCGGGCCTGCTCGGTGCCGGTGGGCTGCTTGTAGCGCTCGCTGGCCGCGTAGCAGGCATTCTCCACCAGGTTGAGCACCACCCGGCGGATGTCCTCGGACACCAGGTTCACGTCCGGCAGCTTCGCGTCGAACACCGTCTCGATGTGCACGTTGCGCCGCGCGCTCTTGGCGTTCAGGCCGTGGTGCACCAGGCGCACCGCCTCTTCCACCAGCTGGTTGACGTTGATGCTGCGCTTCTCACCCCGGTTGCCGCGCGCGTGCCGCAGCATGCCGTCGATGATGCCCACGGCGCGCTGGCCGTGCTCGCGGATCTTCTTGGAGTTCAGCTCCATGGCCCCCAGCAGATCCTCGAAGTCATCGCGCTGGGCGGGCGGCAGCTGGGCGGTGCGCAGGGTGTCGCGCAGCTCGCGCACCCGCTCCACGGAGAGGGCGGCGAAGTTGTTCACGAAGTTCAGCGGGTTCTTCAGCTCGTGAGCGATGCCGGCGGTGAGCGCGCCCAGCGAGGCCAGCTTCTCCTGGGTGATGATCTGCGCCTGCATGGCCTTGAGCGTCTCCAGCGCGCGGTGCAGCTCCGAGTTCTTGTTGTGCAGCTCGGCGGTGCGGTCCGCGACGCGATCCTCCAGGGTGTGGCTGTAGTCCTCGAGCCGCCGGTACAGCTCCGCGTTCTCGATGGAGATGGAGGCCTGGGTGGACAGCATGCCCAGCACCTTGAGCCGGCTGGTGTTGAAGGCCCCCGTGGTGAGGTTGTTCTCCAGGTAGAACAGCCCCAGCACCTGGCCCCGGTGCCGGATGGGCGCGCAGAGCACCGAGCGCACCTGGTTGCGGATGACGTACTCGTCATTGCTGTGGGGCTGCAGCGTGGAGGCGTCGTCGATCAGGATGTGGGCCCCAGAGCGCACCACCTGCTCGACGATGGACTGACAGACGATGGAGCTCTCGGCCAGCGGCTTGGCGGACTCCAACGGAGCGTCGCGGCGGCCCACCTCGCCCGAGGCCTCGACGATGAAGTCGTTGCCCCGGCGCAGCACCAGCGCGCCGCGCTGGGCGCCCGCGCTCTCCATGACGACGTGGATGAGGTTCGCCACCAGCTGCGGGAAGAGGATCTCGCTGGAGATGGCCTGCGAGGCCTTCATCGCCGAGGCCATGTCGAGCGACTCACCGAAGGACTCGGAGCCGGTGTGCGAGGAGGCGTGGGTGGAGCTCCCCCGCTCGGTGGGCTGGGTCGCCGAGGAGGTGGTCTGGCGCGTCTTGCCATCCCACCGGCGCAGCGCGCTGCCGTGCGAGAGCAGCAGGGTGGACTGCTCGGCCGCCAGCAGCCGGGCCTTGCCCGCGGCGCCCCAGCGCTCGTAGGCGTAGAGGGCCTCGAGCAGGTAGGCCGAGGCCAGCGGGCGCCGCTCCTTCGCCGCGAAGAAGCGGAAGGCCAGCTCGCACGCGAGCGCCTCCACCCCCAGGAAGCCCGTCTTCCGGGCCGCTTCGATCGCCTGCTCGTACGCGACGAGCGCCTGGGCCTCGTTGCCCGTCACGCGGAGGATCTCCGCGCTGACCAGCAGGTGGTGCGCCGAGAAGTTCTCCGGCACCCGGCCGGCGCACTTCTCCAGGAAGGCGCGGTGCTGCTCCATCACCGGCAGCAGCACCTCCTGACGGGGCTTGCTGGCCGCGGCGTAGACGGCCGCCGCGCTCAGCGCGTGGTAGAAGGCGTGCGTGGCCACGTGGAAGAGGCCCGAGATGAACGGCAGCAGCGGCAGGACTTCCTGCGCCCTCGCCAGCGCCTCTCCCGGCTGCTGCATCAGGTAGTGCCGCTCGGCGGCGGCCAGCTGCAGGTAGGCGCGCGCGGTGTTGCCCATCGTCTGCGGCAGGGCCACGGAGGGCTCGTCTCCGCCCGTGAGCGCCAGCAGCGTCTGGTGCGCGCTCAGGAACATGTGCAGCGAGTCCGTGTCCTTCTTGGTCTCCAGCAGCTCGATGAAGCGGCGGTTCTCCGAGAGGATCTCTCCCAGGGGATCTCCCACCGCCACGCGCCGCCACAGCCGGACGATGAGGCAGTGCCCGGCGTAGATCCAGTCACCGCTCTCCATCAGGCCCTTGTAGGCCTCGGTCAGCTCGGCGACGCCCGAGCGCGCGCTGCGCGTCCAGTGATCGATCAGGCCCGCGCGCAGGTAGCGCACGCGCGCGTGCAGCATCGGATCGCGGAAGCGCGCGGACAGCTCGACGGCGAGCTGGCCGAAGCGCCGGCCGGTGTCGGGGTTGTCCAGCGCCGCGGCCAGCAGAATGCCGTAGATGACGTAGCCAAAGGCGGACAGGCGGCTGTTGCCGTGCTCCAGCGAGAGCCGGACGATGCGCAGCACCACCAGCGCGAACAGGGCCTGATCGGCCATGTACGCGGAGGCGGCGATGCTGGACAGCAGGCTCAGGGCCAGCTCCACGTTCGGGTCCGTCATCCGCGGCAGCCCCATCAGCTCCTCGGGAGTGCGGCCCGCGAGGCGCTCGGCCACCGCGCCCAGCTCGGCGCCGATCGCCGAGGGATCCGACGAGGAGGGGATCTCCACGCCCAGCAGGTGCAGCCCCTCGAGGCCCAGCCGCATGGCCTCCACGTGCTGGCTGTTGAGCGAGGCCAGCGTCGCCTGCATCGCCAGGATGGTGGCCTTCTGGGCGCCGCCTCGGGCGTGATCGAGCAGCGTGGCGAAGCCCTCCTTCGCCACCTTGAAGTCGCTGGCCAGGTAGCTGGACTCGGCCAGCTCCATCTGGAGCGCGAAGGCCCGCTCGTACTCGGTCCGCCAGGCCGTCTCCGGCAGCAGCCCCACGCCCGCGCGGAACAGCTCACAGGCGGTGCGGTAGGCGCCCGAGGCCTTGGCCCGGCGGCCCGCCCGCAGGTGAATGTCCGCCAGCTCGAGCCGCAGCTCGGCGGGGCCGATCCGGTGGGGCGAGTGGGCCAGGTGCGGCAGGATGATGAACGCCCGCTCCTCGATGAGCCCGGCGGCCCGGGCGTCCTCGAGCAGCCGCAGGCCCACCTGGGTGTGGCGCTCGGCGCGCTCGCTCTCGGGCACCAGCGAGTAGGCCGACTGGCGCACCCGGTCATGCAGGAAGCGGAAGGATACGTCCAGATCCGTCGGCAGGCTCGCGCCCCCCTGGGGATCGAGCAGCACGTAGTCCTTGCTGAGCGGCAGCAGGAAGCCCTGCTCGATGGCGCTCCACAGCGTGCGCGCCATCTCCTCGGCCTTGCCGCCGTTCACCACGTGGAGATCCCGGAAGTTGAACACCACGCCCAGACAGGCCGCCAGCTGCAGCAGCTCGCAGGCCTCCCGAGGCAGCCGCCGGAGCTCCTCGGCCATCAGGGCCGCCACATCGTTGGGGATCTCCCGGGCTTCGATCTGGGCGAGATCCCACGTCCACCGGCCGCTCGGAGAGTCGAAGCGCAGCAGGTGCTGATCGTGCAGGAAGCGCAGGAACTCGCGGATGGAGAACGGGTTGCCGCCGGTGCGCGCGTGGATGAGCTGGCCCAGCTCCAGCGCGCGGCCGGTGTCGGCGCCGGTGGACTCGCGCACCATGCGCGCCACCTCCTCGGGGCCCAGCGGCGCCAGGCGGATCTCCCGCATGGGCGTGCTCGTCACGCGTAGCTCCTCGATCGCGATGGCGAGCGGGTGCGTGGTGGTGACCTCGGTGTCGCGCCAGGCCCCGACGAGCAGCACGTGGTAGTTGTCCGGGTCTCTCGCGAGCGCCTGGAGCAGCGACAGCGTGGCCACGTCCGCCCACTGCAGATCGTCCAGGAAGAGCACCAGCGGCCGCGAGGGCATGGCGAAGGACTGCAGCGACTTCACCAGCACACGGTTGAGGCGGTTGCGCGTCTCGGCGGCGGGCAGGGTGGCGGACGGGGGCTGCTCACCGATCAGCTCCCGGGCCTCGGGCACCGACTCGACGAGCACGGAGGCGTTCACCCCCAGCAGCGCATCGAGCCGCTGGCGGGCCTCGCCGCTCTCCTTCTCGCCCTCGCTGATCACCTGGCGCACGAGGTGGCGCAGCGCCTGGTGGACGGCGTCATAGGGGACACCGCGCAGCAGCGGATCGCACTTGCCGGTGGCGAAGCGGCCCCGGGTGGCGGCCGTCACCCGGTGCAGCTCATTGACCAGGGCGGACTTGCCAATGCCGGCCGAGCCGGTGATGAGCAGCAGCTCCGCGCGGCCCGAGGTGGCGCGGGAGTGCGCGGCGGACAGCACCTCCACGTCCGCGGCGCGCCCATACAGCCCCTGGGGCAGGCGGAACTGCTGGGCCCGGTCCGAGGTGCCCAACGGGAAGGCGCTCAGCGGGGTGCCGGCCTTGAGCCTGCGCTGGCACTCCTCCAGGTCGGCGATCAGGCCCCAGGCGCTCTGGTAGCGCGCGTCCGGATCCTTGGCGAGCAGCTTGAGCACGATGGCCGACAGCGCCTCCGGCACCGAGGGCAGCACGTCGCCCGGCGAGCCTGGCTTCTGCGCTACGTGGGCATGGAGCAGCTCCAGCGGCGTCTCCACCTCGAAGGGGCGGTGATTGGTCAGCAGCTCGAAGAACGAGGCGCCCAGGGCGTAGAAGTCCGCCCGGTAGTCCACGCCGCGGTTCATGCGCCCCGTCTGCTCCGGCGCCATGTAGGCCAGGGTTCCCGTCAGCGCCGTGGGGCTGTCGGGAGAGACGGCCTCCAGCGCGATGGCCACCGAGATGGAGAAGTCCGCGATCTTCACCACGCCCGTCACCGGGTTGACGATGATGTTCTGCGGCTTGATGTCCTTGTGGATGACGCCGTTGGCGTGGATGTGCCCCAGCGCCTTGGTGATGCGGATGCCGTAGTCGAGGAACGTCTCCACCGACAGCGGCCCGCTCTCATCCAGCAGGTGCCGCAGCGAGCGGCCGCCAATGTCCTCGAGCACCAGCGCCACCCGGTCGCTGAGCTCCTCGACGCCGAACACCCGGATGATGCCCTCGCCCTCGACGCGGCGGGCGATGGCGTACTCGCGCTGGATCTCCAGCGTGCGGCGCCGATCCAGGTAGTCGTTTCCAGGCAGCTTCAGGATGACGGAAAGGCCGTCGCTGGGGCGCTTGGCCCGGATGAGCATGGAGCGAGGGCTCTCATGAAGCGTCTCTTGGATGGTGTACCCGGCCCGAAGTGGCATGGCTCTCGTGATCCCCTGCATCAGCGGTGCTGCTGGTGACGTGGCCACAGCCTACCGCGAGGGGGCACAGGGTTGTGAGGGTGGCGGGGATGACCCTCCGGCCAGCCCAGCAGCGGGCTGGCTCCTTTCGGGTATTGCCCCTGGTTGCCTGCTGGGTAAGGAGTCTGCCAGCACGTTTGTTAGGTGCGACGGGGCCCAGAGCATTAGACTGGGCGCGCCGTGTCAGAGGAACGTGATGGAGCAGAGCCCCCCCTGGGCAGTCAGGACACCGTTGTGCCTTCGTCGGGCGCCCCACGCGCCGTGGCCGAGGCCGAGGAACTGTTTGCCGGGCGCTACCTGCTGCTGAACCAGCTGGGCCGGGGTGGCATGGGCATCGTCTACCGGGCGCGGGACACCCTGGTGGGCGACGTGGTGGCCCTGAAGATGCTGGAGCTGGGCAAGGGGCAGGGGGCCGAGCTGCTGGAGCGCTTCCGCCGCGAGGTACGGCTGGCCCGGCGCATCTCCCACCCGAACGTGGCGCGCACGCACGATCTCGGCGAGCACGCGGGGCACCTCTTCCTGACGATGGAGTACGTGGAGGGAGAGGATCTCCAGTCGCTGCTGAGGCGGGAGGGTGCGCTGGCGTCTGCCCGAGCCGCGCGCATCGCGCTGGCGGTCTGCGAGGGCCTGTCGGCGGCCCATGCGGCGGGGGTGGTGCACCGGGACTTGAAGCCCGCCAACGTGCTGGTGGAGGCCAGCGGCCGGGTGGTGCTCACCGACTTCGGCATCGCCCGGGCGATGGCGGGGGAGACGGCCTCGCGCACCCAGGGCATGGTGGGCACGCCCATGTACATGGCGCCCGAGCAGCTGGGGGGCGGCGAGGTCGACGCGCGCTCGGATCTCTACGCGGTGGGGTTGCTGCTCTACGAGATGCTGACGGGGGAGGCGCCCTTCACGGGAGACTCGCCCATGGCGGTGGCCTTCGCGCGGCTGCGCCAGCCCGCGCCGGACCCCAGCGGGCGTCCCGGTGTGCCAGACGAGCTGGCGCAGTGGGTGCGCCGGTGCCTGGAGCGCGAGCCCCAGGAGCGGCCCTCGAGCACTCTGGAGGTCGCGGCGGCGCTGAAGGCCTGGTTGGTCTCGGTGGGAGAGCCAGCCGAGGCTCCGACTTCGGTGGTGGTACGGGGAACCGGAACGCTGGCACCCGGGATGGTGACGCCCAACACCGGCTCCTACCTTCCGGGAACGGGGACTTCGGGGCTGCGCACCGGCCCGAGCACCGCCACGCCTCGGACGACGCCACGGGCGGGGCGGCAGGGGCTGGCGGTGCTGCCGCTGCGCTTCATGGGGCCCAAGGACCAGGACTTCCTGGGCGACGGCGTGACGGACGCGGTGATTGATCTGCTGTCCCGGACCCGGGGCGTCCAGGTGCAGAGCGGCGGGGTGACGGCGCGGTTCCGCGACGAGCGCGATCCGCGGGTGGTGGGGCGGGAGCTGGGCGTGGCGTACGTGGTGGATGGCAAGGTGCAGAGCGCGGGAGGCCAGCTGCGCGCCTCGCTGCGGCTGGTGGAGGTGGCCTCCGGAGTCCAGATGTGGAGCGACCGCTTCGACTGCGCGGGTGAGGATCTCTTCCTGCTGCAGGATCTGCTCGCGCAGCGCATGGCGGAGGCGGTGCGGCGGCAGGTGGTGATCGCCTCCTATGTCAGCGTGGCGACGCCAGAGGCGGTGGCGCGCTACGAGCAGGCGGTGGCTCATGTGCACCGCTCGCCACGCAGTCAACCCGAAGAGGTGCTGCGCCTGCTGGATGAGTGCCTCGAGCAGAGCCCGGACTTCGTTCCCGCCATCGCCTTCCATGCGCTGGTGCTGGTGCGCTCGTGGTTCGTGCGCCTGGCGGAGGGCTCGCGAGACTGGCACAAGGAGGCACAGGTCAGCATGGAGCGTGCGCTTCAGCGCGCGCCCGACATGGTGGAGACGCTGCTGGCCAAGGGGATGATGGCCACCCAGCAGGGTGACTGGCGGGCGGCGTCGCTGTCACTGCGCGCCGCGCTGGACGCGGCACCGATGTATGCCCCCGTGCTGCAATACCTGGGGAGCCTGCAGTGCGAAGCGGGGCGGGCGGACGACGGGCTGATGAAGCTGCGGCTGGCGCACGAGCTGGACCCCAACCTGGGCATGGCGCTGTATGAGCTGGCTCGCTGCAGCGCGCTGCGGGGCAAGATCGAGGATTACCGCAAGGCCATCGAGAGGATGCTCTCCTATCCGTTCATGCGTCAGCCCGCGCTGCTGATGCGCATGCGTGTCTCCGCATGGCGCAAGGACCATGACGAGCTGCGCTCGGCTCGGGACGAGCTCCGAGGTGAGCCGAGCCCCATGGCCCTCAGCCCCGACGCCTATGCGGCGGCCATGCTGGGCCAGATGGATCCGCTCGAGGCGGTGAAGCCGTTCGACGCGGCGCTCGCGGGACGGATCAGCTCGCGGTTCAGCTCGCTGCTGTGCCAGCTCGCCACGGAGATGCTGGGGCTGACCGGGCACCCGGAGAAGGCCATGACGTACTTCCAGCGAGCGGTGGACACCGCCCTCATCGATCTGGAGTGGATCGACCGGTGCGCGGCGCTGGACTCGATGCGGGCCCTGCCAGGCTTCACCGAGGCCCGGCTCACTGTCCGCCGGCGGGTCGAGGCCATCTGGTCGGTGTGAATGAGGGGGAGTGGGGGTGGGGCCCCACTCCGGGCCTCACTGCGCCGTGGTGCCGCCGTCCAGGACGAACTCCGAGCCCGTCATCAGCCGTGACTCGTCCGAGACCAGGTACACCACCGCGTAGGCGATCTCGTCCGGCTCACCCAGGCGGCCAATCGGGATGCCCTTGGCCATGCGCTCCTTGCCCGCGGCGGCGTCGCCCGTCAGCTTCGCCAGCGAGTCCACCATGGGGGTGTCGATGAACACCGGGTGCACCGAGTTGCAGCGGATGCCATAGCCCTGCTTGGCGCAGTGCAGCGCCACGGACTTCGTCAGCAGCCGCACGCCGCCCTTGCTCGCGCAGTACGCGGGCAGCGCCGCCGCGCCGACCAGGCCCGCCACCGAGCTCATGTTGACGATGGAGCCCTTGGCGCCGCACTGCCGCATGGCGCGGATGCCGTGCTTGCAGCCCAGGAAGACGCCGTCCAGGTTCACCGCGTTCACCAGCCGCCACTCCTTCAGGCTGATGCTCTCCACGTCCTTGGCGATGCCGATGCCCGCGTTGTTCACCACCCCGTCCAGCCGCTCGAACGTCACCATCACCGAGTCCACCACCGAGGCCCACTCGTCCTCATTGGTAACGTCCAGGTGCCAGTAGCGGGCGGCCATGCCCAGCTCCTTCGCCAGCTCCTGGCCTGCCTCGTCGTTGATGTCCGTCAGCGCCACCCGGGCGCCCTCGCGCACCAGCATCCGTGCCGACGCGGCTCCCAGCCCCGACGCCGCTCCCGTCACCAGCACAACCTTGCCTTGCACTCGTCCTGGCATCTGCTTGCTCCTTGTTGAAATCCGTCAGGCCTTCACCGGCGTCAGCAGCACCTTGCCCTGGCGACCACCCTCGATCGAGCGCGTGAGCGCCTCGCGGAACTTCTCCAGCGGGAAGGTGGCGTCCACCGGGGCGTGCAGCGTGCCGTCCGCCACCAGCTTCGCCATGCGCCCCATGAGCGCCGCCTGGGCCTCGCGCGACGCCCCATTCAGCCAGTGCACCAGCCAGAAGCCCTTGAGCGTCACGTTCCTGAAGATGAGGGCGGTGGGCGACAGGCTGGGCGCCTTGCCGCTCATGGCCCCGTAGTTCACCACCACGCCATTGTTCGCCACCGACTCACCCAGCCGCAGCGCGGCCGAGCCCGCCACCGCGTCGATCCCCAGCTTCACCGGCGCACCGCCCGTGGCCTGGTGCACGCGCTTGGGCAGCTCCTCACCGTCCTCCAGCACCACGTCGGCGCCGAGCGCCTGCAGCTCCTGCGCCACGTCCGAGCGCCGCACCACGTTGATCGTCTTGTAGCCCTCGAGCTTCGCCAGCGAGAGGAGGTAGCGCCCCACCGCCGAGTTGGCCGCGTTCTGGATGACCCAGTCGCCGCGCTCCAGCTTGACGAACTCGCGCAGCAGCAGGTCCGCGGTGGGCGGGTTGATGGACAGCATGGACATCTGGTGGATGTCCGCCCCCGGGGGCACCTGCAGCAGGCGGCTGGCCTTGGCCTTCATGTGTGTGCGCCAGGTGCCCGAGCCCATGGGCAGGAACACGATGTCGCCGGGCTTCACGGGCGCCTCGCCCTCCACCCGCGCCACGCGGCCCACGCCCTCGTTGCCAGGCACCGCCGGCAGTTTGGGCAGCACGCCGTACATGCCCATGAGCGTCATGATGTCCGAGGGGTTGATGGGGGTGGCCAGCACCTCCAGCAGCGCCTCGCCGGGCGCGAGGGGACCGGGCTCTTCGTCCACCACCTGCGTGACGTCCAAGGGAGCACCGAAGGCCGAGAAGCGCACTGCTTTCATAGGGATCCTCACCGCTCGTGAAACGGGGCGGCGGAGACTACCGCGATCCGCGCCGCGCGCGTATGGTGTGTCGGCTTTTCAGGCTTCCATTCCAGAGAGGTTCCATGAAGCTTTACCAACTGCCGATGTCCAACGCTTCTTTCAAGGTCCGTGCGCTCCTCTCAGAGCTGGGCATCGACTGCGAATTGGTCTCCGTGGACATGTCCAAGGGGGCGCACAAGGCTCCCGAGTTCCTCAAGATGAACCCCAACGGGAAGATCCCCGTGCTCGAGGACAACGGCTTCGTCGTGTGGGAGTCCAACGCGATCATCTGTTACCTGGCGGCGCTCAAGCCCGAGAAGGGGCTGCTGCCGACGGACCCCAAGGGCATGGCGCTGGTGCATCAGTGGCTGCAGTGGCAGGCCACCACGCTGTCGGGCTCTGTCCTCGATGTGATGATGCAGACGGTCTATGCGCGGATGCTCGGCCGCCAGAAGGACGAGGCGAAGCTCGCCGCGGGCCTGGAGAAGGTCCAGCGCGATCTGGGCACGCTGGAGATGGGGCTGGGTGACAAGGAGTACATCTGCGGCAAGCTCTCCATCGCGGACTTCTCGCTCGTGTCCGCGATCCAGCCGCGCGCTCACATGGGCTTCGATCTCGAGGCCTTCCCGAAGGTGAAGGCGTGGACGGCTCGCATGGAGAGCCGCGAGAGCGTGCGCAAGTCCATTCCGGAGCTGTGACAGGCCGCTGGCCCTACGCCAGGGCGGGGCTCACTTCTTCTTCTTGCGCTTGTAGGCGGTGAGCTCCGCCTTCTTCTTTTCCCCCACGCTGTCCAGGTGCTTCTGCCAGGTGCGCTGGTGCGGCCTGAGCGCCTCGACGATGGCGCGCGCCACCACGAGGTTGCGGTACCACTTGGCATCCGCGGGGACGATGTGCCACGGGGCCTGCTTGGTGGCCGTGCGCGAGATGGCCTCCTCGTAGGCCTCCGTGTAGTCGTCCCAGTGCTCGCGATCCTCCCAGTCTCCGGTGTTGACCTTCCACGCCTTGCGCGAGTCCTCCTCGCGCTTGAGCAGGCGCTTCTTCTGCTCGTCCTTGCTGATGTGGAGGAAGAACTTGAGGACGATCGTCCCGTGCTCGGCGAGCAGCTCCTCGAAGTCGCGGATGTGGCCGAAGCGCTCCTTCCACAGGGACTTGGGCGCCAGGTCGTGCACGCGCACGACGAGCACGTCCTCGTAGTGCGAGCGGTTGAAGAAGGCGAGCTCGCCCCTGCGCGGCGTGTGGCGATGGATGCGCCAGAGGAAGTCGTGCTCGAGCTCCTCGGCAGTAGGGGAGCCGAAGGACGTCACGTTGACGCCGCGCGGGTTGAGGAAGCCCGCCACGTGTTTGACGGCGCCATCCTTGCCAGCGCTGTCGCGCCCCTGCAGGACGACGAGCACCGAGTGCCGCCGGGCGCCCCAGAGCAGATCCTGCAGCTCGAAGAGCTCCTCGCCCAGCTTCTGTAGCTCCTTCTGGGCTTGCTCTTCTGTGAGGCCCTTGGGAGGCTTCTCGGAGATCTTGTCGAGCCTGACCTTCGCATCCGGCTTGTCGAATACGGTGATGGCCACGGTACGGTCCTCCCTCTGCGCTAGCTCTTCCGCTTCTTCTTCGACTTCGACTTCGTCTTCTTGGTGGCCTTGGCTGGCTGAGCCAGCTCGGGGTACTTCCGCGAGAGCTCGGCGGTGCGCGTGTCCAGCAGGGCCAGCTCGCGGGTGGCGTCGAACGGCGCCTGGCCGCTCATGCGCTTGAGGCTGGCGCGGGCCTCGTCCAGCAGCTGCCTGGCGCTGGTGGCGTTGTTCTCCTCGGCGTTCTCCTCGGCTCGCGCCAGGTTGCGCTCGAGGATGGCGCGGGCCGCGTACCGCGAGGCGTCAGCGTCCAGCGCGCCAGGCCCCTTGGCCCTGGCCGGGTTGAGCTCGGCCTTGATCGTGATGTCCTGCAGCCGGGTGTGCTCGGTGAGCGCGTTCTCGTACTGGAGCTCGACCTGGGCCAGCTCCATCGTACGCACCTGGGTGCCCGCGGCCTTCACCGCCAGGTGGAGCACGATCGGCAGGACTTCGCCCGGGCCCATCTCTCCGACAGGGATCTGCAGGGTGCTGCCCTGGCGGGAGCTGTCGTGGCCAATCACTTCTACCAACCGCACGGCGGGATCGAGCTTCACCCGCACGGTGATCTTGTCCGCCGCGCGCCGGATGAGCTCCAGGTGCTGCCGCCGGGCCACGAGCTGCGCGCTGGCCGAGTCATTCAGGCGGGCGGTGAAGCCCCAGCCTTCCTTGGCCATGCCCGTCATCACCTCGAGGTCCGCGTCCTCGCCAATGGCCACCGTGCTGACGTGGACGTTGTCGTCCTCGCGGAAGTCGCGGGCGATGGCCGCCAGCCCGGCTCCGTCCACCATGCCCTCGGTGGGCTGCCCATCGCTGAGCAGGATGAGCTGGCGGTAGAAGTTGCCCTCCACCAGCTTGGAGAGCTCTTCGTGGGCCGAGTCGAGGCCTCCGGACAGATCGCTGCGGCCCTCGGCGGTGGTCTCCTCGACGTAGGCCCGGAACTTCTCGCGGTTCTCGGGTGTCACCGGCAGCAGCGGCATGGAGTCGATCTTGTTGCTCACGCGGATGATGGAGAGGTGGTCCCGCTCGGTCAGCCCCGCGAGGATCGCCAGCGTGACTTTCTTGGCGATGAGCAGTCGCCGGCCCGCGGTGGAGGCCGACCGGTCAATGACGACCGCCACGCCCGCCGGGGAGGGCTCTCCGGGAGGGAAGTCCACCGTGCTCAGCTCCAGGACGGCGAAGAGCTCCTGATCGCCCGAGTTGAGGAACTTCCTGGAAACCGATCCCGTCATCTGCAGCGAGCCATTGGCCTTGGCCGAGAGGTAGGTCTTCTTCCAGTCCTGGGCCCACTCCGGGATTTCGGGCTCCGTCGCGGAAGCCAGACACGGCAGCAGCGTCGCCAGCAGCAGGAGAGGGGCCAGCGGCCTTCCAACGCGGGGGGAGCGGTTCATGCGGCACGAGAGGCTAGCCCGGATTTGCTCCCGGCGCCTGCTTCCGGCTCCGCTCCCTGGAGGAGGCACGAGGCCGAGGGGCGAGCTGCCCCCCGGCCCCGGCCCCTCAGGGCCTTACTGGCCCACGTAGATCCCGATGGCTCCGGGTGTGCTGCCGCTGCCCTCGAAGCCCACGAGGAGGCGGCGCGTGGTGCCGGTCCACCGGTCCACCTGGATGTCGGTGATGCGCATCCAGACGAGCTGGCTGGGCAGCACGCTGCTGCCGTAGTGCTGCACGGTGCCGCCGCGTACGCGGCTCAGACCGCCACCCCAGCTGGCGCCGGCCCAGAGGCTGTCGTCCAGCGGATCCGCTGCGATGGCGGAGACGAGGCCCTTGCCATCGACGAGCTCGGTGGAGAGGGTGCGCAGCCGCTGGCCAGAAGAGCTGATCAACGTCAGGCCCCGGTTGAAGCTGCTCACCCACACGGACTGGTCACTCATGACGGCCATGCCCGACACATGGTCGTCCACACGCTGAGCCTTGGTGGGCCAGTTGGGCTCGGCCACCGCATCGGGCCAGATGTCGTAGCGGTTCCACGCGTAGTTGCTGCCCTCGCTCTCCACCTGGGCCTTCCAGTAGTTGTTGCCGTTGGTGCCGTAGCGGAAGCGGGTGGAGCGGTTGGCTCCGCCGAACCACACGTCACCGTTCGAGGCCACGGACACGCCGTAGTACGAATCCGTGAGCAGCACGTTGCGCGTGCCGTCCGAGTTCCACGCGTTGATGGCCGGGTGCACGTGCTCCATCACTCCGGCGCAGGCGTACTCCCAGGTATTGGGCGCGCAGCTGTAGCCAGGGAAGTCCGACCGGCCCCAGGAAAAGCCGTGGTTGGCGCCGAACCAGACGCTCTTGGTCCGCGGATCGTAGGCGATGCGCAGGATGTTGCAGACCTTCTCGCGGCCCCGCGGCTCGGCGGCGACCTTGTTGGGACCGGTGGACAAGTCGTAGTGCACCACCTGGATGCCGGTGGCCGTGAGCGTCACCCGATCCGCGTCGCCGCTCTTGTAGATGCTCGCGTCCGGAGTGCGGCCCGCGTAGTAGGCCTGATCCCATTCGTCCTCGCAGCTGGGCATGCCGGCGGCGGGCTTCTTGCCTTCGTAGCCCACGAAGGCAACGCCCGGAGGCCCGCCCGCCACGGAGATGACCTTGAGGTACTTGGTGCCTGGCGGGGCGCTCCCGTCGGGCATGTAACCGTAGGGCCGCAAGCCGTCGGCCATGGTGAAGCGGCGGAACTGTGTCTGTCCTGCCCGGAGCACGAACAGCCCTTCCTCTCCACCCGCCACCCAGATGTTGCCGCCCTCGTCGGCGCTCACTCCGTATACGCGCTGAGGTCCGCCCTGGGCCGGCCCGTAGAACGTCCAGTCACCGCTGCTCGGAGGAGGCGGAGGCGGCGGAGGAGGAGGGGGCGGCGGCGGAGGAGGCGGAGGTGGAGGCGTGCCCGCGTCGGGAGTGCCACCGCCACCATCGGGCGTCCCCGAGTCAGGCGTCCCCGAGTCGGGTGTACCCGCGTCCGGAGTTCCTCCGCCCGGATCGGGGCACACCTGCTGCTCGGTGGTGACGACGAGGCGCGGGGTGATGTCCGTGCGGCTGTTGGCTCGGGCCGCCAGGTCCACGCCATCGCTGGCGTCGGCGAAGAGCCCGAAGCTGTAGATGCCCGGGCCTGGAACCGCGCTGCTCACGTCGTACTGCACCCACGACTCCAGGCCCACGGCGCCTGTGTCTCCCAGCGCCGCGCTCGTGTTGGCTGGGCGCGTGTTCCACGTCACTCCGGTCGACTCGGACCAGCCGTTCGCCGTCGCGTGGACCTTGGGCCCGTCCGAGGTGGGGTTCACCGCGTAGAGCCGCAGCCGCGCGCCCACTACGGGCTTGCCCAGGTTGGGCACCGTGAAGCGCAGGTACGAGGCCCGCAGCGGTGAGCTATCCACCTCCAGCACCGAGACGGTGCCCGACGGTGTCGTCGGGCTGTCTCCCATGACGCTGATGCTGTCGGTGGCCAGCAGGGAGTGCTCCTGCCGCTCCACCGTGCACCCCGTGGTGCTGCCATTGTCCACGGTGACGATGAGCTGCGGCCTCAAGGTGGCGTCGGTCGTCTCCCGCGAGAGGAACACCGCCCCGTCACTGCCGGTGGGGCTCAGCGAGAAGCTCACCGCGCCGTTGCCTTTGACCGCCGCGGTCACGTCCCACTCGACCCATGTGTTTGCGGGCACCGCTCCCGCGTTGGCCAGGAAGGTCTGCGGCCCTGGCTTCGTCTGGTGGGTGACGGCGCCCTCCTGCCATGCGGTGCTCGTGGTGTGCACCGCCGGCCCGTTCGCCGTGCCTTCCGTCGCGTACAGCCGCAGCTTCGCGCGGCGCACGGTGCCGCTCAGCCCGCTCAGCTCGAAGCGCACGAAGCTCGAGTACTGCGGCGCCCCATCCACCTTCAGTACGCTGGAACTTCCAAAGTTCTGCGTCGGGTAGGTGTCCTCCACGCGCGTGTCCGCGACTGGCGCGAACGTTCGCGTCTCCTCTTGTACCGAGGACTCACCCACCCATCCGGTGTCCTCCTCCTTGGGCCTCGCCCCCTCGCCACAGCCCGCCCATACCCCGACCGCTACCGCGCATAGCGCCCACCGCGCTCCTCGTTTCCACCCGCCCACGTTCCATCCCCCAATCCCTGCCTGCGACAGCTCCAGGCACTGGAGGCACGCAGGCGGATGGCACGCAGTGCACCCAGAGTGCCGTTACCCGGCGTGACGCGCGCGCGGCGCAGGTAGAGAAAGCCTCTTCCTCACGCTGGGAAGGTTCGGGGCGCGCCGCTCACGCGAGGGGACTCGACAGGGGCGGCCGCGGGCCTGTGAGGGCTCGCGGCGCCTCTGCCACGCACGGCGGCGGGAACGGCGGGGACGGCAGCGGATCTCTCACGCACGGCAGCGAAGCACCCAACGCGCGGAAGCGCGCTCCGGTGCTCCACCTGCGCTTTGCTCAGCCACGAGACGACAGCGGGCACTTCACTTGACGCGCGGAGTACGCAGCGCGTCGCACATGGGCTCGATGCGGCGGCCCAGGATGCGGAAGCCCACGCGCTCCTCACCCCCCTGCAGCCACGCCAGCTTGCGCGAGCGCTTCAGCTCAATGGCTGGCTGGAGGGTAGGGGGCGCTACCGGCTTGTTCTGCACCGCGAGCAGCGGTGCCATGACGCGGCCCTGGAAAGGCGACTGGCTCGGGTACTTCCAACCCACGGAGGCAGGCAGCTTTGCGAAGGCAGTCAGCATCATGGTCAACATTCTGCCCGCTTACTCGGTCGGTGACAAATTTTGTTTTGTGCACAGACGAGCCTGCCCGAAAGGCAGGGTAGGTGCCCGTACGTCCCTGGGCGCGCAATCCCTATCGCCGCGAGCGTATCGTCCGGAAACTCAATGAATAACGCATTGCGTTGACCGCGGGGATGGTGTGTTGCCACTGGGAACGCGCCTCTCCGGCCAGGATGTAAGCGGAGCGGGGCGCGAGCTCGAGCGCGTACAGCTCATACGCGCCTTCGGTGCCGGCCACCTTGCGCCGGAAGCGCATGCGCGCGGCGCCCAGGAACGAAACGCCGATGACGATGGGGCCGAACATGGGCGCGTCACGGTGCCAGCCGATCCCCGCGCCGGGCGGGTAGCGCGAGACGAGCACCTCCTCCAGCGCGGAGGGCTCCAGGCCGGCCGCCGCGGCGCACCGGGCGCGCACGTTCTGAAGGAAGTCCGGCATGGGCGTCGTGGGGGCGATCTTCCAGGACTCGTAGCCGTAGTCCCAGCCGTAGTGCACCACGGTGCGCCTGGCCACCACGCCGTGCATGCGGATCTCCTGGTACGGCAGGCGGGAGAACTGCTCGGAGAGCACCCGCTCCTCCTCCTCGGTGAGGAAGTCGGGCAGGTAGCGCAGTCCTTGTGGGGCCTCCGCCATCCCCCTCAGGGTGGGAAGCCCGTGCCGCGGGTGCAACCCGGTGCGAAACGCTTGGTCGGCTGCTGGTGCCGGACTATAGAAGCGCCGCTTTTCAACCTTCCTCTTCAGAGAAAGGACCTGTGAGGACAATGAAGAACACGTTCAAGAGTCTCGTAGTTCTGGCGGCGCTCATCGCGCTGCCCGCTTCGGCGCAGCTCCAGCTGCCCCAGCCCAGCCCGACCGCCAAGGTGATGCAGCAGGTGGGCGTGACGGACATCAGCGTGGAGTACTCCAGCCCCGCGGTGAAGGGCCGGAAGGTCTGGGGCGACCTGGTCCCCATGGACAAGCCCTGGCGCGCGGGCGCCAACGCGTCCACGAAGATCACCTTCAGCAAGGACGTGACGTTTGGTGGCAAGCCCGTTCCGGCTGGCACCTACGTCATCGTCGCCCACCCCGCGCAGAAGGGCTGGATGGTCTCGCTCAACAAGGAGCTGAGCCTGTGGCAGGGCAAGCCGTACGACGCCGCCAATGACGTGGTGAAGGTGGCCGCCACCAGCAGCACCATCCCGGCCCGTGAGCGGCTGACGTACGTGTTCTCCAACACCACGGACACGGACACCTCGCTGGATCTGGAGTGGGAGAAGACCCGCGTCTCGGTGCCGATCAAGGTGGACACGGCGGCGCACGCGCAGGCCAACATCAAGAGCTCGCTGGAGCAGGCGTGGCGCCCGCACATCAACGCCGCCAGCTACGTGGCCGAGTCCACCAAGGATCTCGACACGGCGCTGAAGTACGCGGACACCTCCATCGCCATCGACTCCAACTGGTACAACAACTGGATCAAGGCGGAGATGCTGGCCAAGAAGGGCAACTACGCCGAGGCCCGCAAGCACGCTCAGGTGGCGTGGGACATGGGCCAGAAGGCCCCGAACTTCTTCTTCAAGGACGCGGTGCAGAAGGCGCTCGCGGACTGGAAGGACAAGAAGTAGTCAGCGCTGTGGCTTGGCCGCTACGAGCCGCTGGTAGAGGGCCTCGTAGCGGTCGATGGCGGGTGCGAGCTGGAAGCGCTCCAGCACGCGCTCGCGGGCCCGCTGCGAGAAGGACTGCCAGCGGGCCGGATCGCGCACCAGGTTGAGGACGTGGGCGGCCATGGTGCCCACTTCTCCCGCGGGTGCCAGGTAGCCCGTCTCACCGTGCTCCACCAGCTCCGGAATGCCTCCGATGTTGCTGGCCACCACGGGGACCCCGCAGCTCAGCGCCTCGAGCGCCGCCAGGCCAAAGCTCTCCTGCTCACTGGGGAGCAGGAAGACGTCGGAGGCGGCCAGCAGCTCCGCGAAGCTCTCCTGCTTGCCCAGGAAGGCCACGCGCTCCTCCAGGCCCAGCTCGCGCAGGCGGCGCTCGGCGCCGGAGCGTTCGGGGCCATCACCGATCATCAGCAGCCGGCACGGGAAGCGCCGGTTCACCTCGGCGAAGATGGCCACCACGTCGCCAATGCGTTTGACGGGCCGGAAGTTCGACACGTGCACCAGCACCGGCTCGGTGTCCCCCAGGTCCGTGAACAGCCCGCGCAGCCCCGCCCGGTCCCGCACGGGCGCGTAGCGCGCCGTGTCCACGAAGTTGAAGATGACGTCGATGGGCACCGCCTCCGGCTTCAGGTCAAAGCCCTCCCAGGTGGCGCGGCGGAGGAACTCCGAGGGCGCCGTCACCGCGTCGCTGCGCAGAATGGAGAAGCGGGTGATGGGCAGGTAGCCGGGCTCGATGCCCACCAGCGTGGTGTCCGTGCCGTGCAGCGTCGTGACAACCCGTGGGGCCTGGTCTCCCAGCACCTCGCGCGCCATCCACGCGGCGGTGGCGTGGGGCACCGCGTAGTGCACGTGCAGGATGTCCAGCCGCTCGTACCGGGAGACCTCGATCATCTTCGAGGCGAGCGCCAGCGGGTAGGTGCCCGAGTTATGGAGCGCGGGATAGTCGCTCTCGGCCACCTCGTGGAAGATGACCTTGCGCTGGGTGCCGTGCAGGCGCACGGGCAGGTCGCGCGCGATGAAGTGCACGCGGTGGCCGCGATCCGCCATGGCCAGGCCGATCTCGGTGGCGATCATTCCGCTGCCGCCGAAGGTGGGAAAGCAGGTGATGGCCAGGTTCAGGCGGCGGTCAGTCATCGGCGGTGGGGGAAGAACAGGGGCCGGGCAAAGCTATTCCGGCGAAAGTGCTCCACGGGATCGGCCAGGCCCAACGTCTCGCGCAGCACATAGGGCTCGCCGTAGGCCACGCCGATGTGGGCACCGTAGAAGCGGTCCCGGGCCTCCAGCGAGGACACCGAGAGCGGCGAGCCGACCAGGGTCCGCGGGGCATCCGGCCGGGGCTCCACCTGGCTCGCGTAGCAGCGGATGGCCGCCATCTTGCGCTCGAAGGCCTCCGTCACGTCGATGATGACGCTGGGCTCGGCCAGGTGCCGCAGGGGGTAATAGAGCACCTGGCGCGGAGTGAAGGGCTCCAGGGCGGGCTCGGTCTCGAAGCGGCGCACGGAGGCGAAGAACAGCGCGCGCGTCACCAGGGCGCTGGTGGCCTCGTGGTCCGGGTGGCGCTCGTGCTCCCAGGGGACGAGGACGAGCTCGGGGCGCAGGCGGCGCAGCACCTCGACGACACGGGCCACAGGGGCGGTGCGTGCGCGGTCCTCCTCGGGCGCGTCGAAGCCCGCCCACGGGCTCACCCAGCCATCGGGCAGGCCCAGGTTCTCGCGCACCGTGAGCCCCAGCACCCGCGAGGCCGCCTCGGTCTCCGCGGCGCGGGTCTCCGGAGTGCCTCGCGAGCTCTTCTCGCCGCGCGTCAGATCGACGATGCCGGTGCGGTAGCCCAGCCCGGCCATGCGCGCCAGGAGCCCACCGCAGAACAGCTCGACATCGTCCGGGTGGGGGCCAAAGGCGAGCAGCTCGAGCCCATGGCCCTCCGCGGCCGGACTCATGGCTTCAGATCCTTGAGGCTCCCAGAGAAGGGCTCACAGGCCTCGAGCACCATGCGCGTGAAGGCGCGGGCGCCGAAGCGGCAGGCGTAGTAGGGCAGCCCGTAGATGCGCTCCTGCGGCGCGCCATCCGGGAGCAGGTAGGTCCGCAGCCGGTCCAGGCGCTCGGCGGTGACCTGATCGCGCTGAGCCAGGGCGCGGCCGTACTTGGCCACCAGGCGGGAGAGGGCCAGGCGCACGCTCTCCTCGGTGCGCTCGATGGCCTGCGCGAAGCTCGGATCGAGCGACGCCATGCGCTTGCCCAACTGATCGAGCTCAGGCTTGAGCGAGCCCATGAGGCGGGCCTCGACGGCCTCGGGCGGATCGAAGCCCTCGCCAGCGCCGCTGGCGGCCAGCCGGGCCAGCAGCTCGTCACGGGGCGTGTTCAGCTCGTCCGGAGCGAGGCTCAGCTTGTCGAGCAGGCCCCGCGCCCGGTCATCGAGCACGCGGAAGCGCGCGCGCGGCACGATGAGCGGCATGGGCAGGCCCACGTGCTCGAAGAGGGGCCCCATCTGCGCGAAGTAGGCGATCTCACCGGGCCCGCCCACGTAGGCCGCCGTGGGCAGCCAGGTGTCCTGAAGGATGGGACGCAGCAGGGCGGAGGTCGTGAAGCGCAGCGGCTCGCGCTCGAGCCAGGACAGCAGCTCGGCCGTCGTGACGGAGGCGTTCTCCGGGTGGCCCACGAGGTTCCACGTCCCCGGCGAGGTGCCCGGATCCAGGCGGTAGCGGGCCCCTTCGACTCCGTCGGGAGAGAAGAAGCCCAGCGGTGAGCCGGGGCGGATGTGGACCTGCTCGGAGAAGCCAGCCTCGGACAGGGCGCTGCCGCGGGCGGCGAGCGCGGTGGCGATGGCCGAGGCATGCTCGATGGCCCGGCGGTGAATGGGCGCCGCCAGAGGCGCGAGCTGTGGATCTCGCGGATCGAGGAACACCAGGCCCTCGTCGGCGAACAGCGTCGCGAGGACCTCGGCGAACGCCTGCGCCATCGTCGCATCGGGACGGTAGGCGCGCTCGAGCAGCGCCAGGTACTCGGCGGCATGGGCCTGGGTGCCCAGCTCGGAGCGCAGCGCCCCGAGCGCGGCGGTGACGCCTTCGCCCAACTGGCGGTGGGCCACGGGGACGCGCGAGGTCGCCGCATCCTCGTGGTTGAGCGCCGTCTTCAGGGGCGTACCGGTGGAGCGCGGGACGAGGCAGTGATCGATCTCGGGGAGATCATGGTCCTCGGTCTGCAGCCAGAAGACCGGGACACAGGGGCGGCCCGTCTCCTCGGCCAGGGCGCGGGCGTCGAGGATGGCGGAGGCGGCCTTGTAGATGGTGAAGAGCGGCCCCAGGAAGAGCCCCACCTGCTGGCCGGTGACGACGGCCACCGTGCCGGGGCGGGCCAGCAGCTCCAGGTTGCGGTCCCGGGCGGGGCTGGGAGGCAGCTTCGCGTTGCGCGCCACGAGCACTTCGTGCAGCGCGGGAGACACGGTGCGCGAGGCGGCCGCGGCCACGGCCTCGGCGCGGGCGGCCCGGTGCCGGAACCGGTCAGGCAGGAAGGACAGGGCGCGCGGATCGCCGCGCAGCCAATCTGCGGAGAACGAGGAGCTCACAGCGCGGCGTGATAGCAGGTCCAGGGCATGGGGGCGACGGAGAAGGGCCGGCCCGGGAACGCGGGACTCATGAAAGAATTCCGCGCACGCCGGGGGCCTTGTTATTAGGGTCCGCGCGAATGCGGAACCTGCTCATTTTCGGAACGACGCTGGTCATGAGCCTTGGAGTCTGGTCGACGGCCCTTGCCCAACCTGCCCATCAGCCCCACGCGGGCGAGCTCTCGGCGAGGATCAAGCGCCTGGGGGTGGTGGGAAGTGTGCTCTACGTGGCCGCCCATCCCGATGATGAAAACACGCGGCTGCTGGCGTGGCTCGTGGGAGGCAAGGGCCTGCGCGCGGGCTATCTGTCGATGACGCGGGGCGACGGCGGCCAGAACCTCATCGGCACCGAGCAGGACGAGCTGCTGGGCCTCATCCGCACGCACGAGCTGCTCGCGGCACGTCGCATCGACGGCGCCGAGCAGCTGTTCACCCGCGCGCGGGACTTCGGCTACTCGAAGAGCGCCGAGGAGACGCTGAAGATCTGGGGCAGGGAAGAGTCGCTGAGCGACGTGGTGCTGGCCATCCGCCGCTTCCAGCCGGATGTGATCGTCACGCGCTTCACCACCCGGCCGCCCAACCATGGGCACCACACGGCCTCGGCGCTGCTGGCCGAGGAGGCCTTCGCGGCCGCGGCTGATCCCAAGCGCTTCCCGGAGCAACTGGCCACGCTCAAGCCGTGGAAGACGGACCGGCTGCTGAACAACGTCTCGACGTGGAACCTGCAGCCCAACGCGGACATGTCCGCGTACCTGAAGCTGGACGTGGGCGGCTTCAACCCGCTGCTGGGGCGCTCCTGGGGCGAGGTCGCCGCGGAGAGCCGCAGCCAGCACAAGAGCCAGGGCTTCGGCGTGTCGGCCGAGCGTGGCCCCCTGATGGAGTACTTCAACCCCCTGGCCGGGACGCGGCCCAAGGCCGATCCGCTCGAGGGGCTCGACTTCTCATGGCGGCGCTGGGCGGGCACCGAGAAGATCATCCAGGCGGTCGAGGCGGCCTCGAAGGGGTTCGATCCGGCGGCGCCTCACCTGAGCATCCCGGCGCTCCTGCGCGTGCACGAGGCGATCTCGGCCCTGCCCGCGGACAACCCGTGGAAGGCGACGAAGCTGCGCGAGACGGAGGCGCTGGTGGCCGCGTGCGCGGGCCTGTTCCTCGAGGCACGCGCGGCGGACACGACGGGAGTACCCGGCGGCCAGGTGACGCTGAACCTCATGGCGCTGAACCGCTCGCCCGCCGCGGTCCGGCTGGTGAGCGTGACGCTGCCGGGCAGCGAGGCCACCGCGGTAGGCACGGATCTGGCCGAGCACACGCCGTTCAAGCTGTCCAAGCCGGTGGTGCTCCCCGAGGCAGCTGAGATCTCGACGCCGTACTGGCTGCGCCAGCACGCCACGGGCGGACTCTACGAGGTGCCAGACCGCGCGCTCATTGGCCGGCCCGAGGGGGATCCCTCCCTCGCGGTGACGTTCGTCTACGAAGTGGGCGGCAAGCGCTTCACGGTGACGCGGCCGGTGGTCTACGTGTGGGTCGACCCCGTGCGCGGTGAGCTCTACCGGGCCTTCGAGGTGGTGCCCGCCGTCACGGCGACCCTCGAGCGCGAAGTCATCATGTTCCCGAACGGCGCGCCGCAGACCGTGGCGGTGACGCTCGCCGCGGGCAAGGCGGAGGCCACGGGCAAGGTCCGGCTCGAACTGCCAGCGGGCTGGAAGTCCGAGCCCACCGAGGCGCCGTTCACCCTGGCCGCGCGTGGCGACGAGCGCACGGTGCAGTTCAAGCTCACCCCGGCCAAAGGCGCGACGGAGAAGGCCCGGCTGCGCGTCCTCGTCGAGAGCGGTGGCCGGTCCGAGTCCTGGCGCGTGCGCACGGTGAACTACGAGCACATTCCTCCGCAGGTGGTGCGTCAGGCCTCCGAGGCGACGCTGGTGCCCTTCGCGCTCACTCAGAAGGTGAAGCGCATTGGCTACATCCCGGGGCCGGGCGATCGCGTCGCCGAGAGCCTGGCCGCCGTAGGGTACGAGGTGACGGTGCTGCCCGAGGAGCGCCTGGCCAGCGAGAAGCTCGAGCGCTTCGAGGCGATCATGGTGGGCGTGCGCGCCTTCAACGCCAACCCGCGCCTGGGCGTTCACCGTGAGCGGCTGCTGCAGTACGTGGAGAAGGGCGGCCGGCTCATCGTGCAGTACAACACCAACAGCCGCGTGGGGCCGCTGACGACCTTCGTGGGCCCGCACCCGCTGGAGATCGGCCGCGACCGCGTCACGGACGAGACGGCGGCGATGACGCCTGTTGCTCCGAACGATCCGCTGCTGAGCGCGCCCAACCGCCTCACGGACGCGGACTTCCAGGGCTGGGTCCAGGAGCGCGGCCTCTACTTCGCCAGCAAGTGGGACGACAAATACCGGCCCGTGTTCGCCATGAACGACCCGGGCGAGCAGCCGCTGAAGGGCGGGCTGCTGGTCACCCGGCACGGCAAGGGCGTCTTCGTTTACACCGGCATCGCGTTCTTCCGTCAGCTGCCCTCGGGAGTGCCCGGGGCGTACCGCCTGCTGGCCAACCTGCTTGCCCAATGAGCACTGAACCCAAGTCTCCCGAGCCTGGCCCGGCCAACGCGCCGCGTCCCGAGATGAACGACGCGCCGCCCGTGTTGGGCTCCTGGCGCAACATCTACCTCTTCGTGCTGGGCACCCTTGCCCTGCTCGTCGCCCTGTTCTGGGCGCTCACCCGGGCCTACGCGTGACACTGCTCGACTGGTTGGTCCTCGTTGGCACCACGGCTTTCATCGTGGTGTGGGGCATCTGGAAGACGCGCGGCGCGAGCACCTCCGCTGAGTACCTGCGCGGCAACTACGAGATGCGCTGGACCACCATTGGCCTGTCGGTCATGGCCACGCAGGCCAGCGCCATCACGTTCCTCTCCGTCCCCGGGCAGGCGTACGAGGACGGGATGCGCTTCGTGCAGTTCTACTTCGGGCTGCCGCTGGCGATGGTCATCATCAGCGCGGTCTTCATCCCCATCTACTACCGGCTGAAGGTTCTCACGGCCTACGAGTACCTGGAGTCACGCTTCGATCTGAAGACGCGCCTGCTCGGGGCGTTCCTGTTCCTCATTCAGCGCGGCCTGGCCTCGGGCATCACCCTCTACGCGCCGGCCATCATCCTCTCCACGCTGCTGGGCTGGCCGCTGGAGCCCACCATCCTGATCATGGGCGCCGTGGTCATCCTCTACACGGTGTCGGGCGGCTCCAAGGCCGTGTCCCAGACGCAGAAGCAGCAGATGGTGGTGATGATGGGCGGCATGGTCGTGGCGGCCCTCGTCATCATCTGGCGGCTGCCGGAGAACGTGTCTTTCGGGCGCGCGGTGGATGTCGCCGGCGCGTTCGGCCGGCTCAACGTGGTCAGCTTCGATCTCAACTTCCAGGACCGCTACAACTTCTGGTCCGGCATCACCGGAGGCCTCTTCCTCTCGCTCGCGTACTTCGGCACGGACCAGTCTCAGGTGGGCCGGTACCTGGCGGGCCGCTCGATCACGGAGAGCCGGCTGGGGCTGCTCTTCAACGGCGTGCTGAAGATCCCGATGCAGTTCCTGATCCTCTTCGTGGGGATCCTGGTCTTCGTCTTCTACCAGTTCTCCACGCCGCCGCTGCTCTTCAACGAGTCGCTGCGCACGCGCGTTCAGGCCACCGAGAAGGCGGGGGATCTGGCGGCCATCGAGTCGAAGTGGACGCAGGCGCACGCCGAGAAGCAGGCCGAGGTGGAGCGCTACCTGGCGGCCCGCGAGTCCGGTGACAACGCCGCCGAGGCTACCTCTCGCGAGCGCCTGAAGGAGGCGGCCAGGACGACGGATACGCTGCGCAAGGAGGCCAAGGCCGTGGTCTCCCAGGCGCTGCCCAAGGCCGAGACCAAGGACTCGGACTACATCTTCATCACGTTCGTGAAGAGGTGGCTGCCCAGCGGGCTCTTCGGACTGCTGATCGCCGTCATCCTGTCCGCCGCCATGAGCTCGATCGCCAGCGAGCTGACCGCGCTGGGAGCGACCACCACGGTGGACTTCTACCGGCGCGTCATCCGCCGCGACGCCACGGATCGCCAGATCCTGTTCGCCTCCAAGGGCTTCACGATCCTCTGGGGCCTGGTGGCCATCGCCTTCGCAAGCTTCGCGTCGCTGCTCGACAACCTCATTCAGGCCGTCAACATCCTGGGGTCCATCTTCTACGGCACCGTGCTGGGCCTCTTCCTGGTGGCCTTCTTCCTCAAGCGCGTGAGGGGCAACGCCGTCTTCATCGCCGCGGTCATCTCGCAGGCGACCGTGGTGGTGCTCTTCCTGGCCTCGTCGATCGGCTTCCTCTGGTACAACGTGATCGGCTGCACCCTGGTCGTCGCCCTGAGCCTGGCGATCCAGGTCGCCATGCCCCGGCCCGCGACGAACCCCTGAGGTACGGGCCTCAGGCCAGGTCCGTCAGCGGGCTGGTGCCGTCCACGCCGAAGCTCGTGGCGTTCACGCCCACCGCGTTGAGCATGGACAGGAACAGCCGGGAGATGGGGATGCCCGGCGTCCAGTCCTTGTAGTTCTTGTAGACGATGTGGCGCCCGGGGCGCAGCTTGCCGCCCGCCTTGCCCGCCAGCAGCACCGGCAGGTTCAGCGTGTCGTGCAGATTCGAGTCGCTGATGCCGCTGGCGAAGAGCACCACTGAGTTGTCCAGCAGCGTGCCGTCCGGCTCCTGTACGGCCTTCATCTTCGAGAGCAGGTAGGCGAACTGCTCCACCTCCCACTTGCAGATGGCGGCGTACATCTTCTGGCTCAACGAGCCCGGGGTGATGTCGTGGCTGAGCGTGTGGTGGCCCTGGCTCACTGGCACGAGCACGCCCCGCGCATCGGGGACGGTGAGGAAGTTGTAGCTCGACTCATCCACCGCCTCGCCGTACATGAAGCTGCCCACGCGCGTCAGATCGCACTGGAACGCCAGCACCATCATGTCCAGCAGCAGCCTGACCTGTTGCCGCACGTCGGGGGTCTGCACGGGCCGGGTGCCCGCGGCGCACTGGACACCCTGCGGCTGCTGCACGCGCTGCTCCAGCTCGCGCACGCTGGTGAGGTACTCGTCCATGCGCCGCCGATCCTGCTGCCCCAGCTTGCCCTGGAGCCGGGCGGCGTCCTCGCGCACGAAGTCGATGACGCTCAGCCGGCGGCGGCGGCGGGCCTCGGCCTCCTGGGCGCTCTGGTTCGGATCCGAGCCGCCGAAGAGCCGGTCGAACAGCATGTCCGGACGGACCTCCTTGGGCATCGGCGTGTGGTTGGCCGTCCAGGAGATGTTGTTGTGCAGCACGTCCGAGGTGCCGCCGCGCGTGCCCAGCTCCAGCGAGGGAAAGCGCGTGTACTGCCGCAGGTGGCTCGCGGCGACCTGGTCCACGGAGATGCCGTTGCGCACCGGCCCATCTCCCGCGGGCACCGAGGTGAACAGCGTCGACGTGGAGGCCACGTGGCCAATGTCCACGTTCACCGACGAGTGGCTCGGCTTGTTGCCCAGGCCCGAGAGCACCGAGAAGTCACTCTTGAAGGCCACCAGCGACGCAAGCAGCGGGGTGAGGGTGTAGCTGGCTCCTGCCGCGGCCGGGTACCACTCGGGCATGTACATGCCGTTGGGGACGAAGAACGTCATCAGCCGCCGGGGCGCGGGCACGCCCGAGGCTTGAGCATGCGCGGTGGCCGGGAGCATGGCCTCCAGCACGGGCAGGGCCAGCAGCGTACCTGCTCCTCGCAGGAGCGTGCGCCGGGACAGTGTTCTCATTGTGGAGTCTCCTGCTGCGCGCTGCGCATCCGGAAAGAGGGGCTGAGCGTCACCTGGACGAGCAGCTCCTTCATCCGGTGGCCGCGGGCCTGGAAGGCCTGCGTGAGGTCGGCGATCGCCTGCGCATCGGTCATCGCGGGCGTGCGGCCCATCGCGTAGGTGAACACGTGCCACACCATGCACGAGGGCAGATCCGGATCCTTCTTGATCGCGCTGGCCATCTCGACGGCGCCGTTGAAGGAGCTGCCGTCCGGCAAGGTGCCGCGCGCGTCGATGGGGTACTGCCCGTCCATCGTGCGCCAGGCGCCAATGGCGTCATAGTTTTCGAGGGCGAAGCCGATGGGGTCCATCTTCTGGTGGCAGCCAGCGCAGGCGGGATCGCTCACGTGCTGCTCCATGCGCTGGCGCAGCGAGCCCGAGGTGGGCGCGGTGGACAGCTGCGGCACGTCCGGCGGAGGGGGAGGGGGCTCCTGGCACAGCAGCCGGCCCAGCGCCCACTTGCCGCGCTTCACCGTCGAGTTGCGCGTGGGCGTGGCGTTCAGCGTGAGGATGCTGCCGTGGGTGAGGATGCCCCGGCGGTTGCTCTGGGCCGACAGGGCCACGCGCGTGAAGCGGGTGGGATCCGGATCGAAGGCACCCGGCAGGCCGTAGTGCGCCGCCAGGGACGCGTTCACGTAGGTGAAGTCCGCATCCACGATGTCCAGCATGCTGCGGTCCGCGTGCAGCAGCTCGCGGAAGACGAGCGCCGTCTCCTGGGCCATGGCCTGGGCCAGCTGCCGGTTCGCATAGGTAGGGAACAGCGTGGGCGAGGGCTGCGCCAGGCTGAGCTGCCGCGTGCGCAGCCACTGGCCGCCGAAGTTGTCCACCAGCGCCTGGGCGCGGGGATCCGCCAGCATCCGCCGCACCTGGCGCTCCAGCTCCGCCTCGTTCTGCAGCGTGCCCGCCTCCGCCGCCGCGAGCAGCGCCTCATCCGGCGGTCCGCTCCACAGGAAGTAGGACAGGCGCGTGGCCAGCTCGTAGCCGTTGACCACGTAGGGCCCCGCCAGCCCCGGCGCCGGATCCACCTCCACACGGAAGAGGAAGTGCGGCGAGACGAGGATGGCCTGCAGCCCCATGCCCAGCGCCACCTCGAAGGTGTCTCCCGCCATGCGGCTTGCCCGCACCATCGACAGCAGCCGTGCCACATCGTCCGAGGCCAGCGGCCGGCGCCATGCCTTGCGGCCAAAGTTGGTGAGGATCTCCCGGGTGCAGGACTCCTCCCGGGTGCCAGAGAAGTCACAGGTGAGCAGCCGCGCCCGGCCCTGGGTGTTGGTGGGCGCCAGCGCGGAGGCCACCAGCTCCTCCGCCGCCGCCACATACTTCTCCAGCAGCAACGGGCTGATGCCCAGCACCTCGGAGTTGTTGTCGTAGCCGCCCACCTGATCATCCGCCAGCAGCACCTGCGCCGTGGTGGCGGTGGGGCCCAGCAGCTCGCGGACCGTATTCAGATACTCCGTCCGGTTGAGCCGGCGGAGCAGCTGCTCGGTGAATGCAGGCCCCGGCTTGCGGCCCTCGTTTGCATCTTCGCCCGGCTCACCGGGGGATCCGCTCTGGCACCCCAGCAGCAACAGCACCAGGGCGCCCAATCTCTGCCACTTCCCACCGCGTCCAACAGGGGAAAGCAGGTGCACACTCACCTCGGGGTGATCAATTCCTGAGAATCATTACACACCCTTCTCACTCTTTGGGAAGTGAGGCTTTTTCCCTACTCACAGGCACTTCACGCCTGGGTGGGAGACATTGCCAGACATTGCTCAAACACTGGCAATGCAGAGTTTGCTTCGCATTGGACTCAGCGAGCGTGGGTGGTGCTCTTCACGTCAGTGAGAACACCATTTTCGAATGTCACCACCTGCATGAGCCGGTTGGGGCCGAAGTTGTAGGTCCACTCCTCGATGTTTTTCTGGGTGGTCGTCTTGGTGGACGTGTCGCCGTCCCTGGTTTTTTTCTCGGTGGTCTCGGTGCGGGACTCCTTGGACTGTGGCTCACCGCACTTCAGCAGGACGGTGGCCTTGGTGGCGCCGTCAGCGACAACGTGGGTGCCACAGCGCATGGAAGCCGCGTGGCTGAGGGTGGGGAAAGAGAGCAGCGACAGGGCCAGGGTCATCATCAGTGAGCGCATTGAGACATCCTCCAGGAATGTTTCAGCCATACCACCATGCGAGACGTGCTTGAAGCGCCTCTATTCGAAGTTGTCGGCAGCACAACTTGACAGAAGGGGTATCGTCCAGGTTACCTCTGAGGTAGGGTGCAGCGGATGCCAAGGGGATGTCACGTGAAAGCAACATGGTCTGACCAGGTAATGGATCCAGCCGCCCTACTTCCAGGGACGGAGGTAGGAGAGTGGCGTGTGGTGAGCTGGGGCGGCCGAGGCACGTACGGCACCGTGTATCGCGTCGAGCGCCGGGGGCGAGAGCGCGAGGGGCCTTATGCGCTCAAGCTGGCGCTGCACCCTGGCGATCAGCGCTTCATGCGGGAGAAGGAGCTGCTCTCACGCCTGAACCATCCAAGCGTACCGCGGCTGGAGGGGAGTGGCGTGTGGCAGCACCCCCTGGGCCGCTTCCCGTACCTGGTGATGCAGTGGGTGGCGGGCGTGCCGCTGTACGAGTGGGCGGCACAGCGCAACCCCACTTCACGTCAGGTGCTGCGGCAGCTTTCGCAGGTGGCCCGGGCGTTGGAGGCCACGGTGAAAGCGGGAGGCCTGCACCGGGACGTGAAGGGGGACAATATCCTGGTGCGGCTGGCCGATGAGCGGGCCTTCCTCACGGACTTTGGATCTGGCGTCTATCGATGCGCGGCGACGTTGACCTTGCAGTCATTGCCGCCGGGAACGGTGAATTATCGCAGTCCGGAGGCGTGGGCGTTCCAGCGGTTGTTTGCCCAACACCCCAATGAGCACTATCGCGGCAGTGTCTGTGATGACCTGTTTGCCCTGGGGGTGACTGCGTATCGGTTGGTAACGGACGAGTATCCCCCGCCCGCGGAGCCAGGACAGGAGGGGGCTGATGTGTGGCAGCAGGGAGGGAAGGGGCCCCGGCCTCCGCGTGAGCTCAACCCCAACGTGTGCGTGGAGTTGGATGGCCTCATCATGCGGCTGTTGGGGCAACCTCAGCGGCGTTTCAAAGGCGATGCTCGCTTGGCGGCGGACGCACTCGAACACGCAGCGGACAGCGCGGGGTCGGAGGCAGATAAGCCACTGTTCCAATGGGAGGCATCAGAGCGCTCTGGCTGGTCACAGGAGGAACAGAGGCAGGTGGAGATGTTTGGCCACCGTGCACGTTGGCGAGACAGAGCCACGGCCGCGCGTGCCCAGCAAATGGACGCTGCGGAGAGAGCCAGAGAGAAGGAGCTCAGCCATTCCGATAACAGGCGGGCCCAGCGAGTGCGGTTGCTCTGGGGCGTGCCCGGAGCTGTATTGCTCGTCTTGATGATCAGGGCACCAGCTGAACGCCAGGGTCCTCAGTTGGTCGAAGCGCCCACGGTGAAAAGAGCCGAAGCGCAAGATGCGGGCACGTCTGGTCTGCCAGAAGCGGCTTTAGCCTCTGCCTCAGTAGAACCAGCGATGCGAACAACCTCGAGAGGAGTTGCGGCAGGCCCGCTCAAAGGTCCATTGCCCGGGCAGCGTAAGCCTCCGTGCCTGCCTGATGAGCACGCAATTCGCGGCGGATGTTGGCTGGCTCATCCCAACATGCGCCCTCCATGTGGGAACGGCTACTACGAATGGGACGGGGGGTGCTATGTGCCGCTCTTCGCGCAGCAGCGCCAGCCCACCTCGGCTCTGCCGTAGCGTTACGGGCACCAGTCCCACCGCAGGCTTGAGTTGCCCTGCCTCCTTCAATCGTAGAGCGACTTGAAGGGAGCGCTCTTGAAGAACCTTCAATTTCAGCGCGTTCGGCTGGACTGTGCTCAAAGGCTTGTCCATCGCCTCGAACCAATTGCGAAAAGCAATCAACGCCTCTCGCAACCGCTCAGGGCCAAAGCGATCCGGAAACTCTTCGGCCCGCGTAAGAGCAGCCAAGTTACCGCTGGCGAAAAACTTCGAGGCCGCCGCGATGAAGTCGTCATCCCGCTGGGCAAAGCGTGCCCAGTCCAACGACGATGCCATCCACACCGCGAACTCTGGCGTAGATGGTATCGTGCCTCTCGTAGCCACAACTAGATCGTGCAGTTCTCTGTCCAACTGCTCCCCTGTGAATGCGCTGCTGGTTAGTTCTCGTTCTCCTTCATCCAGAACCAACTCCCGCCGCTTCGCAGCGCTCCATCTAGGAAGCCCGCGAACGAGGTGCAGATCTGCTTGCAGTGCTTCGGGTTAGGCCATGCCTCGTGCCAGCCATCAATGATGGGATACCGGCCGTTCTCTTGTTGCTCCACATCCACCAGGATGTAGTCACCATCCTGGAGATCGCAGATAGCGTACATTGAGGCCGGGCCATACTGATCCTCATCTCTACCGAAGATGGCGACCCGAGCACGAATGATCTCCGCCAGAGGAAGGAAGCGATAGTCGGCGTTCGGCTCCCTCTTGAACAGAGTCCCCCCGTTGCAGTGCAGGTAGAAGGCCCGCAGGTCCGGATCCAGCCGCCAGCCCACCCGCTGCTCGAAGTGCTGAATCTCCTCGTGCGTGGCGGGAGGACTTGGGAAGTGATGCCGTGAGATCTCTTCGAGCAGGGGCTGAATAGTCATGGGCTTCAATCCACGTAAGGCCGGTCGGGACCAACCGAACTCCAGTTGCTCCCGCCCTTGTAACAGATGGGGTACTCGATGTTGAACACATCGTGGATGTCCCCCGGGACAGGAATAACGTTGTACTCCGCGACCGGATCTCCTCCTCGCTGAAGGTCACGAATGTGGTGCCCGGGATAGTTCCGTCCTCCTTGATGAGGCCACTCCCCGAACTCTTCGCCCCACTTCCGACGGAAGGACTCTCTGACACCTCTCCACTTTTCCCGTAGAGGGGTTGCATTCGCTACTTCAGGATAATTGCAGCAGCAATGCGTAATGGCGTAGCGACCTCCCGCATAAACCGGGAAGCCCAAGTAGCGGCCCTTCCAGTCCGTCTTGATGTCAGCCAGCCACATGCAGCCCATGAGCTTGTATCCCTGCAAAGCGCACTTGCGCTGGCACTCGTTCATCCATCGCGGACTGCACTGCCACGGCCCATAATAGATAGTTGTCCGGGTCTCTCCACCGCCAGGGCCTGGTATCGGAGGTCCTACCCACTTCCCAGGTGCTGGAGAAGCTCCTGATGATGGACCTGCTCCATTCGTTGTACCGCACCCGATGAGGAGCACGTGTAGCAGCGCGATCAAGGGTAGCTTCATGGAAGGCCTCTCTGATTTGAGGAGGGCTCCAGCCTACGGGATCGTCACAGAAACGATAATCCTGGGTTATTCACGAAGAGTGGCGGGTCTCTTGCAAACTCGCTGCTCATGATGTGAGCGATGCAGCGGTTGTTGCGGAGGCAGACCTCAAGCGGCCCGGGTGCGCGAGCTCGCACTGCCAGAAGTGGCACAGCAGCAACGGCGACGCGGATAGGAGCCAAGCGGAGGGCTGCTACGTGACGAGGGCCGCGTCGAACGAGCGCAGGGTGTGCCAGAGCGCCCGCCAGTAGCCAGCGGCTTGCTGGTCGATGACGAGGAAGCTGCGGCGCGAATGCAAAAGCAGTCGAGAGGCGACCTTGAGCACGCGCTGGCTCACGCGCGGCAGCTTCATTTTTCGCCGGTCGTGTCCTCGAGCAGCGCGCGCGTGGCGTGCACCCGATTGTAGGCCAGGGCATTGAGCAGCCCCATCTGATTGGGGGCGAAGCTGTCGACGGAGACGGTGCGCTCGACAGGCACCTGTCCTCGGTAGTGGCGCTTGAGACGAGCGCACCAGCACCACCCCACGAGGCCGGCTCCAAGCCTGGGCCCGGTACTGCCACTCGTAGAAGAAGTACGTCTTCGGCTCGTCATGGGGCAGCTCCAAGGCAGGAAACTCGGAATGGCCACCTCATCCTTGAGTAGATGCGAATATTGAGGGCAGGAGCGAGATCAGGGGGACGCCTGGCCGGCTGCTCCTCTTCCTGACGGAGCGCTGTTGGAGCCCGCTCAGGAATGAATGCCTATGTTTCCCTCAAGGACGAATTCACGGCTTGGGAGGAACACAATGGCAAGCCCTGCATGGAAGGCGTTGATGGCGGCAGGTCTGCTCGGCACCGCAGGCCTGCTGGCCGGGTGCACCGAGCGGCAGCAGCAGGATGTCCGCGACGGTGCTCGCGAAGTGGGTCAGGAAGTCGGTGAGGCCGCGAAGGATGTGGAGGATGCCGCCCGCGGAGCGACCGACGGCTTCCGCGAAGGGGTTGGCGGCTCCGGTGAGGTGAAGGACGGAGATGCCGAGGTCGGCCGTAAGGACGGCATCATCAATGACGGAGAGGGCCCGTTCGAACAGCGGCGCGTTCCCGGCCGCGAACCCACCATCCTCGAGGATGGGAAGGGGCCGCTCGAAGAGGGTGGGAATCGCTGAGGCTACTCAGCGGAGGTGGGCAGGCTCCAGGCCTTGCCTGCCTCCGCGAGTTCTTTTGCTGGCAACTGCAGCAGCAGGGCTCCCCGCGCGGGCAGCAGCGAGAGCACCGTGGTGAGCTCTTCGCGCGCCATCGAGGTGCAGCCCACCGTCGGGCTTCCGGCCGCTCGCCGCACGTGCAGGAAGATGCAGCTTCCGCTGCCCTTCTGGGGCGGTGAGTCCTCGAGCAGCCCGTTGTGATCCACCAGCGCGATCAGCCGGTACTGCTCGTCATTGCGCCGCATCACCTCACTCGACTTCCAGGTGCCCGCCTCGCCCGCAGCCAGCTCGACGATGCGGTTGTAGTCCTTGTGGGCCGCGTCATCGACGCAGTGCACCTGCTTCGTCACCTGGCGGTACGGCAGCTTCAGCCCCGACGGAGGCGCTGCGTCGTAGCCCAGCGCCTGGCCGATGCGGAACACGCCCGCGGGCGCCTTCCCGTCGCCTTCCTTCTTCACCGGCGCGGAGCCCCCTTCCGGCGGCAACGTCAGGCCTCGGCCCCAGCCCAACCCTTTCTTTCCCACGTTCACTTCCACCGGGCCGTGGAGCCGCTTCCACCCGGCTGCCTCCCGCGTGAAGACCGAGAGCTTGCCCGTCGGCGCGTTCCAGGCCGCCGTCGAGACCGTGACGACGTGGGTTGCGCCCTGGACCTGCTGTTGGGCGGGGGCGCTCAGCGTGGGAAGCGCCGGTGTGGACGGCGGCGCCGCGTGGGCCGCGGTAGGGCCACCGAGCAAGAGGAGGGTGCCAGCAAGCAGGGCCAGGCTCTGTCGTGGAGAAGGATTCATGGCAGTAGGTCCCTTGCCTGGTACCACGCGGGAGGACGCAAGGGCACGGCTCAATCCATCCCGCTGGGTGGCTGGCACCTGAATGGACGCGACCTCATCCTCATGAGGACAGAGGAGGCTCCCATGGCCCAATGCGAAGTCTGCGGCAACGACTACTACCTGGCCTTCCAGGTCGTCACTGCTGGCGTCACTCACACCTTCGACAGCTTCGAGTGCGCCATCCACAAGCTTGCTCCCATCTGCGATCACTGCGGCTGCAAGATCCTCGGCCATGGCATCGAGGCGCAGGGCACGTTCTTCTGTGGCGCTCACTGCGCCCACGCCAAGGGCTCCACCGACATCGTCGACAACGCCGAGCACGCGGCGCGCTGAGCCAGGCTGCCTGCCCACCCGGTCTCCTGGCGGCACGGCGGAGCGTCGCTGGCCGTGGGAGGTTGGCGCTGCTTCCCACCAACCCCACTATCCAGCCAAGGGAGGTACTCCTTCATGATGGCTCTTCGGGTGCAGCAGGGTCTGGGGTGGTTGGGCGTGGGGCTGGGACTGACGCAGCTCACCTTCGCCGACGGCATCTGCCGGCTGCTGCGGGTGCGTGGGCGCGCCAACGTGGTGCGTCTGCTCGGGGCCCGCGAGCTGCTCATGGGCATGGGCCTGCTGTCCCAGCGCCAGTGGCGCCCCTGGGTCTGGGGCCGGGTGGCGGGGGATGCCATCGAGCTGGCGCTGGTGGGCGCCACCCTGGGGCGGCCGGGCCACCTCGGCTGGCGAATCGCCGCCACCGCCGCGGTGCTGGGCATCACCCTGGTCGATGTCATCACCGCGACGCAGCCGCCCGCGCCCAGGCGGCTCGCGGGGCTGGAGAACCTCAACCCGGGTGCTCCCATGGAGAGCTGGCGAGGCAGCGGCCTGGCCGAGGACCTGGGCAAGCGCCCGCAGGCCTCCGAGCCCGAGCTCGATGAGGCCGAACGGCAGCAGCGCATGCGCGACGCTCAGCACCAGCTCGGCCTGCCGGATCCGGATGAAGTCGCCTCCCGCACCTAGCAGGCCCCCCGGCCGCCAACCGCAGCCCATGTAGGCAGCGGTTACTTGGAAGTTTACGCTGGGTACTTCAGCTCAATCCGGGTAGCTTGCGCGCGCAGCCAAGGAGCACGCGTGGCCACCCGGAAGACGAGCTCGAAGTCCAAGCCCTACCACCATGGAGATCTGCGCCACGCGCTCATCGAGGCGTCACTGGCGCTCATCGCCGAGGAGGGCTTCGCCGCCCTCACCCTGCGCGAGGTGGCCCGGCGCGCCGGGGTGACGCACGCGGCCCCCTACCGGCACTTCGCGGACAAGGAGGCCCTGCTGGCCGCCGTGGCCGAGGAGGGCTTTCGCGCCATGGCCGCTCAGATGCGCGAGCGGATGGACCGCGAGACGGGGCCCACCCAGCGCCTGTTCGCCTGTGGGGTGGCCTATGTTCTGTTCGCTATCCAGCACCCCGCGCACTTCCGGGTGATGTTCGGGCCCCACTTCACCCGCCGCGTGGACCACCAGACGCTGGCCCAGGAGGGCGGCAACGCCTTCGGGCTGCTGGTGCAGAGCATCATCGAGGGCCAGAAGGCGGGCGAGCTGCGCGAGGGCGAGCCCATGCCCCTGGCGCTCATGTCCTGGTCGCTGGTGCACGGCCTGGCCTCGCTGCTGGTGGATGGACAGCTGCAGAACATCACCGAGGCAGGCCCCACGGCGGAGCAGCTGGCGGTGTTCCAGACCGGGATGTTGTTCGAGGGACTGCGTCGAGACGCCCAGAACGGTTGACCGGGCGTGGGGGTGGACTAGCGTCCGTGCCCGATATGCACCAACGCCTCCTGGAACTGAACACGCCGCGGGTGCGCGCGCGGGAGCTGGGGCTGCCCCTGGGCCGCTTCAAGCCTGGCAAGTACAACGCCATCACCGACGTGGAGGGGGTGCTGGTGGGCCACTGCACGCTCATCAAGGGCGAGGGGCCGCTGCGGCCCGGCCATGGC
This sequence comes from Myxococcaceae bacterium, assembly GCA_035296065.1. Classification (GTDB taxonomy): domain Bacteria; phylum Myxococcota; class Myxococcia; order Myxococcales; family Myxococcaceae; genus DATHBR01. Next base: position 257,557 of record DATHBR010000016.1, on the reverse strand, counting down.
CCCGTGCGCACCGGCGTCACCGCCATTCTGCCCAACAACGGCAACATCTTCATGGAGCGGATGAACGGCGGGGGCTTCGTGCTCAACGGCGCCGGCGAGGTGTCCGGCATGACGCAGCTCATGGAGTGGGGGCTCGTCGAGACACCGATGATGCTCACCAACACCATGGCCGTGGGCGCCGTGGCCGATGGCGTGGCCCGCTACCTGGTGGACCGCTACCCCGGCATCGGTGACGAGCACGACGTCATCATCCCCATCGTGGGCGAGTGCGATGACAGCTGGCTCAACGACATCTCCGGCCGGCACGTGCGCGATCAGCACGTGCTCGAGGCCATCAACAACGCCAGGTCCGGCCCGGTGGCCGAGGGCAACGTGGGTGGCGGCACCGGCATGGTCACCTGCGACTTCAAGGCCGGCATCGGCACTGCGTCTCGCAAGCTGCCCGAGGCCATGGGCGGCTACACCCTGGGCGTGCTGGTGATGTCCAACTTCGGCAAGATGCACAACCTGCGCGTGGGCGGCCTGCCCGTGGGCGAGGTGCTGGCCGAGAAGTTCAAGGACATGCCCAAGCGCGGGCAGACGTACGGTTCGATCATCGCCGTGGTGGCCACGGACGCGCCGCTGCTCAGCCACCAGATCAACCGCCTGTGCAAGCGCGTGAGCCTGGGCATTGGCCGGGTGGGCAGCTACGCGGCGCACGGCTCCGGAGAGATCGTCGTCGGCTTCTCCACCGCCAACATCATCCCCCGGCGCACGCAGAAGATGGTCTACAAGCTGAAGATCCTCCTGGATCAGCGCCTGGACCCGCTCTACGAGGCGGTGATGGAGGCCACCGAGGAGGCCATCCTCAACTCCATGTGCATGGCCGAGCCCATGAAGGGCGTGAACGACAACTACTGCCCGGCCTTGCCCCTGGACGAGGTGCGCCGCTTCGTGGACGCCTGCCGCCCCATCTTCGCCAGCGTGAAGAAGCGCCCCCAGCAGTCCAGCGCCCCGGCCTCCAAGGAGAAGCCGGCGGACGTGGACAAGCAGGGCGAGGTGAAGCTGGCCGAGGCCCTGCCGACCGCCGTGCGCAGCGCCGAGGGCATCCCCTATCCCACCCGCCCGGCCCCGGATGAATCGGATAGTTCCGTTCCCGGGGGGAAATCTGATACGTAGCGCTCCCTTTTCCTTACCAGGAGTCAGTAGATGGCCCGCAGCAAGAGCAAGCACCGCCGAGTGCAGATGAAGAACCGGCAGCACTGGAAGAAGCGCATGAAGAAGCAGAAGCTTGCCGCCAAGGAAGCCGCTGGCAAGAAGAAGTAAGTTTGTTACCTACCTCACGGCTGCTTCACTCCGGGGTGGCCGTGTAGGAGCGGTTGAGGGTGCAGCGCTGCGTGCCCTGTGGAGGCGTGCGCGTGTAGTTGCCCAGGAACGTGCCGTTGATCTGCGGCGTGCCGCCGTCCCTCAGCACGGGGATGTAGCGGCCGTTGAGTGTGAATGTGTCGACGCCCCCGTCGCGCTGCGTGGGGCTGCTCAGCAGGCTGAAGTCATAGGAAGCGTAGAGGGTGCCCGTGAGCTCCACTCCGTTCAGGGAGGCGGTGAGCTGGGGGCCCGTGCGTTCGATTTCCAGCGGTCCCTGCGGCAATTGCACTCCGATGTTGGCGCAGTCCTGGGGCACGGGGCCGGGGGCGAACTCCAGCGCGTAGGTGCCTTCGATGGGGGGGCAGCTGGTGCACGGCGAGCCGGTGCTTCCGCCACAGCCCGGTGAGACGACGAAGGCCACGCCCGCGAGCGAGGCGGCGAGGAGCCAGAAACGTCCAGAATTCATGAGTCAGTACCTTGGGTGAGGGTGTCGGGACTTCCCGGAGATAGGGGCCAGTCCTACGTTGGGTTGGGCGCGTGGGGGCCGTGGGGCGCAAGGGTGGTGGGGCGTGTCGGCGGCGGAATCCAAAAGGTGGTCGAACTACATATTCGCGGGGCTCTTCGTCCTGGCGGTGGTGCTGTTCTCTCGCATCTTGCTGCCGTTCGTGATGCCTGTGCTGCTGGGCGGCTTTCTGGTCGTCCTCTTCATGCCGGTCCAGGACTTCCTGTGCCGGAAGTTGAAGGGACGAAAGTCGCTGTGCGCGGCCGTCTGCACGTTGACCGTGTTCTTCCTCATCCTGGCGCCACTGGCGGCGGTGGGGTGGATGGTGGGCCGTGAGGTGCTGCAGCTGATGGCGGGGCTGCCCGAGCTGCTGGAGCGGGTGGACGTGCGGCAGGAGGCCATCGCGCTGCTGCCCCGCGGGCTGAGCCGCTACGTGAGCATCAACCCGGGCACCGGTGAGACGGAGCGCGCGCTGCTGACGGCCGCGGCCGGGGGCGCCACGGTGCTGCGGCACGTGCTGGGCGCGGGCTCGCAGCTGGTCGTCAACCTGTTCCTGATGCTGGTGGCCATGTACTACTTCTTCATGGATGGGCGCCGGCTGTTCTTCGAGGCCACCCGGCTCATCCCCCTGGACAAGCGCTACATCGTCGCCTTCGCGCGCGAGTTCACCGACGTGGCCTACGCCATCGTCTACGGCAACACGCTGACGGCGCTGGCGCAGGGCGCCATTGGCCTGGTGGGAATGCTGCTGGTGGGCGTGCCGCACGCGGGGGTGTGGGGCGCGGCCATGGTGATTGCCGCGCTGGTGCCGGTGGTGGGCACGGGCCTGGTCTGGGTGCCCGTCAGCATCGCCCTGGCCCTGTCGGGCAGGGTGGGAGAGGCCATGTTCCTGGCGGCCTGGGGCGCCATCGTCGTGGGCTCGGCGGACAATGTCCTGCGGCCCAAGCTGTGTGGCTCGCGCATGGCGCTGCACCCGCTGCTCGTCTTCCTGTCCATGTTCGGCGGGGTTGCGGTGTTCGGAATGATGGGGATGCTGGTGGGCCCCCTCATCGCCGCCTTCTTCATGGCCATGGTGCGCATCTACCGGCGTGATTTCCTGGGCGTGTCGCAGCCGATGCTGGCCGCGTCCTCCGTTGAAACGTGATGCGTGTGGTTGTGGACTTCGCCTGTGGGGTGGGTGAACCTCCCCGTACGGATGAGGTCCTCGGTTCAATGGATGAGTCGGTGGAGCGGTGTGCTGGCCCTGGTGCTGGTGCTGGGCTCGCAGGGAGCGCTCGCCCAGAAGCGGGCCACCAAGCCGCGCGTGGTGGTGCTCGACTTCGAGGGTGACAAGCGCGGCACGCTGCGCAACCAGCTCGAAGCGGCGCTCAAGAAGACGAAGCAGGTGGAGCTCGTCACGCCCAGGCGCTACCTGAGCGCCGCCAGCCAGGCGGGGCTGAAGCCTGCCGAGGCGCTGAAGCCCGAGGGCATGGCTCAGGTGGCGCCCACGATCGAGCTGGATGCGCTCGTCACCGCCAGGGCGGGCCGCAGCCTGTCCGTGCGCGTACTGGGCAGCAACGGCGAGGAGCTGTGGACCAAGAGCGTGAAGCTCCAGCGCGGGAAGATGTCAGCCAGTGACGCCCGGAGGCTGGCCGCGGGCATCGCCACCACCGCCTCCGCGCCGCCTCCCGTGGTGGCCAAGCCCCCCGAGCCCGAGCCTCCGGCCCAGCCTGATCCGCCCGCCGAGGCCAAGCCCGAGCCCAAGCCCGAGCCCAAGCCCGAGCCCACTTCGCCCGTGGCCCCGGCGCCGCCCGCCACGGAGCCTCCCGCCTCGCAGCCGCCCGCCACGGAGCCTCCCGCCACCGGGAAGGAGCCGGCCCCCAAGTCACCCAGGGCCGAGGCGACCAAGCCCGCGGAGTCGCCGCCCATTCCGAGGCTGCCGCCCGAGCCGCTCAAGGAGGCCATGCCCATCGAGGCCGAGTCGCACACCTCCACCGAGCCCTTCGATGAGTACGCCTCGCGCGCCGAGCTGGAGGCGCAGGATCGCCACCGCTACCCGCCCTATGTCCGGCTGTTCGTGGGAGGCACCACCACGTGGCGCGGGTACTGCGCGCGGCCGGGCGTGAGCTCGTGCGGTGCCTTCGACAGCCTTCCCGAGGAGCAGCGTGTCGGGGACACGATCGACTTCAGCTCGGGCGTGCCGTACCTGGGAGTGATCGGCAACCTCGAGGTGCTGCCGCTGGCGCGCCTGGACAACCGCTTCGCCCGGGGCGTGGGCCTGGGCGTGGGCTACCAGCGCGGCTACTCGGAGACGCGGGTGAAGGTGACCACCCCGACGGGCGAGACGCCCACGCGCACGGTGGTGGCCACGGACACCACGCTGTCCGCCATGCTGCTGTACCGCTACTACTTCAACATGGGCACCGACTCGCGGCCGCGGCTGGGGTTCCTGGGCCTGAAGGGCGGGGTGCTGAGCCGGGCCTTCGACGTGGATGAGGACGCGCGCGCGCCGCTCACGGGCTCGCACCGGCTGCACCCGTCGGCGGGGCTGGAGTTCTCCATCTCGCTGCGGCGCTGGCTGCGCGTGGAGGGCGGCGGACAGTTCTTCCTCAACCCTCGCGCGGGCCAGGATCTCTTCGAGGACCAGGGCGCGCTGGAGCTGGAGGTGCGCGAGCTGGGTGCGGAGGTGTCCGCCTTCGGCTTCTCCGGAGAGCTGGGCGTGGCCGGAGACGTCTGGGGCCCGCTGGGGTACTCGGTGCGCTTTCGCTACATGAGCGTGAAGGACACGTTCACCGGCGCGGGCGCGAGGTTCGGGTGGCAGCAGGGCGGCGTGGCTGGCGAGCAGCACGGCGATCTGATCTTCGGGCTGACCGCGACGTACTGAGCCGCTTCACGCGTCCATGAAGGCCGGGAGCACCAGCCGGAAGGTGCTCCCTGCAGCGCGTTCTTCAGTAGATTCACCAGCACCTGGCCCAGCTGCGCCTCGCTGCCGAGGACGCTGGGCACCGGATTCACATCCTACCGCCAAGCGCTACAGCGCGGCAGCCGAGTTGAAACAGGGGACACCTACCGCTCCACTGTGGGGTGATGGCTCACTACACGTTCGGCCTGTCGGCCCACCAGCTCGGCGTAGTGATCATGCCGGGCCACGTAGTGTCCCAGGCCCGAGGAGATCGAGCGCAGCTCCACGATGAACCCCTTGAGCTCCGCCTGCGGCATGTACGCGGTGAGCACGTCCCAGCCCGGCAGGTCCAGGTTGGCGTCGAAGCTCAGCAGCTGCCCATGCCGGGAGATGGCGAGCCGTTGGGCGCGAGCCATGGCCTCGTGAGGCACGTGGAGCTCCACCGTGAGAATGGGCTGCAGCAGCACGGGCTCCAGCCTGGGCAGCAGCTCGGCCATGGCCAGGCGCGCGGCGGTGCGGAAGGCCTGATCCGAGCTGTCCACGGAGTGATAGGTGCCTCCGGTGAGGGTGACGGCCACGTCCACCACCGGGAAGCTCAGGGGGCCTCGTCGCAGCCCCTCGAGGATGCCCTCCTCGATGGCGGGAATGTACTGGCGCGGCACGACGCCGCCCACCACCGCGGAGGTGAACTTGAAGCCCTGGCCCCGGGGCAGGGGCTTCACTTCGATCACCACGTCACCGAACTGGCCGTGCCCACCGGACTGGCGCTTGTACCGCGCGTGGTGAGTGCCCTGCCGGCGGATGCTCTCCCGGAAGGCCACGGGGGTGGGGTGCACCACCACCGGCACGCGCAGCCGGCTGCTCAGGTGGACCAGCGCCTCGCGCAGGTGCAGCTCGCCCTGGCCTCCGAGCAGCAGCTGCTGGGTGTCCGGATCCTGATCCACCGAGAGGCTCGGGTCCTGCTCGACGAGCCGGTTCAGCGCGCCCGGCAGCTTCACGTCGTCGGTGCGCTTCTCCGCCGCGATCGCCACCTGGTGCACCGGAGGTGGCGCCACCGGCCAGTCCGCGGCGCGCCGGGCGCCGGTGGGCTCCAGCAGATCGCCCGTGTGTACCGCCTCCAGGCGGCCGAGGATGGCCACCTCTCCCTCGGGCGCGGAGCCCACGGGGGACTGCCGCGCGCCGTGGACCCGGAACACTCCGCTCACGCGGCCTCCGGCCAGCGGGCTGCCGTCGAGCACCGGGCCTCGCCACACGCGCACCAGCGAGTGCCGGCCCGCGTGCAGCGGGTGGTACGTCTTGAAGACCTGGGCCAGCGGGGTGGTTTGCTCGTCGAGCCCCAGGCGTGCGCGCGTCTCCCGCACGTCCGGCACTTCGTGGCGCAGCCCCTTGAGCAGCCGCAGCAGCCCGAGCCCACGCTCCGCCGAGCCGATGAAGACGGGCACCAGCCGATCATCACGCAGCGCCCGCGCCAGCTGCTCGTAGAGCGCCGAGGGGGGTGGCACCAGATCCTGGAGGAGTTGCTCGAGCAGCCCGTCATCCTGATCCGCCATGCGCTCGAGCAGCTGGCGTCTGGCGGCCTCTTCCAGGGGCCGGTGCGACTCGGGCAGCGGGATGAGCGCGGCCTCTTTCTCGCCGGACATGCCCCAGGCGCGCTCGCTCACCAGGTCCACCACGCCCACCATCCGCTCGCCTTCACGCAGCGGGATCTCCCGGAGCACCAGGGGACGGGCGGAGACGACCTGGAGTGAATCGATCAGCGCGCGCACCGAGGCGCCGCTCTCGTCGAGCGCGTTGAGGAACAGCAGGTGAGGAATGCGGTGCGCGTCGAGGAAGTGGAACAGGGGCGCCAGCGCCGCGGCGCGGTCGGGCCCCGTGTCACACACCACCAGGGCCGCGTCACAGATCATCAGCCCGTGGCGAGCCTCCTGAGCGAGCTCGGGAGCGCCCGGGCAGTCGAGCAGGGTCCAGCGCTCGCCCAGGAAGTCCGTGGTGGCCGCCGAGAGCTCCACCGTCATGGTGCGCTCTTCCGGCGGGCCGTGGTTTCCCGAGCCCTTCAGGGCCGGGGCTCCCGTGACGCGGAGCAGGGACTCGAGCAACGTCGTCTTGCCCGCTCCCTGCGGGCCCACGAGCGCGACGACGCGTGGCGAGGCGGGGTGCTTGATCACCTTTCCACTCCGGCTAGGGGGCAGGGCTGCCCATGGGGAAAGGTGCAGCGCGCAACTGGACCTGAGAAGCAGTTGCGCGCGCCCTGGCGGGTGCTCTGCTGCCCGCCCGCTAAGGAGTCATGGCGCCCTGGCTCTCAGCCATGGCGAGCAGCTCCTGCTGCGACAGCTCCTCCATGGTGGCGCGCATCTCGGTGCCCAGGTTCACCAGATCATCGGGTGAAGTCAGGCTGGCCAGGCGCGGGAAGAACGCGGACTCCTCCTCCGCCACGTGCGCCTGCACCGACTGCTGCAGCTGCTGCACGTTCTCGAGCACGCGCGGATCATGGCGCTTGAGCGAGAGGATCTCCGCGATGAGCTGCTTGACCTGGGCGTGCTCCTCCAGCGAGTGGTCCACCATGTCCTGGATGCCCACGCGCCGAGCGAAGGGATAGACGTGGCGCTCCTCGAGCTGCGCGTGAATGGTGAGCTGCTCCGACAGCTTGCCCAGGAGCAGGATCTTCTCGTCCTCACTCGCCGTGCGAATGCTCTCGAACAGAGCGTCCACTTCGCGGTGCTGCTGCTTCAACAAGGTGATCGCGTCCATGAGGCCTGGCTCCTTTTCAGGGGTGCGTTTTGAGCCAACGGTCCTCACGCGAGAGGGCTCGCACAAGCTGTACTTCGTATGTATCGGCCCGCGCGCAGGCCAGGCAGCCAAGCTACCGCTCGCGGGGGGCTTGATGAGCGAGGGGAGGAGCGTGCGACACTGAACGGACGGCGCGAGGCCGGTTGCTCAAGGAGTCACGCACGGCATGGCCAGGAAGCTCGGAATGGGGATTCTCCGGATGATCGCCGTTGTCGGAGGCGTGACGATCCTCGCGTTCGTGGTGCTCACGGCGGGCTCGACGCTGCTGCCTGGGACCAAGGTGCGCAAGCTGTTCGGCGCGTCGGCCCAAGCGCTCGCGGGCGAGGATCCAGCGCCGCCCACGCAGCCCCTGGCGGCGGACGCGGGGACCGCGGGGAGCCCTGATGCGGGGAGCCCTGACGCGGGCAGTCCCGAGGCCCCGGTGCGATGACGCTCCAGCAGCTGGTGACGGAGGCGGCGTTCGCGTTCGTGCTGCTGGGCGCGGCGTTCGTGCCGCTGGAGCGAGCGTTCTCCGCCCGTGTCGGCCAGCGCTTCCTGCGCCCGGCCTGGCGGCAGGACATGGCCTTCTTCCTGGGCCAGTACCTGGTGTGGGGGCCGCTCACGGTGCTGGCGATCATGGCCGCCCGGCCCTTGCTGCACCCCGAGGCGCTGGCGGGGCTGCGCGCCCAGGTGGCCCAGCAGCCGCTGTGGCTGCAGGCGGTGGAGGCCACGGTGCTGTGCGATCTGTGCGTGTACTGGTGGCACCGGCTGTGCCACCAGGTGGACTGGCTGTGGCGCTTTCACGCCGTTCACCACTCGGTGGAGCATCTGGACTGGGTGGCCGCGCACCGCGAGCACCCGCTGGATGGGCTCACCACGCAGTTCGTGTGCAACGTGCCGGCCTTCGTGCTGGGCGTGCCGCTGGCGGCGCTCGGCATGGTGGCGGCGTTCCGGGGCATGTGGGCCATCTTCATTCACTCCAACGTGCGGATGCCGCTGGGGCCCCTGGGCTTTGTCTTCGGCGCGCCCGAGCTGCACCACTGGCACCACGCGCGCGTGGAGCAGACGCGGCACAACTTCGCCAACCTCGCTCCTTATATGGACTGGATCTTCGGCACCTACCACCGGCCCACGGGCGAGGAGCGGTGGGCGCTGGGCCTCACCGAGTCGTCACCGCGTGGCTACCTGGCTCAGCTCGTCTCACCCCTACGCGTCATCGTGCTGCCCAGCCGGAAGGTTCCGGGGGACTCGCAGGTGCCCTGAGCTGGGCGGGCGCAGGCGGCGGATGGCGCGCAGCAGCAGCTCTTCATCCAGCACGTTGGCGAGGAAGCCCTTGGCTCCGAGCTTCTGGGCCCGCTCGAAGCCCTCGTCCTCCGCGGCGCCGTGGACGATCAGCGCCCCCGCGAGCCGGGCCTCTCCCATGAGCAGGCCCTCCATCGCCTGCATCGGCGCGAGCACGATGTCGGAGGCGCTGGTGTGCAGCACCTCCAGCGGCGTGGCCACCTTCGTGGTGTAGCCGTGCCGCGCGAGCAGCCGCGTGATCAGCACCGAGGTGACGGGCGGCCACCCGTACAGCAACAGCGGCGACTGTTCGACGGCGGTGTCCTTGGACGAGGCGGTGTCGTCCGTGGCCTCATCGGCGCCCTCTTCGATGCCGTACAGCGTGAAGAGGGCGCGGGTGAGCGCGGGATCCGAGGCGAGGTGAGGCTCCACTCGAGGCTTGCCGGAGACCGCGCGCACCGCATCCAGCGCCTCGATGGATGCCGGGGCGGGCAGGGCGACGTGCAGCACCTCGCGGTCCTGGCGCTCGAGGCGCAGCGGGATGACGCGGTACTGCCGGGCCACCCGGCGCGGCACGAGCCGGGCGAGCTTGCGGTCCAGTGGCTCGCGCTCCAGGTCCACGAAGCCGACGCCCAGCTGCGTTGACAGCGCCTGGAGGACCTCCTGCTCGGTGCAGATGCCCTCGCGCACGAGCGCCCGGCCGAGGGGCACCCGGGCCTCGTGGTGATGCACCAGCCCCACGCGGAGCTGAGCGCGATCCACGACGCCCATCTCCACGAGGATCTCCCCCAGCATCCGTCTGGTGCCGATCTCCATGGTTGATTCGTAGATGGCCAGGGAGCCGCTCCGCCGCGACGAGCGCCCGTGACAGCCCCCGCCTGGCGGGCTGCTCCTCAAGGAGCCGCGGGCCGGTACTCCTGGATCCACACCACCTCGACACCCCAGGTGAAGAGCCGCCAGTGCCGGGAGAGGTGAACGAAGCCCGCGGCCTCGATGGGGCGGGTGACGGTGATGATGCGCGTGCCGGGTTTGCAGGTGCGAAAGCGCTCGATGAGCCGCGCCTTCGTCTCGGGAGTGAGCGCCACCCAGTTGGTGAAGATGTGGGTCGCCTCTCCCAGCTCCGTCTGAGTCATATCTCCCACGGTCAGGGTGATGCCCACGGCGCGGAGCGGCGCCTCCACCCGGGCCACGTGGTCGGCGAGCAGCTCCACGCCAAGCACCTCGGCACCCAGCCAGCGCGCGGCGATGAGCGTCCGCCCGCGGCCTGCTCCCAGGTCCACCAGCCGGCTGCCTGGGCCGACTCCGGCCCGCTTGAAGGTGGGCACCGCCGTGATCAGCGGTGTCTCTCCATAGATGAGCTCGCGGAAGCGCTGGCCGGTGGCCTTCAGCGCGCGGACCACCTCGAAGGTGCGGCGGGCCTTGTACGGCGTGTGGCGAAGCTCCGCCCACCAGATGCGCAGGTACGCAGGCAGCAGCCGGGGCCGCCACAACAGCAGCAGCACGTCGGTGAAGCGGATGACGATGCCGAACACCAGCACCTGCAGCTGCAGGGCGAGGCGCTGGAAGAAGGGGAGATCGAACTCCTCCAGCTCATCGTCGCTCTTGGTCCCAGGCGAGGGGGGAGCCGGCTCCGTCATACGGTGCCGAGGCTCTCCGGAATCCCCGCCTGGCGCAACGCCCTGGAGCTCAGGCCTTGATGTCCGGCATGTTGATGGGGCCCTGGCTGCTGGGCCCCAGCGGGATCGCGCACGGGTTGCACAGCCAGAACTTCACCTGCATCCCGTTGTGTCCCTTGCCCTCGTAGGTGCTGCCCTGGAGCTGTGGGCTCTCGGGCTTCTTGCACGACAGGCACACGGTCTTCACCGGCAGCGGAGCGATGGTGGGCATGGTGGTCCGTCAGAGCATCGCTCAGCCGATGGCGAACTGGTAGCCCCCGTTGGGGTTCTGGCTGATGGCGTACTGCAGCTGATCCGGCGTCAGCGTCTTCACGTTCCCGTCAGCCGGATCGCGGATGAGGAAGTTGCCGTTGGCGTCCATGCCGGCGACCGTAATGTAGTGGCCGCTGGTCTTCCCCTCGTTCTGGTGGCCCGCGGTGGCGTAGTAGTCCAGGTTGGCCACCACCTGCTTGCCCGCCTTGAGCTGCTCGGCGATCCAGTTCACGTCCGCGCCCGGGCCCTTCATCTCGCCCTTGGCGCCCATGGCCTGCGCCATGGCGAGGATTCCGTTGACGTTGGTGCCGTCACCCGTGGTGCCGCCAATCTTGCCCAGGTGGTTGATGAGCTGCGCGTCCGTCATGCCCTGGCCGTAGCCCATGCCGCGCGCGATCATCGCCATCGAGGTGGGGCCGCAGTTGGCGTCCTTGTTGTAGTAGCTGCCGTCGTTGCCCGACGGGCTGTACTGGCTGATGAACGGCACCTTGCTGGCGTCCACCGGGCCGCTGTTCGTCACCGCCGCCGCGGGCGTCGCCGAGCCCACCGGAGCGCTCGAGCCGGGCGCGGAGCCCGGGGCCCCACCCGTCAGGTCCGGCCGGCCGGCCGCTGGCGCGGTGCCATCGAAGCTGTCACCGCTGGCCGAGGAGGCACCCGGCAGCTTCATCGAGGCGCCGGCGATGATCAGGTTCGGGTTGGTGATCTGCGGGTTGGCCGCCATGATCTGCTGCATGATGTCCTGCACGCTGCCCTGCATGCCCTGGCCCTTGAGGCGGCCGGCAATGGCCGACAGGGTGTCGCCCGGCTTGATCGTGTAGTCACCGGCGGCCGTCGTCGTGGGCGCGCTGCTGCCCGGGGTGGCCGGAGCGCTGGCGCCCGGCGTGCTGCCCGGGGTGGCCGCAGGAGCGGTGGAGGGCGTCGTGCCCGGAGCGCCCGCGGCGCCGCCCAGCATGCGGCGGAACTCCTCCGCGTTGGCCATGATCGTGGCCGAGTAGTTGCCGCCCGTGGTGGCCGAGTCCGGGGCCCGGCCGTTGCGCTGCGCCCGCTGCACGCCGCCCACGCCCGCGTTGTACGCCGCCACGCCCGCCTGCAGATCGCCGCCCAGCGCGTCGATGTTCGAGCGCAGCAGCCGCGCCGCGTAGTCCGTCGTCTTGGCGATGTCGCGCCCGTTGCTGCTCTGGGCCAGGAAGTCCGCGTGGTACCGGTCGTCGATCTGCCACGGGCCCTGGCCGTGTCCGTCGTAGCCGGTGATGTCCACCCGGCCGCCCGACTCCTGCTTCAGGATGCCGAAGAGCACCTCGGGCGGCACGTTGTACTTCTGCGCCGCCTGCATGATGGCGTCAGTGAACTGGCTGTACGGCGCAGGCAGGTTCGGCTGGCTCGACGCCTCTTGGGTGCGAGCAACGGCCGCATTGTTTTGAACGCGCATGGTCGGGGGCTCCTCGGCTACATTTCTTTCGAAAGGTATTCTCGCAGCGGGCTTCCCAGAAGTTGCGAAACTTTTGCAGCTTCCTGGAATTCCGAGGGCTTGGCCTCAGTGAGGGCCGGCGTCGACAGCGGGCCCGGCCAGGGTGCGCGTCACCACGGAGCGGCACGCGGAGCAGATGACGCCCGAGCGCTCCCAGTGCACCTGCTCTTCCCACTCGCGGGGATCGGCCGGCCCGGCCTCCATCTGCCGCAGCAGCGCGGCGAGCTCGTCGCCCGTGCCGCCGGTGCCGGACGCATCGAGCACGTCCTGCTCGCCCTGGAGCACCAGGGTGAAGCGGTAATACGTCTCGCTCGGGGCGATGGAGCGCCCGCAGGCCACGCAGCTCTTGGGGGAAGGACCCGCCACGAACCAGACAGTAACCCATCGCGGAAGCGCGTCGCAGTCCATCGTGGGGCAAGGGAGGCGGAGGTACTCCGCTGACGGCAAGGTGGATCAGACCCTCTCGCCGCGCGGAATTTTTCCGCTGCGGAGCCTCAAAGGGTACGGACAGCGGGCACCTGAGCGTAGTGACACGCCGTTGACGATCGGCGGGGCACTCACGAAAGTGAATGGGAACGATGGGAGCACGTCCTCACGGCCGTCTCTCACGTTCACGCAAGGGGTTGCCCCATGGTCGGTACGGAGACGGACGGCAGTGGGAAGCACACGGTTCCGTGGGAAGGCGCCACGGCCGATTCCAGCGCCGGGACTGCACCGGTCCTGGGCAGCATGTCCGAGGCGGAGCTCGAGGCCGCGATCAGCGTGCTGCGCACGGACAAGAACCTGACCATCGCGCCAGCGGCCGCGCCCGCTGCACGCTGGGGCGCGACGACGGAGCAGCTTCTGCGCAGCGGCTCGCGGCCACTCACGGCCGAGCAGCTCGCCGCCGCGCGCCAGGAGGCCGCGCGCCATGCCTGGTTCATCGGGCTGGGCGAGCGCGTGGTGGGCCCGATCGATCTCGAGGCGCTGCGGGCCTACTGGGATCAGGGCGAGCTGGGGCCTGACTCGCCGTGCTGGCGCGAGGGCTTCGAGGACTGGCAGGCGGTGTGCCGTGTGCCCGCGCTGAGCGAGGTGCTCGCGCCGTCGCCGCGGGCGCCTGTCTCGGCCCGGCACATGATTCCGGTGGAGCGCACCGAGGGGCCCGCCTTTCAGCTCAAGGGCACCGAGGCCCTGCGCGCGCTGACGCGTGCCACGCCGCCTCCGCTTACGGCGAAGCATGTGGTGGCCGCGCCGCTGGCTCCCGCGCTGGAGCCGGAGCCGGTGACGGCTCCCGCGGCTCCGGGGCTGGCGCCCGAGCTGGATCAGGAGCCCGCGACGATTCCCGAGGCTCCGGCGGTGGGGACCGCGGCGCCCGTTGTCCGCCCGGCGGTGGAGCTCGCGGGGACGCACCCCGTTGTGGCTCCCACTCAGGTGGAGGTGCGCATCCGTGGCGGCCTGTGGCTCGCGCTGGGCGGCGGCCTGGTAGGAGGTGTGCTGGTGGCGCTCGTCCTGTGGGCCCTGGGGCTTCGCGGCGGCGGCCTGGGCTCCGGGTTCCACCCGGGCTCGTTCCTGCCCTCGGGTTCGCTCGTGGCGACGGCCTCCACTCCCGCGCCCGTGCAGACAAGCGCGGCGGCGCCTTCGGCTGCCGAGGCTCTCGAGCCTGCCGCGCCTCTCGCGCTTCTGGCGTCGGGCTCCACGTTGCCTGGCCCCGTGGTGGACAAGGGGGCCGCGTTCGCCGGGTCCATGGGTTCCTTCATGGTGCCCTTCGGTACTCCGGATCTGGGCACGGTGGCCAGCGGTGTCACCGGCCCCGCGATGACGTCGGCCATGCCGCCCGCGCCGGTCACCAGGCCCACGGTCACGCCGGCACGCACCGAGCCCGCCTCGCAGCCTGTCACGGTGGCGCCGCGCCCGGTGGTGACGGCCCCTCCGCTGCGCAAGGCGGAGAAGGTGGAGGTGGCGTTCGAGCAGGAGGCTCCCGTGCAGGAGGTCCGCAAGGCGCCTCCCGCGGCCGAGGACGCGCTGGACGAGGCCCTGGGGCCGGACGAGGCCTTCGCGCGCGAGCTCGATGGGCCTCCGGGCGGTGCCAAGCCGGCCGTGGCTCAGCGCACGGTGTGGGTCCCGCCCGAGCCTGCCCGGCCCGAGGCGCCGGCCACGCTCAGCCAGTCCGACATCTTCGCCGTGGTGCTGGCGAACAAGGGTGACATCGCCGCGTGCGCGGGCGCGGGCAAGTCCCAGGGCCGGGAGGACGGCAAGCGCGTGGTGGTGCGCTGGTCCATCGCGCCCAGCGGCAAGGTGAAGGACGTCCTCACCGAGACCGAGGCCTTCCAGGGCACGGCGCTCGCGCAGTGCCTGGAGGCGAAGATCCGCGCGTGGACCTTCCCCAAGCACCGCGAGCAGGGTGGGGCGGTGCGCTTCCCGTTCGTGTTCTGAGCCGTTGCCTTTGAGGGTGGTGCACGCTTGGATGCCGGGCTGTGATTTTCACGGCCCCCTTCGCACCCCTTCGTCTCGTCCTGCTCGGCCTGCTGCTCGGTGCCTTCGTGGCCCGGGCGCAGGAGCCCGCCACCGCGCCTGAAGCGGCGGCTGCTGCCCAGAAGGCCCCGGAGCCCCCGGCCGCGGAGGCTCCTGCGCCCGAGGAGGAGCCCACCTCCTCGCTCACCGCGCTCTATCCGCTCTGGGAGAACACCGGCCACATCCTGGGCCACCGCCGCCTGTTCCTGGGCACCAGCAACGCGGAGCTCGGCCTCTTCGACACGGTGCAGGTGGGCGTGCACCCGCTGTTCTATCTGTTCCGCACGCTCAACGTGCACGCCAAGGTGCGGCTGCTGTCGCGCGACGGGCTCTCGGTGGCCGCTCACGCGGAGGTGCTCCACTTCCTGCCCGGAGCCAGCGAGGCCTTCACCTCGAGCAACTACGTCTCGCGCCTGGACACCCGGGACGTGCTGCTCACCGTGGTACCGGTGGGCACGTCGGCCTCGTACGCGGTGACGCCCTGGTTCTACCTGCACGGCACCGCCACAGTGGCGGGCATCTTCGACAACGGGCCCTTCCGCGAGCGCCTGGTGCTGGGCACCACCGTGGTGGCCGAGGTGCTCGCGCTGCGGCGCCACTCGCTCTCGCTGCACGCGGGCGAGGTGGGCTTCTGGAACCATGACTTCGCCACCCTGGGCGCCTCGTACCGCTACCGGCTGAGCTGGTTCGAGCTGAAGCTGGGCTACTTCTTCCGCTTCATGGAGGATGGCCGCCAGGGCAGCCCGCTGTTCTCCCTGGGGGCCTACCTGTGAGGCGCCTGCTGCCCGTGCTGGCCCTGTGGGTGCTCGCCGCGCCCGCGTGCGACTGGGAGCACTTCGCGCTGATGAACAGCATCCCCGCGCAAGGTGACCCGAAGCAGAACCCCGTGGTGAACGTGTACCTGGGGCTGGATGGGCTCTCGTTCAACGCCGTGGCGCGGGCCCGCGAGCAGGGGGCCTTCGCCGGCTGGAACCTCTCGCGCTTCATCCCCATGTTCCCCGCCACCAGCGACGCGAGCTGGACGCGCATGCTCCGCGCCGAGCGCTTCCAGGGGCTCGAGTACGGCTACTTCGATCCGGAGCAGGACAAGGTCTTCAACAAGGCCGTGGGCGGGCTGCTGGTGCACCTGGTGCCGCCGATGGAGGCGCTGCCCTTCACGCTGCCCACCTACGCCACGGCGCCCGCCTACTACAAGGCGTTCGACTTCCACGCCAGCGAGTACCTCGACGCGCTCTGGAGCTATGATCGCCCCGTCTTCGGCTACTACCGCGGGCTCGATCACCTCTTCGTGACGCTGGCCGGGCGCAGCCAGACCCAGAGCAACTTCACCGCCTATGTGCTGGAGCTCGACGTCATCGGGCACATCCGCTCCGAGGACGACGTCGTCGACACGCTCGTGGCCCTCAGCGCCCGCATCGAGCAGTTCAAGCGCGAGCATCCCGAGCGCACCTTCCTCTTCACCCTCTATGGAGACCACGGCATCGACGGCATCAAGAAGCCGCCGGAGAACGTGGTGGACTTCCGCGACCAGCTCGCGGCCGCTGGCGTCACCTCGGTGGAGTCCTTCGAGGAGGCGGACAAGGTGGACGGGCCCGCGGCGGTGCCCATCCTCCACACCCGCGTCACGTACATCGCCATTCACGCGCGCCCCCGGTGGGTGAGCGAGGTGGCCCGGCTGGCTTCCACCTGCCCGGCGGCGGACCTCGTCTTCGCGCGGGGCCAGGCACCCGGGCCGGACTACCCCGGGGAGCTGCGCTGGGTGAGCGCCTGGCGCGAGGGAAACCGGGTGGCCAGCTTCGGCTACGAGGCCGCCACGGACTCCTACTTCCTCCCGGCCGACGTGGACTGGGCCGCGCTGGATCTGCCCGTCACCTTCGCTCCTGGCGCTACGTACGGCGTCTTCAGTGACGAGGCGCTCTTCGCCCTCAGCGCCGAGCGCACCTACCCGGACTTCTTCTTCCGGGCCCGCACCGCGTTCGAGCCCATTGGCCAGCGCTTCCCCCCCGAGGTGCTGGTGTCCTTCCGCCACCCGTTCATGTCGGTGGGCTACGCGGCTCCGATAGGCAGCGCCAACGAGGTGGGCACCGAGGGCAGCCACGGCGCCATGGACCGTCTGGGCAGCGTGGGAGCGCTGCTCTCGGAGGAGCGCACACTGCCCGCCACGGTGCGCTCGGACAATCTGCTCGAGCTCTTTCCCAATCTGGGTGATCACCTGCAGTACCGCGAGGTCATCCGTTTGGCCGGCGCGGAGGGCGCTGGGCTCGACTACTCGCTGCTTCCCTGAGCGTACAGCCGTATTGAAAATCCTGTTGTTCAAGCCCCCGCAATTACTGGGACTTCCTGGGAAATCCTGGTTTTGGCTTGTAATGACTCTCAGCTCCCAATACCATGGGAGCGCGATGCCGGACTTTTTTCAGGCATGCCCCGGACCTAAGTAAAATCAGGGACTTAGGGCTCCTCGAGGAGCCAAGGAGCGCAGATGAAGAGTGACGCAACCGAGACGCGCAGCTGTTGGCACCTGGTGGTGCTTGTTGCCGCAGTGCTGGGCGCCTGTGGGCCCGTCCAGGAGGACACGGACGAGGCGCAGTTCCTGGAGGTCGCGGAGCAGGAGGCGCTCAACGGCGTCACGCTGGGCGTGTCGCTGGGCAGCTTCAACGGCACTGCGAACCGGCCGTTGAACACCTTCGCGGAGAACGCCATGTGCGAGTTCTCCAACATGGGAGGCAAGTGGATCCGCCTGGTGGTGGACCCGGCCAACGTCGACGTGCCCGCCCACCGGCGCATCGTCGAGAAGGCGAAGGAGAAGAACATCAAGGTGCTGGTGACGGTGTCGGCGCGCTACTGCGGCGCGGACAGTGATCAGACGCAGATCGACGCGTTCACCACCGAGTACGTGAACCAGCTGAGCGCGCTGGCCACCAACGTCTTCTCGGGCACCGCCGCGGTGGATGCCTACGAGATTGGCAACGAGCCGAACGTCACCGAGGCCAGCTGCACCGACGGCGTGAGCCGGCACCGCGTGGCGGCCAACTCCTTCGCGTGGCTGCTGCGCCGCGCCTGGCAGTGGAAGACGTCCAGCGGCCGCCCGGAGCTGATCGTCAGCGGCGGTCTGTTCAACACGTACTCCAACCCGGCCATCGCTCCGTTCGACGCGTACTGGAACGGCCTGCTCACCTCGGCCGCCTTCACGGGCTTCCCGGGCCAGCGGCCGTTCGATTACTTCGGCGTGCACCCGTACAACAACGCCTGGCTGGACACGGTGTGCATCGAGGCGGGCTCCACCACGTGCTTCTATAACTGGAAGCAGCGCACGGCCACGGCGCTGAAGAACGTGGCCGCCCGGGTCAACACCGCCACGGGCACCACGGGCTCGAAGCTGTTCGCCACCGAGTTCGGCTTCCAGCTGGCCATCTGCAACACCGACAACTGCATGCTCAACTCGAACCAGATGGCGGCCGGCTACCACGCGGCGGGCGAGGCGCTGGTGAACAGCGCGGTGACGCCGCTGGCCATCTGGAACAGCTACCGCGACGAGGCTCCGGATCGCTTCGGCATGCGCGGCCCGTGGGACAGCGCCACCGCTTCGTACACGCCGCGCGTGGTGGTGTGGAACAAGTTCTACAACCTGGCGGGCGGCGTGGGGAACCAGCGGCCCGAGGCCTGCTGGAGCACGGGCAGCTTCTTCACGGTGAACTTCGAGAACGGCGACGATCGCCGCACGACGCGCACCTACGACTGGGTGTACGCCTACCGCGGCGAGTGCGGCCCGGGCGAGCGCATGATGGGCCTGTCCAAGTCGACGGCGACGGGCGGCCCGCGCGTGGGCCTCTGCTACAAGGATCCGCTGGATGCCGCGAAGTACACGCACATCCACCCGTTCCCGGACCCGTATGGCCCGACCGAGGACACGGATCCGTCCGACAACTGCAAGGTGCTCTCCGTGCAGACGGGCTCCAGCCACCTGCCGGCCGGCTCGCCCGCGCCGAACTGGGATCCGGGCAACTACATGGCCTCCTGCGGTCCTGGCCATTACGTGGCGGCGTTCGGTAACTCGACGTCGACCCAGAAGCTGACCCACGTGCTCTGCTGCGCGGCGCCGGTGAACCCGACGGCGGTCTCCGCTCAGTGCAGCCCGGTGGTCTTCGGCGCCGCGGACAATCGCGAGACGACCGGGACGGGCGACTGGGACGTGGGCGGCATCAAGGGCGAGTGCGGTGTGAACCGCTACATGGCCGGTATCAGCGTGACGCCCGCGGGCAATCCGAACGCTCTGCTCTGCTGCAACCAGTAGTGGAGCAGGCAGTACTGAAGGTAGAGGTCGCCGTCGTCGGTACCGGGTTCTCCGGGCTGGCGACGGCGATTCTGCTCAAGCAGGCCGGCATCTGCTCCTTCGTGCTGTTGGAGAAGGCGGGGGAGGTAGGCGGCACCTGGCGCGAGAACACGTATCCGGGCGCGGCCTGTGACGTGCCCTCGCACCTGTACTCGTACTCGTTCGAGCCCAACCCGGCCTGGACGCACACGTACTCGCCGCAGCCGGAGATCCTCGAGTACCTGAGGCACTGCGCGCGCAAGTACGAGCTGCTGCCGCACATCCGGTTCCACACCCGGGTGCTGGGCGCGGAGTTCGACGAGGCGCGCGGGGTGTGGCGGGTGCGCACCGACAGCGGGCCGGGCGTCGAGGCCCGGGCGCTGGTGCTGGGCAATGGCGCGCTGCACCTGCCCACGTTCCCCGCGATCCCCGGGCGCGAGAGCTTCCAGGGCCCGGCGTTCCACTCGGCCCAGTGGCGGCATGACGTGGACCTGACGGGCAAGACGGTGGCGGTGGTGGGCACGGGCGCCAGCGCCATCCAATTCGTCCCACGGCTCGCGCGGCAGGTGGGCAGGCTCTACGTCTTCCAGCGCAACCCGCCGTGGATCCTGCCCCGGCTGGACAAGGTCTTTGGCGAGCGGTGGCACCGGCGCTTCGCGCGCGTGCCGCTGCTGAGGTGGCTCTACCGCTGCGCGCTGTACTGGAACAACGAGTGGCACGTCCTGGTGTTCCTGAAGGTGACGTGGCTCACGCGGCTGGTGGAGCATGTGTCCCGGCGCTTCCTGGCCCGGAGCGTGCCGGATGCGCGCCTGCGCGAGCTGCTGACGCCGCGCTACCGGCTGGGCTGCAAGCGCGTGCTCCTGTCGGATGACTACTACCCCGCGATGCAGCGGCCGAACGTGGAGCTGGTCACCGAGGGCATCGAGTCGATTGGCCCCCAGGGCGTGCGCACCCGGGATGGGGTGGAGCGCCAGGTGGATGCCATCGTCTATGGCACCGGCTTCGACGTGACGCGCTACATGGCGCCGCTGCGCATCGTGGGGCGGCAGGGCCGGGTGCTGAGCAAGCATTGGAGTGAGAAGCCTGGCGCATATCTGGGCATCACCGTGAGCGGGTTTCCGAACCTCTTCATGCTGATGGGCCCGAACACGGGGCTGGGGCACAACTCGATGATCTTCATGATCGAGGCCCAGGCCCGCTACGCCGTGCAGTGCATCCAGGCGCTGCGCTCGCAGGATCTCCGGTGGCTCGACGTGCGGCCCGAGGTGCAGGACGCGTTCTCCGATTCGCTGCAGGAGAAGCTGGGCCAGACGGTGTGGCAGAGCGGGGGATGCCACAGCTGGTACCAGAGCGCCTCGGGCTACAACGGCACGCTCTGGCCCGGTTCCACCCTGGACTACTGGCTGCGCACACGCCGGGTGCACTTGGGCGATTACACCGTGCGCTTCTGAGCCCAGAGCCGTTGTCAGGCTCCAGCGCCTCGGGGCTGACTGCTACGCTCCAGGGCCATGTTCACGTCGACCGGTGTGACGGTTCTGCTGATGACCCTGGGTGTCCAGCCCGCGGCCGCGCTGGAGCGCGTGGATCCCCCAGCAGGGCCCGGGGCCATGGCTTCGAACCTCGTGACCTCCGGGCCGGACGAACTGCTGCTGTCGTGGCTGGAGCCGGAGGCGGGTTCCGTGGGCTCGGTGGGCAAGCCCCAGGCGCACCAACTGCGCTTCTCCCGGTGGAAGGCGGGAGCCTGGAGCCCCGCAGTGACGCTCATGAAGGGGGAGGGGCTGGTGGCCAACTGGGCGGACTTCCCCTCCATGGTGCGTGGCCCCAGCGGCACGCTGGTGGCGCACTGGGCCGAGCGCTCCGGGAAGAGCCTGTACGCGTACGACGTCATCCTCGGCCGCTCCACGCAGGACGGGAAGAGCTGGCAGCGGCTGGGGCCCGCGCACGATGACAAGACCGAGACCGAGCACGGCTTCGTCTCGCTGCTGGCCGACGGCGCCGGAGTGCGCGCCTTCTGGCTCGATGGGCGCGAGATGGCGGGCCATGAGGGCCATGAGGGCCATGGCGCCGGAGCGATGACGCTGCGCACCGCCGTGCTGGGCAAGAGCCTGACGGGAGCCGAGGTCATCGACAGCCGCGTCTGTGACTGCTGCGGTACTTCGGCGGCGATGAGTTCCGAGGGCCCGGTGGTGGTCTACCGCGACCGGAACGAGGGAGAGATCCGGGACATCTCCATCCTCCGTCGCACGAAGAAGGGCTGGAGCCAGCCGCGCGCGGTACACGCCGATGGCTGGAAGGTGCCCGGCTGCCCGGTGAATGGGCCCTCGGTGGCGGCGCGTGGGCGCAAGGTGGCGGTCGCCTGGTACACGTACGCGGAGGATCGCCCGCGCGTGCGCCTGGCCTTCTCCGAGGACGCGGGCGCCACCTTCGGGGCGCCGCTCGAGGTGGACGGTCCCCGGGGCAGCCGGATCCCGCTGGGCCGGGTGGATGTGGCGCTCGATGAGGATGGCTCGGCGCTGGTGAGCTGGATGGCCTCGGAGCGGGAGAACGCCGAGGTGCTGCTGCGGCGAGCCACGGCGGACGGGCGGCTGGGCAGCGAGCTGCCCGTGACGAAGACGCGGGCCGATCGGCAGAGCGGCTTCCCGCGCCTGGAGCGGCTGGGCCCCTCGCTCTTCATGAGCTGGACCGAGGTCGGCACGCCCAGCCACGTGCGAGCCGTGCGTTTCCCCGCAGCGAACGTGCCGGCGGTCACCGCGTCCGCACAGGCGGCCCAGGAGCCCGCCAGGGCCGTGGAGCCCCTGGCGATCGGACAGCCCGCTCCGGACTACGCCGCCGTGGATCTGGCCGGTGTGAAGACGTCCCTGGCCGCCCAGCGCGGCAACGTGGTGCTGGTGAACCTCTGGGCCACCTGGTGCGGGCCGTGCCGCTTCGAGCTGCCCGAGCTCGCGACGCTGCACGAGCGCCACTCCAAAAAGGGGCTGCGCGTCATCGGAGTGAGCATGGACATGGAGCGCACGCCCGCGGAGGTGCGTGACTTCGTGCAGCAGCGCAAGCTGCCGTATGCGATCTGGCACGATCCGCGGAACCTCGCCTCCCAGGCGTTCGGGGCGGAGCTGCTGCCGGCGAACTTCCTGTTCGACAAGCGCGGCAACCTGGTGTGGTGCCGGCTGGGCGCGGTGAGCGCGGACAACGCGGAGCTGGAGGCGGCCATTCAGCGCGCCCTCGCGGCCCCCTGAGCCTGGGCGCTCAGGCCTGGGCGGAGCTGGCGCCGCGCGGCCGCACGAGCGCGAAGAAGGCGGGGATCTGCTCCAGGTCGTTCCGGGTCTTTATCGGCACGCCGTGCAGCATGGATGGGCCGCTGGCCAGCGTCTCCCACTGGTCCTCGGGGAAATACTGGCGGAAGCGCCGCTCGCCGAAGTTCTGGGGCGGCCGGATCCCCGCCTCGATGCAGCGGCGCAGCGGGCTGGGGATGGAAGAGGCGGTAGCGCCCAGCGACATCATGTAATCCAGCGGGCTGCCCTCGTGCGCCGTCTCCAGCAGGTACAGCGTGCCGCGTGCGCCCAGCATGTCCCGGAGGTTGCGCACCATCTCCAGCCGGCGCCGGTGCTCGACGATGTGCAACACGCCGCGCACGTAGACGTTCATGTCCCCCAGCCCTGCCGCCAGCTGCTTGCCGGCTCCGGGCGTGCTCAGGTCGAGCACCTGGTACGAGACGTTGGAGATGCCGCGCGACTCCTGGCGGGCCTTCTCGATGGCCTCGGAGGACAGATCCAGGCCCTGTGCCCTGGGAAAGTGCGTCGCCAGCACGCGGGTGTGGCGCCCGTTGCCACAGCCCACGTCCACGATGGGCAGGCCGCGATCCATTCGCGGCAGCAGCTGCTCCAGTGAGCGGGAGATCTCGTTCTGGCTGCCCGCGTCCCAGAGCACCTCGCCCTCGGCGCCGGTGTGCTTGATGCCGCCCCAGTAGCGATTCCAGGCCGTCTCATCGTCCCCGCGCGCGCGGATGCCGTGCCATATGAGCCTGGGAACCAAGAGGAACTTCTGCCACGACATGGTGACTGCTCCTGGATGAGCGCCCGGGGGATTACTTGGGGGTGGCGCTGACCTGGACGGGAACCGCGAGCTTCTGCTTGTCGACCTTCGTAAGCCGCTTGAGCACCTCTTTGAGGGACTCGGGAGGGTCCTGGTTGAGGGACTCGTGCAGCTCCTTGGCCACCGGCTCGAAGGCCTTGCCCTCGTTGCTCAGGTACAGGCCCACCTGGTTGAAGGCCTTGCCCGCGCGCGGGCCCACCACCGGCATGTACCGGGTCAGCGTCAGCACGTCCTCGAACCCATCGGCGTTCACGTCCTGGAACATGACGTTCTCGAACCGGAGGACCGGCCACGCCTTGTCCGCCGCCGAGGGTGCCAGCGTGTGGACGATGCTCCCGCTCTGGATCAGGTGCAGCTGGAGCGGGGGCGAGGCCTTGTAGTCCATCGCCGGGGCGAAGATGCAGGTGCCAGCGCCCTTGAGGGTGACCTGGAAAGTCTTCTTGGCGACCAGCTCACGGCCCGTGAGGACCTGCTTCACCATCGCCAGGTCCTTGCCGGAGGGCTTGCGTTGCTTGGCGGGCTTGGCGGCCTTGGCGTCAGCTCCGCCCGCCAACAGGCACAGGCCGAGGAGCACCGCGGTAAATGCCTTCATGTGGAACCTCTTCGTGCCAGCGATGATGCCACCAAGCAGGTCCCGCTGCAGAGAGAGCTGTTCCACATGATGAAAACCACTCGATGCGCACTCCTAGTTGCAAGGCGGTGCACTATAGGGGTGGGGCGAGCATACGACAAACCAGGTGAGCCTGTGTCTGGCCGCCTGCCCTCCGGCCTACCCTGGGTGGGGGTTCGTCTGACTTCGGCACCAGACGCAGGGCGTCACCACCATTCCACTCCAAAGCACACCGAGCAGACGGGCCCCGCTGTCGTGGCGTGGGCTTCACACGGGGAGGAGAGGGGAATGCGTGCAATGGATGCCATCGCGCTCTTGAAGGCGGACCACAAGACGGTGGAGACGCTCTTCCGCAGGTTCGAGCAAGCAGGGCCCAACGCGAAGAAGCTCAAGCGCAAGCTGGTCGATCAGATCGTGCGCGAGCTGGCCGTCCACGCGGTGATTGAAGAGCAGGTGCTCTACCCCGCGATGCGTGCCAAGGGCGGGAAGTTCGAGGAGCCCGTGCTCGAGGCGCTCGAGGAGCACCACGTGGCCAAGTGGCTGCTCAAGGAGCTGGAGAACCTGCCGCCCGAGGCCGAGCGCTTCAACGCCAAGGTGAAGGTGCTGATGGAGAACATCCGCACCCACGTGGCCGAGGAGGAGCGCGGGCTGTTCCCCAGCATGCGCAAGGCCTTCACCCCGGCCGAGCTCCGGGAGATAGCTCAGCAGCTGACGGTGGCGAAGAAGGCGGCGCCCACCCGGCCGCACCCGCGCGCTCCGGACACACCGCCGGGCAACCTGGTGGCGGGCGCCGTGTCCGCCGTGCTCGACCTGGGCAAGGACGCGGTGCGCAGCGTGCGCCAGGAGATGGAGGGCGGCAAGCGCACCCGGAAGAAGCGCGCCGCCCGGGCGCAGGACTCCGAGCAGCGCCAGGGCAATGGCGACGCCCAGTCCATGGACTCGGAGTCCCCTCAGCTGATGTAGCGGGTAATCGTTGGTGATGGGCTGGAAGCCCTGGGGGAACTCGCGATGGAATGGCGCCGGCTGCAGCGGTGGATTCTGCTCTCAGGCCTCGCGGTGAGCACCGCCGCGTGGGCCTGCCCGGACTGCCCCACCTCCCAGGTGGTGCGGGGCTCGGTACTGGGCGAGGGCTTCTGGGGTTACCTGACGATGGCGGTGGTGCCCTTCCCGCTGCTCGGGGCGCTCAGCGCGATGATGTATCGCGTTGGGCGGCAGTCGCGTAACCAGGGAGCGATCATCTCGGCGGGCGTGCTGCTGGGCACCGGGCTGGGAGGCTTCCTCGACGGCATCCTGCTGCACCAGATCCTCCAGTGGCACAGCATGCTGTCCTCGCGGCTGCCCCCCACGGACCTGGTGAGCATGAAGGTCAACATGTTCTGGGACGGGCTCTTCCACGCCTTCACGTGGCTGACCACGGTCATCGGGCTGGGGCTGCTGTGGCGCGCGGGAGGCCGTCCGGAGGTGCCCTGGTCGACGCGGACCTTCGTGGGCTCGCTGGCGCTGGGGTGGGGCGCGTTCAACGTGGTGGAGGGGTTGATCGATCACCACCTGCTGGGCATCCACCACGTTCATCCCGGCGAGGGGCAACTGGCCTGGGACGTGGGCTTCCTCGTGTTCGGGGCGCTGCTGGTGGCGGTGGGCTGGGGGTTGATCCGCGGCGCGAGCCGGCGTGAGAACCGGCCGCGCCGCGCGGGTGCATCCGGGCCCGGGCTCAGCGAGCGAGAGCCCCTCGCCGAATAGGGGGTTCACCCCACCGCGCAAGCAACCTCGCGCCAGCGGCTTTCCGCTATGGTCCGGCGCGCATGCAACTCAACCTCATCGAGACCGTGGCTTTCGCGGGCATCGTCCTCTACGCCGGGCAGGGGATACGCCGGCTGATTCCGCCGCTGGCCCGGTACAACATCCCCGCGCCCGTGGTGGGTGGGTTGCTGGTGGCCATCTCGCTGACGCTGGCGCGCAACGCGGGCTACACGCCGCTCAAGTTCGACACCACGCTCCAGAGCCCGCTGATGATCGCCTTCTTCGCGAGCATCGGCTTCGCCGCATCGCTCTCGCTGCTGCGGCTGGGCGGGCCCCAGGTGCTCATCTTCTTCCTGGCCTCGACGGTGCTGGCCATCGTCCAGAACGCCGTGGGCGTGCTGCTCTCCTATGCGCTCGGACTGCCTCCGCTGTTCGGCGTCCTCGCCGGCTCCGTCACGCTGGCCGGAGGGCCCGCCACGGGGCTCGCGTTCGCTCCGCTCTTCGAGAAGGCCGGTGTCGAGGGCGCTCCCGCCATCGCGATTGCCGCGGCGATGCTGGGCATCGTCTCGGGCGGGCTGGTGGGGGGCCCCCTGGGCACCTATCTCATCCGCCGCAACGGGCTGAAGTCCCAGGCGAGCACAGCCCCGGCCGTGGCCCCCGAGACCTCCGTGCCCAGCGCCGTCGAGGGCGATGGCGAGAGCGGCGGCCACCTGCTCAAGCATGTCGTCATCCTGCTGGCCACGCTCTGGATCGGCAACTGGGTCAGCCAGGGCTTCAAGTCGCTGGGCATGACGCTGCCGGGCTACATCGGCGCGATGCTGACGGCGGCCTTCGTGCGCAACCTCGATGACCGTACGCGCTGGCTGCGTCTGTCGGGCCGCACCCTCGAGGAACTCGGCGGCGTGGCGCTCTCGCTGTTCATCGCCATGGCGCTGATGACGCTGGAGTTGTGGAAGCTCGCCGCCGTGGCCTTGCCCCTGCTGCTGCTGGTGGCCGTGCAGGTGGCGCTCATCCTGGCCGTGTGCCTGTGGCCCATGTACCGGCTGATGGGGCGGGACTACGACTCGGCGGTGATGGGCGGAGGCCTGTGCGGCTTCATGCTGGGCACCACCGCCAACGCCGTCGCCAACATGGAGGCCCTGGTCCAGAAGTACGGCCCGGCCCCGCGCGCCTTCCTCGTCGTGCCCATGGTGGGCGCGTTCTTCATCGACTTCAGCAACGCGCTCATCATCACCACGTTCCTCAACCTGTTCCGCGTCTGAGCGCGGAAAGGCGAGGTGTGGACTACACGGAGATGAGGCCCTTGCGGATGCCTTCGGTGACGGCCTCCACGCGGTTGGTGACCTCGAGCTTGCGGTAGATGTGCTCCAGGTGGGTGCGGATCGTCGCCTTGCTCAGGTTGAGCAGGCGCGCCGCCTCGCTGTTGGACACGCCCTTGGCGATGAGCTGGAGGATCTCCCGCTCCCGGTCCGACAGCGGCTTGAGCAGCGGCTCCTCCGACGAGGTCGCGGCCTGGGCGGCGGCGGCCTGCGCGGGCACGGCCTCGGGAGCAGCGGCGGCCTGGGGGACGGCGGCGGGCAGCGGCTCGGTGGGCACCGGCGCGCTGTCCGGATCCACCCGGAAGTGGCGCAGCAGCCGGCGCGCCAGGTTCGGCTGAATCACCGTGCCGCCCGCGCGCACCTCCTTGATGGCCTCGACGATCTTGTCCACCGTGGCGCCCTTGAGCAGGTAGCCCGAGGCTCCCGCCTTCACCGCCTCGAGGACTTTGTCCTCCTCGTCGAAGATGGTGAAGATGAGGATCTCCACCTTGGGGTAGGTGGCCTTCACCGCCCGCGTCACGTCGATGCCGCTCATGCGCGGCAGTCCCAGGTCCAGCAGGAGCACGTCCGGCATCACCTTGGGCACCTCCTCGAGCGCGGCCTCGCCCGACAGCGCGGTGCCGATGATCTCGATGTCCTGGTGCCCCTCGAGCAGGCGCAGCTGGTTCTTGAGGATCTTCGTCTGGTCCTCGACCACGAAGACGCGAATGGGGGCGGGGGCCGTCGTCGGTAGGGCGTCCACGGGAGCTCCAGTCATTACGAAGGGGTGCAGGGAAGAGAGAATGAAACGAGCGCGCCCGCGCCGGGCGTCGAGTCCACGATGATCTCGCCGCCCAGCTTCATGGCGCGCTCACGCATGTTCAGCAGGCCGTAGTGCCCACGCGGCGTCTTCTTCGGATCGAAGCCCCTGCCGTCGTCGCGCACCGTGAGGTGCACCCGGCTGTCACCGAAGTCCAGCTTCACGTGGACCACCTTGGCCTGCGCGTGCTTGGCCGCGTTGGACAGGCCTTCCTGGAGGATGCGGAACAGCGCCAGCTGCGCGTCCGGAGACAGCTTGCGCGGCACGCCCGAGCGCTCGAAGCGGATGTCCAGCTGCGTGCGGTCCCGGAAGGTCTTCGCGTAGTCCTCCAGGCCCTGTGTCAGCTCGAAGTCCTCGCGCATCATGCGCAGGTTGCGCCGCAGCTCCTCGATGGACTCCTCGGCGGTGGCCTTCAGCTCGGCGATCTCGTCGCGCAGCGGCCCGTCCTTGGCCAGCCCCAGCGCGTACTCGGACTGGATGATCATCGACGAGAGCGAGGCGCCCAGCCCGTCGTGGATCTCGCGCGCCATGCGGTTGCGCTCCTCCACCACGGCCAGCTCCTTCAAGTCTCCCTGCAGCTCCACCACCTCGCGGTGCGCCGTGGCCTCGCGCTCGTTGAGGTACACCACCACGTAGACGATGATGAAGTTGAGCGCCGAGTACCACAGCAGCGTCAGCAGCTCGATCGCCGTCACCGAGCGGTTGAGCAGCAGGTCCAACCGGGTGGTGATGGGCAGCGCCAGCAGCGGCGGCAGGATGGCCAGCGGCTTGGGGTAGAGAATGGCGAACAGCGTGGTGAACAGCAGCTGCGTGGCCAGCAGCGGGCTCTGAAGGCCACCGCCCACCTGGGGCTTGGCGATCAGCACCACCATGATGACCAGGTCCATGCACAGGGTGAGGTAGGTGACCCAGCGCCCGGCCTTGGGGTGATCGATGACCAGGAAGTTGGCGACGCTGTAGAGCAGCATCGAGAAGTAGCCGGCGAAGGCCAGCGGGCCGGTGAGCCCGAAGTAGCCGGACCAGGTGGGCACCGCCAGGATGAGCAGGCCCAGCGTCAGGAACATCATCCGCGCGTAGAACAGGGCGCGCGCTCGAGCCACGAAGCGATCCTGCTCCCAGGACGCCGCCGCCTGCTCGGCGTTGACGCTGTCGGTGAGCTTGCGGCGCTCCAGCACCTTGCGCACCCGGGCGCGCAGATCGTGGGATGGCTTTTCCTCGTCGCGGGCGAGGTCGGTTTCGATCACGGGCGGCAGCTTAAGGGAGCCGACCTGTTCCCGGAAATGCTTGCGCTTGGACGCCCCCCTGTCGCCCAGGGGGGCACCCAGCGCGGCTACTTCTTGGGGGCCGGGGCCTTGGTGCCCGCGCTGCCGCAGGCCTTCCTGGCCTCGGGCTGACGCGCGAAGACGTACTCCAGCCGGTCCTTCGACTCGCCGGTGGCCTCGTTGAACAGGGGCGAGCCGCCCATGTACATGGTGCCCTCGGGGTGGCCGTAGCGGTCCATCTTCTTACCGTTCAGCCACTTGTCGAGGCAGGACTCCACCGCGGCGCGGGCTTCCTCGGACATCGGCTCGGCGGCCGAGCCCGTGCCCGAGTCGGACTTCGTGCCGCCCGCCTCTCCGCCCGGGGTCGGCTGAGCGCCCTCGGTGGGGGTGCTGCCCGAGCCGCTGTCGAGGGCACCCTTGGATGCATCCATGGACCCTTCGGAGGCGGGGGTGGAAGCGTCCCCCGGGTCCTTGGTCTCTCCAGCGCTGCGGCAGCCGGAGGCCAGGAGGAGGGAGAACGAAAGGACGAGCGCGCCAGTCAGCTTTTTCATATGGGGTCGCAGGTCAGCCTCGCGGCTGAATGGTGATGCGAGGAAGTGTGCTACCGAGTATCAGGACGGGGCGGCACAGGAGGATATTCGTTCCGCCCCCCTGGGAAAGTTCGAAGATGAGGAGTGTCGAGTGAGCCGCCTTGGGCAGGCGCGGGTGCTGGTGGTGGGAGCCGGAGGCCTGGGGTGTCCGGCCTCGCTCGCGCTGGCGCACGCGGGGGTGGGGCACCTCACGCTGGTGGATCCGGACCAGGTGGACGTGACGAACCTGCACCGCCAACTGTGGCACCGCACCGCGGACGTGGGGCGCTTCAAGGCGCAGTCGGCCGCGACAGGCCTGTTGCGCGCCTTTCCGGACCTGAGCCTCGAGGCGATGTTCGAGCGGGTGGACGCCACCAACGCCGAGGCCCTGTTCCGGGCGCATGACGTCGTCATCGACGCCACGGATGGCACGGCGACCAAGTTCTTCCTGTCGGACGTGGCGGTGCTCACCGGGGTGCCGCTGGTGTACGGGGGCGTGCTGCGGATGCAGGGGCAGGCGATGCGGATCGATCCGGACGGGCCGTGCCTGCGCTGCCTGTACGAGGGGCCGCCCGCGCCGGACGCGGTGCCCACGTGCGCGCAGGCCGGAGTGTTGGGCTCCATGGCGGGGCTGGTGGGTTCGCTGCAGGCCCTGCTGGCGCTGGAGCGGCTGTCGGGCGCGGTAGGGCCGGCGCGTGGCGAGGCCGTGCTGCATGTGGTGGACGGAGTGTCCCTGGCGGGGCGGACGGTGCGCGTTCGCCGGGCGCCGGAGTGCCTGGGCTGCGCTCCCGGCAGGACGCCTCCGCTCACGGCGCCCGAGGAGGCCGAGCGATGCACGAGGTGACCGCCACGTTGGACATCACCCGCGAGGTGTGCCCGATGACGTACGTGCGCACCAAGCTGAAGTTGGAGTCGCTCCAGGCGGGAGCTGTCCTGGAGATCTTCCTCAAGGGCGAGGAGCCGCTGAAGAACGTGCCTCGCAGCGCGCGCGAGGAAGGGCACGAGGTGCTCACGCTGGAGCCACGGCCGGATGGCACCCACCGGCTGCTGCTGCGCAAGCAGGGGAGATGAGCATGGCGAAGGTCAAGATTCCCACCCCCCTGCGCGGCTTCACGCGCAACCAGCAGGAGGTGACCGTCGACGGCGCCACCGTGGGCGAGGTGCTGCGCGAGCTGGAGAAGCGCTTTCCAGGCATCGGCCCGCGGGTGCTCGATGACAAGGGCGCCGTGCGCCGCTACGTGAACGTCTTCCTCAACGAGGAGGACATCCGCTTCCTGGAGGAGCTGGAGACGCCCGTGAAGAGCTCGGACCGGATCACCCTTATCCCCGCGATCGCTGGAGGGTAGCGCCATGGCCCTGCGTGAAGACCAGATTCAGCGCTACTCGCGGCAGATCCTCCTCAAGGACGTGGGTGGCCGGGGGCAGGAGGCACTGCTACAGGGTGGGGCGAGGCTGGAGGGCTCGGGGCCCGCGGGGCTCACGGCCGCCGCGTACCTGGCGGCTGGCGGTACGCCCGTGACGGCCTCGGAGACTCCGCTGGGGCCCGCCGCGGCCGGCTTCCTCGCCTCGGTGGATGACGTGGGGCAGCCCGCGGCGCAGGTGCTGGGGCGGGTGTTGCCAGAGGTGAACCCGGATGCGGTAGGCGCTGGGCACGGAGGCCGGGTCGCCGAGCTGCCCACGGCCTGGAACGGCGAGGCGCCGTGGGTGGCGCTCGGGGGCGATGGGGCGCGGGGCGCGGTGGTGTTCCGGGGCAGCCAGGGCTGCGTGTGGTGCTTCGGAGAGACGGTGCGCACGCTCGGTGAGCCGCCCACCGGGGTGCTGGGCGTGGCGCTCGGCGCACTGGGCGCGCTGGTGTTCCAGCGGTTACAGCTGGGTCTTGGGCCGGAGCTGGGCGCCAGGGGGCTCGAGGCCCCCGGGAAGGTGACGGAGTTGGAAATCCGTCGCTGCTCGAAGTGCCGGTAACGGATTTCTTCCAGACACCCCCAGGGTGGAGAAATATCTCTGAGTATGAGCGTTCGCCCCTTTGACATCGTGGTGATTGGTTCGGGACCGGGAGGCGAGGGGGCTGCCATGAAGGCCTCCAAGTCCGGCAAGAAGGTGTGCGTGGTGGAGAAGCGCGCCTTCGTGGGCGGTGCCTGCACCCACACGGCCACCATCCCCTCCAAGGCCCTGCGTCACGCCGTTCAGCGCCTGGTGGACATGCAGGTGGATCACCCGGAGCTGCGCGTCGAGCTGGCCAAGAGCTGGAAGTTCAAGGACATGATGCGCCGGGCCTCGACGGTGGTGTCCAAGCAGGTGCAGCTGCGCACCACCTTCTACGAGCGCAACCGCGCCGAGCTGGTGGTGGGGCACGCGCGCTTCGTGGACGCCAAGACGCTCGAGGTCTCCGAGCCCCGCGGCGCCAGCGAGCTGCTGTCCGCCAAGGCCTTCGTCATCGCCACCGGCTCGCGCCCGTACCACCCGCCGGAGCTGGACTTCAATCACGCGCGCGTCTTCGACTCGGACTCGATCCTCACCCTCAAAGAGACGCCGCTGACGATGATCATCTACGGCGCGGGCGTCATTGGGTGCGAGTACGCGTCCATGTTCCGGATGCTCGGGGCGAAGGTGGACCTCATCAACTCGCGCGACCGGCTGCTGTCGTTCCTGGATGACGAGATCTCCGACGCGCTGTCCTACCACCTGCGGGATCAGGGCGTGATCATCCGCCACCAGGAGCAGATGGAGAAGCTGGAGACGCGCGAGGACTGCGTGGTGCTGCACCTCAAGAGCGGCAAGCGCATCAAGGCGGACATCTTCCTGTGGGCCAACGGGCGCACCGGCAACACCCAGCAGATGGGGCTCGAGGCGCTGGGCATCCAGGTGGACTCGCGCGGCAACATCCCCATCAACGACGCGTACCAGACGTCCGTGCCCCACATCTACGCGGTGGGAGACGTGGTGGGCATTCCCTCGCTGGCCAGCGCCTCGTACGATCAGGGCCGCTTCGCCGCCACGCACATCGTCGAGGGCCGCCTGGAAACCAAGCTGGTGAAGGACATCCCCACCGGCATCTACACCAGCCCGGAGATCAGCAGCCTGGGGCGCACCGAGCAGCAGCTCACCCGGGACGGCGTGCCGTACGAAGTCGGCCACGCCTTCTTCAAGAGCCTGGCGCGCGCGCAGATCACCGGCCGCACGGTGGGCATGTTGAAGATGCTCTTCCACCGCGAGACGCGGGAGATCCTCGGCCTGCACTGCTTCGGAGACAACGCCTCGGAGATCATCCACATCGGCCAGGCGATCATGGCGCAGGAAGGGCCGGGCAACACCATCGACTACTTCATCAACACCACCTTCAACTACCCCACCATGGCCGAGGCCTACCGGGTGGCCGCGCTCAACGGGCTCAACCGCCTGTTCTGATCCCTCATGAGCTTGACCGTTGCCGTTGGCTCGACGAACCCCGCCAAGACGCAGGCCGTGCGGGCCATGTGTGAGCGCGCCTTCCCGGGCAGCATGATCTCCGCCGTGGAGGTGCCCAGCGGAGTGCCCCTGCAGCCCGTGGGGGCCGAGCAGACGCGGGATGGGGCACGCAACCGGGCCCGGGCCGCGCTGGCCGCCGTGCCGGGCGCGCGGATGGGTGTGGGGCTCGAGGGAGGCGTGGACCAGGACGGCTGCCTGATCAACTGCGTGGCCGTGGTGGATAGCTCGGGCCGCGAGAACCTCACCTGGGGCGTGCGCTTTCAGCTGCCTCCGGCCGCCGTGGCCCGGGCGCTGAGCGGCGAGGAGCTGGGGCCGGTGATGGACGACATCTCCGGCCGCAACGAGAGCAAGAAGAGCCTGGGCGCGGTGGGCATCCTCACCAACGGCCTCTTCACCCGCGCCGAGATGTGGCAGGGCCCGCTGGCCTGCGCGCTGATGCCCTGGCTGCACCCCGAGCTCTACGGGCCGGCGCCTTCTCTTCCGTGAGGAGCTGGATGGTGGTTTCGTCCTCACCATTCTTCCTTGGGTACTTGAGCTCCTTCTTCGGGCCGGACTTCTGCTGACGCACCAGCTTTCGCACCTCGCCCGTCGTCTCCGAGTCGTAGTTGAAGAAGAGCGTCGCCTCGCTGGCTTGCTGGAGCACCCTCTTCATGGCGGGCACGTCTGGGTGATCGAAGTGGTTGCCGTTGGTGGAGATGAGGTAGTTCCGGCTGGGCGCTACCTGCAGCAGCTCGTCGTTGATGTTGTGCTGGCTGCCATGGTGCGGGAGCTTGAAGGCATCGAGCCGCAGCGTGTCGCGGACACCGGGCAGCCGCTTGATCCCCGCCACGAGCACTTCGGCGAAAGCATCCGCCGCGAGCAGCGCGCGCTTTCCCTCGTACTCGGCCAACACGGCGATGCTGCTTCCATTCGCGGCGGAGGTATCCGGGAAGAAGCGCTGCGCGGCGAGGAGTGCCGCCTGGGAGCGAGAGCCGAGCAGCTCCAGAATGCTCTCGTTGGCGCCGCCCAGCATGGAGACATCTCCTGGAACACGCCCCGATTTGAAGGCCTTGTCGCTCCAGGAACGGCTCAGCTTCTCCAGCTCCTCCCAGCGCGGCGAGAGCAAGGTGAGACGCAGCCCTCCTGGCAGCGTGCGCACCGGCAAGGGCCCTGAGTCTGGCACTACCACCGTGCCTCCCTCAAAGCGCTGGTTCCACGGCAGGTCGAGCCGCTGGCTGAGCAGGTTCCCGAGGAGGTCTCCCTGCTTGGGCCCCAGGAAGCCCGTCCTCCGTGGAGGCGCCAGGTGGTGCCAGGCGTTGAACCAGATATCCCCGAACGAGACTCCGAGCTCCGTGTCCCGGAGCAGCGGCAGCACTCCTCCGATGTGGTCTTCATCAATGTGCGTCACGATGAGCAGCTCGAAGTGCCGCTGCCCGGCCGGTAGGTTCGCGATGTACTTCTTCAGGCGCGGGAAGGTGGTGTGTGTACCCCCGTCGATGAGGATCCTGTGCGGCTCCTCCTTCGTCCCGTAGGTTACCACCAGGCAATCGCCGTGCTCCGCGGGCAGCATCTCGATCTGGAACATGCAGAGGGCTCCTGAATTCAGCTTAGGAGCACGGTCCTGGCGAATCACGTTTCTTGAGTCACGGCGCTGTCCGGACACAGACTGGCCGCACGAGGGGAAGCCGTGGCCCAGTCCGACTCAGCCTCATCCACACGCGATAGAAAGCCGAAGAAGACCGACTCGCCGCGGGGCGCCTCACAGGCCTCTCCCGGTTCCGCCGTCAGGGTGCGTACTGTCCCGAGGGCCAGTAGCCGGGGACCCGCCAACCCGCCACGCGTGGTGACGCTGGAGCTGCTGCGCCACGGTCCCGACCACAACCAGCTGCTGTCTCCGCTCACCCCGTACCTGGCGCTGTGCGGCAACCGGGACCCGGTGACTTTCCACGTGGGCTTCGAGCACCTGCACGTGCTGCAGCGCATCCAGATGCTGCGCTACGAGGCGGGCTTCGAGATGGCCTCGGTCGCCCAGAGTGGGGCCGCCGCCGAGGTCGCCCAGCTGTTGAGCTCCATCCAGCCGCTCACCGCGGAGCTCGTCGACACGGATCCGGCGGAGCAGGGGCGCATGGTACACCTGCGGCTCGTGCTCTCCGCGTCCGAGCTGGCCTTGCTCCCGTTCGAGCTGTCCAACGCCATTGCAGGCCTCGCGGAGCAGAAGCGGCCACTGTGTCGGCAGACGGTGAATCCCATCTGCCTCACGCGCGAAGTCCGCCGGGTGGCGGCCGGGGCGCTGGAGTGGCCGGAGAAGGTGCGAATCCTGGTCATCTCCGCCGCGCCTCCTCCCGTGGCTCCGGTACCCCTGCGCGAGCACGTGGAGGCGCTCCGCAAAGCCCTCGCGCCATACCTCGTCCACGAGGATGCGAGGGGGAAGCAGGAGTTCGATCGGCTCGTCACGGTGCTGCCCGAGGCAACTCTCGCCTCCGTCCGCAAGGCCTGCCGCGAGAACCGGGAGGAGCCCTTCACGCATGTGCATGTGCTGGCGCATGGCATCAGCGCGGATGTGCCCGGCTCCGCGGGGGCCAGGTACGGTCTGGCCTTCCATTCCGAAGACAACCCCTACGAGGTCGACATCGTGGACGGGGCCACGCTGGTGGACGCGCTGCGCTGCCACACTCCGAATAGCCCGGAGCAGGACATCGCTCGCCCGAGCGTGCTCACCATCGCCAGCTGCGACAGCGCCAACATGGGCACCCACTCGGTGCTCTCCGCCGGTGGGGCCAGCATCGCGCACGAGCTGCATGAGGCGGGCATTCCCCTGGTCATCGGCTCCCAGTTTCCCCTGTCCGTGAAGGGCTCCGTCGTCATGGCGCGGCTGCTCTACGAGCGGCTGCTGCAGGGGCACGATCCGCGCATGGTCATCCATGATCTGCGGCAGGCGCTCGCCGCCGAGGTGCGTGAAGCGCCCAATGACTGGGCGGCCATCGTGGTGTACGCCGCCTTCCCCGCGGACCTGACGACGCAGCTCAAGCGCGTGCGCTTCGAGCGGACGCGCCTGGAGCTGGACACCGCCATGTCCCGGCTCGACGCCCTCGATGAGGATGAGGACGCCAAGGATGAGGACGATAAAGATGAGGCCGCTTACGACAGCAGGCGCCAGGTTCTGCTGGGGGAACTCAAGCAGCTCATGAAGCGCCTTCGGGAGGCGATGCCTACGAACGGCAGCAACACGGAGCGCATCCATGCGCTCGGAGTGCTCGCGAGTGCGGGCAAGCAGGTCGTGCGGTTCCTGACGAAGAGCGAGAAGCAGGACGAAGAAGAGCTCATCGAGGCGCTGAGCGATGCACAGCGCGACTACTACGCCTGCTATCAGGCGGGGAACATCGACTCGTGGCCCCTGGTCCAGTACCTCTCTCTCACGGGGCGGCTGGAGAAGCAGTGGGACACGGAGGAGTTTCAGAATCGGTGGAGAGCCGCCTACGTCATGTCGCAGGACGCGCTGCGCTCGGAAAACCTGCAGCGCCAGGCCTGGGCTCTCAGCTCCCTGGCGGAGCTCCGCATCCTGGAGGCTGCCTGGGCTTCTCCAAATGACTGTGCGAAGCACGCCTTGAAGCACCTTCACCAGTTCTACGGCATCATCAACCTGGAGCCCTATAAGGACGCGCGCTTCGACGCCTACAGCCTCTATCGCCAGGTTCGCCGCTACCGCCGCGATGTCTGGGGCACGGAGGCGATGGTCCAGGTGGCCGAAAAAGTAGGGGCGGAGCTGAAGAAGCGGGGCGCCAAGCACCACTGGACGCGGCTTCCCTGACACGCATGGGGCCGCTTCCCTCGGATCTGTCGGAAGTGGTGCGGCACCTGGAGGCCATGTACCCCCAGGAAGGCTGTGGTGTGCTCCTGTGGAACCCGCAGGCCCACAGCTGGCGCGTGCATCCCATCACCAACGCCTATGATCGATACCACGCGGCCGATCCGGTGCGTTTTCCTCGCACCTCTCGCACCGCCTACCTCTTCGAGCCCCAGGAGTGGCTCGCCCTCCATCAGCAGGCCGATGCCCGGGGTGAGCAGGTCGCGTGTGTGTTTCACTCTCACGTCAATGGAGTCGCGGACTTCTCCGCCGAGGACCGGGCTCAGGCCGCGCCTGCTGGCCTGCCCGTACTGCCTGGGGTGTCCTACCTGGTGGTTGCCATTGAGGAGGGCCGCGCCACTCAGGCCCGCCTCTTCTGCTGGCAAAACGAAGATTTTCGGGGCCGTCCGGTTCCGCTCTAAGTGGAATTGACAGAAAAACCCAATGGAGGCAGCCACTTGGCTGGCTGCTTCCCCCACCTGCGGAAAGGTGGGCCTGAATTGTCAAGGGCGTGGGTTTTCGTCTATAAAGCGCGCGACTTTTATCTGCCGCGCACTGACGGAGCGGAAAACGCTTCGAGCGCAGGGAGTTAGCGACTTTATGCCTAGCACTACGGGTTTCACGCTCTGGCTGACCGGCATGCATGGTACCGGGAAGACGACCATGGCCGCCTACATTGCCGCCCGCCTGCGCCAGGTGGGCCGCAATGTGGAGATTCTCGACGAGGGCGAGCTGGGCGACGAGCTCTGGCAGGGCCTGGGTGAGACCAAGGAGGAGCGGTCCCTGGTGGTGCGCCGGCTGGGCTTCGTGGCGCAGCTGCTCACGCGCAACAACGTCTGTGTGCTGGTGCCCTGCGTGAGCCCCTACAAGACGGTGCGCGAGGAGAACCGCCGGCAGATCGGCCGCTATGTCGAGGTGTACGTCGACTGCCCCACCGAGAAGCTGATCGAGCGCGACTCGACGGGCAAGTACAAGAAGGCGCTGAGCGGAGAGATCCCCAACTTCATCGGCATCACCGAGCCGTACGAGCCGCCCACCTCGCCCGAGGTGACGATCCACTCGGACACCGAGCCGGTGGAGGACGGGGCGATGAAGATCTTCCAGTCGCTGCTGGACCTGGGCTACGTGACCAGCGAGGAGCTGAAGATCATCACCGGCAAGAAGATGAAGGCCAACCCGCTGCCGAAGAAGGCGCGCCAGGCCGAGCCGGCCAAGGCCGAGAAGCCGGGCAAGGGCGCCAAGGCCCGTCCGGCCACGCGCGCGGCCCGGGTGGCCAAGCCCGCTCCTGCCACTGCCAAGAAGAGCACCAAGCGCAAGTAGTCACAGTCCGTCAGAAGCTCTGGGGCCCCTGGGTTGCGCGTGCAATCGGGGGCCCTTTGCTTTAGGAGAGCCTCATGCTGAGCCCCGAGCAGATCCAGGCCCTGTGCGAGGCCTCAAGAACCAAGCTGGAGGCCATGCGCGCGGCACTCCGGGCGCACGGCACGGCGCTGGTGGCGTTCTCCGGCGGAGTGGACTCCACCTTCGTGCTGAAGATCGCCGTGGAGGAGCTGGGCGAGCGGGCGCTGGCGGTGACGGCGCTGTCGGCCTCGGTGGCGCCCGAGGAGGAGCAGGAGGCGCGCGAGCTGGCCGCCCGCCTGGGGGCCCGGCACGAGGTGGTGTCCAGCAACGAGCTGGCCAACCCGCAGTACGCGGCCAACCCCACCAACCGCTGCTACTTCTGCAAGACGGAGCTGTACGACTTGTGCGAGGCGCGGCGCCAGCAGCTGGGCTACGCGGTGGTGCTGGACGGCTTCAACGCGGATGACTTCAAGGATCACCGCCCCGGCCACAAGGCGGCCAAGGAGCACCAGGTGCAGTCGCCGCTGGCGCAGGCGGGGCTGACGAAGGCGGAGATCCGCGCGTGGAGCCAGCAGCTGGGGCTGCCCACGTGGGACAAGCCGCAGATGGCGTGCCTGGCCTCGCGCATTCCGTACGGCACCTCGGTGACGCGGGAGCGGCTGTTCCAGATCGCCCAGGCCGAGACGGAGCTGCGCCAGCTGGGCTTCCGGCAGTTCCGGGTGCGCTACCACCACGAGGTGGCGCGCATCGAGCTGGCGGCGGAGGAGTACGAGCGCTTCATGGCGGCCGAGGTACGGCTGCGGGTGAACACGGCCCTCAAGGCGCTGGGCTTCCAGTTCGTCGCGGTGGACCTCGAGCCGTTCCGCTCGGGCCGGATGAACGAGGCGGCGGGAGTGACGAAGCCGGCGGGCCAGGGCTTCCCGCTGCCCGTGGTGAGCTGAAGCCCTTGAGCAAGCTGCTGCTGATCCTGCTGCTCGCCGCGCCCGCGCTGTCCCATGCCCAGTACTACGAGCAGCGCCGCGCCCTGAGCCTGCTGGCCGGGCCGAGCGCGGGCTACACCACCTTCATTCAAGACGCGAAGGCCGGGGCCGGGCTGGGCGGGTTCTTCGATCTCGGGGGCAGCCTCACGGTGGGAGATGATCGCGACGAGGTGCTGATCATGCTCCGCGGCGGAGCGGGGCAGGGTGGGGTGGAAGGGGTGGTGCAGGGCGGCTACCGCAGCATCTTCGGCGACGACGACTGGCAGAGCTTCTTCGACGTGGGCGCGGCGCTGCGGCTGTTTTCTGGGACGTGGGCGGGGCCTCGCGTAGGTTTCGGCGTGCGCCACGCACTGTCTGATCAGCTCTCCGTGTATGGAGGGTTCGGGCTGTCGCTCGGATTTGGATCAGGCCTGCGCATGGACGCCGAGGCATTCACCGGCCTGCAGTGGAGCTTCCTGATCAATCCCCGGTGAGTTTCTTGCGATCCAGAAAGCCTGTGCGACAGTGTGCGCATCTGTAGGAGGTCACCGCACTTGGACAACACGCCCCGCCTCACCTCAGTGGTCTTCCGTCTCTCCCGCGAGAAGCTGGACGCGCTGAAGGATCTGTCGCGCACCACGCGCATCCGCCAGAGCGAGTACCTGCGTGAGGCGATCTCGGATCTGCTGGTGAAGTACGAGGAGCGGCTGGTCGACTGAAGCCGCTTCACGCTCGCTCCGTGCCGATGAAGGGCGGCCCCCCGGGTAACCCTGGAGGGGCGGCCCGCTCGGCGGCGGAGAAGGGATCCAGCTCGGGGGGATAGCGCACCTCCCAGAGCACCAGGCCGGCCGCCTTGGCCTTGAGCCCGGAGATCCGCTCGCTGTGCTCGAGCGCCCCGCGCCACTGCTCCTCGGACAGCCGTCCCGCGGCCGCGAGCAGCGCCGAGCCCACGAGGTAGCGCACCTGGTAGCGCGCGAAGGCATCGCCGCGCAGCCGCGCCTCGAACAGTCCTCCCCCCAGCTCGTGCACCGTGGCCGCCTCGAGCGTGCGGAGCTTGCGCGGGCTGGAGTTCTCATGGAACGCGGCGAAGTCCCGCTGGCCCACCGCCTGGCCGAGCACTTCCGCGAAGCGCTCGGGCCTCACGGGGTGGCGCTCCAGCCCGGGCTCCTCGGCCACGTTCATCACGTACGGCCTCCAGGGCTCCGCCACCGCGCCACCCAGCTGCACCCGGTAGTGGTACGTCTTCCCCGCCGCGCTCCATTGCGAGTGGAAGGACGGATGGGGCCTCCGGGCCACACACAGCCCCAGGTCCGCCGGTAGCCTGGCGGGGAGGCGAGCCGCGAGCGCCTCGGCGGAGTCCTGGGGATCCAGCCTCAGGCTGACCACCTGCATCCGGGCGTGGACGCCGCGATCCGTGCGCCCCGAGGGCATCACCGTGGCAGCCACACCCACCTCACGCAGGGCCGCCTCCAGGGTGTCCTGCACGGTAGGCCCCTGGAGCTGGCGCTGGAAGCCCCGGAAGGTTCCGCCGCGGTACCAGAGCCACAGTGTGGCGGGAATTCTCTTCAAGTGAGAGCCATGTGAGGGACGGCGTTGCGGTGTGAGAGAGGGCCAAGGATACTTCGCGCTGAATGGTGGCCGGACAAGAGATCGAAGTAGAGCGTGCCGACGAGCCGTGGCTGTACCGCCAGGGAGACCTGGTGCTGGGGCCCATGTCGACGCGGCAGCTCGTGGAGAAGCTGTACTCTGGCGAGATGACGGCGGACACGCCGGTGGCGCCTCCGGGTGAGCGCGACTTCATGCGCCTGGGCGATGTGGACCTCTTCAAGGTCCACGTGGCGCGAGCCTCCGCCAAGGCCCGGGTGGATGCCGATCTGCGAGTGGCGCGCGAGCGCGCGATGCGCAAGCGGATGATCATCGGCGGCGGGGTGGGCCTGGTGACGGTGCTGCTGGGCATTGGCGCGTGGCAGGCCGCGCGCTGGATCGCGGTGCACGGGCCCGGCGGCGAGGAGGACCAGTTCGCCAACATCACCGTGGACATGCCCACCATCACCATGGCGCAGGCCCGGGCCTCGGACGAGGACCTCATCGCCTACCCGACTACGCCCGGCAAGACGCCCGACAAGCCCGTCGCGGCCGCGGACCCTCGCCCCAAGCCCGCCACCCCCAGCACGACGACGCCCACCACGCCTCCCACCGCAGTGGCTGCCCGCCCGCCGGACAAGAAGCCGGCGCGCACGGGCACCGTCTCCAGCGACCCGGACGGCCTGGACATGGGCGTCGAGTACGATCAGGACGCCATCAACCGCGTGGTGGAGAAGAACAAGGGCAAGCTGCGCTTCTGCCTGGCCGAGGAAGTCAAACGCCGGCCCGGGTTCACCGCGAAGATCCCCATCGAGTTCACCATCGGTAACGACGGCAGGGTGTCCAAGCTCTGGGTGGACCACCCCCAGCTCAAGCAAGGGCCGCTGCACCAGTGCTTCCTCGATGAGCTGCGCAAGTGGCCTTTCAAGCCCTTCAATGGCTC
Organism: Myxococcaceae bacterium; assembly: GCA_035296065.1. Classification (GTDB taxonomy): domain Bacteria; phylum Myxococcota; class Myxococcia; order Myxococcales; family Myxococcaceae; genus DATHBR01. The sequence continues at coordinate 216,088 of DATHBR010000016.1, read as the reverse complement.
GGGGCCCTCCGTGGGTTTGACGTTCAACATCGCGCCCGCCAAGGGCTGAATCTGCGCTGTTGCCCCGCCGCGGCGCTTGGGCGATAGAGCGGCCATGCCCTCCGTCGCGGAAGTCGACATCCAGAACAAGGCAGCGTCCGTCCCCCCGGGTACTTTCCGACACACGGTGCTGGTCTCCGCCAAGCGCTTCAAGTCCACCTGGGCCGAGCTGGGCAAGCTGCTCGTCCAGGTCCGGGACGAGGCCAAGTACGAGGAGTGGGGTTTCCCCTCGTTCGAGGCCTACTGCCTCAAGGAGCTGCACATCAAGAAGCAGACGGCGCTCAAGCTGACGCGCTCGTTCAGCTTCCTGGCCAAGCACGAGCCCCCCGAGGCCGTTAAGGAAGAGGACTTTCCTCAGCGGGCGCCCGCCTTCGAGGTCGTCGAGGTGCTGGCGGACGCGGCCGACCGGGGGCAATTATCCCCCTCCGAGTACCGTTCACTTCGAGACAGCATCTGGAACCCGGAGAAGTCGGCCACGGAGCTGAAGCGCGAGTTCACCGAGCGCTTCCCCCGCCCTCCGCCCGAGCCTCCGCCGGAAAACGTACAGTTACGCCGGTTGGCCCAGATGGCCCGGAAGCTCGCCAGCGAGCTTTCGGGCACCCGCAAGGTACCCTCGGCCATTGCTGAGCGGGCGGCCGCCCTGGCGGATGAGGTAGAGGAACTCGCGTCGAACGTGACGAACGGCTGACCGACTGTTATCGAACGCTGACGGCACCCCAAAGGCGCTCTTCGACGAAGGATTGCGTCGTTGGGCTTCCTGAGCGTCGAAGGGGAGCCTATATTTTGTCCCGGCTGGCTGTTCGAGACGTGGGCGGCCTGTCGAGCGGGGTGTGTGGCGGTGAAGTAGGCTCCGGGTGACCGGGGGCCGGCGAACTCGGAGGCTTGCAGTGAAGAAGGAGCACCACGTCAACCTGTCCTGTTCGTTCTGCGGCAAGTCGCAGCGCGAGGTCCGTAAGCTGATTGCGGGCCCCACGGTCTACATCTGCGACGAATGCATCAAGCTGTGTAACGACATCATCGCGGACGAGAACGAGCGCGAGGAGGGCAAGCCGCAGGTCAGCTTGCCCACGCCCACGGAGATCAAGGCGTTCCTCGACGACTACGTCATTGGCCAGGACATGGCCAAGAAGGTTCTCGCCGTAGCGGTCTACAACCACTACAAGCGCATCTACCAGAAGAAGCCGACGGCACGGCCTCGGCCCGGGGTGAAGGCCCAGGGCAACGAGGACGTGGAGCTGAGCAAGAGCAACATCCTGCTCATCGGCCCCACGGGTAGCGGCAAGACGCTGCTGGCCCAGTCCCTGGCGCGCTTCCTCAACGTCCCGTTCACCATCGCGGATGCCACCAGCCTCACCGAGGCCGGCTACGTGGGTGAGGACGTGGAGAACATCATCCAGAACCTGCTCCACAACGCCGACTACGACGTGGAGAAGGCGGCGCGCGGCATCGTCTACATCGACGAGATCGACAAGATCGCGCGCAAGGGCGACACGCCCAGCGCCACCCGCGACGTGGGCGGCGAGGGCGTGCAGCAGGCGCTCTTGAAGATCATCGAGGGCACGCGCGCCAACGTCACGCCGCGGGGTGGGAAGAAGTACAACCAGCAGGAGTACGTGCAGGTTGATACGACGAACATCCTGTTCATCTGCGGCGGCGCGTTCCACGGCATCGACGGCATTATCAAGCGCCGGGTGGGCGAGAAGGGCCTGGGGTTCGGGGCCCGGATTACCCACCGCGAGGAGCGCAGCGTCGGTGAGCTGCTGGCGATGGCGGAGCCCGAGGATCTGATGAAGTTCGGAATGATTCCGGAGTTCATCGGCCGCCTGCCGATGGTGGCGACGCTGAACGATCTGAAGGAGGACGATCTCGTCACGATCCTCACTCAGCCGAAGAACGCGCTGGTGAAGCAGTACCAGAAGCTCTTCGAGATGGAGAAGGTGAAGCTGACCTTCACCAAGGAGTCGCTGAGAGCGCTCGCGCGCGAGGCGATGCGTCGCAACGCGGGAGCGCGCGGCCTGCGCGCCATCCTCGAGGACGCGATGCTGGACATCATGTACGACGTGCCGTTCCGCGAGGGCGTGAAGGAGTGCAAGATCACCGAGACGGTGATCACCAAGCGCGAGCCTCCGCAGCTGGTGCTGGAGAAGATGGAGAAGAAGACGGCGTAGTGCTCGCCGCTCGCTTCTGACTCACGAGGCCCCTCTGGCTGCCAAGCCGAGGGGCCTTCGTGTTGGTGGGGCTCAGCTCTGGGTGACGCGGACGGTGGTCCGCATCTCCCGGCCGGTGGCCGGATCCCGGGCGCGCATGGTGAGGATGCCTTCCACGCTCACGTCGAAGGTGATCTCCACCTGCACCTTGCCCGCCTTGTCGGGGCGGATGCCCGAGAAGGTGAACTCTCCGAGCATGTCGTTCTGCGCCACCATCTCGTGGTCGCCCTGGTAGATGCGCATCGCCAGCTCGGTCTGGTTGTCGATGCTCGTGGTGGCCACCAGCTGCTTGGCGTTCGGGATGGGCGCGTTGCGCGGGAACACCGTGTGGAACGCTCCGCCCGCCTTCTCCAGGCCAATGGCCATGGGGATCACGTCCAGCAGCTGGATGCGCAGGTTGGTGTCGTCCTGCAGCGAGTGCGCGTACAGCGCCGCGCCAATCGCCACCGCCTCGTCCGGGTGCACGCCCTTGCTGGGCGGCTTGCTGAAGAACTTCGTCAGCCGGTCCTGGACAATCGGCATGCGCGTCTGGCCGCCCACCAGCATCACCTCGTCGATCTCCTTGGTCGACAGGCCCGCGTCCACCAGCACCCGCGCGACGATCTGCAGCGTTTTGTCGATCAGGTGGTTGGTGAGCGTCTCCAGCATCTTGCGCGTGAACTTCATCTCGATGTTCAGGGGCTGGCCCTGAGACGTCATCGTGATGAACGGGATGTTGAAGGGCACCTCCTCGCGCGCCGACAAGTCGATCTTCGTGCGCTCGGCCAGGTCCTTGATGCGCTGCATGGCCACTGGATCCGTGGCCAGATCGATGCCCGTCTTGGACGCGAAGTCCTTGAGCACGTGGTGGATGATGGCGTTGTCGAAGTCGATGCCGCCCAGGAAGATGTCGCCGCCGGTGGCCTTCACCTCGAACACGCGGTCGCGGATCTCGATGATCGACACGTCGAACGTGCCGCCGCCTAAGTCGTAGACGACCACCTTCTGCTTGAGCCCCTTGCCCACGCCGTAGGCCAGCGCCGCCGCGGTGGGCTCGTTGATGATGCGCACCACCTCGAGATCGATGAGCTTGCCGGCGTCCTTCACCGACTGACGCTGCCGATCATTGAAGTACGCGGGCACCGTCACCACCGCGCGCTTGATCGGCTGCTTCATGTAGTTGGACGCCACGTCGCGGATCTTGTTGAGGATCTTCGCGCTGACGTCCTGGAGGCTGAACTCCTTCTTGCCCACGTCCAGCACGACGTCGTTCTTCTTGCCGGGGCGCATCTGGTACGCCACGACCTTCTTCATCGTGTCGACGATGTCGCTCTTGTACGCGCGGCCCACCAGGCGCTTGGCGCCGTAGACGGTGTTGCGGGGGTTGAGCTGCCACTGGCGCTTGGCCTCGTAGCCGATGAGCTCGTTGCCCTTGTCATCGATCGCGAAGATCGAAGGGATCGTGTAGTCGCCACCCTTGTACGGGATGAGCTTCACGTTCCCGCTCTCTTCGACATACGCCGCGCACGAGTTCGTCGTGCCGAGGTCGATGCCGATGATGGGCTCCTTCTTTTGCATCGCGCGTGAACTCCGAAGCTGGGGCCAGAGAGGCTTGCCGTGGACGCTATTTCACCAGGAACGCGCCCGCGAGTAAGCATCCAGCATCAGGGGCAACCCTGTCAGGTTGGATCCCTCCAGGTCCAGCGCATCCTCTCGGCTGATACCTGACGAAAGATCCAGCGAGACTATCTCACCTGTCGCTGATTCCTGGGCAGCCGGGTCTTCCCCGATTCCAGGGGGCGACTCCGGGAGGCGCAGGGCCCCCTGGCCCTCGACGAGCGGCAGGAGCACCAGGTGGCGGCTCCGGGGGCCGGTGAAGGTGATGCGTGCCAGCTCGGCTCCGGCCCGGGCGAGCGCCGCCCAGCGCTCGGAAGCTGGGGTGAAGGTGCGCCCGGGCACGCTGTAGCCGCCGGCCGGCACGGGAAGGAACGCGGGCAGCTCTACCCGGGTGGGCAGCGAGGCGCCGCGAACGAGCCGGCCGGTGGTGTCTCCCCGGGCCTCGGCCACGCGGGTGGCGAACACCCAGACTCCGGGTGTCCCCAACTCCACGCCGCCATAAGGCGCGCCACTGCGCAGAAGTAGGGGCTCCAACGGCCTGGTGCCATCCGGGGCCGGGGCGCCGCCCGTGCGGGAGGCAAAGCCCAGGGGGACGAGGCCGGCCTCGGAGGAGAGCTCCACGGCGCTGGCGATGGCGGTGTCCAGGCCGGGGGGCAGGCGCGGGAGCACCACCTCGGTGCGGCGCAGCTGCTCGCGGCGGGGCCGGTGAGAGAAGCCGGGCAGGGCGAAATAGTCGGGAAGGTCCTCGGAGCCCTGGCAGCGGGAGGTGTCCGAGCAGAGCCCGTCGGCGTCGAGATCCGAGGTGTCGGGCACGCGCGGGCGCAGGGGCACGGGGGCGAAGGCCTGGAGCGCGTAGTCCATGGCCCCTGTGTAGGCCAGCAGGTCCGTAGAGCCGAGGCTGGCGGCCAGGGCCAGCTCGGTGCGGCCAGCGAAGGCCACGGCGGCACGGCGGCCGGGTTGTCCCAGCCCGAGCGAGCGGCCCTTGAGCTCCACGGGATTGCCCAGGCCCGAGGCGGCGAAGGCCACGGCGCTGCCCGGCGCGGGCACGGGCTGAGGCAGGCCGGGAAGGGTGATGAAGAACGTCTCGCCCAGCAGCGTGGTGAGGTCCAGGTCCGGAAGGTCTCCCGCGGACAGCACGGAGAAGCCGAGCCACAGCGGGCCGGTGGAGTGGACCTCGGAGAACTGGATGCCGGCGTTGAAGCCCGCGGCGCCGTGCACCGGGTTCTCCGTGAGCGGCAGCAGCACATCGCGCGCGGCGGTGGCGGCCACGGACACGCGGTCGTAGCGGGGGAAGCCATCCGTGCGCGGCTCGGCCGAGGCGGCGGAGAAGCTCGCGGTGGCTCCGGCGAAGGTGGGGAAGGAGGCCGCGCCGCTGGCGTCCGTCGTCACGGTGACGGGGGCGGGGCAGGGCGCGGTGGCGGGCGGAGCGTCACAGCCCAGCACGTCCACGCCGCTGAGCGGGCGGCCCGTTGTCGCATCCACCACGGTGACGCGGTAGCCCTGGCTCAGCGCGGGCAGCACGGTGAGGGTGGCCTCTGCGGGCACCACGCCCTGGTTGGAGACGCCGGCCCGGACGCGCACCGTGCCGGGTCTGGCCGCCGTCACCACGCCGGAGGAGGTGACGGTGGCCGCGTCGCTCGGAGCGCCCGCGCCGTCGACGACCGAGAAGCTGCCCGTGGCCAGGGGGAAGCTCTCGCCGCTGAAGGTAAAGCCCACCAGCGACAGCCGCGCCGAGCCGCCCACGGCCAGCACCATCGCGCGCGGACTCACGGCCAGGGTGGACAGCTCCGAGGCCGAGGGAGGCGGGCGGCAGGCGCCATCCGTGCACGCCTGACCGGTAGGACAATCGACATGGCCCCGGCACCCGCCCGGCACGCAGCGCTGGGCCACGCAGAGCTGCCCGGTAGGGCACGGCCCTCCGGTGGGGCACGCGGTGGACGGCTGGCAGAACCCCTGCTGGCAGTAAGCCGGAGCGGCACAGTCCGTGTCGATGAGGCAGCGGGGCAGCTGCTGGCAGATCTTCAGCGCGCAGTCGAAGCCGGGAGGACAGCCGGTGGCGCCAAAGGCGCGGCAGTCCGTGTTGGCGGGGCAGTCCCCGTTGGACTGACAGGCGCGGTACTCCAGGCAGCGGCCCGCGGTGGCGCTGGTGCAGTATTGTCCTGAAGGACAATCCGCCAGGGTGGCGCAATCGGCGCGAGCACACAGGCCCGCTTCGCAGATGACGCCCTGGCCCCCACACGAGGCGTCATTGACGCACCGGCGCACGCACGCGCCGCCCTGGCACACGAAGAGCACGTTGGCGACCTGAGGATCCACGCCCGGGGCGCAGCTCGCCGCGGTGGCGCACGTGGGCAGACAGGTGCCCTGGGTGACTTCGCAGCGCTGGCCTGACGGGCAGTCCGGGTCCCCGGTACACCGGGCGTTGTCTTCGCAGCGGCCCTGGCGGCACACCTGGTTGGAAGCGCAGGCCGCGCTCGAATCGCACAGGCACCGGCCAGCCGAGCACGTGAAGCCCTCGGCGCAGTCGGAAGTTTCCGCGCACTGAGGACGCTCCACGCATGCCCCGGCCGAGCAGGCCTGGCCCGCGGAACACCCGGTGTCATCCAGGCACACCGGTCCACACCCACCAAAGCGGCAGCGGCCGTCGGGACACTCGGCGTCCGTGACGCAAGGGGCCGAGGAGGAGTCCGGACACCCGGACAGCGCGGCCACGAACAGAAGTGCAACCAGGGCCCTGGACATCTGTCGCACCGGGGGGAAAGTTCACGTGTTTCACCGAGCGCTTTCGAACGCTCGGTGGCATGGATACATAGTCCAGGACTCAAGCACACCGGAGAGTGAACGTGGAAGCCAGGCGCTACCTGCAGGACATCGGGTCTCAGGTGTCGGCGGACTTCATCAAGAACCGTTCCATCCTGTCGTTCGAAGAGTACGTGTCGCTCTTCTTCAACGATCCGCGGGCCCAGGCGCGCAACGCCGCCCAGTACCTGCACGACGTGATGGACCACTACGGCGCCGAGCAGGTGCCGCACCCCTCGGGCACCATCCGGCGCTTCAAGCTCTTCGATGTGCCCTCGAGCGACCGTGACGGGCGCGTGGCCGGCCAGGAGGAGGTGCAGAACGCCTTCTACCGCCTGCTGGGCAACTTCGTGCGCGCCGGGCGCATCAACAAGCTGATCCTGCTGCACGGCCCCAACGGCAGCGCCAAGAGCACCTTCATCAACGCGCTCAAGGCGGGCATGGAGGACTACTCGCACCAGCCGCAGGGCGCGCTGTACCGGCTGGGGTGGGTGTTCCCCTCGGAGAAGCTGATCAAGGGCTCCATCGGCTTTGGCGAGCGCGTGCCCACCAGCACCGGGGACGTGAGCACGTACGCGCACCTGGAGGCCGAGTCCATCGACGTGCGGATGCCGTGCGAGCTGAGGGATCATCCGCTCTTCGTCATCCCCGCGCCCGAGCGCCGCAAGGTGCTGGAGTCGGCGCTGAAGAAGAAGGGGCTGGGCAACGGAGACGGCACGGCGGCGGGCGAGTTCCTGCTCTCGGACTACATCCGCGACGGGGAGATGTGCCACAAGTGCCGGCGCATCTACACGGCGCTGCTCAACTCGTACGCGGGCGACTACCTCAAGGTGCTGCGCCACGTGCAGATCGAGCGCTTCTACATCTCCCGCCGCTACCAGGAGGGCACGGTGACGGTGGAGCCGCAGATGAGCGTGGACGCCATCGTGCAGCAGATCACCGCGGACCGCACCCAGCTCAACCTGCCGGCGTCGCTGCACGGCGTGGCGCTGTACGAGCCGCATGGCCCGCTGGTGCACGCCAACCGGGGCATGATCGAGTTCTCGGACCTGCTCAAGCGGCCGCTCGAGGCCTTCAAGTACCTGCTGGGCTTCAGTGAAACCTCCGAGGTGCCCCTGGAGCCCTTCGTGCTGCGGCTGGACGAGGTGCTGGTGGCCTCGGCCAACGAGAAGCACCTGGGCGCCTTCAAGGAGCTGCCGGACTTCGCCTCGTTCAAGGGCCGCATCGAGCTGGTGCGCGTGCCGTACCTGCGCCGCTACAAGCTGGAGCAGGAGGTGTACGACGCCCAGATTACGCCCACCTCGGTGGGCAAGCACGTGGCGCCGCACGCCACCGAGGTGGCCGCCATGTGGGCGGTGCTCACGCGGCTGAAGAAGCCCATTCCCGAGCGCTACGCCACCGACGTGAAGGAGCTGGTGGACCACATCACCCCGCTGGAGAAGATGCACCTGTTCGAGGAGGGGCGGGCCCCGGCGCGGCTGAGCATGGCCAACACCAAGGAGCTCAAGAAGCTGCGCGAGGACCTGTACGACGAGTCCGACGCGTACCCCAACTACGAGGGGCGCGCGGGCGCCAGCGCGCGGGAGATCAAGACGGCGCTGTTCAACGCGGCGCAGAACCCGGACTTCAAGTGCCTCAACCCGCTGGCGGTGCTCCAGGAGCTGGAGGCGATCTGCCAGGACAAGAGCGTCTACGAGTTCTTGCAGCAGGAGGTGGTGGACGGCTACCACGATCACGAGGAGTTCGTGAGCTCGGTGGAGGGCGAGTACCTGGAGAAGGTGGACTCGGAGGTGCGCGACTCGATGGGGCTGGTGTCCGAGGGCCAGTACCGCGAGCTGGTGGAGCGCTACGTGCAGAACGTGAGCCACTGGGTGCGCGGCGAGAAGATGCGCAACCGGGTGACGGGCGAGATGGAGCGCCCAGACGAGCAGCGCATGGCGGAGCTGGAGTCCATCGTCATGCCCAAGGGCGAGGACGCGGCCGAGTTCCGCCGCGGGGTGATCTCCAACATCGGCGCGCACCGGCTGGATAACCCGGACGCGGTAATGGACTACTCGCGCATCTTCCCGGACATGTTCAAGCGCCTGCGGGATCACTACTTCGAGGAGCGCAAGCGCGTCATCCGCAAGAACAAGGAGAATGTGCTCAAGTACCTCTCGGAGGAGCGGGGCACGCTGACGCCGCGCGAGCAGTCCCAGGTGGAGAGCACGCTCAAGACGATGTCGGAGAAGTTCGGGTACTGCGAGCACTGCGCCAAGGACGCCATCCTGTTCCTGATGAAGAAGCGCTACGGCTGAGAGCAGGCGGGCAGGGGAGGGCAGGCTGGCCGCCGTGCTTCCACGTCACGGCATCGCGGGGGATGCTCCAACCCTCAAGGATGTTCAGTCCTCCCCCGCACCTTGCCTTCCCGGAGCGTTGATGAACCGGTTCCTCCTCGGGGCGCCTGCCCTGTTCGCCGTTCTGTCGTGCGCCAGTGCCTCTGCCCAGCCTACTCCCATCGTCGTCGCGGAAGCCCCGCGGCAGGTGGTTGTACCCGTGCAGAACGCGGTGCACGCGGAGCGGCCCACGCGCAAGCAGCTGGTGCGCAGGATCATCCCGCACAACGTGCGTCTGGTCGTCACCGAGGGCGGCAAGTCGCGCCGCACGGCCTCGGGCGTGGTGATTGGCACCGAGCGCACGGCCGAGGGCGTGGCCAGCTACGTCATCACCAACGCGCACGCGGTGGATGTGGATGATCTCAAGGCGCCGAAGATGGTGATCACCCAGGAGCGCCATGCCGAGCTGACAGAGTACCCGGTGGAGGTGGTGGCCACGGGGCAGGTGCCGGACATGGACCTGGCGCTGCTGCGCGTGCGTGGGGTGGAGCTGCCGCCGGCGGAGCTGGCGGGAGACACCGAGCTGGAGCTGGGCGAGGACGTGGTGGTGGCGGCGTGCCCGTTCGGCAAGTCGCTGTCGCTGTCGGGCGGAATGCTGTCCCAGGTGGAGTGGGACCGGGAGAGCAAGAGCCCGAAGATGGTGAAGACGGACGCGCCGATTGGCTACGGGGCCTCGGGCGGCGGCATCTTCAGCCTGGAGACGGGCAAGCTGCTGGCGATCGTCGAGGGCTACCGGACGGCGAAGGTGGGCTTCGCGGTGGCCGACAAGGACTACAGCTTCGATGTGCCGATGCCGGGCGAGACGTTCGCGGCGCCGACCTCGAAGGTGCGCGGGTTCCTGCAGTCCAAGGGCTACGGCAGGCTGCTGAACAGGGGCTCGGACGGCGAGCTCGGGCAGACGGCGCAGCGGTAATACCGAGCGGGCGGTAACCGGACCGGGCCTGGCGCGTACAGAAGGTAAACGCGCCGCTGTACGGCCCAAAGCAACGGACTGCCATGACTTCTCGCTCGACTCGCCTGGTTCTGCTCGCGGTTGCCACCTCGTTGGTGGGCATCGCGGCGGTGGCCTCGGGGCCCGCCGCCGCGCCCGCCAAGAAGGAAGCATCCAAGGAAGCGCCGAAGGAGGCGAAGCTCGCCACGGCTACCTTCGCGGGAGGCTGCTTCTGGTGCATGGAGCCTCCGTTCGACAAGCTGACGGGGGTGGTGTCCACCACGTCGGGCTACATCGGCGGGACGAAGGCCAACCCCACATATGAGCAGGTCTCCGACGGAGGCACGGGCCACGCCGAGGCGGTGCAGGTGGTCTACGATCCGGGCAAGGTGAGCTATGCGCAGCTGCTCGAGGTGTTCTGGCGCAACGTGGATCCGCTCACGCCCAACGCGCAGTTCTGTGACAAGGGCTCGCAGTACCGCTCGGCGATCTTCTTCCACGACGCGGAGCAGCAGAAGCTGGCTGAGGAGTCCAAGCGCAAGCTGGAGGCCTCGGGGCGCTTCAAGCAGCCGATCGTGACGGAGCTCGCCTCGGCCACCACCTTCTACGCGGCCGAGGAGTACCACCAGGACTACTACCAGAAGAACCCGCTGCGTTATCGCTACTACCGCCACGGCTGTGGCCGCGATGCGCGCCTGAAGGAAGTCTGGGGCGAGGACGCGCCGAAGAAGTAGCGGCGCCTCACTTCTCCAGCAGTTCGATCCACTGCGCCACCGCGCCACGCTCTCCGGGCTCGTACGCCACGCGCAGCTTCTGGCCGGGCGAGAGATCCTCCAGGCGCCCGGTGCGCCCCGGCAGGAAGATCGTCGTGCTCGCGTCCACGTGCAGCTCCACCCGCTGGCGCCCCTCCGCCAGCATCAGCTTGCTGCCCTGGACATCCACCGATGAGACGGCGCCCTCCATCTCGCGCAGGCCACGCACCTCGGCTGCTGGCTCCTGCGCAAGCGCTGGCCCCGCCGCCAGCACCACTCCCCACAGCCACCCGCACCCTCGGATCATCGCACCTCTCCCGTGGGTAATCTGGAGATGGGGGCGCACAGCACCAAGGCACGTGCGTGCGCTTCGTCCACCTCACGACATCCGCGCACGGCAATTGGAATCCCGCTCCCGCCGCGCTACACCGCGCCCCCTGCTCAGGAGGTCGCACCGTGGCTCAGCCGCGCAGCTCGTGGGATCAGTACTTCATGGACATCGCCCGCCAGGTGGCCACCCGGGCGACCTGTGATCGCAAGCACGTGGGCGCGCTGCTGGTGCGTGATCGCACCATCCTGTCCACCGGCTACAACGGCTCCATTCGCGGCCTGCCGCACTGTGACGACGTGGGCCACATGATGGAGAACGGCCACTGCGTGGCCACCGTCCACGCCGAGGCCAACGCCATCATCCAGGCGGCCAAGAACGGCGTCAGCATCGACGGGGCCACCATCTACACCACCGCCAGCCCCTGCTGGCCGTGCTTCAAGCTGATCGCCAACAGCGGCTGCCAGCGCATCGTCTACGGCGAGTTCTACCGGGACCCCCGCATCTTCGAGTTCGCCGCCAAGCTGGGCCTGGAGCTCACCGGCCTGGGTGAAGCCGCTTTGCCCCCCGAGCCGCGCTGATCCAGCCGACCCGTCCGTTCAGCCGTGGACATCTGAACGGGCGTCTCCCGCCTGCACACATGCCCAACGTCTGAAGCACGACACTCAGGAGGCCTGCCAAGCAGGCGGACTGACTCAGGAATCCCCCGACTTCGGCAAGAATTACCGTCCTGGGGTTGCCGTTTGCCATGGGGCTCCCTAAATCCTCGCACCGGTAGGCGGGGCGCGGCGGTTGGTAGTAATTCTTGAGGAGTTTCCAGTGGTTATGTCCACGGCTGTGACCAGTGTGCCTGATGTCCAGGAAGGCTCTGACCCGGTGGTGGGCGCTGCGCGTTACGGCGCGGTCCCCACGCTGATGGACAGCCTGCTGCACGACGTGCGCAACCCGCTCAATGCGCTCTCGATCAACCTCGAGGTGCTGGCCGAGAAGCTCAAGGGCGAGGAGGGCAAGGTGCCCCCTTCGCAGGAGAAGAACATCAAGGCCATGCGCGATCAGATTCAGCGTGTGGACGGTATTCTTCGCCAGTTCTCGGACTTCATCGTCTTCCGCGGCGGCATGGGCGGCGAGGCGGCGCTGTCGGACGTGGCCCGGCGCTCGTTGGAGGTGCTGGCGCACGAGAGCCGGCGGCGCCGGCTCAAGGTCAACACGGTCATCGAGCCGGACCTGCGCATCCACCTGCAGGACACCCAGGAGCTGAGCTTCTTCCTGGTCCAGTCGGTGCTGCGCGCCTACAGCCGCTCCGAGGCGTGCGCGGAGGTCAAAATCGAGGTCCGCGGCGAGGGCAAGCGCGCGGTGCTCGAGGTGACGGACTCGGCGGGCAATGCGCCCGAGCAGGCCCCGGACATCGTGGCGGCCCTGCAGCTGCGGTGCTCGCAGCTGGGCGTCGACTTCGAGATCAACGCAGGCGTGTGCCGCTTCATTTTTCAGCGCGTTTGACCGGTAGCGGTCCGCGCGTTCACCAGGTTTTTGCGAAACAGCAGTAGGGAGGTTTTCATCTTGGGCAGCGCACGAATTCTGGCCGTGGATGATGAACGCGCGACGTGCGAGGCGCTGGCAGAAATGCTCAGCTCCTGGGGGCACAAGGTCGAGGTCGCGTTCGATGGACACGATGCCTTGCGGAAAGCGGGCGAGTTCCGGCCGGACGTGGTCCTGTCGGACCTGGCCATGCCGGAGACGGACGGGCTGTGGCTGTTGCGTCAGCTGCGCGAGGAGCTGCCGGACTGTCCGGTCGTCTTCCTCACGGGCCGAGGCACCATCGACGCCGCCGTGGGCGCCATCAAGGAGGGCGCCTACGACTTCATCGAGAAGCCGCTCAACATCGCCAGGCTGAAGGTCTGCATCGAGCGGGCGCTCGAGAAGAAGGAGACCCTGCGCGAGGTGCAGACGCTGCGCAGGCGCCTGAAGCAGCTGGGCCAGTCGGACCTGATCGCCCAGTCGGCCTCCATGCGCAAGGTGGGCGAGCTCATCGAGAAGGTGGCGCCCTCCAAGGCCAGCGTCTCCATCTCCGGCGAGTCCGGTACCGGCAAGGAGGTGGTGGCGCGCGCGGTGCACAACCTCTCGCTGCGCCGCGACAAGCCCTTCATCGCCATCAACTGCGCGTCCATTCCCGCCACGCTGATCGAGTCCGAGTTCTTCGGCCACGAGCGCGGCGCCTTCACCGGCGCCGATCAGCGCCGCCCGGGCGTGTTCGAGCTGGCCCACGGCGGCACGCTGTTCCTGGACGAGCTGGGTGAGATCCCCATCGAGCTGCAGGCCAAGCTCTTGCGCGTGCTCGAGGAGGGCCGCCTGCGCCGGCTGGGTGGCAAGGTGGAGCTCGAGGTGGACGTGCGCGTGCTGTGCGCCACCAACCGTGACTTGAAGCAGGAGATCAAGAACGGGCGCTTCCGCGAGGATCTCTACTTCCGCCTCAACGTGTTCCAGATCCACCTGCCGCCCCTGCGTGAGCGGCGCGAGGACATCCCCATCCTGGTGCAGCACTTCGTGGAGAAGTTCCGCGGAGACTCGGCCAAGCGCGTCACCGGCGTGCACCCCGAGGCCATGGAGGCCCTGAAGAACCACGAGTGGCCGGGCAACATCCGCGAGCTGCGCAACGCCGTGGAGCGCGCCGTCATCCTCTGCGACGGCGAGCTCATCACCCGCGAGCACCTGCCGCCCGACATGGCCGGCAAGAGTCCCGAGCGCCACACCTTCCGGCTGCCCTACGGCCTGTCCCTGGACGCCGTGGAGCGCGAGTACATCCTCGGCAGCCTCCAGCGCAACGGGAACAACAAGGCCCGGACGGCTGAGATCCTCGGGGTGTCGGAAAAGACCCTCTACAACAAGCTCAACCGGTACGCCGCCGAGGCCCGCCAGCAGGGCACCACGGGCAACCTCATCAAGGCCGCTGAGGGTGGCGGGGTGGGCTCCGGCGAGATTGACCTGAGGTAGTAGACCTTTCAGGTAGGGATTGTGGCCGGATTTCGCGCCCTTGGCTGATTCCGAAGATAGGCCCTCCAAGCAAGCTGGCACGCTGCGTCAAAGGCGGCGTGCCAGTGCTGCAAAACCGCGTCAACTCTTGACTTTTACCCTCTGAACAGGGGATCCTCGGGGCCTCTCATACACGGGGTTTCCGGTTCGGGGTACGACCTGCCTGGGACTCCGCCGCCTTGTCCGCGGCTGTCCACGATTGGACGATTCGGAGGCCGACGGGGGGCGTCAAGGAAGGCCACGACGCAATGAGCGATGCGCGAGTTCTCCACTTCTTCGGCGGCAAGGGCGGTGTTGGAAAGAGCACGCTCGCCGCGGCGTACGCGTTGAACCTCTCGGAAGACGCGCCCAAGGAGAAAGTGCTGCTCATCTCGCTGGATCCGGTGCGTTCTCTCTCCGATCTGGTGAAGAAGAAGCTGCCAGCAAAGCCCACCAAGATGTTGCCCGGCAAGGGCGAGGGTGGCCTGTTCATGGCGGAGCTGGAGCCCCCCGCTCTGCTCAAGCCGTTCGCCGCCAGGTACGTGCCCGCCCTGGAGAAGGCCGCCGCCAAGGGCACCCACCTCACCGAGGAGGATCTCGGCAAGCTCTTCGCCCAGGCGGTGCCGGGGCTCGAGGAACTGGTGAGCCTGTTCCACGTGCAGGAGATGCTCGAGAGCAAGGAGTTCGATCGCATCGTCGTGGACGCCTCGCCCACCAGCCACACGCTGCGGCTGTTCGATCTGCCGGTGGGCCTGCGCAAGTTCCTGGGCATCGTGAAGAACGGCTCGGACAAGCCGGCCGCGGGCGCCAAGGCGAAGAAGGAGCCCGCCCCGGCTCCGGCCGAGAGCGGCGGCTTCCTCGATGAGGTGAGCGGCAAGGCGGACCGGCTGCTGACGCTCATCAAGGATCCGGCGCGCACCGCGTTCCACCTGGTGGCGCTGGCGGAGCCGGTGCCCGAGGCGCAGACGCGCATGCTGTTCGCGCAGCTTCGCGAGCGCTCCATCCCGGTGTCGGAGATCGTCGTCAACCAGGTGGAGGAGAAGGGGGGCTGCCCCGCGTGCCAGGGCCGCCGCGGGCTGCAGGCGCCCCACGTGCGCAAGTTCCAGGGCCTGGACAAGACCGTGCCGGTGCACCTGGTGGCCAAGCGCGAGCTGGCCCCCCGCGGGCTGGATGGCATCAAGAAGCTCGCCAAGGAGTGGGCGGGTGGCAAGGAGACCAAGCCGCTGGAGTTCTCCGCCGCCGAGGGGCCTCCGGCCCTGGTACGCGCCCCGTCCATGCCTCCCATCGCCGCGCCGCCGCTGCCTCCCACGCGCCTGATCTTCTTCGTGGGGCAGGGTGGGGTGGGCAAGAGCTCGTGCGCCGCCGCCGCCGCGGTGACGCTGACGGAGAAGGAGGGGCCCGTGCTCCTCATCTCCACGGATCCGGCGCACTCGCTGTCCGACGTGCTGCAGAGCCGGCTCACCGACACCGAGACGCAGGTGAAGGGCACCAAGGGTCTGTACGCGCGTGAGCTGGACGTGAATGGCTGGTTCAACGCCCTGCGCAAGCGCCTGAAGGAGAAGGCCGAGAAGGCCTTCGAGGGCGCGCCCAAGAATGGCGACGTGCCGGCGGACCTGGCCGCGCTGCGCAACCTGCTCGAGTGCGCCCCTCCGGGCATCGAGGAGCTGGCGGCGCTGGCCTGCCTCACCGACGCGCTGGTGCAGGAGCGCTTCAAGCGGATCGTGGTGGATCCCGCGCCGATGATCACCTCCATGCGCGTGGTGGAGCTGGCCGACACGGCGAAGACGTGGCTGGGCGCGCTGCACGCCATCCTGGCCAAGTACAAGACCAAGGGGCTCACCGAGCTGGCCGATGACGTGGCCGCTCAGCTCAAGCACGTGAAGCGCTTCGAGGAGGCCCTGGCCTCTCCCAACGAGTCGCGCTTCGTCGTCGTCACCCGGGGCGAGGATCTGGCCGCCTCGCGCACCGAGCGCCTGGTGGAGTACCTCAAGGAGAAGAAGCTCCAGGTGGAGCGCGTGCTCGTCAACCGCGTGGGCCCCAAGTCCACCTGCCCCAAGTGCGAGAACCGCCGCAAGCTGGAGCTCAACGCCGCCAAGGCCATCGAGAAGAAGATTGGCCTGCCCGTCACCATGGCGCCCGCCCTGGGCCGGCACCCGGCGGGCCTGCGCGAGCTCAAGGCGTTCCGCACCGCCTGGTACGCCCTGTCCGCCCCGGTGAAGATCAAGGCGGCTTGACTGCGCGGCGAGGAGGGCGAGGAGCAGGAGCCCGCGGCACCCTCACCGGAAGGTGAGGGTGATCAGGCATCGCACTCCGAGGGGAAGTCGTAGAACGCGCCCAGGTGCTTGAGCTGCAGCACCCCCTGGGCGGTGATGGCGCCGGTGTCCACCTTGTGGCCCGGCAGCTTCACCTCCACCTGGCGCCCCTTCAGGGTGTAGGTGCCGCTGAGGCGCTCCTCCTTCATCGGGCCCTCGTCCTGCGGCACCTTCTTGGTGAGCACCAGCTTGCCGCCCTCCTCGAAGCGCAGCGTCTGCAGCGTGCCGTAGACGCCCACTCCCGGGCCGAACCACTTCACCTTCTTGAGCAGCTCCGGCACGTCCGCGGTGCGCGTGTGCGAGCGGCCCAGCAGCTTGTGCCAGCCCACCGTCTCGCGGATGGGGTCCAGGTCCGCGTCCTCCTTGGCCCGCTTCAGCCGCCTGGGGTCCAGCCGGATCGCCGTGGCCAGGTGCTCCAGGATGGTCGAGGTGTAGGCGTCGTGGTGGCACACCTTGCCCTGCTTGCGTAGCACTCCCAGTGTCGCCGCGACGTTGTAGTGCGCCAGCGCGTGCTTCGGGTCCTTGGCCACCGCCGCCTGGAACTTCTCCAGCGCCTCGGGGTACTTGCCCGCCTGGTAGAGGCGGAAGCCCTCGGTGTTCAGCTCCTTCGCGGACTGGGCGAAGGCCAGGGGAGCACACAGCAGGGCGAGCAGCGGCAGGGTCAGGCGCATCATGCCTCTTGGGACGGGGCGGTGGGGGTGGGCATTCTACGCAGTGTGTAAAGCTGGGTGCGAAGCGGCTTGCACGTTGAAAGTCCCCGGGGGCAGGTGCTAGGTCGGCGCCATGGCGACCAGTACCGGCTATGCGCTCGACTTCGAGCGTCCGCTCATCGAACTGGAGAAGAAGATCGAGGAGCTCAAGGCCCTCTCCTCCGGCGGCACGGCGGACTTCACCTCCGAAATCTCCAAGCTGGAGAAGAAGGCGAAGAAGCTCCAGACGGAGATCTTCAGCGATCTGTCCCGTTGGCAGGTGGTGCAGCTGTCGCGCCACAACGCCCGGCCGTACTTCCTGGACTACATCAACCTGCTGTTCACCGACTTCTTCGAGATGTGCGGGGACCGGCACTTCGGCGAGGATCCGTCCATCGTCGGCGGCTTCGCGCGGCTGGACGGCAAGCCGGTGATGGTGATGGGCCACCAGAAGGGGCGCAGCACCAAGGAGAACATGGCGCGCAACTTCGGCATGCCGCGCCCCGAGGGCTACCGCAAGGCCCGGCGGCTGATGGAGCTGGCCGAGCGCTTCGAGAAGCCCATCCTCACCTTCGTGGACACGCCGGGCGCCTACCCGGGCATCGGCGCCGAGGAGCGTGGGCAGGCCGAGGCCATCGCCACGAACCTGGAGGTGATGAGCCGGCTGAAGGTGCCCATCATCTCGGCGGTGATTGGCGAGGGCGGCTCGGGCGGCGCGCTGGCCATTGGCGTGGGCAACCGCGTGCTGATGCTGCAGAACAGCGTCTACTCGGTCATCTCGCCCGAGGGCTGCGCCTCGATCCTGTTCCGGGACTCCACCCAGGCGGACCGGGCGGCCGACGCGCTGAAGCTCACCGCCAAGGATCTGCTGGGCCTCAAGGTGATTGACGAGGTGGTGCCCGAGCCCGCGGGCGGCGCGCACCGCGATCCGGCCAAGGCGGCGGAGAACCTGGGCAAGGTGCTGCGCAAGCACCTGAGCGAGCTGGCGGAGCTGACGCCCGACGAGCTGGTGAAGGATCGGTACGAGAAGTTCCGCGCGCTCGGTGTGTTCTCCGGGCGCTGAGGGAGCGTGCGCGAGTGAGACCGTTCATCGTCGCCATCGACGGGCCCGCGGGGGCCGGCAAGTCCACCGTGTCCAAGCTGCTGGCGCGGCGGCTGGGCTTTGCCCTGGTGGACACGGGCGCCATCTACCGCAGCGTGGCGCTGATGGCGCGGCGCGAGGGCATCGCCTCGGACGATGACGCGCGGCTGGGCGAGCTGCTCGCGCGCATCCACATTCACTTCCAGGTGGTGGGCGAGGAGAACCGCGTCTTCCTGGATGGGCAGGACGTGTCCTCGGAGATCCGCGCGCCGGAGATCTCCATGAGCGCCTCGCAGGTGTCCAGCCGGCCGGTGGTGCGCGCGGGGCTCTTGGCGCTGCAGCGGCGCCTGGCGCTGGAGGCCGAGAAGGGCGCCATCCTCGAGGGCCGGGACATCGGCACGGTGGTGTTCCCGGACGCGGACGCCAAGTTCTTCCTGCAGGCCTCGCCCGAGGTGCGCGCCCGGCGCCGCTTCGAGGAGCTGTTCCAGAAGGGCGTGGAGGCCACGCTCAAGCAGGTGCTGGCCGATCAGATGCAGCGCGACAAGGATGACTCGGCCCGCGCCGTGGCGCCGCTCAAGGCCGCCGAGGACGCCATCCGCGTGGACTCCAGCGCGCTGCCGCTGTCAGAGGTGGTGCACGAGATGGAGGAGGAGATTCAGCGCCGGCTGGCTCCGCGCGGCGCCTAGAAGCTCACGCCCTCCGCGGCGGGCGTGGGCACCGTGAGCGTCAGCGGTGGGCGCTCGGTGCCGCCGCCGTAGAAGGTGCGGTACAGGTACAGGTCCGCCACCACCTGCTTCACGTAGCCGCGCGTCTCCTTGTAGGGGATCTCCTCGACGAAGAGATCCAGCGGCAGCGCGCCCTTCTCCCTGGTCCACTTCATCACCGCCGACGGGCCCGCGTTGTAGGCCGCCGCCGCCAGCGCCGGATGCGAGAAGCGCTTCATCAGCTGTGACAGGTACCAGGCTCCGTAACGGATGCTCAGGTCCGGTGAGAACAGCTCCGCCGGGTTGGGACGCGGCTCCGACAGCTTCTCGGCGATCGCCGTGCCCGTGGGCGGGATGATCTGCATCAGCCCGCGCGCGTCCGCCGCGCTCGCCACCTCGGGCCGGAAGGCGCTCTCCCGCCGCATGATGGCCCACACCAGGTGCTTCTCCACCTCGTGGCGCGTGGCCGCCGACTCCACCGCCGAGGCGTACGCCTTGGGGTAGAACGCCGCCAGCGCATCCGGCGCGCGGACCGTGAAGGCCCGGCCCCACAGGTGGCGCGCGGCCACCCGGTGCGCGTGGCCGTACTCGCCCAGCTGCAGCAGCGCGTGCACGAAGGGCAGGGCCTGCTCGGCCGAGCGGATGCGCGAGGAGCGTGACTCCACCTCTTCGGCCGCGTCCGGGAAGAGCCCTGCCTGGGTGAGTGCCACCGCCAGCTGCAGCTCCGGCGGCTGGGAAACCGTCAGCGAGCGCGGCGGCTCGGGGAAGGGCGCTGGCGGCATGCGGCCCAGCGCGCGCAGGCGCTCCGAGGCCAGCAGCGCGTAGAAGGTGTGCGGCGCCTCGCTGATGACGGCCTCGTACGCAGGCCCTGTGACTTCCACCGCCGCGCCGCCCAGCTCCTGGCTGCGCGCCATCCAGTAGCGCGCCTGCGGCCCCAGGCTGCTGCGCGGGAAGCTGTCCACCAGCCGCGTCAGCAGCGTGCGCGCCTCGGCGTACTTCTCCAGCCGCAGCAGCGCCAGCGACTGGAACCACAGGCTCTCGTCCCGTCGCCGCGAGCGCAGATAACGCGTCTCGTACTGCGCGAAGCCCTTCACCGCCTCATCGAAGCGCCCGTTCTGCAGGTCCAGCCACGCTCCGAGAAAGCCCGCCTCCTCGGCCGCGGACTCCTTCGGGTAGCGCTTCTCCAGCGCCGCCATCAGCTCGCGGGCCTTCGTGTTGTCAGAGCGCAGCACCCGGCGCGCCGCCACCAGCGCCGCCTCGGCCGCCACCGACGGAGAGCCCTTGCGCGCCTCCTCCAGCGACTTCTGCGCCTCCTCGCCGCGCCCCGTGGAGAACAGCGCCTGGGCCCGCACCAGCGCCACCTCGGCCCGGCTCGCCGCCTTCACCAGCTTGCGCGCCTCCGCCTTCTCCAGCTCCTCCAGCGCGCGCGTGGCCTGGCCCTCGCCCTGCAGCGAGCGGGCCCGCCGCAGGTGCTCGGCCAGCGTCAGCCGCACCGGCGGGGTGAGCGCCTCCAGCCGCGCCAGGGCCTCGTCCGCATACGGGTGCGTGGCGTAGCGCAGGGCCACGGTGCGCAGGTCCTCGCGCATCCCCGCCGCGTTGCCCGTGGCGCCCCGTGCCAGCGCGCGCTGGTACAGCAGCTCCGCGGACGGCGTCTGGCTGGCCGCCGTCTCCAGCTCTGGAGCGGCCCTGGACGGCTTGTCCGCCTTCAGCAGCGCCTCGCCCAGCCGCGCCCGCGCCCGGGGCGTCAGCGACGGGGGCGCCTTCTCCAGCGACCGGGAGAAGGCCTCGGCGGCGCCCGCCGCGTCCCCCGAGTAGAAGAGGGCCTGTCCCAGGTAATAAGCGTGGAAGGCTTCCAGTAGGGGCGGAGCGGGGTGCTTCTCCAGCAGCTCCCGCGCCCTGGCCGCCTCGCCCTCGGACAGGGCCAGCGTGGCCGCCAGGAGCGCGATGCGGCTGGATTCCGCGCACCTGCGCGCCTCGCAGGCCTGCAGGTCCTGCTGCACCAGCGCCACCGCGTCAGAGCGGTGCAGCCGCACGGCCTCCAGGCTCGCCGGGGCCTGAGCCAACGCCCCTGCCGAGAACAGCCCCACCACCAAACCGCTCCACTTCATTGGTCGTCCCTCAGCGCGTGCACCCAGGGGCATTTTAACCTCAGCGGTATTCGGAGCATTCCCCATGCGACTGGCCAGGGGGTGGTTTGACAGCCGCCCCAACAAGTCCTAGATCGGCGCCGCCCACGAGGTACGGGCGAAATGTTCGCCAGCTGTCCCGAGGGGGGCGTTTCGCCAGGGCATAGTGTCATGTAGGGAAGCATGTGGCTTCGACCCGTTGCGTCACGCAGGGTCCCCCACTAGGTTGCGCCGCTGTCTGAAGCCGGCCTTCACCCGAGGTGAGGCCGGTGGGCTGTAAGCCGCACTACTGGTTCAATTTTTTTGAGCTCGGGGGGGGAAATCGCTTTGCAGGGAGGGCTCCATTCCATGAAGCCGTGTCCGTCCGATTTGCCGCAGACCATTAATCCCGAGGCTGGCCCCAAGCGCGCCGGCGTCGAGACGCACCGCAATCTCAACTGCCACCACTACGACAACTGCCTGGATGAAGCGGTGCGCCGCGGCTGGCAGTCGTTCTCGTGCATGAAGTGTCCGCTGTACCAGAACGTGGCACCGCCACAGATGGGCATCGAGGCGTACGCCACTCAGCGCCGTCCCGTCTGAGCCCACTCCTCGAGGGCCCCCGCTTGCCGTGGGGGCTCACCGGGGCGTGGTGTAGATGACCACGACCCAGAACTTGGCCTTGCCGTAGGTCGGCGAGTCCCCGCGCACCACACCCACGCCAACCTGGGTGTTGCGCGGGTCCAACAGGCTGACGGACTCGGGGACATCCGTGGGGTCCTCGGTGATGTAGAAGTCCGCCGCGGTCGTCGCCACGTCTCCCAGGGCGTCGAAGACGCGGTCATGCAGGCTCGAGTCGGGCAGCTTCGTCTTGGGCAGGTCCTGCTTGAGCGCGCGTCGCACGTGGCTCATGGCGATCTGCTCGAGCATGTCGCTGCGCCGCAGCGGCAGGAGCTTGCGCGCCGCGCGCTTGGCGGCGATGGCCTCGTACGTCTCCACCAGGGGGTCGGCGCTGGGCTTGAGCCCCGCGGCGGAGAACACCTCGGTGACGATGGCCTGGGGCTGTCCGTCCACCGTCTTGAAGGCCACGCCGATGCCCACCTGGGTGAACTGCGGCATCAATAGATTCTTGCGGTGGCCCGGGCTGTGCTCGATGCCGAAGTGCGCCGACAGCGGGCCGGGGGCCAGGCCCAGGTTCTCTCCGGCGCTGCGGTAGGACGGGCCCAGCTCCGCCAGCCGGCTGCGCACGTCCGAGCCGTCTGGCGCCACGTGGGCGAAGAAGCCCTCGCGCGCCATGCGCTCGCTGTAGTCCTGCGCCACCTTGTGGAGCACCGCGTCGGGTGTCAGCGGCTTGAGGTTGTGCGCCCGGCGCAGGTGGTTGATGCGGGCGATGATGGCCTTTCGGGCCTCCTCCACGGTGGTGGGCTCCGCGTCGGGCTCCTGCTCGCCGCGCTCGCGGGGGCCGCCCACGTCCACCTGGAACAGGGCCGCCACCTCGGGCCCCTTGCCCCCGTGGCCAATCACCTCCAGGGTGTAGCCGCCCTTCTTGGGAAAGCGCACCTGCGAGCAGAAGCGGGGGCCCGTCTGGCGCGCCAGGGGCAGGTGCTCCACGGTGCCGTCGGGCAGGGTGACGTAGACGTCCGCCTTGCGCAGGGGCGTGGCCAGCTCGCCGCACAGCACCTGGGTGGTGGGAGCGCGCGGGAAGTAGCGCGGGAACGGGAGCAGCTCCGCCTTGCGCTCGGCCAGCAGCAGCAGCAGCGCGGCATTCTGGCCCGCGGTGACGACGCCCACGCCGAAGTGGGTGGCCGGCTCGCCGTTGAAGTCCTTGCGCGTGAGGAACGCGTCAATGGCCTGCGAGTGCGCCCAGGCGCGAATCACGAAGGCGCGGGGGCTGGGATCGGCCCCTCCCGAGTCGCTCACGGCCATGGTGAGCGAGTACAGGTCCGGCGCCGCGGACTGCGTCTTGCCGCGCGCCAGCGACTCGCGGGCCAGCCTTCGCGCCGCCTCCGTGAGGGCCTTGTCCTGCACGGGGGCGCGGCGCCCCACGCGCTCGAACTCGCGCACCACGTGCAGCGCGGCCTGCTGCTCCATGGACTTGGGAGTCAGCGGCGCGGCGGCCACCAGCGCGGTGAGGGCCAGCGCCAGCATCAGCTCCCCAGCCGGAACGTCAGCGCCTTCACGGTGCCCACTCCCAGCCGGGCGTTGAGCCGCTCCAGCAGCGAGGCCTCTTGCAACGACAGCGTCTTGGCCCACTCGGCGCTTGCCACGGTGACCACCAGCGTTCCCTCGTGCAGGGTGTACGGTGAAGTGTGCTTCGCGATCTGCGCACCGACCGCGGCAGCCCAAACCGGCTCCAGGGCGCGGCCCTTCCCGGACTCCTCCGCGAGCCGGGCCAGCAGCCGGGGCAGGAGCGATTCCAGGGACTTGGGCTCTTTGCGCGCCATGGGTGAATCATCGGCCGGCGGGGCGGGGAAAGCCAATGCCGGGATGGGAGGGCCGGGATCGCACAAGGAGGCCCCTGCCTGTATGGTCCGGCGGATCGCCTTGGTGACGATGGGAGTCCGCGATGAACACACACACCCGCCTTGCGCTGCTGCTGGGCCTGCTTTTCGCGGGCCTGGGGCTCAATGGCTGTGGTTCGACCGAAGAAGACGTGCCGCCGCTCACCCCTCCGGTGAAGGATCCGACGGCGCCGTGCTCGGTGGACCAGGACTGCCCGGATCCGGCGCTCTTCTTCTGTAACCGGGTGGCCTCGCTGTGCGAGCCGGCGTGCCGCACGCGCGAGGACTGCTCGGCGGCGCGGCGCGGCCCGTACTCGCTCAACGAGTGCGACAGCAACCCCCTGGGCTGCCAGTGCGACAGCGGCAAGTGCGTGCCCTCGCTGTGCTCGCGCGACGCGGACTGCGGGCAGCAGGTGTGCCGGGATGGCAAGTGCGTGGAGCCGCCGCTCTCGGCGGCCGCGGCCTCGTGCCAGGTGACGCCGGACTTCGTGGTGGGCCGGCCGGGCATGGCGGTGCGCTTCGACGTGGCGGTGAGTGACGCGGCGGGCAAGCCCGTGGTGCTCAGCCAGGGCATCACCTGGACGGCGGTGAGCCCGGCGGTGACGGGCAGCGGGACGGGGACGAGCGCTACCTTCCAGCTCTCGCAGCAGGCCACGGCCACCCAGGCGGTGGAGGTCCGGGTGGGCAACGCCTCGTGCCGCGCGAGCGTCACGGTGGTGTCGCCGTCGGTGGCCCCGGGGCAGGTGCGCGTGGTGGTGACGGACGAGCTGACGGGACGGCCGTTGCCGGCGGTGGCGGTGGTGGCGGCGGACGAGGCGGGCAGCCTCACCGGCTCGGCGGCCACGGACGAGGGCGGGGTGGCGCTGGTGCCGGCCTCGGGGGGGGTGAGCCTCACCGCGTTGCACGCGGACTACGGCTACCTCACGCTGGCGCACTACGACACGGCGACGGGCTCGCGCGTGGTGTTGCTGCCGCTGCGCCGCAACCCGCTGCAGTCCCATGGCGGGGTGCGCGGCACCTTCAAGAACCTGCCCGTCTCGTCGAACATCCGCATGGGCTTCGCCGGCCTGTCCCTGCCGGGGTTGGGCGTGGAGCTGGCCCCCGAGCAGCTCGTCGGCCCCACGGAGACGGTGTCCGTCAACCTGGGCGGGCTGGCGCGGGACGTGTCGCTGCCCGCGGGCGCGTACGTGGCGCTGCCCAACACGCCGGTGAAGAGCCAGTACGCCGCGCCGGGCGTGGCGGGGGTGTGTGACATCAGCCTGGCGGGCGTGCTCAACCCCGAGCAGGCCATCGGCTCCGGCGCGTGCGGCACCCGCACCGCGTGGGCGCTGGCGGGAGACGTGCCGCCCACGGAGCTGCCGCCCAGCCTCTTCGGCCCCGCGGTGGACGTGGGCCAGGTGCTCGCTCAGAGCATCCCGCTGCTCAAGCGCTTCCAGTCCTCCGTCGTCCGGGACGTGCAGTTCCAGCTCAGGCCCACGCCCGGGGCGGACACGGGGGCGGCGGACTTCAAGGACACGGCGCACTACACGCTGGTGGAGCATGACTTCCAGCAGCTGCCGCTGGGCTTCCAGTTCGCCGTGCGCGTGCCCTCGCTGCCGCGCTACCGGGGCACGTTCCTGGATGGAGCCTTCGTGGTGGGCGGCGCCCGGGTGCCGGGGCGGGGCCTGGTGCCGCTGGGCCTGGGCCTGGCGGTGAACGTCAACCCGGCCGATCCCAACACGGACACGCAGGCGGGGCTGCCGGGGCCGGGGCTCGTCACGGTGCGCATGGCGCCCACGCACCACGGCCTGGAGGGCAGTGACTACCGGCTGCTGGTGATCGCCAGCTCCAACGCGGCGCTCAATGATGCCTCGGCGGGCGCGGCCAGCAGCGCGCTGGTGGAGCCCCTGCCCAGCCTGCTCTTCGATCCGAACGGCGCCACGCCGCTGTCGCCCGCGGGGCGCTTCCTGCCCGTGCCCGAGGGCGCTCGCTACAACTTCGACGCGGCGCCGTCCCGGGGCCTGGCGGGCCGGCAGTTCCGCTTCGTCACCGAGCCCGGGCTGACGGACGCCACCGTGCTGCGCGTCGTGTTCACCAACCGGCTGGGCCGCCGGTGGACGGTGTTGATGGATCCGGGGCTCGCGGGCTCCGGGTTCCGGCTGCCCGTGCCGCCTCAGCCCTTCGAGGACCGCACCTATTTTGGAGACGTCTCCGGCACGCGCTCGCTGCTGCTCGTGCAGGCGCTCACGGTGCGGCAGGACCCACAGCCCCGGTTGACTCCGGTGGTGTTGGCGCAAGGGGACTTCGCGAGCCTCGAGCGACTGGGCGACTTCACCCGCGCGTACTCGCTGCTGGACTACCAGCGGCCCGAGGTGAGCTGGCTGGTGCCGGAGGTGGACGGGCTGAGTGTGCCGCGCGAGTCCACCGTGCGCGTGCGCGCCACCGGCTTCCGCGTGGGCAGCGGGCTCACGGACGACGGCTACGTGCAGCTCACCTTCAACGGAGGCACCGGCTGCGCGGGGCAGAGCGTGCGCGGTGACGTGGACGCCTCTCAGGGGCGGGGCGAGGTGGACCTGCGGCTGCCCGCGGGCTGCTCCGGGCTGAACCTGCTGCTCACCGCCACCCTGGTGGATCCCTCCGGCACCCCGCTGCGGCCCGCCGTCTCCAGTACCCGGCTGCTCAATATCCCCTGACCCAGTGGGTAGGGTGGGGTGCACACAGCATCCCACCTGTAGCAGCCGATCCTGGGGTGGCTTTCAGGTTTCACGGAGTGTTATTCTTTTCCGGTTATGGCTCAGAACGAGACGGTCATCACGGTCATCTCGAAGATCTCCGATCAGCCGCTGAATCTCGATGCGGCGCTCGTGGTGATCTACGGGCTGGACCTTGGGCGCAAGTACGACCTGGCCAAGTCCGAGACGGTAGTCGGCCGCGCGTCGAAGGTGGACATCTGCGTGGACCAGGAGTCGGTGAGCCGTAACCACGCGTCGATCACCAACACGAAGAAGGGCGTGCGCATCCGGGACCTGGGCTCCACCAACGGGACGTTCGTCAATGACGAGTTCGTGGAGGGCGAGCGCGAGCTGCGCAACGGGGACCTGGTGAAGATCGGCCGGACGATCTTCAAGTTCATCGCCGGCGGGAACATCGAGGCGTCGTACCACGATGAGATCTACCGGCTGACGACGATGGACGGGCTGACGCAGGTGCACAACCGCCGCTACTTCGACGAGCAGCTGGAACGCGAGGTGTCCCGCAGCCGTCGCTACGAGCGGGTGCTGTCGCTGGTGATGCTGGACATCGACAAGTTCAAGAGCATCAACGACACGCAGGGGCACCTGGCGGGAGACGCGGTGCTCAAGCAGCTGGCGTCCACGGTGCGGGTGAAGCTCCGCCGCGAGGACGTGTTCGCGCGCTATGGCGGCGAGGAGTTCGGCATCATCCTGCCGGAGATCGATCTGAAGAGCGCGCGGCTGCTGGCCGAGAAGGTCCGGCAGGTGGTGGAGCAGCAGCGCTTCACCTTCGACAAGCAGCAGATCCCGGTGACGGTGTCGCTGGGCGTGGCGGTGCTGAGCTCGGAGCACCGCTCCGCCGCGGACCTGGTGAGCGCGGCGGACGAGATGCTCTACGAGGCGAAGCACACCGGCCGCAACCGTGTCTGCGGCTGAGGATCCGCGTTAGGCCCTCGGTGCCGATCCGCAGCGCGATGAGGTGATGGCGCTGCGGCTCTGACCGCGTACCGCGTGCTCAGCCCGCGAAGACGGAGCGGCGCTCGCGCAGCAGGGACTGGAGCATCCCCTGGATGGACTCGCGCGTGCGCTCCGTCACCCGCTGCACCTCGGTCAGATCGTCCGCGTCCTCGGGGCCCAGATCCCGGGTGGAGATGGGCTCTCCGAAGCGCACGAACCACTTGGCCGGCAGCGGCACCGGGCCCGTCAGCGGCACGTAGGGCACGCCCAGGAAGCCCGCGGGGATGCGCCCCAGCAGCGGACTGGTCTCCTCCGCGCCCACCACCGCCACCGGGATGATGGGCGCCCCGGTGCGCAGCGCCAGCTTCACGAAGCCGCCGCGCCCGAAGCGCTTGAGCTGATAGCGCTGCGCGAACGGCTTGCTCAGCCCCTGGTAGCCCTCGGGGAACACCAGCACCGGGCGCTGCTCGTCCAGCAGCCGCACCGCGTTCTCCGGGCAGGCGCGCACCGCTCCCAGGCGGTTGAAGAGCGTGCCCAGCACTGGCGCGTGGAAGACCTGATCCTCCACCAGCCAGCGCGGCTCGCGCAGATCCGGGCGCTCGCGCATGAGCACCATCGAGGCCACCAGCCCGTCGAAGGGCAGCGCTCCCGAGTGGTTCGCCACCAGGATGGCGCCGCCCGTGGGCACCAGCTCCACGCCCTGCACCGACACCCGCCAGTAGCGCTCGTACAGGAAGTCCATCATCGGCTGCAGCTCGCTGACCAGCTCCGGGTCCCGCCCGTACTCGTCCAGCGACGTGCTGCCGCGCGTCCCCAGCCCCGTGCGCACCGCGCCCAGCAGCCCGTGCGCCGCGCCCATCGCCTTGCCCACCGACGCGCTCGTCAGCGCCTGCAGGGCGATCTCCTTGGCCAGCGAGAACATGCTCACCGAGCGGGGCGCTGCCTGCTCCGGCATGGGCTCCGAAGCCCGCCCCTGCTCGTGGAAGAACGGCTCTGCGGCGGGCGGGGTGTCCGTGGGAGGAGGTACCAGCGTGAGCGGCACCTCGCGGCGGGGCAGGTACTCGTCCTCGCTACCGTCCGGCAGCTCCACCTCGGCCTCGGCCCGGGCGCCCGCGGTGTCCACGCCGTCCGGATCCTCGTCGGGCTCGATGTACGCCTGATCGATGACCGTCGCCTCGGTGCTCGACATGGCCTCGGCGCCTTCGTCGTAGGCGGAGGCCATCACCGTGCGCTCGTCCTCGTCCTGCTCGTGCGCGGCCTGCTCCGGAGGAGGCGTCACCCCCTCGAGGGCCGCCTCCATGATGGCCTCCACGGCGGCCTCGGCGGCCTCGGCGACGACGGCGGTGGCCAGCTCCCGGTTCCACGCATCCAGGTCAGTGTCCGCACCCGACTGCTTGGCCTGGAGCGCCATCATCGTCTCCACGGCGATCTCGGCGGCGGCCTCGGCGGCGGCCTCGGCGGCCTCCTCGGCGACGGCGGTGGCCAGCACCTGCTCCACCTCCCGCTCCTTCTGCGTGCGGGGCCGGGCGTCCTCGGGCCGCTCGGGCGGGATGGTGGGCACGCGGGCAGGGGGCCGGCGGCGCGGCGTCACGGGAGCGGCGGGCTCACGCAGCCGGTGCGCCTCCTCTTTGGTAGGCCCCCTGGCGGTGGGCCCCCGGGCCTTGCCCTGCTTGCGCTCCTTGGCCTGCGCGGCCTTCTTCTCGGCCTTCTTGCCAGGCTTCTTGTCGGCCTGGGGCGCGGCCTTCTTCTCCACCGCCTTGGCGGGTGAGCCCTTGGCCTTCTTCTTCGCGGCCCGCGCGGGCTGTGGGGCTTCGGTGGGGGACTGGGGCTCGCTGGAGCGCTGCGCGGCGCCCCGCTGGAACGGATCGTTCCCGAGCACACCCTTGGTGGCCATGACTCAGCTCCTCCTCAGCGCCGCGGCGGCATCGCGGGCGTGATGGATGGGAATGAAACCGAGCGCGGACTCGGCCTGCTCGCCGTCCGCGACCCAGCTGTAATGGATGTAATCGAGCAGCGCGATCGGCAACGCCACGGTGCCCACCGCGCCCATGGTGCGCAGCGCGGCGCGGAACAGCGGCCCGGGCAGCGGCAGCGGCCGCGAGCCCGCCTGGTAGATGAGCCCCGACAGCGGCAGCACGCCCTGGCCCACGATGTTGAACTCTCCCGAGGCATCCGCGGTGAGCGCCAGGTGCAGTGCCCGGGCGGCGTCCTCCTCGTGCACCGCCTGCCAGAGCGGATCGAAGCCCAGCAGCGTGGGCACCACCGCGCGCTTGAGCAGCCGCGTGGCGGGGTTGTCCACGGTGGGGCCGAGGATGGGGGCGAAGCGCAGCACGATGACGCGCGTCTCCGGGTGGCGCTCGCGGAAGGTGCGCACCTGGCTCTCGACGTGGACCTTGTCGGTGACGAAGCGGCTCTGCGGGCAGCCCGACAGCGGCGTCTCCTCGGGCAACACGGCGGGGTGCTGGCCCTTGGCGCCGTAGACGGCGGTGAGCGAGGGCACCACCAGCCGGGGCAGCCGCGCGCGGCCCACCGCCGCCAGTACGTTGATGGTGCCGGCCACCTCCAGCTCGTGCGCCACCGAGCGGCTGCGGCCGGCGCTGAAGGTGAAGGCCAGGTGGTAGAAGACGTCCACGGGCTTCTCGGCGAGCGCCTCGGTCAGCTCGCTCTCGGCGTCGTGGCGGGTGAGGTCCACGTGGTGGAAGTCGATCCTGGGGCCCTCGGGACGTGCCACGTCCAGCACCAGAATGCTCTCCACGGCCGGATCCCTCTCCAGCAGCGGCAGCAGCAACCTGCCAAAGTCTCCGCTGGCGCCCGTGACGGCAACGCGCAGCCCCCTCTTACCCGCTTGGGTCGCATCCATCGGAGCGAGTCGTGTTAGCCCAAGAAGCGGCGGATTGTCAGCCTTTCCCGCACCCAAAGGCCGCGAAGCGTCGTACACCACTCAGCACGGGGCGGGGGCCAGGTGTAAGTCCAACGTCCTGGGTGTTGCGTGGTGTGGACTACCCTGAGAGGCTGAAAAACCGCCATGGCTCGCATCGCGCGACTGAGCAACGACCTCATCAACAAGATCGCCGCTGGCGAGGTGGTGGAGCGCCCCGCCTCCGTGGTGAAGGAGCTGGTGGAGAACTCGCTGGATGCGGGGGCTCGCACGGTGCAGGTGGCGCTGGAGGGTGGGGGCCTGCAGCGCATCATCATCTCGGATGACGGGCACGGCATGGGGCGCGAGGACGCGCTGTTGTGCCTGGAGCGCCACGCCACCAGCAAGCTGCGCGAGCTGGATGATCTGCAGAGCCTCAACAGCAAGGGGTTCCGGGGCGAGGCGCTGCCGGCGATCGCGGCGGTGTCTCGCTTCACGCTGCACACGGCCGAGCCGGGGGCAGAGGTGGGCACGCGGGTGACGGTGGAGGGAGGCAGCCCGCCGGTGGTGGAGGACGCTCCGCCGCGCGTGGGCACGGTGATGACGGTGGAGGACCTGTTCTACAACACGCCCGCGCGGCTGAAGTTCATGAAGCGCGCGGAGACCGAGCTCAAGCACGTGGAGGAGGCGGTCATCCGGATTGCCCTGGCGCACCCGGACGTGTCCTTCCTGGTGGAGCACGGGGGCCTGCCGCTGTTCACCAGCCCGGCGTGCGGGGATGATCCCACCGAGCGCATCGCGGCGGCGCTGGGCACGGACGTGCACCCGCACCTGTTCCCCGTGGAGGAGTTCCGGCTGGGCATCACCGTCACCGGGCACATCGCCTCGCCCGAGTACACGCTGCCCACCGCGCGCGGCATCTACACCTTCGTCAACCACCGCTACGTGCGAGACCGCGGGCTCATTGGCGCCATCCAGCGCGGCTACCAGGAGTACCTGCCCTCGGGGCGCCAGCCGCTGGTGGTGCTCTTCATCGACGTGGAGCCCAACGCGGTGGACGTGAACGTGCACCCGCAGAAGCTCGAGGTGCGCTTCTCCGACTCGCGCGGCGTGTACGACGCGGTGCTGGCCGCCATCGTGCGCACGCTGAGGGCCTCGCCCTGGCTGGGCCCCGGGCCCCAGGAGTCCGAGCCGCAGCGCCAGGCGGCCCACTATGCCCAGGCGGTGGAGCGCTTCCTCACCCGCGCGCAGGAGGCCGCCTGGGGCGCTCCGCTGCCGCTGCCCACCGCCGCGGATGCACCCTCCTCCTCGTCCATGCCGCACGCGCCGGTGCCCATGGGCCGGGCTCCTTCCTTCGGGCAGGCGCTGCCGCAGCTCAACGAGGCCCCGCCGCCGGGCTACTTCGGAGCGCTGCGCCCCATGGGAATGCTCGGCGGCCGCTTCCACGTGTGTGAGGGCCCCGGCGGCACCCTGGTGGTGTTGGACCCCCACGCGGCGCTGGAGCGGGCGCGGCTGATGGACTTCCACCGCGTGCTCGAGGAGGGCAGGGGGCCCGCGCCCTCGCTCTTCGGCACCACGGTGGAGCTGGCCGTGCCCGCGGCGCGCTCGCTCATGGGCGGCCGCGAGGCGCTGGCGGCGCTGGGCTTCGACATCGAGCCCTTCGGTGGCACCAGCTTCGCGCTCAAGGCGGTGCCCCCCGGCCTGGAGGGCGCCGACCCCCGTACGCTGCTGGAGGCGCTGGCCCAGGCGCTGCCTCCGCCCGGCACCGCGCTGGACGCGGTGGGCCTGGCCGAGGCCCTGCGGGTGATGGCCTGCCACGCGGCGCGCACCTCCTCGGACAAGCTCACCGACGCGCAACTGCGCGCCCTGCTCGGAGAGCTGGACGGGGCGGACTTCCACCCCACGTGCAAGCACGGCACCGTGGTGGTGCTGGAGATGCCCCTGTTGGAGCTGGAGCGCCGCGCGCGCTGAGCCGGCCGGAAAATTGACGCCCAGGGGGCCACTGCTACGGTGAGCCACACCCCTGTAGCACTGGCCGCAAGCGAGCCTCGCGCTTGGCTGGAAGAGCTCCTGATGCGCCGCAGTGAACTGCTCCCCCTGTTACTTCTCCTCGTGGCCCCGGCGGCCCTGGCTCAGGACGACTCGTCCGAGGCCTCGCTCGAGGGTGGCAGCCGCATCTCCTTTCAGGGCGGCTGGCGCATGGTCCAGAACAACACCTTCCTGGACCGGTACTACAGCCGGCCAGAGAACGCGGGCCTGGCGCGCGCGCCCGTGACACGCGGCGGCATCGTGGGCGCCGCCACCTTCGCGTACTCCCTCAAGGACGCGGCGGAGATCGGCATCGATCTCTTCGCCCACACGCAGAAGCTCCAGCTCACCAACCAGCCGAGCCTGACAACCGCCTCCTATGGCGCGCTGATAGGCCTGCGCTCCCAGACGTGGCTGGACCTGGGGCCGTATGGCACGGTGCCCTCGGTGGGCATCCTCACCGGCCCCTTCGTGGCCGCCGCGGCCTTTGACGGGCAGAAGGCCCGCGAGACGCTGCTGCAGGCCTGGGGGCTGACGGCGGGCGCCACGATGCGGCTGACCCCCCGGTGGGGCGTGTGCCTGGAGTACCGCTTCGTGCTCGCGCGAGGCGCCGTGGGCACGCCCGAGCAGCGCCTGGGCTCATTCAACGCCGGGGGCAGTTGGCTCACCCTGGGGGTGACGTACACCTTCGCCCGGGAAGTCTCCGCCAACCCCCTGTCTCGACCCTTCTAGAGCGCGGGCGCTTGCCCCGCTGCCTGCTGCAAAACCCCTGAGCGGAAATGTCCCGGCATCTGGGCTCTGTTTCCGGTCCCGAAAAGTCGTTGATCCGTCAGGGGAACTTTTACGATGCGCGAGCCGGCCGAAATGCTTTCCGGGCCCACCAGGAAGATGTCCATGGCAACTGAGCAGAAATCAGTCGAGGTTGATAAGGAGCTGTCGGAGATCCGCAAGGAGGTGATCGAGGCGCGTAACCTCGTCATCAAGACGGACAACCTCCTGAAGAACCTGCACGCCGAGGTGAAGGCTGTCGGGAAGCGGCACGAGGACTTCCAGCGCCGCCAGTGGATCTCCTCGGGCGTGGCCTACGCGCTGTTCGCCATCCTGGCGGTGGGCGGCGCGCTGATGATCAGCAACGCGCGCACCTCCACCGCGGACGCCGAGCGCGAGCGGCTGGAGAAGGCCGTGGCCGACGTCACCGCGCAGATGGAGAAGCAGCGCGCCGAGGTGGCCGCCAACCAGACTTCGCAGCGCTCCGCCGCCGAGGTCTACAAGCTGATGACGACGCTGCCGGGTGACGAGCGCCTCAAGGGCATCGACGCGCTGGTGAAGCTGGACACCTCGCGCCTGACGACGCTGGAGCGCGCGGCGCTCAACGATCGCGCGGAGCTGCTGCGCAAGGAGATCGGCGCCTCGTCGTTCGAGCGCGGCAAGGCCGCCTTCCGCCGCAACGACATGAAGGGCGCCGTGGAGGACTTGGCCCGCTTCATGGCGATGAACCCCACCGAGGCTGACGCGCTGGACGCCTCGTTCTTCCTGGGCGCCGCGTACAACAGCACCAACCAGCACGACAAGGCCGTGCCCATGCTGGTGCGCTTCGTGGAAGGCGACAAGAAGTCCAAGACGCGCGACTACGCCATGGTGCTGCTGTCCCAGTCCTACCAGGAGTCCAACCAGCCGGAGAAGGCGCTGGCCACGGTGCGCGACGCGCTGGCCAACTACCCGGCCAGCCAGTACGTGGGCGCGATGAAGGCCCGCCTCAACTCGGTCAAGCGCCAGATGGGCTTGGTGGACACCACGGCGGCTCCCGCGGCCGCGGTGGCGGCTCCGGCCGTGCCCGCCGCTCAGCCCGCGGCTCCGGCTCCGGCTCCCGCGGCCCCCGCGGTCACCGCGCAGCCCGCGCCCCGCTAACCCCTCGTCGTAAACCCCCTCTGCCGAGCGCAGAGGGGGGAAACCCCTGGGGCAGGATGTCGGGTTTCCCGCGTCCTGCCCGGGGTGCCCCTCAGTGGAGTGGGCAACGGCAGCACGCTTTACCCTACTCACCGCATCAGTCAGCCGTTGCCATGCGCCTGCCTCGGTCGTAAGACCCTGGTGCCGTGGCCGACACCGACCCCCAGAAAGACACCCGCTTTCGTCCCTTCCGCGCCGCCGCGTACGGGATCCACGTCGCCGTGTCCACGGTGCTCTCCCTCTGGATCATCGTCAGCGTAGGCCGCTCGGTGGCCTCCATGACGCCCGAGCGGCTGCCCGCCGCCGAGCCGGCGCTCACCTTCCGCGAGTGCCTGGACGCGGCGCAGGGGCTGTGGGCGGAGCTGGAGCGCGAGCGCGAGACGCTGGTGCGCACCTCTCCCGCGACGGACATGGATCAGCAGTGGATGCGCTTCCGCACCGCCTGGCTGACGCGGCTGCGGGTGCAGGAGAGCCGCTGCGCGCTGGGCTCGCGTGAGCGGGCGGAGCTGCGCGCGGTGTTCCAGCGCCTGGAGCAGGTGCAGGACCTGTATGCCATTCACGCCGTGCAGTACGCCGGCGAGGTGGGCGGCGCGGTGGACACGCTGCAAGAGGCCTTCAGCACCGCGCGCAACAACCCCGCCGCGGGCCGCCTGCCCTGAGCGCTGATCCACCCTGATCTTCGGACACCGTGCGTGGCTGTGTGAGAGCGTCCGGGCTCCACGGTAAGCGTGCGTCCGAGGCCGATACCTGAAAAGGAAGTGACCCAAGGGGTCCCGGTGTTTCCGAGCATCGACTGTTAACCTGAGAGCAGAGCCAGGCGGGTCACTCGTGCCGCAGCTCAGGCTCTCACGGCAGTTCATCTCGAGAAAGGATCCACCATGTCTGAGTCGTTGGCGTCTGCGCAGAAGGAAATGAGCGGTCTCTGGGACAAGCACCTGGAGTCAGAGTTCGCTCACAAGAGCCCAGACGAAGCGATGGCGACGATGACCAGCAACCCCTCCGTCACCATCATCCCGACGATGATCGGCGGGCGCGGGGCAGCGGAGCTGTACAACTTCTACGACAAGCACTTCCTCAACCAGCTGCCGCCGGACCTGGAGGTGGTGCCAGTGTCGCGGACCGTTGGCCAGGAGCGCGTGGTGGATGAGCTGGTGCTGCGCTTCACCCATACCGTGCAGATGGACTGGGTGCTGCCCGGCATTGCCCCCACGGGCAAGCGCATCGAGTTCGCGATGGCAGTGGTCGTCTCCTTCGAGGGAGACAAGATCAAGGCCGAGAACGCGTACTGGGACAACGCGACGATCCTCAAGCAGGCCGGGCTCATCGCTGACCCGAAGCTGCCGGTCCTGGGCGCGGAGAGCGCCCGGAACCTGCTCAATCCGACAGAGCCGCTCAACGAGCTGATCCGGCGCACGCAGCGCTGAAGCCGCCCCGCTGAATGAGAGCCGCGCGGGCACAGCGGCCTGCTAAGGTGCCCGCCCTTTCACAGGAGGCGTTGATGCGCGATACCATGTATGTGATTGCGAAGCTGCAGGCCCGGGCCGGCAAGGAAGAGACCCTGAAGGGAATTCTGCAGGGGCTGGTGGAGCCGACGAAGAAGGAGCAGGGCTGCATCAGCTACGAGATGCTGCAGGATCGCCAGAACCCGGCGGTGATGACGCTGGTGGAGCAGTGGCAGACCGAGGCGGACCTCAACACGCACCTGGGGCTGCCGCACCTGCAGACGCTCTTCGCGCAGCTGCCCGAGCTGCTCGCCGCGCCGCCGGAGATCATCCGCTACAAGAAGCTGGCCTGAGTCACGGCCAGCTCAGCGCGTGGGCAGGGTCGCCGCGTAGCTGCCGGAGCTGTCCGCCACCGCCTGGGTCAGCAGCACGGCGGTGGGCTGGCCCTCCACGTTCACCACGCGGAAGAAGCGCACCGAGGCGTAGGGCACGCCGGGAGTGAGGCCCTGCAGCTCCCGGTCGCTCATCGTCACCAGGCCGGTGATGCGGCGCCCCTTGGACAGCGTGAAGGGGGCCAGCTGCGTCATGCTCGTGGGCAGCACCGTGACGAAGCGGCTGACGCGGGGCAGGTTCTCACCGGGGACGAAGTCGAAGCGGTACTCGCCCGGATCCAGCCGGATGCGGTACACGCCGTCCTCGTCCGTGGCGCTCTCGGCCTCGACGTCCACGGCGGGCCGGGGCCAGCCGGGCACCGCGCCCACGGGCTCGGCCAGCACGCGCGCCCCCGCGGCGGGCAGGCCCTCGGGCCGCAAGAGCGAGCCCTCGAGCACGACCTTGTTCTCGCAGATGATGTCCTTGAGCGTGGTGCCTCCGCGCGCAATGGCCGTGGACTGCAGCGTAATCCCGGAGGCGGAGGTGGGCGGGGGCACGGCG
The DNA here is from genome assembly GCA_035296065.1 of Myxococcaceae bacterium. GTDB lineage: Bacteria > Myxococcota > Myxococcia > Myxococcales > Myxococcaceae > DATHBR01. The sequence goes on along the minus strand of DATHBR010000016.1, from coordinate 179,788 downwards.
TAGAGCGTCAGCGGCGTGTCCGGGTGGCTGGGCAGGGCGCTCAGCTCGAAGCGGCCCTCGGCGCTGGTGAGCACGGAGCGGCTGCGGAACTGCCCGCCGCCGCCCACCTTGCCCTGAACGTACACGGAGGCGCCCGCCACCGGCTTGCCGTCGCGGTCCACCAGGCGGCCCAGCACGGCCACGGGCTCGCCGTAGTCGCCCAGCTCCAGCGGCGCGGTGACGCCCGGGCGCGGGTCCACGGTGAAGGTCTTCTGGGGCACCAGCTCGCCGGTGCGCGGGGCCGTCACCTGCACCAGCACGTGCGTGCGCGCGGTGGCCGAGGGCGACAGGGCCAGCACGAACTCTCCCGTGCCGCGCGTCACCGGCACGCGCTGGGACAGGGGACGCAGCGACTCATCCACCGCCTGCACCTCGAGGTCCGCGTCCACCAGCACGGTGCCCTGGCGCACCACCTTTCCGGCCAGCCGGACGAGCGAGGTGGCCGCGGGCAGCACGAAGTCGAGCGGCACCGTGCCGCCAGGCTCCACCCGGCGGCTGTCCACCACCGGAGGCACCTGGGGGTCCGCGGTGAGCAGGGTGACGGTGAAGCTGCCAGAGCCCACCGCCAGCTGGTAGCTCCCGTTGTCCGGCACCAGCGTGGCCTCGTAGCGGCGGGTGACTCCGGGAATGAGCAGGCTCTCGCCGGAGACGCGCAGGGAGACGGGGCTCGAGTAGGCCACCGTCTCGGCGCCGGGCGTGGACACCAGCGCCTCGCGGCGCACCTCGCCCTGCAGCGTGGCGGCCCCGAACAGCTCCAGGTTCTGCTGAGGCCGCAGGTTCTCCACCACGAAGTCCTGCGCGTGCAGGCCCGCCTTGGGGTTGGGCGTCACCTCCACGACGATGTTCTGGCCCGGATCGCCGCAGCCGTCGGCGAAGCACACCTGGCCCTCGGCGCACTCGGCGTCACTGCGGCACACCAGGCGGCTCTGGGCGGGGTCCCCGTCTGGCAGGTAGGCGCACCCGGCGCCGAGGAGGATCAGCGTCAACAGGGCCGCTCGCGTCATGAAGCTCACTGGCAATCTCCGCGCACGGTGTTGACGAACCACGCGTACGTCACCGAGTAGCCCGGGTTGATGATGACGCCGCCGTCGGGCAGCGGCACGCGGCGCTGCTCCGGCTCGCGGCCCACCAGGCGGGCGTCGCTCACCAGCGCCTCCACCAGGTGCACTCCGGGCTCTCTCAGGGGGCTGTTGGCCGCGCTCAGGTTGATGCGCAGCGTGGCCCGGTCTCCGCGCTGGGGCTGGCCGTTGTTCAGCAGCGCCACCTGCCGGTAGTACCCGGTGGGGCTGTCGGCGTTGTAGTCCAGGTACCAGCTCACGGTGATGAGATCGTCCACGTCGGGATCCTCCACCGCGACGGAGAACTCCAGCTCGCAGCGGCCGGCCGCGCCGAAGTCCTGAGTGATTCGCTGGGGGGGGTTCACCAGGTTCTCCAAGATGCGAGGGGGACGGTTGCGGCGCTGAGGCAGCTCCACCAGCAGCGTGTCTTCCTGGGGAATGAGGCACCCGCTCGCCGCCCACGCCACCCACGCCAGCCTCAGCCACCAGCGGGGTAGTGCTAGCAATCCCTTGGCCAACGAGCAGCGAGTGGATTCCATAAACACGTCAGGGGGTTGGCGAAACAGCGGCGCGAGAGGAGGGGACAAACCGTGACACCCGCGTCACGGCGGCTGGCTACATGAGCTCGTCTTCCTCGGGAGGCAAGGGCTTGCCTGTCTTCTCGGCCTCGAGCTTCTCCAGGTGGCGGAAGATGGTGCGCGGGTCGACACCCAGATCCTTGGCCGTCTTGGTGCGGTTGCCGTTGTTGCGGGCGAGCACCTCGTTGATGTAGCGCTTCTGGAACTCCTCCTTGGCCTGGAGCAGGGGCATGATGGGCTCCAGGTTCTCCGGCTTGAGGTCCAGGTCATCCGGCCCGAGCAGCGGCTTGTCGGCGAGCACCACGGCCTTCTTCAGGCGGTTCTCCAGCTCGCGGATGTTGCCCGGCCAGGCGTACTTCTTCATGGCCACGGTGGCCGCGGGGGTGAAGCCCTTCACCTTGGAGCCGAACTCCTTGGAGTACTTCTGGAGGAAGAACCTGCCCAGGACGATGACGTCCTCGCCGCGCTCGCGCAGCGGAGGCAGCTTCAGGGTGACGACGTTGAGCCGGTAGTACAGATCCTCGCGGAAGGTGCTGCGCTTCACCTCCTCCTCGAGGATCTTGTTGGTGGCGGCCACCACGCGGATGTCCACCGCCTCGCCGCGGTTCTCGCCGACCTTGTAGACGACCTTCTCCTGGAGGGCGCGCAGCAGCTTCACTTGAAGTTGCAGCGGCATCTCGCCGATCTCGTCCAGGAAGAGCGTGCCGCTGATGGCCGACTGGAACTTGCCGGGCCGGGTGGCCACCGCGCCGGTGAAGGCGCCCTTCACATGGCCGAACAGCTCGCTCTCCAGCAGGTTCTCTGGAATGGCGCCGCAGTTGATGGTGACGAAGGGGCCCTTGGCGCGCGGTGAGTGGCGGTGGATCTCCCGGGCGATCAGCTCCTTGCCGGTGCCCGTCTCGCCCGTAATCAGCACCGAGATGTCCGTGAGCGCGATCTTGTCGATGCGCTTGTACACGTCGCGCATGCCCTGGCACGAGCCGACGATGTCGCCATAGCGCTGGTCCTCGAGCTTCTTGCGCAGCTCGGTGTTGTCCAGCTTGAGATCATTCACCAGCATGGCGTTCTGCAGGATGAGCGAGGCCTGCGCCGCGAACACCGTGAGCATGTCCAGGCTCTTGGGCTCGAAGCGGTTCACCAGCCGGTCATTGCCCACGTAGATGACGCCGAACAGGTCCCCCTTGTGCATCAGCGGCACGCACATGACGGAGTGCACCTTGAGGTTCACCACCGACTCGCTGGCCTTGAACTCGGGGGTGTCGATGGCGTCGGCGATGATGAGCGGCTTCTGGTCCTTCACCACCTTGGCGATGATGGAGTCGGACAGCTTCTCCACCGCGTCCTCGATGTTCTCGCGCGAGAGGTTGCGGGCCACCTTCACCCGCGGCTCGTTGCTCTCCATCAGGATGAGGAAGCCCTTGTCCGCGCGCGTCACCTCGATGACCTCGTCCATCAGGCTCTCGAGGATGCGGTCCAGGTCATAGCTGCCCAGCAGCCGCTCGCTGAAGGTGGTGAGCCTGCGCAGCATCGCCAGCTCGCGGCCCGGCACGCCCGGCAGCTCGGCGGTGTGCGAGTCCGAGAGCGTCTCGCCGCCAGGTGGGGGCTGAGCCTGCGGCGAGGGCTGGGGCGTGGCGCGGGGCGCCGGGGCGTCCTCGCGCGAGAAGGTCAGCTCGGTGCCGCCCACGCGGATGACGTCTTGCGAGGCCAGCACGTGGGAGTCGCGCTTCTTGCCGTTGATCTGGAAGGTGGCTCCCAGGCTGCCCACCTGGTAGCGGCTGCCGTCGAACAGCACGTGCAGGGCGGTCTCCGGCACGGCGGGATCGTCCAGCTGCACGTCATTGTCCGGCCCACGTCCCACGCTGGTGATGCGCTTGAGCAGCGGGACCGTGCGGACCTTTCCGTCAGGAGTGCGGACGCTGAGGTTGGCCATAGTGAGCGTTCTAGAAGGTCAGGGTGAGGCCGGCGCCGAGCCCGCCAGAGGTAGGGAACAGGTGGAGCTGGGCCGCGGGGCCCGTCTCCCCGGAGCGCGAGGGGGCCGTGTCGGCGGGGCGCTCCTCGATGGTGCTCTGCACCACCTGATCATTGTGGTGGTACACCGAGTCGGCCACGCCCAGGGCATAGACGGTGTAGAAGCTGGCGGCCGAGGCGATCTTCAGCAGCCGCCAGGTGTCCGCCTGCCGCAGGCGGTTGGTGGGGATGTAGCGCACGGTGACCACCGCCTTGCCGTTCTCGGTGAGCACGTCGTCCAGCTCGATGCTGCCCGTCTCGTAGAGGCCCTCGTAGGCGAAGAAGGCGATGATGCTGGTGACGGCCAGGGCGCCCTCGCTGGCGGCGAAGACGACGCCCAGGCTGGTGCGGCCCTGCTGGAACTGGCCGGCGCCGAAGGGCACGAAGTTGACCAGGAAGTTGCGCTTCTCCACCGTGCGCACCGTCACCTGGCGGGCCAGGGCCTCGGCGCGGCGGCGCTGCTCCTCGGCGGCCAGGCGCTCGCGCTCACGCCGCTCGGTCTCCGCCCGGGCGCGCTCCTGGCGCAGCCGCCGCTCCTGGCGCAGGAAGTCCAGCTCGGTGTCCAGCTGCTGCTTGAGCTTCTCGAAGTAGGCCACCGTGGGCGGCGGCACGACGAACGGGTCCAGGCTCCGGTCCGGATCCAGCCGCAAGAGCGCGGCGAAGTGGCGCTCGGCGTCCTTCATGCGCTGCAGGTTGAAGGCGGCGCGGCCCGCCAGCTCGTGCAGATCGGCCAGCTGCTCCTCGCTCAGGCTGCCGCGATCGATGCGGGCGTTGGCGCGCTCGAGCACCTCGGCGTACTTGCCGTACTCGAAGCTGGCGCGAATGGAGGCCAACTCCGAGTCCGAGTCCTGCGCGTACACGCTCACCGGAGCCAGCAGGGCCAGCAGCAGGCACAGCAGCAGCGGCAGGCCCCGGCTCATTCGGCGACGAGGCTCCCGCGCAGGGTGATGGGTTTGCCCGGCTCCACCATCACCACGCGCTTCTCGGTGCGGTAGCCTGGGTAGGTGACTTCATATTCCACCCGGTGTTGGAAGCTGGCCGGGCCCCGGGACGAGCGGATGTCGAACGGGCGCTCCTGGCTCTCGCGCACGGTGCGCAGCGCGTCGCCGATGCGCACCTGGGCCTCGGCGGGCTGGTAGTCGAAGGACAGCCGCGACGGCTTGAGCTGCGCGCGCAGCCGGAAGACGTTCTCCGTGCCCGCCACGACGTCGATGCTCTCCGTCACGTCCTCGCACCACTCGCACCGCACGGTGACGGTGTGGCGGCCCGGCGACAGCTCCAGATCATGCTGCGCCAGCGGCTGAGGGCTGGGCGGCGCTTCGTCCACCTGGATGGAGCCGTAGGGCCGCACGAGGATGGAGACGCGGGCCTTGGCCAGGCGCGTGGGCTCGGGCTTCACCGGGGGCTTGCGGGCCGTGTCGCCGGGGCCGGGGCGCGTGGCCTCCGGGGGCTCGGGCAGCGGAGCGGGAGGCTTCGGGGCGGGCTCGATCGCTCGAACCGGCTCGGGCGCCTGGGTCCCGGAGGGAGAAGGGGCCGGCCCGGTGGGCCCGGAAGGCTGGGGGCGGGACCGCGCGAGGAAATAGCCGCCCACGCTGAGCACGGCGAGCACGGCGAGGAGGACACCGGCCTGGATGCCGCGCTGGATCCACAGCCGGCGGCGCTTGGCGCGGTTGAGCCCATCGAGCATCGCCAGGGCGCGGGCGTTCTGCCCGTCCAGGGCGAGCACCTGGTTGAGGCAGGCCAGCACGCGTGGGGTGCGCTTCTCGGCCAGGTAGCGCTCGCTGCGCTCCAGCAGCGCGGCGACGATGCGCTGGCGCGCCGCCTTCCGGTACGAGTCCGGGTCGGCGAAGAAGGAGGCCAGCTCCTCGTTCACCCGGGGGAAGCCCAGCCCGGTGAGGTAGTCGGCCAGCGCATCGCGCAGCTTGCCCGCCTGCGGGTAGCGGTTGTGCCGGTCGCGCTGCAGGCACGTGGAGATGATCTCCGTCAGCTCGTCCGAGAGCGAGCCCACGCGCCGGCGCGGATCCTCGTACGAGCCGTCGAGGATGCGCTTGAGCGTGGCCGTGGTGTTGGAGGCGGTGAAGGGCAGCCGGCCCGTCACGAAGGCATACAGCATGATGCCCAGCGAGAAGACGTCCGCCTCGGGCCCCGCCTCCAGGCCCTCGATGATCTCCGGAGCCATGTGGGCCGGCGAGCCCACCAGCGCGCCGGTGATCGTCATCCGCTCCTCGGTCTCCAGCAGCTTGGCGATGCCGAAGTCCATCAGCTTGAGCACGCCGTCCTCGCGGACCATGACGTTCTCGGGCTTCAGGTCCCGGTGGATGACGCCCGCCTCGTGCGCGTGAGCCAGTGCCGCCGCCAGCTCGTGGATGATCATCGCCGCCAGCTCGGGCGGCTCCATGCCGCCCTCGTCCAGGTACTGCCGCAGCGTGCGGCCGCGGATGTACTCGGTGACGATGTAAGCGTTCTGGGCATCCGCCGCGGAGAAGTCGAACACCTCGAGGATGTTGGGGTGGTGCAGCCGGGCCACGGCCTTGGCCTCGCGGGCCAGGCGCCGCCGGGACTCGTCACGGCCCGCCAGGTGCGGGTGCAGCACCTTGACCGCCACCTCGCGATCCAGCGCGGTGTCGAACCCCTTGTACACGACGCTCATACCCCCCGAGCCCAGCTGCTCGAGGATGCGGTAGCGACCGATCTGTCGGCCTACAAGCGTCATGCGTCTCCAGGTAGAGCCCGGCGGCTAGTCTCCGAAGCTGATCCCCATGCTCTTGGCGAAGCGCACCGTCTCGCCGTTGGGGTCCACGCGCCGCTCCTTGCGCGACTCACTCAGGGAGGCGGTGACGATCTTCCCGTTGCGCAGCGCCACCATGTGATCCCACTGCCCGTCGCGCACCAGGTCCAACACCTTGCAGCCGTACATGGTGGCCAGCACCCGGTCCGCCGCCGAGGGCGTGCCGCCACGCTGCAGGTGGCCCAGCACCGTGACGCGGATCTCCGCCTCGATGTGATTGGCCAGCAGGTCCGCGCACACCTTGCCCGCGCCGCCCAGCCGCACCACGCCCCGGCCGCGGATGTCCTCGGCCTTCTCCGCCACCGCCAGCGTGCCGCCCTGGGGGTAGGCCCCTTCCGCGATGGCGATGATCGAGAAGCTGCGCTTGCGCGTGGCCCGCCGCTGGATCTTCGCGACGATGGACTCGGGTGAGTAGGGGATCTCCGGGATGAGGATCACGTCCGCGCCGCCGGCGATGCCGCTGTCCAGCGTGAGGAAGCCCGCGTGGCGGCCCATGATCTCCACCACCATCACCCGATCATGGGACTCGGCGGTGGAGTGCAGCCGGTCGATGGCCTCGGTGCAGATGCCGCGCGCGGTGTCGAAGCCGAACGTCTGATCCGTGCCGGACAAGTCATTGTCGATCGTCTTCGGGCACCCGACGACCTTGAGCCCCTTCTGCGACAGCTGGTGGCCGATGGTCAGCGTGCCGTCTCCGCCAATGGCGATCAGGCCGTCGAGCTTCAGCTCCTCGGCGCGGCGCAGGACGACGTCGGACAGATCCTTGTCCGCCCACTTGCCGTTCTGCTCGACGGGGTACTGGAAGGGGTTGGCCTTGTTCGAGGTGCCCAGGATGGTGCCGCCCTTGGGCAGGATGCCGCGGGTGTCCTCGATGGTGAGGGGGCGGACCAGGTCCGGCTCGACCAGACCCATGTAGCCATTCTCGATGCCCACGAACTCGTGGCCGAACTCGTGCACGCCCCGCTTGACCAGGCCGCGGATGAGCGCGTTGAGGCCGGGGCAGTCACCGCCGCCGGTGAGAACTCCAAGTCGCATGGAACGGGGCATAAAGTCGGACGCGGCTGTCAGGGCAGAGATGGGTATCTATGACAGCGGCGTCGGGGCGGGATTGTAGGACCCACCCCCCAGGTGCGCAACGCACGAATCGCGCGCTGCGTCGCCCAGGGCACCTGGGCTTTCACACTTTATAAGGAGGGGCTCAGTCGCGCTTGAGGCGGCGGCGGGACGCCACCCTGTCCAGGAGGGCCTGGAGCAGGGGCTCGGGCTCCTTGGGCAGCTCGCGGTCGGTGGGGGAGTGGACGGGGGCGGCCTGGGCCAGGCGGTAGAGCTCCACGAGGCGCTCCTTGAGCAGCTCGTTGTTGGGGCGCTCCTGGAGGGCGCGGCGGTAGGCGGCGGCGGCGCCGGCATAGTCACCGATGGCGAACAGACGCTCTCCCTCCTGAACGGGAGAGGAGGGGCCGAGCGGGACGGGCTCCTGGCGAGGGGCGGCGGCCTTGGGGCTGTGAAGCTCCATGGGCTGGAGGGACTCACGCAGAAGAGCGAGCTTCTGGGCGAGCGCTTCATCCTCGGGGTGCTCGCGGACGAGAGCTTCGTAGAGGCCCACGGCCTCGGCCAGCTCTCCGCGCCGCAGGGCACGTTCGGCGCGCGCCTGCATCTCGGCCCGGGCTTCAGGGGTCATCGCGGGCGCACATTAGCGTGCGGGACCCACGGGGCGCACGGGTATCCTCAGGGCAGGCATGGTGCTTACCTCGTTGATGGCCGGGCTGGTGCTGGTGCAGGGCGCGCTCGGCTCGGAGCTGCGCCAGGATGGCTACAGCTTCCGCCCCCCCGCGGGTTTCCGGATGGTGCGGCAGGAGCCATACGCGGGGACACGTGCGGGCGCGGTGGCGCTGGAGTCCGAGGCGCAGCGGGAGCTGTCCGCGGCGCTGTCGGACGGGGAGGGCCCGGAGGCGGCGGTGATGCTGGTGGCGGTGGTGGAGCGGACGTTCTCGGCCAGTCCGTCGGAGCGGGACGACTTCGGAGCGGCGGTGGTGCGGCACTTCGAGAAAGAGCTGGGGATGAAGCTGGTGCCCGAGCGGGTGGAGCGGCTCGGGGGGACGGTACCGAGGGTGGAGGTGCTGGGGACGCTGCGGGAGGCGGGGCAGGTGAGGACGGTGCTGGTGACAGGGCTGGCGTCGGAGGGGCGGCACGCGGTGGTGACGGTGAGCGCGCCAGCGGCGCAGTGGGAGGCGCTGGCGCCCCGGGTGAGGGCCTCGCTGGAGACGTTCCGGATGGAGCCGCCGCAGCACGGGGGCTTGTCACGGCGGGCCGCGGGAGCACTGGCGGGGGCACTGGCCGGAGCGCTGGTGGCCTCGTACACGGCGTGGCGGCGCAGGCGGGTCAGTCGCTGAGCTTGGCGAACTTCTGGGCCGGCGTGTCTACCGCAGTGGCAGTTCGTGGAACACAGCCCCATCGAGTCCGATGCCCCTTACGGCATCTGCGAAGCTTTCGTCGCAAATGATTAAGGTCGGAAAGTTGGCCAGCCGGAAAAGAGACTGGTGCTTGGGAAGTGACGATGCCTCTAGGAGCGGCTCCGCAGGCTTGCTGAATCCGTAGCGGCCACAGGTAGCGCACGGAATCCTTTTCTCTTGAGGAATGCAGTCCGCGTGCAACCGGCCGTGTGGCTCGATCTGGAACTCCAGCAGAGCAGGAGGGTTCTTTTGCCGGAAACGGAGCTCGTGGTGGCAAGCCTTCAGTCCCTGGATTCCGGCAGCTCGAAGCTGCTCCACAGTGTCGCGCAGCGCCAGGAGCGTCCAGGGGTTCTGGAAGAAGAGCGAGCCGAAAGAACCGGATGCAGTCCCCACCAAGGGTCCAAACATCATTCCCGGGTACAAATGCGTACCTGCGGGGAGAAGCGGACGCACCAGTTCGCACAGCCGCTGGAACTCGGAGAAGTCCGTCTCCAGGCGAGGCTTCGTGAGCTTCGACTGCTCCGGCAGAGAGGAGAGATCGACAGAAGGATAGAAGTCCCGGTGCTCGACCAGGTGGTGTCACACGTGGGGCAATGGATCCCCGGCAGTCCCCACTTGTGGGCCGCGTTGATATCGCCCGTATGCCGTGAGGTCTCGTCACGCCTCACCTGGAAGAACTTCACGCGTCCGCTCCTCTTCTTCGAGGTCTTCTCAGACGGTGGACGTTGCCGAGGCGCAGCTCATCAAGAGCGTGCTCAGCAACACCCACCCGAACTTCATCGTGTGCGTCATCTCGTGGCGGAGCTTACATCCGCGCTTCGCTCAACCCCGACTGGGTGCTGCGCATCCACAGGGCGTGGATGCGATCGGCCAGCGGCCCCGCGTTCGGCAGCCAGCGCGCCAGCCACATCTGCGCCCAGGGCTGCAGCGCCGACGGCGACACCTCCAGCAACTCGAGCAGCTGAGGGTGCGTCTCCGGCGGCGCCGATTCGATCCAGTGCTGCATCCGCTCGTCCCCGCGGAACACCGACTCCTGCGTCAGCTCCATCGCCCGCTGCGGGAAGCGCTTCCACAGCGACTGAATGACGATCCGCGCCGACTTGTGGTGCGGCAGCAGCAATTCCAGGCACTCCGCGCTCAGCTCGTCCCGCTCCTTGAACAGCGTGCTGGCCCGGATGTCCGGACGCCGCGTCAGCGTCTCCTTGAGCACCACGTGCCGCAGCCGCGGCGGCACGCCCTGGAGGTTCGCCGCCAGCTCCGGCAATCGCTCGTCCGTCAGCGTCGCGCGCAGGTCCTCCGCCGACAGGTGCTCGTCGATGAACCGCCGCAGCGGCGAGTCCGGCTTCTCCTGCGTGTACAGGTCCGGCCGAGGCGTCAGGCACAGGTTCCAGAACCGCGCGGCCATCTTCCGCCGCGCATCAGGAGAACGCTTGCTCAACGCCTCCAACAGGTGCGCCAGCGCCTGCGGCTCTCGCGACAGCGCCTTCAGGTGCTCCACATCCAGCGCCCAGCCGCGCTCCTCGGCCGCCAGCCAGCACGCCGGCAACAGGAACGACGGCAGGTACAGCGGCACCGACTCACCCTGGCACCGCGCCACCACCTCTGGAGCCAGCGCGAACAGCTCCGGCGTCGGCGTCACCGTATTCATCCACCCCGGCAGCCGCGCCAGCGACGGCCGGCTCCAGCCCGGGTAGAGCCACTCGAGCTCCGGCCCCAGCATGGGCGCCGCGTCCACCCGCAGGCTCCACGTCCAGCAGTCCTCCAGCCACTGCGGCGGAGTCTTCCACGCCGCGCTGCTGGGCCGCGTGAGCGGCACATGCGCCCCGCCGTCGATCTTCGTCACCAGCGTCATGCGCTGCAGCAGCCACAGCGGCATGATGCTCGCCGCGTCCAGCCGGGTGCCCTCGGTGCGCAGCCGGCGGCCCACGGCGGCGAACAGCGCCTCGGCCGCGCCCACCGCGCCCAGCGACGACAGCTTGAACCCCGTCACGGTGCGGCCCACCAGCTCCAGCAGCTCGCGCTCCTTGAGCTCGTCCAGCATCCCGTCGATCACCTCCCAGCGCCCCGGGCCGACGATCCAGTGCCCCCACTGGTCCGGAGGGCTTGCTTGAAGCGCTTCCATGACGAGCTCCTTGGCCATCAGGTTGGCCAGCCACGCGAATCGGAAGCTCCAGGTCCCGGAGCCATGGGGTTGGAAGAACCGCGCCGAGCACAGGTGCACGAACGCATCCTCGCGGCGCGTGGTGCCCAGCGCCGCGATCAGCTCGGCGCGCTTGTGAGCCCGCTCTTTCTGCGACTTCAGTGACACCATCGCGTCCGTCAGCCGCTTCACGGTGGTCAGATCGAACGGTGCCTCCGGCAGCAACTCCAGCCACTGCTCCTTGGTCAGCGGCGCGATCCACGGCGCGCCGCTCTGGAACCAGTGGTGCACCAGCGTGCGCACCGCGTCCTGCCCCTGGTAGCGCAGCCACAGCTCCTGGGGCGAGGGCGCCTCGTCCTCCTGAACGAAGTGCTCCTTGAGCCACTGCTCGGTGAACTCGCGCCGGGCCTTGAGCATCCACGCCTTGCCGCCCGTCTCGTGCGCGAACGCGCACAGCGGCAGCAGATCTCCCGGCGTGGTGAACAGCCGCGCCTGCGGATCCTCGCGCTCCAGCCAGGCGAACAGCTCGCGCGGGTTGAACCGGACGCCTGGCTCGACGCGCTGGCAGATCCACTCGATGAACCGCAGGCGCCACTGAGCGTGCGGCTGCCACGAGCGGTACTCGGGCCACTGGGCCCCCTCGGGGTGGGGCGTGTCCCGGCCGCCGCCGCTCTGCGCGGTGCGCGCATGGCGCAGCGCCCAGTACGGGAACGGCGCGACGACCAGCACCGGCGCCTTCCAGCCCAGCAGCTGCTGCTCGAGCAGCTTGTCCTGCTCCTCGGCGTGCTCCAGCTCGATCACCACCGACTCGTGCCGGGGCAGCTGCGTCAGGGCCTCAGCCAGCGTGGAGGCGCGCACCAGCCGCGCCCCGTACCGCAGGTGATGGAACGACGCGGTGAAGCTGCGGCCCGAGCCCAGCGGCGCGTGAATCCACCGCGACGCCTCGCCCAGCTGCTCGAACCAGTCCTCATTGCCCAGCGGGCAGGGCAGCTCCTGCTGCGCATCGAAGCCCCGGGCCTGCGGAAACTCCTCGAACGCGAACAGCCCCTGGCCCGCGGCCCGCGACAGCTGCAGGGCGCCCAGGTCCACCTCCAGCGCGGTGGCCAGCGCCTCCGCCGCCCGCGAGCGCTTCATCCACCAGCTGCGCTTGCCGCGCTGCAGCTCCAGCAGCTTGATGCCGATGTTCCGGTGGCTCTGGGTCGGGTCCGCCCACAACTCCAGCACCTTCTTGGCGAGCGCATCACGCGAAGGGAAGCCCGCCCGCTGTGCCAACTCGTCGATGTCCACAGCCATGCCCCCCCTCCGGAACCGCCTGTGCCCTGAGTGCTTCGGTCGTGCTTCGGAATGCTTCAACGATTTATAGCACTGCCTCATCCTTTTGGCCAGTGGTGCCTGCGATTTTCCCTGGGAAACCGGACTAAATGGAACACGGATTACGTGGAAGTCGGTTCTAGCGCGACAATTCGAATCCCACTGTCGCGGAGGTGTTTCGATGAAGACGTACTACTCGCGGGCGCCGGACCTTCATGTCCTCGCTGCTGCTGGGCGCCACGACGCTCGCGGTGGGCTGTGGAGAGGCACGGGGGCTTTGATCAAACCTTCTACAACCAGCTCATCGGAGCGGCCAACCCCTCATGCCGGCCAACCCCGCTCCTGAGCACATCGTCGTCTTGGCGGGGCGCGTGCGCGCGGGCTACCGGATCGGCGAGACGCTGTTCGGCTCGCTGGCGGACAAGAACTCGCGCCGGGCCATCCTGCACGTGAGTGGTGAGCGGCCCGGCTCGGGGCACCACGCCTATTCGGTCTACATCACCGCGCCGAACGTGGAGACCTGGGGCCAGCCGGGCGAGGTGGACCACAACATCACCCGCGTGGTGTCCGGCATCGCCGACACGGCCCTGCCTCCGGTGACGGCCGCGGTGGAGACCGTCAACATCCTCAAGCAGATGGCTCCGCGCTAGACGCGGTAGGGGGCTTGCCTCTAGCTTTCGGGCCTCGAATTCTCAGGGAGGGCACGTGGCCCAGCAGCGTGACGACAACGAGCGGACAGAGCTTTCAGTCAATCCCCTCTACATGATGGAGGGGATGGAGGCGCTGAAGTCCTCCAACCTCTTCGGCCAGCTGAGCGAAGTGGAGCTCAAGACGCTGTTCAACGTCGGGGAGCGGCGCCCGTTCCAGGACGGGGATCAGCTCGTCAAGAAGGGTGAGCCCCTGGATGCGCTCTGGGTGCTCACCTCGGGCCGGGTGGAGCTGGCCCGGGGCGGCCCGCTGGTCGAGCAGGGGGCGCCCAGCTTCTTCGGCGAGCGTGCGCTGGCCGAGACGGCTCCGTCGCCCCTGGAGTGCCGTGCGGTGGCCGAGGGCGAGGCGCTGCGCTTCTCCCGGGCCAGCCTGCTGAAGCTGTCGCGCGAGCAGCCCAAGCTGGGGGTGAAGATCCTCTGGGCCCTGCTGGAGAACGCCTACCGCGGTCAGGACGACAACGAGGACTGAGCCGCACCTGAGCCCTATCGAGCAGCCGACAGGGGCGCGGGTTCGGATTATGGTCCGTGCCCCATGTCCGGCTACCGATTGAAGATGCTCCGTTCGTCCTCGGCCCTGGCGCTGCTCTGCCTGGCGGCGCTCACGGGCTGCGCTACCTCCTCCAGCTCCGAGGCGCGCCAGCGCCCCATCGAGTTCACCACTCAGGAGCGGTTCGACGCCTCCACCGTGCCCCCGTACAAGGGGACTCACGAGGCCACGTACGCGTATATCGACGCGAACCTGGCCGCCCACGTGGAGCACCTGCGGCGCTGGGTGCGTCAGCCCTCGGTGAGCGCGCAGAACCAGGGCATCGCCGAGATGGCGGCCATGGTGCGCGATGACCTGCGCAAGCTGGGCTTCCAGGAGGCGGAGCTGGTGCCCACCAACGGGCACCCCGGCGTGTGGGGCTACTACGACGCGGGCGCGGAGAAGACGCTCGTCATCTACATGATGTACGACGTGCAGCCGGTGGAGCCCGAGGGCTGGCGGGTGGGCGCGTTCGATGGGGCGCTGGTGGATCACCCCCTGGGCAAGGTGCTGATGGCGCGCGGGGCGACGAACCAGAAGGGCCCTGAGCGCGCCTTCCTCAACGCGCTCGAGGCGATCATCGCCACCCAGGGCAAGCTGCCGGTGAACCTGATGGTCGTCGCGGAAGGGGAGGAGGAGCTCGGCTCTCCGAACTACCCACAGGTGATCGCCAAGTATGAGGATCGGCTCAAGCGCGCCTCGGGCGTCTTCTTCCCGTTCAACAGCCAGGGCCCCGCGGGCGACATCTCCATGTTCATGGGAGTGAAGGGCATCGTGTCCTTCGAGCTGGAGGCGAAGGGCGGCGCGCACGGCGGCCCGACGAAGGCGGAGATCCACGGCTCGCTCAAGGCGATCACGGACTCGCCGGTGTGGCGGCTGACGCAGGCGCTGGCGAGCCTCACCACTCCGGACGGCAACACCATCCGCGTGCCGGGCTACCAGGACAAGATCCGCCCGCCCACCGAGGAGGAGCAGCGCCTGGTCAACGGCATGCTCGATGAGTGGGTGCTGCGCGAGCCGGGCATGCGGCAGTCGCTGGCCGTGCAGCAGTGGAGCGACGGGCTGAGCGGCCGCGAGGCGCTGCTGCGCTACCTGTTCACCACCACGCTCAACATCGACGGGATGTGGGCCGGCTACACGGGCCCGGGCATGAAGACGATCCTGCCCCACAAGGCGACGGCGAAGCTGGACTCGCGCCTGGTGCCGGATCAGACGCCCGAGGAGTCGCTGCGGCTCATCCGCGCGCACCTGGATGCCCAGGGCTTCACCGACGTGGAATTGCGGCTGCTCAGCGGCTATCCGCCCGCGCAGACCTCGGTGACGGTGCCGCTCGTCCAGGCGGCCATCAGCGCCTACAACAAGTTCGGCATCGTCCCCAGCGTGGCCCCGCGCCTGGCCGGCAGCGCCCCGTACTACATCTTCACCCAGCGGCTGCAGCTGCCCATGGTGGGCGGCGGCATCGGCCACGGCTCGGGCGCGCACGCCCCGGACGAGTACATGGTGATCGAGCCGGCCAAGGGCTCGCGCATCGCCGGGCTGGCGGAGCTCGAGAAGTTCTACGTGGACCTGCTCTACGCCCTGGCCGAGTCCCGGTGAGTTGAGCAAGCAGTGCTGTTCGCCATGAACAGCACGAGGGCTCTCAGCCCACCTCTTCGGCGTACGTCATCACCAGGTACATGGTGAGATCGTCCTGCCCCACGTTGCGATAGACGTGGGGCTTGTCCGCCTCGAAGAGGATGGCGTCTCCCGGAGCCAGCACGTGGCGCTCGGCGCCGATCTCCATCTCCAGCGTGCCCCGGGTGACCAGCAGGTTCTCCAGCGTGCCGGGCGGGTGAGGATCGGCCCGCTCCTCGCTCTGGCTCTTCAGCGTCAGCTCGTAGAACTCCACCCGCCGCGGCTCGTCGAACGGGAACAGCGCGCGCGAGGCGAAGCGCCCATCATGCGAGGTGAGCCGCTTGGCCTGCTGCGCGCGCATCAGCCGCGTGCCGGTGCCGCCCGTGGTGCTGATGAGCGCCGAGAACGGCAGGTCCAGCGCGCGGGCGATCTTCCACAGCACGTTGATGGTGGGAGCGCTCTGGCCCAGCTCGATCTGCCCGAGCATGGCCCGGCTCACGCCCGAGGCCTTCGACAGCCGCTCGAGTGACAGCCCACGCTGCATGCGCAGCCGCCGCAGGTTGCGGCCCACCACGGGGGCCATGTCCGGGTCGGCATCCGGATGCGCTACCTCGTAAGCCCACGCCTCGTCGCCTTCGGCGGGAGGCGTGGCGGGGGATGGCTTCGAGGCAGGCTTCTCGGGTGCCGGCCGGGCAGGCGAGGAGGCGGCGGGCGCCTTGGGCTCGGGCTCGGCTTCCGTGCGCCGCTGCGAGTCGCCGCGGCCTTTACGTCCAGAGTTCTCCCGTACGGACTTCATACCACAACATCCGTTATAGCGGACGGACAGTCAAGGGGCCGTGGAAAGCGCGCCTCAGCCGAAGAAGGAGGAGGTGTTGCTTGGGCTGCCTCCAGCCAGCGGCTTGTAGGGGAAGTAGAGGTTGCGCACGAAGCGGGTGAACAGGTGCTCTTCGTTCCAGCGCTGGCGCGCCATGCCGTACACCCCGGGGGCGCGTAAGTCGTGCGTGGTGACGGAGGGGATGAACTCGCGCTCGCTGTAGAGGGCGAACACCTCGTCCACCATGGCGCGGCTGCGGTAGGTGCGCAGCATGGTGCGGTAGACGAGCTCGTTCTCCTCCTCGGTGAAGGCCAGGCCCTGGATGGCGTGCGCCATCTCGTGGAAGACCAGGTGGGGCTCGGGGCCCAGCTTGTCCTGACGCAGGGCGATCCGGGCCCGCTCCCAGTCGGGGTGATCCCAGAACAGCCCCGCCGCCTGCGGTGACACCGAGCGGGGGTAGCCGTAGCGCGCCATGGGCTGGCCCGGGGGGATGAGATCGATCGTCACCGGCCGTGAGGCCTCCAGCCGCCCGATGAGCTGCACGTTGCCGGAGAGCTGCCGGACGATGTCGCCCTCCACGCGCTGCAGCAGCTCGGGCGGCGCGCCGTGGGCCACCATCGTCACCTGCGCCTTCACATAGGCGCGGGCGCGGGCGGGCCCGTCCGGGGGCGGCTTGCCGTTGCGCGACTCGAAGACATCCCCACCCGTCAGCAGGGTAAAGGCGGACAGGGGCAGCCGCTTTCCGTGCTCCGCCGCCAGCGGGGTGATCTCCGGGGTGGAGCCGTCCACGGTCTCGTAGGTCGGTGCCACGTTTGTCCTCCAGAGGGTTACGGAAAAGATTCTCAGTAATATGGCAACTTTAACAAGGGTGGCGCCGAAAACCTCAGTAACGAAGTTCGCCGTCCCTTGCCCTTTTGGAGTCTGCCCCCATGTCGCTCCCCATTCGCAACAGCTCGAACGCGGGCTTCCGCCCCACGAGCACCGTTGGTACGCAGCCCCAGGCCCCGGCCCCTACCGCGCAGAACACCGTCGCCACCCCCACCCCGAGCACCAGCGCCCAGTACCGTGCCAGCGTCGAGCAGAGCGCCTTCGAGGGGCCGGTGGCCCCTACCGCCCCCAGGGCGGAGGTGCAGACGACGGCTCCGGTGGACAGCATCGCGGTGAGTGAGCCCATGGCGCCCGCCGCGCCCGCCGCGCCCCAGACGCCGCAGCAGGCGCTGGATCAGCTCAAGCAGCTGCCGCTGGCGGACAAGAAGGCGTTCCTGCAGCAGTTCGGCGTCTCCGAGAAGCACCTGAAGAAGGCCAAGGAGGGCGAAATCAACGCGGCGTTCGATCGGGCGCTGGACTCGCTGAAGGAGCCGGGCAAGACGAAGTTCAAGATGAAGATCGGCGGCAAGAAGTACGAGGCGAAGATCAACCTCAACGCGCAGACGGGCCAGGTCGACGTCCAGTTCAAGCAGAAGAAGGGCTTTTTCAGCAAGGTGGGTGACGCGCTGAAGAAGGTGGGCAAGATCGCCCTGCAGGTGGCCAGCTTCATCCCGGGCCCGGTGGGCGTGGTGGCCCGGGTGGCCAACGCGGTGATCAGCTCGGTGCAGGCCTTCAAGTCGGGCAACATCCTGGGTGGCATCGCCGGCATGGCGGGCGCGGTGGCTGGCGGCGCTGGCGCGATCGCCGGCAAGGCGACCGCGGGCGTGGCGCGCACGGTGGCCAACGTGGCCACGGCCGTGGAGCGCGGCGCCAACGCGGTGAGCTCGGGCATCACCGCGGCTCGCAACGGCGACTGGAGCGGCCTGCTGGGCGCGGTGGCCAGCGGCGCGCGCGGCGCGGCGGATGCGATCGGCAGCACGGCCGGCCGGTTCGCCCAGGGGCTCAACAACGTGGCGGACTGGGCCACCCGCGGCCGTCAGGGCCTGGATGTGATTCAGGCCGCGCGCACGGGCGACATCGTCGGCGCGCTGTCGGCCGGCACGGAGCTGGCCAACGACGTGGCGCCCAACAGCCGCGCCACCCGCGTGCTCAACGACATCAACGGCCACGTCTCGAAGCTCGGCCAGGTGCAGTCCTTCCTGGGCGGGTAACGCTTCTCTCAGAGGGGCTTGAGCGCGTCACCGGACCAGCCCAGCACGCCCAGCAGCCGCAGCGACTTGCGGCGCTTGGCCAGGTTCCCCAGGATCTCGTGGCCCAACACCACGAGCGTCTGTCCGGAGGGCGAGACGAACACCCGGCCCAGCCCCGGCTCCCAGTAGCCGTTCATCCGGGTGGAGTAGGCATACGTGGACTTGCGCGCGAGCAGCTTCTGCCGCGCCTCGCCCTTGCGCAGGTAGAGCTCCTGCTCCACGGTGCCGCGCTCCTCGCCCGTCTTGGCGTTGACCGCCTTGTCCTGAAGGCGCTTCTCGTACTCGAGCGAGTAGGGCGCCCGCGGGCCCTCGCCCACGTTGACCGTGGGGCCATTGAACAGCGGGATGAGCTCACGCCCGGGAGTGTCCAGGTTGATGCCCAGCCCGCTCAGCTTCTTCTTCGCGTCCTCGAGCCGCTTCTTGGACACGTCCGGAGGCGTGCAGCGGGTGTTGTCGTAGATGGGGAAGGTGGACAGCAGCCGGCCCCGCTCGTACGCCAGCAGCACCATGCCACCGCGCAGGGGGTGCTCCTCATGCGTCACATACCCCTCGCAGGCGATGATCTCATTGTCCTTGCGCTCCTGGTGGGCCGCGTCGCGCAGGTACAACCGCACGGCGAAGCGCTTCTCATCGGCGGACCAGCCGATGATCTGGGCCTCGTGGTCCTCGGTGCCCTGGGCCAGCGGATCCTTCGCGGCGAGGGCGGGCAGGGCGAGCACCAGCACACAGAGGCTCAACAGGCGTGGGATGACAGTCATGGCCCCATGTCCTACTGCAAGATCACGTCGGGAAAAAGGCTACACCCATTAGCCCCCTGGCGGAGCGCGCCTCCGCTACTGTTCGCGAAGCATGTTCGCCTTCCTCGTCCTTGCCGTGCTCGCGCAGGCGCCCGCGCAGCCGCTCGCCCCAGACTCGCAACCCGCGCAGGTGCCTCCGCTGCCCGTGGCCAGGCTGCCACCGGCCACGCATGAGCTGTTCGAGCGCATCAAGCGCGGCGTCGCGCAGGTGCGCATCATCGATCGCGGCTCGCTGGAGAAGTCGTCCATCGGCTCCGCGTTCTTCGTGACCTCGGATGGGCACGCCATCACCAACTACCACGTCATCTCGGACCTGGTGCTGCACCCGGGGGACTACACGGCCGAGCTCATGCGTGACGGGCTGGGCGCGGTGCCCGTCAAGGTGCTCGACGTGGACGTGGTGCACGATCTGGCCGTCATTCACCTGGGCCAGCCCGTGGCGGACTTCCTGCCGCTCGAGGAGCAGCCGCCCCCGCAGGGCACGCGCCTGTTCGCCATGGGCAACCCGCGCGATCTGGGCACCACCATCGTCGAGGGCACCTACAACGGGCTCGTCCACGACGCCCTCTATGAGCGCGTGCACTTCAGCGGCGCCATCAACCCGGGCATGAGCGGTGGGCCCACGCTCACCGGCGACGGGCGTGTCGTCGGCGTCAACGTGGCCACCATGGGCAACCAGGTGGGCTTCCTGGTGCCCGTGGACTATGCCCGGGCGCTGCTGAAGCGGGCGCTGGCGGCGAAGGTGGAGGACTCGAAGCCCGAGGCGTTGATGGCCACCGTGCGCTCGCAGCTGCTCGATCACCAGCAGCTCATCACCGAGCGGCTCCTGGCCGCGGCGCTGCCGCAGCAGGCCCTGGGCTCCTACCAGGTCCCCGGCCGGTGGATGCAGTTCCTCAAGTGCTGGGGTGACACCCCACATGACGTGGAGCGGCCCTACGCGGTGACCAACTACCAGTGCTCCTCGGAGGAGGACATCTACGTGTCCTCCGAGCAGCGCACCGGCATGGTGGCCTACAGCCACCAGCATGTCTCCTCCACCAAGCTGGGCTCGCTGCGCTTCGCCGCGCTCTACAGCGCCATGTACGCCACCGATCCGATGATGGTGGAGGCCACGCGTGAGGACGTGACGAACTTCCGTTGCCACTCGGAGTTCGTGACCTCCGGAGGCGTCACGCTGCGCGCGGCCATGTGCATGCGGGCCTACAAGAGGTTCCCCGGCCTGTACGATCTCGTGCTCCGCGCCGCCGCGCTGCCCTCGGGCTCGCAGGGCGTGGACACCAGCCTCACGCTGGCCGGCTTCTCTCCGGACAATGCGCGCAAGCTCGCGCGCCGCTACCTGGAGGGGCTGTCGTGGACGAAGTGATCTTCCTGGAGGTGCTGGAGGGCGACTCCGTGCACGCCCGCCACCGGCTGGATCGCTTCCCCGTCACCGTGGGGCGCGGCTACTTCAACGACGTCATCCTGGATGATCCCAAGGTGTCCGCGGCGCACCTGCGCCTGGATCGGCTCGAGGATGGCTCGGTGGTGCTCAGGGATCTGGGCAGCCAGAACGGCACCTTCCGGGTCGAGCCCTGGGCGCCGCTGATGGAGCTGCCGCTGTCGCAGGACGCGCGGGTGCAGGTGGGCGACACCGTGCTGCGCTTCCGGGGGCGCGGCTATGAGGTGCCGCGGACGCTGGTGGCCGAGGCCCCCGTGGCGCCGCAGCGGCGCCTGTTCGAGCAGCGCCCGGTCTTCATGGGC
Source organism: Myxococcaceae bacterium (assembly GCA_035296065.1). GTDB lineage: Bacteria > Myxococcota > Myxococcia > Myxococcales > Myxococcaceae > DATHBR01. The sequence continues at coordinate 159,102 of DATHBR010000016.1, read as the reverse complement.
GCCATGCTCGCGGCGATGGTGGCCTCGGTGGTGTCCTCGTACCTGAGCAGCTACGACAGGACGGACTGGGGCGACATGCTGTTGTCGGTGATGCTGCCCGTCGCGCTCGCCTTGTTCTGGGCGGGGTGCTGGTCCATCGCCAGCCGCATCGCGCGCCGGCAGTTCCACTTCCGCGTCCACGCGACCATTGGCAGCCTGGCGTTGACGGCCGCCATCTGCCTGCCGGGCCTGTTGATGGTGCTGGGCTTCAGCTTCTCGCTGGGGGCCGTCATTCCATGGGCCTCGCTGATCTGCTTCCTGGCGCTGATGGCCTGGGGCCTGTTCTGGCACCTGCGCTACGTGACGCGGTGGGACTCGCGGCGGTTGGGGGCCATGGTGGGCGCCGTCGTGCTCGGCTTCGGGCTGCTGCTCCAGGCGCAGAACCTGCTGGGCAACGAGGACTTCTCCACCGCGCTGAACTTCCCACGCTCGGTGCTGCCCTCTTCATTCCGGCTGGTGCCGGCCTCCTCCGTGGATGAGTTCTTCGAGGAAGCAACCGGGCTGCAGCAGAAAGTGGACGCGCTCGCCAAGGAGGAGTGAGGCCTAGAAGCAGGGCTGAACGGTGGCCTCTGTTTTACTGCGTAAACAGAGGAATTCGCCTGTGAAATCGGGGGTTTAACCCCCAATCACATGGACGTCCGCCAGAAGCTGCAAATCCTCGCTGATGCCGCCAAGTACGACGCCTCGTGCGCGAGCAGTGGAGGCAAGCGCAAGACGCAGCCCGGGGGCCTGGGCAGCGTGGAGGGCACGGGCATCTGCCACAGCTACACGCCCGATGGGCGCTGCGTGTCGCTGCTGAAGATCCTGCTGACCAACTACTGCATCTACGACTGCCAGTACTGCGTCAACCGCATCTCCAGCGACACGCCCCGCGCGCGCTTCACCCCCGAGGAGGTGGTGCAGCTCACACTGGACTTCTACAAGCGCAACTACATCGAGGGGCTGTTTCTCAGCTCGGGTGTCATCAAGAGCCCGGACTACACGATGGAGCAGCTCGTCCAGGTGGCGCGCACCCTGCGCGAGCAGCACCAGTTCCAGGGCTACATCCACCTCAAGACGGTGCCCGGCGCCGCCAAGGAGCTGATCGACGAGGCCGGGAGGCACGCGGACCGGCTGAGCGCCAACATCGAGCTGCCCACGGACGGAGACCTGCGCAAGCTGGCGCCCGAGAAGAGCTTCGCCGTCACCGGCGAGACGATGCGGGAGATCCGCGAGCGCGTGGATCAATCCAAGGCCGAGCGCCAGGAGAGCCCCCTGGCGCCGCGGTTCGCTCCGGCGGGACAGAGCACGCAGATGATCGTGGGCGCCACGCCGACTCCGGACGCCGTCATCCTGGACACCGCCAGCACGCTGTACACGCGCTACGGGCTCAAGCGGGTGTACTACTCGGCCTTCAGCCCCATTCCGAGCTCGGACGTGCGGCTGCCGGCGAAGTCTCCGCCGCTCGTGCGCGAGCACCGGCTCTACCAGGCCGACTGGCTGATGCGCTTCTACGGCTTCGAGGTGAAGGAGCTGGCGCCCCCCGAGCAGCCGGATCTGCCGCTGGACATGGACCCCAAGCTGGCCTGGGCGCTGCGCCGGCGCGAGAGCTTCCCGGTGGACCTCAACCGCGCGCCCCGGGAGCTGCTGCTCCGCGTGCCCGGCCTGGGCGTGCGCACCGTGGACCGGCTGCTGCGCATCCGGCGGTGGCACCGGGTGACGCTCGCGGATCTGATCCGGCTCCGGGTGCCGGTCTCCCGGGTGAAGCCCTTCGTCGTCACGGAGGACCACCGGCCCACGCTGCTCTTGGACTCGCCTCGGCTGGCCGAGCACGTGCGCTCACCTCCAACGCAGCTCTCGCTCTTCTCCACCGCGGTGTCCGCCACCACGGGAGAGCTATGACACGCGTCAGCGTGGAGCCGGAGCTCGAGTCCTTCCGCGCCGTGGCGCGCACGCTGCTTGCGCGCGGCGAGGCTCCGGAGCGGGTGCTCTTCGAGGAGGCCCAGGCGCGGCAAGCCTCCCTGTTGGAGCTGGAGCCTCCGCCCGAGACGCGTGGGCCTACCGCGGCCGCGCCCGCGCCCGCCGTGCCGAAGGCGTTCCTGGCCATGGCCGAGCTCGTCGCGTGCCACCGGGATCCGCAGCGGTGGGGGCTGCTCTATCGGGTGCTCTGGCGGCTCACCCATGGAGAGCGGCACCTGCTGGAGGTGGACAGTGACGTGGACGTGTCCCGGCTGCGCCTGATGGAGAAGGCGGTGCGGCGTGACTCGCACAAGATGAAGGCCTTCGTGCGCTTCCGCCGGGTGGAGCGCGACGGGCAGGAGCACTTCATCGCCTGGCACCGGCCGGACCACCTGATCGTCCGGCACGTGGCGCCGTTCTTCGCGGAGCGCTTCGCGCCCATGCGCTGGAGCATCCTCACCCCGGACACCTGTGTGCACTGGGATCTCCAGCGGCTCACGTTCGGCGAGGGCGTGTCCCGAAAGGAGGCGCCCGAGGACGACGCGCTGGAGGCGCTGTGGTCCACCTACTACGCCTCCACCTTCAACCCGGCGCGGCTGAACATCCGGGCCATGCGGGCGGAGCTGCCCAAGAAGCACTGGGCCACGTTGCCAGAGGCCCGGCTCATCCCCGCCCTGGTGCGGCAGGCGCCCGAGCGCACCGTGTCCATGGTCACGCCCCGCCTGGAGGTGTCCGAGGCGAGCCGCGCTCTGCCCGCCGTGCGCGATCTGCCCTCGCTGACGGCGGCGGCGAAGGGGTGTCAGGCGTGCCCGCTGCACGCGCGCGCCACCCAGACGGTCTTCGGTGAGGGCCCACCGGGTGCTCCGGTGATGTTCGTGGGCGAGCAGCCCGGCGATCAGGAGGACCGCGAGGGGCGGCCCTTCATCGGCCCGGCGGGGCAGCTCTTCAACGAGGTGCTCGAGCGCGTGGGCATCCGTCGCGAGGACACCTACGTCACCAACGCCGTGAAGCACTTCGGGTGGACCGGAGACGAGAAGCGGCGCCTGCACCAGACGCCCAACCGCCGCGAGGTGCTGGCCTGCAAGGCCTGGCTGGAGGCGGAGGTTGCCGCGGTGAAGCCCCGGATGATCGTCTGCCTGGGTGCCACCGCCGCTCAGGCCTTCCTCGGGCCGGGCTTTCGCATCAACCACAGCCGTGGCAGGGTGTTCGAGACGCCCTGGGCGCCGTGGTGGATGGCCACCTTCCACCCCTCGGCGCTGCTGCGCATGCCGGATGAGCAGGCCCGCGAAGAGGCCAGGGCCCACTTCGAGGCCGACTTGCGCCAGGTGGCCCAGGCCCTGCGGGCCGCTACTCCGTCCGCGCGGTAGTGCCGGCCTTCGCGCCGGCCAGGGCAGGGGAGGCGGGGCTGGAGAGCGCATCCACCAGGCCCTGTGCCACCGCCGCCGCGAAGACCTCCAGCGTCCGCTCCTCCTTCCAGCGGGCCGCCTCCTCGAAGTCCAGCGCGTGGTGGGTCTCGATGATGACCGAGGGCACTCGCGGCCGGCGCAGCACGTGGATGCGGCGCCCCGGCTCGTGCCGGCTGACGAAAACGCCCGGCTGCTCGTCACCGTCATAGAGGCCCGTGTAGTCCGCCCCGTCGTACGGCGGGAAGCCCGCCTCCGCCATCCGCCGGGCCAGCGCCCGCGCCAGCGTCACCCGCCGGCTCTTCAGCGGCTCGGCGGTGTCGTCCGCCCAGAGCACGCTGTAGCCCGGACCGGTGTCCTGCCTGAGGCACGTCTTGCCCGGCGCTGGCTCCCACCAGAACGCCTCGCCGCGCGCATCCGAGTGCAGGCTCACGAAGGCATCCGCGCTCCAGCGCTCGGCCTCCGCCACGCGATCAGGATACGAGACGTCCTTGCCCGCCTTGCGGCTGATGCGCACCTGGAAGCGCCCCGTGGCCTCCAGCCTCCGGGCCAGATCCTCGGTGACGCGGAGCGTGAAGTCCGCTTCGTTCTCACACGTGACGGACACGTTGCCCGTGTTCCCCCGGAAGCCATGCCCCGCGTCCAGGTAGATGCGCTTCTTCCGGAACCCCTTGGGCACATTCAGCGCCGGGGCCGTGAGCGGGGCCCCCAGCGCGGGCCAGGCGGGGACCTGGGTGGACGCGGCGGCGGGCGCGCTGTACCCCAGCACCAGGATCACGCTCAGCAGGGGGCCTAGAACTCTCAGCATGGCGGTTCGGACGCCTGGGTGGCCTCCGGGGTTCCTTCCCGAAGGCGGGCAAAAGAAAACGGGCGGGCCCCACCGTGGGAACCCGCCCGCTTCAGCTTACCGCCAGGCCTGGCTTAGTTGGGCATCTCGGGGCTCAGCGCCCGGATCTCGGGAGCTGGCTCGGTGCTGGCGCCCGGCACCGGCGCGGTCGTCTGCTCGCCACCCGTGGGCGCGCCCGCGGTGCCCTTGAACGGCGAGGTCTCCAGCGCCGCCTTGAGCACCTCGTCCATCTGGGTGACGAAGATGAACTCCAGCTCCTTCTTCGCCTGATCCGGCACGTCCACCAGATCCTTGCGGCACCGCTCGGGCAGAATCACCCGCTTGATGCCCGCGCGGTGCGCCGCCAGCACCTTCTCCTTGATGCCGCCCACCGGCAGCACCAGGCCGCGCAGCGTGGCCTCGCCCGTCATCGCCGTGTCGCTGCGCACCCGGATGCCCGTCATCAGGCTGGTGAGCGCCGTGAGGATCGTCACGCCCGCGGAAGGACCGTCCTTGGGGATCGAGCCCGCCGGGAAGTGCAGGTGCACGTCCGTCTTCTCCAGGAAGGTGGGGCTGATGCCCAGCACCTCGGCCTTGCTGCGCAGGTAGCTCAGCGCCGCCGTGGCGCTCTCCTTCATCACGTCGCCCAGCTGACCGGTGAGCGTCATGCCGCCCTTGCCGACCATCTTGGTCGCCTCGATGAAGAGCAGATCGCCGCCCGCCGCCGTCCAGGCCAGACCCGTCGCGACACCCGCCACCTCGGTGCGCTCGGCCACCTCGGAGTAGAACGTCTCGGGCCCGAGGATCTCCTTCACGCGGTCGGCGTTGACCGACTGCTTCTCCATCTTCCCACCGGCCACCTCCACCGCCACCGCGCGGCACAGGTCCGCGATGCGGCGCTCGAGGCTACGCACGCCCGCCTCGCGGGTGTACGAGGTGGTCAGCGTCAGCAGCGCCTCGTCGCTGATATCGAGGTGATCCGGCGACAGGCCGTGCTCCTTCAGCTGCTTGGGCACCAGGTGGATGCGCGCGATTTGCTGCTTCTCCTCGAAGGTGTAGCCCGACAGCTCGATGATCTCCATACGGTCACGCAGCGGCCCAGGGATCGGATCCAGCTGGTTCGCCGTGGCGATGAACATCACCTTGGACAAGTCGAACGGCACATCCAGGTAGTGGTCGCTGAACGTGTTGTTCTGCTCCGGGTCCAGCACCTCCAGCAGCGCCGCGCTCGGGTCGCCGCGGAAGTCCGCGCCCAGCTTGTCGATCTCGTCCAGCATCATCACCGGGTTCTTCGTCCCGGCCTTCTTCATGCTCTGGATGAAGCGGCCCGGCAGCGCGCCCACGTAGGTGCGCCGGTGGCCACGGATCTCCGCCTCGTCGCGCACGCCGCCCAGGGACAGGCGCACGAACTTGCGGCCCGTCGCGCGGGCCACGCTCTGGCCCAGCGACGTCTTACCCACACCCGGAGGACCGACCAGGCACAGGATGGGGCCACGCATGTCGTTCTTCAGCTTGCGGACGGCCAGGTACTCCAGGATGCGCTTCTTCACCTTCTTGATGCCGAAGTGATCCTTGTCCAGCACCTGACGGGCGTTCTCGATGTCGAGGTTGTCCTCGGAGATCTTCGCCCACGGCAGATCCGCGATCCAGTCAAGGTAGGTGCGGGCCACCGTGTACTCGCTCGAGGCCGCCGGAATCGTCTTCAGGCGGTTGAGCTCCTTGTTGGCCACCTTCTCCACGTCCGGAGGCAGGCCCGCCTTCTTCAGGCGCTCCTGCAGCTCGTCGAGCTCCTCCTCCTCCTCGCCCATCTCGCCGAGCTCTTCCTTGATCGCCTTGAGCTGCTGGCGCAGGTAGTACTCGCGCTGGGTCTTCGACATCTCGCCCTTCACGGCGGAGTCGATCTTGTTGGAGAGCTTGAGGATCTCGCGCTTGCGGTTGAGCAGCTCCAGCACGAGCTTCATGCGCGCCTTGAGGTCCACCGTCTCGAGGACGGCCTGCTTCTCCTCGATGGGCACGTCCACGTTGGCGGCGATGAGGTCGGCCAGGTGGCCCGGGTGCGTGATCGACTCGACCAGCTCGGTGGCCGCCGCGGGCAGCTCCGGCATCAGCTCGATCACCTCACGCGCCAGCTTCTTCAGGTTGATGCCCAGCGCCTCGACCTCGACGTTCTCCGCCGAGGTCTTGTCCTCCACGGCGTCGACGCGGGCCTTGAGGTAGGGGGCCTCCTGCACCAGCTCCATCACGCGGAAGCGGGCCAGGCCCTGCACGACGAGCGAGTAGTTGTCCTCGCCCATCTTCAAGAGCTTCACGATGCGGGCCACGGTCCCCATGGTGTACAGGTCCGAGGCGCCCGGATCCTCTTCCTCGGCGCGGCGCTGGGTGACGACGCCGATGACCTGGTCATCGCGCACCGCGTCCTTGATGAGGGCGATCGTCTTCTGCCGGCCCACCGCCAGCGGCAGCACGCCTCCGGGGAAGAACACCGAATTGCGCAGGGGCAGGATCGGCAGCACCTGCGGGATGTCCTCCTTGTTGATCAGGCCCGGAGGGGCCATCGCCGTCGGCATGGCGCTGGCGGAGGAGCCTTTCTTCTTGTCATCAGACATTTGGTTCGACCCTCAAAGCGCCCGACCGGGGTGTCGGGCTGTTGAACACCTGCAAGATCTACTGTGGCAGTTGACCCAACGTAGCAACCAAAACCGCCATGGCAAACGCGGTGTGCATTTTTCCGGTCCGCCGTCGCCTGCCAGACGGTTGTCGCGGAGCCATGGCGGGTGGGGCATGCTCAACCCACTGACTCTTTACTGATACCGCGGGCGCTCGCGCGCCGCTCAATCTGGAGGAACCCTCGTGAGGGCCCCTATTCCTGCTCGTTTCGTGCTGCTGGCCGCCATGCTGAGCGCCATGACGGCGTGTGACTCACCGGTGGACCGGCCAGGCTCGACGCTGCCTGGCCAGTGTCAGGCCGAGACGCCCGTCATCGCCCCCAAGCGCACCGACATCCTGTTCGTCATTGATAACTCGGGCTCGATGGCCGAAGAGCAGGCGGGCATCGCCACCGAGCTGCCCGCCTTCGTGGAGCAGCTGCGCCAGGGCGGAGGCGTGGCGCAGGAGTTCCGGGTAGGAGTGATAACCACGTCGGTGTATCTCCGGGCATTGAGAAGTAACGTCGAGGTGTATCGAGAGTTCCCTAATGAGTCGGGACTGCTGCAGCCCGTTCCTTCAGCGACTAAGGAGCCGACCGCCGAGCGTTTCATCGAAGGCACCGACCCGGAGGTGGTGGCGAAGTTCCGTCGGCTGGTGGAGCAGGGGACGGGCGGTAGTGGCCAGGAGACGCCCTTCGAGGCGGTGCGGCTGGCGGTAGCTTCCCCGTCGGCCACCCGTCCTCTGGATCAGGGTGGCAACGGAGGCTTCCTGAGAGACGGGGCCCGGCTGCTGGTGGTGGTCGTCACCGACGAGGAGGACTGCAGCACCACGGCCCGTCCGCCGCCGGTGCGGCTCACCGAGGACACCTCCCGGGATCTGTGCTCGGAGCAGGCCTCGGAGCTGACCTCGGTGGACGACTACTTCGACATCTTCCAGGGGCTGAAGGACAGCAAGGGCGTCTCGCGCGAGGTGATCTGGGCCACCATCGGCCCGGTGGCGCTCAGCGACAAGCGCGCGGGGCTGATCCAGGAGACGACGGCCACGGGGACGGTGGTGCGCAACGTGGAGTGCCCTACCTCTTTCGGGCCAGGGTTCCGCCACCGGGCCATGGCCGAGCGCTTCGACAGCCGGCTGGAGAACCTGGACTCCATCTGCAAGCCCAGCTACCGCGACACGCTGGTGGCCATCGCGGAGCTGGCGACGCTCGCGCAGAGCATTGACGTGATGAACCTGCCGGATCCGCGGCTGGCGCGCGTGGAGGTGACGCGCGCGGACGGCACGGTGCAGACCTGCAGCGTGGCGGGCGGAGACCTGCGCTATGATCCCGCCGTGGGCGACGGAGCCGCGCGCCTGGTGTTCCTGGGCACCTGCTCGCGCCGGGCCGATGACAGGTCCATCGAGGTGAAGCTGCTCTGCGCGGGATGAGCCATGCGGCGCTCCGAGGCCGAGAAATCGGCTCCGGAGCGATTCGCAAGTGTGAAATCCACGAAATTTCCTCCGGCTGCAAGGCGGCCGGGTGGACAAGGCGATTTGGCCCGTCGTGCGCGATGATCCGGCCTGTCAGGTTGGGTTGAGTGACACCGGGCCAGTGATCCCGCGAGGATCGCGAGCACCCACGGCTTTCTGACGTCACCGCCGCCATGGGTCCTTCGTGTCACCGGCCAGATCCGTGACCATACTGAACGAGCGTGTATGTAGCTGTTCAGGGCCGGAGGTGACGCGATGGGCGCGATAGCTGATCAGCGATCGGGAGCGGTGGTGGAGCAGCTGCGCGAGCGGATCCGCCAGCTGCAGGCCGCGCCTCGTAGCTACGTCGCGACGCTGCGCACCGGCGTGGCCGAGGTGGACGCGCTGCTGCCCTCGGGCGGCTTCCCGCTGGGGCAAGCGCTGGAGCTGTGCGGCGAGGTTGCCTCGGGGCGCACGAGCCTGGCGCTGCGCGCGGTGGCCTCGGCGCACCGCGAGCGTCGGCTGTGCGCGTGGATCGATGGGCCCAGGGAGCTGTACCCGCCCGCCGCCGCGGCGATGGGCGTGGACCTGTCCCGGCTGCTCATCGTCCGGCCGAAACAGACTTCGCAGCTGGCGTGGACGGCGGTGCAACTGGCGCGCAGCGGCGCGTTCGCGTGCGTGGTGCTGGATCTCACCCAGGGCCTGGGGAGCACGGGCAAGTCCTCGGGGCTGCGGCTGTCGCTGGCCGAGGGCAAGAAGCTGGCGGACGCGGCGTTCCGCGGAGGCACGCTGCTGTTGCTGCTGTCGTCTCCGAGCGCGCCCGCGGATGGCGTGACGCGCATGCGCACCGAGGCGGTGGGGCCCGAGGGGCTCGCGGTCGAGGTGCTGCGCAGCCGGCAGGGGGGGCTGGGCACGCGGGCCGTGGTGCCCTGGGCCTCGCTCTACCCGGTGATGGGGCCCGAGGGCGAGGAGTCCGCGCTGCTGGCGGGCGAGACTCCGACGCAGAAGGACCTGACGCCGGACTTCTACCGGGGCCGTGCGTGGGAGAAGCGCAACGCGTGCGGCATCCTGGGCCAGCGGCCGGGCCGTGACGCGCCCATGTCCTTCCGCTCGCGCGCGGGCGGCTGAGGGGCCGGAGGGGCTCATGCGGTGGGGGTATCTGCACTTCTCGCGCTTTCCGGCGCAGCGCAAGGTCATCGAGGTGCCCGCGCTCTCGGGCCTGCCCTTCGTGCTGGAGGAGGAGTCGCGCGGGCAGCGGCGCGTGGCGTTCGCCTCATCCAGCGCGCTGAAGGCCGGAGCACGGCCGGGCATGACGCTGACAGCGGCCACGGCCCTGGAGCCCTCGCTCAAGCACTTCCCGTACAAGGCCGAGGATGAGGCGCGCGCGCTGACGTCGCTGGGCGAGGCGTTGATGTGCGTGGCGCCCGGCTTCCAGCTCGCGGCGCCCGAGGGCATGTGGTTCGACGCGAGCGCGGCGCACCTCTTCGGAGGCGAGGAGGGGCTGTGCCTGCGCGCGCTGGAGGTCTGCTCGGGCCACGGGTACCGGGGCAGGGCGGTGGTGGCCTCGGAGCTGTTCACGGCGCGCGCGCTGGCCCGTCACGGGACGCGGCCGGTGCTGGTGGTGCCAGAAGGGCAGAGCGCCCGGGCGCTGGGGCCGCTGCCGCTGGCGGCGCTGGAGGGCCCCGAGCGTGAGCCGTTCCTGGCGCTGGGGCTGCGGACGCTAGGAGAGGTGGCGGCGCTGCCCTCGGGCGCGGTGACGGTGCGCGGCGGCGTGGGCGGGCTCCGGGCGCACACGCTGTGCCGGGGCGCGGATGACACGCCCTTCGTCGCCGAGGTGCTCGACGAGGTGCTCGAGGAGCGGATGGCGCTGGACTGGCCCGCCGAGTCCTTCGAGCCGCTGCAGTTCGCGCTCAAGACGTTGCTGGACAGGCTCTGCGCGCGGCTGGCCGGGCGGAAGCTGGCCGCGGTGCGGCTGCGCTTCCTGCTCAAGCTGGATCCCACCGGGCAGGTGGAGCTGCCGCTCACGCTGGCCCGGCCCGCGGCCCGCGCCAAGCTGCTGCTGGACCTGGCCCGGCACCAGCTGGAGAACCTGCGGCTGGAGAACCCGGTGGCCTCGCTCGCGGTGCGCGTGGACGAGCACAGCGAGGACCGGGGCCAGCAGCTCGCGCTGGGAGACTCGCCCGAGGGAGACGCGGCGCTGGAAGTGGTGCTGTCGCGCCTGGCCACGACGCTGGGCGAGGACTCGCTCTTCTCCGCCTCGCTCGAGGCGGTGCACCGGCCCGAGCAGGCCTATGTGGCCAAGGCCTTCCATCCTCCCGCCTCGCCGCGAGGCATGGCCGGAGAGCTGCTGCCCCAGGCGGAGGTGGAGCTGCCGGTGGACGAGGCGATGCGCGAGCGCCCCGCGCGCTTGCTGGAGCAGCCCGCCACGCTGGACGCCGAGGTGGCCGAGTCGGGCGAGCTGCTCGCGGCGTGGCTGTTGGGCAAGCGCCGCCGGGTGATGTCGCTGGCGGGCCCGGAGCGCCTGAGCGGCGAGTGGTGGGCCGCCGATCCGTACAGCCGGGACTACTACCGCGTTCACTTCGAGGGGCTGGGCCCCGCCTGGGTGTTCCGCGACGCGAAGGACGGCCGCTTCTACCTGCAGGGCCTGTTCGACTGAGGGCGCGGGTGGTGCGCCCGGGGGCTCACACGTCCTGCGGCGCGGTGTCGTCTGAAGAGAAAACCCGCGAGCCACCTCAAGGTTAAAGGAGCCCGTGAACCGGCTTTGTATGGGCGCGGAAGTGCCTGCAGGGCTTACTTGAAGTTCCTTTGAATACAGATAAACAGCTTTGATGAGTGTCAGAGGTCTTTCGTATTGTTCGTGCCTCCCCCGAAGTACCCGGAGGTACACACAATGAAGAAGCTCATCGTGAATCTGGCGGCCCTCAACCTCATCGCCTGCGGCGCCGCGCAGATGGAGGAGGCGGAGGAGCTGCAGAGCCAGGCGCTGGACGTCAGCGAGCTGGCCATGAAGGCGGACGCGAACGGCCGGATCCCCGGCCACTTCATCGTCAAGCTGAAGGACGGCGTGGAGCCCGAGGAGGTCATCCGGGGCCACGGCCTGTCGGCCAACTTCCTGTACCGCAACTCGATCCGCGGCTTCGCGGGCGCCATCCCCGAGGCGCGCCTGGCCCAGCTGCGCGGCGATGAGCGCGTGGAGTACATCGTCGAGGACGGCGTAGCCACGGCCAACGCGCAGACCATTCCGTACGGCATCAGCAACACCGCGGCGACCACCAGCTCCGTGCTGGCGGGCAACGGCTCGGGCGCGGTGTCCGGCCCCACCGTGTTCGTGATCGACACGGGCATCAACGCTCACCCGGACCTCAACCTGGTGGGCCATGTGAACTACGCGGGCGGCAAGAACTCGGACTGCAACGGCCACGGCACGCACGTGGCGGGCACCGTGGGCGCCAAGGACGACAGCAACTTCGTGGTGGGCGTGGCGCCGGGCGTGGCGGTGTTCGGCGTGAAGGTGCTGGGCTGCAATGGCTCGGGCACCTGGTCCGGCATCATCTCCGGCATGGACTTCGTGGCGGGCCACTCGGCCTCTCAGAAGGTCGCCAACATGTCGCTGGGTGGCGGCTTCAACCAGGCGGTGAACGACGCGGCGGCGCGCATGGTCGCCAGCAACGTGGCGGTGGCGGTGGCCGCCGGCAACGACGGCTCGGATGCGAAGAACTACTCGCCGGCCAGCGAGCCCTCGGTGCTCACCGTGGCGGCGCACGACTCGAACAACGCCAACGCCTCGTGGAGCAACTTCGGCGCCCTGATCGATCTGTCGGCTCCGGGCGTGAGCGTGCTGTCCACCTCGAGCAGCGGTGGCACCACCACCATGAGCGGCACCTCCATGGCCTCGCCGCACGTGGCGGGCGCGCTGGCGCTCTACCGCGCCAACAACCCCTCGGCCTCGGGCACCCAGGCCATGAGCGCGGTGAAGGCGAACACCTCGGGCACCAGCTCCAAGGGCTTCGGCAAGCTGTACGTGGGCAACTGGTAGTCCCCAGGCCCCGTGCGCGGGGCTGAAAACCCGGGCCGTCCCACGGCGCCCTCTCTCACCTGTGTGTGTGGGGGAGGGCGCTGTGCTTTGGGCGGGAAGTACCCGCTCCGGCGCTCCTGCCTATAGAATGGCGAGTGGCCCTTCTCCGGCGTGGCGCATGGTGCGTGTCACGGGACGGGGGCCGTAGGGATCAAGCGTGCGCGCAGCTGGCAAGGTCAACATCGGGATGCTGCTGTTTCTGGCCGTCGTCGCTGGCGCCATCTTCGTCGCGGCGAAGGTGGTGCCTGTCTACGTGGACCACATGGACGTGAAGGAGGCCGTGGACGCCACGTTCAACCTCGCCGGCCGCAACAACAACGACGGCCTGCTGCGCGGAGAGATCCGCGAGCGCACCATGCGCATGGGTCACCACGTGGAGACGGACAGCTGGGGCGTGGACCAGGTGGTCCCCGGCCTGGGGCTGACCGACGAGCAGATCACCATCGAGCGCAGCCGCGTCACCGAGAACGTGAAGATCGAGGTGACCTACGAGCGCGAGGTGGACTTCTCTCCCTTCAACTACACGCGCACCCTGCAGATGCGCGCCGTCAAGGAAGGCATCCCCCCGCGCTAGCAGGCCTGGGCCGCGGGCTCAGCGGGTGAAATCGAAGATCTCGTGCTCCTGCGTCATGAAGACCGTCGAGCGGGCCAGATCGATGAACTTCCGCTCGTCCTCGGCCAGCATCTTCAGGGCCGCGGCACCCTCGGGGGTGGCGATGGCCGCCTGCAGCTCCTCGAGGCTGTCCCAGTACACCTCGGTGATGCCCTCGTAGAAGGGGCTCATGCCGCGGCTGCTCACCAGCGCCTCGTTCAGCGGCGTATTCAGGGTGTGGCTCTGCACGTACTTGCGAGCCCGGACCGCCTTGGCCACCTCGCGCACCTTGGGCGCGTGCTCCGTGAGCCAGTAGCGGTTGAACTCCCCGGGCGCGAGATCCGATCGGGCCCGCAGAATGTAGACGAGCTTCACCATGGCGCTTCCCCTCCTGAGCGTGCCACCCGCCAGACGTGGCGGGTTGGGTGCTGTCGGGTGTAGCACGAGCTGCCTTGAATTGAACGTTTCGCTGTGGCAGCGTTCGGGGCCTTTTCTACGTTCTCTGACAGGGGTTTGCATGCTGGCCTGGAGGCAGCAGCAGGTGTGGGACAGCCGGGGAGATCGCGTACGCCGAGTGGTGGTCGCGCTCGGCGTGGCGATGTTCATCGGGGCGTGCGCGACGGTGAAGCCGCCTCCCGAGCCTTGCAAGGAACCACCTCCGATCGCCGTGCTGCTCGAGGCCAGCGAGCGCCTCAACCCGGACGATCGCGCCAACTCGCTGGCGACCATCGTCCAGGTGCTGCAGCTCAAGGACATTCGCCGCCTGGAGGCCGCCGAGTTCCAGGACGTGTGGCAGCGTCCCAAGGAGGTGCTCGCGGAGGATCTGATCGCCACCGATGAGCTGACGCTCGAGCCGGGGCAGACGCTCACGCGGCAGCTGGCGCGCGACGAGAAGGCCAACTTCGTCGTCGTGTTCGGTGTGTTCCGCCGGCCCGCGGGCCAGGTGTGGCGCTCCATTCAGCGGCTGCCCGAGGTGACGCCCGAGCTGTGCGCCGCCGCCAAGCGGCCGGGGCCGCCGCCGGCGCCCATGCACTTCTATATCGAGGACTATCGGGTCGAGGCCCGGGGCAGGGCGGGGGGGCGATAATGAAGATTCCGCAGCGCGTCGTGTGGTCCGAGGGGATGTTCATGAATCCCCAGCACCTGCAGCAGGCGGACGTGTACCACGAGAGCCTGTTGGCGGCCCGGCTGGGGGCGATGACGCCCTATGACTGGGGCGTGGTGGAGATGGAGGTCGACGAGAAGGCGCTGTCGGCCGGGCAGTTCCAGATGCTGCGCTTCTTCGGCATTCTTCCGGACGGGCTGCCGGTGCGCTTCGAGCGCGGTCAGCCCGAGGAGCCGCAGGGCCGCCCCATCGAGGAGCACTTTGGCGCGGCGAAGAAGTCGCTGGAGGTGTACCTGGGCGTGGCGCGCGAGCGTGACGGCGTGGCCAGCTACGGCAACCCCGAGGACACCACCACCTCGCCGCGCTTCAGCGTGGTGAACCGCTCGGTGCCGGACCTGGTCACCACCGAGTCCGTGGTGCCGGTGTCGTTCGCCCAGCGCAACATCCGCTTCCTGTTCGGCACCGAGGCGCGCGAGGACTACGAAGTCATCAAGGTCGCGGAGCTGGTGCGTGACAAGACGGGCGCCGCCACGCTGTCGCCCACCTATATCCCGCCCTGCACGCGCATCTCCGCCTCGCCCTACATCCTGGCCAGCCTGCGCCAGCTGCTGAAGTCCATGTACGGCAAGCAGCGCGAGCTGTCCGATACGCGCCGTCACCGGGACGAGGCCTCGCTGGAGTTCACCGCCGCGGACGTGACGAAGTTCCTGCAGCTCAGCGCGCTCAACGGGCTCATCCCCCAGGTGGCGCACGGCGTAGAGGCGGCGGACATCTCTCCGCAGCTGCTCTACCTGCTGCTGAGCCAGGCGGCTGGGCAGCTGTCCACGTTCTCGGCGGACGGGGATCCGTCCAACCTGCCCAAGTTCCAGTACCTCAACCTGCGCGTCACCTTCGAGGGCCTGTTCCAGCGCCTGGATGGGCTTTTGCGCTCGGTGTCCACCGAGCAGGCCGTCCCCGTGGAGCTCAAGCCCCGCAAGGATGGCATGTACCTGGGCGAGCTGAAGGACGAGCGCTTCCCGCGCGCCACGCACTTCATCCTCGCGGTGCGCAGCGAGCTACCCGAGAAGCAGGTGGCCGACGAGCTGCCTGCTTTGTCGAAGATCGCCAGCTGGGATGAAATCTCCAACATCATCCAGGCCGCGACTCCGGGAGTGCCGCTGAACGTGACGTTCCGGCCTCCGCCCGAGATCCCGGTCAAGCCGAAGGTGGTCTACTTCTCGCTCGACATCACGGACAGCTATTGGAAGGACGCCATCAAGGATCAGACGTTGGCGATCTACCTGCCGCCTCCCTTCGAGCCCGCGCGCACCAAGCTGGAGCTCCTGGCGGTACCGAAGAAAGAAACAAAGGGGCGCTAGCGCCTCATTCAAATAAGTAGGTCTGGGGGAGTAGATGGATCGGCTGAACCTCATCACCAAGGACTGCTTCGGCGCGCTGCTGCAGATCCGTCAGGCGGACCCTGGCGCGCTGCCCGCACCCGAGCAGGTGCAGCAGCGCCTGCGCTCATTCATCAATGAGATGATGAGGAAGGGCTCGGACGAGGGCCTGAGCCGGCAGGACGTGGACGACATCGCCTACGCCCTGGTGGCGCTGGCCGACGAGCTCGCGCTGGCCAAGTCGGACGAGTTCCGCGAGTACTGGCTCACCAACCTGCTGCAGTTCCAGCTCTTCAAGGAGAACCGCGCCGGCGAGGGCTTCTTCAACAAGCTGGCGGAGATCCGCAAGGACTCGCAGCGCGTGGAGGCCCTGCGCGCCTACTACCTGTGCCTCATCTTCGGCTTCCAGGGGCGCTACCGGGTGCGCGGCGGCGAGCTGGAGCTGATGCAGCTCATCGAGCAGCTGCAGCGGGATCTGTCCCACGCGTACAAGTTCGACACCGAGACGCTGTCTCCCAGCGGCGAGCGGCCCGCCAGCAGCCTCAAGGCGTCCAAGCGGGCCATTCCGCTGGTGGCCATCTCGGGCGGCGTCGTGGTGTTGGCGCTGCTCATCTACGGAGGACTGCGGCTGAGCCTGAGCAGCAGCGTGTCCTCACTCATCGAGGAGATCGAGGCCGCGTCCGTCACGTCCTCGGCTCCTCCCACCGCCAAGCCTTCCAAGCCCTAACGGAGCCCCGCGCATGCTCAAGTACATCTTCGGCGCGCTGGTGATTGCGACGATCTGGGCGGTCGTCCTGGTGTTCCAGCTCCCCATCTGGGTCGCCATTGCCGTCACCACGCTTGTCATCCTCTGCCTGGTCGCCGTCATCGCGGTCAGGCAGATCAAGGCCGCCAAGGCGGCGGGGGACATCGAAAAGGCGCTGGCGGCCCAGGCCAGCGCCGAGGCCGCCAACGCCCGGCCGGACCTGCAGGAAGAAGTGCAGGCGATGCAGGCCGAGTTCACCAAGGCCATCGCCGCGCTGAAGACGTCGAAGCTGGCGCGGGGCCGCGGTGGCAAGGAGGCCCTGTCGGTCCTTCCCTGGTACATGATCATCGGCCCGCCGGGCTCCGGTAAGAGCACGGCGCTGCGCAACTCGGGCATCAAGTTCCCGTACCTGTCCTCGCGCGGTGGCGGCGTGAAGGGCGTGGGCGGTACGCGCAACTGCGAGTGGTGGCTCACCAACGAGGCCGTCATCCTCGACACGGCCGGCCGCTACACCACCGAGGACGAGGATCGGGACGAGTGGTTCTCGTTCCTGGACATGCTCAAGCGCAACCGCGCGACCAAGCCGGTCAACGGCCTCATCGTCGCGGTGAGCGTGGGCGACATCATCGGCATCGACGAGGAGGAGACGATCCAGCTGGCGCAGCGGCTGCGCGAGCGCGTGGACGAGGTGATGGAGCGGTTGAAGATGATCGTTCCGGTCTACCTCATGTTCACCAAGTGCGACCTGCTCGCGGGCTTCGTGGACATCTTCGGCGACCTGGCCAAGAGCGAGCGCGGGCAGATCTGGGGCTTCACCGTGCCCGTGAAGGGCAAGGATGAGGACCTGGGCGAGCTGTTCCGCGAGAAGTTCGCCGAGATGTCCGAGGTGGTGGAGCAGCGCTCCATTCAGCGCATGGGCGAGGAGCGCCACCCCGAGACGCGCGAGCGCATCTACCGCTTCCCGCAGCAGTTCGATGGGCTCAAGGACAACATCGCGGCGATGGTGCAGGCGCTCTTCGCGGAGAACGTGTACCAGGACACGCCGGTGATGCGCGGGGTGTACTTCACCAGCGGCACCCAGGAGGGCAGCCCTATCGATCGCGTGATGAACGCGATGGCGGACGCCTTCGGCATCCGGCAGTCGCTGCCGGCCAACTCCAAGCCGGCGGTGGAGGCGCGCAGCTACTTCCTGCGCGACGTGTTCGGCAACGTCATCTTCCCGGACCAGGATCTGGCGGTACAGGGCACGGCGGAGATACGGCGCCAGAAGCAGCTGCAGTACGCCTACGCGGGCGGCGCGCTCGCGGTGGCGTTCTTGATCCTGCTGTTTCCGACGATCGCCTTCTTCCAGAACCGGGCGCTGATCCAGGACACGCGGAAGATCCTCCAGGCCCAGATGGGCAGCGCCGCCAGCGCGTCCACCGCCTCCATCGCGGTGGAGGACCTGCGCGTGTTGAGCGACCGGATCGACGAGCTGAACAAGTGGGAGGAGGAGGGCCCGCCCACGGGCATGCGCTTCGGCATGTACCGGGGCAGCGCGCTGTTCGAGCCGCTGCGCAAGTTCTACGGCGCCGCGGTGCGCCGCACCTTCGTCGAGCCCATGCTGGTGGCGGACCTGAAGCTGCTGAAGGAGTTTGGCGAGGAGTACAAGGACGAGGAAGGGCCGACGCCCAAGGAGAGTGACTTCCAGCGCTACTTCAGCATGCTCAAGCTGAACCTGTTGCTGACGGGCCCGCGCATCACGCCTCCCGAGCCCGCGCTGGGTGACACCGAGCGGGCCTGGATCGTCGCCACCCTGGGGAGCCGGTGGAGCAACCGCTCCGGGTTCGCGGAGAGCGTCGAGCGCCAGAACATTCTGGACAAGCACCTCACGCTGTACGTGAAGCTGCTGGCGCAGGACGACTCGCTGGCCTTCAAGCGCGATGACCGGATCATCGGCGAGGTGCGCCAGTCGCTGAGCAAGATTCCCTTCGACAAGCTGCTGCTCAACCAGATCATCGCGGACACGGGCCGCGAGTATGATCTGAAGCTCTCCTCCATCCTTGGCGGCACCATCTCCAACTTCAAGTCCAAGGCGGTGGTGCGGGGCGCTTTCACCCGCCGGGGCTGGGACAAAGTGGTGCGCGCGCGGCTCGAGTCTCCGCTGGAGAACGCGGATCTGTGGGTGCTGGGCAAGGACACCAGCAAGTCCACCGACGCGGACATCACCAAGGTGATCGAGGCGCTGAACTCCCGTTACTTCCAGACGTACATCATCGAGTGGCAGGACTTCCTGGCCTCGATCGAGGTGTCGTCTCAGAAGAACAAGGATCAATTGAGGACGGAGCTGGAGGATCTCACGCGTGGGAAGAACCCCCCGTTGGCCAAGCTGTTCCAGGCCATCGGGAACAACACCAAGCTGCCCACGAAGACCTCCGAGCAGGAGGGGACCGAGGACCTTCTGCAGCAGCTCAGGTCCAAGATCGAAAAGACGGCGCCCAAGGGCGCCACGAAGCTCGCGAACGCCGGGGCCAAGATCCTCTCCGGCGACGAAGAGGCCGCGGATGACCGGGCCACGGCATTGCACGTCGAGGTCGAATTCGAAGGACTGGTCAAGTTCGGTGTACCGCCCAAGCCCGCCGAGCCCGATGCACCCGCTGAGTCCGTTCCGCTCGATCTGTACCAGGAGCAGCTCGCGTTCGTCAGGGATGCGCTGAGCAAGGCCGCCAATGACTCCTCGGCGAACAGGGAGCTCGTAGCCACCGTGGACAAGGCGCTGCTCAAGGTCCAGTCAGACATCACCAATCATGACTATCCCGACAGCCGTCCGGTGCTCACCAAGCTGCTGATGCCTCCGTTGAGGGCCGTGGACAGCCTGGTCAAGGCGGAGATTGGCGGAGAGAAGAACCAGGCCTGGTGCAGCGAGATCGGCGAGGTGTTCAAGCGCAACCTGGCCAATCGCTACCCGTTCGATAAGTCCGGGCAAGACGCGTCGCTGGCGGACGTGGGGGAGTTCTACCGCAAGGGCACCGGCATCGTGTGGTCCTTCTATGACATCCATCTGAAGGGCGACGTGCGCAAGTCCGGAACCGGCTATCAGTTCGTTCCGGGCTCTGGGGCCAAGTCGCTCCAGCCCAGCGTCCTGCCGTTCCTGAAGCGCACGGATGAGATCTCCGCGTCGCTGTTCTCCAACAATCCCTCTGAGCCGGGTCTGAAGTTCTCGGTGAGCATCCGGCCCTCGCCGCAACTGGCGTCCATCACCTTCACGGTGGATGGACAGGACTTCGTCTACAAGAACGAGCCGGAGAAGTGGATGCCGTTCAAGTGGCCGGGGGACGGCAAGAACCCAGGAGCCGCCATCAAGGTGAGAACCGCCCGCGGTCAGCCCGAGACGCTCGAGCGTGACGGCGAGTGGGGCCTGCTCCGGCTCATGGAGGATGGGGCGGCGCAGGTCGACAAGGGCGCGCGGGTCTTCTCGATGAAGTGGAAGATGCCCGGCACCAACTCGGAGGTGGTGATCGACTTCAGGCCCGACCGTACAGCCACGCCATTCTTCGGCGTCTCTCCGGGGCCTACCACTCCCATGCTTCAGCCGTTCCGCGGCTCGAACGTGACGCCACCGAAGACCATTGGAAGGGGGCAGGGATGCCCATGACGAACGGGGCGGCCACGGTGGCGCTGCTGGGCAAGGCGCCGTGCCAGGGGGACTTCATCCGCTGGAACGCGGGGGATGCCGTCTCGCAGCAGTTCCACCGCTGGCTGGAAGAGGGCCACGAGGCCGTGCGCCGCGCCAACGTGCTGCTGCCGGCCGAGCCCATTCACTTCGTCTTCACCGCGGCGGGCGCGCGCCAGGCGCTGGTGGGGCTGATGGCGCCCAGCAGTGACAAGGTGGGCCGCGTCTTCCCCCTGGCCGCGTACCTGCTGGTGGACACCTCGGCGCTGGCGGGCCACGCCAACGTGCTGCTGCCCGGCTCGCACGAGGCCTTCTTCGCCGGGGCCCGGAAGCTGCTGGCCGACGCGGCGACGCTGTCCGCCGACGAGCTGCACAAGCGCCTCGAGGCCCTGCCCGCGCAGACGGCGGGGGACTCGGGCGCCGCGGAGGCCTACCGCCGCAAGGCGCAGCTGGCGCCCGCCTCCAGCCTGGTGCGGCAGTTCACCTCGGACGGGGCGCCGCCGGGCGTGCAGTACTACGCCTTCCGCACCTTCATGACGGCGTGCTCGGCGGAGAAGGGCAAGGAGCCCTCCAAGCCGGGCGTGACGTTGGACTGCCCCTTCCCCGAGGAGACGGGGCCCTTTCCGTGGGTGGATCTGGCGCGTCGGCTGCTGCAGTGGCGCTCCACCGCCCCGGCGCTCTTCTGGCACCACGGGCCCAGCCCCCGGCTGCTGCTGTCGCTGGGGCCGCCGAGCTCCTCGGTGCTGCTGCACCTGGCCAAGCCGGAGCACTCCAGCATGA
The DNA here is from genome assembly GCA_035296065.1 of Myxococcaceae bacterium. Classification (GTDB taxonomy): domain Bacteria; phylum Myxococcota; class Myxococcia; order Myxococcales; family Myxococcaceae; genus DATHBR01. The sequence goes on along the minus strand of DATHBR010000016.1, from coordinate 138,479 downwards.
AGCTGTGGCCACTTCGCACCAAGCAACCCAATGCCATCGAGACGGCGAAGAATGCGCTGTCCGCCGCCCAGCGGCGCGTGCTCGAGGACGAGAGTACCACCGCCGAGGCATTGATCGGCGCGTTCGGACCGTAAGTAGTGGGGGCGGGTAACACCCGAGGAAGACATGGCAGTTTCGATTGATCAGCTGCGTGAGAAGGCGAAGACGTGGATCGAGCCCGTCTCGGCGGCGGCTCCGGCCGGCGCCACGGCGAAGGCCAACCCTCAGTACGAGGCCGTCATCGCCGAGATGACCAAGCTCGAGTCGGTGACGGGTGGGGCGGTGGACTGGCCCATGGTCCTCGACTCCAGCGGCAAGGTGCTGCAGTCCGTCTCCAAGGATCTGCGCATCGCCACGTACATGGCCTTTGGCCTGTACCAGACGCAGGGGCTCGACGGACTGGCCACCGGCCTGGTCGTCATCTCCGAGATCATGGACCGGTACTGGCAGGGCCTGTTCCCGGAGCTCGCGCGCCTTCGCGGCCGGGCCAACGCGCTGGGCTGGCTCATCGAGCGCGCCACCAGCACGCTGCCGGACGTGAAGGTGGATGCCGGCTCGCGCGAGCGCGTCGAGGCCCTGGACGTGGCCGCGGCCCGGCTGGCCGAGGTGGCCCGGCAGAAGTTCGAGGCCAACGGGCCCGCCGTGCGCCCGCTGCTCGAGAGCGTTCAGCGCCTGAAGGCCTCGCTGCCCGCCGAGGCTCCGCCGCCTCCGCCTCCGCCTCCGCCCCAGGCCAAGCCCGCCACGCCGCCTCCGGCCGCGGCGCCAGCGGCCACCTCCGCGCCCGCTGCCGCCATGCCCGCGGTGACGGGGCTGGCCAGCGCCGAGGCCGCCACGGACTTTTTGCGCCAGACGGGCTCGGCCCTGGTGAACGCGGCGGCCACGCTGCGCCGCGCGGCCAACCTGGATCCGCAGCCCTACCGCCTGCTGCGCGTGGGCCTGTACCTGCACCTGACGCAGCCGCCGCCGTCGGACGCCAGCGGGAAGACCTCCATCCCCGCGCCGCCCGCCGCGCTGCGCGCGCAGTTCGAGCGCATGGCGGCCAATGGCAAGTGGGCCGAGGTGCTCGAGGAGGCCGAGTCCGCGCTCACGCAGCACCGCTTCTGGATGGATCTGCACTTCCTCAGCGCCCGGGCGCTGGCGGAGCTGGGGCCCGCGTACCAGCCCGCGCGCCAGTCGCTGATCTCCGAGCTGGGCGCGTGGCTCAAGCGCATGCCCACGGTGCCCAGGTTCCTGTTCGGTGACGGTTCCGCCTCCGCCAGCGGCGAGACGCGCGCCTGGCTCGAGAACGAGCTGGCTCCGTCCGCGGCGGGTGGGGCCGCGCCCGCGGCGGGCAAGTCGGACGAGCAGGGCGCTGACGACGAGGCCGCCGCGCTGGCCGAGGCGCGCAAGCTGCTGGGCGGGGGCAAGGCTCCCGAGGCCATCGCGCTGCTCCACAAGCGCGTCGAGACCGCCACCTCCAGCCGTCAGCGCTTCCGCGCGCGGCTAGCGCTGGCGAAATTGTGCATTGGCAGCGGCCAACCCAACGTGGCACGTGCGCTCTATGAAGCGCTCGATCGCGAAGCCGTCGAGCGCGGCCTGGATGTGTGGGAACCGGCGCTCGCGTCCGAGTGCCTCGAGGGCCTACTCACTGTGTCCCGTCCGCCTCCAAAGTCGAGTGAAGGACTGGTGTCGGAGTTCAACGCCCGATATCATCGCCTCTGCCTAATCGATCCCAGCGCGGCCCTGAGGGTGTCTCTGTGAGTAAAGGGGGGGCCCCTTTAGGTGAGTGAACGCGGGATACAGTCGTCCCCCAACCAGGAGGTTCCGAGGTGAGCAAGGAAGGTTCTGTCGCGCCGAAAGAGCGCGTGAACATCGTCTACAAGTCCGACACCGGCGGCGCGCAGTCCGAGGTCGAACTCCCGCTGAAGATCCTCATGGTGGGTGACTACACCGGCCGTAAGGACGATCGCCCCGTGGAAGAGCGGGCGCCGATCAACATCGACAAGACCAACTTCAACGACGTGATGGCCAAGCAGAACCTCGGCCTGGACGTCACCGTCGCCGACAAGCTCTCGAGCGCCAAGGGCGCGGAGATGTCGGTGGGGCTGAAGTTCTCGACGCTGGCGGACTTCACCCCCGAGGGGATCGTCAACCAGGTCCCCCAGCTCAAGCAGCTGCTGGAGCTGCGCGCGGCGCTCAATGCCCTCAAGGGGCCTCTGGGCAACGTGCCGGCCTTCCGCAAGAAGATCCAGGCGCTGCTGGGTGACACCGACGGCCGCAGCAAGCTGATGGCCGAGCTGGGTCTGGGCGCTGACGGCAAGAAGACCGAGTAGCCAACGCTCCGTGCAGAAAGAGGCATGACAAAAGATGAGCACTGAAGCCAAGGCGGCTACCGCCGCAGCAACGACTGTCGAGAGCCAGGGTTCCCTGCTCGACGAGATCCTTGCCGAGACGAAGATGAAGCCGAGCGACGACGGCTATGACGTCGCTCGCAAGGGTGTGCAGGCCTTCATCGCCGAGATGCTGGCGCCGGGCCGTTCCGCCGAGCGCGTGGACAAGGCGCTGGTGGACGCGATGATCGCGGAGGTGGACCAGCGGCTGAGCTCGCAGGTCAACGAGATCCTCCACCACCCGAAGGTTCAGGCGCTGGAGTCCGCCTGGCGCGGCCTGAAGTTCCTGATCGATCGCACCGACTTCCGCGAGAACATCCGGGTGGAGATGCTCAACGCCACCAAGGAGGATCTGCTCACGGACTTCGAGGACGCCCCCGAGACGGTCAAGTCGGGCCTGTACCGGCTGGTGTACTCCAACGAGTACGGCGTGCACGGCGGCAAGCCCTACGGGCTCATCTGCGGCAACTTCGACTTCGGCCCCGGGCCGCAGGACGTGGCGCTGCTGCAGAAGTGCGCCGCGGTGGCGGCCATGTCTCACGCGCCGTTCATCGCCAACAGCTCGCCGGAGTTCTTCGGTGAGACGTCGTTCCTCAAGCTGCCGGCCCTCAAGGATCTGAAGTCGCTCTTCGAGGGTCCGCAGTACGCCCGGTGGCACTCGTTCCGCGAGAGCGAGGACGCGCGCTACGTGGGGCTGTGCATGCCGCGCTTCCTGCTGCGGCTGCCGTACGGCGAGAAGACGATCCCGGTGAAGTCCTTCAACTTCAACGAGGAGGTCATCGGTCAGCACGAGAGCTACCTCTGGGGCTATGCCTCGGTGGCGCTGGCCAGCCGCATCGCGGACTCGTTCGCCAAGTTCCGCTGGTGCCCGAACATCATCGGCCCGCAGGCCGGTGGCGCGGTGGACAGCCTGCCCCTGCATCAGTACGAGGCGATGGGCGAGGTGCAGACGAAGATCCCCACCGAGGTGATGCTCACCGAGCGCCGGGAGTACGAGCTGTCCGAGGAGGGCTTCATCGGCATGGTGTTCCGCAAGGACGCCGACAACGCCGCCTTCTTCTCGGCCAACTCGGTGCAGAAGCCGAAGTTCTTCGGCAACAGCCCCGAGGGCAAGCAGGCCGAGACGAACTACCGCCTGGGCACGCAGCTGCCGTACATGTTCATCATGTCGCGCCTGTCGCACTACCTGAAGGTGCTGCAGCGCGAGCAGATCGGCAGCTGGAAGGAGCGCCCGGATCTCGAGCGCGAGCTCAACCAGTGGATCGGCCAGTACGTGGCGGACATGGATGATCCCGCCCCGTCGGTGCGCTCCAAGCGCCCGCTGCGCACCGCCCGCATCAAGGTCGAGGACGTGGAGGGCCAGCCGGGCTGGTACCGCTGCAACCTCCAGGTGCGCCCCCACTTCAAGTACATGGGCGCCTCGTTCACGCTGTCCCTCGTCGGCAAGCTCGACAAGGAATAGCGCGGTGTCCAATGGCCGCCAGCCCTGTCGGAGCTGGCGGCTATCGTCGAAGCGCGGGTTCTCTCTTGGGAGGGGGGGCCCTGAGTCAGTTCAACGAAGCGAGCAGTCAGGCACGCAGTCAGCAGGAGAAGGAGAAGAGCTATGGCCGAGACAGTACACCTGTATCTCAAGGCGAACGGGGCGGACATCAAGGGTGAGAGCACCCAGACGAGCCTCGGTCGCGAGGAGTCGATCGAGTGCGTCTACTACGAGCAGGGTGTCATCACTGCTCGCGAGGCGGGCTCCGGCCTGGCCACGGGCCGGCGCCAGTACCAGCCGCTGCTCATCCGTAAGCGGATCGACAAGGCGTCGCCCTTGCTGATGAAGGCGCTGACGGAGAACCAGGCGATCGAGGCCACCTTCAAGTTCTTCCGCCCCAACCCCACCGGTGACGGCACCACCGAGCAGTTCTACTCGGTGAACTTCAAGCAGGGCCGCATCAACAGCATCAAGCAGTTCGTCCCGGACACCATCGTGCCGGCCACCGCCACGGATCCGGCGATGGAGGAGCTCACCTTCGTGTTCCACACCATCGGGTGGACGTACACCAACGGTGGCGTGACGCACGAGGACTCCTGGAGCCAGCAGCGCTAGTCGTCTTCGCGGTCTCGTGCGCCCGGTGTTGAGCCGGGCGCACGGCCGCGGGGCTTGGCGAGGACACGATGGCAGGGCGAGGACTGCTCTCACGCATCGAGTCGGAGGAGGGGACCTCGTCGCGAGACGTGGATCCGTCCAGCTCCATCGTCGAGCACCTGCGGGTATTGCTCAACACGCGCCGGGGAGACTCGGCGACCGTGCCGGGCTTCGGGGTGGTGGACTTCACGGACCTGGTCCACTCGTTCCCGGCGTCCATTCAGACGCTGCAAGCGGCCATTCGCGCGACGATCCTGGAGTTCGAGCCGCGCCTGCGCAACGTCAGCGTCCGTCATGTGCCGGACGAGGATCCGTTGATGCTGCGCTTCGAGATCAGCGCGCAGCCGGCCGATCGCAACGCCCGGGGTGTGCTGCGCTTCCGGACGCAGATGACGCCGGGAGGGAAGATCGAGGTCTGGTAAGCGTACCGGGGTGACAGGCGGGAGCTACGGGTGTTCAGCAAGTACTACCAGAGCGAGCTCACATACCTGCGGGAGATGGGCAAGGCGTTCGGTTCGGCCAACCCCGCGCTGGCCGGCATGCTGGTGGAGCGTGGCGGCGATCCGGACGTGGAGCGGCTGCTGGAGGGCTTCGCGTTCCTGACGGCGCGCATCCGCGAGCGCATCGACGACGCGGTGCCCGAGGTGGTCCACAGCCTGGTGGACCTGCTGTTGCCCCACTACATGCGCGTGCTGCCTTCGTGCTCGGTGGTGGAGTTCACCCCGCACGCGCGGCTGTTGCGTGGCCGCTCGCGCATTGCCGCGGGCGCCGAGGTGGGCTCCAAGCCGGTGGACGGCACCACCTGCGTGTTCCGCACCACGCGCCCGGTGGATCTGCTGCCGCTCACGCTGATGGAGACGGTGCTGGATCAGTCCTCGCCGGCCGCGCCCGTGCTGCGGGTGCAGTTCCAGGTGGCCGAGCAGGGCCGCAGTGAGATCTTCCAGGAAGAGGGGCTGAGCCTCTTCATTCAGGGCGAGCCGTCCATCAGCGCCATGCTGCTGGTGTGGCTGCTGCGCCACTGCAAGGGCATCCAGGTGCGGGGCGGCACGGGCGGCGAGGCGGTGCGGCTGCCGGTGAAGAACCTGCGCGCCTCGGGCTTCAGCCCCGAGGACCAATTGCTGCCCTGGCCCGCGCGCGCGCCCGAGGGCTACCGGCTGCTGCAGGAGTACTTCACGCTGCCGCAGAAGTTCCTCTTCGTGGAGGTGCGGGGCCTGCAGGCGGCCGCGGCGATCACCGGCCAGAAGCTGGAGCTGATCTTCGAGTTCGAGCGGCCTCCGCCGCTGCCTGGGCGCGTGCCCAAGGACATCTTCAAGCTGCACTGCACCCCGGTGGTGAACCTCTTCACCACCTCGGCCGATCCGCTGCGGGTGGGCGCGCTGGGCAACGAGCACATGCTGCGCGCCTCGGGGCTGGATCCCGAGCACATGGAGATCTACTCGGTGGACACCGTCACCGGCCTGCAGGCCGGGCGCACCGATCGGATCGACTACCGGCCCTTCTTCGACTTCGCGCACAACACGAAGGAGGGAGGGCGCTTCTTCCGGTTGCGCCGGTCGCTCTCGCCCATCAACGACGGCATGGACACCTACCTGGCGCTGGGCAGCCCGCGCGACGTGTCGCCCACGCCGGCCGAGGAGACGCTGTCCATCGATCTGACGTGCACCAACCGCTCGCTGCCGGCGCGGCTGCAGGTGGGGGACTTGAGCGTGCCCACGCCGGCCTCGCCCACCACGGCCAAGTTCCGCAACGTCATCGCGGTGACCAAGCCGGTGCGGCCTCCGCTGGGCTCGGAGCTGCACTGGCGGCTGCTGTCGCACCTGGCGCTCAACCAGCGCTCGCTGATGGATGCCGCGGCCCTCAAGGCCGTGCTGGAGCTCTATAACTTCCAGGCCACGGCCGATCAGCCCACGGCGCGCGCCAACCAGCTGCGCGTCGAGTCGCTGCGGGACGTGACGGGCAAGCCTGTCACCCGCTTTCTGCAGGGGGCGCCGGTGCGCGGCGCTCAGGTGACCATCGACGTGGAGGAGGCGGGCTTCACCGGACTGGGGGATGCCTTCCTCTTTGGGAGCGTGTTGGACGAGCTGTTCGCATCGTATGTAAGCCTCAACGCCTTCAGCGAAGTGGTGCTTCGCGTGCAACCCTCTCAGGTGGAATACCGGTGGCCCCCCCGCAACGGACGTCAGCCGATCGCTTGAGCCAGGCGGACGAGCCCAGCATGGAGGGCGAGGAGCTGGAGACGCTCTCTCTGGCCTCGCGGCTCGAGCGGCTCACCTCGCGTGGGGTGCAGGTGAAGGCCCAGGGCGGCGGCGATCAGACCGTGCGCTTCCGGCTGGACGCCGCGCTCCATTTTGCCGCGGGAGACGTGCGCTTCGTGCCGCTGGTGGGGCTGCTGGAGCGGCTCACCTCGAGCGCGGCGCGCGTGGGGGGCGATGGGCCTCCGTCCGAGGAGGCCATCCGCTTCCGGCATGATCCGGCGATGACCTTCAGCGCCGGAGATGTCAGCGAGGTGAAGCTGGTGCCGCGCATCACCGCCTGGGGCGAGGAGCAGAAGGGCCCCCGGCACGTCTTCGAGGTGGTCACCACCTTCCTGGGGCTCACGGGCTCGGCGTCTCCGCTGCCCGGCTACATGGTGGAGGAGATCGCCCAGGAGGATCCGGACCGGCCCCTGCGGCGCGAGTTCCTGGATCTGTTCCACCACCGCGTGGTGTCGCTGCTGTACCGGGCGCTGACGCACTACCTGGTGGAGGCCGAGACGACGCGCGCCGGAGACGACGCGTGGAGCCGCCGCGTGCTGGCGCTGTCGGGCCTGGACACCTACGAGCGCGGCCCCACGGTAGGCCTGTCCGTGGACCAGCTGCTGCGGCTGGCGCCGCTGCTGGCCACGCGCGCCCGCACGGCGCGCACGCTGGAGCTGGCGCTCATGGACGTGCTGCGCGACGAGCTGGGCGAGGCGAAGGTGTCCGTTCAGCAGTTCGCCGGCAGCTGGGTCGAGGTGGAGACCGAGCAGCGCATGAAGCTGGGCAAGCTCAACTCGCACCTGGGGCGCTCGTCCATGCTGGGCGGCCGGCTGTTCGACAGGGCCGGCAAGTTCATCATCGGCATCTCTCCGCTGGACGGAGCCACCTACCACCGGCTGCTGCCCGAGGGCGACCTGAGCCCCCTGGTGCGCGAGGTGGTGACGCTGGTGGTGCGCGATCCGCTCGAGTGCGCCATGGAGCTGGGCGTGCGCGAGGACGTGCTGGGCGCCTTTCAGATCACCCAGAAGAACACCGCCCGCCTGGGGCGCAACACCTACCTGGGGGGCCGACGTGGCGCTGTTCCCCGATTGAGGACGCGGATCGTTCCGCTGCCTCAGCCGGCGGGGAACGAGCGCACGGGCGGCTCCTGACCGCAGCACCCGAACCGCGATTTTTTAGAGGAGTCATCCGATGCGCGTTGAACCGAAGAACCTCGTACGCCGCCTTACCTCCACCGCGACGCGGAGCCTGGAGGCGGCCGTGGCCCGCGCCAGCAGCTCCCGCGCCTATGAGATTGTCCCGGAGCACATGCTCCGCCAGCTGCTGGAGGACGAGCAGGGCGAGGCCTCGCTGCTGCTGCGCCACTTCCAGGTGGACCGGACCAAGGTGCTCGCCCGCGTCGAGGAGACGCTGCGCGGCCTGCGCGCCGGCAACGCCGGGCGGCCGGTGTTCTCCGAGAGCCTGTTCCAGTGGTTCGAGGACGCGTGGCTCATGGCCTCGCTGGAGCACAGCGCGCTGCGGCTGCGCTCGGGCGCGCTGATGGCGCAGTGGATCGTCCGCTCCTCGCGCTACTCGGCCGAGTCGTACCCGGAGCTGGATGCGGTGCCCTCCGAGGCGCTCAAGAAGGGCTTCGAGGAGGCGGTGAGCGCCTCCCAGGAGGCGGCGGAGATGGCCGCGGCGGGCACGGCGGCGGCGCCCGCGGGTGGAGCTCCCGCGCCCCGGGGCGAGGAGGCCCTGTCGCGCTTCACCACCTCGTTCACCGGCAAGGCCCGCGAGGGGAAGATCGATCCCATCTTCGGCCGTGATCGCGAGATCCGGCAGATGATCGACGTGCTGTCGCGGCGCCGGAAGAACAACCCCATCATCGTGGGCGAGCCGGGAGTGGGCAAGACGGCCCTGGTGGAGGGCCTGGCGCGGGCCATCGTCACGGGGGACGTGCCCGACTCGCTGAAGAACTTCGAGCTGCTGGGGCTGGACCTGGGCCTGCTGCAGGCGGGCGCCGGAGTGAAGGGCGAGTTCGAGAACCGGCTCAAGGCCGTCATCTCCGAGGTGAAGGCGTCGCCCAAGCCGATCATCCTCTTCATCGACGAGGCGCACACGATCATCGGCGCGGGCGGCCCGCAGGGCGGCGGAGACGCGGCGAACCTGCTCAAGCCGGAGCTGGCGCGCGGCGAGCTGCGCACGGTGGCCGCCACCACCTGGTCCGAGTACAAGAAGTACTTCGAGAAGGACCCGGCGCTCGAGCGGCGCTTCCAGCCGGTGAAGGTGGACGAGCCCTCCGAGGCGGACGCGGTGCTGATGATCCGCGGCCTGCGCCCCACCTACGAGAAGGCGCACAACGTCACCATCCGCGAGGAGGCGGTGGTGGCGGCGGTGGCGCTGTCGCACCGCTACATCTCTGGCCGGCAGCTGCCGGACAAGGCGGTGGACCTGCTGGACACGGCGGCCGCGCGCGTGAAGCTGGAGCAGAGCGCCCGGCCGGACGAGCTGGTGGAGCTGGAGGCCAAGCTGGCCTCGCTGGAGAGCGAGAAGGCCGCGCGTGAGCGCGAGCTGGCCTCGGGGCAGACGCCTCCGCCGGAGGACGGGCCCACGGTGGACGAGCGCCTGGCGGCCATCAAGGACCAGGTGGCCTCGGTGCGCGGCCGCTGGGAGGAGCAGCGCACCGCGGTGGACGCGGTGAAGAAGGCCCAGGCCGAGCTGGACGCCGCCAAGGAGCAGGCCGACAAGGACAAGCTCAAGGCGAAGGTGACGGAGCTGCGCGAGGCGATGAAGAAGGCGCAGGGTGAGTCCCCCATGGTGCACATGGACGTGGACGCGGACGTGGTGGCCCGGGTGGTGGCCGGGTGGACGGGCGTGCCGGTGGGCAAGATGAAGAGCAGCTCGCTCACCGCGGTGCTCCAGCTGGAGGAGACGCTGCGCTCGCGCGTGCGCGGCCAGGACATGGCGCTGCGCACGGTGGCCGAGACGCTGCGCGCCTCGGCCGCTGGCATCCGCAACCCCACCACGCCCATTGGCGTGCTGCTCTTCGTGGGCACCAGCGGCGTGGGCAAGACGGAGACGGCGCTGGCGCTGGCCGACTCGCTCTACGGCGGTGAGCGCTTCGTGACGACGATCAACATGTCCGAGTTCCAGGAGAAGCACACCGTGTCGCGGCTCATCGGCTCGCCCCCGGGCTACGTGGGCTACGGCGAGGGCGGCATGCTCACCGAGGCGGTGCGCCAGCGCCCGTACTCGGTGGTGCTCCTGGACGAGTGCGAGAAGGCCGACCCCGAGGTGCTCAACCTCTTCTACCAGGTGTTCGACAAGGGCGTGCTCAACGACGGCGAGGGCCGCACGGTGGACTTCAAGAACACCGTCATCATCCTCACCAGCAACCTGGCCACGGACGTCATTACGCAGATGTTCCAGCAGCCCGAGCCGCCCACCATCGAGCAGGTGCGCGAGGCCATCAAGCCGGCGCTCACCAAGCACTTCAAGCCCGCGCTGCTGGCCCGTATGTCCGTGGTGCCCTACGTGCCCATCTCCAAGGACATCCTCAAGGACATCGCGGCGATGAAGCTCAACTCGCTGGCGGGCCGGCTGCACACCTCGCACCGCATCAAGACGGAGTTCGCACCCGAGGTGTTCGAGGAGTTCGCCCGCCGTTGCACCGACATGGACTCGGGCGCCCGCAACGTGGACCACGTGCTGCGCGCCTCGCTGATGCCTCAGCTGTCGCGTGAGCTGCTGGAGCAGATGGCCGGCGGCACCACGCCTACCCACCTGCGGGTGGGCCTGACGCCCGGCGGGGAGTGGGATCTCGCCTTCTCCCACGCCTAAAGGGGCGGACAGCGCGCGCTGGGGCGCGTAAAAGGGGGCTCCGGGCTTGCCGGGGCCCCCTGTGGTACACCTGCCCCCATTTCAGGAGGCTCCCCCCTTGGCTGGCTCGGCCGTTCGGCATAGGAGAAGGCCATGCTTCCCCTCGTGATCCGCATCAAGGACGCCGAAGCTCAGCCGCCGATGGAGAAGCAGTACGTCTTCACGCAGTCGCCGGTCCGCATTGGCCGCAACCAGCTCAACGACATCTCCATCAACCGGGCCTTCGTCTCGCTGTTCCACGCGCTGGTGCGCTTCGACAAGAGCACCATCTCCGTGGTGGATCTGGGCTCCACCAACGGCGTCAACGTCCGGGGCAAGCGCATCGAGAAGAACGTGCCGGTGAGGATCACCCCCGGCACGGATGTCACCATCGGCTCGGTGCAGTTTCACTTCTCGCGGGACGCCAAGGCGGTGCGCGACAACTCGTCGCGGCTGACGCAGTTCCGGGCGCTGGCGGACATTCAGAGCGAGGCGCTGAGCTTCAAGCCCACCCCCGTGCAGGAGCGCAAGGTCGAGCAGCGCACCTCGCTGCTGCCCAGCCTGGACGCGCTGCTGGAGCAGGAGGCGCAGGACGAGCGCGGCAACCCCCGCACCATCATCGCCCCGATGGGGGCCGACACGAGCGAGGAGTCCACCTCGCTGGATCTCAAGACGGTGCCGGAGCCCGAGCCGGTGGAGCCTCCGAGGCCCAAGAAGGCGACGTCGAGCATCGGGCCGCGCAAGCGGACGATGACGGGCAACTCCGTCATCCCCCAGGCGCCGGGCGGGGCGGCGGCGCTGCAGAACAGCATTCAGCAACTGGTGCCGCTGTACAACGCGTACCGCACCTCGTGGAAGATGCTGCACCAGGGGCTGTCGCAGGGCATGGACTCGCTGCCGGCGCAGGACCGGGCGCAGCTCATCACCCAGCTGCAGCGGCGAATGCCCGACATGGCGCAGGAGCCCATGTTCCAGGAGATCGCCAGGAACGTGGGTGTGAAGGTCGAGCCCGCCTCCGGGCCCGCGGCGCCGGCCTCGGGTGGCTCGGGCAACCGCATGGAGGTGGTGTCCCGGGAGCTGCTCAACCAGTTCGTGCGCTCCTACCTGCCGGACAGCAAGGGGCTGCAGTCCGAGAAGGACATCCGCGGCTTCCTCGAGCACCTGGCGGAGGTGCTGGAGACGTTCGGGCGGGCCTTCGTGGAGCTTCGCCAGGGGCACGATCAGTTCGGCCAGCAGATGGCGGTGCCCGTCACCAATGACGAGAACCCGCTGACGCGGATGAAGAGCGCGCGCGAGCTGCTGCGCTACGTCCTGGACTTCAAGGCGGACGAGGACTCCACCCGGGTGCAGGACCTGATGGGCGGCTTCGTGGACGTGATGATCCACCAGATCGCGCTGCTCAACGGCATGCGCGAGGGCGTGAAGGGCATGCTCCACCGGCTGAGCCCGACGGCGATGAGCGAGGGCATTGGCGGCGTGTGGCCCTTCAACCTGGCCAAGAAGTGGACCCGGTACTCGGAGCAGCACCACGCCTTCCTGGAAGAGGAGCGCGAGCTGACGGCGGTGTTGTTCGGGCCCGAGTTCGCCAAGGCTTACCTGGCCATCGTGGGAGACGCGACGCACAACACGAGCTCGAAGCTCGGGGCGGCGGCGGCGGACGGGGCCGAGCAGGGACAGACGGAGGAAGAGTCATGACGTGGAGGGGAATTGCCGGGGGAGCCGCCCTGCGGTGGCTGACGGTGGGGCTGGTGGTGGCCGGGGCGGGGTGCGCCAAGAAGCAGGTCCAGGTGCGCGAGTCCGCGGTACGGGCCCTGTGCTTCTCGGAGCTGCCCTCGGACATGAAGGTGATGTCGCCAGCGATCTGGCGGCCCGAGACGCTCTTTCAGCTGCTGATCAACGGGTACGATCCGTCGTCGGGCAGGGTGCCGCTGCCGCCCACCGACTGCATGGGCACGCCGATCCTCTGGCAGGATCCGGCGCCGGGCGAGTGCGACGAGACGGCCCAGGAGGGCACGCCGCTGCCGATTCAGCCGCTCACGGTCAATGAGATGATCGTGACGGAGATGCGGCTGGACCTGAAGCTGGTGTGGGCGGTGGTCCGCCGGTTCTCCAACGGAGAGGCGATGGGGCCGGTGGCGCTGGTGGAGGCCACGCCGCGCGGGCTGGCGGTGCGGGCGCTGGGCACGCTCAAGGCGATGCCCAAGAGCGCGCGGCTGCGGCTGGAGCGCATTGGCGGCATCGAGGTGCTGCTGGTGGACGGAGAGCGCTGCTGGGGGCCGGAGGGCGCCGCGCAGTGCCAGCGGATGGTGCGCATCATGCCGCTGCGGGGTAACCGCTTCGTGGCCGAGCCGCTGGTGAGCCAGGAGGGCGGCAAGTGCATGCAGCCGGCGAACATCGCGCTGAGCCGCACGGCCACGCAGCCGCTGCCCAGCAGGTGGCAGCGCAAGTACGAGTACACGGCGGCGCTGACGGTGGCGCCGGATGGCATCCGCGTGGCCGAGCAGGTGACGGCCAAGGACAGCGATCCGCGTCAGCCCTCGTCCCCGGCGCGGCTGTTCCGCAAGGCGCAGGACGAGCGGGTGATTCAGGTGACGCAGAGCCGCATGTCGGTGAGCCGCTCTTCGGTGTGGAACCAGATCGTGGAGCAGGGCTCGACCGAGGCCCTGCCATAAGGCCGCTCACTCCGCCGAGCAGTGGATCGCCCCCCCTGTGACGAGCCACTGCTCCGTGGTGCACCGGCGCGCGAAGTGGGTGTCGTGCGTCACGAGCACCAGCGCGCCCGGGTAGTCGCGCAGCGCTGCCTCCAGCCGCTCGATGGAGGGCAGATCCAGGTGGTTGGTGGGCTCGTCCAGCACCAGCGCCCAGGCGTGCTGCCCCAGGCCCTGTGCCATCAGCAGCTTGCGCACCTCGCCCGGTGAAGGCTGCTCCGAGGCCAGCAGCTGCTCCGGGTCCACGCCCAGGGCCGCGACGAGCGACAGCACGCGCCCGCGCTGCTCCGGTGGCAGCTCCCGCACGGCCTCCAGCGCCGCCGCGGCCTCCTCGGCGCTCACGTCCTGGGGCAGGTAGAGCAGCCGCTCCCGGGGCACCCGCGCGTGCTCCAGCAGCGCCCGGAGCAGCGTCGTCTTCCCGGCGCCGTTCGGGCCCTGGAGGCGGATGCGGCTCTCCCGTCCCACCGAGAGCGTCACCGGCCCGAGCAGCTCCACGTCTCCGGCTCGGAGCGTGTGGTCCTCCAGGGTGAACAGCCACGGGTTGGGCGAGCGCACGTAGTCCACGAACACCGAGCGGCCCACCGTCTTGTCCGCCTGGAACTCGCCGATGGACTCAGCCACCCGCTCCGCCTCGCGCCGCAGCACGCCTACTTTCTGGCCGTGCCGCGCGTCCGCCCAGCCCGCGACGACCTTGGCCCCCATGGACCGCGCGTCGTTGTCGTACTTGTCCTTCAGCCGCCTGCCGGTGTTTCGCGCGGCCGAGGCGGCCTGCTGCTCCCGGCGCGCCTGATCGAGCTGGCGTGCCACACGCCGGTGCGCCTCCTGCGCCTGCTGCCTCGCGGAGATCTGTCCCTCGCGCTCGGCTTCCCAGTATTGCTGCGCCTCGGAGTAGTGGCCGGGCCACAGCCGGGCCCCGCCCGCGTGGACTCGCAGCGTGGAGGTGGTCAGCTCCTCCAGCAGCGTCCGATCATGGGACACGACGATGCCAATGCCCCGGAACCGCCGCAGCGCGGAGATGAGCCAGCCCCGCGCCTCGGCGTCCAGGTGGTTGGTGGGCTCGTCCAGCAGCAGCACGTCCGGCTCGCTCGCCAGTGCCGCGCCGATCTGCCACCGCTTGCGCTCTCCCGGAGACAGCGTGGGCCAGCGCTCCAGCGCCGTGGGCTCCAGGCTCAACTGTCCAAGCACCCGTCGCGCCACCGCGTCCCACGACTCCGCGAAGGCGGTGATGTCCGCGCTCAGCTCCTCGACGCTCTGCGGGCAGAGGCGAAGCAGCGGGGTAGGGGGCTCGTATTGGAAGTGGCCTGCAGTGGGTTTCAGCTCTCCGGCCAGCAGCCGCAGGAGCGTGGACTTGCCAGCACCGTTGGCGCCAACCAGGCCCGTCCAGCCAGGCGGGAGGTGGAACTCCACGTCGGACAGCAGGGGGACAGCATCCGTAAAAGCGAACGACACGCCATGCGCGCGAAGGGACGACATAAAGGAACTCCTGAATCCGGTCGAGCAGGGCTCGACGTGTGAGAAGGCTCAGAGGGCCGCGGATTTCAGGCGTTCAGCTTCAATGGAGTCTCAGACCTCGCGCTGCGTGTGAATGGTGAATTTATAGGCCCGGGGCTTTTCCGGCGCAACCCCGGGCCTCGCCATGCTCTGACTGACTACTCGTCCTGCTGGGGCAGCGCCGGCGAACCGCGACGCACCGGGACCGCCTGCTGCGGCTGCATCACATTGCGCGTCAGCGCCTGGGCGCTCATGGCCGCCGCGGACTGGCCGGAACGGGGGGCGGAGGCCGCGTCGCCCTCCTTGTTGAACAGCTCCTTGAGCATGCCCAGGCTGCCCAGCGCCGCGCTGGCCTCGTACGGCACGAAGACCTTGTTGCCGCCCTTGCCCAGCTCCTGCAGCGTCTCCAGGTAGCGCAGCGCCAGCACCTCCGGCGTGGCCCTGCCCGCGTGCACCGCCTCGAACACCAGCCGCGTCGCCTCGGCCTTCGCCTCGGCCTCCAGCACCACCGCGCGCTTGTGGCCCTCGGCGCGCGCCACCTCCGCGTCACGCTCGGCCTCCGCGCGCAGGATGCGCGAGATCTTCTCGCCCTCGGCCCCGAGGATCGCCGCCGCCTTGTCGCCCTCTGCCTTGGTCACCTCGGCGCGGCGCTCGCGCTCGGCCGTCATCTGCTTGGCCATCGCCTCCTTGATGGCGTGCGGGGGCTCGATCTCGCGCAGCTCCACGCGCGTCACCTTCACGCCCCACTTCTCCGTGGCCTCGTCCAGCACGATGCGCAGCTTGGTGTTCACCGTCTCGCGGCTGGTCAGCGTCTGGTCCAGCGTCAGCCCGCCCATGACGTTGCGCAGGTTGGTCATCGTCAGCTGCTCGATCGCCAGCGCCAGGTTCTCCACCGCGTACAGCGCCTTGGCCGGATCGACGACCTGGTAGTAGATGACCGAGCCGACTTCCATGTTCACGTTGTCATGGGTGATGACCTGCACCGTCTCGAAGCCCATGACCTGCTCGCGCAGGTCCACCAGGTGGCTGCGGCTGAAGCGGTTGCCGGTGCGCATCTCGAAGGCGCGCGGGCTGTCCAGGAACGGAATCAGGATGTTCAGGCCGCTGTGCGCCACGTGGTGGAAGCGCCCCAGCCGCTCCACCACCATCACCTTGGCCTGAGGGACGATACGAATGCCGGTGATCAGGGCAAAGCCCGCCACCAGCGCCGCGACGATGAACAGCACCGTCATGAAGGTCATTACGCTCTCTCTTTCTTCTGCGAGGGAATCTCGAGCGACGCGGAGGTGCGCCGCACCCAAAGCTTCAGTCCGTCCACCTGCTCGACGGTGACACGCTCGCCTTCGGCCACCGGGCCCGACAGCGAGCGCGCCGTCCACAGCTCTCCATTGATACGCACCGTACCGCCGTGCGGGTCCGCCAGCATTTCAGTGACGACCGCCTCCTGGCCCACCATGGCCTCCACCCCGGTCTTCATGGGGCTGGCCGAGCGCATGAACGCCTGCTTGAAGATCGTCCGGGACGCGCTGAACAGGGCCACGGAGACCAGGGTGAAGAGCACCAACTGCGTGTTGATGCCCAGCCCCAGGCCCGCGACCAGCGCCGCGGCCAGCGCGCCTACCGCGAACCACAGCGTCACGAAGCCCGAGAGCTTGATCTCCAGCGCGCCAAAGATCAGCGCCGCGGCAATCCACAGCTGCCAGTCGGTAGGAGTCAGGTCCATGGGCTCTGTTTGGCAGCGGGCTTGGCTTCCTGTCAAACGCGATGGGCTTGCATCCCGGCCCCCGGCTCTCCATCAGATCCGACACTTCTGGATCATTCTGGCTGCTGTCTGAACACCCGTCCAGTATCCTCATGTCCGTGTACGCCGAGCTGGTCTGCCGCTCCAACTTCTCGTTCCTCCGGGGCGCCTCGCACCCCGAGGAGCTGATCGCCACGGCGGCCCGGCTGGGGCTGCCCGCGCTGGCGATGACGGACGTGGACGGGCTGTACGGCCTGGTGAAGGCCCACCTGGCCGCCAAGGAGCACGGCATCAAGCTCATCATCGGCACCGAGCTCATCCTCACCGATGGGCCTCCGGTGGTCGTCTACGCGATGAACTCGGAGGGCTACTCGAACGTGTGCCGGCTGGTGTCCGCCAGCCGTATGTCCCACCCCAAGGGCGAGTCCGGGCTGCCGTGGCGCGCGGTGGCCGAGCGCTCCGAGGGGCTGATCGCGCTGCTGCCCAACCCGGCCCCGCTCGAGCAGGTGGCGCCCCTGGCCCAGGCGTTCCCCGGGCGCTTCTACGTGGGGCTGTGCCGCAGCCTGTCCGCCGGAGACACGGCGCGTGAGGCCAAGGCGGACGCCCTGGCCCAGGCGCTCGGGGTGCCCCTGTGCGCGCACAATGACGTGCACACCCACCACCGGCGCCGCCAGCCGCTGCAGGACGTGCTGACGGCCATCCGCCACAAGACGACGGTGGACAAGGGGGGCACGCGGCTGCTGCCCAACGCCGAGCGCACGCTGAAGTCTCCCCAGGAGATGGCCCGGCTGTTCCGGGACCGGCCCGAGGTGCTGGAGCGCACGCTGGAGATCGCCAGCCGCTGCGGCGCCACGCTGGATGATCTGCGCTACCACTTCTCCGAGGAGGATCTGCCGCCGGGCCGCACGGCGATGGACCACCTGTGGGCGCTCACCGAGGAGGGGCTCACGGTGCGCTACCCGGGAGGCGTGCCGCCCGAGGTCCGCAAGCAGATCGAGCACGAGATGACGCTCATCGAGGCGCTGGACTTCCCCGGCTACTTCCTGGCGCTGTGGGACATCGTCCACTTCGCGCGCTCGCGGGGCATTCTGTGCCAGGGGCGCGGCAGCGCGGCGAACTCGGTGGTCTGCTACGCGCTGCAGATCACCGCGATCGATCCGGTGCGCATGGGGCTGCTCTTCGAGCGCTTCCTGAGCATGGAGCGCCGCGAGCCGCCCGACATCGACGTGGACTTCGAGCACGAGCGGCGCGAGGAGGTGCTCCAGTACGTCTACGAGAAGCACGGCCGGCACCGCGCCGGCATGGTGTGCGAGTTCATCTGCTACCGCGGCCGGCTGGCCCTGCGCGAGGTGGGCAAGGCGCTGGGGCTGTCGCTGGACCAGGTGGATCGGTTGTCCAAAATCTCGGCGGCGTACGGCTTCGACGTCACCCCGGAGGTGCTGACCGAGGTGGGCCTGTCCGCCGCCGACAGCCGGGTGCGGCAGACGCTCACGCTGGCGCAGGAGATCGAAGGCTTCCCGCGCCACGTGTCCATCCACGTGGGCGGCTTCGTCATCACCCGCGAGCCGCTGGTGGACATCATCCCCGTGGAGAACGCGGCGATGAAGGGCCGCACCGTCATTCAGTGGGAGAAGGACGACACCAACGCGCTGGGCGTGCTCAAGGTGGACCTGCTGGCCCTGGGCATGCTCACCGCGGTGGCCAAGTGCCTGGCGCTCATCCGCCAGCACTTCGGGCGCGAGCTGTCGCTGGCCACCATCCCGCCCGAGGATCCCAAGGTCTACGACATGCTGTGCGAGGCGGACACGGTGGGCGTGTTCCAGATCGAGAGCCGGGCGCAGATGAACATGCTGCCAAGGCTCAAGCCGCGCACCTTCTATGACCTGGTGATCGAGATCGCCCTCATCCGCCCGGGGCCGATCGTGGGCAACATGGTGCACCCGTACCTGCGGCGCCGGGACGGGCGCGAGGTGCCCACGTACCCGACGCCCGATGTGCGCTCCATCCTGGAGAAGACGCTGGGGGTGCCGCTCTTCCAGGAGCAGGCGATGAAGCTGGCCATGGTGGCCGCCGGCTTCACCGCGGGTGAGGCGGACGGGCTGCGGCGAGCGCTGGGGCACAAGCGCGCCGAGCAGCTGCTGGAGCCGTACCGCATCCGCTTCGTCGAGGGCGGCACGAAGCGGGGCTACTCGCAGGCCTATATGGAGGAGCTGTTCGATCAGTTCCGGGGCTTCGCGCACTACGGCTTCCCCGAGTCCCACTCGGCCTCGTTCGCGCTGATCGCCTACGCCTCGTCGTGGCTCAAGTGCCACTACCCGCAGGCCTTCACCGCCGCGCTGCTCAACTCCCAGCCCATGGGCTTCTATGCCCCCCACACCCTGGTGGCGGACGCCAAGCGCCATGGCGTGGAGGTGCGGCCGGTGGACGTGCGCCGCT
This sequence comes from Myxococcaceae bacterium, assembly GCA_035296065.1. GTDB lineage: Bacteria > Myxococcota > Myxococcia > Myxococcales > Myxococcaceae > DATHBR01. The sequence continues at coordinate 119,487 of DATHBR010000016.1, read as the reverse complement.
CGGACTGGGACTGCACGTTGGAGGAGGGCGGGGCGCTGCGGCTGGGGCTGCGCATGGTGCGCGGCCTGGGCGAGGTGGCCGGCAAGCGCGTGGCGGCGGCCCGGGGCGAGGGCTACCCCAGCGTGGGCGAGCTGGCGCGCCGGGCCCGCATTGCCCGCCATGAGCTGACGCGGCTGGCGCTGGCCGGCGCCATGGCCTCGCTGTGTGGCTCGCGCCGCCAGGCCCTGTGGGAGATCCAGGCCCTGGGGCCGCTGGACTCGGATGATCTGTTCTTCGGCATGTCCATGGACGGCACCCAGGTGGAGCTGCCCCCCATGAGCCTGGCCGAGCGCGTGACGGCGGACTTCGAGACGGTGGGCGTCTCGCTGGAGAAGCACCCGCTGGAATTGCTGCGCCCGGCGCTGCGGAAGATGGGCGCCGTGTCCGCCGAGGGCCTCAAGCGCGTGTCCACCGGCCGGCGCGTGGCCGTGGGCGGCATGCTCATCACCCGGCAGCGGCCCCCTACCGCCAAGGGCATCTGCTTCATCTCCCTGGAGGACGAGACAGGGATCGCCAACCTGGTGGTTCCGCCCGACGTGTACGAGCGGTGCCGGCGCGACATCCACGGCGCGCTCTTCATCGTCGGCGAGGGCGTGCTGGAGCGCTCCGGCAAGGTGCTCAACGTGAAGACGCACCGGGTCGCCGCGCTGGATGGGCTCCTGGGTTGACGCACTGCACGTTTCTTACCCGTTAAGTAATTAATTTATGCAATGCGTCAGTTTAAGGCTGTTAGAGATTCTTCTGTTTTTCCTGGAAATGGACGCTCGGCTGTCTGTACCCTGCGCGCCTCCCAATCCCCCGGGAGCCTAGGAGGCAGTCCATGTCCCTTCGTCTCAATCTTCGCAATGCGGCCACCGCGTGCGCGGTCGCCGCCACTGTGGTGAGCGGATCTGCGTTCGCCAGCACCATCAACCAGAACACTTCGTGGACCATCAGCCGCACCGGTGCCGTGGGCACCTACCGCGTGGTGGCCTACGGTGACTCCATCTATGCCGGCTACAACGGCGCTCTGTGGAGCGTCGCGCGCCGCGCCTCGCCCTACGTCAGCGGCGAGTACCTGGGCGCCCAGTGGAACGCCAACATCGAGGTGGTGCGCCGCACCAAGTCGGGCGCCCGCGCGGACGACATCTACAACAACAAGATCATCGCCGAGCGTTCGTACATGCAGTCGACGAACACCCGCGTGGTGACGTTCGAGATGTGCGGCAACGACTACCTGCAGGCGCGCAGCGCGTTCAAGGATCAGACGGGCACGTGCAGCTACGCCGGCCTGGACACGGCGCTGTCCAACTGCGTGACCTACACCCAGCGGGCCATGCAGGCCATCAACACCTACGCGACCTCGGCGAAGGCCAAGATCGTGTCGAACCTGTACTACCCCGGCTACAACGCGGACAACGTGCTGACGAGCTGCACGGACTCCGCCACGGGCGTGCGCATCAACCGCCGCGACAAGTTCCTGCCCTACCTGCTCAAGAGCAACTGGCGCACCTGCAACCTGGCGACCCAGTACGGCTTCCAGTGCGCGGACGCGTTCGCCGAGAGCATGGCGGCCGACTACGACTCGAACGGCGACGGCCAGGTGGACGCGGACGCGATCCGCTACCGCGCGGGTGAGTCCGAGGTGGACTACGTCAACCGCATCCTGTCGCTGAAGGCCACGCTGCGTGACTCGAACACGAAGTTCGTCAGCTCCGCCGCCAGCTTCGACTACCTGCAGTCGGACGACACGCACCAGACGTACTACAAGTCCACCATCGGCACGGGCTCGGGCTCGGCGGTACCGGACTTCACCAACACGCAGATCGTCGGCGGCAAGAACCCCGAGTGGAACAAGTGGGGCCACGAGCGCGTGGGCTGGTCGCTGTCCACGTACAACCCGGCCGCTCCGTAACGAGCGCCTCGTCACTCGAGGCTGAGCAGTAACCACGGCCCTGGAATGTCCGGTTGACGGATTTTCCGGGGCCGTGGCTTGTCTAGCGTGGAACAAGGCCCGGGGCGCGCTCGTGGCTCAGCCCAGGAAGCGCTGAGCCATGAGCGCGGGGAAGCCGACGTAATAAACGAGCCGGCACAGCCACTCGGCGGCACTCCGGATGCCCCGGGCGCGCGTGGGCAGCAGCCAGGTGAGGGGGAACGCGAGCGCCTCGGCGAGGAAGCGCCAGAAGCAGGCGAACAGAAACAGGCCCAGGGTGAAGCCGAGCCAGTAGCCCCCGAACGTCTTCAGATAGGCCTCGAGCCCGGACACGTCGTACTCACCGAAGGCCCCACCGTAGGTGATGATCTGGTGCGCGCGGAACATGACGCCCGTGGGGAACAGGGGGAACAGGCCGAACTTGAAGGCGGGCTTGTCCCAGAACCGGGGGCGCCAGTCATGGCGGGCCTGGCCGAAGCGCGAGCTGGGGTGCTCGGCCGCCGCGGTGGCCGAGGGCAGGGCCTGTCCCAGCGCGGTGAGCAGCAGCGACGGGTTGGGCAGCTGAAGGCGGTAGTCGAAGCGCCGCCCCGACTTCATCCGCAGCGCCACGCCCGCGCCGGGCAGGGGAAACCGCCAGGGCTCGACGCCGGTGACGGACTCGCGGGGGATCTCGAAGCGCACTCCGCGTAGCTCCAGCACGAGCCGGGAGGGCTCCAGGTGCAGGGTGGCGGCGGTGAATCGCCGCAGCAGCCAGGCGAGCGCGGTGGGCAGCAGGGAGAACGCCACCAGCCGCAGCACCATGTCCAGGGGTGACAAGGGATCGTAGCCCTGGAGGATGCCCAGCAGGGAGATCGCCACGAGGTAGAGCAGGTTGGCCGCGCTGAGCAGCTGAGTAGCGGCGGCAAGCAGGCGGAGGGCGGGCTTCCAGGCGTGGACGGGGAAGCGGGCTGCGGCGTCATCGCCGGCGCTGGGGGGCGGCACGGGCTCGGCTGCGGCGTGCATGGCTCTCGGGGGAGGAGGTGGCCCGGGAACCCGGGTTGGCCTGGGCCAGAGGGGCCGATACTATACGAAGCCTGGAGGTCACGAGCGAGTATGCCGGAGCAGCCACCGGCCCACGGGCGGCGCGTCGACAGCGATGGAGTCGTCAGGGTGGAGCAGCGGCGCTCCCCTGGCGTCGCGTGGGTGCTCGGGCTGGGCATCGGGCTGACGTGCGTGTGCCTGGTGCTCAGCGCGTGGTGGGTGCTGGACACGCCCGAGGTGGAGAGCCTGCCGGAGCTGGTACGCGGCGAGCCTCCGCCCGAGGTGGCACCGGCTCCCACGCCGCCCGCGACGCGGCCCACCGTGACGGCCCGGCCCGCGGCGAAGCCAGCGCTGCCCAAGCACCTGGAGAGCCAGGTGGCCGCCGTACCCGATGAGGTGCTGGCGCAGTTGCCCGAGGGACTCTACGAGATGCCCAAGCCAGGAGAGGCCCCCACGGGGATGATGCTGTTCCCCGCGCCGGGGACGGATCCGTTGAAGAAGGGAATCCTGGTGCCGGAGGACTTCGAGCTGCCACCGGGCTACGTGCGCCACTACCAGGCCACGGATGACGGCGAGCGCGTGCCGGCCATTCTGATGTTCAACCCGGACCAGCCGCCGCTGGACGCCAACGGCCAGCCGATGAAGGTGCCGGAGGACGGCATCGTTCCCCCGGAGCTGGCGCCGCCGGGCATGCCCATCCAGATGCTGAAGGATCCGAACGAGGCGAAGCCAGAGCCATGAGCGCGCGGGTGTCCACGGGGCGGCGCTACGGGGAAGTGCTCCTGGGCATCGCGGCGACCACGCTGATGGTATGGCTGTTCGGGCGGATGGAGGCGGCCTGGAGCTGGATCGGGTGGGTGGCGCTGGTGCCATGGCTGGCGGTGCTCGATCGGGCCCGCACGGCGCGGCAGGCGCTGCTGGTGGGATGGCTGCAGAGCCTGTTCTACACGGTGGCGATCACCGGCTGGTTCGCGGGAGCGCTGAGGGACTACGCGCAGTCCTCGGCGGGGTGGGCGTACTGGCTGGTGCTGCTGCTGTTCGCGCCCATCCTGCAGCCGCAGTTCCTCACGGCGGCGGTGGCGCGGCACCTGGCGGCGCGGTGGGCTCCGGCGGGCGCGTTCCTGCGCGTGGGGCTGACGGGCGCGCTGGTGTACGTGGGCACGGAGTGGGTGTGGCCCAAGCTCTTCGTGGACACGATGGGGCACGGCTTCCACGGCTCGGCGTGGTGGAGGCAGGGCGCGGACGTGGCGGGGGCGCATGGGCTCACGGTGGTGCTGATCCTCGTGAACGAGTGCGTGCTCGCGGTGGTGAAGGCGTTCGCGGCGCGGGGCTGGAAGTGGCCGGGGCTGGGCGCGGTGCGCACGGCGGCGGCGGTGGCGGCGGGGCTGGTGGCGGCGCTGACGGTGTACGGGGCGCTGCGGTACGAGCAGGTGACGGCGCGCATGGGGAAGGGCGAGGGACTGAAGGTGGGCGTGGTGCAGGCGAGCATCACCAACTACGGCCGGCTGGCGCAGGAGATGGGGACGTTCGACGCGCTCCAGATGATCCTGAACACGCACTACGAGCTGTCGGACGGCCTGATGAAGGACACGAGGCCGGATCTGATCGTGTGGCCGGAGACGGTGTACCCGACGACGTTCGGCTCGCCGAAGAGCGAGGACGGTGCGGCGTTCGATCAGCAGCTGAGCGCCTTCGTGGGCGAGCGGCAGATGCCGTTGATCTTCGGGGCGTATGACCTGGAGGGAGATCGCGAGTTCAACGCGGCGATGTTCCTGGGCCCTGCGGGGGAAGCGGAGGACCGGAGGCTGGAACTGGCGGTGTACCGCAAGACGAAGCTCTTCCCGCTAACGGAGTACGTGCCCGAGACGATGGACACGCCGTGGGTGCGAGGGCTGCTGCCCTGGCTGGGGACGTGGAAGCGGGGGCCTGGGCCGCAGACGCTGCCCTTCGCGCTGCGAGGGGGGAGGGTGCTGAAGGTGGCGCCGCTCATCTGTTACGAGGACGTCTACCCGGGCTACGTGGCGGAGGCGGTGCGTCAGGGCGCGGAGCTGATCGTGACGATCTCGAATGACTCCTGGTTCGGGGCGACGGCGGGGCCGAGGCTGCACGTGTCGCTGGCGGCGTTCCGGAGCATCGAGACGCGGCTGCCGCAGGTGAGGGCGACGAACTCGGGCATCTCGGCGTTCATCAGCCCGACGGGAGAGATCCTCAACGAGGTGCGGACCGGGCAGAAAGCAGGGGTGCTGATGGCGGTGCCACAGACCGAGCCGGTAGGCACGCTGATGGTGGCGTGGGGAGACTGGTTCGGGCCCACGGCGCTCATCCTGGGTACGGTGCTGCTGCTGGCGCAGGCCCTGCTGGCGCGGCGGAAGCAGTCGGCTGGGAAGTCGGCATAGGGACGGCCCAGGTTGCTATGACCATTGTCACTCAGGCACGAAGCCTCCTTGAGCACGTCCGGCACATCTGTGAGCGGCCCAAGATGTACGCCCCCGACTTCACACTGAGTCACCTCTTCATGTTCATCCAAGGGCACGAGGCGGCGACCGGAAGGCAAGGGCTTCCAAGCCAGCATGAGCGCTTTCGTGAGTGGGTCTACAAGGCACGGCCGGGATGGCGCGAGTCTTCCATGTGGTGGGGTGGTCACGTTCTCACCGAGTGCAAAGGTGATTTGGACAAGGCATTGGATGAGATCATCCTGCTGATCGATGGGTTCTTGGCCACCGAGGGACATGCGGGCTCGTAATTGGCTCCCAGCACTTTCTTAGGGGCTCGCGGAGCGCTTGCCCCATGAGGTAGGGTGAAGGGTTGCCAACCTCCTGGAGCCCTCATGATCATGCGCGCAGATCTGGATGCACCCACCCCTGGCTCGGTCGTCGGCCCGTGGCGCCTGCTCGAGCGGGCTGGCTCCGGTGCCAACGGCATCGTTTATCGCGCCTGCCTCGATGAGGATCCGGGCCGCGGCCACTATGCGCTCAAGCTGGCCCGTGAGCCGGGGGCGCCCCGCTTCGAGCGGGAGGCGGAGCTGCTCTCGCGGATCGATCACCCGCATGTGCCCAGGCTTGTCGATCGTGGAATGTGGACGAGCTCCTGGGGCACCGGCTACCCGTATCTGGTGATGCAGTGGGTGGAGGGCTCGCCGCTGTACCGCTGGGCCGGCAGGTACGGGCTCACCTCTCGCCAGGCCCTGCTGGTACTGGCTCAGGTAGCGCGTGCACTGGAGGCCACGCACCAGCACGGCCTGCACCGGGATGTGAAGGGCGACAACGTGCTCGTCAGCCCGGAGGGGCATGCGGTGCTTCTGGACTACGGCTGCTGCCGGTACGAAGGCGCTCGCCCGCTCACCACCTCGGCGCTGCCTCCGGGAACTGGGCCGTACCGCTCTCCCGAGTGCCTGCGCTTTCAATTCCGGCTCGGGAGGAATCCCGAGGCCCAGTACGAGTCCACGCGCGAGGACGACGTCTATGCGCTCGGAGTGACGGCCTACTGCCTCGTGACGGGGCTCTACCCTTCGCGTGAAGTCGACCCGGAGTTCCTCGATCAACCCGAGCGTTCCCGGGTACTTCGTCTTCTGGCGCCCCGGGAGCTGACGACGGTGACTCCGGAGTTGGAGGCCATCATCCTGCGCATGCTCTCGGACAAGCGCGAGAAGCGTGGCACTCCCGGCGAGCTCGCCGAGGCCATGAGTCAGGCTGCCAGGAACGCCGGGCCCGAGGCGGACCTGCGCATTCAGCCCACTCGCTCAGGGCCTCCAGTGGCCAAGGGGCCAGATGCGGGCAAGCCGCGCTGGTACGGAATGCGGAGGAAGCCGAGCTGGCGCATTCCCGTGGTCCTCTTCGCCGCAATGGCCTTGCTCGGGCTGCTGTCCTCTCACGTGGTGAACTACGAGGAGTGGATCCACCGGGCCGAGTCACCCGAAGCGCAGCAGGTCGGAGTCAGCAAGCGAACCGTGGGCCTCGCGGACGAGGAAGTGGAGGCACTGGTCTCTGACGCAGAAGTTGCTCGCTTGGGAACGTCCGCCTCAGCCCTGGCCCTGCCAATGCTCAAGACCCCGCTTCCAGGTCAGCGAAAGCCTCCGTGTGAGCCCAGGACACAGAAGGCGATCAACGGCGCTTGTTGGTGGGGCCCCATCGGCACGGCCAAGCCACCGTGCGGCAAATCCGCGTATGACCATGACGACGGATGCTATGGGCCTGTCTTCGAGGGCTCCCGCCCGCCAACCTCGGAACAGCCATGACCGTTTAGCGAAGCGAACTCTCCCGGAGGGAAACTCTTTCAGCTCTCGATGAGGGGACGCGTCGGGCCCAGTACCTCGACGAGTTCCGCGACCACCTGGACCGCGTCCTCCTCCACGGCCTCGAACACGATGGGCGCGTAGGCCGGGTTGGTCGGCCTCAGCGTGATCTTCGTGTGCCGCCATGACTCGTCGGCCTAGGCCTTCTCGCTCTCGTAGCGCTTCACCGTGTAGCGGTGCCCGGTCTCGGGGTCGGTGGCATCGCGAACTCGAGCGTCGCGATGGGGATGCCGTTCACGCTGAGCGTGACGTCGAGCGACTTCTCCGAGCGCGTCGAGAAGCGGAGCTGGCGGGTCAGGCCCAGGCGGTTCTTGGCGTAGCGCTCCTCAAGCTCCTGGTTCAGCTCGTGCGCCGCCTTGAAGTAGGCGACGAAAAGCGTGCGCCCGTAGCACTTGAAACCGTGGCGCAGCGTCACGAGCGAGCCGTTCGCGTCCATTCCTTGATGAAATCGAGGACCACGGACGGGAAGATGGCGCGCTCGCGGTCGAAGCCATCGCGCAAGATGGCGACGTAGCCGTGCGTGAGAAGGTGCTGCTCGATGACCGTCTCGAACGCGGCCTCGGAGTGTCGGGGCGTGCGCGTCACGGCTCCTCCTTCCTCTTGCGAGGGCGCTTCGACTCGATGCGCTTCACCTCAGCCTCGAAGTCGCTCTCGAACTCGCGGTCCTGGCGCACGCGGAACTTGTCGTACTGCTCCTCGGCGAGGCGCTTGGCCACCTCCGCGGAGACCTTGCCGGCGTTCGCGAGCACCTCGTACTCGTTGAACTGCAGGAACGCGTCGAGCTTCGCGACCCACTCGGCCATCTTCATCGGAATCTGCCGCGCGGCCTGGTTCTCGGCGTAGTCGAGGTACATCGAAACGATGCGCTCAAGCTCCTTGATCTCGCGCTCGATCAGGTAGTTCTTGGCGACGCTGACATCGCTCTTGAGGATCTTCCCCTTGGGCGCGTTCTTCCACGTGGTGAGGCCCATCGAGGGCTTCTCGGCGTCAGCGCGCTCGGCGATCAGCTCCGCAGCGGTCTTGCCCGTGACCGCCCAGTGCAACTTGTTCTGCACTGTCTTAAAGAACGTCTGCGTCGTCTCGGCGTGCTTGTCGTAGTCGATGCTGCACTGCTCGTAGATGTCGGTGATCTTCAGGTAGAACCGCCGCTCGCTGGCGCGGATCTCACGGATCCGCTCGAGCAGCTCGTCGAAGTAGTCCTTGCCGAAGCGCTTGTTCAGCTTGAGCCGCTCGTCGTCGAGGACGAAGCCCTTGACGATGAACTCGCGGAGGGTCTGGGTCGCCCAGATGCGGAACTGGGTAGCCTGCGCGCTGTTGACCCGGTAGCCGACCGAGATGATCGCATCGAGGTTGTAGAACTCGATCTCGCGCCTAACCTCGCGATTTCCTTCGCGTTGAACTCTCCAAATTCTTCGGAGAGTTGCCTCCGGCGTCAGCTCCCCCGAGGCGTAGACCTCCTTCAGGTGGTAGCTGACTGTACGGACGTCGACGCCGAACAGCTCGGCCATGCGTCGCTGGTCGAGCCAGAAGGTCTCGGACTCGTAGAGCACCTCGACGCGCACGGCGTCGTCGACGGTGCGGTAGAGGATCAGCTCTCCTTCCTGCGGGGTCTGGTCCGTCACAGGTGCCCTCCGGGTCGCGCTTGGAGGTTCCCGTTAGCGTCAAAGCTGTTGGGGCTGGTTCCCAAGAAGGCCTGCCGCAACCGTCGACGCATGTCCGTGTCGCCTGCGAAGGCCGTCCACCAGATCGAGAACATGTGGGGAGTGAATTCACGCCAGCAGGCGTGAGTCATCCAGGTCCATGTCGGTGATCAAGTCCACGCCGTGACGCGTGAACCGCCGGGCCGCCGCCAGCACCTTCGGCCCGTGCCCGTGGTCCAGGCACCACTGCGCGTGCTCCACCAGCAGCGCCAACTCCATCGTCCGGCCCAGCGTCATCGCGAAGCGCCGCGCTCCCGCCTCCAGCCCCACCGGGTTCGCCAGCGCTCCCGTCACCCAGCTGCGCGCGTGCTCCATCGCGTCCTGGGCCGCCTTCACGCACGGCCGCAGCCCCGTGTCCTTCGCCGCGTCCAGCCGCTTCTCCACGTCCGCGTGGAACACGTCCAGCGTGCCCTCCTTCGCCAGCGCCCGCAGCGCGTCCAGCGAGAGCACGTTCGTTGTGCCCTCCCAGATGCTCATCACCTGCGCGTCCGCCAGCAGCCGCGGCAGCCCCGTGTCCTCCACGTAGCCCGCGCCGCCGAAGCTCTCCACCGCCTCCGACGTGCCCGCCACCACCTGCCGCGCCGTCGTCAGCTTCGCCAGCGGCGTCACCAGCCGCTGCAGCAACAGCTCCTCCTCGCTCGCCACCTTCGTCTCCATCCGCCCCAGCAGCTCCGCCGCGCGGAACGCCAGCAGGAACGCTCCGTGGCACTCCGCCTCCATACCCGCCAGCGTGTCCACGTGCAGCGGCTTCTCCGCCAGCTTCGCCCCGAACTGCACCCGCCGCGCCGCGTAGTCCTTCGCCAGCGCCAGCGCCCGCCGCAGCGTCCAGGATGAGCCCATCGCGTTCCATGTACGCGTCACATTCAGCATCCACGCCATGTTGCGAATGCCGTCCGTCAGCCCCGCCACCGGCACCGCCAGCGCCCCGTCCAGCGTCAGCTCCGCCGTGGGCACCTTGCGCGTGCCCAGCTTGTCCTTCAGCCGGTTGATCTGAATCCCGTTCAGCAGCCCGTCCGCGCCCCGCGTCTCCACGTAGAAGAGCGCCAGCCCCTTGCCTCCGGGCCCGTTGCCCTCGGGCCGCGCCAGCGTCAGCGCCATCTGCGCCGTCGTCGCCGACGTGAACCACTTCGTCCCGTACAGCCGCCAGCCCTCCGGCGTCTTGCGCGCCACCGTCTGCGTCAGCCCCACGTCCGAGCCGCCCGTGCGCTCCGTCATCCACTGGCCCGAGGTCCAGAACGCCGCCGGATCCCGCGACGTCAGGCGGGGCAGGGCGCGCGCGATCAGCTCCGCGTTCTCCAGCGACAGCAGCGTGCGCGCCGCCCCGTCCGTCATCGCCAGCGGGCACGAGTACACATCCAGTGAAGGCTGCACCACGTAGTTCAGCGCGAACTGGTGCACCCGGCTGAGCTCACCGCTCTTCTGCTCGTACGCCACCGCTACCAGGCCCCTCCGCGCCGCCAGCACCTCCGCCTCCCGCCACAGCGGAGACACCTCGATCCGGTCCACCCGCCGGCCCCACGCGTCCCACTGCGTCAGCTCCGGCTCGTTCAGCCGATCTCTTAGTTGGAACTCATAGAAGGCCTTGCCTCCCAGCTCGCCCAGCTCCCGTAACTCGTCCGTGACGGCGCGGCGCAGCTCCTCCGGCAGTCGTCGGGCAAGGTAGGACTGCAACAGGGTGTCGTCGTCGTACTGGTTTCCGAGGCGCGGGGGATCCTGGAAGAAGCTCATGCTCCGAAGTTAGCACCAGCGCGGAAAACCCGGCGTTTGGAGTAGGCTGGGCCCATGCCTGAGATGAAGAGGCCGGGCGGCCCCCCCGCTTTCAACCCGGCCGCCGACGTGAACACCGATCCGAACCGCCGCGTGACTCCCGTCGAGTCCGAGATGGCCGCGCCGGTACCGCACCCTCCGCCTCCGCCGCGCCCGCGGGGACAGGGCAGTAGCATGTCTGGCGCGGCCCTGCCTCCGGGCCCGCCGCCCCATGCGGAGCGCGAGCACACCCGCGCTCCCACGAACTTCGCCGGGCCCGATCGCCGCACCGTGGCCGTGGCGCCTCCGGGCCCCGATCGCCGCGCCGCGCAGCCTTCCGGCGCCGACCGCCGCCCCCTGGGCAGCACCGGCCAGCGGCGCTCCATCGGTGATGGCCAGCTTCCCAGCCATCGCTTCTGGCCCCAGGCGCCCCGCACCCTCGAGGAGGCGGGCCTCACCGTCTCCATGGTCGAGGAGCTCATCCTCAAGGCCATCTTCTTCGCCGGCGAGATGCGGGGCATGGACATCGCCAACCGCCTCAAGCTGCCCTCCACCATCATCGACGAGGTGATCGAGGGCCTGCGCCGCCAGAAGTACGTGGACATCCGCGGTGGCGGCGGCGCCGGCGTGGGCAAGACGACGATGATCTACCAGCTCACCTCGTTCTCCACCGAGCTGATGCGGCAGATCCTCGATCGCAACCGCTACAACGGCCCGGCCCCCGTCAGCCTCCAGGAGTGGATCGCCGCGGTGAAGAAGCAGACCGTGCGCGGCAACCGCATCACCCGCGCGAAGATGGAGGACAAGTTCACGGATCTCATCATCCGGGACTACATCTTCGACGGCATCGGCCCGGCGATGAACTCCGGGCGCGCCATCTTCTTCTATGGCCCGCCGGGCAACGGCAAGACGGCCATCTGTCAGCGCATGGTGGACTGCTTCGAGGGGGACATCTTCATCCCCCACGCCATCATCATCGACGACTTCATCGTGCGCATCTACGACAGCATCCTCCACAAGCCCATCGAGGATGAGCCCGGTGGCCCCTCGTATGACAGGCGCTGGGTGCGCTGCCGCCGGCCCCTGGTGGTGGTGGGCGGCGAGCTGACGCTGGAGATGCTCGATCTCGTCTACTCGCCCGAGGTGAAGTACTACGAGGCGTCCTTCCAGATGAAGGCCACCAACGGGATGCTGCTCATCGACGACTTCGGGCGGCAGAAGGTCTCCCCCACGGACTTGCTCAACCGGTGGATCGTCCCGCTCGAGAGCGACGTGGACAACATCACCCTGCACACCGGCAAGAAGGTGCAGGTGCCCTTCGACGTGTTCGCCGCCTTCTCCACCAACCTGGATCCGTCGGATCTGGTGGACGACGCGTTCCTGCGCCGCGTGCGCTACAAGCTCGAGGTGATGCGGCCGGACGAGGATCAGTTCTTCGAGATCTTCGACTTCATCTGTCAGAAGCGCGGCGTGGAGTACAACGCCGACATGGTCGAGTACCTGGTGGACAAGCACTACCGCGCCACCGGCCGGCCCTTCGCCGCCTGCCAGCCACGTGACTTGCTCGATCAGGTGATCGACATGGCCAACTACCTGGGCATTCCGCCGCAGCTCAACCCGGTGCTGCTGGATCGCGCGGTGCGCAGCTACTTCGTGCGCTTCGACAAGCAGGGCGAAGGCGAGGCGCCTCCTTAAGCCGCGTCAGCCCGCGGGGGGCGCGAAGGGCCCCCACGGCGAGGGCTCGAGCCACTTGCGCACCTCGTCCAGCGGCACGTTGGAGAGCACGTCCACGATGGACAGGCCCTGGACGAAGCGGCCCTCGCGGCCCTGGGGGTAGGCCGGGTAGCGGAAGCGCTGCCACAGCAGGCGCACCCCCACGTCCCGGAAGAAGCCGGGCTGGATGTACATGGAGCCGGTGGCCGAGTAGTACGTGTCCGCGCCCAGCTGCGCGCAGTACGACGCCAGCCGCCCCGTCTTGTCCGGGTGGGAGCGGTCCAGCGCCGAGGCCAGCTCCACGCGCGGGGTGAGCCCCAGCGGCTCGTAGAACACCGCCATGCTCTCCAGCAGCGTGCGCAGCAGCGAGCCGGGGCCGCGCGCCTCGGCCGCCCGGGCGTAGAAGGGCTCCAGCCGCGGCAGCACCTGGCTGCGGAAGTAGGGGCGCCGGCCGTACAGCGTGGTGAGCGTCTGCAGGTGCTTGCGCGCCCACGGCTGCTGCGAGTCCACCGCCAGCTCCGAGATCAGGCTGTCGCGGTGGGCCGCCTCCAACGGAAGGGTGAGCCACTGGAAGCCGGGCTCCGTGGGCCCCGGGGTGGGCACGTTGTGCGGCAGCGCCACCCGGGTGCGCCGCTGCCACCCGCGCCTCAGCCACTGCACGTTGTCCAGGATCAGCAGGATGCGCGAGCGCGCCACCTGCTCATAGAAGTCCAGCCAGGGCAGGTAATGGGGTTGCTCGGCCACCAGAACGAGCGGAGTGCCAGACACGTGGGGAGTATATCCCCCGACATCTCCCTGGGTACAAAAGACACATTCAGACTGGACTTTTTCACTGTCAGTCGAAATCATGAGTGCCTTCGGAGTACACCCAAGCTCAAGAAATGAGAATTGTGCTCGTCATCGCCGACCCATGTCCCGCGCTCGTGGAGGAGCTGCAGCGACTGGGCCATGCCGCCACGGTCGAGGAGGACGTGGAGCAGGCGAGGCGGATGCTGGCGCGCGACGAGGCGCAGGTGCTCATGGTGGACAGCGCCCGGCTGACGGCGGACCCGCGGTGGCTGGAGCTGCTGCGCGCCAGCGCGCTGCCCGGGTTGATGGTGGTGGGGCTGGCGGCGGAGGCCACCGAGGAGCACCTGGAGCTGCTGCTGGCGGCGGGAGTCGAGGAGTACCTGGTGGCGCCCTACGCGCCGGCCGAGGTGCGCACCCGGATGAGGTTGCTGGAGCGGCGGGTGGACGCGCTGCAGCAGCAACAGGACCAGGAGCGGCTCAAGCTGGGAGAGGTGGGGCGGCTGGCGGACATCATCCAGCTGCAGAGCGACATCATGCAGGCGGGGTTGGATCTGAACCGGGTGATGCGGCGCATCTGCGAGCAGGCGCGCTCGCTGTGTGGCGCCGAGGGCGCGGCGGTGGGCATTCTGGAGGGCGCCGAGCTGGTGTACCGCGTCACGGTGGGCAGCGTGGAGCGCACCGAGGGGTTCCGGCTGCCGGTGGAGAAGAGCCTGACGGGGGCCACCATGCTGCGCGGCGAGGTGCTGCGCACGGGGGACACCGAGACGGACGCGCGGGTGAACCGCGAGGCCACGCGCAAGCTGGGCATCCGGTCGATGATCACCGTGCCCATGAGGATGCAGGAGCAGGTGGCCGGGGTGCTCAACATCATCTCCACGCGGCCCGAGGCGTTCCAGGATCAGGACCTGAGAACCATGGACCTGCTGGCGGTGATGCTGGGCGCGGCGATGACGAACGCGGCCGAGTACGAGGCCAAGCAGGCGCTGGTGGCCGAGCACAAGGCGGCGCTCGTGGCCCTGCAGGAGTCGCAGGTGCTGTTCGACTCGTTCATGAACCACAACCCGGCGCTGGCGTACATGAAGGACGAGGAGGGCCGGCGCGTGTGGGTGAACGAGCCCTACCGCCGCTTCTACCAGCTGGAGGGCGTGGACACGCGCATGATGCGGGACGAGGACCTGCTGCCCGCGGGCATGGTGGCGCGGGTGCGCGAGGAGGACCTGCGGGTGCTGGAGTCCGAGCAGCCGGCGGTGAGCGAGATGACGCTGCCCGCGCCGGACGGCACCGAGCACCACTGGCTCACCTACCGCTTCGTGGTGCGTGATGGCACGGGGCAGCGCTTCCTGGGCGGGGTGTCGATGGACATCACCAAGCGCAAGCGGGCGGAGGCGGCGCTGCGGCGCTCGGAGGAGAGCTTCCGCTCACTGATCGAGGGCTCGCCCGAGGCGATCTTCGTGCACCGGGGCGGGCCGCTGGTCTACGTCAACGCCTCGGCGCTGAGCTTTTTGGGGCTGCCCGAGCCGGAGGTGGTGGGGGCGCCGGTGCTGCGGTTCGTGCACCCGGACGATCAGGAGATGGCCGCCGGGCTGTTGGATGCGACGCCCGGGCAGGTGCGCCCGGGGGCGTATGAGCTGCGCTTTCTGCGGCCCAACGGCCGGGTGACGACGGCCGAGGTGAGCTGCCTGAGCCTGTTGTTCCACGGCGAGCCGGCCACGGTGGTGAGCGCGCGGGATCTCACCGAGCGCAAGCAGATCCAGTCCCGGCTGGTGCTGTCGGATCGGCTGGTGGCCATGGGCACGCTGGCGGCGGGCGTGGCGCATGAGATCAACAACCCGCTGAGCTTCGTGATCTCCAACCTGAGCTTCCTGGCCACCGAGCTGCGCGCGCTGGCGGCGGAGCTGCCCGAGGGGCGCACGGCGGAGGTGGAGGAGGTGCTGCGCGAGGCGGAGATGGGCGCCAACCGGGTGCGGCAGATCGTGGGCGATCTGAAGACGTTCTCGCGCGCGGATGACGATGTGCCCACAGCGGTCAATCTGCAGAACGTGCTCGAGTCGGCGCTGACCATCGCCCGGGCGGAGCTCCGCGCGCGGGCCAGGGTGGTGCGCGACTACGCCGAGGTGCCGTTGGTGGAGGGCAGCGAGGGCCGGTTCGGGCAGGTGTTCCTCAACCTGCTGATCAACGCCGCGCAGTCGATTCCGGCAGGGCAGCCCGAGCGCAATGAGATCCGCGTGCGGCTGCGCGCCTTGCAGGATCACGTGATGGTCGAGGTGAAGGACACGGGGGCGGGCATTCCGGTGGAGATGCGCTCGCGCATCTTCGATCCGTTCTTCACGACCAAGCCGGTGGGAGAGGGCACGGGGCTGGGGCTGTTCGTGTGCCAGGGCATCGTCACGCGCTTTGGCGGAGAGATCGCGGTGGAGAGCGAGGTGGGGCAGGGGACGACGTTCCGGGTCATCTTCCCGGTGTCGCGAGCGTTTCGCGCGGCGCGGCGCTCGGCCGAGTCCCCCGAGCCCCCCGTGGCACTGGCGGCCACGAAGGCACGGTGAGTCACTGCGTTTCGCCCGAGCCCTCACCGCGGCGGAAGACCGGAGGAAAGACGCGCGGGGCTTTCTTCTTCCGGACGCACCGCGTGCTGGCGCTCATGTAGCAGACGGAGAAGGCACGGCGGCGCTGGCCGGTGAGGCTGGGCCCGGAGCGGTGCCACAGGTGGTTGTGCACGAGGATCACCTCTCCGGCCCTGGCGGGCAGCACGACATGCCGCGCTTCGGCATCGGCGGCGGCCACGCGGTCCGGGGGGATGACGCCTCCCAGCGGGGTGACGAGCCCTCTGCGGTGCGTGCCGGGCACCACCTCGAGACAGCCCCCGTCCACGGGCGCATCATCCAGCGCGGTCCACAGTTGTAGCTCGGGCTCCTGGGTGAGCCCCCAGAGCCGGCCACCGTCCTGGTGCCAGGGCAGGTTGCTGCCTCCAGTCTGGCCCTTGTGGAAGAGAATGGCCCGGTAGGTGACGATGTCGCCGGGGATCCGCGCGCGGACCACGCGCTCGAACAGAGGGTTTTCCATCCAGGCGCGGAAGCGCGGATCCAGCTCCAGCTTCTCGAGCTTGCGGTAATTGAGCGAAGGCCCCTGCCAGCCCAGGCCCAACGGTGCGTCCTCGTAGCGGCCCGTGGGCGCGTCGAGCTGGAAGAACATGCCCGGGTACGCCACGCGCCCGAGCATGAGATCGTCCGCGCGCTCGCGCAGCGCCTCCAGGCCCGCGTCGTCCAACACCCCGCCCAGCCGCGCGTAGCCATGCTCCGCGTAGTGGGCGAGCGCCGAGTCCACATCGAAGCTCTCGGGGGCCACGCGCAGCACGATCACCTCGCGTAGCGCGCATCAGTGCCGAGGTAGGCGCGGTGAAGCTCCTCGATGCGCGCGAGGGCCTCCGGCGAGAGCGTCCGTTCCTGGGCCCCGATCGCCGCCTCCAGGTGCTCCACGGAGCCCGCTCCCACGAGCACCGAGTCCACGCCCGGCCGGCCCGCCAGCCACGCGTACGCCAGCGTCACGGGATCCACGCCCTCGGTCCTGGCCACCTCGATCATCGCCTGGGCCTGCTCGAGCTGCCGATCCGAGCCATAGCGGGCCTGGTACATCTTGTTGGTCACCAGCCGGGAACCGGCGGGCGGCGGGGCGCCCGGGGTGTAGCGGCCGGTGAGGACTCCGCCCGCGAGCGGGTTGTAGACGGTGGTGTGCACGGGATGGCGGCGGGTGAAGGGCAGGTACTCCAGCTCGAGCTGCCGCACCAGCAGGTTGTAGAGCACCTGGGAGACGGCCGGGCGCTGGATGCCTCGCGTGTCACAGAGGGTGTTCAGCTCCAGGATCTGCCACGCGGCGAAGTTGGAGACCCCCCAATGGCGCGTCTTGCCGGCGCGCAGAAGCCGGCCCACGGCCTCCACCGTCTCCTCGAGGGGCGTCGAGGGATCCGGCTGGTGCAGGTAGTAGAGGTCCACGTAGTCCGTGCCCAGCCGCTCCAGGCTCTCCTCCAGGGCGCGCTCCACGCGGGCGGCGGCCAGGCCCTCGGGGCGGCCATTCACCCGCCCGAGCCCTACCTTGGTCGCCAAGCCCGCCTGGGCGCGGCGGCCCCGGAGCGCCTGCCCCAGAATGCGCTCGGACTCGCCGTTGCCATACACGTTGGCGGTGTCGAAGAACCGCAGGCCGCGCTCCAGCGCCCGGTCGACGATGCGGCGGGCCTCCGGGGCAGGCGTGCGCGCGCCGAAGTTCATCGTGCCCACCGAGAGCACGGGCCGGCCCGGAGCCTCCGGAGAGCGGGGCGTGAGCCACGGGGCGAGGGCGGCATCGGGGGTGTTCATGTCTACACTCTCGGGTGCCGGGGCCGCGGCGTCCAGCGCTCGGGTGAAAGGATGCCTGGCAAGCAGAGAAGCTTGCGCGCGCGAGGGCCCAACCCCATCTATTTCCTCAGCTATGCCCTACCGCCGCGTCACCCACTTCGCTGTCGCCCCGGACGGGACCCGGATCGCCTACCACACGCACAGCGGCGAGCTTGCCCAGGAGCAGGTGGATCGCGAGATGGCCCACCGGCCCGGGGTGCTGCTGACCAACGGCATTGGCACCTCCGAGAACTTCTGGCGCTACATCGTCTCCAACCTGGAGCAGGACCACCGCGTGGTGCACTGGAACTACCGGGGCCACGGGCACAGCGACGAGAGCCGGGATGGGGACTACTCCATCTCCGCCCACGTGGACGATCTCGAGCGCGTCACCGACGCGCTGATGGAGCGGGGCAACGGTCAGCCGCCGCACCACATCGCCTTCTCCATGGGCGTGCGCGTGGTGTTGGAGCTGTACCGCCGCCGTCCCGAGCTGGTGGCGGCGATGACGCTCATCGCCGGGCCGCCGGGTCCCCCCGGCATCTGGAAGCCGGGGCACGGTGTGCGGCTCCGGCTGGGCGCCATGAAGCGCGTCATGCAGGCCAGCTCGCCCCTGGTCCCCGTGGTCTCTCCCGTGGTGCACGCCTTCCTGGCCAGCAGGCTGGCGTACCCCATGGGCCGGCTGACGGGCGCCTTGAGGGCCCGCGCTCCCCGCGCGGACCTGGACGAGTTCTTCGCCGCTCTGCGTCGAATGAGCCCCACTGCCTACTGGGGCACGCTCCAGGGCCTGCTGGAGGGCAACTCGTGGGACGTGCTGGAGCAGGTCCGGGTGCCCACGCAGATCATCGCGGCCGCCAATGACTTCCTGGTGCCGCTGCGCGACATGGAGCGCATGCGGGAGGTGCTGCCCCACGCCCAGTTCCTGGTGGTGCAGGACGCCGGGCACGCCGGGCTGGTGGAGGCCGGCAGCGAGATCGCTGACGCGGTGCGTTCTTTCCTGGTGGAGCGAGGAGTCGAGCCAGCGTCCATGGCTCCATGAATTCGACTGGACCGCTCCGGCACGTCACGACATAAGCGGGGGCGTGCGAGTCGTTTCATGGAACGTGAATGGGCTGAGGGCGGCCCACAAGAAGGGCTTCCAGCGCTGGCTGTCCCGGGCCCGGGCCAACGTGGTGGCGGTGCAGGAGGTTCGCGCTCAGGCCGAGCAGCTTCCCGAGGAGGTCCGCTCGCCCCGGCGCTGGAACACGCACTTCGTCTCCGCGGTGCGGCCCGGCTACAGCGGCGTGGGGCTGTTCTCCCGCGAAGAGCCGGATGATGTCGACACCCGCCTGGGCGTGAAGGAGATGGACGCCGAGGGCCGGCTGCAGGTGTCGCGCCTGGGGCGGCTGACGATCGTCAACGCGTACTTCCCCAACGGCAACGGGAAGAACCGGGACAACAGCCGCATCCCCTTCAAGCTGGAGTTCTACCGGCGGCTCTTCGATCGGCTGGAGAAGGCGCGCCGGGACGGCGAGCGGCTGCTGGTGCTGGGGGACTTCAACACGGCGCATCAAGAGCTGGACCTGGCGCGGCCGAAGGACAACCGCGAGACGAGCGGCTTCCGAGCCGAGGAGCGCGAGGAGTTCGATCGGTGGATCCGCGCCGGGTGGGTGGACACGTTCCGCCACTTCCACAAGGAGGGCGGCCATTACTCCTGGTGGACGCAGCGCGTAAACGCCCGGGAGCGCAACATCGGTTGGCGGCTTGACTATGTGCTCGCCTCACACGGGGCGATGCCGTTCGTGAAGAGTGCGTTCATCTGTCCCGAGGTGTATGGCTCGGATCACTGCCCCGTGGGCGTGGACCTGGATCCTGGGGTCCGGTGAACTGACCCGACGACAACACCCATGAATGCTCTGCTCTCGATCTGGACGTGGTTTGAAATTGGCCTGGTAGCACTGGTGGGATTCTTCGTGCAGCTGGTGCTGGCGATCTTTACGTGGCCGTTTGATCGCAAGAAGTGGGTGACGGGCCGCGCCTTCCGGCGAATCGGCATCACCGCGGCGCAGCTGACCCCGTTCTGGCACTTCCGCACGCACGGCGAGGTGCCCAGGCGCATCGCGCCGCGCACGGTGGTGGTGAGCAACCACGAGTCCAGCGCGGACCCGTTCATCATCTCGCTGCTTCCGTGGGAGATGAAGTGGCTGGGCAAGGCGAGCCTCTTCAAGATCCCGGCGGTGGGCTGGAGCATGTGGCTGGCGGGTGACATCCCCGTGCGGCGCGGCGAGTCCGAGTCTGCCAAGGGCGCCATGGCGCAGTGCGCCCGGTGGCTGGACAAGGGCATGCCGGTGATGATCTTCCCGGAGGGCACGCGCTCGAAGACGGACGAGCTGCTGCCCTTCAAGGACGGGGCATTCCGGCTGGCGATCGAGACGCAGTCGGATCTGCTGCCCGTCGCGGTGAGCGGCACGCGGCACTCGCTGCCCAAGCACTCGTGGCGCTTCGCCCATGCCAAGGCGCTGGTGACGGTGGGCAAGCCGATCTCCACCCAGGGCATGACGCTGGCGGACGTGGAGCGGCTCAAGGCCATGGCCCGGGAGCAGATCCTGACGATGCGCGCCGCGCTGGTGCCGCTGACGAGCGCCAGCCTGGATGCCGCGAAGGAACAGGGCGTGCGCGCGGCCTGAGCGCGGTACAGTCCGCGCCCCATGGAACCTCTACGTGGAATGACGGCGCTCGTCACGGGCGCCAGCGCTGGAATTGGCGAGGCGTGCGTCCTCACGCTGGCTCAGGCGGGGGCGCAGGTGGTGCTGGCGGGGCGCCGCCGCGACAGGCTCGAGGCGCTGGCGGCGAAGCTGCCGACGCCCTCGCATGTCATCGAGCTGGACGTGCGCTCGCGCGGCGATGTGGAGAAGGTGCTCGGCGCGCTGCCTGCTGCGTTCGCGGACGTGGACATCCTGGTCAACAACGCCGGCCTGGGCCTGGGCCTCGAGGCCGCGCACGAGGCGTCGCTCGATGACTGGGAGACGATGGTCGACACCAACTGCAAGGGGCTGCTCTACGTCACGCGCGCCCTGCTGCCCGGCATGGTTCGGCGCAACCGGGGGCACGTGGTGAACCTGGGCTCGGTGGCGGCCACGTACCCGTACCCGGGCGGCAACGTGTACGGGGCGACCAAGGCCTTCGTGCACCAGTTCTCGCAGAACCTGAAGGCGGACCTGGTGGGCACGCGCGTGCGTGTCACCGATGTGCAGCCTGGCATGGTCGAGACCGACTTCTCGCTCGTGCGCTTCAAGGGAGACGCCGAGCGCGCTCGCAAGGTGTACGCGGGCCTGGATCCGCTCACTCCGGCGGACATCGCCGACATCGTGCTGTTCTGCGTGACGCGCCCGGCTCACGTGAACCTGAACGTCATCGAGGTCATGCCTGCGGACCAGGGCTTCGGTGGCTTCAACTTCAAGCGCCGGTAGCCGATGTCCCGCCTGGACAGCCTGGGCCTGCGTGAGCGCGGCCGGAGTGCCTCGGTGAGCTCCCCAGCCGCGAGAAGCTCGACCTGCGGTGGAACAAGCTGTCGTCGGCGCGGCTGTACCGTGTACCTCTGAGTGCGGTGCGAGATCGAGTTGGCGTAAAGTGTATAGTGACACTTGACGCTCGGATCAAAGGCGGACTTACCTGGCGCGGTGAACTCCACACCTCGATCCAAGGCCCGCGCAGCGCGAGAGGCGGCGGCCCGCTTCGCCGCCCGGGTGTTGCCCGCGGCGCTGTTGCAGACGCTCAACCAGGTGCGACGCGATGTGTCCACCGTTGCGGGCGCGCTGACGGGCCAGCCCCCCCCGTTCCTCGTTGCCAGGAAGCCCCAGGCCCCCGAGGTGGAGCCCTCTCGGGACGGCGCGAACAGCGGGGTGATTCGTGCGCGGCCCATGCGCGTGGCCCACCTGGTTCGCGAGACGGCTGACGCGGTGACGCTGGTGCTCGACGATCCCACTGGCGCGCCCGTCACCTTCCTGCCCGGGCAGTTCTTCACGGTGATCGTCACCGTGGATGGGGTGTCGCTGCGCCGCGCCTACTCCGCCTCCTGCGCTCCCGGGGAGGAAGGGGGCTCGCGCGTGAGCCTCACCATCAAGCGGGTCGCTGGCGGGAAGGTGTCTCACTTCCTGAACGATCAGATGAAGCCGGGCATGGGGCTGCAGGTGCTCGGGCCCTCGGGCAGCTTCACCCCGGAGCCGTCGGCCGGGGGCGCCCGGCACCTGGTGCTGTTGGGCGGAGGCAGTGGCATCACCCCGTTGATGTCCATCGCCCGCACGGTGTTGGCCACGGAGCCCGCCACGAACGTCTCGCTCATCTACGGGAACCGGCGCGAGCAGGACATCATCTTCCGTGAGGCGCTGGACTCGCTCGCGCGCCAGTACCCGGAGCGCTTCCGCTTGCGCCACGTGCTCGCCGAGCCTCCCAAGGGGTGGCGCGGCGGCGTAGGGCTGCTCAACCGCTACGTGGTGGAGGACGAGCTGTCCGCGCTGCCAGGCCTGGATGCCGGGCCCGCCACCTGGTTCATCTGCGGCCCCGAGCCCATGATGGTGGAGGCCCGCGCCGCCCTGCGCTCCTGGGGCGTGAAGCCCGAGCGCATCCGCGAGGAGCGCTTCACTCAGCCCCACCTGCGCGCCAGCGAGACCGCGCCCATCGCTCAGACGCCGCAGCCGGTGGAGTTCCGCATTCGTGGCACGAGCCGGAGCGTCACGGTCCCCCCGGGCCTGTCGATGCTGGAGGCGGGGATCGCCGCGGGGCTGCCGCTGCGCTACTCGTGCACCATGGGAGGCTGTGGCTCCTGCCGGGTGCTGCTCCGCGAGGGCCAGGTCGCCATGGAGGAGCCCAACTGCCTGATGCCCGAGGAGCGCGAGCAGGGGCAGGTGCTGGCCTGCATCTCCCGGCCGGTGAAGCCGGTGGTGGTGGACGTCCCATGAGGGCGCCCAGGAGGCCGCGCGCCCCGGTGCGGGCCCGGGCCAAGGCAGGCCCGGCGAGGGCGAGCCGCGAGGCCTTTCCCTACCGGATGAAGGATCTGTGCGAGCGCACGGGCCTGCCGCGGCAGGTGGTGCACTTCTACATTCAGCAGGGGCTGCTGCCCGAGGGCCGGAAGACGGGGCGCAATATGGCCTGGTATGGCGAGCAGCACGTGGAGCGGCTGAAGCTCATCCGCCAGCTTCAGGAGGAGCGCTTCCTGCCGCTCAAGGCCATCCGGGCGATGCTGGAGCAGCGAGACGAGGCCTTCACCCCGAACCAGCGGCTGCTGATCTCGGAGGTACGCCAGCGGCTGGGGCCTTCGCTGGGAGCGGCCGGGCCCCCGCGCACGGTGCCGGCGGCCGAGCTGCAGCGCCGCTCGGGCGTCACCTCGGACGAGCTGCGGCGGATGGTGGAGCTGGGGATGTTGGCCGTGCGCGAGGAGGGTGGCCGCGCGCACGTGGCCGCGGAGGACGCGTACATCCTCGAGCTGTGGGGACAGCTCCGGGCGGTGGGCTTCACGCCGGAGCTGGGCTTCACGGTGGAGGATCTGGCCATGTACCAGGAGGCGATGGCGGGGCTGCTCGAGCGCGAGGCGCGCATGTTGACGGAGCGGCTGGCGGGGCTCGCGCCGGAGCAGGCGGCGAGCATGGTCGAGCGGGCGCTGCCGCTCATCAACTCCTTCCTGGCGCGCTACCACACCACTCAGGCCCGGAACTTCCTGGCCTCACACTGACGAGCGGAGCGGATCATGTTCGATACGGGCAAGCTGCTGGGGTTGCTGCCCCCCAAGGTCCAGAGCCGGCTGGATGCCTACGCCGAGGCCTTCAGCCTGATGCGGGAGATGAAGGATCCGCGCGTGCGGCGGGCGCTGCTTCCTTCGGGCGTGCGTGGGCTGCTGCTGCACCGGGGCAAGCAGGGCGTGCCCACGCGGATTGCCTCCGCGCACCAGGCTCACTTCGACTGGAGCTACCCCTCGGACTTCCCGGAGATGGCGGAGCTGTACCGCCGGGCCAAGCAGGGCCAGTGGGACGGCGAGCAGCTGCCGTGGAGCACGAGCGTGGACCCGCTGAACCCCGAGGTGCCACTGCTGCCGGAGAGCTTCATCGATACGAGCCGGCTGGAGGCGTATGGCGTCCGCCTGGACCCGCGGGAGCGGCAGCGGTTCCTCTACAGCATGGCGGCGTGGATGCTCTCTCAGTTCCTGCACGGCGAGCAGGGCGCGCTGTTCGCCGCGGCGCAGGTGACGGAGGCCGTGCAGTTCTTCGACGGCAAGTTCTACGGCGCCACGCAGGTGATGGACGAGGGGCGCCACGTGGAGGTGTTCCACCGCTACCTGGACCGCAAGCTGAACAAGCTCTACCAGATCAACGACAACCTCTTCGTGATCATCGACTCGCTGATGAGCGATGGCCGCTGGGACATGAAGTTCCTGGGCATGCAGATCATGGTGGAGGGCCTGGCGCTGGGGGCCTTCAGCACGCTGTACCGCGAGACGAGTGAGCCCCTGCTCAAGGAGCTGCTCTCGCGGGTGATTCAGGACGAGGCGCGGCACGTGCACTACGGGGTGCTGGCGCTGCGCGAGCACATCACCCAGGAGCTGACGGAGCGCGAGCGCACCGAGCGGGAGGACTGGGCCTTCGAGGTGGCGCTGCTGATGCGCAACCGCTTCATGGCCTACGAAGTCCATGAGGAGTGGTTCGAGGGCCGGCTCACGCGGGCCCAGTGGCGCGAGTTCATCCTGGCGGCGCCCGGCATGCACAGGTTCCGCACGGTGATGTTCTCGCGGCTGGTGCCGAACCTGCGGGAGATCGGCCTGATGAGCCCGCGCATCCTGCCCCGCTACGAGCAGGTGGGGCTGATGCGCTACTTCTCGGGCGCGGCGGCCCACCAGGTGACCGCCGAGCAGCTGCTTGCGCCAGAGGATGGCCCGGTCAGCTGAGCCGGGGCCTACTTCGCCTGCTCGTACAGGTGCAGGGTGAGGACAGGGCAGTGCGCGCGGGCGACGATCTTCTGCGCCACGCTGCCCATGAGCAGTCGGGGCAGGCCTCGCCGGCCGTGAGTGCCCATGACGATCAGATCGTGCTTTCCCTCCTCGGCGGCGCGCAGCACCGTGGAGGACGCCTCTCCCACGATCACCCGGTGCTGAATGGGCACCGGCGCGTCCTTGTTCCGGGCCACCAGCTCCGTCAGCTCCTTGGAGGCCGCATCCACGGCGATCTTCTCCAGCGACTGTGAGTTCCACCCGGGCGCGGCCACGAGCAGGTCCGGCGCCACGTACTGAGGAGGCTCCCAGGCGTGGACGATCTCGAGCGAGGCGTTGAAGGGCTTGGCGAACTGAATCGCATAGTCGATCAGCGCCTGAGAGCCATCCGAGAGATCCACCGGTACGAGGATGCGAGAGGGCGCGGGCATGGTTCGGTTCCTCCAGGCCAGGCGCCAGGCCTGGTCCTCTTGAAGATGGGGCCGATACCAGGCTTCTGGAAGAAGCGTGCCAGCAGCACCCCGAGGGCGGGCCCGCGTCGAGGCGCAAACTTTTCCCGGGTGGGGCAGCGGGGTGCATCCGTTGCGTGGGCTCCTCTGCCTTCCTGCTGGGCGAGGGGAACGGCGAGGGTGGTCCCCGGGGTGCGCAAGCTTAGCTTCTGAGGCATGGCCTCCCCCCTCGACTCCGGCACTGTGCTCATCACCGGGGCCTGTGCGGACCTCGGCCGTCAGTTCGCCCGCCAGCTCTCCCGCCGGGCAAGGACGTTGGTGCTCGTGGCGCCCGATGTGTCGCGCCTGGAGGCCCTGCGCGAGGAGCTCGAGGCGCTCAACCCCACCCTGGGCATTGTCCTCCTGCCGTGCGACGTGTCTCAGCCGAGCCAGGTGGACGCCGTGCTCGAGCAACTGGCCCTGCACCTGATCACCGTGGATGTGCTGGTGAGCGCCGCCGCGGTGGGCCAGTCGGGCCCCTTCACCGAGCAGCAGTGGACTCAGGTCGACCGGATGCTGCAGGTGAACGTGGTGGCGCCGCTGCTGCTCATGCACCGGCTGCTGCGCCCCATGCTGGCCCGGGGGCGGGGCGGTGTCCTTCACATCGGCTCGGGGGTGGGGCGGCTCTTCCTCGCGGGCGCCGCCACTCCCGTGGGCACTCACCGCTGCCTGGATGGGTTCCTCGAGTCCCTGCGCCTGGAAATGGAGGGCTCCGGCGTCATCGTCACCCAGGTGCTCTCCGGCCCTCTGGAGGAGGAGGACGGGGAGACGGGGCCCAAGCCGTTCTTCCAACTCACCGCCCAGCAGTGCGCGCGCGAGGCCCTGGCCGGCTTCGAGCGCCGCGAGCCGCTGGTGTACCCGGGCTGGGGACACCACTGGGTGATGACGCTGCTGCCCCTGTTGCCACGCGGGGTACGGCGGGCCCTGGGCAGATGGGTGGCGCGCAGCCGCCCACCTGCCCTGGTGCAGGGGGCCCCCGTGCTGGAGGCGGGCTGAACTACAGGCCGATCTCGGCCAGGCGCGCGCGCACCAGGCTGGCCTTCACGCCCAGGTTGACGGTGCCGCGGCCCATGGAGTCACCGCCCACGCCCACGTGGTGCAGGCCCACCACGGTGTGGCCGGTGCTCGACAGCACGGGCGAGCCGGACGAGCCACCCAGGGTGTCCGCGTCGTAGGACAGCTCCTTGGTGTTGTAGCTGGCGTTCTGCACCGCGCCCGGCGAGTACTTCTTCGTCGGCGAGCAGCCGCTCGTCGTGTAGTAGTCGCAGTTCTGGTGGATGACGTACACGCCCGCGCCCGTGGCCGCGTTGGTGCTCGCCACCGTCAGGTAGCCGTACGTCTGGCCCGGGTACACGCCGTTGAGCGGCTTGCAGCGCAGCGCCGTCATGTCCTCGTACGTCCACGTCTTGATGAAGGTGGAGCAGTCGTAATAGATGCGGCTGGTCGACGCGACGCCGTCCTCGTAGTTGAAGGCGATCTTCGCGCCCACCGCCTCGCTGCTGCTGCCGATGCAGTGGTTGTTGGTGATGGCCACGTCATTGGAGACCAGCCACGCGGTGCAGCGGCTGCCCACCGCGGGGATCGACAGATAGCCCACCGCCCTGGAGCGCGTGCGCGCGGTGCTGGTGGAGCTCAGCGAGGTGACGCTGCTCCAGTTCACCGTGCCGACGATGACCTCGTTCTCCTGCGTCTGCAGCGTCTCGGGGGGCGCGTTGCCGTTCTCATCCAGTTCCGCGGTGCCACACGCCGTCAGGCTGCCAGCCAGCAACAGTGCTCCAAAGAGCTTCTTCATGGTCGGGGGATCTCCAGCGCTTGAGCGCGCGGCGCACCCCTAGGCATGTGTCGTGCCAACACTCCAAGTCCCTGAATCTGCTCGAAACCCCTCGGGAGCCACCCCCGGCTCATGGAGCATGGCGGCACCTGTTGCTCAGTGGCGAATGTAAAGGGGTTGAACAGTTCCCGCCGCAACTCCAGGTCAATCCAGGTTTTACGTGAAGCAAAGGAAATGTTGCCCAAAAGGACAGTTCCGGGCTGTCCCTGTCCTGAATGAGGACAGGGGTCACCCGATGATCATGTCCTCGCGCTCGAGGCGGCCGGTGGTGAAGCGGCGCAGGTTGAAGCGCTCGAAGAGCTCATCGTGCTCGTCGGTGGCCATCCACTGCGCCATGCGCTCGGCGACAGCGGGGGCCATCATGAAGCCGTGGCCGACGAAGCCGGACATCTGCAGCATGTTGTCCAGGCCCGGAGTGCGGCCGAGCACGGGGTTGTTGTCCGGCGTCACGTCGTAGCAGCCGGCCCACTGGCGTAGCACCTTCACATGGCCCACCCGGGGCAGCTGCTCGGTGAGGGCCTGGGAGAAGCGGGCCACGAAGCGCATCGTGGAGCCCATGTTCAGCCCGGCGGGCTCCTTCGGGTCTCCCATGCCGCCGACAATCTCTCCGCGCATGGATTGGCTGAAGTACAGGCCCGAGTCGAGCACGGACACCAGCGGCCCCAGGAAGGGCTTGAGCGGCTCGGTGCTGAGGATCTCGTGGCGGTGCGGCTCGTTGGGCAGCTTGATGTCGGCCAGCCTGGCGATCTCGGGGCTCCAGGCGCCCGCGGCGAGCACCACCGTGTCACAGGCGATGTCTCCCCGGTCCGTCTTCACCTTGCGCACCTGGCCGCCGGAGATGTCGAAGCCCGTCACGTGGGTGAACGTCTCGACCTTGATGCCCTTCTTGAGGCAGTGCTGGGCGTAGCCCCACAGGAAGGGCCAGGGGAAGATGACGCCGTCCTCGGGGTTGTACGAGGCGGTCACCACGCCCTTCATCGTCAGCCCTGGGACGATGTCCTTGGCGGCGTCGGGGGTGATGATGCGGGTGGACACGCCGTGCTTGTTGTGGAGCGCGGCGTTGCGCTCCAGGCGCTTGGCCACGTCCTCCGTCTTCGCCAGGAAGAGGTAGCCGCCCTGGCGCAGCCAGATGTTGATGCCCAGGTCGCTGGCGAACTGCTTCATCAGATCGATGGAGCGCCGCGCCAGCTGGATGTTGGCGGCCGTGCCCCACTGCATGCGCACGCCGCCGCCGTTGCGGCCCGAGGCGCCCGCGCACAGGTAGCCGCGCTCGAGCACCACCACGTCCTTCTCGCCGCGCAGGCTCAAGTTGTAGGCCAGCGCCAGCCCCATCACTCCGCCGCCGATGATGACGATCTTCGCCTTCTGGGGCAGGGGCGACTGTGGCCGCAGCGCGGGCGGGAAGACGCCCAGCTCCTCGGGCACGCCGCCCACGGGGGCGCGCGACTCGTCCACCTCGGCGCTGGCGAACAGCGACAGCTCGGTGGGGAACAGCGGGGGCCGGGGCGTGAAGGGCAGAATGCCCTCGGGCTTGAGCGGCCCCTCCTTGGCCAGCAGCGCTCCCACCGCGGCCTGGCAGCTCTTGCCCTGGCAGATGCCGGTGCCAAAGCCGGTGAAGCGCTTGACCGACTCCATGTCGCAGTAGCCCTTGGAGATCGCGTGCCGCACGTCCTCGACGGTGACGTCCTCACAGGGGCAGATCAGCGCCTTGCTCATGACAGCCCTCCAATGAGTGCTTCGGCCGCGCGGGCCCCGCTGGCCGCGGCCTGCTGGGCGCTGCCTCCGCCGGTGATGTCGCCTGCGACGAAGACGTCCTTGGCCGCGGTGCGGCCATCCGCCTCCGCGCGCACCACGAACAGTCCGCGCTCGGGATCGAAGTCCACGCTGGCGCCACCCTGGCGGGCCAGCTCGAAGCTGGGGCTGGTGGGCACCGAGATG
The DNA here is from genome assembly GCA_035296065.1 of Myxococcaceae bacterium. Lineage (GTDB taxonomy): Bacteria > Myxococcota > Myxococcia > Myxococcales > Myxococcaceae > DATHBR01. The sequence continues at coordinate 90,701 of DATHBR010000016.1, read as the reverse complement.
AGCACCGCGTCACAGTCCACCTTCTTGCGCCTGCCGCCCTCGGGTTTGTAGCTGAAGGCGCTCACCTGCTTGCCCCCGTGCGCCTTCGGCTCGCTGCCCACGCAGGCTCCAGCAGGCGCTCCGGCGGGAACCGGGCCCCGGAGATCCACCACCGCCGTTATCTTCGTGCCCCGCGCCTCCATCAGCCGCGCCAGGGCGTAGAGCTCCGCGCCCCAGCCCACCAGCGCGGCCTTCTCGGGGGCCACACCGTACTCGCGCAGCAACATGCTGGCGGCGCGGCCCGCGTAGACGCCGGGCAGATCATTGTTCTCGAAGGGAATCAGCGCCGGGTGGCCGCCGGGCGCCAGCAGGAAGCGATCGGCGTAGACCTTGAGCAGCCGCAGGCCCTCGGGCTCGGTGGCGCCGATGGCGAGGAAGCGCCCGCCCTCGTCGTCATAGAGGCCAATGGCATGGGCGCGGGTGACGATGCTGCCCTTGGGGAAGGTGTCCGCGCTGGCCACGGCGGGATCCTCCGGCTGAGGGGCGCCGCGGGTGAGCCGGCCTCCCACGCGCTCGTCGCGCTCGAACAGGAGGAAGGGCACACCCTTGTCCGCCAGCACCCGGGCCGCCGCGAGCCCCGCCGCGCCGCCGCCGATGATGGCCACGCGGATGTTCACGTTCCGGGCCGGGAGCCGGGCAGGGGCCTCCTGGTCCGGGAGCAGGCCCAGGCCCGCGAGCTGCCGCGCCACCTTGGCCATGACCTTCTCGGCCACCGGCACGCCCGCGAACATCTCGTGATGGTCCAGCCCCCGGGGGAAGAAGAAGTCGATGGTGCTGAACACGTCGACCTTGGCCGAGGGGAAGGCGTTCTGTCGCTCCAGCCGCATGCCGGGGCGCGCGGGGACGCGGCAGGTGTAGACGTTGGGCATGCCGTCCACACGCATCAGGCAGTGTGAGCACGCGGCGGCGAAGCAGTAGGCGCCGCGAGGCCGGTGGTACTTGATGGAGCGGGCGAAGAGCGTCTCGTCCGCGGCGACGAGGGAGCACGCCACAGGCTCGCCCTCGACAGCGGGGATGGCATCACCGTCGAGGTCCACGGTGATGGGCCTGCCACGGGGAGAGGCATCAGGGAGGCGTCGCATGGGTGCGCGCAAAATCGCCTACCGGCCGTGGGCAGTCAACGAGCGTCCCATACACAAAGGGGCCAGCCCATTAGCGGGCCGACCCCTTTGTGTGAGACCGAGACGCGGGAGGGAGCGTCTCAGGCTCCTGTTTCAGACTCCAATGGAGGAGGGCATGTTGAGCGGCTCGGGGATGCCGCGGGGCGGCCGGTTACCGAACCGGGTGCGGATGGCCGCGCCGAAGCCCACCATGCACGCCAGGAAGATGACCAGCGGGCCCAGACCGGGGATGGAGCCCACGCCCAGCAGGACGAGCAGTCCCAGCGCCAGCACCACCGCCTGCGTCTTGCGCCCACGCAGCACCGGCACCTTCATGCCCAGCTCACTGGCCGCCGCCGCGAAGCCCAGCGCCGTCACCAGCATGGCCACCAGCAGCAGCACCCCCGCCACCGGAATGCCAATCAGCGTGACGCACAGCACCACCGAGATCGGAACCAGCGCCACCAGGCCCAGCACGCCCGTCACTCCGCTCTTGAAAGGCCGGGCCTTGATCTCCGCCGCCAGGTCCTTCATGCGCGTGGGGAAGAAGAGCTGCCCCAGGAAGCCCAGCCCGAACAGCGCGGCGAACTTCAGGATGAACCCCGGCAGGCCGCCGCCCCCGGAGTCCTTCTCCTCCTCCTGCTCCTCCACCGCCGCCTTGCCCGGGCCCCGCAGCTCCTTCTTGAGGCTGTTCTTCACCTCGCCGGCCACCAGCGCGCCGAGGTTGCCCCCACCGAAGGACTCGGTGCTGCCCTCCACCCGCGCCCCCTCGTTGCGGATGACCGTGCCGCCCATGGACGCGACGCTGCCCTCCACGGCCGCGCCCGGGTGCAGGACGACATTGCCTCCGAAGGCCGTTGCGTCTCCCTCCACCGTGCCGTGAATGTCCAGGTTGCCGCCAAAAACCACGGCGTCGTCCTCCACGCGGCCCTTCACCACCATGTTGCCGCCGAAGACCACGGCGTTGTCCACCGTGTCGCCTTCCTTCACCTCGAGCGACTGCCCGCGCACCGAGACGTCCCGCGCGCCCCTGCTGCGGCGGTGCGCCTTGCGCACCTCCTCGCGGACCCGCTCCTTGATCTCGCTCGGATCCAGGTCATCCGGAGTGATCTGCGGAGGCATGGGCGGTATGGCGGCCATCGGAGGAGCCGGAGGCAGGGCGGGCACGCCAGCGGGCGCCGGCACGGAGGGAGCCGCGCTCGCGGTGGCGCCCTTCTCGGCGGACTCCTTCTCCGCGGCCGTCATGGGCCGCAGCGTGAAGATCGAGCCGTCCTCGTCCAGGCGCAGCGAGTAGGTGCGCGCGATGGTGCGCAGGGCCTGCTGAGCCGTTACGCCCTTGAGGTGCACCTCGACGGAGGTGTCCAGCTCGCCGGTGGCTACCACGTTGATGCCACCGTCCTCGGCGATGCGCTTGAGCGCGTCACGCAGCGTGCCGCGGAAGCTCACGTCGATCGTCTTCACGGAAGGCGCGGCGGCGGCGGCCGGGGCTGGAGCCGGGGCCGGCTGCGCCAGCGCCACGGTGGCGCCGAGCAGCAGGGTAGGCAGGAGAATGCGGGTCGCGATCTTCATGGGAGACTCACGCTTCGGAGAGGTTGGGACCGCTGCCTGCAAGCCGCTTGAGACCGAACAGCGACGCGAGGAGCATCAAGACGAGAATGCCGGCCACCGGACCGGCCGCGGTGTTCCACAGAGCGCTGGCGCCGCTGGACAGCCCCATCAGCAGCGCCTTGCCATCCACCACCAGCGAGGCCAGCGCCGTGCCCAGCCGCGAGAGCGCCGCGTCGTTGCCCAGCAGCAGCCCCAGGCCGGCGACCAGTGAGATGGCCAGGATGGACAGCCCGGTCCACAGCTCGCGCCGCAGGGGAGGGGGCTCGGTGGCCACCCTCGCCATCACGCTGGCCACCAGCGTGGGCGGAGGCAGCGGGTCGGCCAGCCGGTACAGGTCCTTCTCCAGCTGGCGGTGCTCCTCCAGCATGGCGCTGCACAGCGGGCAGCTCGCGGCGTGATCGAGCGCCGGGCCCTTGCCCGCGTCCAGCTCGATGAAGAGCACTTCGAGATCCGGGCATTCGGTGGGAGTCATGTGGCCTCCTCCGTCGTCATCTTCTTGCGGAGCTTCTCCCGGGCCCGGAACAGGCGCGCCATGATGGTGCCCGGCGCGCAGCCCTGGATCTGGGCGATCTCCTTCGTGGTGCGCTGCTGAACGTAGTACAGCGCCAGCACTTCGCGATCCTCGACGGACAGGCTGGTCATCGCATCCTCGAGCGACTGGCGCTCCTGGCGGGCGATGGCGCCGTCCTCGAGCGAGGGCTCGCCGTTGGCCAGCACCTCTTTCATGGGCTCCAGCTCCTCGGTGCGCACCTTGGTGCGCCGACGCAGCAGGTCCAGGCAGAGGTTGCGGGTGATGGCCATCACCCACAGATCGAACGGCCGCGAGTCGTCATAGCGGTGCAGGTTCTGGTAGGCGCGCAGGAAGGCCTCCTGGGCCACTTCGGAGGCCTCGGCCTCGCTGTTGAGCAGCCGCAGCGCCAGACCGTACACCGGGCGCTGCACGCTGCGCACCAGCGCCTCGAAGGCGGAAGGGTCTCCCTGGCGAGCGGCCTGCACGTCCGCCTTCCAGGGAAGCGTGGGGGTCTCCTCAGCCATCAGCGACCCGATGGCCTGCGCGAGGTCCCCCCAGGGGGTGAGAGCAAGAGCGTTCACGCCTTGTCTTACGCACCATCTGTCCCCCCATTGCACCTGAGCCGTACTCAGGTGCGGGTTCTACTTTTTCTTCTGTGATTTCGAGGGCTTAGGGGCATTCTCCGCCCGGGCCTGGACCTTGGCCTGCTTCCTGGCGCGCTGGCGCTCGAGGAAGCCCTGGGGCGCCTCCCTGGGGGGGGCCTCGCGGACAGGGGCCTCGCGGACAGGGGCCTCCCGGGCGGCGGGCTGAGCCCGGGTGGGGGGAGGCGCGGAGGCCGGAGCCCGCTCTCCGTCCCGGGAGCGCCGGGGCGCGGGGCGCTCGGAGCCCCGGGAGCGGCCGGCGGGAGCCCGCTCGCGCTCCGGAGTGCGGTAGTGCTGCGTGGGCAGCTCGGCGCCCAGGGTCTCGGTCATCCGGGGGCGCTGGGAGGCACGGATCTCCTCGGGGGAGTCCTCGCGCCAGCTGAAGTGGAACAGGCGCTTGACGACGAGGGTGGCGTAGGCGCCGGGGGGCAGGGTGAAGGCCACGTTGATCTTCATGTCCCCGCGGTTCACCTCGTCGCGCTGAGGCCGGCCGAGCACCAGCTTGTGCGGGAAGACCAGCACTGGCCGCTCCTCGCTGCTGAAGTACAGCATCTTCGGCGTCTCTTCGATGACCAGGTCCTTCAAGCTGAGCTTCTCGCGGCTCAGCACCCAGTTGACGGCCTCCTCCACCTTCGGATCCTTGAAGGTGGACGTGGGCCCCAGCAGCGGGAAGGTGGCGTCTCGCAGCGCGCGGAGCACCTCGGGGTTGGCGTCGCGGTGGAACAGCAGCGTGCCGGCCTGGTAGCGCAGGGGGAACAGGTGCTCGCGCGGCAGCAGCAGCTGCAGGTAGCGCCGCACGCCCTCGTTCCACAGGTAGCTCTGGTAGGTGAACAGCAGCAGCGCGCGGTAGTCCGCGTCGATCTGAAGGAAGGCGCGCACCCAGTCACCGGGGTGATCGCGCAGCGAGCGCAGGATGCGGTGGTACTTGCGCGAGCCTTCGAAGGGCACCCGCGCGTCCCAGCGGCCCCAGTTCTCGCGCCAGAACTGCTTCACCTTGGCGTCCTCGGTGCGGTCCAGCTCCGAGGGCTTGGCGAAGTAGTTGCGCAGCGCCGCCTCGAAGTCGCCGCGGATGAGATCCTTGGCGATGAAGCCCTGGCCGTGCTTGAGCGAGCCGAAGCGCTGGCTGTCGAAGTAGTTCACCACGCCCAGGCGGTTCACCTCGGCGGCCGCCGCGTTGAGCGGGCCCAGCACGGACTCGTCCAGCGCGCGCACGGTGACGGCGAAGCGGTTGGAGGTGATGTTCGCCGCGGACAGGCCCTTGTTCGTCCGGCCCAGGTACTTCAGGCGCAGGTTGGGCTCCTGCACGTCCACGTCCGCGCCTTCCACCGCGATGATCTGCTCGGTGCGGCCCTGCTTGTCCTTCAGGCCGCAGAAGGTGATGGAGCCTGGCTTGAGGCCAAAGGCTTCGCGGATCTTGTCCACCGCCTCGAAGGTGGACAGCTTCTGCTTGTCCATCAGGTAGACGCGGTAACGGCCGCTGGCCACTTCGTCGAAGCGGTAGGACTCCTTGACGGAGAAGTCCTCGGGTTTTTGCTTGATTCGCACGGGGGCTCCCTTAGCAGCGCGGACGCTCTAAAAGAAGCCGCGAGTGAACGGGCCTGACACCAATGCCCGGAAGCACATAACCTCCGGGGGTATGAGATACTTCCCCGTGGTGTTGGCGCTGGTTCTTGGAACGGGCTGTGCCTCGACGCTCTCGTCGATGCAGACGGCGAAGCCCCTGGAGCGGGGCCAGTTCCAGGTCTCGCTCGGAGCGGGGCTCTTCGTGCCCGTGGGGCCCATTGCCACCGTGGCCGACTTCGGCATCCGCGAGAGCGACAAGTTCCTGGCGCTCATCAACGGGGGCGAGCGCGTGGAGCTGTCCCAGGAGGACCAGCGGCGGCTGCTCACCGCCGGCCTCGCCCTGGGAGTGGCCCCTCCCGGCATGGTCACCGAGATCATGGCCCGCGCCGGAGTGGCCGAGAACCTCGACATGGGCCTGCGCTACAGCGGCATCTCCTTGCGGCTGGATGCCAAGTACCGCTTCCTGCACCGGGGCTCCGGAGAGGACGGTCCCCGGAGCGGGCGCAGCTCCTTCGACATGGCCATTGGGCTGGGCCTGGCCCGCCACAACTTCAAGAGCCCGGCGCTGGACCTGCTCAAGCTCGTCGATATCGACGACTTCTCCCGCTATGACGTCGAGGTCCCCTTCTACGTCAGCTCCGAAGCCGGTGAGGTGCTCAAGCTCTACGCGGGCCCCAAGTACGTCTACAGCCGCACCCGCCTGGACCAGAAGCTCGTGGACTACTCCCAGCAGGGCAAGGACGTGGCCGGCTTCGACGTCTCGCTGCCTTCCCGCGTCAACAGCCACTTCGTCGGCTCCACCCTGGGAATTGCTTTGGGCTACAAGTATGTGCACCTGTACGCAGAGCTGACGGGCGGGTACACGTTCTGCAAGCCGTCCGTGTTCGGCGAGAAGCGCAACCTGGGAGGTCCCACCTTCTATCCGGCCCTGGGTATCGGCTTTCGCAACGGCGAGCCCGAGCGGGCCGCCCGGCGTTCCCAGCGGTGACGCCTGCTTACCTGATAGTCCGGGAATACCGGGCAGGTTGACTTGTAAGCCAAGTGACCGTACAGGCGGGCAAGAAAGCACGGGGAAGGGGCGATACCGGCCGTTCCCCCGGACAGAGTGCGTCTGGTAGTGTCCCACCGGTGAGGTCTGTCGCGTGACCCAAGCTTCCGTTCCTTTTCCTGCCCAGTCCAAGGCCATCAAAGGGCCACGCCTGACAGGCATGTTCGCGGACGGCACGCTCGGGGAGTTCCCGCTCGGGCCGAAGACGTCGCTGGGCCGCCACCCGGCCAATACGCTGCGCCTGGTGGACCGCGAGGTCTCCAAGGAGCACGCCGTCATCGAGCAGTCCGGGCGCGAGTTCATCCTCCGGGACTTGAACTCGTCCAACGGCACCTTCGTCAACGGCCGCCGCGTCAAGGAGATGCGGCTGCGCGACGGGGACGAGATCACCCTGGGCAGCTCGAAGTTCACCTTCCATGCGGGCGACGCTCCGTCGCTGCCGTCGGCGCCCGCGGGCGTCACGGTGGTGGCCAACCCGCGCTCGGTGCCCGCGTTCCTGGCGCAGATGGACCAGGGGCCGCAGAACTTCCGCCCGGCGGACGAGCTGGGCGACGTGGAGGCGATCCGCAAGGACTACGAGAAGCTGCGCATCGCCTACGAGTTCCACCGGCAGGTGAGCCTGGCGGGCACCCAGCAGGAGCTGTTCGATCAGATCATCCGGGTGGCCTTCCAGCTGCTGCCCGCCGACAACGGCGTCATCCTCACGCTGTCGGCGGACGGTGAGTTCGAGCCCGTGGCGGTGCACCACCGGCAGGGCAAGGTGATGTCCGTCATGTTGTCGGACACCGTGCTGCGGCGTGTCGTTGAAACGGGCAAGGCGGTGCTCACCGCGGACGCCATCATCGACGAGCGCTTCTCGGCCGCCGAGAGCATCGTGGCGCAGGGCATCCGGTCCGCCATGGCGGTGCCGCTCACCATCAACGGCGCCATCAAGGCGGTGCTGTTCCTGGACAGCCGCCAGCGCATCAACGCCTTCTCCGAGAACGATCTGACGATCCTCACGGGCATCGCCGCCCAGGCGGGCATCGCCCTGGAGAACGCGGCGCTGGCCGAGCAGATCCGCGCCGAGGCCATCACCCGCGCCGAGCTCAGCCGCTTCCTGTCCAAGGCGGTGGCCGACGCGGTGATCAAGGGCGAGACGGAGGACCTGCGGCAGAGCCGCCTGGCCGAGGTGTCGGTGCTGTTCGCGGACATCCGCGGGTTCACCACGCTGGCGGAGAACGAGTCTCCGCAGGACGTGGTGGCCATGCTCAACGAGTTCTTCAGCGTCATGGCCAACGTGGTGTTCCGCCACGAGGGCAACCTGGACAAGTTCATCGGCGACTGCGTGATGGCCGTGTGGGGCCCGCCGCTCAAGCACCCGGACGACGCGGCGCGCGCGCTGCAGGCCGCGCTGGAGATGATCGACGCGGTGGACGAGCTGAACGAGAAGCGCAAGGCCCAGGGCCGCAAGCCCATCGAGGTGGGCATCGGCGTGAACACGGGCCAGGCGGTCGTTGGCTACATGGGCAGCGCCGAGCGCCACGAGTTCACCGCCATCGGCGACACGGTGAACACCGCCTCGCGCCTGTGCAACCTCGCCAAGGGAGGCGAGGTGCTGGCCACCGAGATGACGATGCAGAAGGCCGGCCACGGCTTCTTCGCCGATCCGTTGCCGGTGCAGCAGGTCAAGGGCAAGGAGAAGGGCGTGCAGACGTTCCGCGTGACGGGCTCTGAGCGCACGGTTGTCCGTGACACATGAGCAACCAGACCTGCCCCAACTGCGAGCGCACGCATGACGTGAGCGTGTACGTGAGCGGCCAGCGTGTGCTGTGCCGCTGCGGGATACGCTTCGAGGTGCGCCGCAACAACCTGTCCGTGGTGGGCCAGCGCGCGGTCGCGCCGGCCAGCACGGTGGCGGGGGCAGGCTCCCAGGCTTCGGCTCCCGCCGGGGAGCCGGGCGGCGTGGAGGTGATCGTCGCGGTGCCCGCCAGCGGTGTGGCGCCCGCGGCCGGGGCGGGTGCGACGCTCGTACCCCAGGGCGAGCCGCTGCTGGACAAGATTGGCGTGCCCATCTCGCCCCAGGGCATGGCCCCCACGCAGCCCGCGGAAGTGATGACTCCGGCTCAGCAGGCGGGCACGGAGGTGGAGAGCGGGGCCACGCTGGTGCGCGGCTCGCAGCCCAACACGGCGGTGCACGCGGACGAGGAGCCGGGGCTCGACGCGACGTTCGTCTCCGCCGCCCGGGTGGAGCTGCCAGGCTTCGAGCTGCTGCGGATCCTCGGGCGGGGCGGCATGGGCGAGGTGTGGCTGGCGCGGCAGCAGTCGCTGGCGCGCACGGTGGCGGTGAAGCTGCTGCCGCCCCGGCTGGCCAAGGATCCCGAGTTCGTCACCCGCTTCGAGAAGGAAGCCACGGCGCTGGCGGCGCTCAGCCACCCCAACATCATCCAGATCATCGATCGGGGCGTGGCCGGCGAGCACTACTACTTCGTCATGGAGTACGTGGAGGGCCGCTCGCTGCGAGAGCTGATGGGCCCCAGCCGGCTGCCCGCGCAGCAGGGCCTTCGCCTGCTCATTCAGGTGGGGCGCGCGATCGAGTCCGCGCACGACAAGGGCATCATCCACCGCGATCTGAAGCCGGAGAACATCCTGGTGGACGGGCGCGGCCACGTGAAGGTGGCGGACTTCGGCCTGGCGGGCATCCGGCAGCCGGACTCGCGGCTGAACCTCACGGCCACCTCGGTGGCCATGGGCACGCTCAACTACATGGCCCCGGAGCAGCGCCGGGACGCCAAGAACGTGGACGGGCGCGCGGACTTGTTCTCCTTCGGAGTGATGCTCTACGAGGTGCTCACCGGCGAGCTGCCCGTGGGGCGCTTCCGGCTGCCCTCCGAGCGCGTGCCGGGGGTGGATCCGCGCCTGGACGACATCGTCGCCAAGCTGCTGGAGAACGAGCCCGAGGCGCGCTACGCGTCGGCCAGGGAGGTGTGCGCCGAGCTGGATGCGCTGGTGGGCGCCAGCTCCGGGCCGGCGCTGCTGTCCGGCGGGGCCTCGGGTGTCGACGGGCCGCTGGGCCCGCAGGCCCGGTCCTCGGTGGTGAAGAAGCTTCGCACCGGCTGGCGCAGCGTCCGCGCGGGCCTGTCCGTGGTGGGCGGGCTGATCCTGCTGGGCTACGTGGTGCGCTCGCTCATCGGTCCGGTGAACCTGCACGTGGGCGGAGACAAGGGCGTCGTCATCGGCACCGAGGGCTTCGAGCTGAAGAAGGGCAAGAAGCCCTGGCCGGTGAACTCGGATGGCGAGCTGTTCGTCGAGTCCCAGCTCGTCGAGCCGGAGAAGCCCGGTGGCCCCTCGCGCCTGATGCTGAAGTTCACGCAGGGCGAGGAGGAGATGAACGTCTGGTCCGGCGCGTGGCGGCTGAACAATGGCCAGCTCGAGGTGCAGCAGGGCGGCAGCGAGGTGGGCCCCAAGGGGCGCTTCCTGCCGCGCGCCTACGTGGCGCACAAGTACTTCTCCAGCGATGACTTCACCGCTGAAGTGATGATGGACGTCAAGCCGCTGGGCCCCGAGTACGCGTCCGAGCCGGATGCCCAGCACTTCGGCGAGCTGTCGTTCCGGATCAAGGATCTCCAGGTGTCCGCCTTCGCGATTCCCAACGTGGGCATGCGCCTGTCCTGGCGCTACCTGAAGGAGGACGGCGAGGAGGTGGTGGGCAACAGCGCTCTGGATGTGGAGAACCTCACGGCGGACGAGATGCCCATGCCCACCCGGGGCCCGTTCCTCGTGGGGCTGCGGCTGAAGAAGCGCGGTAACGGCGTCATGGCCGAGGCCTTCGTCAACAACCTGCGCTTTGCCTCCAAGATGCTTCCCGGACTGGAGGGGCGCGTGGGCAAGGTGGCCCTCGGCTGCCGCAACCAGTCCTGCACCTTCAGCGGGCTCTCCGTGCAGGGGCAGATCGTCGAGCGGCCCAAGCGCCGCATCGCCGGCGCTCAGGACTGAACGCTCCCGGCTGATCCGACGGTCGAGTGCCGGACGCCTGCCTGCTCACCTGGGCGGGCAGTGAAGCACGGGCCCTTGCACGTTCATTGCACCATTCCCACCCTGGTCGGGCGCGGCGTGCCTCTGGGGCCGTGCTCCATCAACCGCGGGGGAATGGATGGACGTCCGGATGATGCTGGCGCCGCTCTACGCGGCGGGCTTGAGCGCACTGGTCATCGCGGCGTTCGCTTTTGGACGCAAGGACGCGCGCGCCTTCATGCCCCGGTGGCCGCTGGCCTGGTTCGCGCTGCTGGCGGCCGTGTCCTTGATGGTGGCCTCGAACTACGGGCTGGTGTCGCTGGACGTGCCGCTGGACTCGGCGGGCCGGGGCGTCGGGCTCGGGCTGCTGGGGCTGGCGGCGGGGCTGGCGCTGCTGGGCTCCAAGGCGCGGCTGAGGGCGGACACGCTGCGCGGCTCGGCGCCCCGGAGCATCGACGAGGCCGTGGCGGAGCTGCGCGCCGGCCGGGCCCCGGGCTGGGGCGTGTACCGGGGCCGCATTGGCGCCAGCGAGCAGGTGACGTCACCGGGCGGCGTGGTGTGCGCCTTCTATGACGCGGAGCTGCGCACCGTGGGCCCGCAGGGCCGCAAGGGCGCGCTGATCTCCCAGGAGAAGGCGTACGCCCTGGTCATCAGCGTGCGCGGCGAGCGGACCGAGGCGGTGGTGAGCTTCACGCCCTCGGCGATGCTGGCGCCGCTGCAGGTGCGCCGCTGCCTGACGGATCCCCGGCTGACCGAGCCCGAGGCCGGAGAGCTGGCCGAGGGGCGCCCGGTGGAAGAGGTGCTGTCCTACGAGCGGGTGGGCAAGCTCGGCGAGTCGTGCCTCGTGGTGGGCGAGCTGCACAAGGGGCCGGCACCTGGCTCGTATGTGCTGCGGGGCCTGCAGGGCGGCCCGGCCATGGTGCTGCTGGGCCAGGAGAGCATGGGCACCGGCCAGCAGCTGGCGCGCAAGGCCTGGGGCTTCTTCTCGGCGGCCGGAGCGATCTCGGTCGTCGCCGCCTTCGTCCTCTCGCGCACGCTCTGAGGTTTCGTAAGATGGCTCATGAAGGTCGATCAGAGGGCATGGACCGCTGAGCGGGGCTGGTACCACGCGGTGGACGGTGGCGCCGGCGCTGGCGCGCAGCTGGTGCTGCTGTTCGGCGCGACGGCGCGCATGCGGGAGCGCGAGCCCTTCGAGCAGCTTCGGGCCTGGTACCCGGGCGCGATGATCGTGGGCTGCTCCACCGCGGGGGAGATCCTTGGCACCGAGGTGAGGGATGACTCCCTGGTCGCCACCGCGCTGGGGTTCGAGCACACGGTGCTCCACATGGCCCACTCTCAGGTGGATGACATGGAGCAGAGCCGCGCCGCGGGGACGGTGCTGGCCCGGGCGTTGAACCGGCCAGGGTTGACCCATGTCCTGGTCCTCTCGGACGGGCTGAAGGTCAACGGCACCGAGCTGGCGCGGGGGCTGCGTGAGAACCTGCCCGACTCGGTGGCGGTGACGGGAGGCCTGGCGGGTGATGGCGCCCACTTCCGGCACACGGTGGTGTGTAGCAATGCCGTGCCCGCGGAAGGAGAAATTACCGCCATTGGCTTCTACGGCGAGCGGCTGCGCATCGGCTACGGCTCCATCGGAGGCTGGGACACCTTCGGCCCGGAGCGCCTCATCACCCGCTCGCGGAGCAATGTGCTCTACGAGCTGGATGGCCGCTCGGCGCTGGCGCTCTACAAGCAATACCTGGGCGAGCACGCCGCGGGGCTGCCCGCCACCGCGCTGCTCTTTCCCCTGGCCCTGCGCAGCGAGCGCGAGGGCTACAGCGTGGTGCGCACCGTGCTGAGCGTCGACGAGAGCGCGCAGAGCATGACCTTCGCTGGCGACATGCCCGAGGGCACCTATGCCCGGTTGATGAAGGCCAACTTCGACCGGCTCATCGAGGGCGCGGCTGACGCGGCGCGTGCCGGACTGGAGCGCCTGGGGCACCGCGCCCCCGAGTTCGCGGTGCTCATCAGCTGCGTGGGCCGCAGGTTGGTGCTCGAGCAGCGCGTGGAGGAGGAGCTCGAGCAGGTGCGCGAGGTGTTCGGGCCGGAGCCGGTGTTGACCGGCTTCTACTCCTATGGGGAGATCTGCCCGCACGGAACCGTGACGCAGTGCGAGCTCCACAACCAGACCATGACCATCACGGTGTTCGCGGAATCGTGAGCCCCAGCGCGCCGCTACTTGTGGATCTCGATGGCGTCGAGCTCCGCGTAGTTGGTGCCCTTGGTGAACCGCAGGGTGTTGGCGCCCGCGTTCAGGTTCACGTTGAGCGTCGTCACCGACCAGTTGTCCCAGCCCGTGTTGGCGTAGGCCAGGGACGCGCTGGCGCCGCCGTTGACCGACACGTAGTGGTAGCTGGTGGCGCCGCTGCCGTTGGCGAAGCGCACCCGCACCTTGTACGGGCCCGCCGCGGGCACCGTCACATTGCGGAACTCCACCCATGAGTCCGAGTAGTCGATGGCGCCCACCACGCGCTGGCCCGACGCGGCGCTCGAGGCGAAGCGCACCGAGGCCCGGTTGAGGGCCGCGTTCTCCGCCTCGTAGCGGTTGAGCTCCACGTAGTCGAGCTCGGCATAGCTGGTGCCCTTGGAGAAGCGCAGCGTGTTGTCCCCGGCGCGCAGGGTGACCAGGAACGTGACGCTGGTCCACACGTCCCAGCCCGTGTTGGGGTAGGTGAGCGCCACGGCGGCGGCCCCGTTGACCGAGACGTTGTGCGTGCTGCTGCCGCCCGTGCCGTTGGCGAAGCGCACCGTCAGCGCGTAGGAGCCCGCCGAAGGCGCCCAGAGGTTGCGGAACTCCACCCACGAATCCACATAGTCGATGTAGCCGACGACCTGGCCACTCGAGGCGCCACCCGTGGCCGTGCGGGCCGCGGCGTTGTTGATGGCGGCCTGCTCGGCCTCGTAGCGGTTGGGGGCCAGCTTCTCACCCGAGGGCAGGGCCAGCGCCGTGGTGGTGGCCGTGGGCGTGCCGAAGTTCGGGCTGCCATCGAGGTTCCAGGTGAAGCGCTGCGCGCGGAGGTTGCGCCCGTCCCAGCCGCCGCCCGAGATCGGGTTGGCGTGGTAGACGTGCCAGTCCTGCGTTCCATCGGGCGAGGTGACGAATGTGTTGTGGCCCGGGCCGTACGCCGTGGCCGTCTTCGCGAACACGCACCCGGCGGACTTCGTCCACGAGGACGGAGCCAGCAGGTTGGCCGTCTCGGCGGCCGTCAGCATCCCCAGGCAGTAGTCATTCGTCCAGCTGCCGCTGGCCGAGTAGACGATGAACACCTTGCCGTTACGCCGCAGCACCTGCGGCCCTTCGTTGACGTAAGGAGGCCCACCGACGCGCTCCCACCGGTTCATGGGCGAGGAGATGAGCACGCGCTCGCCGCTCACCGTGTACGGGTTGCTCATCGGCGCGATGTAGATGTTCTGCTGGACGTTGGTGAACCCGTCCCAGCCGGACCACAGGTAATAGAGCGACGTGCCCAGCTGCAGCACCGTGCCGTCGATGCCCCAGCGATCCGTGGGCGGGGTGATCTTCCCCTTGTAGACGTAGCTGCCCTGGGGATCCTGGGTGGTGCTCTCCAGCACGTACATGCGGTGGTTGTCGTTGTTGCCGTCGTCCGCCGTGAAGTAGATGTAGAAGCGGCCGTTGAGAAACAGCAGCTCCGGCGCCCACACGTTGCAGCACAGCGGGCCCGTGGTGGAGGGCCGGGTCCACACGGTGACCTTCGTGCCAGAGGCCAGGCCCGTCAGCGTGCGCGACTTCGTGACCTCGATGGCGATGCCCGTGCTCTGGGTCAGGTAGTAATAGCCGTTGTACTGGGCGATGGACGGATCCTGACCCGCCGAGACGATCGGGTTGTAGAAGGTCTGCGCCGAAGCGGGGACCGCGACCAGCAAGAACAGCGCGGCGAGGATGGCTCTGATGGGGGGATGCATCGATGCCTCCGATGGGGGGAGCGGCGGGAACGCCGCGAGGCCGCATTGTGCACCGAAACATGTAAAAGGCCCCTCCCGCTGGTTCGCGAGAGGGGCCCCGATGTTCAGCCGTGTCAGCTGCGCCGATCAGTGGATCTGGAGGGGCTCATGGCCCCCAGGCGCAGACGCCCTGCGGTGGCACCACACCGTCACCCAGGACGAGCCGGGCCCCCGGGGGGACGGGGGCCTTCCAGGACTCGGGATCGGAGTTGAAGGCGAAGGTGAGGCCGCCGCGCCTGCGCAGCCGGCCACCTTCGGGCAGCCGCATGGGTTGCAGGCCCGCAGCGCTCGCCAGGGACTCGAACCAGTCCATCAGGAAGGGCGCATCCGTGACACAGGCCAGGTAGTGGAATCGCCCGGTGTTTACCAGCGCGGGCCGGTGGTCGCCGAACTGGGCCTGGATGCCGGTGCCGCTGAACTCCAGGTGCTCGCGCCACAGCCGGGTGGAGTAGGGCCGCGCGTTCCACCGCAGCTCTTCCACCAGGTTTGGCGCCAGGCTCTCCACCCGCGTCACTTTCACGCCCAGCAGCCGCTGGAGTGGCCCCGGCGGCAGGTTCTGGGGGATCTGAAAGTGCGCCGTCTTCGAGCCGCTGCGAGGCCCGAAGGCCACCTGCGCGTCCGTGGCCTCGAAGGCCCTCACCGCCGCGTCACTGACGATGGGCAGCGTGGGCACCAGCACCAGCGCATAGCCCTCGAGGCTCGCGCCGGGCGGGACGATGTCCACGTCGAAGCCCAGCCGCCGGATGGCCGAGTACCACTCGAAGACGTGGGCCTTGTAGCTGAACTCGCGGCCCTGAGGCTGAATGGACAGGACCCACTCGGCCTCGTAGTCGAACACCAGCGCCACGGAGGCGCGCCCGGTGTCCCCCCGAGGCACGGTGGCCATCTCGCGCGCTGTCTGCTCCACCTCGAAGAAGCCCACGTCCGGCGCGTAGTCCGGGCGGTTGAGCCCCGCGTGCATCTGCTCCTGGGCGAACGGGGCCTGCCGCCAGCGGAAGTACGAGACGACCTCGGCGCCGTGCGCGAGCGCCTCCCACGTCCACAGCCGCACCATGCCCGGAGCCGGGGAGGGGTTGTGCCAGGCCCAGTTCACCGGACCGGGTTGCTGCTCCATCACCCACCACCGGCCCCGGCCCACCGAGCGGTAGAGATCGTGGTGGAAGGCGGCGATGTCCGGGTGGCCTGTACGGGCGTAGCGGCGCTTGGTGTCGTCGGACAGGTAGAAATGGTCCGTGAAGCCCAGTGGGTAGCTGTCCCAGCTGGCCACATCCAGATCCTCGGCCACGCGGAAGTGATCGAAGTCGGTGATGAAGCCCATGTAGTTGTGGGCCAGGAACCGGTCCGGCGAGAGGCGGCGCAGCAACTCCACCTGCAGCCGGTTGAAGGCCACTACCTGGTCCGAGGCGAACCGGTAGAAGTCCAACCAGTGGGCGGGGTTGGCCTCGGTGACGGTGAGGTTGGGCAGCTCCACCTCGCTCCAGTCCTGGTACTCCATGCTCCAGAAGACGTTGCCCCAGGCCTGGTTGAGCGCGTCCAGCGTGCCGTGGCGGCGCTGGAGCCAGGTCTGGAAGCCCTCGCGGCAGTTGGCGCAGTAGCAGCGCACGGTGTCGTGACAGCCGTACTCGTTGTCCGTCTGCCAGCCGGCCACGGCGGGGTGCTTTCCGTAACGCTCGCCTACCTGGGTGACGATGCGCCGGCACTGCTCCGCATACGTGTCCGACGAGAAGCAGTAGTGCCGCCGCGAGCCGAACCCACGAGGCTTGCCATCCCGGTCCACCGCCAACATGCGCGGGGTGGAGTCCACCAACCACTTGGGCGGAGTGGCCGTGGGCGTGCCGAGCACCACGCGCAGCCCCGCGTTGCCCAGCGTGTCGAGCGCGCGATCCAGCCAGCCCCAGTCGAACTGCCCCGATCGGGGCTCCAGGCGGCTCCAGGCGAACTCACCAATGCGCACGTAGGTGAGGCCCAGCGCCTTCATGCGGCGCGCGTCCTCGGCCCAGCGCGCCTCGGGCCAGTGTTCCGGGTAGTAGCAGACGCCCAGCATCAGCAGGAGCCCTCCTCGTGGCTCATTCCTTCGTCGCCCCGAGCGTGAGCCCGGCGATGAAGTGCCGCTGCATCAGAAAGAACATGCTCGCCGGCAGCAGCGCGGCGATCACCGCTCCGGCGGACACCAGCTGCCAGCTCGCCACCCACATGCCCTTGAGCGACTGGAGCCCCGCCGTCACCGGGCGCACCGAGTCGGTCTGCGCCAGCACCAGGGCCCAGAAGTAGTCGTTCCACACGAAGGTGAAGACGAGCACCGCGAGCGCCGCCAGCGCCGGGCGCATCAGCGGCAGGACGATCTGGAAGAAGATGCGCAGCTCGCTGGCCCCGTCCATGCGCGCCGACTCGAGCAGCGAGTCCGGCAGCGACACGATGAAGTTGCGCATGAAGAGCGTGCAGAACCCGGACTGAAAGGCGATGTGGAACGCCACCAGCCCGAAGATCGAGTCATACAGCCCCAGCTCGATGGTGAGCTTGCGCACGGGGATCATCAGGATCTGAAACGGAATGAAGTTGCCGGCGGTGAACAGCGCCAGCAGCACCAGGTTGCCGCGGAAGCGGTACTTGGCCAGGCCGAAGCCCGCCAGCGACGACAGCAGCACGGCGCCCACCACCGAGGGCACGGTGATGAGCAGGCTGTTGAGCAGGAAGGTGCCCATCTGCGTGTTGGTGAAGACGGAGCTGTAGTTCTCGAAGGCCATCCACTTCGAGGGCCAGCCCCAGTAGTTGCCCAGGTTGATGTCCTCGAGCGAGCGCACCGAGGTGAGCATCACCGCCAGCAGCGGCAGCAGCCACAGCACCAGCGAGGCCACCACCAGCACGGGGTAGGCCACGCGGACGGGGCGCGAGGCGTGCTCGATGGGGGTGGGGAACATCTAGTCCCGCTCCTTGCGCAGCAGCGAGTACAGGAAGAAGGCGATGAACACGTCCATGATGACGAACAGCACCGTGGCCACCGCCGCGCCGTAGCCCATGCGGTAGGAGAAGATGGACTGCTCGTACATGAGGTAGGCCAGCACCGTGGAGCTGTCGTACGGGCCGCCCTGCGTCATGATCGACACCAGATCGAAGCTGCGCAGCGCGCCGATGATCGTCACCACCACGGCCATGAAGCTGGCGGGGCGCAGCTGCGGCAGGATGATGCTCCACAGCATCCGGGGTCCCTGCGCCCCATCCAGCCGCGCCGCCTCGATGACGTCCGACGAGACGTTACTCAGGCCCGCCAGGTACAGGATCATGCAGTAGGCCACCTGGGGCCACAGCCCGGCCAGGATGATGAAGTACGTCACCAGCCGCTCGTCGCCCAGCGGAGACAGCGGCGCGGCGCCCACCGCCCCGAGCAGCTGGTTGAGCAGGCCGAAGTTGGGATCGTAGAACCACGAGAAGACGAGCCCCACCACCACCTGTGACAGCACGAAGGGGAAGAAGAACAGCGCCTTGACAAGCCGCATGCCCCGCATGCGCTGGTTGAGCAGCAGCGCCAGCGCCAGGCCCGCCACGGGCGCCAGCAGGAACAGCAGCAGCCACCGGGTGTTGTTGCCCAGCGCGATGCGGAACGCCCGGTCGTCGGCCAGCTCGCGGTAGTTGTCCAGCCCCACGAACGTCATGGGGCCCATGCCGTCCCACTCGTGCAGGCTGATCCACACGCTCTGCACGATGGGCGCCAGCACGAACAGCGCGAACGCCAGGAACGCGGGCGCCACGAAGAGCAGCGGAGCCAGCTTGGCCTGCCGCCGCTGCCACCAGCTCGCCGTGGGCCGGTCCGTCAGTGCCGTGGGGGTCTGCATCCGGGCGCGCGGGGCAGGGGGGCTACTGCGCGGCCTGGGCCCTGGTGAAGACCTTCTGGCGCTTGCTCTCCAGCTGCTCGAGGATCTGGTCCAGGCGGTCCGGGTTGATCATGAACTCCTGGAAGCCCTTCATGCCGTCCTGGGCCATGGTCGGGTCCGTGTCCCGATCATAGAACTGTGCCGTGCCCGCCGCCTGGCTCAGCATGGCGTAGCCCGCCTGGAGGAACGGATCGTTGGCCACCTGGGCGTTCTTGTTCGTCGGCACCTGCTTGCTGGCCGCGTTGAGCTTCGTCTGCACGTCGGCGCGCATCATGTACGCCATGAAGTCTCGCGCGCGCGCCTTGTTCTTCGCCTTGGCGGGAATGTGCACCGTGTCGGTGGGCGCGTCCTCGAACTTCGGGATGCCGGGCACCACCTCGGGGAACTGGAAGAACCCCATCTTCTCGCGCACGTCCGCGGGGAACTCGGGGGTGATGAAGTTGCCAATCAGGTACATGGCGCCCTTGCCCTGGTAGAGCAGCGGCTGGGACTCCTGCCACGTGTACGAGGCGTGGTTGTCCACGAAGTAGCCGCTCTTGACCAGCTCCTGCCAGTGCTTGAAGACCTCCTTCACGCGCCCGTCCGTGTAGGCCACCTTGCCGGCCATCAGGTCCAGGTGGAACTGCTGCCCGTTGACGCGCATGTTCAGGTAGTCGAACCAGCCCGCCGTGGGCCACAGCGCCTTCGAGCCAATCACGATGGGCGCCACGCCGCTGGCCTTCAGCTTCTGGCACGTGTCCAGGAACTCGGCCCACGTCTTCGGCGTGGCGGTGATGCCCGCCTTCTCGAAGAGATCCTTCCGGTAGTAGATGCCCCAGTTGTAATAGGTGTAGGGCACCCCGTACTGCTTGCCGTCCACGGTGACCGAGCCCACGGTGGAGGCCATGTCCTGCTTCGCGGTGCCTTTAGCCCACACGTCGCTGATGTCCTCGAAGAAGCCCTTCTCGACGAAGTAGCGCATGCGCTCACCGGCGTACCAGAAGGCCACGTCGGGCGACTCGCCCGAGAGCCAGTTGCGCACCATCGTCTTGTAGCTCTCCTTGTCGAAGACGTTCAGCTGCACGTCCACGCTGGGGTGATCCTTGCGGAACTGCTCCACCGCCTCCTGCAGCGCCTGGCGCGGCGCGGGGTCCGACTGGTCCGAGTTGATGATCAGCGTCTCCTTCTTGCTGCTCTTGCAACCGGCCCCCAGGACAATGAGGGCGACGAACAGGACACGGACACAGCGCCGGAATGTGTTCATATCTGGCAGCATCCATGAATCCCCGGTTGCGTGCCAGAGATTGATGATTGATGGGCCAGGGCCCCGGGGCTAATCAGGTGACGCCTATGACCACTCCTTCCGACACTTTCGATCAAGCGAAGTTCCTCGAGCTGGCGGCACGCGTACGCCAGGAGACGCAGCAGAAGACGCCCTCGGCGCCCGTGGCCGAGCCGCAGCCGATTCCTCCCGAGGACATTCAGAAGATCCCCGAGCCTGGCACCGCGCAGCATCAGGAGTACCTGCGGGTGGGCGAAGACGCGCTGCGCAAGGGCGAGGTTGCCTTCGTCATCCTGGTGGGTGGGGCGAGCACGCGCTTTGGCGGAGGCGTCAAGGCGCTGGTGCCAATTCTCGAGGAGCGCACCATCCTGGATCTGCGGATGGAGAACCTGCTTCAGATTGGCCAGCGCTACGGCAAGCCCGTGCCGGTGGCGCTGATGACGTCGCCCATGACGCACGATCCCATCGATGCGTATGTCACCCAGAAGGGGTGGACGCGGGATGTGATGCTGTTCCGCCAGCGGATGCTGCCGCGCCTGACGCCCAACTGGGAGCTGTACCGTGGCGCCGATGGCCAGCTGTCCTTCGCGCCGTCGGGCCATGGAGACTTCTTCCGGGCCCTGCGCGAGAGCGGCACCGCGGCGGAGCTGCGCAAGCGCGGCGTGCGCCACGTGTTCTTCTCCAACGTGGACAACATGGGCGCGACGCTGGATCCGATCATCGTCGGCATCCACGTGAAGCACGCCAAGGAGATGACGGTGGAGGTGACGCCGCGCGCCAACTCCAACGGCACGCTGGACACGGGCGCGGCGCCGGTGCGCATTGGCGATCACCTGCAGCTCATCGAGCACGTGGACTCGAAGAAGCACGCGTACATCAACACCAACAACCTGGCCTTCTCGCTGGCGGCGCTGATCGAGAAGAACATCGAGGTGCCCTACCGCGTGGCCCGCAAGAAAGTAGAAGGCCAGGAGGTGCTCCAGCTCGAGCAGGTGACGGCCGAGGCCAGCACCCTGGTGGGCGCTGACGGGCGGCCGCTGCTGTCGGTGGCCTTCATCGAGGTGCCGCGCGCGGATCCGCGCACCTCGCGCTTCGAGCCCATCAAGGCGGTGGAGGACATCGAGCTCGTCGTTCCCCGGCTCCGCGCGCGGTTCGGAGGCGGTGCGGGGCAGGGGGCCAGGTCATGAGCGAGCTTCAGACGAAGCTGGCCACGGTGAGGGCGGTGCTGGAGCGCCAGAAGCTGGGCGCGGTGCGGCTGCGCGGGGTGGATTGGTTCGCCTGGGCCACGTGCGGCGGCTCCAACGTGGTGCTGCTCACCACGGACATGGGCGTGGCCGAGGTGCTCATCACCCGCGACGGGGCCTGGGTGCTCACCGACGCCATCGAGGCGCCTCGCATGAAGGAGGAAGAGGTTCCCCAGGGCCTCACCGTCTGGTCCTCCGCCTGGCAGGACGCCACCAAACGCGAGGCCTTCATCGACACGGAGCGGCGGGGCCTGCCGGTGGCCTCGGACCGGCCCCGGGGCAGCGAGGTGCCGCTGCCCGCCGAGCTCGTCACCGCCCGCCACTCGCTGCTGCCCGAGGAGCTGGAGCGCTACCGCGCGCTTGGGCGTGACGCGGCCGAGGCGATGACCGAGGTGATGATCGCGGCGAAGCCGGAGTGGACGGGCTGGCAGCTGGCCGGCGCCGGCGCCGAGGCGATGTGGGCCCGGGGCATCCACCCGGCGCTGACGCTGGTGGGCGAGGAGCGCCGGCTGCCGCTGCACCGGCACGCCACGGCCAGTCGCGAGAAGCTGGGCGCGCGCGCCATGCTCGTCTTCTGCGCGCGCAGGCACGGGCTGTTCGCCAACCTCACCCGCTTCGTCTACTTCCGTCAGCCCTCGGCCGAGGAGCGCCGGCTGGTGATGGATGTGGCGAAGGTGGAGGCCGCGGGCCTCGAGGCCTCCCGCCCCGGAGCCACGCTGGGGCAGGTCTACTCCACCATGGTCGAGGCCTACGCGGCCTGTGGCCACCCGGGCGCCGAGAACCTCCACCACCAGGGAGGCTCGTGCGGCTATGGCGCGCGGGATGACGTGGCCACGCCGGGCTCGAAGGTCGTCATCCAGCCGCGCAACGCGATGGCGTGGAACCCCTCGCTGCCGGGCGCGAAGATCGAGGACACCGTCGTGGTGAGCGAGCAGGGGCTGGAGATCCTCACGGTGGACCGGCGCTGGCCGACCTTCCAGCTCGAGGGCCTCGCCCGGCCCGATCTTCTCGTTCGCTGAGAGCGTGAGAGCCCGGGGACGGCCGTGAAGCAGGCGGCCGTCCTGGCTCAAGTTGCTCCGTGCATGGCACGTCCCCACCTGAGCGCTTGAGCAGAGTCCCACGCCGAGGTGATGCGATGGTGTTCGATAGCAGCGTCTGATCCCCGTTCGAGAGCAGACATCCTCTTCCAGAAGACGATTCAGCCCGGTCCGGAAGCTTCGCCCCGGAGATCAGGACTTGCGCATCTAGCGTTGATGTTCAAGTTCGCTCCCGCGCACCGGTGTTGAGCCCGCCGTGGTGCTGCCTCCCCGATGGTGGGGCGCTGTCGGGTAGGTCGTGGGAAGGGGCTTTGTCGGGGGTAGTCGGTGCCAGCGCGAGCTTGCACTGCAGATGCCATGCGTCCAGGTAAGAAAAGCCAGCACAAGGGGATGTGGGGAGCTTGGTGGGTGGTGGTCGCGTGCATGGCCAGCGCCTGTGGCGAGATGCCAGGCACGGCTGAGTCCACGCCAGCTACCTCCGTGGAGACTGTTGGTCAGGAAGCCAACAGCGGTCGCAAGGTGCTCGTCCTGGGCACCACCGTGAGTGGAGGCGCTCAGAGCCGCGAGGCACGGGCCGCCGCCAGCCAGGGCTTCCAGGTCGATGTGGTGACCCCGGCGCAGTGGAAGGCCATGCGCACGGTGGACTTCATGAACTACCGCGCGCTGGTGATCGGTGACGCGGCCTGTGCCACCGGCGACACCGCGTTCAAGGCGGCGGTGGAGAGCAGCCACGTCTGGGGCCACATCGTCGACGGCAACATCGTCATCCTCGGCGCCGATCCCACGAGCAACAACACGCCGGAGCTGGTCGAGAGCGCCATGAAGGTGGCCGTCGAGCGGCCGCGCGAGACGGGCATGTACGTGGCCCTGGGGTGCGCCTACCGCAACGCCCAGTCGGGCACGCCGGTGCCGCTGCTGGCGCCGTTCGGCGACTTCCAGGTGGCGGGCGTGAACTGCGTTGACTCCGCGCACCTGTTCACCATGGAGCCGGCGACGCTGTCGCACAGCCTGACCAACGAGATGCTCAAGGGCAACAACTGCGCGGCCCGCTCCGTGTTCACCCGGTTCCCGGAGCGCAGCTTCGCGGTCGCCGCGCTGGGCATGAGGGCCAACGGCAACATCCCCGGCCAGAAGGCCTATACCGTGTTCACCGACAGCGGCGACCCGACGGTGACGACCTCCGTGACGGGCGCGCCCTACATGCTGGTGCGCGGCGCCATGGCGGTGAGCGCCGGCTGCGGCCTGCAGCCTCACGCGGCGCCCGAGGAGCAGTGCGACGGTGAGAGCCTCAACGGGCAGCCCGCGGTGGCCGGTCAGCCGGCCAACCAGACCTGCTCCTGGTCGTGCCGCCAGAACTGGTGCGGCGATGGCGTGGTGGACGCCCAGCACGGCGAGGAGTGTGACAACGGCATCAACAACGGCCGCAGCCGTGACTCGGCGGGCAACATCGGCGCGTGCTCCGAGTCCTGCAAGCGGCTGCCGAACCTGCCGCCCGTGGCGCAGTGCAAGCCGGTGACGGTCGAGGCGCGCAACACCTGCAGCATGGCGGCCGACATCAACAACGGCTCGTACGATCCGGAGAACATGATGGCCGGCTGCACCCAGAGCGCCGCGGGGCCGTACGGGGTGGGGCAGAACACGGTGACGCTGACGTGCACGGACACCTCGGGCCTGTCCTCCACCTGCACCGCGACGGTGACGGTGCAGGACCGCAACGTGCCGGCGCTGACGCTCACTGGCTCCGGCACCGACAGGGTGGAGTGCGGTGAGGCGTACCGCGACCCGGGCGCCACGGCGCGCGACCAGTGCGAGGGCGATCTGTCCAGCCGCATCGTGGTGACCGGCGCGGTGGACTCGCGCACGCTGGCCAGCTACCCGCTGACCTACAGCGTGAGGGACTCCTCGGGCAACACCTCCTCCACGGTCAGCCGTCAGGTGACGGTGGTGGACACGCGGGCTCCTTCCATCGAGTGCCCCAAGCCCATCGTCACCGAGCTGGACGGCGGCACGCTGGCCACCGTGTCCCTGGCGCTGGCGACGGCCACCGACACGTGTGACGCGAAGGTGAAAGTGGAGGGCCCGCAGGACACGCGCTTCCCCATGGGTGAGACGAAGGTGACCTTCACGGCGACGGACGCCTCGGGCAACACGGCCAGCTGCGACACGATGGTGACGGTGCTGTCGTCGGCTCCGGGCGAGAAGCCCACCGAGCTGTGGGACGGCGCCATGCTGGGCGGCGGGTTTGGCTGCTCCGCGACGAGTGGCGGCGCTCCGCTGGCGCTGCTCGGGCTGGTGCTGTCCGCGCTGTTCGGGACCCGCCGCCGTCAGCAGCGCTAGTCCCTGTCTCTGGCCAATCCCTTCCACGCGGCCCTGGCGGTAGCAGCAGCCGGGGCCGCACCCACCCCTTCAATGCCTTTGCTCTGAGAACCATCATGCCTGGTGCCACGCTTTACGTCGTCCGTACACCCGCCGCGCCGGCTCGCAGCCGCCGGCTGACCTCCTCACACCTGTGCTGGATGCTCGCGCTCGCGGCGCTGCTGCTCAGCTCCACCGCCTTCGCGCAGGACTCGTCTCTGCCCTCGTTCGAGCTGGAGCGCCTGGAGCTCAACCCCAGCGGCGTGGGCTCGCTGCTGGTGGGCACCGGCGAGATCCTGACCAACGGGGACTACCGCCTGTCGCTCACCAACCACTACGAGCGCAACCCGCTGGAGCTCTACCGCAACGAGGAGAAGGTGGGCACGCTGGTTCGCTACCGGACCACGGCCCACCTGGCGGTGGCCTATGGCCTGTGGAACCGGCTGGAGGTGGCCGCGCAGGTGCCGGTGGTGCTCTTCCAGCGCGGCGATGACTTGCGCAGCTTCGGCGTGGGCATGCCGGGGCAGGGGCTCTCGCTGGGCACCCCCACGCTGGCGCTGCGCGTGAAGCTGCTGTCCGAGAGTGACGGCAACCCGCTGGATCTCTCGCTGGGTATGCATGGCAGCCCGCAGGTGGGCAGCAGCCAGGCCCTGGCCAGCGAGGTGCGTGCCGCGCCCAGCCTGATGATGGGGCGGCGCGTGTCGGACTCGCTGCGCTTTGCCTTCAACGCGGGCCTGATGATGCGGCCGCGCGTGGTGCTGACGCCCGACGCCAACATTCAGGACGAGCTGAGTCACGAGCTGCGCCTGGGCGCGGCGCTGGCCAGCATGGGCCCGGGCCTGCGCGGTGAGTTCGCCGTCATCGGCTCGGTGCCCTTCGGCCGTCAGGGCTACTCGCTGGAGGCGCTGGGTGGCGCCCGGCTGCCGGTGAGCCAGTCCATCGAGGTGTTCGCCATGAGCGGCGTGGGCTACGGCAACGCCCCGGGCACCCCGGCCTTCCGCGTGCTGCTGGGCGTGGCCTACGGCAAGAGCGCCGCCGTCTTCCGCCAGGCCGATGGCTACGGCGATGGCTGGGCCAGCGGAGATGATGGCTGCGCCAGCGGCATGGTGGACATGGGCGGCTGCGTGCCCAAGGACTGGGCGGGGCCCGTGATTGAGGAGACGCCCAACGCCACCGACGGCCAGGAGGAGCTCATCGCCATGGTGAACGACATTCCCACCATGGACACCGACGGCGACAACCTGGTGGACGCCCAGGACTCGTGCCCGGATGAGTTTGGCCCCGTGGACAACAAGGGCTGCCCGGTGGACTACGTGCCCCAGGTCTCGCTGCAGAGCGACCACATCAAGCTCACCGACACGGTGCACTTCGAGTACAACCAGGCCATCATTCAGCCCCGCTCGTACTCGCTGCTGGACAAGGTCGCCCGCATCCTCGTGTCTCACAAGGAGATCCTCCAGGTCAGCATCGAGGGCCACACCTCGAGCGAGGGCACCGCGGAGTACAACCGCTCGCTGTCTCAGCGCCGCGCCGAGGCCGTGCGCACCTACCTCACCGGCAAGGGCGTGGAGGCCGAGCGCATGGTGGCCAAGGGCTACGGCGAGGATCGCCCCGTGGCCACCAACGCCACCGAGGCGGGCCGCAAGGCCAACCGCCGCGTCGAGTTCCTCACCCGCCAGGAGGGGGATGAGCAGCGCGCCGAAGAGGGCAAGTAGCCTCGCAATTCCAGTGCACCCCGGGACACCGGGGTGCACTCCGGGCCAGATTTTCGGCTTTGAAAGGAATTACATACTCCATCTGCTCATTCGATCCCACAATTCGTGACAGGGATATTTACACCTGAGCAGAAGCTGTGTTTCTTGTCCGCGAGCTTCGGCGAGCCCGAGCAGCGTGGACTCCCGACAGCCCGTTTGAGCCCCCAACCGGCCACAGGGAGGAAGTCCCATGGAGCGCGACACGCAGCCTTTTGCCGAGGCCCGGACGCAGTCGACTCACGTGTCGCCCCGGGACAAGCAGCGCGCCCGAGCCCTGGCGGTGTTGCTGCAGCAGGTTCCCAAGGATGTGGTGGTACCGCGCGAGCTGCTGCGCGAGGAGAGCGAGGAGCGGACCGATCCGCGCGCCGAGGGCGCGTGCCTCTTCGATCTGACGCCGCGGGAGTGGCGCTACGTGCGCAACGCTCCGGTGGTGAGCTTCCTGCTGGTGGCCAGCGCGGACGGCACGGTGTTCCCGCGCGAGCAGCGGGCCCTGGTGAGCGCGCTCGAGCAGGGCAAGCGCTCTTCCAGCGAGCTGTTCCGCACGGCGTGCCGCGAGCTGTACCGGCAGCGCGATGAGCTGATGGCGCTGTTCGTGTCGGACACGTTCGAGAGCGAGCAGCTGACGGAGGCCTACCGCCTCATCGCCGAGAAGCTGGGCCCGGACGAGGCGGAGCGCTTCAAGGCGTGCCTGCTGACGCTGGGTGAGCAGGTGGCGCGGGCCTCTGGCGGTTTTGGCGCCTCGTGGGGCTGGCTGGGCGGTGCGGAGCGCCGGGCCCTGGCCCGCGTGGCCACGGCGTTCGGCAAGAGCATCCTCTAGCGCACAGCGCGTCCAGTCCTACGGAACCAGAATGGTTGGCCGCTTCCCCGAGCGGGGTGCGTAGCTCTCGGCGATCCGCGCGGCCACCGCGGCTCCGGTGCCGGCCCTGGCCATCATCACCACGGAGCCGCCAAAGCCTCCGCCCGTGAGGCGCGCGCCATACACGTCCGCGTCGGCCCGGGCGAGATCCACCAGCAGATCGATCTCCGGCACGGAGACCTCGTAGTCGAGCCGCTGCGAGTCATGCGAGGCGTAGAAGAGGGTGCCCAGCTGGCGCGCGTCGCCGGAGCGCAGCGCGTTGACCGCGGCGAGCACCCGGGCGTTCTCCGTCACCACGTGCCGCACGCGCCGGCCCAGGGGCTCGGGCAGCTGCATGGCGCGGGGCAGATCCGCCTCGGACAGATCCCTCAGCTCCTTGACGCCGAGCAGCTCCGCGGCGCGCTCACACTCGGCGCGGCGGACCCGGTAGTCACCCGCCGCGTGGTTGTGCGCCACGCCCGAGTTGATGACGATGGGATCCATGCCCGCGGGCAGCGGCACCCGCTCGAAGCTCAGGTCGCGGGTGTCCAGGAAGAGCGCGGTGCCCTGGCCGGCGATGCTGGCGGCCATCGGGTCCATGACGCCCACCGGCGCGCCCACGAAGTCGGTCTCCACCTTCTGGCCCAGCACCGCCAGGCGCACGTCGTCCAGGGGCAGGGAGAACGCCTGGCGCAGCGCCCGGAGGATGCCCACGTCCAGCGAGGCGCTCGAGGACAGCCCGCTGCCAAGCGGCACCTCGGAGAAGATGCGCAGCTCGAAGCCCGACAGCGCGTGCCCCTCCTTCTGCAGCACGTGGGCCACACCCTTCACATAGTCGAGCCAGCTCTTGTCCGGAGCCTCCTGGCCCAGGGTGAACTCGCGCACCTCGCCCTGGCGGCTCTTGTTGACGCTGAAGGCGCGCACGAGCCGATCGGCTCGCCGCCGCAGCTCCACGTGCGTCTGCTGAGGAATGGCCATCGGCAGCACGAACCCACCGTTGTAGTCGGTGTGCTCGCCAATGAGGTTCACCCGCCCGGGGGCTTGCACGACGACCTCGGGGGCGTGTCCGAACAGATCCTGAAAGGAAGGAGACATATCCGCTCTCTACGCCATTCAGGAGGCAGACGCAGCAAGTGCCCAACACCCTTGACACACTCTGGCCGCATGTATCAGATGCCCGCCTTTTGCAAGACGTGCGGAGCAGGGCCGCTTGCAAATCGCAAGCCGGCACTTCTGCCCGAAGGGAGTGCACATGCTCGGACGGCTTTCCCCATCACGCAGTTGGAGCCCGGTGGCCGTGGTGCTGCCTGTGCTTGTGCTGCTCAGCGCCACCGCCCACGCGGAGCCCGTCGCCAAGAGCTTCACCAACCCCCTGCGCCTGGCGATGCCCAAGGGTGGCACCCTGCAGACGTGCGCTGACCCGACGATCATCCGCAGCCAGAAGGAGGGTGACAACACCTGGTACATGTACTGCACCACGGACCCTCTGAACGACCAGGACAAGCTGCCGTCGGGAGACTACCGGTTTCACCTGGTGCCCGTTCTGAAGTCTGTCGATCTGGTCGAATGGACTTACCTGGGAGATGCGCTCGCGGATCGTCCCGCCTGGGCAAAGTCCGACGCGGGGCTCTGGGCGCCCGAAGTCGTCTATTTCGCAAACAAATACTATCTCTATTACACGGTGAATGAGGTGGACCCGGCTGCCTTTCCGGGCGGCGGGAGTGCCATTGGCGTGGCCACCAGCGACAGCCCCACGGGGCCGTTCGTTCACGCGCCCAAGCCTGTTATCGAGCCCCACGCGCCGCCGTGCTGCCCCAAGGAGCGGCGCTGGGTGTTCGATCCCGAAGTCATCGAAGAGGGCGGCGCCCGATACATCTATTATGGCAGCTACGCGGGCGGCATCTCCGTGCGCAAGCTGTCGGCGGATGGGTTCAGCTCGGAGGTGGCCTCGCAGGTGGAGATCACCACCGCCCAGCGTTACGAGGGCGCCAACGTCATCAAGCGCGGCGAGTACTACTACCTGATGGGCTCGGCCACGGACTGCTGCCGGGGGCCGCTCACCGGCTACAGCGTCTTCGCCGGGCGCTCCAAGAGCCCCACGGGGCCCTTCGTGGACAAGGACGGAGTGCCCCTCACCCGCAGCCGCGTGGGCGGCACGCCCGTGCTCTCGCTCAATGGCAATCGCTGGGTGGGCCCGGGTCACCACGCCATCGTCACTGACTTTGGCGGTCAGGACTGGATCGTCTACCACGCCATTGATCGGAACAATCCCTACCTGTCGCCGCGCCCCAATGGCGATCTGCTCAACAGGCGCCCGGTGCTGATGGATGCGTTGGATTGGGTGGATGGCTGGCCGGTGACTCGCGGTGGCCATGGCCCGTCCGACACCGCGCAGCCCGCTCCGGCCGCGCAGCCTGGCCAGAAGAGCCGCTACACCGTCTCGCTGGCTAAGCAGGACGAGCCGGGAGCGCCCATTGCGGCGGCCTCGGATGAGTTCGAGGGCACCTCGCTCAAGAAGCAGTGGAAGTGGGTCCGTCCGCCGGCACCGGCCGCCTTCGGAGTGGCGGATGGGCAGTTCCGCTTCGACACGCAGGCGGGCGATCTGCACGAGGACTCCGACAGCGCCCCCATCCTCTGGCAGCCCGCTCCCAAGGGGAATTACCTCGTCGAGACGAAGCTCAAGCTGAACCTGCCGTCCGAGGGCTGCTGCCACAACTTCGTCCAGGCAGGGCTCGTCATCCACAGCGATGAGGACAACTACGTGAAGCTCGCCCACTTCTCGAACTTCGAGACGCGGATGATTGCCTTCGCCAAGGAGGTGGGCTCGCCGGTGCCCGCCCGCTACCCGCGCTATGGAGAGATGTTCGGTGCGGCCGCCGAAGAGACGGTGTGGCTGCGCATCGCCCGGCGCACCGTGGGCAAGGAGGAGCACTACACCGCTTACTCCAGCCGGGACGGCACCACCTGGACCCGGGCTGGGACGTGGGCGCACAAGCTGGGCCCCAAGGCCCGCATCGGGCTGGTGTCCATGGTCGGCACCGGCTTTACCGCCCACTTCGACTACGTGCGTGTCTACGGGCTGAAGGACTAGGTCCCACGCGGTTGCACAGAAGCCTCGCAGTTCCCCCTGTCCTGGAGTGATCTACATGTTGCGATGGATGCTCGCCGTTGCGCTGGTAGCGCTGATTGGCTGTAAGCAGGAGTCCGCACCGAAGGCTCAGCAGCCCGCCGAAGGCGCCGCCGCGGCGCCGGCCGCCGAGAAGAAGCTGGTGGTGGGCTTCTCGCAGGTGGGCGCCGAGAGCGCCTGGCGCACGGCGGAGACCAAGTCCATTCGCGACGAGGCCGCCAAGCGCGGCGTCGAGCTGAAGTTCGCCGACGCCCAGGGCAAGCAGGGCGCGCAGATCCAGGCGATCAGCTCGTTCGTCGCTCAGAAGGTGGACGTCATCGTCCTGGCTCCCGTCGTGGAGACGGGCTGGGAGGTGGTGCTGCAGCAGGCCAAGGACGCGAAGATCCCCGTCATCCTGGTGGATCGCGGCATCAAGGTCACCGACGAGAGCCTCTATGTCACGCTGATCGCCAGCGACTTCGTGGAGGAGGGCCGCATGGCCGCCGAGTGGCTCGCCAAGAAGATGAACGGCAAGGCCAACATCGTCGAGCTGCAGGGCACCACCGGCTCCGCTCCGGCGATTGACCGCCAGAAGGGCTTCCTCGAGGTGCTGCGGAAGTTCCCGGACATGAAGGTCATCAAGAGCCAGAGCGCCGACTTCACCCGCGCCAAGGGCAAGGAGGTGATGGAGGCCTTCATCAAGTCGGACCGCGCCAACATCCAGGCCGTCTACGCCCACAATGACGACATGGCGCTGGGCGCCATCCAGGCGCTCGAGGAGGCCGGCATCAACCCCGGCAAGGACGTGGTGCTCATCTCCATCGACGCGGTGAAGGCCGCCTTCGAGGCCATGATCGCGGGCAAGCTCAACGCCACCGTCGAGTGCAACCCGCTGATGGGGCCGCTGGTGTTCGACACCATCACCAGGGTTCGCGCGGGGGAGAAGGTCCCCAAGTTCATTCAGAACAAGGACCAGCTCTTCGAGGCGGAGAACGCGGCGCAGGTCATCAAGACTCGTGAATACTGAGCCGATCCTCGTCGCGCGAGGTGTCGAGAAGCGGTTCCCCGGGGTCCACGCGCTGGCTGGCGTGGACCTCGATGTACGTGGAGGGGAAGTCCATGCCCTCATGGGGCAGAACGGCGCCGGCAAGTCGACGCTGATCAAGATCCTCACGGGCGTCTACGCGCGTGACGGAGGGACGATCACCTTCGCGGGCAGGGACTTCCGCCCCACCTCGCCAGCGGACGCCCAGCAGCAGGGCATCAGCACGCTCTACCAGGAGCTGAGCCTGGTCCCCACGCTGACGGTGGCGGAGAACCTGTTCCTGGGCCGCGCGCCCCGGCGCTGGTACGGCATCGACTGGCGGACGATGCGGCGCAAGGCGGCGGAGATCCTCGCTACGTTCGATCTGCACGTTGATGTGGACCAGCAGCTGGGGGCGATGTCGGCCGCGGTGCAGCAGCTGGTGGCCATTGCCCGCGCGGTACAGACCGAGGCGCGGATCCTCATCATGGATGAGCCCACCTCGAGCCTCGACAGCCACGAGACGGAGGTCCTGCTGGGTGTCATCCAGCGGCTGAAGGAGCGGGGGCTGGGCATCATCTTCGTCACCCACTTCATCGATCAGGTCTACAAAGTCAGTGATCGGATCACCGTGCTGCGCAACGGCGCGCTCGTGGGCACGTACGAGGCCTCGCGGCTCTCGAAGCTGGAGCTCGTCTCGCACATGCTGGGCAAGGTGCCCGAGGAGCTGGAGCCCGCGCTGCACCCGCCCCCCGAGACACGGGGGCGCGTGGTCGTCGATGCCAGGCAGGTGGAGCGGCGAGGTGTGGAGCCCTTCGATCTGACGATTCACGAGGGAGAGGTGGTCGGGTTCGCGGGCCTGCTCGGGTCTGGCCGCACCGAGGCCGCGCGCCTGCTGTTTGGCGCGGACCATGCGCGCAGCGGCACCGTCAACGGCACCGTCCCGAGAAGCCCCCGCCAGGCCATCGAGCAGGGCATGGCGTTCTGCCCCGAGGAGCGGAAGGCGGACGGCATCTTCCCGGACCTCTCGGTGCGGGAGAACATCGCGCTGGTCGTCCAGCGCAAGCTGGGCTTCACCATCTCTCGCGCGCAGCAGGAGAAGCTGGCGCGGGAGTTCGTAACGAAGCTCGGCATCAAGACGCCCTCGGTGGAGCAGCCCCTCCGGTTGCTCAGCGGCGGCAACCAGCAGAAGGTCATCCTCGCCCGGTGGCTGGCGTACGAGCCCCGCCTGCTCATCGTGGACGAGCCCACCCGTGGCATCGACGTTGGCGCCAAGGGCGAGATCGAGCGGCTGATTCAGCAGCTGTCTCAGAAGGGGCTCTCGGTCCTGTTCATCTCCGCCGCGCTGGAGGAGGTGCTGCGGATCTCTCATCGCATCGCCGTGTTCCGGGACCGGAAAAAGATCGGCGAGCTGTCGCGCACGACGCTGCCGGAGGTCATGAAGATGATTGCCGGTGAGGATCAGAATGCGGCCTAGGAACCTCTGGCCGCTGGTCGCCCTGGCGGCGCTGTTGGTCTTCAACCTGCTGTTCACCCCGGGCTTCGCGCAGATCGAGTTCCGCGGGGGCCGGCTCTTCGGCAGCGTCGTGGACATCTTCCAGAATGGTGCCCCCGTCATGCTGCTCGCGGTGGGCATGACGCTGGTGATTGCCCTGGGTGGTATCGATCTATCCGTCGGTTCGGTGATGGCGCTGTCGGGTGCGGTCGCCGCGCTCTTGATGACACAGCAAGGGGTGTCCGTGCCGGCCGCGGTCGCCGCTTCGCTGGGGGTGGCGCTGGTCGTCGGTGCCCTGAATGGAGCGCTCGTCACCCTGGGAGGAATTCAGCCCATCATCGTCACGCTGGTGACGCTGGTGATGGGGCGGGGGCTGGCACAGACGCTCACGGGAGATCAGAAGGTCAGCTTCGAGATCCCCGCCTTCGAGTTCCTGGGCAACGGCACCGTGCTGGGCCTGCCGGTGCCCACGCTGCTCGTCGCGGCGGTGGCGGTCATCGTTGGGTTGCTGCTGCGCAAGACGGCCACGGGCCTCTACATCGAGGCGATGGGCGGTAACCCCCAGGCGGCCCGGCTCTGCGGCCTGCGGGTCCATGTCATCCGGATGCTGGCTTTCATGGCCTGCGCGCTGTGCGCGGGCCTGGCGGGGCTCATCGCCGCGGCGGACATCAAGGAGGCGGATGTCGCCAACGCCGGGCTCTATCTGGAGCTGGATGCCATCCTCGCCGTGGTGCTCGGAGGCACCAGCCTGACGGGCGGCCGGGCGAACCTGGTAGGCTCGATCATCGGCGCCATCTTCATCCAGACGCTCACCATCATGTTGCAGATGCGCGGCGTCATCACCGAGCACACCCTCATCATCAAGGCCATCGTGGCGCTGGCGGTGTGCTTCATGCAGACGCCCTCGTTCGAGCGGTTACTGAGGCGCGTGCGGCCTGCCGCGGGGGGCGCGTGACGAACTTCATCCGCAAGCACATCACCGTGCTGGCCGGCGTGTTCGCCTATATGGTGCTCTACGCCATCGCCGCGATCCGGTACGACGGCTTCCTGTCGCTGCCGGTCTTCATCAACTTCCTGTCCAACAACGCCGTGCTGGGCATCGTCGCGGTGGGCATGACGTTCGTCATCCTCTCCGGCGGCATCGATCTGTCCGTTGGCGCCGTCATGTCCTTCTCCAGCGTGCTCATCGGCGTGCTGGTCATGAAGTACCAGTGGAACATCCTTGCCGCGATTGGGGTGGCGGTCGCCTGTGGGACGGCACTCGGGGCGATAATGGGGGCCATCATCCACGGCACCGGCATCAAGCCCTTCATCGTCACGCTGGCGGGCATGTTCTTCGTGCGTGGCCTGGCGTTCATCATCCACCTGGAGTCCATCGCCATCTCGGATCCGGGCCATACCGCCATCGCGGTGACTCGCGTGGGCCCGCTGCCCATCACCGCGGTGCTGTTCCTGCTGTTCGTCGCCGTGGGCTGGTACGTCGCGGTGCTCACGCCGTTCGGCCGCAATGTGTATGCGCTCGGAGGAGGGGAGGAGGCCTCGCTGCTGATGGGGCTCCCCGTTCAGCGCACCAAGGTGGCTGTCTATGCGGTGAGTGGCTTCTGCGCCTCCTTCGCCGGCGCGGTGCTCACCTTCTACCTGTCCAGCGGCAGCCACCTGGAGGGCGTGGGCCTGGAGCTCGATGCGATCGCCACCGTGGTGATTGGCGGCACGCTGCTGGCGGGCGGCGTCGGCTCGGTGCTCGGCACACTCGTGGGCGTGTTGATGCTGGGGCTCATTCTCACGTCGATCACCACGTACGAGGGCATGTACAGCTCGGGGATGACCCGGGTGGCCATCGGCGGGCTGCTGCTCGCGTTCGTGCTGCTGCAGAAGACGCTCACGCGGCGGGTCGTCGGCGTGGGCAGGGCCACCTGACGCTCAGGTGGGGCGCGTGGAATCCGTCTCGGCCGGCGGTGCGTCCTCCAGCACCACGGCCTTGCCCACCACCTCCAGCCGAACCTTGTCGCCTGGGTGCAGCGGCAGCTCCGGTGTGCCACGCACCGTCAGCTCCATGCCGCCATACTTCACGGTGAAGCTCACCCCGTGCCCCTGGAACTCGCGCGCCAGCACCTGCGCGCCGGGGATGCCCGCCTGCGTTCCCGTGCCCGGGTGCAGCCGCAGCGCCTCGGGCCGCAGGGACAGTTGCACCCGGCCCGTGGCCTTCGTCATGAGCGGCAGGTTGCCCAGCACCGTGCTCGCGGTCTCTCCGGAGGCCGTGCCCGGCAGCACGTTGGTGCCTCCGAGGAACGTGGCCACGAAGGCGCTGCGCGGCGCCGTGTATACGGTCTCGGGCGTGCCCACCTGCTCCACTTTGCCCGCCTTCATCACCGCCAGCCGATCCGCGAAGGCCATGGCCTCCTCTTGATCGTGGGTGACGAGCAGCACCGTGGTGTCCAGCGACTTGAGCACCCGGCGGACCTCCATGCGCGTGGAGACCCGCAGCGCCGCGTCGAGGCTGGAGAAGGCCTCGTCGAGCAGCAGCACCCGGGGGCCCGGGGCCAGCGCCCGCGCCAGCGCCACCCGCTGCTGCTGGCCTCCGGAGAGCGCGTGCGGCATGCGGGACTCCAGCCCGCTCAGCCCGAAGAGGTCCAGCATGGCCCGGGCCCGGGCCACCTGCTCGCGGCGAGGCAGGGCCTTCAGCCCGAAGGTGACGTTGTCCAGCACGGACAGGTGCGGGAAGAGGGCGTAGTCCTGGAACACCATGCCCACCCGCCGCTGGCTGGGCGCCACGAAGGTGTCCGGGCTGGCGAGCACCCGGTCCTCCAGGGTGATGCGGCCCGCCTTCGGCCGCTCGAAGCCCGCCACGAGCCGCAGCGTCGTCGTCTTGCCGCAGCCGGAGGGGCCCAGCAACGCCAGCGTCTCTCCCGGCTCCAGGCTGAGGGAGAGCCCATCCACGGCGGCGGTGCCACCCGCGGTGTAGTGGAGGGTGACCTGATCTATCGAGAGCAGCGGCATCGCGAGGGGCGCACCCTAGCCGTTATTCGGGGCGCGCGCGCCTCTCCTGCGAGAGCAACAGGCCCACACTCAGCGCGGACACGGCCAGCAGCACCAGCGCGGGCGGCGCGGCCTGGGCGAACTGGCCCTCGGCGGTGGCGCTCCAGACGCGCGTGGCCAGGGTGTCGAAGCCGATGGGCGCCAGGAGCAGCGTGGCCGGCAGCTCCTTCATGGCGGTGAGGAACACGAGCGCCGCGCCCGCCAGCAGCCCCGGCGCCATCAGCGGCGCGGTGACGCGGGCGAGCACCGAGGGCGGAGAGTGTCCCAGCGTGGCGGCCACCTCGGACAGGTGCGGAGAGATCTGCTGCAGCGCTCCGCGCAGCGCGCCCACCGCCTGGGGCAGGAAGCGCACCAGGTAGCCCAGCAGCAGCATGGCCAGCGTGCCGTAGAGGAAGGGCGTCACGTTGATGCCGAAGAAGACCAGCGAGAGCGCCAGGACGATGGGCGGCAGCGCGTAGCCCACGTAGGCGCTGCGCTCCAGCAGCGTGGTGAGCCGCCCCGGGAAGCGCGCTCCGAGCACCGCCAGCGGCAGCGCCGCCACCACCGCCAGCAGCGCGGCCAGCCCCGAGGCCATCACCGAGTTCAGCCCCGGGCCCAGCAGCGTGGCCTCGCCGGAGGCCAGCCCCCGGAGGCCCCAGTAGAGGAGAATGCCCACCGGCAGGCCCACGCCGAGCGCCACCACCCCGGAGCAGAGCAGCAGCGCGGGCACGGTCCACAGGCCCAGCCGCACGGGCAGCATCGCGCGCGAGGCGCCCCTGGCGCTGCGGTGGTAGCCAGCACGGCCCCGCGCCAGTTCCTCCAGCGCGAGCACGACCACCGTCACCGCCACCAGCGCCAGCCCGAGCAGCGCGGCGTAGGCCCGATCGTACGCACCTTCGTACTGCATATAGATGATGCGGGAGAAGGCGTCGTACTGGACGAGCGCCACCGCGCCGAAGTCCGACAGCACGTAGAGCCCCACCAGCAGGGCCCCCGAGGCGAAGGCGGGGCGCAGCAGGGGCAGGGTGACGCGCCAGAAGGCCCGTGCCGGCGTCAGCCCCAGGCTCCAGGCGCTCTCCAGCAGCGCGGGGTCCTGCGCGAGCAGCCCAGCCCGGAGCGCGAGGAAGAGGTACGGGTACGTGGACAGCGTCAGCGCCAGCAGGGCGCCCGGGAAGCCGTACACCGGAGGCACCGGCAGGCCCCAGCGGGCCAGCGGCTGCTCCAGCGCGCCTCCGGTGCCGAAGGCCGCCAGCAGCACGTAGCCGCTGACGAAGGTGGGCAGCGCCAGCGGCAGGCACAGCAGCGCCGTCCACACGGGCCGCCCCGGCAGGTTCGTCCGCGTGGTGAGCCAGGCCAGCGGCAGCGAGAGCGCCGTGGCACACGCCGTGACCGCCAGCGCGAGCCCCAGCGTGTTGCCCAGCAGCGCCAGCGTGCGGCCGCGGAACAGCAGCGTCCACGCCTCGCCACTGGCCTCCGCCGAGCGCACCAGCAGGTACACCGCGGGCAGCAGCGAGATCGCCGCTACCCCGAGTCCTGCTGCCAGCAGTGGTCTGGAGGCTCGGCGGGACATGGCCGCCTAGAGGACGCCAGTCTCCTGCAGCAGCTTGAGCGTGCCGCGCAGATCCTCGAGCTTCGACAGATCCAGGTTCGGCGAGCCCACCTTGCCCAGCGCGGGCAGCGCCGCCGAGGCCTCCACTCCCTGCACCAGCGGGTACTCGAACGTCTCGGTGGCGAAATGCTTCTGCGCCTGCGCATCCAGCAGGAACGCGATCAGCTTCTGCGCCGCCGCCGTCTTCTTCGAGCCCTTGAGCACCCCGGCCCCCGCCACGTTCACCAGCGCGCCCGGATCTCCCGCCGCCACGAAGTGGTTGGCCACCGGCAGCGCCTCGCCCTTGTCCTTCTTCGCCGCGTGCAGGTAGTAGTGGTTCACGAAGCCCACGTCGATCTCTCCGCGCCCCAGCGCCTCGATGATCGCCGCGTTGTTCTTGTAGGTGCGCGGCGCGTTGGCCTTGATGCCCTCGAGCCACTTCTTCGCCTCCGCGTCACCCTTGAGCAGCCGCAGCGCCGTGACGAACGCCTGGAACGAGCCGTTCGTCGGAGCCCAGCCGATGCGGCCCTTCCACGCCGGATCCGTGAAGCCCAGGATGCTGGTGGGCAGCGCTTCCGGCTTCACCTTCGTGGTGTTGTAGGCCACCACGCGCGCCCGGCCGCTCAGCCCCACCCACGTGCCGTCCGGAGCGCGGAAGCGCGCGTCCACCTTCTCCAGCAGCTCCTTGGGCAGCGCCTGCAGCTGGCCCGCCTTCGCCATCGCGCCCAGCGCGCCCGCGTCCTGCGCGACGAACACGTCCGCTGGCGTCTTCGCGCCTTCCTCCTGCAGCGTCGCGGTCAGCTGCGGCGTCTCGCCGTAGCGCACCTTCACCTCGATGCCCGTCTTCTCCTTGAAGGCCTTGTAGAGCGGCCCGACCAGCTTCTCGTTGCGGCCGGAGTAGACGGTGATCGTCTCCGCCGCGAAGGCGGTGGGAGCCAGCAGGGTGGCAAGTAGCAGGGTCAACAGACGTGTCATGGGAGTCTTCAGCCTCTCAGAGTGAGTATTTGAGTCCAAGCAGCACGGCGCGCGGAGCATTCGAGCGCGCCCCGTACGGCCGGCGCGAGACGATGACCTGGTTGTCCAACAGGTTGCGCGCGCTCAGGTAGAGCTCGCCCTTCTTGGCGAAGCTCCAGCTGGCATTCAAGTCGAAGGTGAGCTGCGCCTGCGTCACCTTTCCCGGCACCAGTTCGCCCTGGCCCGCCTCCTCGCGCATGGTGTCGACGAAGGTGGCGCTCAGGTGCACGCCACCCAGCGCGGACTCCACGCCCGCCGTGGCGAAGACCTGGTGCCGGGGCACGTACGGCATCTCGTCTCCGGCGCGCACCACGCCGAACTGCGGGTCCGCCGAGCTGAAGTTCTCCAGCAGCCGCGTCTGGGTGAAGGTGTAGGCCACCGAGGTGGGGAACGTCACCCCTCCGCCCGGGCGGAACGTCTTCTCCGCGAAGGCCTCCACGCCCAGGATGCGCGCCTTGCCCGCGTCTACCTGCTGGTCCAGCTCGTCATTCAGGCACCCGGTGGAGAAGGTGCAGATGCCCGTCAGGTTCGAGTACGCGTTGAGGAAGCCCACCACCTCGAACCGCTCGCCGCTGCGCGTCCACCGGGCGCCCGTCTCGAAGTTGGTGCTGCGCTCGGGCAGCACTTTCTGGGGCTGGCCCGGCGCCGGAGGCGAGAAGCCCCGGTACACACCGGCGAACATGCCCAGGTTGCGGGTGAGCGAGCCGTGCACGCCCAGCCCCGGCATGAACGCCTCGAGCGAGCCCTCCTGGCGCTCGCCGAGCAGCCGGTCCACCGACTCGGAGCGCAGCACCTCGAGCCGCACGCCCGGCGTCACCACCAGCGGACCCCACACCATCGCGTCCGTCGCATGCAGCGCCACCGCGTGCGTGCCGTCCCGGTTGTTCGCGGTGGTGGCCGTGGGCCCGCCGACCGGCACCAGCTGGCCTCCCGCCATCCGGAAGCCGTCCTCCGTGTGGAGTCGATCGATCTGATCGAAGTGGTAGCGCGCTCCCAGCTCCAGGTTATGGCTCAACGGGCCCGTCGTGGTGCTCCACCGGGCCACGCTCTGCAACCCCTGCGAGACGAAGGCGCGGTTGTTGGGCCCGATGAGCAGCGTCTCCTCGGGCGCCGAGGAGTCCAGCTGGCCGGTGAGCACGCCGTAATAAATGGAGTTACGCGCGCTGGTGGGATCGGCCAGCACGTTGGCGATCGGGGCGCCCTGGAAGCGGTTCACCTTGCGCCAGATGCGCGCCAGATCGTGCCGGTACGCCTGCGTCGTCACCGTGAGCGCGCCCAGCTCGAGATCGTGGCGCAGCACCACCTGCGTGCGGTGCCACTCCATGCGATCCAGGCGGCTGGCCGCATAGCGGCGCAGCGGCGCGGCGGCGAAGTCCTCGTCGCTCACGCCCAGGTACGTCTCGTTCGAGGCCTCGTCCGAGTAGCCCAGCTTCAGCTGCAGCGTGTGGCGCGCCTCACCCCCGGTGTCGAGCTTGTGCCGGGCCTTCAGCATCCACTCGTTGCGCCGGAAGCCCGTGTGGCCTCCGCCGTCCAGCTCCTTGAAGCCGTTGCTGCGCAGGTGCACGCCCTCCACCAGGAAGCCCGAGCGCTCGGTGCTCGCTCCGTAGTAGCCATGCAGCTTGCCGTACAGGTTCTGGCCGCCGCCCACGTCCAGCCGGGCCTCCTCGGCCGAGGGGATGCTCCGGGTGACGAAGTCCACCGAGCCGCCCACCGTCTGCGGGCCGCTCTGGATCGCCGAGGGCCCCTTGAGGATGCGCACCGTCTGCATCCGGGTGATCAGCGGGAAGTAGTACGCCGCCGGGGCGGAGTAGGGCGCCGGTCCGAAGAGGACGCCGTCCTCCATCAGCGTCACCTTCTTGCTGCGATCGGGGTTCACCCCGCGCAGGCCCACGTTCGGCCGCAGCCCGAAGCCGTCCTCGCCGCGGGCGTACACGCCGGGCACCGACTGCAGCACCGCGTGCGGATCGTCCTGCTCGAAGCGCTGGAGCTTGCTCTCCTTGACGACGTGGATCGATCCGCTCGTCCGCGTCTCCGCCGTGCCGACCACCACCGTCTCGACGACGCGCGGCTTCTCGGGCTCGGGTGCGGCCTCCGGCGCCGGCTGCTGCTCGGGGGTGGGGCTCTCCGCCTCGGGCGTGGGCGTGGGCTCGGACGAGGGCGTCACCTCGCCGGGCGCGGGCGCCACGTCACCCGGCGCGGGGGCGGCGGGCACCGGGGCCCCGGGAGCCGGGGCCTCACTGCCTTCCGCGGGTGCCACGGGAACAGGGGACGCAGGGGAGGGCACAGGCTCACGGGCCTCCGCCGGAGGCGCGCCACCTGGCTCCGGTGACTGAGCACCTGCCCCTGTCGCGGCGATGAGGAACACCGCCCCGGCCACCCACATCCCGTTACGCATCGCACCCTTCTCCTTGACGCAGGGCCCCTGAATCGACTCCCGCCCCGCGCTTGTCAACTCCGTCCTGATGGGGCGGAGCCGTGGATCCGGCCCCGCCCCCAGGCTGGCTACTCGTACAGCGGCCTAGCGCTTCTCGATGACGCCGGCGAGGACCACCTTGCCGTCCGACTGGACGACGATGCCGCGCGCCGCCTCGTCCGTGCCCGCCGCCACCACGTTGGCCGTGGCCACGCCGTTGGTGCCGAAGCTGGTGTCCTTCGAGCCGTCGGCGTTGAAGCGCGCCACCATCATCCGGCTGTCGCCGTTCTCGGTGACGAAGCCCGCCGCGTACACCTTGCCCGCCGAGTCGAACGTCACCGCCCAGAAGCGGTCATTCGTCGTCTCGGAGATCGGCACGGGCTGGACGAACTCGTTGCCGGTGCCCGAGCCAATCGGCCGCACGAACAGCAGCGCGTCGTCGTCATCCGTGCCGCCGGCGACGTAGCCCGCCGCCGCCACGCGGTCGCCCGCGGGCGAGACGGCGGCTCCGAAGAAGGCCTCGTCCGCGCGGCCCCAGGTGTGCAGCTTGTAGCCGTCCGTGGTGTAGGTGGTGTCCGGGCGCCCGTCGGCCGTGAGCATCACCGTCATGGCGTCGATGTTCTGCGCGCTCGGCACGCCGCTGCCCACCATGAACACGCGATCATCCGGTAGGACGACCATGTTGCGGCCGCGATCATTGTCGCCCACCAGGTTCAGCACGTAGCTGCCGTTGGTGCCCCACGTGGTGTCCAGCTCGCCCGTGGCGGTGTAGCGGAACGACACCAGGTCCACCGTGCCCGAGGCCGCCGTGCGGCCATAGCCCGTGGTGACGTACTTGCCGGTGGACTGACGGCCCACGGCGTACGCCTCGGCCATGCCCCACTCGGTGGTGGCCGGGTTGGCCGGCACGAACGGCGCCGAGTTCACCACGCCCTTGTAGCCGAAGGTGTTGTCCACCGCGCCGGCCTCATCCAGCCGCAGCAGGACAACCCGGTTGGCCGACTGCGTGCCCACGCCCGTGGGCTGCGCGGTGTAACCCGAGATGACGATCTTCCCGTCCGCCTGGACCATGCCAGCGCGCGTGTTGTCGGCCAGGTTGGCGATGTTCAGCGTGTGCACGCCCTTGGTGGCGAACGCGGAGTCCAGCGCGCCATTGGCCGTCAGCCGCACCACGACGCGGTCAAGGTCGACGCGCTCGCCCTCGCCCTTGGCGTGGCCGAAGAGCACCAGGCGGTCCGAGCTGTCACGCGACAGGCCCCAGAGCGCCTCGCGGTTGGACGCGTTGCCCGTGCTCACGTCCACCTTGGCCACACCGTTGGTGCCGAAGCTGGTGTCCCGGGTGCCGTCCGGGTTGAAGCGCACCGCCGCGAACTCGGTGTCCACCGAGGGCGCCACGCCCGAGTCAGGGGTGCCCGCGTCCGGGACAGGGTTGTTGCCGCCGTCCGTGACGGGGGTGGTGGGCGGATCCACGGGATCCTCACCGCCGCAACCGCCCGCCAGCGACACCGTCAGGGCCAGCACCGCCACACCCAACAACGTCGCCCGAAGCCCCGTGCCTTCTGTCTCGTTCCGCATACTGATTGCCCCTCCTTGGGGAGATACGGTTTGACTGCTGAAGTTGAGAACGATTATCGTTTTCAGAACTGGCGCTGACGTAGCCGAAGCGTGCACGGAGTGTCAAGCAATTTTGAGAACGGT
Source organism: Myxococcaceae bacterium (assembly GCA_035296065.1). GTDB lineage: Bacteria > Myxococcota > Myxococcia > Myxococcales > Myxococcaceae > DATHBR01. The sequence continues at coordinate 48,488 of DATHBR010000016.1, read as the reverse complement.
TGTCATTTGCAGAATCAGCAATGGGAGCAGAGAGCTATGAAGCAGGGCCGTTTCGAGGCAGTGCGTCGCACGGGGTTGCTGGCGGTCGCCGCGCTGGTGGGGCTGAGCGCATGCAATGAGAAGACGCCCAAGCCGGATCCGGGCACCCAGCCCGGGAAGGCGGAGGCGACGCGGGTGGAGCTGCTGAAGGCGGTGTCGTCCTGCGTGCAGCTGAGCGCGGATGATTTTCAGGTGGCGGCCAGGGATCTGAAGGCGGCAACGGCGGAGCTGGCGGCGCGGCCCGAGGCCGGCACGCGTCAGGCGGCGCGCCAGGCCTTCCACCGGGCGATGGATGCGTGGCAGGCGATGGAGGTGATGCAGATTGGGCCGGCGGCGCCGCGGCTGCTGCCGGGGGGCGCGGACCTGAGGGACAACATCTACTCGTGGCCGCTGGTGAGCCGCTGCTCCGTGGAGGAGCAGCTCGTCTCCAAGGGCTATGAGTCCACGGGCTTCCCCACGGGCCTCATCTCCCGCCGCGGCCTGTTCGCGCTGGAGTACCTGCTGTTCTACGAGGGCGCGGACACCGAGTGCCCGTCCACCTCCTCCATCGTGGCTCAGGGCACGTGGGCGGCGCTGTCCGCCGAGGAGCGCGAGGCGCGCAAGCGGGCCTACGCGGCGGTGGCGGCGGCGGACGTGCATCAGCGGGCCCTTCAGCTGGTGGAGGCCTGGGCGCCGGGGAAGGGAAACTTCGCGGACACGTTCGAGACGGCGGGCTCGGGCAACGCGGTGTACCCGACGAGCCAGGCGGCGCTGAACGCGGTGAGCGACGCGCTCTTCTACATCGAGGAGATTGTGAAGGATAAGAAGGTCGCCCGGCCGCTGGGCCTGAGGGAGTGCACGACGCCCACGTGCCCGGAGCTGCTGGAGTCGCCGTTCGCGCACCGCTCGAAGGCGAACATCGCCGCCAACCTGGCGGGCTACCGGCGCCTGGCCCAGGGCTGTGGCCTGGGGTTCTCGGGCATGGGGTTCGACGATCTGCTGCAGGCGGTGGGCACCGAGCCGCTGGCGGCCAAGATGATCGAGCGGGCGGCGGCGGCGCAGGCCGCGCTCGAGGCGGTGGAGGAGGCGGACCTGGCGCAGTCGCTCGCCCAGGACAAGCCCTCGGTCCGCGCCGTTTATGACGGGCTCAAGGGGATAACCGACGTGATGAAGACGGAGCTGGCCACCGTGCTGGATCTCGAGCTGCCCGCGGCCGTGGAAGGGGACAATGACTGAGCAGGCAGGAGTGAGCCGGCTGTGGGCGGCGCTGCTGGCGCCCAGGGACATCGCGGCGCTGGTGGCGTTCCGGGTGGCGTTCGGGCTGGTGGTGACGGTGTCGGCGCTGCGCTTCCTGGCGTTCGGCTGGGTGGACTTCTTCTTCGTCCAGCCGGACTTCCGCTTCACCTACTGGGGCTTTGGCTGGGTGCCCCGGCTGCCGGGGCCGTGGCTGCATGCGCTGTTCGTGGCGCTGGCGGTGCTGGGGTTGTGCGTGGCGCTGGGGCTGTTCTACCGGGTGGCCACCGCGCTGCTGTTCGTCACGTTCACCTACGTGCAGCTGCTGGATGTGACGACGTACCTCAACCACTACTACCTGGTGTGCTTGCTGGCCGGGCTGCTGTGCTTTGTGCCCGCGCACCGGGCCTTCTCGCTCGATGCGTGGCGTAAGCCCGGGCTGCGCCAGCAGTGGCTGCCCGCGTGGTGCACGTACCTGCTGCGCTTCCAGGTGGGCGTCGTCTATGTGTTCGCCGGGTTGGCCAAGCTCACCACGGACTGGCTGATCCATGCCCAGCCGCTGCAGATCTGGCTGTCGGCGCGCACCAGCCTGCCGGTGGTGGGCCCATTCCTGGAGCAGCCTTGGGTGGCCTACTCGGCGGCCTGGGCCGGGTTCCTCTTCGACACCACCATCGTCCTGTTCCTGCTCACGCGCCGGCTGCGGCCGCTGGCGTATGTCGTGGTGCTGGGGTTCCACGCGGCCACGCTGGCGCTGTTCCCCATCGGGATGTTCCCCGTCATCATGGTCACCGCCGCGCTCGTCTTCTTCGATCCGGCCTGGCCCCGGCTGCTCGTCGCGCGCCTGCGTGCCCTGGTCCGCCGGGAGCCTCGCCCGGTGTCACCCGTGGCGCCCCCGGCGTCCGGGCTGGCCCAGCCGGGGTGGAAGGGCCGACTCCTGCTCGGGGCCGCGGTGGTCTACGGCGTCTTCCAGGTTGCCTTCCCGCTGAGGACACACCTCTACGGGGGCAACGTGCTCTGGCACGAGCAGGGCATGCGCTTCTCGTGGCGCGTCATGGCGCGCGAGAAGAATGGCAGCGTGCTGTTCGTGGTGCGCAACCGGGAGACGGGCCGCGAGTGGCATGTGACTCCGCGCCAGTACCTCACCGCGCTTCAGGAGCGGGAGATGTCCGTGCAGCCGGATCTCATCCTCCAGCTCGCGCACCGCATCGCCCGGGACTTCGAGGCCCAGGGCAACGGCCCGGTCGCGGTGTACGCCGATGCCCAGGTGTCGCTCAACGGCCGGCCCGCGGAGGTGTTCGTGGATCCCCAGGTGGACCTGTCCCTCGAGGAGGATGGCGTGGGGCCGAAGCGGTGGGTCCTCTCCGCTCCGGCCTCTCCGCCCGTGCGCCTGCGCCCCACGCTGGCCCGGGGCAGGTGAGGGCAGACGAGGCGTACGGGCTCAGCCCTCGTCGGCGAGCCCGTACTCCTTGAGCTTGCGCGCCAGCGTGTTGCGGCCGATCTCCAGCACCTTCGCCGCCGCGGTCCGGTTGCCCTTCACCAGCTCCAGCACCCGGAGCACGTAGCGCCGCTCGACCTCCGCCAACGGCAAGAGCCCCGAGAGATCCATCTCCGCGGGCGCCGCCTCGCTCGGCTGCGCTCCCCGGTCCACCGTGGGCAGCGGCAGGTGCTCCTCGAGGATCTCTCCCTCGCTCAGCACCACCGCGCTCTCGATGCAGTTCTCCAGCTCGCGCACGTTGCCCGGCCAGCGGTAGCTCTTCAGCCGCGCCAGCGCTCCGGCGCTCAGCCGGGGCTGCTCCAGCCGGTGACGCTTGGCCGCCGTCGCCACGAAGTGCCGCGCCAGCCGCTCGATGTCGTCTCCACCGCGCTCGCGCAGCGGCGGCAGCACCAGCTCCACCACCTTGATGCGGTAGTAGAGATCCTCGCGGAACTTGCCCTCGGACACCATGCGCGCGAGGTCCCGGTTCGTCGCCGCGACGATGCGCACGTCCACCTTGACCGTCTGCGTGCCGCCCACGCGCTCGAACTCGCGATCCTGCAGCACGCGCAGCAGCTTGCCCTGCACGGGCAGCGGCAGCTCGCCGATCTCGTCGATGAACACCGTGCCGTTGTCGCCCGCCTCGAACTTGCCCGGCACCCGGTGGTCCGCCCCCGTGTAGGCGCCCTTCTCGTGGCCGAACAGCTCGTTCTCGATCAGCGTCGCCGGCAGCGCCGCGCAGTCCACCTTGATGAAGGCCTTGTCCCGCCGCGGCCCGTTCACGTGGATGGCCCGCGCGAACAGCTCCTTGCCGCAGCCGCTCTCGCCGCGCAGCAGCACCGTGGCGTCCGTGGGCGCCGCCTTCTGCACCAGCCGGTAGATCGACTTGAGCTGCGAGGCCTCGCCGATGATGCGGTTGAAGAAGTAGCCCACCGGCGCGTGCGGCTGCTCCTTCGCGCGCTTGAGCTCCTGGTAGAGGCTGGTGCTCTGCAGCGCCGTGCTCACCTGCGAGGCGATCAGCGCCAGCCGCTCCGTGTCCTCCTCGGTGAACCGCCCGCCGCCCAGCCGGTTGAGCACCTGGAGCACTCCGTAGATGGTGCCCTCCGCGTCCCGGAGCGGCACCGCCAGCAGGCTCGTGGTCCGGTAGCCCGTCAGCCGATCGATGTCCGCGAAGAACAGCCGCTCGCCCGTCGGGTCCGGCACGCTCACCGGCTGGCCCGACTGCGCCACGTGGCCCGCCACGCCCTGGCCCAGCTTCACCCGGATCTGCGACACCTCGGGCAGGTGCGCCGCCCGGGAGAACAGCTCGCCGCGAGACGGATCCAACAGCCACAGCGTGCCCCGGTCCGCCTGCATCGTCACCGCGATGCGGTCGACCAGCGTGTGCAGGAACGCGTCGAGATCGACTTCTCTCCCGACGAGTCCCCCGACCGAGAGCAGTACCTGGCTGACGTCCGTGGGCTGGGGCATGGTTGGCAGGGGCGGCAGCACGAACGCCGCCGCCGCACCATAGCACTCGTAAGCCATGGCGCTGTCCTTACGCGCTCACCGCGTGGCCCAGGATGATGCGCTTGCCCTCGCGCGCTGGCTCGGTGGCGAAGAAGTGGTTGCGCGCCTCCTCCGCCATGTTCTCCACCACGTCGTCGTTGTGCGCCGGATCGTGGTGGAACAGCAGCAGCCGCTTGGCGTCCACCTGCTTGGCCACCTGCGCCGCGTCCACCATCGTCGAGTGGCCCCAGCCCTTCTTGGGGATGCCGATCTTCCCCTCGTACTCCGCGGGGGTGTACTGCGCGTCGAGGCAGATGGCGTCGGCGCCCTCGAGCAGGCGGCCCACGTCCGAAGTCATCGTGTCGCGCGCCAGCTCCACGTCCGTGGCGTAGACGAAGCTGTGGCCGTCCGCCTCGACACGGTACGCCAGGCACCCCTGCGGGTGCGGCACGTCAATCGGAGTGACGCGGAACGGGCCCACCTCCACCGTGCGGCCGTGTAGCGCCGAGCCGAACGTCATCTTCGAGCGCATGATCGACAGCGGCACCGGGAAGTTGGGCGGCTCCATCTGCCGGGCCAGCACGCTCTGCAGCGCCTGGTCCCCGTTGGCGCCCGGGCCGTACATCATCAGCTCCGTGGTGCCCAGGTACGCCGGAGTGAAGAAGGGGAAGCCCTGCACGTGATCCCAGTGCAGGTGCGAGAAGAACATTGTCGTCTTCTGCGGAGGCCCCTCCCGCATCATGATCTCGCCCAGGCCCCGGATGCCCGTGCCCGCGTCCAGAATGAGGCGCTGGCCCTGGCTCGTCACCTCCACGCACGCCGTGTTCCCCCCGATGCGCGACCCCGACACCGCGATGCTCCCCCGAACGCCGAAGAACCGGACTTCCATGGTGTGCCTCCTCAGAAACGCTGACGTTGGGGAGACAAAGCAGGGATGGTGCCAAGCACTAAACGCTTGGAATTACTAGTCCGAGGGGTGGGGTGCACCGTTCTGGTGCACCATTTTGGATCGCCCCGGATCGGGACGATCGCACCATTCCGGAACATCCGGGTTGGCAAGGAAGTCTGCTTTCTTGACAGGCAGGCGTGGCGGGAGACCCCAGGAGGGAGGATCCTGGCCGCGCGGCGCTGAGGTTCGGCATGGACTTCTGGCGCTTTTCGAGCCATCGAAGCAGGGCATGGAGCGATCCGGGCTGAATACAAGGGTGCTATTGGCGGGAGTGATGGTGGCCGTGGTGGGGGGGCTCTGGTGCGCGAGCGGGCAGTCGCAGCGCTCTGAGCCGCAACAGGTGGCAGCCAGCTCCAGCGAGGCCTCGGGGAGCACCGGCGCCGCGAGGACAGAGGCGGATGCCTTCGCCCAGCGGGCGCTGGAAGCGCTCCGGGCGGCGGGGGTGCGCGGTGAGCTGCGCTACGATGCCGAGCAGTTCCTCATCCAGGTTCCGGAACTGGAGGGCCAGCGCGGTCAGACACTCTTTCTTGGCAACTTCTTCAATGACTACCAGTCCCTCCCACCCGAGCGGCGCGCCGAGGCCCTTCAACGGCTGGTGCGCTTCAGCGCCGCGCCTCCTGAAGGGCCTACGACGTATGAGGCGGCGCGCCCCTTGCTGCTGCCGGTGTTGCGCCCGCGTGCCCACTTCGAGCTGCTCTCACTGGGGCAAACGGGGGAGCCCACGGATGGAGGAGCCGAGGGGGGGAAGGAGTGGGTGCGCTGGGAACCGCTGGGAGGTGTGCTGGCGCGAGCGCTCGTCGTCGATACCCCCGACGCGATGAAGTTCGTCGGCCCGGAAGATCTGTCCCGCTGGGGAGTCACTTTCGAGCAGGCCTCGGCGGACGCCCTGATGAACCTGCGCCGCCGCAACCAGGAGGACCCGGGGACCCTGACGCAGCTGGCGCAGGGGGCGTGCTTCACCGCCTGGAGCGACAGCTACGGCTCTTCGCGCCTGCTGCTGCTGGAGGAGGTGCTGCGCCAGTGCCCCGTGCGAGGAGACCCCGTGGTGCTGGTGCCCAACCGGGACGCGGTGTTCGTGACAGGCTCCAGCGATGAGGAGGGGCTGCTTCGGGTGGCCGAGGTGGCCCTGCGGGCCTATGAGGCTCCACGCCCGGTGGATGGGCGCGCTCTGCGCCGCACCGCCAGGGGCTGGGAGCCTTTCCTTCCTCCCAAAGGGAGCAAGCCGTGGCTGGCCTTCCGCAAGCTCCTGGTGGAGAGCCAGCGGCGCGAGTACGACGCCCAGCGGGAGGATCTGATCGCCCTCCACCAGCAGCAGGGCATCGATCTCTTCGTGGCGGAGTTCATTCCCTATGAGGACGAGCACGGGAACAACTTCAGCCAGGCGGTGTGGGTGCGGGACATCGACACGCTCCTGCCGCGGGTGGACATCGTCATCTTCATGGATTCGAAGCTGGGCCCCGAAGCCCCGCCGGTGGCGGTGGTGCGCTGGGAGGTGGTCGAGCGCGACATCGGCGGGCTGCTCGAGCGCCAGGAAGGGCTCTACCCCGGGCGCTACCGGCTCAAGGGCTTTCCCTCCGAGGCGCAGCTGGCGCGCTGGAAGAAGGAGCCGCGTATCATGGACGTGCCGTGACGGTCAGTCTTTCCAGAGCACCTTCCAAGGGTGTTTTCGCAGATCCGTCACCAGCGTGCGCAGCTCGTTATAGAGGGTGGGATCGCTCAGCAGCGCGCCGCCGGTGCCTTCTCCGGCCTCGAGCCGCGCCAGCACCCGGTCCGCTCGCGCCGCGACCTGTTCGAGCTGCACTCCGGCCGCCGTGAAGCGCTCCAGCGCCAGCTTGAGCCGCTCGCCATCCTCCGGCGTGAGCTTCCCGGCCACCGAGGACAGTCCCTCTAAGGTCTTCTCCGCAGAGTTCGTCAGCCCCGGCAGCTCTGTCTTCATCAGCGCCGCCGTCGCCGCCGCGTCGTTCAGCAGCCGGGCGCCGGGGCCACCGGGCTGCATCGACGTCCTGGCCAGCTGCGCGAGCTGGCGCAGATCCTTCGAGGCCGCCGCCAGCTCCGTTGCCAGCGTGCGCACCTCCACCTGGTTCTCCGCCAGCATCGTGTCCAGCGTGCGCGCTAGCCGGGCCACGTTGGTCACCAGCCCGGAGACGGACTGTGGATCCTCGTCCAGCATCCCGCTCATCGCGTCGAGCAGCCGGGTGAACTGCTGGGCGATCACGTCCAGGCGCGGCGCGTCCGTGCCTCGCACCGTGGCGTTCGCCACCAGCACGGGCGCGGTCGCCGAGCCCGGGTTCAGCTCCAGGTAGGGCTCTCCGAGCGGGCCCACGGTCGCCACCGTGACCTTGGCGTCCGCCCGCAGCGCCTTGAGCGCCTCGGGCGCCACGGACAGTGCCATCTGGACGGGCAGGGGAGCGCCGTTCGCATCCCGGCGCTCGTGCAGCAGGAGGATCTCCTCCACCCGGCCCACCTGCACCCCCGCCAGCTTCACCGGCGCGCCTTTCACCACGTTGCCCGTGTGAGCGAAGTCCACCCGCAGGCCCTCGCCCCGGCTCAGCCGCAGCTCGCCCATCAGCCACAGCAGGCCCAGCACGCCCACCAGCGCCGCCAGCACCAGCGCGCCTACCTTGATCTCCAACCGACGCTCATCCATCCGTGAGCCCTTCCGTGAAGGGTGCCGTCAGCGCCCGCAGCTCCGGCTCCGAAGATGCCAGGAACCCCGCTGGCGTGCCGAGATACACGCACTGCCCCCGCGCTACCACCAGCACTCTGTCCGCCAGCTTCCGGAGCTGCCGGTAGTCATGGGACACCACCAACCCTCCCAGGCCCTGCTCCTTCAATGAGGCCAGCACCGCCTCCACCTGGCCCGCCGCGACCCGATCCAGCCCCGTCGTGGGCTCGTCGAGCAGCAGGTAGCTGGGCTTGAGCACCAGCGCCCGGGCGATGGCCGCTCGCTTCTTCGCCCCGGGCCCCAGCTCCGGCGGCTTGCGGTCCGCCGCGCTTCCCAGGCCCACCCGCGCCAGCGCCTCCTCCACCGCTTCGGCCGGGGCGCTCGGGTCCGCCAGCTGCACGTTCTCCCGAAGCGTCCTCCAGTCCAGCAGCGCCGGGCCCTGCACCAGGTAGGGCGTCCTTCGCCGCACCGATCGCAGCGCGCGCTCGGGCAGCGTGTCCACCCGCTCGCCCAGCAGCTCCACCTGGCCCCGATCCGGCCTCAGCAGCCCCACCGCCAGCCGGCACAGCACGCTCTTCCCCGAGCCGCTCGCTCCCGCGATGAAGGTGAGCTCGCGCGTGGACACCTCCGCGCTCAGCCCGCGCAGCACCGGGGTGCTTCCGAAGGCCCGGTGCACGTCCTCGAAGCGCAGCGTCCCCGGCGCTCCGCTCATAGCCTCACCATCTGGAAGGCCAGCGCCACCAGGAAGTCGATCAGCAGGCAGCCGATGCAGGCGGTCACCACTCCGCGCGTCGTGGCTTCTCCCACCGCCTCTGCTCCGCCGCTCGCCGACAGGCCCGCCACCGCCGCCGCCAGCGGGATGTAGAGCCCGCAGCCCACCGCCTTCAGGAACCCCGCGAACACGTCCCACCCGTCCACGAACCGCGAGTCCATGAAGGCTCCGCCGTCCATCCCGAACACCCACGTCACCGTGCCCACCGCCGAGGCTGTCGCCGCCACCGTGCCCAGCACGCACAGCAGCGGCACTCCCAGCACTCCTGCCAGCACCCTGGGCGCCACGAGATCCGCGTACGGATCTCCCGCCGACATCTCCAGCGCCTCCACCTGCTCGTTGACGCTCATGGTGGACAGCTCCGCGCTGTGGCTCGCGCCGGCCCGCGCCGCCGTGAGCAGCGCGGAGATCACCGGGCCGAACTCGCGGATGAGCAGCTCGAAGTACGCCGGCCCCAGCACCGAGATGTTGCCCACCAGCTTCATCGCCTGCGCGTGAGCGATCGTCACCAGCACCGCCCCGAAGAACGCCATCCCCGACATGACGAGCCACACGCTGCGCCCGCCCAGCTCGTGCAGGTGCAGCAGCGCCTCGCGCCAGGACAGGCCCTCGCGCAGGCTGGCGCGCACCGTTCGCCCCAGCATCACCACCGGCGCTCCGAAGAAGCCCAGGACGCTCATGCCCACAGCCTCGACAGCACCAGCGTCAGCAGGAAGTCCAACAGGAAGATCGACGCGCAGCTCAGCACCACCGCCAGCGCCGCCGCCTGGCCCACCGCCCGCGCTCCGCCCTGCGCCCGCAGCCCCACCGCCGTGGACACCAGCGAGATCGCCAGCCCGAACGTTCCCGTCTTCAACACCCCCGCCAGGATATCCACCGGCCTCAGCATCTGCGCGAACGTTCCATAGAAGGCCCTGAGCGGCAGCCCCAGCGTGAACAGCGCCGCGATCGACTCGAAGAGGATCGCCACCAGGAAGGTGAACGTGGAGAGCGCCAGCATGCTCAGCTCCATCGCCACCACCCGCGGAGACACCAGCACCGCGAACGGATCCAGCCCGATGCCCCGCAGCCCTTCGATCTGGCCGCCCACCTGCATCGTCGCCAGCTCCGCCGCGTTGCGCGCTCCCAGCCGCGCCGCCATCACCAGCCCCAGCAGCAGCGGCCCGAACTCCCACAGCACCGCATACCCCGACGCCCAGCCCAGGAACGTGCGCGCGCCAAAGCGCTCCACGTACAGCGCCGACTGCAGCACCACGATTGCGCCCGACAGCGCCGCCACCGTCAGCGCCAGCCCCAGCGTTCCGTAGCCGAACTCCACCAGCCCGCGGAACAGCTCGCGCCGCTCCATTCGCGGCAGCCCCAGCACCGTGCGCGTGGCGACCAGCGTCAGCGCTCCCACGCCGCGAGTCGTTCTCAGCGCCCCGCGCCCCAGCCACGCCAGAGGGGCCTTCATGCCAGCACCTCGTCGGTGGGGGATTCCAGCTCCGGCGCCGGGGGCCCGTCGTGCACCAGCCGCCCGTCTCGCAGGTAGAGCCAGCGGGGCAGGGGAAGCTCCGCCGGGGCATCCGGCGCCACCACCAGCAGCGTGCCGCTCCCGGCCACCTCCAGCAGCACCCGCGCCACCTGCCGCGCCGTGCCGGGATCCAGCCCGGCGAACGGATCATCCGCCAGCAACACCGAGGGCCGCGCCGCCAGCGCCCGGGCGATCCCCGCCCGCTTCTTCATGCCTCCCGAGAGCCGCTCCGGCAGCACGTCCGCCGCCTCCAGCAGCCCCACCGCCTGGAGCACCTCGCCCGCCCGGGCCTGGGCCTCCTCCGGCGCCACGCCCCGGTTGCGCAGCGGCAGCAGCACGTTCTGCCGCACCGTCAGCGAGTCGAACAGGGCGTCCGTCTGGAACACCATGCCGAAGGCCGCCTGCCGCGTGCGCCGCTCCGCCGCGCTCAGCCGTGCCACCTCCTGCCCGTCCCACCGCACGCTGCCCGCGGCGGCAGGCACCAGCCCCGCCAGCGCCTTGAGCAGCGTCGTCTTCCCCGCGCCCGAGCGCCCCAGCACCAGCGCCCGGCTGCCGGGGGGCAGCACGCAGTCCACTTCGCGCAGCACGCTCCGAGCGCCTCGCCGCACCGTCAGCCTGTCGGCGCGCAGCTCCATAGAGCGGGCGGCTCAGGGGCCCCGGTGGACGACGTTGCCCTGGTCGCCCACTACCCACAGATCGTGAGGCCCCACGCCGTCGATCGCGAACGGCGTCCAGTTCACCTTGAGATCCCTGCTCCAACTGCTCCCGTTGAAGAGGTACACCTCCTCGGTGCTGTTGCTCACGGCATAGACGGACGTTCTGCCGTAGGCCGCCACGTCCCGGGCATTCGCCGCGGAGGGAAGCCGCGGCAGCTCGCTCCACTGGCCGTTGGCACGCTGCACCACCACGCCGTTATCTCCCGCCGCGTACGCCAGTTGTCCGTGCACCATGTGCACAGCGCGCAGGAAGGTGCTCCCGGGCAGCGTGGCGGGCAGCGTCTCCCGGGTCCAGGCCCCGGTGACCGGGTTCTTGGCGAAGGCCCGTGCCACGGTCACCGAGTTCACTGACTCGGCGCCCACCGTCACCAGGCTCGTCGTGCTGGTACCGTCGATGGCCCGGAGGTTCGCGGCCACCCGGCCCACCTCCCTCACCGTGCCCGTGCCCGTGCCCGTGTAGCTCCACTCGAAGATGCGGCCCTCGCTCGTCACCGCGAACAGCGTCGCGTTTGACCCGTTGCGGATGCCCACCAGCCCGTTGATGCTCGAGGATCTGCCCGTCTCCAACTCCACACAGGCCGAACCGCCTCCAGCTCCTCGCGTGGCCAGCAGGCCATCGTCCGAGCCCAGGAAGATCCGGCCATTGGGGTGGGCCCATGCGGACACCCACTTGCGGGACGGGCAGTCGGTGTACGGGGTGACGTTGGTGCCCTCCACGTGCGCCAGCGTGTTGCCGTCACCGGCCACCCACGCCTTGTTCTCCGCGTAGCTGGCCACCGCGCGCAAGAAGGAGCTGGTCACGCCGGTGACCGCCACGTAGTCCCGCGCCGTGCAGCCCTCGTCCACCTGGAGGTTGCAGTTGTTGTCCAGCCGGTCGCACTTCTCCGTGGCGACGTTGAAGACGAACGGCGAGGTGTCATCACAGTCGCTCGTGGTGCTCACCGCGCCCGGCGGCGCCGTGCAGCTCGTGCCCGCCGGAGTGCCCGCGTGGGCGTCTCCATCCCTGTCCAGGAACCAGTCCGTGGGCGTCTGGGGGCTCACGCACGCGGTGCCCGTGGTGCCCTGGCAGACGAACGCGCCCGCGCACGCCTGCGCCGTCTGGCACTGCATGCCCACGTTGAAGGTCTCATCCGGGGTGCCGCTGCAGTTGTCGTCCTGCCCGTCGCAGAGCGCCTCGGGCTGGTCCGGGCGGATGGACGGGTTCGTGTCGTTGCAGTCCCGGTTGTTCGTCACGTGGCCCGCCGGAGCCGCGCAGCTCACCTGCAGCCGCAGCGGGTTGCCGAAGCCGTCCCCGTCCGCGTCCGCGAAGTACTGCGTCACCCCGGGCGCATCGCTCTCGTCCCCCGAGCAGTTCTCGTCCCGGCCGTTGCAGCTCTCGGTGGCCCGCGGGTTGATCTGCTTGTCATCGTCGTCGCAGTCCGAGCCTCCCTGATCCGTGCGCACGAAGCCGTCGTCGTCCAGGTCCTCGGCGCGCAGCTCCATCGGCACCGCCACGACGCTCTTCTCGGGCACCTGCGCGTCCACCGTCTGCGTGGCCACCTGCCGCGGGTTCTGCGCCGCGCAGGTGCTCTCGTACGCCGTGGCCGTCAGCGTCAGGTCCCGGCTCCAGCCCTTCTCGCGGAACACCGCCACCGTGAGCACCTGGCTCTGCGGCGTTGGGCTGCCCAGCGTCACCTCCTGGGACACGGTGCGCGAGCTGTCCGCCCTGTCCGTCGCCGTGATCTTCAGGCACCCCGGCCGGAACGTGGCGTACGAGAGGTCCACTCGCAGTGCGCCCGCCTTGGGCTCCTGCTCGCTCTTGCACGCGGTGGCCACCACCACAATCCACAGGCCGATCAGGAATAAACGCATTGCCGACGGATTCCCGGGCTCACGCCCGTCTGGTGGGCGCTGCGGAAAGCAGGGCCCCGGAGAACTGAATACCCCCTTAGTCCGGTGTACCGGGCAACGTCCAGACACGCGAGAAGTCCATGGCCCTGCTTTCCGTGCTCCGTTATATGGCGCTCCAACGAGTTGCCACGTCGCGCCCCGAGCCCCGCCTTTCATGTTGACCGCCCGACCTTTTCTCGCCGCGCCCCTGTGCGCCTGGCTCGTCCTGACTCCCCAGCCGTCCGAAGCGCAGACGTCCGAGGGGGGAGCCCCGCTGCCCGAGAGCGCCTCGAAGCGCTCCGAGGCTCCGGCAGGGGAGGCGCTCACCCTGGAGCAGGCGGTGATGATGGCCTCCCAGCGCAATGAGCGGGCGCTGGCCGCCCAGCAGCGGGCCGAGGCGGCGGACGCGCGCGTTGCCCGGGCCCGGGCCTTCTTCTTTCCGGAGCTGACGCTCACGGGCTCTTACGCCCGCCGATTCCCGTCCACGACGGGCAGCGGGTTGGGCGCCACGGCGGTGGCCCGGGTGACGCTGTTCGACGCGCGGGGCTTTCCGCTGTACCGGGCCGCCCGGCTGGAGGGCGAGGCCGCGGAGCTGGAGTCGCTCGAGGCCCGGCGGCTGGTGGGCTTCGAGGCGGCGGATGCGTTCCTCACCACTCTGGGCTCGCAGCAGGTGTACGAGGCGGCGGTGCGGCGGCTGGAGTTCGCCCGGCAGAACCTGGCGGACGCGAAGGCCCGCGCCGAGGCGGGGCTGGCCAGCACCAATGACGTGACGCGCGCGGAGCTGGAGGTGGCCAACGCCGAGGTGCAGCTGGCCCAGGCCCGCGGCGGCGCCGAGACGAGCCGCCTGGAGCTGGGCTACCTGCTCGTCACGGATGTGGACGGCCCGCTGGCCCTGCCCGAGCCCCTGCTGGGCGAGGCGCTGCGTCCGGGCGAGGGGCTGTTGGCGCTGGTGCCGGGCGCCGGTGAGCGCCGGCTGGATGTGCTCTCGTCGCGGCTGCGGGTCCAGGCGCTGGAGTCCTCGGCCCGTGAGCCGCTGGCCCGCCTGTTTCCGACTCTGGGCGTGACGGGGCAGTACCGCTTCACGGGCTCGGGCACTTCCACCGGGGTTCCGGGCGGAGACCCGGGCGGCGCGGGCAGCGGCTTCATCTCCGTGGATCTCACGTGGAACCTCTTTGACGGAGGTGAGCGGTACGCCGAGCGGCGCGAGCGGGTGGCGCTGGCGCGGGCCGCCGAGCTGGAGTCCACCTCGCGCACGCGCCGGGTGGACGTGGACATCGAGCGCGCCCGGGTGGAGCTACGCAACGCCCAGGCGGCGCTGAAGCAGAGCGAGCTTGCCACCGAGCAGGCCCGCAAGAACGCGGAGGAGACGTCGATCCTCTATCGGCAGGGGTTGTCCACCGCGCTGGCGGTGTCGGACGCGGCGCTGCGCCTCTTCGAGGCGGAGGTGGCGCTGGCCCGGTCGCGCTACTCGCTCGGGGTGGCGCTGCTGGATCTCCGGGCCGCGGTGGGACTCGATCCTCTTGGGAAGGAGCCGCAACAGTGAAGCGAGGCATGGGACTGGTAGCCCTGGTGGCCGTGGCGCTGGCCATGGGCGCGGGGTGTGGCGGCAAGGGAGAAGGGGGCGCTCCGGGTGGTGCTCCGGGCGGTGGCGGCGCGGGCAAGGCGGGGGGGCCGCCGGGTGGCGGCGCGGGCAAGGGCGGTGGGGGTGGGCCGGGAGGCCGCGGGCCGATGCAGTTCCCCGTGGAGGTGGCCACCGTGGAGTCGCGTGACGTGGAGTACGTCGTCAGCGCGGTGGGCTCCATCGAGGCCTTCGAGCGGGTGCAGATCACCGCGCGGGTGGCGGGCGTGGTGGAGCGCGTGGCGTTCACCGAGGGGCAGACAGTGAAGAAGGGCGAGCTGCTGGCGGAGATCGAGCCCACCCGCTACAGCCTGGCGGTGGCCTCGGCGAAGGCGGCGCTGGAGCGGGCGCAGGCGGTGGCCTCGGAGGCCCAGGCGGGCGCGCAGCGGCGGGCCACGGTGAACGAGCAGCGCCCGGGCCTGCTGCCGGCCGAGGAGCTGGAGAGCTTCCAGACGCGGGCGCGCACCGCGTCGGCCGAGGTGAGCGCGGCGAAGGCGGCGCTGGATCAGGCGGAGCTGAACCTGCGCGACGCGTACGTGCGCGCGCCGATGGAGGGCGTGCTGCAGACGCGCACCGTGCAGACGGGCCAGTACGTGCAGCCGGGCTATGTGATGGCCACGCTGCTGCGCCGCGAGCCGCTGCTCTTGCGCTTCCGGGTGCCCGAGGCCGACGTGGCGCGGCTCAAGCCGGGCATGGTGGCGCGCTTCACGGTGCGCACCGACGGCAACATCTATAGCGGGAAGATCAGCCACGTGGCGGCGGCGGCGGACGATCAGAGCCGCATGGTGCCGGTGACGGCGGAGGTGACGGGCAAGGAGGCCGAGGCGCTGCGGCCTGGCGCATTCGCCACCGTGTCGGTGCCGGTGGACATGTCGCGGGGCGCGCCGGTGATTCCACAGACGGCGGTGCGGCCCAGCGAGCGCGGCTTCCTGGCCTTCGTGGTGGAGGGGGACAAGGCGCGCGAGCGGGTGCTGGAGCTGGGCATGCGCACGGCGGACGGGCGGGTGGAGGTGAAGGGTGGGGTGAAGCCAGGAGAGACGCTGGTGGTGCGTGGCGCCGAGGCCCTGAAGGACGGAGTGGCGGTGCGCATCGCGGAGGGCGCCAAGCCCGCCTTCACCGGCGAGCCCCGCCCGCAGCCAGCGGCCAGCGGTAGCAACGGAGGAGGTGCCGGGCAATGAACATCACCGAAGCCTGCATCAAGAAGCCTGTCCTCGCGTGGATGTTGATGGGTGCCACGGTGCTGTTCGGCATCGTGGCCGCGGACCGTATTGGCATCAGCCAGTTCCCGGACGTGGACTTCCCCACGATCAACATCTCGGTGAGCTGGGAGGGCGCCTCGCCCGAGGCCGTCGAGAGCGATCTGGTCGAGCCGCTCGAGGAGGCGGTGACGCAGGTGGAGGGCGTGAAGTCCATCACCTCCACGGCGCGCCAGGGCGGCGGGTCCATCACCGTGGAGCTGGATCTGTCGCGCAACGTGGACCTGGCGCTGCAGGACGTGCAGACGAAGGTGAGCCAGGCGCAGCGGCTGCTGCCCCGGGACTCCGATCCGCCCGTCATCTCCAAGCAGAACCCGGAGGACCAGCCCATCATGTGGATTGGCCTGTCCGGGCCGTACGCGCCCCAGGTGCTGAGCGACTACGCGCGCTACCGCATCAAGGAGAAGCTGCAGACGGTGGAGGGCGTGGGCGAGGTGATGGTGGGCGGCGCGCTGGAGCGCAACGTGCGCATCTGGGTGGACGCCGAGAAGCTGGACGCCAAGGGGCTCACCGTCACCGACGTGATCGCCGCCCTGCGGCGTGAGCACGTGGAATTGCCCGCTGGCCGCATCGAGACGGAGGGCCGCGAGGTCAACGTCCGCGTCATGGGCGAGGCGCTGGATCTCGAGACGCTGCGCGCGCTGGTGGTGCGCGAGGTGGACGGCTCCACGGTGTACCTGTCGGACGTGGCGCTGGTGGAGGACGGCTTCGAGGACGTGCGCCGCATGGCCCGCGTGGATGGCAACCCCGCCCAGGGCCTGGGCGTGAAGAAGCAGCGCGGCGCCAACGCGGTGGCGGTGGCCAACGGCGTGCACAAGATGCTGGACGAGCTGCGCAAGGACCTGCCCGAGGGCATGCTCTTGGGCATCAACTTCGACTCCACGCGCTTCATCGAGGAGAGCGTGCACGAGATCGAGTTCGAGCTGCTGCTGGCGTGCCTGCTCACGGCGCTGGTGTGCTGGATGTTCCTGGGCTCGCTGTCGAGCACGCTCAACGTGGTGCTGGCCATCCCCATGTCGCTGCTGGGCACGGTGGCCGTCATCTACTTCCTGGGCTTCACGCTCAACACCTTCACGCTGCTGGGGTTGGCGCTCGCGGTGGGCATCGTGGTGGACGACGCCATCATGGTGCTGGAGAACATCTACCGGCACTCGGAGATGGGCAAGGACCGGGTGCGCGCGGCGCGCGAGGGCACCAAGGAGATCACCTTCGCGGCGCTGGCGGCCACGCTGGCGGTGGTGGCCATCTTCATCCCTGTCATCTTCATGAAGGGCGTGATCGGCAAGTTCTTCCTCCAGTTCGGCGTCACCCTGTGCGTGGCGGTGCTGCTGTCCTACCTGGAGGCCATCACCCTGGCGCCTGCGCGGTGCGCGCAGCTGCTGAAGACTTCGCGCGAGCACCGCAGCCGCGTGGGCCAGGTGGTGGATCGCGGCTTCGAGAAGCTGGAGGGCATCTACGCGCGGGTGCTGGCCCGGGCGCTGAAGCGGCCCTGGTGGGTGCTGATTGGCGCGGTGGCGGTGCTGGTGGTGTCGGCGTTCGCCTTCCGCGCGCTGCCTAGCGAGTTCGTGCCCTCGCAGGATCAGAGCCGGCTCATGGTGCGCCTGCAGACGGCGGTGGGCAGCACCCTGCAGGAGACGGATGGCTACTTCAAGCGGGCCGAGGCCTTCATCGGCAGCAGGCCCGAGGTGCAGCGCGTGTTCGGCGTGGTGGGCGGCTTCGGCGGCGGCGGGGTGAACACGGGCATCATCTTCGTCACCCTGAAGCCACCCGATGAGCGCATGAGCCAGTCCGAGTTCCAGCAGGTGCTGCGCAAGGAGCTCAACTCATACCCCGGCCTGCGCGCGGTGGTGCAGGATCTGTCGCAGAGCGGCTTCACCGCGCAGCGCGGCTTCCCGGTGGAGTTCAGCGTGCGCGGCGCGGACTGGGAGCGCCTGGTGCAGGCCAGCACGCAGATGCGCGAGAAGCTGCAGTCCAGCGGCAAGGTGGTGGACGTGGACACGGACTACCAACTCGGTATGCCCGAGCTGCGCATCACCCCGGATCGCGCCCGCGCGGCGGACCTGGGCGTGTCCATCGAGTCGGTGGGCAGCACCCTCAACGCCCTGGTGGGCGGCCTGCGCGTGGGCAAGTACAGCTCGGGCGGGCGGCGCATCGACGTGCGGCTGCGGCTGCTGGCCGATCAGCGCGCCAGGCCCGAGGATCTCTCGGTGCTGAAGGTGCGCACCAGCAGCGGTGAGCTGGTGCCCCTGTCCTCGCTGGTGAAGCAGGAGGAGCGCCCCGCGCTGCAGGCCATCACCCGCCGGGATCGCGAGCGCGCCATCAGCATCTTCGCCAACGTGGCGCCGGGGGCGAACCAGGAGGAGGCGCTGGCCTTCGTGGAGCAGGCCTCCAAGGAGCTGCCCGGCGGCAACCGCGTGGTGCTGGGCGGAGCGAGCGTGGCCTTCCGCGAGTCCATGGGCAGCCTGGGGTTCGCGCTGGGGATGGGGATCCTCGTCGCTTATATGGTGCTCGCCTCGCAGTTCAACTCGTTCCTGCGCAACCCGCTCACGGTGCTCAGCATCCTGCCGCTGTCGATAGCGGGCGCCGCCTTCGCCATGTACCTCACGGGCACCACGCTGAACATCTTCAGCATGATCGGCCTGCTGTTGCTGATGGGCATCGTGAAGAAGAACTCCATCATCCTGATGGACTACGCCCTGCAGCAGCGCGAGCAGGGCCTGAGCGCCATGGAGGCCATGCTGCGCGCGGGCCCGGTGCGGCTGCGGCCCATCCTGATGACGTCCATCGCCACGATGATGGCGGCGGTGCCCGCGGCGCTGGCGCTGGGGGCCGGCAGCGAGACGCGTCAGCCCATGGCCATCGCGGTGCTCGGCGGCCTGTCGGTGTCCACCGTGCTCAGCCTGTTGGTGGTGCCCGCCTTCTACATCGTGGTGGAGCGCGTCTTCCCGAGCAGCCAGCCCACCAAGGCCGGGCCCAAGGTGGACCAGGCTCAGCCCGCGGAAGGGTAGGCGGTACGGCTCGGCGCGCGGCTCCTCACCACTTGCACTGCTCGGCCGTGAGGCTCATCAGCGTGGTGAGCTCTTCCTCCGGGAGCGGGCGGGAGAAGATGGCCACATCATCGATGTGCCCCTGGAAGTGCCTGTTCTCGAAGGCGAAGGGATCCTTGCCGACGAGCAGCGGCTCATCCGTGATGCCCACCGCGCCGCCGTAGCTCTTGGAGCCTCGTTGGACCCCATCCACGAAGACCTTCACGTTGTTGCCGTCATAGGTGCAGGCCACGTGGTGCCACGTGTCATCGGCCACCGGTATGTCCGACACCGCGGCACCGAACCGTGAAGTCGCATGGTCGTGCACGACGTCGCAGCGCAGCCGGTCTTCCGCGTTGAGGTTGAGCAGGTAGCCCGACCGCGGCTCCTGGGACTGGATCTTCCCGACGATGCCTCGGAAGCGCGGCTCGGGCGCTGCCTTGATCCAGGCGGCCAGCGTGAATCGCGGAAGGTTGCGCAGCCGGTTCTGCTCCTTGAATTCCACGAAGCTGGTGTTCCCATTGAACTCGAAGGAGCGCCGCCCGTTCCGGCTCTCGCCGCTGATCGAAACGTGATTGCGCACGGCGAGCCCCCGGTCGCCCTCCTCGCCCATCGCATGGAATGCCGCCGTGTTGCCGCTCGACCAGGCGATGACGCCAGAAGGGCAGCGGGGCGCGGGGGGTGGCTCCGGCTCATTAGTTACCAGCGTCGGCAGGAGCCCACGTTCGTGATCGTAGGGGACAGGCCGCTTGGGCAGCGCTACCCGCACGGCGGCGAAGCCCAGCGCCAGCACCCCCAGCCCCATGCCGATCATCAACAGCCGGTCTCTCCACGCTCGATTCATACGGAGACGAGCCTACGCCACCTGCCTTCAGCACTCCTCATGCCAGAAGGTAGTCTCCTGTCGCTCCGGGTAGGTGTGGCCGATAGCCCCGCGCCCTGGTCTTCTGGGCGGAGTTGGCCGGACTCAACATGGAGAAGACCGACATGAAACGCATCCAGCTGCTGGCTTCCTGCCTCTTCGCCCTGGCCCTGGGAATGGTGGGCTGTGGCGGCGAGAACAAGGTGACGATCAAGCTCACCGACGCCCCGGGCGACTTCAAGCGCGCCGTGGTGACCATCTCCGAGGTGGAGCTGCTGGGTGAGGGCGAGAACAACCGCGTCATCCTGCTCAACCAGCCGAAGACGACGGACCTCATCACCCTGGCCAACGACACCGCGGACCTGGTGAAGGACGCCACCGTGCCGGCGGGCACCTACAAGGAGCTGCGCTTCGTCATCACCGGCGCCTTCATCGAGGTAGAGGAGGCGGACGGCACCACGAAGGTTTACGCCTCGGCGCCGGACTACGCGGGCCTGCCCGAGGGCACGCAGGTGGCGGGCGAGCTGCAACTGCCCAGCTATGGCGAGTCGGGCCTTAAGGTGAAGATCGCCGAGCCCGTGACGGTGGAGGGTGAGCAGAAGGTCATCCTGGTGGACTTCGACGTGGCGCAGAGCTTCGGCCGCCAGGCGGGCGGCTCGGGCCGCTGGGTGATGAGCCCCGTCATCAAGGCCGCGGACATCACCTTCAGCGGCACGGTGACGGTGACGCTGGTGGCGGGAGAGGGTGTGTCGCTGCCCCAGAAGGACGGCCAGCAGCTCACCCTGGGTGCCTTCCAGGCCACGCTGACCAACACCGGCGGCAGCACCGAGACGCTGCCCTTCACCGATGCCAACGGCGACGGCGTCTTCGAGGCGCAGTTCGTCTTCCTCATCCCCGGGGACTTCTCCGCGGACGTGCTGGCGCCCCAGGGCGTGAACTTCACCACCACGCCGGACCACCCCGCCCCGGTGTCCGTGGGCAATGGCAAGCAGGTCAGCGTGGCCTTCACGCTGAGCTCCGTGTCCGTCAGGTAGTCACACGGATTCGAGGCGCCCTCGCGGATTTCTGAGGGGGGGCGTGTCTCAGGCTTCAAGAAAATCGGTACATTGGCTCCGGGCCGGGCGTTTGCAGCGCCCGTCCGGGCTTTTTTCTTTTTGAAGCGGGGACACATGCGTCAAGCAATGGTGGTGGCAGCTCTTCTCGCGGTGGGGGTACTGGCCCCGTCGCGGGCCGAGGCCTGTGGTGGCTTCTTCTGCTCGCGCGTGCCGATCGATCAGGCCGGTGAGCGGATCGTCTTCGGGGTGAAGGACAACCTCGTCGAGGCCCACATTCAGATTCAGTACCAGGGCGCGGCGGAGAAGTTCTCGTGGGTGGTGCCCATGCCGGCCAAGCCGACGCTGGCGGTGGGCTCGCCGCTGATCTTCGGGTTCCTGGACTCGCGCACCCAGCCGCGCTTCAACCTGCAGTGGCAGAACTCGTGCAACCGCGGCGGGGGAGGCGGCGATCCGGCCCTGGCGGACGGCGACACGGCCGGGCCGCCCTCGCCCGTGGCCGGAGGCGGCGTGGTGGTGGTGTCGCAGCAGGAGGTGGGCCCGTATGACGCGGCCATCCTGCTGGCGGACAACGCCACGGCGCTGAGCACCTGGCTGGTGGACAACGGGTATGACTTGACGCTCCAGGGCCGCCAGGCGCTCGAGCCGTACGTGGGCCAGGGCAACTACTTCGTGGCGCTGAAGCTGCAGCAGAACAAGCAGGTGGGCGACTTGCGCCCCATCGTCGTGCGCTTCCCGGGCCAGCGGCCCTGCATCCCCATCAAGCTCACGGCGATCGCGGCGCGGCCGGACATGCCCATCACCGCGTACGTGCTGTCGCACAAGCGGGCCATCCCGGTGAACTACCGGCACGTGCTGATCAACCCCACGCGCATCAACTGGCTGAGCGGTGGCAGCAACTACTCGCAGGTGGCTAACGCGGCGGTGGACGAGGCGGGCGGCCGCGCGTTCCTCACCGAGTTCGCCGGCGCCTCGCAGCCCGTCTACGAGGGCTTCAAGGCGATGATCCCCAACTACGACACGGCGGCGCTGGCGCAGATCCCTCACCCGGTGGACTTCGTGGCGGAGGTGCTGCGCCAGGGCTTCGCGAGGGATCCGGCGGTGCAGGGCCTGCTGCGTCAGTTCATCGCCGTTCCGGCCAGCGTGACGCAGCAGGGCATCAGCGAGCAGCAGTTCTTCAACATGATCTGGCAGTTCCGCGCGCAGATCGACTCGGATCCGAACCGGGCCCCCTTCGACGCGGCGGGCTTCGCCAAGGCGCTGGAAGACACCATCGTCAAGCCCACCAATGACGCGCTGGTGCTGCTGCGCTCGCACCCGTACCTGACGCGCTTGTACACGACGATGTCGGCTGACGAGATGACGGTGGATCCGGACTTCGACTTCAACTCGGACGCGCCGGACGTGACGAACCTCTTCACGGCCAAGGCGACGATGGAGTCGTGCCAGGACGACTGGAGCGAGCGCCGGGTGCGCATCGAGCTGCCGGACGGGCGCTTCTTCTACCAGAAGTTCGGGCAGACCCCGACGGTGGACGGGCCCAACTCGCTGCGCATCGAGCAGTGGAGCGAAGTGGGGCCCGCCGCGGTGATCCAGGACAACAGCGCGCGGGTGGATGAGGAACTGGGTAAGGCCGGTGGCGGAGTGCTCAACAGCGGCTGCGCGTGCTCCTCGTCCGGCGCGGGCTCGGCTGCGCTGCTGACCTTCGTGCTCGGCGTGTTCGCCGCTCGCCGCCGCCGCGGCAAGAGCTGAGCAGGCTCCAGTAGGGCAGGGGGCCGGGGTGGATGAACGCTCCCCGGCACCCTCGGGTTTCGGCGCCTTAGCGCGGGCCCATGGAGGTGAAGTAGCCCCCGTTGGGGTTCTCGCGCATGAACTGCGCCATCTGCGCCGGAGTGAGCGTCATCCGCACGCCGCCCGCGGGATCGTTCACCTTGAAGTTGCCCTGGTCATCCATGCCGGTGACCACGACGTAGTGGCCGCCGTTGGCGTTGTTGATACGGCCCGGGGCCGGCAGCGCGTAGTAGTCGCCGTTGGCCACCACCATGCGCCCGTTACGCAGCTCCTCGGCCATCTTCTCCACGCCCGCCGAGGACCGGTACGTCGCCGCGTCCAGGCCGATGTTGAGCGCGCCCTGGCGGATGCCGTCCACGCCCGTGCCGTTGCTTCCCTGCGTGCCGCACAGCCGGTACATCTCCATCACCAGCTGGGCGTCCGTCAGGTGGTTGCCGTAGCCCACCGCGCGCGCCACCATGGCCATGGAGGTGGGGCCGCAGTTGGAGTCGCCGTTCCAGTACGAGCCGTCATTGCCCGAGGGCGCCAGCTGGTTGATCATCGGCAGCTTGCTGTCCCAGCGGTTGGCGCCGTTGAGCTTCTGGTACTCGGGGCTCTGGTGGATCTCCGCGACGATGGCCTGCTTGATCTCCGCGGGCATGCGGCCCTGGGCCTTCATCTGCTCGGCCTTGGCCTGGAAGTGCGCCAGCCCGTCGGGATCCACGGGGCGCCGCAGCTCGCTCTGGTACACGTTGCCGATCAGCTCGGGCAGGTGGTTGAGCTGGTACTCGTCGCTGCCGCGGAACGCCGTGTCCAGCTGCGAGCGGATGTCCTCCACCGAGGCGCCCTGGGCCCGCCACGTCTCGGCCTGCTGGTGCCAGTGGCCGCGCGCGTCGGGGGTGCGGCCCAGCACCTCCTGGAAGGCGCTCTGCACGGTGCTCAGCACCTGGAACTCGTCGCTGGCGCGCAGATCGTTGTCGATCGCCTGGCGGGCGAACTCCGCCGGGAAGCCCTGGCGCAGCAGGTCCGCCGCCTTGTTCTGCCACGTCCGCACGCCGTCCGGGTCCCCCTCGCGCATCAGCACCTGGCGGTAGGAGTCCTGCACCAGCGAGCGCGCCGTGTCCTCCACCGAGGCGCCCAGCGCCGGGGCCGAGAGCGCCGAGAGCTGAGGGCCACGCGCCGCCGTGGCTCCCTCAAAACCATCTGATACGGAGGTGAAATTCGCACGGGCTGATTCAGCTCTCACAGGCTGAGAAGAACCCGTGGCGCTGGCGGAAGAAGAGGGGGTAACTGCCTGGGAAGACTGGGAGATACGGGGAGAGGTGCGGTCGATCTGCATGGCGGGCTCCGAAAGAAGTGCGACTTTGTAGGCCATTATCGTTCACGTAAAATCCATGTTGCTTGGTATGTGAATTTTGTCTGCGGGGGGAGCGGGGCCTTCTCCCGCTCCTGGCGCTGGCGGGAGCCCCGCATCGGGCATTAGAAGGGCGCCATGGAGGAATGGCTCTGGGGGTGGGATCCGACGCCGGGCATCGTGTCCGTGTGGGCCGAGCCCGATGGCCGTGCCTTCGTCTGGAGACGGACTCCCGGGATGGGCACGCTGGTGCGGGAAGAGGTGCGCTTTCGCCCGTGGCTGCTCCTCGCTTCGCTGGAGGATCTCTCTCACCTGGGTGACAGGCTCCGGCCCGAGCAGGAGGGGCCCGCGCCCAACCGGGTGAGCTGGCAGGAACTCGACGGGCCTGGCGCGCTTCGCTACCTGGTGCGCGCGGACGATGGGCGCGCGCTCTTCGCGGCGGTGCTCCAGGGGGCCTCGCGGCGCGCCGGCCGCTCCTGGGGGCACGTGCGAGAGCTTGGCGCCGACACGGTGCTCGCGCTTCCTCCCGAGGAGCAGTACCTCGTCGCCTCGGGCCGCACGTATTTTCGCGAGCTGGGCTTCGACGAGCTGCGCCGCATGCAGCTCGATCTCGAGACCACCGGGCTCGATCCCAGCCAGGGGCGGATCTTCCTCGTGGCGCTGCGCGACCCCGACGGCAACACCGAGGTGCTCGAGGCGCAGGGCGAGGATGACGCGTCCGAGGCGGACCTGCTGCACCGCATGGCCGCGCGCGTGCGGGCCCACGATCCGGACGTGATCGAGAACCACAACCTGCACGGCTTCGATCTGCCCTTCATTGCCTACCGGGCCCGGGTGCTCGGCGTCCCACTCGCGCTGGGGCGTGCCGGCGCCCCCGGGCTGCGCGAGCGTCCAGCCGCGCGGGGAGCCTCTCCGGGACGTGGCGCTCACAAGGCGATGCGCCGCATCCGGTACACGCTGCCTGGCCGCGAGCTGATCGACACGCTGGATGCGGTGCTCCGGCATGACTTCGCGGCGCGTGATCTACCGGGCCATGGGCTCAAGGCGGTGGCCCGGCACCTGGGGCTGGCAGGCCCCTCGCGGGAGTACATCCCCGGCGCCCGGGTGTACGAGTACTTCCGCCGCGAGCCCGAGCGCGTCCGGCGCTACGCGCGCGACGATGTGATGGAGGCCGCGGGGGTGGCCCGGATGATGGGCGGGGCCGCCTTCGCCCTGGCCCGCATGGCTCCTCGGCGCTACGAGCGGCTGGCGGACGCGGGGCCTGCCACCGGAGTGATCGATCCGCTCCTGGTGCGCGCCTACCTTCGGGCGGGGGCCGCGCTCCCCGCTCACGAGGCGAGTGACGGCACGCCCCACAGCGGCGCGGGGCTCCACCTGTTCGCCACGGGCGTGGCACGGCACGTCGTGAAGGCCGACGTCGCCAGCCTATACCCCTCGCTGATGCGGCAGTACCGCATCGGGCCGCGGCGTGATCGGCTCGGAGCCCTGCTCGCGCTGGTCGATCAGCTGGTGGAGCAGCGGCTGGCGGCCAAGGCGCGGGCACGCGCGGCGGCGCCTGGCTCACCGGAGCGGCACAGCCAGGAGGCGCTGTCCGCGGCGATGAAGATCGTCGTCAACTCCGCCTACGGTTACCTGGGGGCCTCGGGCCTCACGCGCTTCTCGGATGTGCACGCGGCCAACGAGGTGACGCGGCGCGGGCGAGAGGTGCTGGGGCTGCTGTGCGAGGAGCTGGCCCGGCGCGGCGTGACGCTGCTGGAGGCCGATACGGACGGGGTGTACTTCGCCGTGCCGGAGGACTGGCGCGAGGCCGACGAGCGCCGGGTGGTCTCCGAGGTCGCCGCGTTGCTGCCACCCCGGGTCCGCCTCGAGTTCGACGGGCGCTATGACGCCATGCTGTCGCACGAGCCGAAGAACTACGTGCTGAGGTCCTACGAGGGAGCGCTCACCCTGCGCGGCGTGGCGTTCCGCTCCAGCCGTGCGGAGCCCTTTGGCGAGCGCTTCCTGCGCCGGGCGTTGGACTGCCTGCTCACGGGGGACATTCCGGGCGTGCGCGAGGCCTATGTCGAGATCGTCATGGCGCTGCGTCGGCGACAGGTGCCTACCGCCGAAGTGGCGGCGCAGGTCCGGCTGACGAAGGCTCCGGAGCAGTACCTGGCCACGCGCGCGCGCAGGCGCGAGCTGGTCTACGAGGCCATGCTGGCGAGTGGGAGAGACCAGTGGCCTATCGGCGAGCACGTGCGGCTCTATCGGGCCGTGAGAGGGCAGGCCCGGCTGCTGCCGACGCTGGATGAGGACGACAGCGCGCGGGGAGCCGGGGCCGCGGACAATGATCCGCGAGACTACGACGCCGACTACTACGTCCGGCTGGTGCGCGAGACGTTCGCGGCCCGGCTGGTGCGTGCGCTCACGCCCGAGGACTTCGCGGCGGTGTTCGCGGATCCCGGGCAACCGTCCCTCTTTGCTCCCGCGCTGGCGCAGGTCCGGCCGATCCTGACGCCGCTCCCTCATGAGCTGGAGCCCTCGTCCTCCTTGAGCTGCGTGTAGAGCGCGTAGAGCGAGGGTGAGCGACGCTTCAGGCGCTCCAGCCGCAGGGGTGAGGCCATCGCGGACAGGCCCATGAGTCCTTTGGAGGTGCCGAGCAGCCCGAGCAGCGGTCCGATCGCCAGGAGCTTCTTGCCCAATCCCGCATCACCCGGGGGGATCATGGACAGTCCATGCTGGAGGGTGCGGCGGAAGAAGGGCCGGAGCGCGCCCATGCTCAGCTCGGCATCCAGGTGGTGCATGAGGGCGGCCTTCGCCGTCTCGTACGTGGGATCCAGGCGTATCGCTTCCTGCCAGATGGCACAGGCCTCGTCGCCCCGGCCCTGGCGCACCAGCGCCCCGCCCAGGAGCGTGAGCGCCCCGACGTCCTCGGGGGCCAGCGCGAGCGCGGCGCGGGCATGGCGCTCGGCGAGGATCGGATCTTCCGACAGGCGCTCCTCGGCGAGCTTGCTGTGGTGGTTCGGCTCCTCGGGCTCGAGCTCCACGGCCCTGGAGACCGCCTCGAGGGCCTCGGCCGTGCGGCCCAGCGCGCTGAGGGCGAAGGCACGGGAGCTGTGGGCATCGGCCATGTCGGGGTACTGGGCGAGCGCGGCCTCCGCGGCTTCGAGCGCCTCGGCGAAGCGCTTCAGCTCGAAGAGGACGATGGAGCGCAGGCGATGCAGGCGCGCATGCTCGGGGTGTTGCGCCAGGCCCGAGTCCACGGCCTCGAGCGCCTCCTGGGGCTTGTCGAGCGCCAGCAGGGCCGAGCCGAGGATCTGGTAGCCCTGGGCCCAGCCAGGCTCGAGCCCGATGATGCGGGTGGCATCCGCGGCGGCGCGCGCGGGGTGGCCAACCTCGAGCGCCGCGATGGCCCGCTGGCACAACGCCCTGGCTTCGTCCGCTGACTCCATTGCAAGGAGACTCTACCGTGAAGGCCCGGAGAGGCGCTGGCCCTTCAGTCAGTAGCGCGAGCACGAGGCTTTGCGTTATCCAGGGGCCCCGGCCGAGGGGGAGCCTGTCTGGCCGGGATGGAGAATCCCGTGTTCCCTGGCGCACTCAGCGCTCTGGCCTCTGGCCTCGTGGCCGTGTCGCTCGCTGCTTCACCCTCACCAACCCGCGCAGCCCCACCCGAGCCTCCGGGCCCGCCGCGCCCGGTCAGTCAGCGGGTCGTCATTGCCCCCGCGCCGGTGAAGGCTCCGGGGCGCTACTTCCAGCACCAGCCCCGCGCCAACGCGTACTTCTCGGACACGGGCCTGCTGATGCGGCTGTCCCCCGAGAAGGGGCCTTCTCGCGAGCTGGGCTGGGGTCTGGTGGGAGCCCAGCCCGTGGTGCCCCAGCCGCTTCAGCCGCGCGAGGCCCTGTTCAATCAGCTCACCATGCCCGCTCGCGGGGCCAGGCCTGGGCCTCACAACGTCATTCAGCAGGGCCTGCCCACCTGGGGTGCCCTGTACTACCCGGAGGCGGCGGCCGGAGTGGACCTGTGGCTCGAGTCGCGCGAGAGCGGCGTCGGCTACAGCCTGCGCGCGGCGCGCGGAAGCCAGCTGGCCCGGTTATGGCTCGAGTGGCGTGGCGCCAAGGCCCTGAAGGTGGCGGAGGGTGGCCGCGCGCTGGAGGTGCAGCTGGCGGATGGCCACCTGCGCGAGGAGGGGCTGCTGTGCGGCCAGGAGCGCAAGGATGGCACCACCTACGAAGTGCCCTGCCGCTACCGCGAGGTCCGCGCCACGCAGGACGGCCGTTGGCAGTACCTCATCGAGGTGGACGTGAAAGAGCCCGGCCGCCCCGCCTGGGTGGATCCCGTCATCCAGTGGAACACCTTCATCGGTGGGCCTGGCGATGAGACCCTCGACGGCATCGACGTCATCCGGGGCAACGTGTCCACGCGGGATGAATTCTTCGTTGTCGGCTCGAGCGGCGAGAGCAGCACCAACTCCCCTCCCATGGGGCCCGTCTCACCCGGCACGCGTGTGGCGTCTGGGGGAGGCTCGGACGTGATCATCAGCCGCTTCGGCGTACAGGGGAACCTGCGGTGGCTCACGGTGCTGGGCGGCCTGGAAGATGACGTCGGCAGCGCCGTGGTGATTGGCGCCAACAACGACATCCACATCGCGGGGGGCACCGTCTCCCCGAATCTCCAGAGACAGAGCGCGACGACGTATCAGGGGCTCAAGGACGGCTTCGTTGCCCGCATCGGTAACACGGGCAGCCCGCTGCTCTCGTTTCACTACGTGGGAGGCGCGGGGGACGATCTCATCAATGGCCTGACGCTCGGGCCGGATGGAAAGCTGTATGCCGTGGGCTACACGACTTCACCCACCATGCCTGGCACGACGGGCGGCACCGATGGAGGCAGGGACATCTTCATCAGCCGGTTCAGTAATGCCGGGCTGCTGGAGAAGACGCTGCTGCGCGGTGGCCACAACGAAGACGTCGGCTTTGGCATCACCTCAGGACTGCTGCCCGATGGCGGCATTGGCCTGTTCGTCACGGGCTATACCGAATCGCCCAACTTCCCCAACTCCAGCCCCCCGGCGCAGCAGGCCTCGTTGACCAACCGGCAGGTCGTGGTTCAGGGGCTGAACCCACAGCTCGATGCTCCGGACTGGTCGGTCCTGATCGGCGGGCAGGGGGCTGAGGAGGGCTACAAGGTGCTCTTCACCCCAACCCCTTCGCCAGGGCGAGTCCTGGTGGTGGGGTCGACCGGGTCCCAGAATTTCCCCACCTTGCCGCAGATCTCGCAGCTCCCAGCAGGCCGCAACGCGTTTCTGACCAGCTTCCCGCCTGACGGCGGCGGGCCAGACTTCTCCGCGGTGCTCGGCGGCTCCGGCGAGGACGAGGGGTGGGCCATCGCGCAGGGGATGGGGAGGCGCCAGTCCATCTTCATTGGAGGCAAAACCACCTCGTCGATGCTGCCCATCGGGGGGGGCTTCGACATGACGAACCAGGGCGAGGACGGCTATGTCCTCAGGCTGGTGCCCAACGGCACGAGCTACGAGCTCGAGTGGGGCACCTTCGTGGGTGGCAGCAATGATGATGAGGTCCGCGCGCTGGCCGTCAGCGATTCGAACGATCTGATCATTGGCGGAGTGACGGCCTCGCAGGATGCCCTCCAACTGCAGGGGCCGGACGCGGGCTTCGACACCCTCTTCAATGGTGGCGCGGACATGTTCGTCTACTCGTTGAAGGCCAAGGATCTCACTCCACCCAAGGTTCTCCAGCTCTCGGATGGCCTCGGGGGGGAGGACGAGGACCAGCAACCTCACGATGCGAAGCTGCAGGCCAGCTGGGTGTTTCAGGAGCTGGACAGCGACATCATCGGATACGAAGTGGCCGTGGGGACTGGCCCCGGGTGTACCAACATCTCTAACTTCGTGTCCCTGGGGGACCGGTTGTCGGTGGACCTGACCACCGTGACGCCTGGCAACTGGTACTTCGTCACGGTGCGCGCCAGGAACTCGGAGGGGCTGGAGACGACAGTCTCCACCGATGGCGTCTTCGTGAGGTTGCCAGACGGGGGGCCCAATCCAATTCCCCCCATTCCAACCACCTGCCCCACCACGCCCGACGCGGGAGTGCCCGACGCGGGAGTGCCCGACGCGGGAGTGCCTGATGGGGGAGGGGCCGACGGGGGGCCGGAAGACGGAGACTCCGATTCCCCCGTGGGCTGCAACTGCGGTACGACAGGCGGGCCCGCGGGCCTGGTGCTGCTGATGCTGCTGATGTTGGGGCTCAGGGGATGCAGCAGACACCGTCCATAGGCTATCGCCGTGGCGGGGCACCGTAGCGGCCTGAACGGTACTCGCCCATCACCCGGACGATGTCCGCCTGCGTGTCCCCAATGAAGGGGCCATAGCTGACCAGCGGGTCCCCCTGGGGCTGTCCGGCGTACAGCAGCGCCCGCGCCCGGCTGGTCCCGGTGATGCGGATGGAGCTGTCCCCGCCAGCCACGGGCCGATCCAGCCAGCCCACCTGGCCGGGACGCAGCGCCCTGGCGTCCGGGCCCACCGCGATCTCTCCCTCCAGCACGTAGAAGAAGCCGTTGTACGAGCTGGGCAGCTCCTGCTCGATGACCGCGCCCGCCTCGAGCTGGAGCTCGGCGAAGGTGACCGGCACATAGTTCTTCGTCTCCGAGCGCACCCCTCCCGAGCTGCCGCTGTACAGCCTCAGCTCCACCCCCGCCTCGCGCCGGACCGGGAGCCCCGCGTAGGCAATGTCCTGGAAGCCGGCGGGAACCCAGCGCTGAGCCCTGGGCAGCGTCAGCCACAGCTGGAGGATCCGTGCCTGGCCAGCGTGCTCCAGTCCTTCGCCGTGGATGACGCCACTGCCGGCCGTCATCCACTGCACGTCCCGTTCGCCCAGCCTCCCACTGTCGTGGACCATCCCGCCCTTCACCACGAGGGTCACCGTCTCGAAGCCGGCGTGCGGGTGCGGCCCGCCAATCGGCTGGCCATCGATCCGGTCGTCCATCAACAGGATGAACGGATCCGACAAGGCATAGTTCTCCGGTGAGATGACCGGCACCACCGTGTGCGCGGGCCCGAACTGCCCCGGCATCGGCTCGGGAAGTGGGATGATCCGCTCGAGGCGGCGCTCCACCACTTGCTGTTGAGGCGACAGAGTCATGATGCTCTCCTTGGATCAGCGCAGCGCCGGGTAGTCCGTGTAGCCCTTCTCCTCGCCAGTGAAGAACGTGGAGAAGTCGGGCGGGTTGAGGGGAGCCTCCCGCTGGAAGCGCCGCGGCAGGTCCGGATTGGCCAGGAACGGCACACCGTACGAGACGAGCTCCGCCTCTCCCCGGCAGAGGGCCGCCTCTCCAGTCTGCGCGTCGTAGCCGCCATTGACGATGATGGCGCCCTGGAAGGCCTCGCGCAGCAGCGGGGTGAGGCGCTGCTCCGGGCTCGGGACCGCCTTGCCCGACACCGCCTCGGTCACATGCAGGTAGCCCAGGCCCAGCCGGCTCAGCTCGCGTGCCAGATAGGTGAACGTCTCGACCGGGTTGGAATCCGTCATGCCCGCGTAGGGAAAGGGTTGCGGATGAATCCGGTAGCCCACCCGCTCTGGGCCCCAGACATCCGCCACCGCCTGGGTCACCTCCAGCGGGAAGCGCGCCCGGTTCTCGAGGCTGCCGCCGTAGAGGTCCGTGCGCTGGTTGGACCCATCGCGCAGGAACTGATCGAGCAGGTAGCCGTTGCTGCCGTGCAGCTCGACGCCATCGAAGCCCGCCTCCAGGGCGTTCTCGGCCGCCCGCCGGAACTGCTCGACGACGCCGGCAATCTCCCCGGTCTCCAGGGCCCGCGGCGTCACGACGCGCTTGCGGCCCTGGAACGTGAAGACCTCTCCCTCGTAAGGGATCGCGGAGGGTGCTACCGGCAACTGACCGTCATGGAAGTCCGGGTGCGAGACGCGCCCCACGTGCCATAGCTGGGCGAAGATGACCCCGCCCGCCGCGTGCACGGCGTCCGTCACCTTGCGCCAGCCCGCCACCTGCTCGGGCGAGTGGATGCCAGGCGTACGGATGTAGCCCACGCCTTGAGGGCTGACCTGCGTGGCCTCGCTGATGAGCAGGCCCGCGGAGGCACGCTGCGCGTAATAGGTCACCGCCAGGGGGTTGGGCACATTGCCGTCACCCAGGGCCCGGCTGCGTGTCATGGGCGCCATCACCAGGCGGTTCTTCAGCTTGAGGCGGCCAAGACGGAAGGGAGTCAGGAGATTCAGTGCGTTTGTCATGGCTTCTAAATGTCGCGGCCGATATGGACGTGCCATGCCATCCAGTCCAAAAGAATTGACCGATCGTCCAGACCTGGCGGACTCCCAGGCGGGCGATGTGCTCGCGGACGTGCTGGATACGATGCGCCTGTCGACCCTCATTCATGGCCGCTTCGAGGTGTGTGCGCCCTGGGGAATTCAGTTCCCCGCCAGCTCGGGCGCGCAGATCGTCGTCATCGCGCGAGGAAGTGCGCGGCTGGAGGTCGAGGGCGTCGAAGGAGCGGTCGCACTCTCGGCCGGTGATCTGGCGCTGTTGCCGCATGGGGGTGGGCACACGCTGCGCGATGAGGCGGGAAGCCCGTTGCACCTCCTGGGGCGAGGCGAGTGCCAGCGAAGCCGTGGGCTTGGGCCCATCCGGCTCGGGGGCAACGGCGCCCGGACGACCCTGGTCTCTATCGCCTTCCGGTTCGGGGCCGCGCCGAGCACCCAGCTGTTCGCGAGGTTGCCGCACCTCATCCACATCGTCGCGGATGATCCAGGGACAACCCCCTCGCTGGCGGCGACCGCGCAATTGCTCGTCGCGGAGAGTGCCTCGTCCAGCCCGGGTGCCACCGTCATCATGAGCCGGCTCGCGGACATCCTGCTCGTGCAGGCACTGCGGGCTCATATCGCGAGCGACAAGTGCGCGGAGCATGGGTTGCGCGCGCTCGTCGATCCGCAGATTGGCAAGGCCCTGTCCATGCTTCACGAGCGGCCCGCCGAGGCGTGGACCGTGGAGAGCCTGGCGACGGCGGTGGGCCTCTCACGGTCCGGCTTCGCCGCACGCTTCAGCGCGCTCGTCGGAGAGCCGCCCCTGGAGTACCTGGCGCGCTGGAGGATGATCAAGGCGGCCCAGCTGCTGCGTGAGAGCGAGCTTGCGCTGAACGCGGTGGCGGAGGCGGTGGGCTACCACAGCGAGGCCGCGTTCAACCGCGCGTTCAAGCGATGGGGTGGGAGCGCTCCAGGAGCGTACCGCCGCGAACACCGCCGGGGACGTGCCGAGCTGGCTCAGGCCTCCGCGGATTGAAGGCCCGAGCGAGCCGAGGCATATAAGGGCGGCATGGAGAACCATCCCACTGTGGTGTTCGCTGACGGTGCATGTTCCGGCAATCCCGGCCCGGGGGGCTGGGGCGCCATCATCGTCACGCCCGCCGGCGAGGTGACGGAGTTGGGGGGCCACGAGCCGGGGACCACCAACAACCGGATGGAGATGACGGCGGTGGGCAAGGCGCTGCGCCACCTGGAGCGCACACCGGGGCCGGTGCACATCTACACGGACTCCACCTACGTCATTCAGGGCATCACCCGCTGGGTGTTTGGCTGGAGCCGGCGCGGGTGGAAGACGGCCGATGGGGGCGAGGTGGCCAACGTCATCTACTGGAAGCGGCTGATGGCCTTGCTGGCCGAGCGCAAGAAGGCCTTTGGCTCCGAGGACTCCGTCGTGGAGTGGCGGTATGTGCGAGGGCACGTGGGCGTGCCGGGCAACGAGCGGGTGGACGAGATCGCGGTGGCCTTCTCCAAGGGGCGAAGCGCGAAGCTCTATACAGGGCCGCTGCAAGGGTACTCGGTGGCGGTGCACGAGCTGCCCGAGGACACCTCGCTGCCCGAGGAGAAGCCCCGGCAGGAGAAGGTCCCGGCGTACTCCTACCTGAGTGAAGTGGGGCGCACGGTGGTGCGTCACGCGACGTGGGCCGAGTGCGAGCGCAGGGTGAAGGGTGTTCCGGGAGCGCGCTTCAAGAAGACGCGCAGCGCGCAGGATGAGGCGAAGGTGCTGGAGGACTGGGGCGTCAAGGCCCAGGACGTCCGCGAGCAGGGCTGAGCTGGGGTGGGTGCCGGCGGTGCTTGCTCAGCTCCCGGAGCCCTGGACCAGCGGCAGCACGGGAGCCTCCGCCTCGTCGGCCGCCGCCGGGGCCTGGCCGTAATAGACGCGCTCGATCAGCTTGCGGTGGTGGATGAGCGGCTTGTCGTACTTGCCCAGGCGCATGCCCTTCATGCTGAACGGGGTGTCGGCGACGATGGGGATGAAGCGCGCATCATCCCGGACCTCGAACCAGGTCAGCACGACCTGGGCCTTGCGCACCACCGGCAGCAGGAACCGGAAGCGCAGGTCCTCGCACTTCACGAACGAGAACACGTGGAAGCGCGTGGTGCGCGGCGTCTCCGGCACCATGAAGATGGCGAAGTGGTAGGTGAACGGGCGGCGCTTGCCCGTGGGGCTTCTCCAGTGCAGCGTGAAGTCAGTCCGCACCGGATCGAACCGCGTCACCCAGTCGTTGTGGAAGAAGTCTCCCGGCTGCAGCAACAGCAGCCGGATGAGCCAGCTGGGGCGCTGGAGCGCGCGGTAGTGCACCTCGGTGCGGTCCTCGTGGTTCTCCGCGGAGAACTCGATCGCACCCGCGCCCTGCGCATCCCAGCCCAGGCGGGTGTGGACGAAGGGCGTGTGCTCGTCCTCGCTGAAGTTGTCGAGCGCCACGTGCAGCGGCGCCTCGAACCGCGTCGAGAAGGCGCCCGAGAAGTCCGTGCCCTCGGGCACGAAGTTCGGGAAGGCCGACAGCGGCACGTTCTTTCCCGCAAGCCACAGGTAGCCATGGCGCTCCACGAGCTGGAAGGCGCGCGCATCGCACCGCTTCAGGTCCGGCTGGCTGGGGCTGCGGCCCTGGCCCTCCGCGTCGAAGTTCCAGCCATGGTAGGCGCACTCCAGCCGCCCATCCGGGCGCACCCGGCCGGCGGACAGCGGCGCGAAGCGGTGAGGGCATGCATCCGCGAGCGCCGCGGCACGGCCTGTCCCATCGCGGAACAGGACATACGCACGGCCCGCGAGCTCCACCCGCACCGGCTTCTTGCGCAGAGCACGGGCGGACAGAACGGGATGAAAGAAGTGGGTGACGTCCGGCATGGGCTCCATGCCGGTATGATCGGTGATGCGGGAGGATCGTCAATCAGCCGCTGTGCCTGAGCGCTGGCCAGGGGATCAAGCTCACTCAGGAGGTGAGACCACCGGTCGTGAAGAGGGCCGGCCCCACTCGCTCCAGGAACCATCGTAGACCGACAGCTCCTGGTAGCCCGCCAGCTCGGCGGCCAACGCCAGGATGCAGGCGGTCACCCCCGAGCCGCAGCTGAAGATCAGCTTCTGTCGCGGCTGGACCCGTGAGGCGAAGAGGGCGGCGAGCTCCTCGCGGGCCCGCATGCGTCCGTGGGCCTGAACGGTGCCGAACGGCAGGTTGAGCGCATTCGGCATATGGCCGGGGCGCAACCCGGGGCGGGGCTCAGGCTCGCGGCCCAGGAAGCGCCCCTCCGAGCGCGCATCGAGGACCGCATAGCGCGTGTCCGCCAGCGCGGCCGCCACGTGCTCGACGTCGCAGAAGAGTCCCGGACGCGGTCGGGCCACGAAGTCTCCCGGCTCGACGGGCCGAGCACTCACTGGCTCACAGGGCTGATGGGCCTCGAGCCACGCGGGCAGGCCCCCATCGAGCACGGCCACCTGATCGTGCCCCATGGCCTTGAACATCCACCAGGCGCGCGGACTGGCATAGACGCCCATGCGGTCATACACGACGATGACACTGTCGTTGCGGACCCCCAGCGAGCGGACCTCCCGCTCGAACAGCTCCGGAGGCGGCATCATGTGGGGCAGGGGAGTGGCCTGATCACAGATGCGCTTGTCGAAGTCGAACAGCCGCGTGCCAGGCAGTTGCACCCCCTCCATAGGGCTCGGGCTGGCACTGGCCGCGGCCACGGGCTTGAGACTGGCATCGAGCAGAACGAGGCGGGGGTGGCCCAACTGGCTGGCCAGCCAGCTGACGGACACGATCGGGCCTGGCAACGTGAGCGGAGTCATCAATCACCTGGGCTCACTGTTTCTGAGCACTGTCGAGGAGTTGGGCGGCTTTCAGCTCGTTGCTGTTCCGGGCGATGTCGGCGGCGGTCTTCCCGGCGGTGTTCTTCAGCGAGGGATCCGCGCCGTGTTTCAGCAGGAGACGGATGAGCTCGAGATGGCCCTTCGACGCGGCGCCGACGAGCGCGAAGTTGCCGGTGTGCTTGGCCTGGATGTTCGGGTCGGCCCCCCGTCCGAGCAGCAGCTTGGCCATGGGCAGGTTTCCCGCGAAGGCAGCGGCCATGAGCGCGGTTTCGTCCATGCGCCAACCCTGGGCGTTCGGGTCGGCTCCCGCATCCAGCAGCGTCCGGACGATGGAGACATGCCCCGCCGAGGCCGCCAGAACGAGTGCGGTAGTGCCGTGCGGGGTGATCGAACTCGCAGGGACTTTGCGGCTGAGGAGGAGGCGGACGACTTTCTCGTGACCTACACGGATCGCGACGAACAGTGCCTCGACGGCTTCTGGGGCAGGGGATTCGGTGCCAGGGCTGGAATCGAGCAGTCGTCGCACTTCGGCGACCTGCCCCCGGAGCGCCGCCTTGATCAGGGGGGAGAGTTCCTTTCGGGTGCCGGGGACCTCCTCTCCGGTGATGGGGTTCACTTCTTTGTCGGCGAGGACCCTCTCCAGGTATCGGCAACTCTCGTCGTCGCCTCTTCCGCACTCGGAGTAATCCTCCTGAGTGGACCCGCCCTGGCAGCCTCGAACCTTGCCGTTTTTGTAACGGGGCACGCACCCGGCCCAGGCAGAGCTGGCCATGCTCAGGACGGTGACGATGGCCAGCACGGCGGGCCAAGTTCTCGAGGGGATGCTCATGCACCTCATCCTAGAGCAGTGGTTGTGCTCCTGGAATGCTACCCTGGCCTCGGGCCCGCGGCAGAACGGGAGGAGGCGCAGTGGCGACGATCCTGATCATCGTGCTCGAGTTGGCAATGTCGCTGCTGGTGTTCATGGCGGGCGCCATCACCTTTGGCTTCGCGGGTGAGAGCAATCGCAACCCCACGACCCTGGGAACCGTGCTGCAATTCACCGGGCTGGGGGTGGCCTTCGTGCCGCTGGTAGTGCTCGGCTGGGTCGCCTGGCGGAGGTTCGGGTTCAGCACGGCCTGGCCCAACGTGCCGCTGGGCCTGTGGTTGCCCGTCATCGCCAACGTGGTGTGTGCCGTGCTGGCCTATTACGCGCTCACCTGGTCGGTCTCGTTCCGGGCCCGCTGAAAACGTGGTGTCGCATGAGCGCAAACCCAATGCGATTCTATGAGCTGAGGGAGCACCGCACGCCGGGCAATACAGGGGATATCAGTGCCGCATCCAAGTGGTTCCTTCCTGGAGTGAAGAAGTGTCCAGGATGTGGAGCCACGTGGGCGAATGCGGCTGTAGCCTATCCCTGCGTCGATCTGTCACAGCACCCCCAGCAGGCGGAGTTCGTGGTTCCGCGGCCCGAGCCGCTGCAAGAGGTTGAACGGCTGCGCGAACTGATCAGACCCCTGGTACCTCAAGGAGCACCTCTTCCTCCAGGAACGCGATTCGGTCCTCTGGTTGGGAAGGCCTGGGGGCGCTTCGGCTCTTTTGTCTTCCAGAATCCCTGGACGTTACTTGTTCGCCGTGAAGCAGTGGAGGCTCTGCATCAGGCGGGCATTCAGGGAGTGGCGGGAGGTAAGCCCGAGCTGAACTTTCGGCAGAAAAAAGAATTTCATGAACTGATGGAGCTTCAGCTCATGCCCCAAGGTCGGCTGCACGCCGATTGCCTTCTCAAGCCTTCTGCGCCTTGTTCTCGGTGCGGGCGTGATGGTGCCGAACTGCCGGAGCAACTCATTCTTGAGGGCAGCTCTCTACCAAGCAACACAGACGTGTTTCGTCTACACGAGTTTGAAAGCGTCCTGATTAGCAGTGAGCGGTTCATGGAGGCTGCCCAACGTTTTGGGCTGGATGGCATGCTTTTCCACGAGTTGCCGCTGCGCTGAGTTACTGCGGGTTCGATTGCCGCCGCTTCCATGCGGAACAACCCGCCGCTCTCAAGCGCGCTCACGCCGAGAAACGAGGGTGAGACTTGCATTTGGGGACCAAATACTAATTCAAGGACCAAACCGAGGGCGGTAACGGAATGGATAGAAAAGTGGGGATCGGCAAGTGGAAAGGCGGGCGGATGTTCGCAAATAAGAACGGGCGCCCCATCTACATTCTGGCCAAGATGAGCACCAAGCGGAACTACATGTCCTCCTCGCTCGGCCTATAGCAATGAGGGGCGGCCTGTTTTTTCCTGTTTGTGAGTCATGCTTGCCCTTCAACTAGAACAGCGCCCAGCACGCCATTGGTTGCTCCCTGTAGAGACCCACGCCGACCTCGGAGCAATTCGCCGTAAACG
This sequence comes from Myxococcaceae bacterium, assembly GCA_035296065.1. Lineage (GTDB taxonomy): Bacteria > Myxococcota > Myxococcia > Myxococcales > Myxococcaceae > DATHBR01. The sequence continues at coordinate 10,358 of DATHBR010000016.1, read as the reverse complement.
ATTGCAAATGGCTGCAGGACAACCCCATTCTGACCCACAACAACAGGCTCCAGTTCTCTAGGAGAAGGGCTTATCGTAGTCCAACTGCCGCTGGTTGCGGATCTTAGTATCTCTCCTACGTATGCCACGAGGCTACTCACTACTTCAGGCGACATTCGCTGCTCTTTCGATAGTTTGTAAACAGCCATATCGACTATCCTGAGACTCTCGCCAGACCCATCTAATGAATGATGAATCCCAAGTAAGCCAGCAAGCCGTGAAGCATGCTCCTTAACCTGATCAATAAACACATCCACAGGAGGCAGCAACGTTTGCTTGGGATCAATAGGGCCCTGCTTTACCAATTCCTCGGCGCGCTCCATCAGATCGACAAGAGCGTCGCGTGAGGGGTAGAGCGTTCCTCGCCCGTCCTCAAAAACTAGGACGATCTGGCCATCTTGCAACAGGAGTGGTTTGCCTGGTACCCGCTCCTGCAGATCGGTGGCAACAACAAAGGTTTTTTCTACAAGTAACTTGCGGACTCGCGCCGCTGAAATCATCCTCCCTCGCTTCTCGATCTTCATTCTTCAACTTCCGGAGGATCTGGATCGCTTGGGTCAACTATCAGTGTAATAACTGAGGATACCAAGGGGCCAGTTCGAGGCGGGGCTGTTATGGTGTTTAGCGTCGTTCCCGGCGGATAGACCATTCGATTTAGCGGAACAAAAGGCCCGATAGAAAGAACAGGATTCATTGGAGAGGTGCCCAAGTCTTCCATTACAACTGCTTGCCAAAGAGCTACACCTCGCTTAGTCGCTTCGGCAATTACGTCCGCGCCAATGCGCGTGTTTCCCGTTGTGATGAATGTGAGTATTGGCCGCAGAGCGCGGGTGCTGGTCGCAAAAGCGGCTGGCGATCCTGCTGCAACATCAATCAGTCCTCGAACCTGATGGCGGCTATGTGAAAGTGTTACGGTGCCTTTCACGGCTTTTACTTCAAAATATAAGCTCTCGGGATAGGTTATCATCACAGGTGGGGATCTGGGTCCAATGAGCGTGTGGCTAATAGGACGAATGGCGTCAGGCCTTACGCCGGTCCGGAGGCCACTAGTAGCCAAGATACGCTGACGAGACGGAAGTACTCGTGTGAGTTGGGGAATGAGTCCCGTTGTGTGCAGAACCCAGGATTCAAAACGAGTCCCAACTTCGCGGTTGAATGATACCCCAGAGTAGTTGTATTTCGCTCCAATCCCTTGAGCCTTGACGATAGCACGAAGTCGCATCGTTGTTAGGGGAATCCGATTAACAGGGCTTGAGCTTGAATTGCCAGAGGCAAGGACAACGGCTCCTTGGTCGCCCGGCGACGCTGTCGCTGGAATAGCCTCTTGCGAGAAATCATAACTGCAGAGCAGGCCTCCTTCGCTATATAGCGCAAATACAGTTCCCCGACCTAGCCATGGCTGTTCAACCTGTGTATCACTTCTTGATTTGTGACATATTTCAGCGTCGCCAATGGTTCCGTGCTGCTGGCTAGGAGTGAGAAAATTGTGAGATTGTGGAGTTAGTTGATGGCTCGAAGCGGTAGTCGAGCGGCATCCGCCAGCAAGAAGAGCACTGACTGCGAGCAACAACAGAAACTTGGGATTATCTGCGCGCATGGCTTGGCTCTTCGCGGCCTCGGTTTTGCAGTAAATTCTTATCCAGAAGGCACTTTTGATATTAGCAAGCACCCTAAACCGAACAGCTCTCTTGTCCAACGCCGCCCGGCCGATTGTTGAGTTCTGGTCAAGCGGACTCGTATGCTCGATGCAATGCTGTAAGTGAGGCCTGCCGCTCCCTGACGACAGCTCGCTGGAGCACACGCCATTGGTGGATACTCACAGAGTTCTGCCCAGCCCGCTCAGGGAGTGAGTGCTGAACTGGGAAGCCTTACGGGGAACCGCGCTCGACCAAGCTGGATCGCTCTTGCCAGAAGCTCCGAGCGGCGGCTTCGATTCCCGCCGCCTCCATCCCGAGAAACCCAGCAATAGTAGACCGCCGATCAGCGTTCCTCCGCTGGGCTCGTAGTAGGCAGCGGCTTCTTGGGAGGGGCAAGCGCGGGGACGTAGCACTTGCCCTTGAATGGCACGTAGCCGCTCACTGTGCACTCCTCTGCGGTCATTGGAAGCTGCTCCAACCAGCAACCGCCGTTGATGAGCACCTGTTTGTGGTTCGGACAGCGGCCTTTCTCGTCGGGCCGGGCCTGCCCCGGACGCGGCTCCGGGAGAGGCTCTTGGGTAATTGGCTTCTTCTCCGTGGGAAGAGCAGGGGAGGCTTGTGGCTCATCGGGGGTGGAGTCCCCGACGGCGGAGGTGCCTGCGTCCGGCGCATGGGCAGCCGAAGATTGCGGTGGGCTCTCGGACAGGTGCACGGCTGGAGCGCTCGTTGGCTGCCAGCTCCACAGGAGTACCGCGCAGGCTCCCGCGACGGCTAGGGCCAGCCCGGGTTTCCAGACCCATGCAGGCACAAGCGCCCTGGGAGGGGCCGAAAGCGGTGTTTCAGGCGGTCGCTCCTTCACTCTCTCCGCTGCCGCCGCTTCCAGCGCCTCGGCTGCCTGCGCCGCCGTTCCTCGCGCCTCGGGTGTCTCCGAGAAGAGGCGGAGGATCACTTCGCGCAGGCGTTGGGGCAGGCGGAGGTTGTTCTCCAGCAGTGTCCTAATGTCTGGGCTGATGACATGCCACGCCCCTTCCTCGTCCTCCAGTGCATCCATGGGCTGCGGGTACTCGCCCATGACGAGGCGGTAGGCCGTCACGCCCAGGGCGAACAGATCATCCGCGGGGGAGGGCGCGTAGTAGCTGTCGCGATTGCGCGCCAGGCCGATCTCGAACCGACAGGCCTGAACCGAGAGATAGGCCGGAGTGCCCGGCGGCAACGATTGCCACGTGAGCCGGGTGGCGCCCTGGAAGTAGCCCGAGCCCAAGTCGATGAGCACCGGCCGCCTGTCCGACAGTCGTACCAGGACGTTGTCGCCCTTCACGTCCCGGTGCACCGCGCCCGCGGCATGAATGGCTTCGAGGGTCCGCGCCAGCTGCGCCAGCACCTGGCACAGATCCTGGATCGAGGGCTTGTGCTTCTCGGCCCAGGCATACAGGGGCGTGCCCTCCACCCATTCCATGACGAGCCAGGGATGCTCGACTCCGGAGACGTGCCGCGCCACTCCCCGGTCCAGCAGCCGGGGAATGCCGGGGTGGCTCAGGCGTGAGAGCAGCTCCGCCTCGCGCATGAAGCGCATATCCCACGGGTAGCGCGAGAACTTGAGCGCCACCGGCCCCTGGTCCTCCTGGCCCACGCGCACCGCGCGGTAGACGGCGCCATACGCACCCTCGGCGTGCCAGGCCTCCACACGCCACGCTCCCAACTGAGTCCCTGGGGAAAGCCGTTCCACGTGCTCCTCGAGTGCTCGCCCCCTCGCTTCGAGCCGGGGGTTCGAGCCCTTCTACCTCACCTCCGAGGTAGGGAACACTCAGCGCCCTGGAGCGCCGCACCGCACGGGCTTTACCAACAGCCAGGTGCTCTTCGCGGTTTCGTACGAACGACTGCCGGGCCGCTGCTGAGAACGGAGCGCCGGGCGCTCAGCCTCGTTGAAGACGACGTCGCCCTCGAGATCGATCGGGCCCTCCGAGTCCAGCACCTGCAGCGGCTGCTGTGACTCTCGCGGATACAACGCGAAGCACTGGCGGCCCACCGGCAGCAGCACCCGGTGGGTATTCGTCGGCGCCTGCAGCTCGAGCCGTCGAAGCGTGCGCCCGTCCTAGAGCAGCTCCACCTCGTGCCGGCCCGCCGGCAGCTCCAGGATCAGATGCCCCATCGAGCCCGCGGCTTCGAGAGGGCCAGCGCGCAGCAGAACGCTCCGGCCCTCGGGCACCAGCACATGCACTTCGGTGGGAACCCGCTCGGTGTACCACCACCGCACGGAGAGCAGGACCGCCGCTGCGATCGTCACGGCCAACCCCACCACGACGACCGCCTCGAGGGTCCTCCTCAGGCTCATCAGAGGGGGACTTCGTGGCAGATCTGCCGGTACGGCTCCTGCGGGCAGTCCTGCGGGGGCGGCTCGTAGTAGATCTGCGTGCTCTGCACCGAGTAGGTGCCCACCTGGAAGTACGCGCCCTGTCCGAACAGGCGCGAGCCGTGAGCGCTCGAGTCGTCCACGAACCCCTGGGCCGAGCTGCTCATCTGGGGGTGGTAGTAGAAGCCCGGCGAGCTCGACAGGCGCACCAGCCCCGAGCCCCAGCCCGAGGTGCCATCCAGCAGCGTAAACATGCCCATGCCACACGCCAGCTGGTTCATCGTCACCCACTGCTCCGTGCCGCCATGGTCGATGATCATCCACTGCGACTGGGGCAGCCGGTAGCCCACGCTGCCGACGCTGAACACCTCCACCCCGTCGAGCACCCACCGCACCACGCCGCCTCGCTGATCATAGGAGATCGTCGTGTGGTGCTGGGTCCACGGCGAGCGCGTCTTCACCGGGATGGCATAGGTGAACGCCGCGTAGTTGTTCGTCGCCGTGCGCCCGAAGGGCAGCCGCTCGTAGATGGCGTAGACCATCCCGTTGGTGAACATGAAGTCGAAGACCATGTAGCTCTGGAAGTCGACCGTGTTCATCGCGAACGTGGCCAGGCGCACATCGCTCTGGGGGTTGGCCACGTGTCCGCCGAAGGGGTGGTACTCGTTGCCGTACGAGGCGCCGTTCATCGTCGTGGAGCACGACAGCTCGTGGTTCCACTGCGCGTCGAAGCCCGGGTAGCCCCACGACGAGGAGTGGTTCATGTAGGCCAGCCACTTGACGTGATCCAACCCCCCCGGCAGGCCGCTGATGTGCTCGGGCGCCACCGTGGAGGTGAAGGCCGGCATGCCCGTATGCGGGTTGGAGCCCGGCGCCCAGACGTTCATCCCGCCGTTGAAGGTCGAGGTGTGGCCGTTGTTGCCCACGAAGGACCCGGCTCCAAAGTAGAACCACCTGGACCCGGAGGAGCCCACCGAGAAGCCGTTGGCGAAGTTGTCCCACTGCCAATAGTAATCGCCGTACTGCGCGAGCGCGGCACCGGGAGCCAGCCAGACCAACAACAACACCCCGAGTACCCACTGCTGGAGTTTGCGCGCCATGGCCTACGTCCTCCTGATTCGTACGGTTATCGGGAATAAACTGATAACCACGATAAAGCGTCGGAGGCGTGGATGAAACGGAATTGTTTCATTACTTGGGCGTCGGAGCCGGGGGGGCCGTCGACGTGAGGTAGGGCTGGAGCTTCTCTTCCAGATCCTTCTTGTCCACGAACATCACCGAGACGCCCGCGCGGTTGTTGCCCTGCGGCAGGGTGATGTGCACCACCGTGGCCTCCTGCTCCACCAGGGCGCCCGCGTAGTCGATGCACAGGCAGATCAACACCTTGTCCTGCGTGCGCAGCGTCTTGTCCGTCACGATGAAGGTGCCACCCATGCGCAGCTCGCGCTCGTACGCGCCGCGCAGCGCCTCGGCCGTGGAGAAGTGCAGCTCGAAGGTGGGCATGTTCTTGCTCACCATGTCGGCGATCACCTCGCCCGGGTACAGGAAGCGCACCCCGAAGCCGCCCGGCTCTACCTGCCGCAGCTCCGGAGGCACCCGCCGGTGCCGCTGCACGATCCCCTCGAAGAACACGAAGTTCTTATGGTCCAGCTGCACCTGCAGGTGAATGCGCGTGTCCAGCGGCACCAGGTTCGCCGAGACGATGAAGGCGCCGCCCTTGGAGATGTCACCGGTGAAGCCGGACTTCGACAGGTCATCCGTGCCGAATCGGACCGTGTAGCGCTTCCTGTATCGCCGGTGCTGCCGCTTCTCCGCCATCTGGCGTCCTCCCGGGGTGGGTCGAACCGGGTTCCCCCTGTAGCGCAACTTTGCCACGGGTCGGAGGTTTTCCGCACGACCGGCCTGGTAGGGACCGGGGCGATTCCCCGGTCCCTGTTCGTCCCTGGACGCATTACTTCAGGAAGGACTGGATCTTGTCCGCGCTCTCCTCGCCTTCGGGGCCCACGACGATGCTCTTGCCCGGGCCCACCATCACCAGCACCCGGTCTCCCAGGGCGAAGGCCGCCTTCAGCTCGGGCTTCACCTGCAGCAGAGCGAAGTAAGCCTTGGAGAGGAACTTCACCTTCAGCTGCTTGCCCGGGTTGGTGAGCCCCTCCGAGTCGATCCAGCCCCCATCCCGGAAGATGAAGGTGCGGCCGGCCGCCACCCGCACCGGCTCGTTGCCCGAGGGCCCGCGCTCCTGCTCCTTCATCTTCTTGGTGGCCCGGGACACGGCCACGCCGCTCTTGCCCTCGGCCTGGGCCATGGAGTCGGCCGGAGGCGGCGGGGCCGCCATGGGCGCGGGCGACGCCGTGGCACGGCCGCCAGCGCTCTTCGAGGGGGCTTGTCGGCGCGACCCGAACAGGGCGTCGAAGCTGTCGTCGTCGGCCTCCATCTCCGCCGGGGCGCCGGAGGGCGCCCGCTCCATGGCCGCCGGAGGCTGTCCGTGCCACGGATCCACCGGGCGCGGCGGGGGCGGGCGGTTGCTCACCACCGGCTCATCCTCCACCACCAGGAAGCTGGTGTACGGGGTGACGATGCCGAACTTCTTGCCCAGCGCCAGCACCTCGTCGCGCAATTCGGGCTTCTCGCCCCTGAGCCGGGTCTCCTCCAGCAGGAAGCCCACCTTGCGGATGGCCCACAGCCGCGGAATGAAGTCGTCCGTGGTGTCCACCCGCGGCGCCGTGGTGCCGTAATCGAAAGCGCGCTTCTCGCCATTCACGTAGCCGGTGAGCACCACCTTGGCGTCTCCGGGCTTGCGGTAGCGCCCCATCACCACCAGCTGCGAGCCCTTGAACAGGTCCGGCAGCTTGCGCGGGTACAAGTCGTACGCGTCGATCGAGGACATGTCGAGCGCCAGGTCCGCCAGCACCGGGTAGCTCACCTTGTCGTAGAAGGCGGAGATCTTCGTCTCGAAGTCCTTGCCGTCGCGCACGAAGTCCGAGCTGCCGTTGCCCTCCTCGGCCAGGCGGTCCAGCAGCCGGGCGTTGAGCTCGTCTCCCACGCCGAAGGTGAACAGGCGCGTCTTCGCCTTGCGGCCCTTCTTGGCGTTCTGGGCGATGGCGGCCTCGTCCGTCTCGCCAATGGTGGGCTGGCCATCGGTGATGAACATCAGCAGGTGGGGGTTGGGCGAGTCTCCGTCGTTGTCCTGCAGGCCGCGCAGCAGGGCCTCGTCGATGGCGGTGCCACCCATGGCCTCGAGCTGGGCGACGAAGGACACCGCCTTGTCGATGTTCTCCTTGCTGGCCGGGCGCAGGGCGGGGAACAGCGGCTCCACGTCGGTGGAGAAGCGCACGACGTTGAAGGTGTCCTGGGGGTTGAGCCGGGTGACGCAGTACTTGAGCGCGTCGCGGGCGATCTTCATGCGCTCGCCCTGCATGGAGCCCGAGGTGTCGATGACGAAGGTGACGCGCTTGGCGGAGATCTCATCGGACTTCACCTGGGACTTGGGGGCAATGAGCGCCACGAAGTAGCCGGGCTCGTCGCCCTGGCGGTAGGTGAGCAGCGACAGCCCCACCGCCTTGTCCGAGACGGAGAAGTACAGGTCCAGATCCCGGGAGAGGTCCGCGCCGCCCACCTGCTCCATGCCCACCACCGCGTTGTTGTCGTCGCGGCGGGACACGCCCATCTGGTGGGTGGGCGAGTAGATGCTGCGCAGCGGCTGCTTGGAGCGCACCCGGGCGCTGAAGGTGAAGTCGTTGCGGGCGGTGCCGCCCACCTGGCGCCCGTCACTGGGCTGGGCCCTGGCGGTGGCGCCCAGTGGGTAGTGGTAGTGGTACAGGCCGCTCTGGTAGTTGAGCACCTGACTGAAGGCCAGCTCCACCTTCTGCTCGCCGCGCGCGGGCACCGGGAAGACACGCACGCGGAACACGTCCGTGTCGATGTACTCGAGCAGCCCGGGGTCCGCCAGCCGCCGGACGATGCCCTCGTAGATGGTGGTGGCCTTCTCCTTCTCGAGCAGCTCCGCCTTGGTCTTCTTGCCGTTGATCCACAGGTAGAACTCGGACAGCGCCGCGCCCTTGGGCAGGGGGAAGATGTAGTGGGCCTCGAGCTGCTGCGGCCCGTCATTCTGGAACACCTGCTCCACGCGGGTGAGGGAGGTGCCGTCCTGGATCTCCACGCTCACCCGCTGGCTCTTGATGGCCAGGGGCCGCGCGTTGGGCTGGGTGGGCAGCAGCATGCCCTGGGCCGAGGCCAGCACCGGCACCAGCAGGGCAGCGAGCAACACGAGGCGTTGGGGAGCGTACACGGCGGTTTTCTCCGGATCTGAGGGCGGACGACCGGTTCAACGCATGAGCTTGAGCCAAGGTCTACTATGGTGGATCCATGCGTCCGTGGGTATCGGGTAGGTCCTTCGCGCGGCTCCTGGTGGTGCTCCTGGCGGTTCCGGCCCTGGCCGAGCCCCCGGTGGTGAATCCGAACACGGGGCTGGCGTTGGATCCGCGCGTGAAGGGCGTGGAGGGGTGCGTGGTGCTGCCCGACGCGCTCTACGAGCCGGAGGCCTGCCAGGGCATTCCCCGGGCGGACGCGAAGACGGCGCCGCAGAAGGACAAGAGCCTGCACATGCTGGCGGTGCTGCGGTGGGGCGAGACGCACGTGATGCTCACCGTGTCGAGCGTGTCGCGGCCCGGGATTGGCCAGCTGTCCGGCGCGCAGATCGAGGGCTTCGTGGAGGCGATGATGGACCGGCTGGCCGAGGACTTCAAAGTCAGGCCGCGCATCGTCAACGCCGGCAAGAAGCCCTATGCCCTGGTGCGGCTCAACGACATGCCCGTGGTGCAGTGGGAGTACACGACGGACCTGCCGGAAGGGGATCCCCAGGCCAACGTGGCCAGCGGGGTGGCGTTCCTGGTGCCCTCACGTGACTCGGTGGACCTGGTCTCCTTCAACTGCAATCAGAAGGACCTGCAGACGGCGCGCGACATCGCCGCGCAGGTGATGTCCACGATGAAGGTGCCCCTCACCATCGATCCGCAGCGCTTCGGGGGCTGGGGGTGGAGCGATCCCGGGGTGCTCGCGGCGCTGTCGGGGGGCGTATTCCTGCTGATTGGGGCCGCCGCCTGGCTGGTGTGGCGGCGGGCTTCTACCAAAGGTTGAACGGTTCGCGACAGAAAGCGGGTTGAAGCGCCTGGAAGGGAGTAGGGTGGGGCGTACGTATGAACGGACGCACTGACCACCGCATCGCCCTCTTCCTGGACTTCGAGAACCTCGTCACCAACACAGGCATCAGCGCCTCGGGCTTCGATCTGCAGCCTTCGATCGACCGGCTGCTGGAGAAGGGCAAGGTGGTGTTCCGCCGTGCCTACTGTGACTGGTCCCGCTTCGCGGAGGCCAAGGGCCGGCTCCATGAGCACGGAGTGGACCTGATCGACGTACCCCCCTCCACGCGCGCGGGGAAGAACGGGGCGGACATGCGCCTGGTGATCGACGCGCTGGAGCTGTGCTACGCGCGCGAGCACATCGACACCTTCGTCATCGGCTCGGGAGACAGTGACTTCTGCCCGCTGGCGTACAAGCTGCGCGAGAATGGGCGCACGGTGATTGGCCTCGCCGTGAAGGGCTCTACCTCGCCGCTGTTCGTCAAGGCGTGTGACGAGTTTCTCTACCTGCGGCCCAAGCAGGCCCGTGGCGAGAAGGAGACGCGGGACTCGGTGAGCGCCGGTGAGGCCGCGCCGACCCGCTCCGGATCGCGAGGCAAGGGGCACGCGGAGAAGAACGGGGAGCGCGAGGCGTCCAAGGCGCGCAGCCAGGCGAAGGTGCCCGAGGTGGCGCGCTCGGTGGTGAAGCGGCTGTTGGGCGCGGCGGTGGGCCCCATCAACCCCTCGCTCATCAAGGAGACGATCGTCCGCAAGGAGCCGGACTTCGACGAGCGGGATCACGGCTTCTCGTCGTTCGCGCGCCTGCTGGAGGCGATGGAGCAGGAGGGGTTCCTCAAGCGCCAGCAGCAGGGCCGCCAGTGGTACGTGGTCGGCCCCGAGTCGGAGTCGGAGCCGCAGAAGGGCAAGAAGCACGGCACGAGCGCCCGGCGTGCAGCCGCGCCGGAGGAGCCCGCCGAAGAGGACGACGAGCTGGAGTCCTACCCGGATCCCGAAGACGCGGAGTAGGCGGCGCGGCTCACGCCCGCGGCTCAGTCACACGCCGCGGCGACGCCCTCGTGGCGGCAGTCGTGAGCGCGGCGATCGAGCTCGATCTGGTACAGCGACTTCACCGCGTCACTGGTGGAGCGCACGTCGATGGAGAACGGGCCATTGCCGCCGCCCCCGTTGGGGTTACTGGTGCCGGCGCCCACGATG
>DATHBR010000015.1:0-20118 GCA_035296065.1 Myxococcaceae bacterium | reverse complement strand
CGGCGCAGCTCCACGAGGAGCGTCTCGAGGCCACAGGGGGGGCACTGCCGGAGCACCCCGTCGGCCAGCTGGAGGAAGTCCACCCACCCGGCCAGCAGCAGGGCGCCGGACATGGCCGCCTGGAGCCGGGGGCCGCTCATGCGCAGCAGGGCCCGCTGCATGTCGGGGTCGCCGACTTCCGAGGCCGCCTCCGCCAGCGCGGTGACGCTGCCGAGCGCGCCGTCAATCCAGGGCAGCTGCTGAGAGGCATAATCGAGGTGGCGGAGGAAGATGCCGTTGTTGCCGCTCAAGCCGCGGTTGCCCAGGCCCGGTGAACGGCTCGCCAGCTGCGCGAGCGTCGCGGCCAGGGCGTCGCGGGTGCCCCTCACCTCGTCCATGGCGGCCAGGAGGGCCTCGCGTGTCTCTTCGCTGGTGCCCCCCACCTCTTCCACCGCGCGGCCAGGGCCCGCCCGCGTCACGGTGTGGCGCGCGGGCCTGCGCCGGTGCAGCCGCTGCGGCTCCTCGGGCTCTGGCAGCGAGGGCCGCGAGGAGGCCAGCGCGTGCGGCGGCTCAGCCACCCCGGGCTCAGTGGCTCCAGGTGGCGTGTAGCGCAGGGGGGCTCCCCGGCCCGGCGCAGGCGGCAGCGAGGCGCAGCCGGAGGCCAGCACCGCGCAGGCCAGCAGCAGTCCCCTCCACCCGTACAGCAGGCCGTCAGCGCGCATTGTCCACCCCCAGGCCCAGGGAGGCGAAGGCCCTGGGGCGCAGCGTGCCGTCCACCTCCGGGTAGAGCCACGTGCCGCCCGTGCCCAGCACGTACAGCCTGCCCGCCAGCAAGCGCCAACGCACTTCGGCCGCGCCCAGGTAGCGCGCCCCCGGCTGCCCCATACCCACCGCCAGCCCGCTCAAGGCCAGCTCCAGGTCGCGGCCGAAGAGCTGCACCGCCAGGCGCCCGTCCACGTCCAGCCGGCCCCAGGTGAAAACCTCGGCGCCCAGCGACAGCCGCAGGTGCTCTTGCAACCCGCTGTGCCTCACCGCGTCCCAGCCCACCACCGCCTCACCGTAGAGCGAGAAGCCCCCTGGGAAAGGGGCCTCGGCCACCGGCAGCCCTGAAGGGCCCGCGGCCTGCAAACGCGCCAGCTCGTAGTCCGGGCCGAAGAGGCCCTGGCGGAAGCCGCCGTGCTGCCTTCGCGCCTCCAGCCGCAGCGTCAGGTCCAGCGTGGGCGTCACCGCATCGGCGCCCATGCCCACCACCGCGCCCCACGCGCCACCCTTGCCGGGCTGTCCGCCCCAGCCGGCCAGCAGGTGGGCTTCAAAGCCCGGCCTCACCACCACCACCGCCGTGCCATCCACGTGCGCCAGCGTCAGCGCGGGTGCCCTTCCCCCAGCCTCGCCCCAGTCATGCACGGCCGACAGCGCCAGGGTGTAGCGCCCGCGCCGCGTGGGCCGGCCGAAGAGCAGGTGCTGCACGTCCACCGCGGCCTCCGCCCCCAGCAGGCGCGCGCCCAGCACGTCCGAGGCGAACGCTTCGGTGTACAGGGGCCCCAGCGTGCTGGTGAGGAAGGCGCCCGCCGGGTGGTAGTCGGGATTGAGGCGGTTGGAGTAGCGGCGCACCAGGTGCCCGGAGAGCAGGCTGTAGTCCTCCAGCGCGCCCACCCACACGCCCACGGGCGCGTTGTCCGAGCCCCACTTGAGGCCGCGTACCAACTGCCCCCAGTCCGAGAGGCTGTCCCAGTCCTCCCGCCGCACAGGCTCCGCGCCAGGCGCTCCACCCCACAGCCGCAACCGCACCGGGGCGCCCACGTTCAGGCCGAACTCCTCCCCACCCTCCACCACCAGCGTGGGCTCCACCCGCATGAAGCCCTCCCGCCTCCCCAGGCCTGCCCACGGCAGCAGGGCCAGCGTGCTGGCCTCCGCGCGCACCAGGTAATGCCACCTCGCGGTCGAGGCAGGAGCGGGCGCGGCCTGGGCCGACGCGCCCAGCCCTTCGGCCTGTGCCAGCAGCAGCAGCAACAGCGCGGGCGTCATGGAGACCTCCAGGGGTGGAAGTCTCCTGCCTACCAGCCAGGCCCGACAGACCGCTCACGGCCTGAGTCGACGACGCGCTGATCAGCCCTCGCCCTGCTCCAGGCCCCACTCCTTCAAGCGCTTGAAGAGCGCGGAGCGCGCCAGCCCCAGCCGCTTCCCCCAGGGCACGCTCATCAAGCTGCAGGTGCGCAACCACAAGGGCAAGGCCGTGGTGGACCTCAAGGGCATCCCCCTGGACCAGATGCTCCGGCTGGCCGAGGCGATCACCTCGCAGCTGCCCCCGGTGCGCGAGGTGCGCCTGGTGGACAAGGTGCTGCCGGTGGCGTGAGCCCAGGGCCTGAGTGAAGTGGCGCCCTCTTCCTTCACTGGGGGAGGGCCGCGGTGTTTCCAGAAACGGAGGCGGCGGGAATCGAAGCCGCGCCGGGCGGTGCGAAACCTCTAGCAGAATCGCGCCCCTACCTCGTAAACCGCCCGGAATGGCTATACGTGCAACATGGCGGACGTGGTGAGCGCTGGGGCTCAGCCCTGCAGCAGCAGCGAGCCCACCAACTGACGAAGCGCCTGGGGATCAAACGGCTTCTCCAGCCGTGGGTTGGCCACCCGCCCCAGGAAGTCGCGCGCCCCTGATGTGAAGGCGCCTCCGGTGACGAAGACGACGTCGCCCGCGCGCTCCGGCCACCGTTTGACGAGCTCGGCGTGGAACTCCCAGCCCGTCATCTCGGGCATCATCAAGTCACAGAGGATGAGATCCCACGGCTCGCCCTGCGCCAGCCACTCCAGCGCGGCGGCCGCGCGGTTGAACCCCTTCACCTCGTGCTCGGTGCTCAGCGTGCGCTTCATGGCGTTGAGCACCATCTGCTCGTCGTCCACCAGCAGCAGACGCCCTCGCCGCCCCGCGCGCACCACCGGCTTGTCGGCGCCCTGCTGCCGCCGCGTCCCCACCGGCGGGTGGAGCACCACCTGGAACATCGTGCCCTTGCCCAGCTGCGTCTCGAAGCGCAGCACCCCGCCCAGGTTCTGGACGATGCCGTGGCAGATGGACAGCCCCAGCCCCGTGCCCACGCCCACCGGCTTGGTGGTGAAGAATGGCTCGAAGATACGGGGGCGGACGTCCTCTGGAATACCTCCACCGGTGTCATGCACCTCGACGACGATGCGCCCCTGCGCGTCCAGCCGCGTGAGGACGCGAATCTCGTTGCGGTCCGCGGAGCCCTCGGGAATGGCGTGCGCCGCGTTCACCAGCAGGTTGAGGAACACCTGTCCCAGCCGCGCCTCGTTGCCGTACACCGAGGGGACCGGCTGGTACTCCTTCACCAGGCGCGCCCGGTGGCGAATCTCGTTCCACGCCATCGTCGCCGCCGAGTCGATGGCGCGGCGCACGTCCACCAGCTCCATCCGCTCGTCGTCCGGCCGCGAGAACATCTTCAGGTCCTTGACGATGAGCCGCACCCGCTCGGCGCCCTCGCGCGCCTCCTTCAGCGCCTCGGGCACCTCCTCGTTCCTCGCGGCACCGTCCTGAGCGGCGGCGCTCATCTCCTGACGCGCGTAGTCCAGGTTGGCGATGACGTAGGCCAGCGGGTTGTTGATCTCATGCGCCACCCCAGCCGCCAGCGTGCCCACCGAGGCCATGCGGTCGGCCAGCGCCAGGCGCGTGCGCATCTCCTCGCGCTCGCTCATGTCCGCCAGCGCCCCGATCATCCGCACCGGCTTGCCCGCCGTGTCGCGCAGGATGCTGCCCCGGTCCATCACCCGCGCGTACGTGCCGTTGGCGCGCCGGAACCGGTACTCGTCGAACCACAGCTCGCCGCTGCCGGCGATGGCGCGCTTGATGTCGCGCACCACGCGCTCCCGGTCCTCGGGGTGAATCGCGCCGTACCACCAGTCGCTGGTGGGCCCCACGTCCTTCAGCGCATAGCCCAGCACGTCGGTGATGCGCTCGTTCCACGTCACCCGGTTGGTCACCAGGTCCCAGTCCCAGACGACGTCGTTGGTGGCGCGCAGAATCACTTCGAAGCGCTCGTTGCTCTCGCACAGCTCGTCGATGAGCCGCGTCTGCGAGCGGTTCAGCCGCCGCAGCTCCAGCTGGGCCACCACCTGCTCGGCCAGCGTCTCCAGGGTGCGCCCCTGCTCGGGCGTCAGCTGGCGCGGCAGCCGATCAATCACACACACCGTGCCGAGCATCAACCCCTCGGGGTTGATCAGCGGCGCGCCCGCGTAGAAGCGCACGTGGGGCTCGCCGGTGACGAGCGGGTTGGTGGCGAAGCGCGGATCCGCCAGCGCGTCGGAGATGACGAACACCCCGGGCTGGAGGATGGCGTGGGCGCAGAAGGCCACGTCGCGTCCGGTCTGCCGGGCCTCCAACCCCAAGCAGGACTTGAACCACTGGCGCCCCTCGTCCACCAGCGAGATCAACCCGATGGGAGTGCCACACAGCTGCGCCGCCAGGCGCGCAATGCCATCGAAGGTGGGCTCGGGCTCCGTATCCAGCACCTCGTAGCTGTACAGGGCTTTCAGCCGGGCCTGCTCATTGGAGGGAAGGGGGTATGGCCTCGTGTTGGATGCCCGCTCAGCCTGCTCGAAACCCATACCCATGGACGGCTCCCCTCGCACCAGGTGCTCGACTGGCCTCCCAGGCCAGGCGCTTCACTGTCCCCCTGAAATCAAAACTGAACGATGTAACTCTTGAGAAATAATAGACCAGGGAGCTCCCCCCGTCCTAGCTACCCCCTTGGCCCGCGGGCCTGGGAACGCAGAGGGGCGCCGGACTCTCGCCCGACGCCCCGGTTACCGCACCGCGTCAGCTCACTGGCAGTAGCCGTTCGAGGTGTTGCAGGTGGCGCTGCTGGTGCCCTCGCACACGTTGAGCACGGTGCAGCGGGGCAGACACTGGCCGCTGCCGGCCTCGTCGTCGTAGCAGACGTAGCTCGAGCGGCAGGTGCTCTGGCCCAGCCCCACGCCGGGGCAGGTGGCGATGCAGGCCCGGGCGCCCGTGGAGGAATCCACCACGTAGCACTTGGAGCCCGAGGGGCACGCCTGGGTGTTGCAGTCGCGCGTGCAGTAGCCGCCCGGGTAGCCCGTCACGCACCGGCCGCCGTCCGGGCAGTCGGTGTTGCTGGCGCACGCCGAGCCCACCACCAGCGTGGGCGTGTCATCCACCGGCGCCAGCGGCACCAGATCGAAGCTGACGCCGGTGACGATCTGCTGCGCCGCCAGCGGAATGGCCTCGAAGTCGCTCACGGTGCGCCAGAAGCCCACGCGCTCGCCGTCCTCGAAGAACTCGTTGTCCTGGTCGTCGTCGATCGTCGCCAGCGCGTAGTACGCCGTCTGCGGCGGCATATCGACGGAGTACGCGTACGCGTACTTCGGCTGGGCCAGGGTGATGGTGTTCTCCTCCACCTGCCACTCACCCAGCGAGTCCTGCCACGCGAAGGCCACCACCGCGTCCAGGCTCGCCGCGGGCGCGCCCACGACGATCTTCAGCGACACCGAGGCGGTGCCGGCCGCCGTGCCGCCCGCCGCGTTGGTGCCGGTGAGCGCCAGCGTGGCCGAGTACTCGCCGTTGGCCAGGCCGCCCGTGTTCACCACCACGTCCAGCGTCTGGGTGGCGAAGGCGGGAATGGTCACCGAGGTGGCCGGCAGGGACACCGCGGCGGCGCTCGGGCCGCTCTTGGTCACCGCCACGCGCAGCGAGCCGCCGCCCAGGTTGGACAGCAGCACCTGCTGCGTGCCACTGCCGCTATAGGACAGCAGCAGGGTGGACACGCCCAGCTTCGGGGGCTCGTTGGTGGTGCCGCCCTGCGCCATCTTGAGGGCCGCCTGCGCGTTGACCAGGCCCGCGCCGCAGCCCTGCGTGCACCGGCTGCTGGCGCTGGCGGTCGTCTTGAGGATGTTCTCCGCCTGCGCCGAGGTGAGGCCGGGGCTCACCGCCGCCATCAGCGCCACCACGCCGGCCACGTGCGGGGTGGCCATGCTGGTGCCCTGGTTGGGGGCGTAGACCGGCTGGTTGTTGTCATCGAACGAGGTGGAGTACACGCCGTCCGGGTACCTGTCGCCGTTGAGGTCCTCGCGCATCTCGCCGCCCGCGGCCATCACGTCCACCGGGGCGCCGAAGTTGGAGAAGCTGCTGCGCTTGCCGGCGAAGTTCGTCGAGCCCACGCAGATGACGTTCTGCTGGTTGCACGGCGTGGTGTTGGTGGCGTCCACGTTCTCGTTGCCCGCGGCGACGAGGAAGATGGCGCCCGCGGCCACGCGCGCGTCGATGACGTCCTGGTACACCCGCTGCGGCGGGGCCGCGCCGCCCAGGCTCATGTTGATGACCTTGGCGGGGTTGGCGTTGGCCGGCAGCCCGGTCACCGTGCCGCCCGAGGCCCAGTTCATCGCCGCGGCGATGTCGAAGCTGGTGCCACCCGACTTGCCCAGCGCGCGCACCGGGACGATGCGCGAGGCCCAGGTGACGCCGGCCACGCCGCTGGTGTTGTTCGTCGCCGCGCCGATGGTGCCCGCCACGTGGGTGCCGTGCCACGAGGAGCCGCCGTTGGGCTCGTCGCCGCCCCGGTCGGTGGGATCGCTGTCACGGCCGCCGCCGTCGCCCGCGTTGGCCGCGTCGGAGATCATGTCGTAGCCGCCCACGATGCGGGGGGCGAGGTCCGGGTGATTGCCGACGCCCGTGTCGATGACGGCCACCGTCACGCTGGCGCTGCCGGTCGTCACATCCCAGGCGGCCGGCAGGTTGATGGCGGGGTAGTGCCACTGCACCGAGTAGTTCTTGTCGTTGGGAGACAGGAACGGGTACATGCGCAGGTTCTTCTCGGTGAAGCGCACGCCGGGCACCAGGGCCAGCTGCTCCACGAGCTGAGCCGTCTCGGCCACCGTCACCGCGTGGCCATCCAGCGCCTCGAAGCCCACCAGGTGCAGGTGCTCGCTGGCGTAGCCCTTGTGCGCCGCGCGGTAGCCGGGCAGCGCCACGCGCTCCAGCGCCTGCTGCGCGCCGAGGCCCGCCTGCTCGAAGCGGACGATGACGTCACCGGTGAGGGTGTTCTCGGTGGCGGGCAGCCGCTTGAGCGGCGCGGGCCCGGCGGGGGGCCGCACCACGGGCAGGTCCGGCAGAGAGACTTCGAGCGCGGCCTGGTGGGTGCCCAGCTTCTTCTGGGAGATGGCGCGGGAGAGCGCCTGGGAGAGCCGGCTGGCGTTGCCGCCCTGCAGCGGCGGCGGGCGGGCGGCCGGCTCGGAGACGGAGCTGCTGCCGTTCTGGAACGGAGTCACCCGGCCCTGAATGCGGCCCCGGCCCACGGCGGGCGGAGTGGTGGGATTGGGGTTGTTCGGATCCGTCGTTGGAGGCGGATCCGGATCCACGCCGGAGTCCTCCGGACAGGCGGTGAGCAGCAACAACCCCAGCAAGAGCAGACGGCGCATCAGCGGTTCCCCTCTGTGTTAGCTGGGGAACTGTACCTCAGCTTGCCGCTGCCTCGCCTTCGGGCGCTTCGGTGTCCTCGTCGTCCTCCTCGGCGAGCGAGTCCGTGCCCTGTGGGATTCCGTCCACCCAGGTGACGAGATTGCCCACCATGGCGGGCACCCGGGGGCCTGGCGTCACCACTCCCGTGAGGTTGAGCGGATCCACCGCGGACAGCTGCACCCGCACTCCCGAGGGCGCCTGGCGCCGCACCGCCCGGGCCATGTCCACCGCCTCCGGCAAGGCAAACTGCTCGCCCACGAAGCCGGAGACGAAGCGCCCGCCTCGCAGCTCGCCGCGCGCCTCCATGCGCCGGTACACGTACAGCATCTCACGCCAGGAAGGCGCCAGCGCCTCGCGCATCACCAGGTCTCTCCAGACGATGCCGTAGCGCTGGAGGAACAGCTTGGCCAGGGACTCGGACACCTCGTCCGCGGGCTTGGGCTCGGAGGGCACCAGCAGGCTCCAGCGTCCCGGCCCGCCGCGCTGCAGCAGCTTCTGGCGCCGGCGCTGGGCCGGGCTCTGCAGCACCCGCAGGTTCTGCACCGCGTCGGCCGTCACCAGCCCCCGCGCCACCAGCTCCCACAGCGCATCCTCCACCTCGGCCGGAAGCCTTCGCGCGCGGGACACCAGATCATTGAAGAAGCACGCCCCGCGCTGCTCCAGCACGCCCACCACGTCCTTGGCCGCGGCGGACAGGTCCGCGGGCAGCCACACGCCCCCGTCCGACAGCACCGCGTTGGGGCGCGCGGCGGCCAGCATCCAGTCCAGGTGCTCCCGGCGCGCGAACGTCAGGCTCGCGTTGCGCGTGGGCTGCGGCGCCCGGCGAGGCACCTCGGGCTCGGCCTGCTCCACCGGCGCGCCCCGGCGAGGCCCCGGCGGCGGCCGCGCATCCTTCACCGTGAGCCGGCCCCACGCCACCTCACCGCCGTAGCAGGCCCGCTCCAGCAGATCCGGCACATAGCCCTTCATGCGCGCGGGCAGCAGGTGGCGCTCCCACGCCGAGGCCGGCGCCTCGTAGCCCTGCAGCAGCGACACGGCCTTGAGCAGGCCCGTGGAGCCGCGCAGCGCGTCCACCTCCTCCAGGTGGTGCCACCGGAAGAGAAAGCGCATGAAGTCCTGCGCGCTCAGCGGTTCGATCTCCTTGCGCAGCCGGCCCACGGTGAGCCGGTGAATGCGCTGGAGCAGACGCCTGTCACACCACTCGAGCGGAGGGGGCGGCGAATCCGGCGAGCGGGGCGTGAGCGGAGGGCGGAACTGCCCGCGCAGGATGTTGCCCGTGCTCTCCAGCTGGTGCAGGGCGAAGTTCACCTCGGACTCGTCCAGCTGCACCCGCCGCGCGAGCTCCGCGGCCGTGGTGGGCCCCAGCATCTCCATGTACCCACGCACCACCTGGAGCACCGCCGCCTCGCGCTCCATGGGCCGGTCCCCGTCCAGCACCGGCAGCGGCGGCTGCGTCACCAGCTCCGGGAAGAGCGCCCGCACGGCGCTGCCCCGCTCGGCCGGCACCAGGAAGCGCCCCGCGGGCCGCTCCAGCCACGCCACCCGCCCCTGCTGGAACAGCGGCACCTCCAGGCCTCGCGGCACCTCGGAGGAGCGCAGCAGCACCAGCTGCAAGAGCGCGTCGTGCAGCTCGTCCGCGTCGCGCATGGGCGGAGCGGCGTCCTCCACCACCTGGGCGATGGCCGAGCCGTCCAGCGAGCCGAACACCGCCGCGTCCTCGGCGGGCATCGAGCGGCGCAGCGCCACGTTGCGCACCCGCCGCTCCTCCGCTGGCGCGTCGTCCAGGAAGGTGTACGGCATGCTGTTGATCATCTGGTGCGCGAAGACGCTGGGCTCGGGCACATCCCTCGCCTCCAGCTTGATGCTGCCGTCCTTGATGCGGCGCAGCACCTGGCGCAGGCCGTCCACGTCCATCGCCTCGCGCAGACAGTCCTCCATCGTCTGCTTCACCAGCGGGTGGTCCGGCAGCTCGATGTCGCCGCCCCCGTGGTTGTCCTGGCAGCCCACCTGCGCGGGGAACACCGAGGCCAGCAGGTCCTCGCTCCGGGCGCGCTGGAGGTTGGGCGCCACGCGCTTGCCGCCCGAGAAGCGGTTGAGCGCCAGGGCCCGCGTGGCGTTCCACCTGAAGCGCGTGCCGAACAGCGGCGCCTGGAGCACCGCCTGCACCAGCACCTCCTCGGCGTTGTCCGGCTGGACGAAGTCGAAGATGTCCGCGAGCGGGAACGAGTGCTGATCTCCCAGCGACAGCAGCACGCCGTCCTCGGTGGCGGCCGCCTGCAGCTCGAAGTCGAAGGTGCGGCAGAAGCGCTTGCGCAGCGCCATGCCCCACGCGCGGTTGATGCGGCTGCCAAACGGGGCGTGGATGATGAGCTGCATCCCGCCCGCCTCGTCGAAGAAGCGCTCTGCAACCACCGTGTTGTGGCTGGGCACCACGCCCAGCATCTTGTGCCCCAGCCGCAGGTAGCCCAGCAGCGCGTCCACCGCGGGCGGCGGCACCCGCAGCTCCTTCGCGAGGAAGCCGGCCGGATCCGGCAGCTCGAGCAGCTCCTCGCGCAGCTTGCCCACCTGCAGCGACAGCTCGTCGGTGCGGCCCGGCGCCTCGCCGCGCCAGAAGGGCACCGTGGGCGGGGCGCCCTTGGCGTCCTCCACCTGCACGGTGCTGCCCACCACGCGCTGAATGCGCCACGCCGTGGAGCCCAACAGGAAGATGTCTCCCGGCGAGGACTCCACCGCGAAGTCCTCGTCCAGCGTGCCCACCACCTTGCCCTCGGGCTCGGCGGTGACGGAGAAGGTGAAGGTGTCCGGAATGGCTCCGCCGTTGGTCAGCGCCGTAATGCGCACCCCGCGCCGCCCCTTCAGCCGGTGGTTCACCCTGTCTCGGTGCAGGTGCACCCCGCTGCGGCCCCGGCGCAGGCTGACGCCCTCCGAGAGCGTCTCCACCACCGCCTGGTACTCCTCCCACGTCAGGTCCCGGTACGGGTAGGCGCGCTTGATCAGGGCGAACAGCGCCCGCTCATCCCACTCCTCGCAGGCGCACGCGGCGACGATCTGCTGCGCCAGCACATCCATGGGCTTCTCGGGGATGCGCACCGCGTCCAGATCGCCCTCGTACACCGCCTTGAGCAGGGCGACGCACTCCACCAGCTCGTCGCGCGTCATGGCGATGAGCAGGCCCTTGGAGATGCCTCCTTTATAGTGGCCGGCGCGGCCCACCCGCTGCAGCAGCACGGAGATGGCCTTGGTGCTGCCCAGCTGCACCACCAGGTCCACGTTGCCCACGTCGATACCCAGCTCCAGCGACGCGGTGGCCACCATCACCGAGAGCTGTCCGGACTTGAGCTTCTCCTCGGCCACCAGGCGCGTCTCGCGCGACATGCTGCCGTGGTGCGCGGCGACCTTGCCCTCCCCCAGCCGCTCGCCGAGATCGTGCGCCACGCGCTCGGACATCTTCCGCGTGTTCACGAAGATGAGCGTGGTGCGGTGCTGCGCCACCAGGTGGATCAGCCGGTCGTAAACCTGCCCCCACATCTCGTGCGAGGCGATGGAGCTCAGCTCCGCGTCGGGAATCTCGACGGTGAGCTCCCAGGGGCGCTGGTGGCCCACCTCCACCCGCTTGCACTCCTCGAGTGTGGCGCCGGTGAGGAAGCCGGCGATCTTGTCCAGCGGCTTCTGGGTGGCCGACAGGCCGATGAGCTGGGGGCGCACCTCGGTGAGCGCCTTGAGCCGCTCCATGGAGAGGGTGAAGTGGCTGCCCCGCTTGTCGCGGGCCAGCGCGTGAATCTCGTCCACGATGACGGTGTGCACCGCGCGCAGCGTGGCGCGGGCCCGGTCCGCGGTGAGGTAGAGGTAGAGCGACTCAGGGGTGGTGATGAGGATGTGCGGCGGGCGGCGGATCATCTGCGCCCGCTCGGAGGCCGAGGTGTCGCCGGTGCGCACCTGCACGCGCAGGTCCTTCGGAGTGAAGCCCTCGGCGCGGGCCCGGACGAGCAGCTCCTCCAGGGGCTGGAGCAGGTTCTTCTGCACGTCATTGCCCAGCGCCTTGAGGGGCGAGACGTAGAGCACCTGGGTGCGATCCTCGAGCGTGCCGTCCAGCGCCTGGCGGAACAGCCCGTCCAGGGCGGCCAGGAAGGCGGTGAGCGTCTTGCCGCTGCCGGTGGGGGCGGCGATGAGCACGTCGTGCCCGGCCTGAATGAGCGGCCAGCCTTCCACTTGAGGCCGCGAGGGTTCGCCCAGCCGCTCGGCGAACCAGCGCCGCACCACGGGGTGGAACGGCATCAGCGAGGGATGCGCCGCCTGAGCGGCGTGGAAATCAAGGGCGATTTGCGGAGCCATGACGGGCACCCGTAGACTGAACACAGGTACAGCAAACCGTCAATCCGTCTCGCGCCGACCCGTCAGGTCTCCTTCACCGCCAGGAAAAACCCGGGGTTACGGGTGGCACCCTGCGCGCAGGGGTCTGATCAGGGACTGCGACGGCCACGCCGCCCCCCCTCTGTGATGCCGGCTGACGCTGCTACCGCCCGCGCGTGCGCGACGCTCTTTGTCCCTTCGCGACGTAGGTAATGACCCTTGCCGACGCGCCCCAGCAACCTCTCCACCTCGGACAACATGGTGAATGCCTGCCGGGCCTGCTTGGGGAAGCGTGGCAACGCCTGGACGAAGAGACACGCCACATGGACGTGATCCCCAAGGTCCGCAAATCCGAGTCGCTTGCAGCGGCGCAGCAGCGGACCGAACTCCTCCCACGGAGCGCGGGACATGTACGCCTCGGTTAGCACCTCCTTCGCGGTGATCTGCTGAAGGTGTCGACGTTCGGCGGGCGTCCGCGCCTCGCGCAGGAGTTCTTTCTCCTGTTCCAACACAGCGCGCTTGTAATCCTGATAGGGGGCTTTGGCTTCGATGAGCCTCAAGAAAAGCTGCTCTCGCCGCTGCGCGATGCTCTGCCACCACTCCTTGCGCGTAAGCCCCATCGTCACGCTCCCGGGCATGGCTTGCCGTTAGCCTCGTCCGGCCACTGTCCGGTGCGGCGGCACAGGTCCCAACATGCCTGGCACTGGCTCTCGCTGAACTTGCGTCCCCACCGTTCACTCTCTGGTGAGTGCTTACAGCGGACGTAATGATCGCGACACCCCTCGTTCCAGTCTTCTTTCTCCCCCGGGGTAGGAATCGGCGGAATGAATGGCTCTATGTTCTCTTCAGGAGCAGGCTTACCCTTGGGCTTCGGCTTTCGATGCGCCGTGGACTCCTGCTCAGCGCGCTCACATGAGGCCCTTCGCTCATATGTTTCCAGCTCCTCTTTGAGGGCGGCAGCCACGACCACGACGCCAGTGATGATCACCGCTCCAACGATGATCTCCGGTGCCGCGAAGACGCAGAGTCCCACACCCACAGCCGCGGCAGCCGCCCCCGCGGAGGCGACAGCGCATCGTCCATTGACATCGCGAAACCTGACCTTGTCGTGATCAAGCGCGTGAAAACACCTCTCCGCCAGGTCAGGCCATTCGCCGGAGGCTTCTCGCACCACGCAACGCCCGTCATCCGTCCAGGGGTACTGCGCCGCACGCTGAAGATTGGCGACTCTGGGATTCGGGACCGTCGCCTCATTCAGGCTCGGCTCCGTCGTCGCGCACGCCAAGAGCAGCAGCAGGAGCCAGAGCGCGCTGCAAGTTCGGGAATGCATGGCTACGTCCTTTCAGGCAATCCGGGCCGAGCCGTTCACCGGGCTTCCGCTGGGCTCGAGGTGGGCGGAGCCTTCTGAGGCGGCACCGCGACGGGCACATAGCACTTGCCCTGGACGAGCACGTTCCCGCTCTTCGTACACTCCTCGGGGCTCATCGAGGTGAACTCGAACCAGCAGCCTCCGTTCACCGCCACCTGCCGAGGCCCCGGACACCGCCCTCGCTCGTCGGGCCGGGCCTGCCCTGGGCGAGGGCCAGCGGGGAAGGCCTGGGCCACAGGGCTCTCGTCCGTCTCGGGCACCGTGGAGTCCTGGGCCCGTTGGGGCGCTGACGTCTGCCGCGGGAGCCACGGCGATACCGCGCACGCTCCCGCCGCCGCCACGGCCACCCACCGCTTCCAGCTCCCGGTGCGCTTGGGAGACAGGGGCCGCTCGGGGCGCTCTTCCTCGCCCGCCGCCGCCTCCAGCGCCTGGGCCACACCCGCCGCCGTGCCTCGCGCCTCCGGCGCTTCCGACAGCAGCCGCGCAATCACCTCCCGCAGCGGCGGCTCGACACGGGGGTTGCGCTTCAGCGCGTCCTGCCTCGCCTCCCCTCGCGCGGGGTACTGGCCCATCACCAGCCGATAGGCCATCACTCCCAGCGCATACAGATCATCCGCCGGCGAGGGCGGGTAATAGTCGTCGGGGTGTTGCGGCGAGCGGCAGTAGAACCGCACCGCCTGCGGTGAGAGGTACTCCGGCGTCACCGGCGGCAGCGACCCCCACGTCAGCCGGGCGGCTCCCGGAAAGTGGCACGAGCCAAAGTCGGTGAGCATCCCGCGTCCGTCCAACGACCGGACCAGGATGTTGTCCCCCTTCACGTCCCGGTGCACCGCTCCCACCGCGTGCACCGCCTCGAGCGCCCGGGCCACCTGCGCCAGCACCCGGCACACCTGCTTCCCCGAGGGCGCCTGCTGCTCGGCCCAGGCATACAGCGGCACCCCGTGCACATACTCCATGACGAAGTAGGGGTGCTCCTCGCCCGAAGCCCGCCACGGCCCGCCGCGGTCCAGCAGCCGCGGGATGCTCGGGTGGCTCAGCCGCGACAGCAGCTCCACCTCCCTTTCCATCCGCCAGTTCCACCGCCGCTGGGACACCTTCAGCGCTCCGGCCTCCGAGCGCCTCCAGCCCGCGCGCTCGACCCGGTACACCGCGCCGTTGCCTCCCTGGCCCAGCCAGGCTTTCACACGCCACCCTCCCACCTGGCGAGTCCGGCCGTGAAGTGGATCCCATCGTTCCATCAGAGAGGCCTCGCAGCGCGAGAAGTCGGAGCATCTTATTGGGCAACATCATCATGCCCTGGCTTGGGGTTGGTCTTTATCAGGGGCTGAGCAGGATGCTGCCCAGGTCCACGATTACCTCTCCGTCCGGGAACACGGGCGCGGTGCGCTGCACGGAATAGCCTCCCGGGGCGGACAGATTGATGGGCTCCACGCCCGGCTGGAGCACGCGGATGGAGAACTCGCCGTCCTCGCGCCGCTTCTCCTGGCCATTCACCGGCCGCGCTGGCCCCGTGCTGGGCGGTGAGCCAGACATCGAAGGCAGGCAGTGCCTCGAAGATGTAGCGCCCCTGGGCATCCGTGATCGCCGTGCCCAGGTCCGTGTCGAAGATGCCCGCGGCCTGGACCGCGGCTCCTGGCCCCGGCACCTTCGAGCGCAGCACGCGCCCGGTCAGGCGCCGGGGCCGGGACAGCACGAAGTCCATCTTCACCACGGCGTTGAGCATCGACCTCTGCTGGACCGCGGGCAGCATGCCCTCTCTTCGGAGGACGAGGACCATCAAGCCACCGGGCAGCGGCCCCAGCTCGTAGCGGCCGTGGGCATCGTCACGGTGCCGGACAGGCGAACCCCTGCCCCCATGCGCAGCACCACGGAGCTGGAGCCCGCGCCCACGCCGTCCTGGAAGCCAGCGCCCTCCACGCTCTCGACCCACAGCGCGTACGAGCCTGGCTCCAGGCCCGAGAGCACGAACGAGCCATCCTCCGCCGTCACCGCCTCGGCCAGCGTGAGCGCCTCTCCGCGCCGCTCTTCCACCAGCTCCGGCAGCGTGGAGAGCGTCTCCCCTTCCACCGCCAGGGTGGCCAGCACACGGGCGCCAGCGACCAGTCCCCTGGGCCCCAGCACCGTGCCTTGAATGGTGAGGCCGGTGGGCTTCGGGGCACTGTCAGGCCTCGGCGCCTGGAGCAATGCCTGGAGCACCGCGGCGGACCGGGCATCCGTGCCCTGCCGCGCCTGCGCTCCGGGTGCAGGGGCCTCCGGCCAGGAGACGAGGGCCCACCACGCCACGCCTCCCAGCACCGCCAGGCCCAGGCCCAGCCACAGCCCCCGATAGCGATTGAGCGCCCCTCGATTAAAAAAAGAATGCAACCGGATTTTCCCCTGTGCGTCCCTCTACCCAGAGGTCCGCCTTTTTGGCCTCGCGGCCCTCTGTGGATGATTGAATTCAAAGGTGCGCAACTTCAGAAATTCGGAGAGCGAGAATTTGATCAAATCACCGGCTCGCGAGCCGGTTCTCGACCTGAGAGGTTTTATCCCATGTCCGTCTCCAAAGCAGGCCCTGGCGTGTCTGTCAAAGCGCCCCCTCCCAGCACCCGGAGTGTCACGGCGTCGGCTGTCCAGAGCGCCCCCACCAGCAAGGCCACCCCGGCGAGCAGCAAGCCGGTGGACTCCTTCACCAGCGGCAGCAAGACGCAGGGCCCCCAGCTCATCGCGTCCAACTCGCGCCCTCCTCCCACGGTCGAGGTGGGGATGATCGCCCGGGACGCCGTCAACGACATGAACAGGAACGGCAACCGGTTCTACTCGGGTGCTGGCGAGGCGAGCGCATGGGCTGGCAACGTCGTCGACAACATCCGGGACATGGCCGGCGTGAGGGACAAGTGGTGGAAGTGCGAGGATCAGGCCCCGTTCGTCGCCGACCGGATCAACCGTGCGAACATCCCGGGCGTGCGCGCCGGCGTGGAGAGCAGCGAGAGCCACAGCTGGGTCGTCGTCAACGTGGGCGGCACGGCGGACCGGCTGGGCAATGTCTCCGGCGGCCAGAACTACTACGTCGATCCCTGGGCGAGCGGTGGTGACTTCGTGAGGCGGCCGGGCACGCCCTACCTCACCGTGTGGGATCAGGACATGATCCGCAGCAACATCGAGCCGGACGGCCCCCGGTAGGCGGCAAGCGGGGCGGTGCTGGCCCCGGGCTGGCAGGGTAGAATCTCCTCATGAGCTTTCAGCCGCCCTGGGGTGGGGTCTTCCGTCTGCAGACCTTCGTCCACCGCAAGCCCGAGGCCCTGCCCGCCGAGCAGATCGACGCCATCCGGGAAGCCATTCTGGGCTCCCGGCTGCTGGGGGAGAACCACCTGTCGAGCCAGTTCACCGGCACGTACGGCTTCTCCGTCACCTTCCGGCGGGAGGCGCTCTCCGAAGTGGAGGCCCACTTTCCCGCCTTCGCGCCCTGCCTCGAGGCGGCCCTGGTGCCGGCCTGTGACGCGTTCCTGCTCAACCCGCTGCTGATCCAGAACGGGCGCGGGGTGGCCCCCCACATCGACCAGAGCCTGGAGTACTGCGGGGCGGGCATCGGCAATCCGCTCGCGGTGAGCGTGCTCTACGTGCAGGTGCCGGAGCAGCTCTCGGGCGGGGAGCTGCGGCTGCACCATCGCGGCAAGCAGGTGGCGGCGCTGGCTCCCATGGCGCGCTCGCTGGTGACGTTCCGGGGAGACATGGTGCACGAGGTGGCCTCGGTGGAGGCCGGCGCCCCAGCGCTCTCGGCCGCGCGCATCAGCCTGGTGGTCGAGCAGTACCGCGTGCCGGAGCACCTGCGGGCGGGGGTGCCCCGCCTGGAGATCCGCAACCGGACAGGAGCGCTGGGATGAGCGGGCTGACGGTGGAACTGTTCGTGGCTCAGCCCGTGGAACGGATCTTCGAGGCCTTCGCGGACCCCTTTCAGGTGCGGCGTTGGTACGGTGCCCCGCCCGGCTGTCACCGCACCAGCGGCAGCGGCGAGGTGGCGCCGGGTGAGCCGTTCCGGGTGAACCTGATCGACGCCCAGGGGGCTGCGTTCGCGCAGACCGGCAGCATCCTCGCCGTCGAGCCCGGCGAGCGCCTGGAGCTGGAGATGGCCTGGGAGGGCGGCAACCTCGGCCGGGAGACGACCCGCGCGTCGATCACCCTTCGTCCCGTCGAGGGAGGCACGCGCCTGGAGGTTCTCCAGGGGCCCTTCGCGAGCCGCGAGTCGCTGGAGGCGCACCGGGCCTATTGGGAGTGTGCCCTGGGAAGGCTGGCCCGGGTCTCCTCGGGAGAGGCGGTGCCCTGCTTCGAGGAGTTCTGGGAAGAGTCGCGCGGCTTCACCGGGCCGTTGGGCGCGGCGGCCTACACGGTGCTCGCGGGCCTGCGCGAGTCCGGGGCGGCGCCCGAGCTGCTCTCCCGCATCGAGGAGACGCTCTATACGCACCTGGCCCGCGTGCCGTCCGAGACAGCCGAAGTGCTCGGGGCGGTGCTGCGCGTGCGCCTGAAGGATGGAGAGTGAGCGCCAGGGTGCTCAGCCCACGTGGGCCACTTCCTCGTTGAGGTTTCGCACCTTGAGCTCCTTGAGCAGGCGGTAGAGGCGCTGGGAGATGATGAAGAGGGGGTAGGGACGGAACAGCCCCTGGCGCGAGCCGAGCCGCCCGCGCAGGGCCTGCCAGTCCAGAGGCTGGAGGCTGGAGCGCGCAATATGCAGTGGGGAGAGCAACCGCCGCCCCAGGACATGGCCCTGGGGGCAGCGGGCCTCATCGGGCTCGGGGGTCAGGTAGCTGCCACCGAAAAGGGTGGGCGGGGAGGCCTCCACCGTAGCCGAGGGGATGAGGAGCTGATGCCAGGCGTCGGTGGGTCTGCCACCCTTGCTGAGCACCGGGCGCAGCTGGAAGCCAGTGATGCGGCGGGCCCGCATGGCCTTGGCCAGGCGCGAGGAGACAATGAACTCAGCCCCGGGAGTGCAGGCCAGAT
This sequence comes from Myxococcaceae bacterium, assembly GCA_035296065.1. Lineage (GTDB taxonomy): Bacteria > Myxococcota > Myxococcia > Myxococcales > Myxococcaceae > DATHBR01. Next base: position 1,969 of record DATHBR010000015.1, on the reverse strand, counting down.
CCCGGCTCTTGGGGATGCGGCCAACGTTCAGGCGCAGCTCACCGAGTTGGGGGGCGCCCGCGCCGCACAGCGCGCAGGCGCGAGCGTCGTCATAGCGGGTGCCGCACTCCTCACCGGAGGGCATGAAGAAAGGCCAGAACTCGACCTTGAGGCGCTCCGCGGCCTGAAGCTCTTTCGGGGTGTAGTGGTTGCTCACCTCGCACATGGTGAACAAGGTGGTTCCCCGCGCCCAGTAGCCGGCTTCAACAGCCCGTAGCTTTTCCACCAGCGGGTCATGGGCGTCTAGGTGCAGCCTGACCGTATCGAGCGGATCCAGGCCCTTGTTGGCATACCCGGGAACGTATAGCGCGGCTTCTTCCGCCGACAGGCGAAGTTCAAGGAGTTCACGCATGATCAGAAGTGCACTCCAGGCAGAGGGTAGTTCGAGTACACCTTCTGCATAATCCTTGATTGCACATCAGGATCGGGGAATCGCTGGCCGTATGCATACTCATCGCGGAAGGCGTTGGTGATGAGCTGGTGGTAGGCCGGATCGACCTTCACCGTGGGCCCATCCTGGGGGCCTCCCAGATGGGCGCGCGCTGTACAGCCGGTGTGGCTCGGGCGAAGCCGCGCAGGCCACGAGCACAGCCCACCCCGCCATCCAGCAAGTAAGCACCACGGAAATGCGCTTCATCATTGGCCTCGATGACGCCAGCGAGAGGTCCGCCGCGTTGGCAATGCTCCGGACTTCCGAACACTGCATGAATGGCCGCCCTCTCCCTACACTCATCGCGCTTCCGGTGGGTTCGAGGTGGGCTGCGGCTTCTTGGGCGGCGCGTGCGCAGGGCCAAAGCACTTGCCCTTGAATGGCACGTAGCCGTTCTCCGAGCACTCCTCGGCATTCATCTGCAACAACTCCACCCAGCAGCCTCCGTTGATGGCCACCTGCTTGCGACCCGGACACTGGCCGCTCTTGTCTGGCCGTGCCTGCCCTGGACGAGGCTCGGGAAGGGGCTCCTGGGCAATGGGCTTCTTCTCTGTCGGCGGCTCGGTGGACGCAGGCGGCTCAGTGGGAGAGGTGTCTCCCACTGCGGCCGGTCCCGCGTCTCGGGCGTATGAAGCCCGCTGCGCACTCGCGGACTCCTGTCCGGGCGGGTTGGGCGCCGGTTGAGGGTTCCACAGCAGCACCGCGCCGGCTCCCGCTGCCGCCAGGGTGAGCCATAACTTCCGGGTCTGTGCACCCTCCACCGGCTTGGACCGCTCAGGGCGCTCATCCCCTCCCACCAGAGCCTCCAGCGCCTCAGCTACCTGCCTCGCCGTGCCCCGTGCCTCCGGAGCGTCCGAGAGCAGGCGCGAAATCACCTCCCGCAGGCGCGGCTCGATCCGGGAGTTGCTCTCCAGCAGTGGCCTGACGTCGGGGCTCGTCACCCGCCAGGCGCCTTGCTCGTCCTGCCGCGCATCCAGCGGCGGTGGGTACTGGCCCATCACCAGCCGATAAGCCGTTACCCCCAACGCATACAGGTCATCCGCTGGCGAGGGCGGGTAATAACTGTCGGGATGGTGGAGGGAGCGGACGTGGAACAGCCCCGCTTGGGGCGACAGATACGCCGGGGTGACGGGTGGCAATGATTGCCACGTCAGCCGAGCGGCTCCCTCGAAGTGGCACGAGCCGAAGTCCATGAGCACCGCGCGCTTGTCCGACAGCCGGACCAACACGTTGTCTCCCTTGACGTCCCGGTGCACCGCTCCCGCCCCATGTACCGCCTCCAGGGCTCGCGCCAGCTGCGACAGCACCCGGCACACCTCGCCGGTTGAACGCGCCTGCTGCTCGGCCCACTCATACAGGGGCGGGCCCTCCACCCACTCCATCACGATGAAGGGGTAATCGGCTCCGGATGCCGGCCTCACCTCGCCATGGTCCAACAGGCGCGGAATGCTCGGGTGGCTCAGCCTCGACAGCACCTCCGCCTCACGGGCGAAGCGCGCA
>DATHBR010000014.1:0-15783 GCA_035296065.1 Myxococcaceae bacterium | reverse complement strand
TGGCCCAATTGCAGGTGCTCGGCCACCTCCCTGCACCGGTACGCCGCGCACTGCCGCCCCGCGCACACGGCGAGGAGGCTGCCCTCCTGCTGGCACACCTCTTCGAAGGAGGCTGCCTCCGGCTCGCACCCCGCCTCCTCTGCCCTCTCCGTGTGCGGCACCGCCGCGCACCCCACCAGGGCACCGCTCAACAGCAGCCACAGCCAGCCACGCGCGCTCTCGCTCATGGCCCTGAAGTGTGAAGCCAGGCACTGACTCTGTCCGGCGGTGCCCCATACGGGCGACTCTGGTCCCGGTCAACCGGGACTGAAACCCGGACAGTTCCCACCCTTTCCTGGATTACTGACCTGGCGTGCCCACCACTGGCACCTCCCCCTTCACCTCGCGCCAGTGGGCGCACGCGCGCGGGGCTCCACCTCGTTGCCCCTCAGCGCAGCGGCAGCTCCCGGAAGACGATGTCCTGCTCGTAGCCCAGCCGCCTGGCCGCCTCCACCAACCGCTCGCTGCCCACGATCATCGTCAGGTAGTCTTCCACGCGGAACAAATCCAGTTCATGAGGTAATGAGTCCTCAATCAGTACTGGCTCCTCAGGCAGACGCAAGCCGCTGCGGCCACATCTGACGCATGGAGTTGGCCTGTCGGCTGGCAAGCAGTCCGGATGCAGGTGTCCCCGGGGCAGCAGTTCCAACTGCAGCAGTTCCGGCGGGCTCTTGCGCCGGAAGCGCAGTTCGGTGCGGTACCCCTTCAGCCCTTGCACGCCCGCGGCCTGCAACTGTTCCAGGGCCTCACGTCGCATCAGCAAATCCCAGGGATAATTCATGACCAGCGGGCCGAACTCGCCTTGAGCCGTACCCACCAATGGACCGAACCTGGTGCCAGGCCAGAGCGGGATGCGCGCAGGCAGCAGCGGGCGCACCTGCTCGCGCAGCCGCTCGAACTCGGCGTAGTCCTTCTCCAACCTCGCACGGTACTTGTTCTGATCGGGCAGGTGCGACAGGTCCACCGAGGGGTACCTGTCCGTTCCATATGACCAGATGGCATCGCATACAGGGCAGTGCACCCCAGGAAGGGACCACTTGTTCGAGGCATCGTACGAGCCCGAGTAGCGTCGCTCTGGCACGTCCCGCAGCCAGTAGAACTTCATATCCACCTTGCTCAGTCCGCATCGAGCATGTTGGACGGCAGCCGCAGCAGTTGCCGCCCGTAGGACACCACCACACCGTACAACTTGAATTCGTAGATGAGTTGGCCCGCGTGCAGTTCTATCTCCAGCTTCGTCGCGCCCAGGTTAGCATCCTTGTATTGGCGCCAGGCCGCGTTCCAAGGCCCGCCGTTAGCTCCCCGGTGGATGCGCCGGTGCTCCTCCACCTCCAGCGCCAGCGTCCACTCATGGATGTTGATGCCTTTCTCCTCGAACCATTCCTTGAGCTCTTTCGCTTGGGGATAGATGTGGTGCTTCTCGTAGGGCTTGCCGCGTGGCTGCTCCTGGCCCTCCAGCACCCGCCCATGCGGCAGGAGCGGCTGCGAGGTGTTGCCCCAGGGGATGAGGAGCACCGGCCGCACGTGCCGCGGCAGTCCCTGCGGGCCGCTCCAGGCCGTGCCTACCTCCGCCCTCGTCTGAGAACTGGGTTGGGGCGGCCGCATGGGCCCCCGCGTGTGCACCACCTGGCCCAATTGCAGGTGCTCGGCCACCTCCCAGCACCGGTACGCCGCGCACTGCCGCCCCGCGCACACGGCGAGGAGGCTGCCCTCCTGCTGGCACACCTCTTCGAAAGAGGCTGCCTCCGGCTCGCACCCCGCCTCCTCTGCCCTCTCCGTGTGCGGCACCGCCGCGCACCCCACCAGGGCACCGCTCAACAGCAGCCACAGCCAGCCACGCGCGCTCTCGCTCATGGCCCTGAAGTGTGAAGCCGGGCACTGACTCTGTCCGGCGGTGCCCCACACGGGCGACTCTGGTCCCAGTCAACCGGGACTGAAACCCGGACAGTTCCCACCCTTTCCTGGATTACTGGCCTGGCCTGCCCACCACTGGCACCTCCCCCTTCACCTCGCGCCAGTGGGCGCACGCGCGCGGGGCTCCACCTCGTTGCCCCCTCAGCGCAGCGGCAGCTCCCGGAAGACGATGTCCTGCTCGTAGCCCAGCCGCCTCGCCGCCTCCACGAAGCGCTCGCTGCCCACGACCATCGTCGTGAAGTCCCCCACCCGGAACAGGTCCAGTTCCTGGGGGAGAGAGACCACCTCCAATACTGGCTCGTCGGGTCGGCTCCAGCCGATGCGGCCACACTTCTCGCATGGGGCAGGCCTGTCTTTCGGCAGGCAGTCCGGATGCAGTTGGCCACGGGGCAGCAGTTCCAACTGCAGCAACTCGGGCGGGTTCTTGCGCCGGAAGCGTAGCTCGGTACGGCCCCCCTTCAGCCCCTGCACGCCCGCGGCTTGCAACTGCTCCAGGGCCTCGTGCGTCATCAGCAGATCCCACGGGTAGAACATGAGCAGCGGGCCGAACTCACCTTGAGCTGTACCCACCAGCGGGCCGAAGCTGGTGCCCGGCCACAGCGGCACGCCGGGAGGCATCAACGGGCGCACCTGCTCGCGCAGCCGCTCGAACTCGGCGTAATCCTCTTCCAACCTCGCCGAGTACTTGTCCCTCTCAGGTAACCGCGACAGATCCACGGAGGGATAGGCATCCGAGCCATCACCCCAGATCGCATCACACAGTGGGCAGTGCACACCGGGCAGGCACCACTTGTTCGCCGCGTTGTATGAACCTGAGTACCGCCGAGCCGGTACGTCCCGCAGCCAGAAGAACTTCATGATGCCTCACTCAGTCCGGGTCGAGCACGTTGGACGGTAGCCTTAGCAACTGGCGGCTGTAGGGCACCACCACGCCATAGAGGTTGGCCCGCGGTGGGATGGCGCCGGGCTCTCGGGGCGAGCATATGGAGGCGCATGCGCCCTTGCCCTCCTCGCACCCTGCTCTGCATTGCCCTGCTCGCCACGGCCGCCGCTGGCTGCCGCAAGAGCCAGGCCTCCGCCGACACCTGCACCCTCGCCGGAGACGGCTGGGGCCAGGACGGGACGGTGCCCTTCACCGTGGAGACCGTCGCCGAGGGCCTGGAGGTCCCCTGGGGCGTCGCCTTCCTTCCCGGAGGCGATGCGCTCGTCACCGAGCGGCCCGGCCGCGTGCGCCTGCTGCGCGGCGGCGTGCTCCAGCCCCAGCCCGTGGCCACCGTGCCCATCACCAGCTCCGCCGAGGGCGGCCTGCTGGGCATCGCCGCGCACCCGGACTTCGCCTCCAACCGCCAGTTCTATCTGTACGTGACGACCCGCGCCGCAGGCAGCGACGAGAACCGCGTGGAGCGCTGGACGCTGTCCAATGACTTCACCTCCGCCACCTTCGAGCGCGTCATCTTCGGCGGCATCCCCTCGGCCACGTTCCATGACGGGGGGCGCCTGCGCTTTGGGCCCGACGGCATGCTCTACGTGGGCACCGGAGATGCCCGCTCGCCGGACCTCTCGCAGGACCCGCAGAGCCCCGCGGGCAAGCTGCTGCGCCTGACCCCCGAGGGGCAGGTGCCCTCGGACAACCCCTTCCCCGGCTCACCCGTCTTCCTGCTGGGCATCCGCAACACCCAGGGCTGGGACTGGAAGGACCGCGACACCCTGTACCTCACCGACCACGGCCCCAGCGGCGACACCCTGCGCCGGGGCCATGACGAGGTGAGCCTGGCGCGCGCGGGCGACAACCTGGGCTGGCCGGAAATCTACAGCTGCGAGACGGCGGCGGGCCTGGTGACGGCCTCCCTCACCTTCGAGGACGCGGCGCCTCCCGGGGGCGCGGCCTTCTACACCGGCGACGCCATCTCCGAGTGGAAGGGCTCGCTGCTCATGGGCACGCTGGGCTCGCGCCACCTGCACCGCGTCGTCTTTGACGCGCAGGAGCCTCGCCGCGTCGCCCAGCACGAGGTGTACCTGCGCAACACCCACGGCCGGCTGCGCGAGGTGCTCATGGGCCCCGACGGGCACCTCTACGTCACCACCAGCAACTGCGACGGGCGCGGCAGTTGCGGGCCGCGCAAGGACCTCATCCTACGGTTGAAGCGATGAAAAAGAGCCTGCCCCGCTGAAGTTCCCGCGACTCAAAAGGGGGGGGAGCGTGAAGCGGTTACCTTCAGCGGAGCAGGGATTCAAATCAGGCTCGTCCAGGGTGACTTCTCGTACACCGGCTCGAGCGGCCGCGACGGCCGCTCCGGCCTCCACTCCTTCGCGGGAGCGGGCTCGGTGCGGGAAGGCCCCTGGACAGGAGCGGCCTTCTGGAAGAGCGACGCGCTGGAGAGCAGCTTCTCGGTCGGCGTGTCGATGGTGAGCCGCAGCGCGGATAAGGCGGGGGACAGGCGCACGCGCGGCACCAGCCAGCCCAGCATCTCGAAGAGGGCGGCCTCCCCCTCACGCTCCTCGGTCCGCGCGTGGACCACCTCGCCCGAGAGCACGTAGAGCGTGCCGGAGCGCGTGCCCGCGGCCACCTGGAGCATGCTCGTCTTGCGCTCGCGGCCCAGCAGCTGCAACAGGCTCAGCAGCGTCAGCCCGCTCAGGGGCGCGGCGGCCTTGGCCCCCAGGTAGGCGCGCACCTCGGAGAAGAGCACCTGCGCGCTCAGGGGCTTGGCCACGCAGTGCACCTGCGAAGCCAGCCCGAGCGAGCCCCGGGTGCCCCAGGGGTTACGGGTGCTGAGCACCATCACCGGCAGCTCGGGGCGGCGGTTGAGCATGTGCACCAGCAGCTGGAAGCCATCCATCACCGGCATCCACAGGTCCGTGATGACCAGGTCCACGTGCCGCTCTTCCAGCACCTGCATCGCCTCGACACCGTGCGCGGCCAGCACCAGCGTGAACTCCCCGCGGTACAGCTCGAACACCGAAGCCACCTTCGCCCTCATGTACTGGTCGTCATCGACGAAAAGGATGGTCTTCATACGTGGCCTCGGCTCCCGCGGCGTTCGCTGCCTCCCCGCGTGGATGAGAGGGTGCATAGCAACGGCGATGCCACGCCCTGGCGCGAAGCCAACCCCTTGAGATTGCTGAAGCCCGCCCCGGGCACCGGCGAGATTCGCCGCGCCACCGCTGTGCACTGGGGCATTTCGCACCAGTGCCGCGGCACGAGGGAAACCCCAGAAGCTTCAGGGACTTGGAGCGGGGGCGCGGGACGCTGTGTGGCGCAATGTCACAGCCGGGTGCCCAGTCGGCGTGCGCTCAGCGCGAGCGCGCGGGCGGAGGTGGCTCGGGCTCGTCCGCCTTGTCGGCGGCGCCGGACTGGTACTCGGCGAGCTTGCGGTAGAGGGTGCGCCGATCCACGCCCAGCACGGTGGCCGCGGTGGACTTGTTGCCGCCCATCGCCTCGAGCACTCCGAGGATGTAGCGCCGCTCCACCTCGTGCAGGGGCAGGAAGGTGCCCCCCTCGGTGCCCAGGCTGGGAGGGCCCGCGCGGTACTGGCGCAGCTTCTCCGGCAAGTCCCTCACGGCGATGGACTCGGTGGCGGTGAGCGCCACCGCGCGCTCGATGCAGTTCTGCAATTCGCGCACGTTGCCCGGCCAGTGGTAGGCGATCAGCCGCTCGGCCGCCTCGTCCGACAGGCCCACCACCTTCTTGGCCGTCAGCGCCGCCGCCTGCTCCAGGAAGCGCTGCGCCAGCAGCAGCACGTCTCCGCCACGCTCGCGCAGCGGCGGCAGCGGCACGTGCACCACGTTGAGCCGGAAGTACAGGTCCTGCCGGAAGCGCTTGTGCTGCACCGCCTCTTCCAGGTCCACGTTGGTGGCGGACACCACGCGCACGTCGATGGGCAGCTCGGCGGTGGCGCCCACCGGGCGCACCTTGCGCTCCTGCAGCGCGCGCAAAAGCTTGGGCTGCAGCCCCAGCGGCAGCTCGCCCACCTCGTCCAGGAAGAGCGTGCCGCCGTGGGCCTGGACAAACAGGCCCGGCTTGTCCGCGCGCGCATCCGTGAAGGCGCCCTTCATGTGGCCAAACAGCTCGCTCTCCAGCAGCGCCTCGGGCAGCGCGCTGCAGTTGATGGCCACCAGCGGCCCGCCCTTGCGCCGCGAGCGCTGGTGCAGCGCGCGGGCCACCAGCTCCTTGCCCGTGCCGCTCTCGCCGGTGACGAGCACCGAGATGTCCGAGCTGGCCACCCGGTCCAGCAGCGCATACACCTCGCGCATCGCCGCGCTGGTGCCCAGCAGGTCCTCGAAGCGCCGCGTCTGGTCCACCGTGCGCCGCAGGCGAACCACCTCCTCGCGCAGGGCGCGCAGCTGCACGGCCCGCTCCAGCGTGAGCGCCAGCGCCGCGAAGTCCAGCGGCTTGGTGATGAAGTCGTAGGCGCCCGCGCGGATGGCCGCCACCGCCAGCTCGATGCTGCCGTGCGCGGTGATGAGCACCATGGGCAGCTCGGGGTAGCGCTCGGCCACCTGGCGGCACAAATCAATCCCGCTGGGCCCGCCCACCAGCTGCAGGTCCGACACCAGCACATCCGGCAGCTCGCGCGTCAGCCGCCCCAGGGCCGCGTCCGCGGTGCTCACCACCGAGACGTCGAACCCGCGGTGACGCAGCTGCAGGGAGATCAGCCCCCCCAGCTCCACATCGTCATCCACCACCAGGACCTTGGGGGGCATACCCCCTTGAATACCACGTCACCCCACCCTGGCGCCTAGCGGGAGATGGCAACCGCCTGGCGGCCTGCCATCCACTCGCCAGCGCGGGCGACGACGCGGCGCAGAGCGCTCTGCATGGGGGCACGCGGCTCCGGGGCGGGCAGCAGCCGGGGCCGCATGGGCTGCGAGGGCGCGGCGGGGGGCAAGTCCCGGGAGGGCTCCTCCACGACGAGCTCGGCCATGCGGCCGTGCAGCGTCACCTGGGGCCTGGCGGGCAGCACGTCCACGCGCGTCCACACGTCCCGCCAGGTGAGCATCTCGTCGAGCGCCCGCTCACCCTCGGCGCCGTCACAGGTGGCGTGGATCAGCTCGCCGCAGAACAGCTGCAGCTGGCCCGAGCGCGGGCCGGCGTGCACCTTGAGCGTGCACGTCTCGCGCTCGTGGGACAGCACGCGCAGCAGATCATGCAGCGACATGGGCCGGCGCTCGCCCCGCTCACGCCCCTCCAGCCGCGCCTGGGACAGCAGCGCCTGAGCGTTGAGCGGCTTGCGCAGGTGGCCCTTCCAGGGCAGCACCGCCACGCCCTCGTCGGTGCCCCAGGGCACGCTCATCGTCATCACCGTCACCTGGGGGCAGCAGTTGGCCAGGTACGCCAGCAGCTCGAAGCTCTCGCGCTCGGGCAGGCCCAGGTCCACGAAGGCCAGGTCCACGTCGTGCTCGCCCAGCACCCACAGCGCCTCGAGGTACGTGGAGGCCGTGACGAGCAGGAACTCCGGGTGCGGCGCGAAGGCGCGGACGGCGCGGGCCCGGGACAGACAGTCATGATCGACGAGGAGCACGGTCTTCATGCCCGGCAGCTAGAGCAACCTTGATGCCGCGCGCTCCTGCCGCGCCAACCCGCTGAAATCACACGCCGGGGGCCCCCGAGGCGTGTGGAGCCCCTGCGCGGGCCCTGTGCACTGTAGCGTCCTGCCACACCCCGGCACCGGGGGGAAACCTCCTGCCTTTTCAGCAGGTTGGATGCCGGAGTGGGAGAACAGTGAGGCATTTCGCCCCGGTGCTCTTCAGCGCGCCACGGTCACCGAGACGCCCGCGCTGTAGGCCGAGTTGCCCGCCGCGTCAAAGGCCCGGGTCTTCAGGGTGTAGGTGGCCACGGCGTTCTTCGTCGTGTCCCAGTTCCAGGAGTAGGGCGCGGTGGTGTCGCTGCCCAGCAGCAGGCTGCCCGCGTAGAAGTCCACCCGGGTGACGCCCCGGTCATCGCTGGCCACCGCCTCGAGCAGCGCCACCCCCGTGAGCGTCGCGCCCGCGGCGGGCGAGGTGAGCGAGGTGGTGGGCGCGGAGAGATCATTGTCGAACGTGACATTCACCGACTGCGAGACGCCCATGTTCCCGGCCGCGTCGTACGCCCTGGCGGTGATGACCTTGGGGCCGCTGGGCAGGATGCGGGTGTTGTAGTTGAAGGTGTAGGGCGCCGTCGTGTCGGTGCCCGCCTGAATGGTGCCGATATAGAAGACCACCCGGGTGACGCCCTTGTCGTCGCTGGCGGTGGCCGAGAAGGTGACGGTGCCCGTGAGCGTGGCGCCTTCGGTGGGCGAGGTGAGCGTCACGGTGGGATCCAGAACGTCGTTGTCGACGACCACCGTGCGCTCGGTGATGCCGATGTTGCCGGCGGCGTCGTAGGCCCTGGCCGTCACGGTGCGGCTGCCATTGGGCCCGGTGGCGGTGCTCCAGGAGGCGTTGAACGGCGCGAGGGTGTCGGTGCCCAGCCGCGTGCCGCCTTCGTAGAACTCCACCCTGGTGACGCCCACGTTGTCGGTGGCCGACGCGCTGAGGGAGACGCTGCCCCGGACGATGGCGCCCGCGGCCGGTGAGGTGAAGCTCACCGTGGGGGCGCTCAGGTCATTGTCCAGCGTCACGCTCACTCCGGGCGAGACGCCCACCAGGCCCGCCGCGTCGTAGGCCCGCACCGTGAGCGTGCGCGCGCCATTGGGCGCCGTCCGCGTGTTCCACACGTAGCTGTAGGGCGCGGTGCCGTCGGTCCCGAGCAGCGTCGTGCCGTCATAGAACTCCACGGACGTGACGCCGAAGTTGTCGCTCGCCGTGGCGGTGAGGGTGACGTTGTTCTTCAGCGTGGCCCCCGCGGCGGGCGCGGTGAGCGTGGCGGTGGGCGCCTGGGTGTCCTGCCCCTCGCCCACCCTGAAGACCAGGTCATCATGGTCGATCATGTTGCCGGTGCCGCAGGGGCTCGCCGTGCCCGCGTAGCGGTAGACGCCGCGCAGCGCTTGTTGCGTGCCGCCGTGAGGCAGGACGAACGAGGTGGTCAACACGTTGAAGCCCACGTCCAGCGGGCTCAGCGTGGCCACGTGCGTCCAAGCCGGGGCCTGCGCGTCCGCCGCGGAGTACAGGTCCAGCCGCTCCAGGCTGGCGTCCATGCTCGCGACGAGCGACACCTCCACCTTCGCCCGCTTGCCAGGGCTCAGCACCGAGCCGTCCTCGTTGTACACCTTGATGCGCTCGAGCGAGGGATCCAGCTGGTAGTGCCCCTCGTTGCCGTCCGCGCACGAGCCGCCCAGGGTGTTGGGCGCGTTGAGCTCGGGGCCCATGGCGCCGCGGCCGGCCAGCAGGCTCGCCGAGTCACACCGGCCCGCCAGCGTCGAGCACGCCGGGGCGCCCAGCACCGGCTCGTACGCGGCCTGCCCCGGGTTGTTGATGGTGACGTTCGCCGACGCGCTCCGGCTGTTGCAGCCCAGATCGAACGCCCGCGCCGTCACCGTGTACGCCCCGTTGCCCACGTCCAGGGTGCTCCAGGTGCCCGTGTATGGCGCGGTGGAGTCCACGGCGACCAGCCGCTCGCCCACGTAGAACTCCACCTTGGAGATAACGCCCTGCGCGTCCTCCGCGGTGGCCGTCATCGTCAGCGTGCCCATGATGACGGCGCCCTCGGCGGGCCCGGTGAGCGTCACGGTGGGCTTGTGCGAGTCGGCCGAGCCCATGCAGGCCGAGTGCAGCAGCACGTTGGGCGAGCCCGGGCCGGGCTCCTGCACCACGTTGCGCGTGGAGCGGTAGAGGATCTCCTCGTGCACCTGGGCGGGCGTGGCGGAGGGGTTGCCCTCGAGGTAGAGCGCCACGGCGCCGGCCACATGCGGCGCGGCCATCGAGGTGCCGCTGGAGGTGTAGACCGCCGTGTCCGAGGTGTACCAGGTGGACTTGATGCCGTCGCCGGGCGCGAACAGGTCCACGCAGGTGCCGTAGTTGGAGAAGTAGGCGCGCGTGTCATAGACGTTCGTCGCTCCCACGGTGAGCGCCCCGGGCACGCGCGCTGGCGACTTGACGCAGGCGTCCGACGCATCGTTGCCCGCGGAGACGACGAAGACGATGCCCGAGCCGATGGCGGCCGTCACCGCCTCGTCCACGCCCTGGTGCATCGCGGTGCCCAGGCTCATGTTGATCAGGGCGGGCCGATGCGGCCGGCTGATGACCCAATCGATGCCGGCGATGAGCGCCTCCTCGGTGCCCTGCCCCTGGCAGCCGACGACGCGCACGGGGTGAATCGTCACGCCCTTGGCCAGCCCGTACTGGGTGCCGCCCACCGTGCCCGCCACGTGGGTGCCGTGGCCATGGCAGTCCCCGGTGCCCAGGCCATCCCCCACCCCGTCGTAGCCCTCGCCCATGCGGCCGGCGAAGTCCTCGTGGGTGCCGCGCACGCCCGTGTCGAAGATGTAGGCGTGCACGCCCGCGCCCGTGTACTCGTAGCGGTAGCGGTTATCGAGCTCCAGCGAGCGCTGATCCACGCGGTCCAGGCCCCACGCGGGCGGCGGCGCCTGCGTGCCCCCGGTGTCCAGGGTGACGATGCGGTCCTGCTCGATGTAGCGCACCCGCGGGTCCTCGCTCATGGCGAGCGCCTGCTCCGGCGTCATCGTCACCGAGAAGCCGCGAAGCGCGTGGGTGAACACCCGCCGCACCGCGCCGCCGTGGAAGCGGGTGAGCACGTCCGCCGTCTTGTGGATCTCCTGAAGCGAAGGCCGGGGAGCGCCGCGGGCGAGTGGCTCGAAGACGACGATGAAGCGGTTGGCAATGCCGTCGCTGCCCGCCAGATGGAGCTTGCCGCCGTCCTGGGCCCGCGCCCCGAGCCCTCGCGCCTGGACGTTGGCCTCCCGCGGGGGCTGGGAGCCCGGCTCGAGGCGCTCTCCGCAGGCGGAGAGAAGGCCGCACATCCCCAACAGGATCGCGGTGGTTCGCAGCAGCGTGAGCATCGGCTGTCCTCCGTTGGCTCGTGTGCGACGTATTCAGCTGTCTAATGAGGATGATGGCAGATTCGCCGCGAAGGCGTACAGGCGCCCTCCGGGCCCGCCGCCAGCTGTCACGCAGCGGTCTTCACCGTGGGCCCGCTCCCCCCCGTTACGTTAAGCTGCGTACGGGAACGTGGTAGCACTGGCCACCGCTGGAGCGCCGCACCGAGGAGGGGTGCCACGTGGGGATGCCTGTCATTATCGGCCTGATGGTCGCGGCCATCGCCGTGGCGATCGCCGCCAAGCGTGTGCGGATTCCGTACAACGTCGCGCTGGTGGTGGGCGGGCTGCTCATCTCCGTGGGAAACCTGCTGCCCGGGGTGCCGCCTTTGAGCCCCGAGGTGGTGTTCCTGGTGTGTCTGCCGGCGCTGCTGTTCGAGGGCGGCATCACCGCGGACCTGCGCAGCGTGCGCAGCGACGCGGTGTCCATCGCCGTGCTGGCCACGCTGGGGCTGATGCTGTCCATTGGCGCCACCGGCGCGGCGATGCACTGGGTGCTGGCGCTCTCGTGGGGCCCGGCGCTGCTGCTGGGCGCCATCCTGTCGGTGACGGACACCGTGTCCATCCTCTATGCCTTCCGCCGCGCGCCGGTGCCTGCGCGGCTGAGCGGCATCATGCAGGGCGAGAGCCTCTTCAATGACGGCACCGCGCTGGTCGTCTACGCGGCCATCGCCGCGGTGGTGGCGGGCGGGGAAACCCCCTCGCTGGCCGCGCTGACGAGCCGGGTGTTGATCGCCAGCGTCATGGGAGGCCTCATCGGGCTGGTGCTGGGCCTGGTGGGCGGCTTCATCATCCGGCGCACCGAGGATCCGCTGGCGGAGATCATGGCCACCACGGCGCTGGCCTTCTCCTCGTTCGCGCTGGCCGAGCAGTTCCACTTCTCGGGCGCCATCGCCGCCGTCGTCGCGGGGCTCACGGTGGGCGTGGCGCTGCGCAGCGCGGTGTCTCCGCAGAGCCAGGTGGCCATCCACACCTTCTGGGAGTACGCCGCCTTCGGGGTGAACACCTTCCTGTTCCTGTCGGTGGGGCTCACCACGCGGCCCGAGGTGCTGCTGGACTACCTGCCGGAGACGGGCATCGCGTTCGCCTGTCTGATCGCCGGGCGGGCGGTGGGCGTGTACCTGCCCTTCCTGCTGCTGCGCGTGGCGCGGCCGGTGGCCTGGGTGCCGCTGCGCTGGCAGCACGTCTTCCTGGTGGGCAACATCAAGGGCGCGCTCTCCATCGGCCTGGTGCTGGGGTTGCCGGCCAACACGCCGCAGCGCGAGCTGCTGACGGCCATCGCCTTTGGCGTCACCTTCTTCTCGCTGGTGGGCCAGGGGCTGCTGCTGTCCGGGGCGCTCAAGCGCATGGGCCTCATCGAGGAGGATCCCGTGTCGCTCGAGGTGGCGGACCACCAGGCGCGGCTCATCGCCAGCCGGGCGGCGCACCACGAGCTGGAGGCGCTGCACACGCAGGGGCTGGTGCCGCGCGCCGCCTATGAGCACCTGCGCAGCGACTATCAGGTGAACATCGCCCGGGCGGAGCGGGAGCTGCGGCGGCTCAACGAGCAGCACCTGGCGCAGGGGGCGCGCAGCCTCATCGCCGTGCGCCGCCGCCTGATCGACGCGGAGCGCACCGCGATTCAAGGGGCGCGGCGCAGCGGGCTCATCCCCGAGGCCACGGCGGAGCACATGCTGGCCCGGCTGGATCAGCGCACCCTGGAGCTGGAGCACGCGCTGCGCGGCAACGCGAACGACACCCCCAATGGGGGGAGGAAAATCTCATGAGAATCGTCATCGCGGGAGGGGGCCGGGTCGGCTCGGTGCTGGCGGCGCGGCTGGTGGCCGAGCAGCACACCGTGACAGTCATCGAGCGGGACTCGAGCACCTGCAGCCGGCTCTTCGACGAGGTGGGCGTGGTGACGGTGTGCGGGGATGCCACCAACGCCCAGGCGCTGGAGGCCGCGGGCATCGCCGGGGCGGACGTGGCCGCGGGCGTGCTGGCGCGGGACGCGGAGAACCTGGCCTTCGCCATGCTGGTGCGCAGCGTGTCCTCGGCGCGGGTGATGGTGCGAATGCTGGACACCAGCTACCGCGAGGCCTACCGGCTGGCGGGGGTGAAGGACCTGGTGGCCGAGGCGGAGGTGGTGGTGGCGAAGATGTCGACGGCCATCGACTTTCCGCAGGTGGCCGGCTCGCTGCCGCTGGCCAGCGGGGACACCATTCTATTCGAGCTGGCCATTGCCCACCGCGCGCTGGTGGCGGGCAAGACGGTGGCCCAGGTGCGCACGATGGACGGCTTCCCCAAGGACACCCTCTTCATCGGCCTGGTGGATCCGGACGGGCACACGGTGGTGCCGGACGGGAGCACGGTGCTGCGCTCCGGGCACACCATCATCCTCGTGGCGCGCCGCACGCACCTGGGGCAGGCGGTGGAGTTCCTCACCGCGGAGCCGCCGTCCAACGCGGGCCTGACGCCACTGACGCAGGCGCTGCGCAAGGTGGACTTCCTGATGCCGCTGAAGGACGAGGAGTTGACGGTGGTGGCGCGCGGCGCGGAGTTCCTCCAGCGGCCGGCGGGGGCGGAGATCTTCAAGAAGGGCGACCCGGGCGAGAGCTTCTTCGTGGTGCTCGCGGGCGAGGTGCGGCTGCTGGGCGAGGGCGGGCAATTGCTCAACACGGTGGGCCCGGGAGGCTTCTTCGGCGAGCTGGCGCTGCTCACGGGCGAGCCCCGCATCGCCACGGCGGTGGCGGCAGGCTCGTGCGAGCTGGCGGCGGTGGGGCGCGAGGACTTCAAGGGCGTGGTGATGGCCAACCCCTCGGTGGCGCTGGAGATGAGCCGAATCCTCGGCCAGCGGCTCTCGAAGGCGCAGGGCACGGCGCCCGCTCTCAAGCGCAAGGGCCTCTTCGGACGTTGAGCCCGCCTCGGGCCCCTCTCCCTCCGGAGAGGACTGGGATAACGGCGAGCGACCCGGCAGGCCGGACAGCCGCGGCGGCGCGGTGCTACCTGAGGAGGGGGCGCGGACGTGGCGCGGCTTGAAGCGTCAGCATCGGGCGGGAGCCTCCCCGAAAGGTGTCCGAGGGTGGAGGAAGGAGGCCACCCGGAGGCTCCTCCTCTTGCCCGTGGCCTGCCTCTAACCTTCTGCCTCCTCGCAGGAAGGAGTGACACATGGGGCCGAGGCGAATTCCGTGGAGCAGGACCGGCGCACTTGTCCTCGCGTTCCTCGTGGGCTGCAGCACCATCCCCAGGGTCCCCCACGTGGAGGACACCGGCCAGGGCAAAGCCGTCGTCTACCTTCCGCGCGACGCGGACCTGCGACTCGTCGTGGTGGACCCCGAGGAGTTCCAGCAGGCCATCAGGCGCCTTGCGCGCGAGGTGCGGCTGACAGGCACGCCGCGTCAGACAGTGGAGAAGCTGTTTCAGATGGACCCGCAGTTCGGCAACTACCTCTGGGTGGAGAAGGACCAGAAGCTGGTGCCGCTGGGGCCGGGCGAGCCCCTGGAAGGGGCGTTGACGAAAGAGGACCTGGAGACGGCCGAGCGCTACCGGCTGTGGTGCCAGCGCGTTCACAACGTCTACGGCGACTGTCTTGGTGGAGCGCTGGTGGCAGGGCGCTACCTGGACATGCACGGCCGCTACATCTGGGCCTTGGCCCTGAGCAAGAGCCCCGTGCTGGACGAGATGAAGAAGGCGCTGGGGGAGATGGTGCAGGTGCGCGCGCTCATCGAGACGGTCCTGTGGACGTTGGGCTCCATGCTGCTGATTCTGGCGATCAACCCCGTGGCCCCGGCGCTGGTGGCGGTGGTCGGCCTGGGGCTGATTCTGTATGTCGGCGTTGACACGCTTCGCAACCTGGTGAACGGCTGGCGCCAGTTGATGGAAGAGGTGAAGGTGGCGGCCACCTTCGAGCAGATCCGCGAGGCGGGCGAGCGCTTCGGGAAAATCATCGGGCGAGAGGCCGCGCGCGCCTTCGCCATGCTGCTGATGGCGGCCATCGGCTCGACGGCGCAACAGTTCGCGGCGAAGGTGCCGACGCTGCCCGGCTCGGCGCAGGTGGCCGTGCAGGCCGAGGGCACGGCTGGAATCCGGGTGGCGGCGTTGGGGAAGGTGGAGCAGATCGCGCTGAGTGCCGAGGGCGTGAGCGTGACGGTGGCCGCCACCGCGATGACGATGGGGGCCAGTGGCAATGGAGGCACGGGCCGCTGCGTCGAGACGCACCACATCGCCACTGTCTGCAACGACAAGGACACCAAACGCGGGGGCCCGTGGACTCCCAGGTTCCGGCAGATCTTCGCCAAAGCGGGAATGTCGATGGAGGACCCGGCGAACAAGATGCCACTGCCGGGGCACTACGGACCGCACCCTGAACGGTATCACCGGATCATCCGCAAGGAACTGGACGACGCAACGTTGAACTGTCGTAGCGTCGCGGAGTGCCGGGAGGCGTTGACGGCACGACTCCGGAAACTGGCCAAGCAAATCGCCACCCCGGGAACAGAACTGAACCAACTCGTCACCCGGCAACAACCGCGCTAAATGGGTCCCATGCCGAAGCGGTTTTTTGAGCTATCCGACGATGAAGAACTGCCTCACCGCTGGCACCTCGACGCGCCGACGAACAGCCAGGGGCAACAGGTGGACGAGGGGCTTTTCAGGCGTGGGGCCACCGTCCACATGACGGACCGCTTAAGAATTCCTGTCGAGATTGCGGGCAAGCCGCTGGACTTCACTCTAGCGGCCGTCGGCCTCCCGGTGATCCATGTTCGGGTCGCGTCCATGTTCGCGGAGCTGGTCCCGGACGACGTGCAACTGCTCCCCGTGGACGTGGAGGGTCAGCCTGATCAGTACCTCATCCTCGTGGCCAAGCGCCTCATTCGCTGTA
>DATHBR010000013.1:0-4920 GCA_035296065.1 Myxococcaceae bacterium | reverse complement strand
GATGGGCAGGCCCGTGACACCCCAGCAGATTGTCCAGTTCATCGCCCAGGTGTCGCCCAACACGGACTCTGCCCTGCCCGCGCCACTGCCCGGCACGCCGCGCAATGGCCTGAAGCCGGCACCCACGCCCGTCCACACTCCAGCCCCCATGGCCCTGGAGCCCTCGGGGCTCGCGGAGCCTGTGCTGGAGCCGCTGATCATCGAGCGCACCGAGCCGCTGCCTTCACCCGTGAGCAAGCCTTCCTCGACAACTACGGTTCCCTTCACCCAGCCTGGGGCCACACTCCTCCAGGCGAATCCCCCGGCGGCCCGCGGGAAGAAGTGGTTCTCCGCTGCCGTGGGGACGAGCTTACTTCTGGTGGTTGGCGGCTACATGCTCTTCAGCGCCCAAGCCGCATCGGAGCCGGTGAAGCCGCCGCTCCAGGTAGCCTCGGTGGAAGCTACGCCTGCCCAGCCCGCGCAAACGTCCCCAGCATCCAAGCCGGCGGAGAGCGAGTCATCGTCAGTTCCCAGCACGCCGCCACAGGACCCGCCTACCCCTGTCGAGAACCCGTCCACGCCGGAGCAAGGGAAGCCCCCCGCCGTGGCGGAACTCACGCCCACTCCCGTGGAGCCGCGGTCTTCCCCGCCTCCGAAGCCCAGGCCTCTCCGGGAGAAAAAGCCGAAGAGCACCGCGCCCCCCAAGCAGCTCTCCGCCGCGCCGGTGGTTGGAACGGGCAAGTTCATCTTCCGCGTGTCGCCCTTCGGCGTTGTCATCGTCAATGGGAACAACCTGGGGCAGACGCCCCTGGCTCCCGCCGAGTTCCCCGCCGGCACCTACCAGATCCAGATCATCAACGAGCAGCTGAAGAAGAACGAGACCCAGGTGTACGAGCTGAAGCCAGGCGAGGAGAAGATCATCAAGGTCAAGTTCGGGAACTGAAGGCCCCTCGAGGACCCCACGCGCAGCGGCATACATCTAAATCGCGGATGATCATCTGCTCGGGCTTCTCAGGGACAGTTGGTGACGGGCGTGGCGGGGTTGCCAGTGTTGCGCGCATCGCGCTGGAACTTGGGCCAGGGCGCGTTGGCTGCGAGGCCCGGGCTGTCGACGATGAACGCGTAGAGCTTCGTGGTGCCCACGAAGTACAGCGTGCCCGTGGTGGCTCCCGTGACACCTGCGCCGCCTGAGTCACGCCGGCAGTCGAGCGTGGGCGAGGTGTCCTTCGTGGACAGGTCCATTTGCAGGTCCAGATTCCACAGAGGAGCGAGGGTACTGGCGACCCAGGCGCTGACTTTGCCTTGAGCGTTCACGGTGTAGATCCGGTCGTTCCTTGCAATGACCGGTGCTCCCCGCAGCGTATCGACGGCAGGCACCCGCGTCGGCGAAGCCGCCATGCCGAGAGGGAGGGACAAGAGCTCGGCGGTCGCTGCGGTCTCCGCGCCAAAGAAGGCCACGTCGCCAGTCCCAATCGCGAGGTTGAAGACCCGTGACGCGGGAAGAACGGGCGTAAGCGCTCCACCGGTAGTCGGGATGGAGAACAGGCTTCCCAGCGAGGCATCATCGGTACTACCAGCCGCTGCGTAGAGCTTGTCACCGGACATCGCGATACCACGCGTCAGTTGATTCGTTTGCTGAGGAAAACCAGCGCGCGCCATATTCGCGCCAAAGACATAGCTGGTGATCCTGGCGCTCGGGCTGCTGGTGCCCGCCGCGTAGAAGATGTTTTCATCCCGCATCACCATCGAACTACCGGCAGCGATGGGCAGAATCACGGTCCCACCTGAACCTGACACCTCGGGACACCTATCAGCCAACACGGCATCCGGACGGACACCCACGACGCGCCCAGGCGCGCCGTTATAGATGGTAACGCCTGTTTCAGCCGTGCCGATCGCCAGGGATGTCGCTCCCACTGCAATGGCCCCCGGGGCGTCCGTGGCATTCGAATATGTGCACTTGGCCCTTTCTGCACCGTCACTGCCGCGTAGGGCATAAAGAAATGAGCCGGCGCCTGTTCTCCCTGCCGTATAGACGGTCTCCTCCCCCTGGTTGAAGGCGCCCACGGCCGGGCTGCCTGAAACATCCCCTACCGCCGCTTCCCACTTCCTCGAGCCATCGGGATTCAGGGCAAACAGCTTGCCCCCCCCGGTCGTCACGTTCGTACCGATGTAGACGGCTCCCTGGGCTCCCACCGCAGGCGACCCCACCATGGGGCCAGCACCGTCGTACGCCCACTTCCAGCGCGTCACCGGCAACATGGCAGTCGCTGAGCTCCGGTTGCCGGCACCATCCTGACCTTCCACCCGGAACGTCATGTTGCCCCGGAAGACACCCATCTCCAGCGTAGACAGGTCCACGGTCGCCGTACGGCAGAAAGGACTGGTCCCGCACGTCGCCGCAGGCTGCGTCGTTACGGTCTGCGTCCCCCCCAGGTTTCCTCTGGGCCCAACGCCCGCAACCGTCATCTCGAAGCTGGGCACGTTCTCATTCGCCGAGACCGTCACCGTGACGGTCTCATCCCTGCGGAAGGCCCCGGCAAGCATTGGATCCCGCTGATCCGCCACGGTGAGGTTGCCCGTGGCTCGCTGCGGAGGCGAGGAGAACGAGATATTGAAGGTCGGAGGCACCGAGTCCACCGTCACGTTCACCGAGTAGCTCAGCCCCGCGGCCGGGTACGCCGCGGTCAGCTCCACCGTCCCCTGCGCCATCGGAGGAAGCCACGGCACGGAGTACGTCCCATCACTGCGAACCACGGCCCCGAAGGTGCCCGCGTCACCCCCACCGCTCAGCGTCGCGGAGAACGTGAGTGAGTCCGGGAACTGTCGCGCGGCCGTGAACTCCGTGGTCAACACGAGCTCGGCCACCACCGCCACGGCTCCGCCATCCACTCCGCCGTCCGTGCTCCCTCTCACCACGGAGTTGTCGCCGGGAGACACGATGTTCACCCCGGTGAAGCGCGGCCGGCAGCTCCCCCGGACACACGCTTCGTACTCCGGGCACGCGGGCGAGCAGGAGCCACCATCGGGCTCCTCCACGTCCTGCGCGTAGCAGATGCCTGAGCCCACATCACAGACCGCTCCCGCCGCGCAGTCCGCGTTGCTCTGGCATGTGCCCGGCAACTCGCCCACCCCTGGCACGGAGCAGCCCGCGACGAGCCACAGCACTCCCATCCATCCAGCGACGTGACGCATCAGCGCTCCTCCCGCGTGTCAGCCTTCGTGTCGTCGCCCGAGAACAGGTACGTGACGATCGCTCCCGTCACCGCCGCCGCCGCCGTGCCGAACAGCACGTTGGCAATCCGGGCCTGCCCGCGCGCATCGTCCAGCTGCGCTCGCACCGCTGACGCCTCCGACTGCGACGGGACACTGCCTGCCGCGAGCCTGTCCTCCACCTCTCCCAGGTTGGAGCGCGACTGCAGTCCGAAGAAGGTGCCCACTCCCGCCGCCGCGATGCCCACGCCCCCCAACACCAGCGGCACCACCGGAACCCGCGAGCGCTCCCGCGCCTCCGCCGTCGGCGTATACGGAGCCGGAGTTGGAGCCGGAACCACGGACGACTCCCTCTTCGGCGGCTCAGGCGCCTTCTCGGGCCGATCCGTTCCCGCGACGACTGGGGGCTTCGTCTCTTTCGGCTCCGGGGCCGGAGGCGGCGGCGGTGGAGGCGGCGGCTTGGTACCACCGCGCGCAAGCCGATCCTTCACGCTCTTGCGCACCTCTTCAAAGGACTGCTCCACTTTGGGCCCGACCTTGATGGGCAGCTGCGCCTCCGGATCCAGCGTCAGCCCTCTTCGGAACGCGGCGCGAGACTGTTCCGTCTTGCCCATGTCCGCCAGGATGAGGCCCTCGTGCAGCGCCACCGCCACGTCCTGCTGAATGCCCTGCGCAAGCTTCCGGGCCCGCTGCAGCTGCTCCAGCGCGTCCTCGTTCTCCCCGCTCTCGTAGAGCTGCACCGCGGAGTTGAGGTAGCGATCGAAGTCACCCTGTGCGCGCGCCGTGCGGGGCATTACCCCCACGGTCAGCAGACAGGCAGCCAATAGCCAATGAGCAGGGCATAAGGAGCGAAGCATGGGCGGCGATGCTATGAGTCGCCTGCCTGCACGTCTATTTAGTGGGCTCTCCATGAGAGAGCGGGGCTGTCGCGTTGAACAGACGTCACTGTTACGGATCCGTTAGAGCACCAGCCGGGCAGGCAATCGAGACGACGTCTCCTCAGTTACCGCATTCCCCTTTGCCCCAGGTTTGTGCCACCGTCACGCCGCGCTTGGCGGAGGTCCCCAGCTCGTGACGCAGCAACTCGGCAAGTATCAACTGATTCGCAAGCTCGCCACCGGCGGCATGGCCGAGGTGTTCCTCGCCAAGGCCGCGGGCCCCATGGGCTTCGAGAAGACCCTGGTCGTCAAGCGCATCCTCCCGCACCTGGCCGAGGACCCCGCCTTCGTGGAGATGTTCCTCTCCGAGGCCAAGCTCGCCGCGCAGCTCAACCACCCCAACATCGTTCAGATTTTCGACTTCGGCGAGGCGGACGACGCGTACTTCCTCGCCATGGAGTTCATCGACGGGCCCAACCTGCGTGTGCTGCTCAAGCGCGCCTCGCAGCAGGGCGTGGCGCTGCCGCCCGCCGTGTGCGCCCGCCTCATCGCCACCGCGTGCGAGGGTCTGGCCTTCGCTCATGACTTCGCCGACCCGGGCACCGGTGAGCTGCTGGGGCTCATCCACCGCGACATCAGCCCCGACAACGTGCTCGTCTCGCGCCAGGGCGCCGTAAAAGTCGTGGACTTCGGCATCGCCAAGGCCGCCGGCCAGAGCCACAAGACCCGGAGCGGCGTCATCAAGGGCAAGCTCTCGTACATGCCGCCCGAGCAACTCCGCGCCAAGCAGCTGGACCGCCGCGCGGACGTGTATGCCCTGGGCGTGGTGCTCTACGAGTTGCTCACGGGC
>DATHBR010000012.1:0-134196 GCA_035296065.1 Myxococcaceae bacterium | reverse complement strand
CACCTGTTCCTGTCCGACAAGCTGCTGTGGGGCGAGGGTCCGGAGCTGCCGGGGCTCGAGGAGGGCGTGTTTGATCAGGTGGTGAACGCAGCCTCCTTCCCCGGGGTGACGCGGGTGGCGGTGACGCCGGACTGCCATGTGGGCTACGGCGTGCCGATCGGCACGGTGGTGGAGACGGACGGCATCCTCCTGCCCACGGCGGCCGGCTACGACATCGGCTGCGGCATGGTGCAGCTCAAAACGACGCTCACCGCCGAGGACGTCGCCGACAAGGAGAAGCGCCGCCGGTGGATCGACGAAGTCATCCAGCGCATCGCCGTGGGCGTGGGCGCCAGCCGCGTGCAGAAGCAGCGCAAGGTCACCGACCGAACCTTCGCGGAAGTCGTCCGCCATGGCGCCAAGGCCCTGGGCCGCGGCTCCTCGATTACCGAGCGCGACTTCATCCCCGTCGAGGACGACCGGGTGGACATCCCCGACCGGGCCTACGGCAAGCGAGACCAGCTGGGCAGCCTGGGCGGCGGCAACAACTTCACCGAGATGCAGGTGGATGACGAGGGCCGCGTGTGGGTGATGCTGCACACCGGCAGCCGTGGCTTCGGCTGGAACATCGCCAAGCACTTCTTCGTCGAGGGCGCCAAGACACTGGGGCTGCGCAGCCGCAGCGAGGACTTCGTGTGGCTGGATGCCGAGTCCAAGCTGGGCCGCGAGTACTGGAACCTGCACAACATGGCCGCCAACTTCGCCGTGGCCAACCGCCTCATCATCGGCGAGGCCGTGTGCGCCGCGCTCGAGGAGGTGTTCGGCGGCACCGCGGACATCTATTACGAAATCAGCCACAACCTCATCCAGAAGGAGGCCGGCAAGTTCGTCGCCCGCAAGGGCGCCACCCGCGCCTTCCCCAAGGGCCACCCGGCCCTGAGGAAGACGGCGTGGGAGAACACCGGCCACCCCATTCTGATCCCCGGCAGCATGGAGACGGGCAGCGCCATCCTCTTCGCCGAGCAGGGCGCCGAGAAGTCCATCTACTCGGTGAACCACGGCTCGGGCCGGCGGCTGTCTCGCGGCGAGGCCCGGCGCGTGCTCAAGCAGGACGAGACGGACCGGCGCATGGCCGAAGCCGACATCCTCCTCAACACCCGCCAGACGCCGCTGGACGAGTCGGGGCCCTGCTACAAGAACCTCGACGACGTGCTGGAGACGGTGGAGCTGGCCGGCCTGGCCAAGGTCGCCCGCCGCCTCAAGCCGGTGGCCTGCATCAAGGGCGCGGACTGAGCCTCTGGCCTCCCTCCTCCTTATATAGGCAGGAGGGGGCCCGCCTGCCTGCCCCCCCAGGTTGAGGGCATGTGGGCCTTCAGGGGGCTCGTGGCCCGGGCACAGGGGCGGTAGAGTGGCACCTCGTGTCGTCCACCGCTTCGTCCCGTCCCAACATGGCCCGTGAATCCGAGCTGTCCCGCGCAGAGTCCGAGCTCGGCGCGCTCGAGTCCCGCCTCGCGGATCAGGTGCAGCGCGCCACCCAGGAGGCCGGCACCCTGGCCTCGCGGCTGACGCAGGTGCGCGCCGAGCTGGCGCGCACCCAGTCCGAGCACACCACGGACCTCACCCTGCCCGAGATTGGCGCCCGGCTGCAGGCGGCCGCCATCCCCGAGCTGGCGGTGGAGGCTGCCCGCGAGAAGGCGCTCACCGCCCGCCAGGAGGCGCTGGAGGTGCGCCGCCAGGCCACGCAGGAGATGCAGATCGCCCTGCACGCCTTCCAGCAGCAGACCAGCGCGCTGACGCGCGAGCTGGCCGAGGCGGAGAGCCGGCTGAAGGAAGTCACCGAGGCCGCCGCCCGCGCCCGCCGCGAGGAAGAGGCCGCCCGCAACCGCAAGGCTCAGCATGCCCGCGCCGAGGCCACCCGGGCCAAGGCTCCCGCCGCCCGGGCTCCCGCCGCCGAGGCCGCCACCGCTGGGGCCGCCAAGCGCGCGCGCTCGTCGGTGCACATGCAGACGAACATCAGCCTGGGCAGCGACTCGAACTTCTTCACCGGCTTCTCCACGGACATCCTCTCCGGCGGCATCTTCGTCGCCACGGTGGAGACGGTGCCCCGGGGCACCAAGGTGGAGGTGGACTTCACGCTGCCCGGAGGCCGCCCGCTCAAGGCCAGCGGCGTGGTGCGCTGGCTGCGCGAGCCCAACAGCAGCACGCCTGAGCTGATGCCGGGCGTGGGCGTGCAGTTCAACGAGCTGCAGCCCGAGGTGGCCTCGGTCATCTCGGACTTCGTGCGCCGCCGCGAGCCGCTCTTCTACCCGGACTGACACGGGGCCCAGCGGCCCCGCCCGTCAGCCGTAGGCGATGCCCGTGACGAAGCTGCTGATCATCCCCAGGATGTAGGCGGCCGGGCCGCTGATGAGCTCGCGGCCGAAGAAGAGCACCCCGAGCAGCAGGAACGGGCCGAACTGCACCACCTTCTCCCACGAGCCCCGCATCGAATAGGGCATGAACTTCTCCACCACCCGGCTGCCATCCAGCGGCGGAATGGGGAGCATGTTGAAGACGGCCAGGCCCACGTTGCCGATGATCATCCACGTGATGAACCGCTGGACCCCCGCGTTGGCCTCGAGGGTCTCCGGGGAGTAGCGCAGCATCAGCCCGTAGGTCACCGCCGACCCGATGGCCAGCAGCATGTTGGACAGGGGCCCGGCGATGGCGGTGAGCATCATCCCGGTGTCCATGTTCACGCCGCGGCGGAAGCGGGCGGGGTTGACGGGCACCGGCTTGGCCCACCCGAAGGGCACTCCCAGCGCGGGCAGCAGCAGCGTGCCAATGGGATCGATGTGCGCCATCGGATCGAGCGTCAACCGGCCCTGCATCCGCGCGGTGTCATCTCCCAGCTTCCAGGCGCTCCAGGCATGAGCGAACTCATGCACCGTGAGAGACAGCACCAGCGGGATGATCCGCACCAGGGCTTCCATGATGGTCTGACCGAAATCCATGGGGCCATTGTTTAGAGCCGAACCCCAGGTGTGCGCCAGCAATCCGTGGCCTTCCCTCGGGGCGGAGCCTGCCCTGGGGGCCTGCTCCTCCGCCCACCAGCCGACACATGTGGCTGCCTGCCTGCTCGGTGGTGCTTATGATTGGGCATCATCTCCACTGGGGGCCCGTCGCCCCACTCAGAGGGCACGGATGAGAAGTGACAGCGAAGCAGCGCTCCGGAGCGCCAATTGCCGCAAGCCGCGCTGGGACTCGCGCCGGTCCGCCGAAGCCGAGGCAGCCCAGGCCCAGGAGGTGGCCGCGCCCCAGCCGGGAGGCCCCCAGGTGGAGAAGGTGAACCTGGCCGAGAAGTTCTCGCGCTTCTGCGAGCACTGGCAGCCCAGGGTGGTGGGCGAGCTGAACGGGCAGCAGGTGAAGCTGGCCAAGCTGCTGGGGCCCTTCGAGTGGCACCACCACGAGACCGAGGACGAGCTGTTCCTGGTGGTGAAGGGCCGGCTCACCATGGAGCTGCGGGACAAAACGGTGGAGCTGCTGCCGGGCGAGTTCCTCATCGTCCCCCGGGGCGTGGAGCACCGCCCCGTGGCCCAGCAGGAGGTGGAGGTGGTGCTGTTCGAGCCGGCCTCCACGCTCAACACCGGCAACGTGCGAAGCGAGCGGACAGTCGAGCGCCTGGAGCGGCTCTAAGCGCCCATTCCTCTCGGGAACCGCGAAACGCACCTTTGCTCCGGACCGGGCCCCGTGAGGCCCAGAGCCGTGGAGCCAAGACATGCCGCTGCGCGTTCACCACCTCAACTGCACGACGATGTGTCCGCCTGGCGGGCGGATGATGGATGGCCGGACCGGTACCTCCGGCCCCGCCGCGCTGGTGTGCCACTGCCTGCTGGTGGAGACCGACCGCAGCCTGGTGCTGGTGGACACGGGCTTCGGGCTCAATGACGTGCTGGCGCCCCGGCCACGCCTGAGCCGGCTGTTCCTGGACGTGCTGTGCCGGCCCCAGCTGCACGAGGAGATGACGGCGATCCGGCAGATCGAGCGGCTGGGCTTCAAGGCGTCGGATGTGAGCGACATCCTGCTGACGCACCTGGACTTCGATCACGCCGGTGGGCTGGACGACTTCCCGGAGGCGCGGGTGCACCTGCTGGACGCGGAGTACCAGCACGCGGTGGCGCAGAAGACGGCGCTGGACCGACGGCGCTTCCGGCCTCGGCAGTGGATGTTCGAGACGAACTGGGTGACGTACCCCACACCGAAGGGCGGCGAGCGCTGGTTCGGCTTCGAGTGCGTGCGCGAGCTGTCCGGGCTGCCGCCGGAGCTGCTGCTGGTGCCGCTGCTGGGACACACCATGGGGCACGCGGGCATCGCGCTGCAGGTGGACGGGCGGTGGATGATGCACGCGGGGGATGCGTACTTCTACCGCGGAGAGATGGACCCCTCGCGGCGGCGCTGCACGCCGGGGCTGCGCTTCTACCAGACGCTGATGCAGAAGAACGCGAAGCTGCGCCACTACAACCAGCAGCGGCTGCGCGAGCTGGTGAAGCACCACGGCTCGGAAGTCACCGTGTTCTGCGCCCACGACGCCGAGGAGTTCGAGCGGCTGGAGGAGGCGGAGAAGGTGCCCGCCGACTCTCCCTTCCGGACGCTGCCGGTGGGCGTGCAGCCCACGCTGCACGTGTGAAATCGGGCGCTGGGGCTCAGGGCTGGTAAGGTGGGCCTGTGATCCAGTCGGTCCACTTTAAGAACTTCCGTTGCCTTCGGGACGTGAAGCTGAACCTCGCGCCGCTCACCGTGCTGGTGGGGCCTAACTCGTCTGGCAAGACGACGGTGCTGGAGGGGCTGAAGCCGCGACGTCGCTTTCACACCGCGGATTTCTGGAAACAGAAATCTACTGACGATCACTTCATTGAATGGCGTTACAGGACTAACCAGCCTGCGGGCGTTTATGGGTTTAAGCATGATGTGCCGGCCACCCACTCTATCCAGTCCCTAGCTCTCGACCTTAGCGCTCTTCGAAGCGAGAACGTGCTGGCAGCCGCGCAGCAATTGAGCGCCACAGGCGACAATCTGACCAACGTCTTCGCCACGCTGACGCGCCAAGAGCAAGGAACAGTGGCTAAAGAGCTATGCCGCCTAGTACCGATGTTCAGCGATGTGGACCTTCAGCCTACGACGAATGGCCAACACCAGCTGCGCTTTCAAGATCGCTGGAACTCTGACCTCTGGTTCGCTCCCTCACAGGTATCAGACGGCACGATGCTCGTGCTCGCCTTCATCGTGCTCCAGTACCAAAACCCTCCGACGGACATCCTCACCATCGAGGAGCCTGAACGCGCCCTGCACCCCTACCTTCTCGAAGAGCTGATCGGGTTGCTCCGAAAGATGACCACCGGTGAGATTGGCAGGAAGCCGGTCCAGGTCGTCCTCGCCACACACTCCGCCGAGATGCTCGAGTATGTCCGCCCTGAGGAGGTCCGTTTTCTTACCCGCTCTCCCGAGGATGGTTCCGTCCAGGTGAACGAGGCGCCCACGGATTCGACCAACTGGCAGCAGGTCTACAAGGAATACCGCGAGTCGCTCGGCAGCATCTGGCTCTCTGGCAGCATGGGCGGCGTCCCGGGGCGCTAAAGCATGTTCCGCGTTGTCGTCTACGCCGAAGGCGCTGGAGAACTCGCGGGCACTTCGAGCTTCCCCCGTGCCCCGAGTTCACCCCTCACCGAGGAGGAACTGGGCTCCGCTCACCTGCTCGTGCGTAGGTGTCTGGAGAGAGCCCGGGATCTGGATGCCTCGCTCGTCCGCTTCGAGGAACCCCTTCGCACCGGGCGCGGCAGGCTGGCGAAGGGAAGCATCCTTCACAGCCCCACCACTCTTCGTCCCCTCTTGCTTTGGGCCGCCCCGGAGCGGCAACCGGATCTCGCCATCGTCCTCGTCGACGCCGACGGCGATGAAGAACGGCAGCAAGCGCTCGACTCCGCCATCACAGGCCTCCCCGTCGAGGCCGTCGTCTCCGTTGCCATTCAGGAGTTCGAGGCCTGGCTCATCGCTGACCCCGCGGCGCTGAAGTCCGTCCTTCGCCAGACGCTCGCCCTGCCCAGAGCCCCGGAGAAGCTCCCTCGCCGCGAGGCCAAGGAGCTCCTCACGTCCTGGTGCGAGGAGCACGCTCGCAGCCGTGACGCCGCGGAAGTCCGGCGTGACCTCGCGCGTCAGTGCGATCTCGACACGCTCAGCCGCCAGTGCTCCGCCTTCGAGCGGTTCCTGCGCAAGCTCCAGGCGCCTCGCTAGGAAGAGCGGACTTTCCTCACAGCTGGATGCGCTCGTGCTTCACCAGCGCCGCGAGCGCTTCCTCCATCACCTCGCGCGCCGAGGCCGTCTGCCGGTACAGCAGCGCGTGCATGTCCCGGTCCTTGTCGTCCCGGCTCTCACATGCCTTCGAGTAGTCCTCGAACGCCCGCAGCCCACTGACCAGCTGCGCCAGGTGGTTGGGGCACTCGCACTGCACCGAGCTGGCGATCTCCATCAACCTCCCCAACTGCTCGGGCGTGTACCGCGGCGGCTTGGGAGGGGCAGGCGGTGACGTGGGCGCTCTCATGGTGCTGTCTCCAGAGCTCCCCTTCTTCGGGAGCGAGTCATCCAAGGCAAACAGAAAGACGTGCGCGCGCAAGAGCGACAGCGACAGCGGCCCCTGCAGCATCCGCACCCGCTCCAGCGCCGTGTGCTTGGCCACCAGCGCCCGCTGCGCGAACCGGTACGTGACGACCGCTCGCCGCGCCTGGGCCAGCTCCAATAACCGGGGGATGTAGGCCTCGCCCGCTTTGGCCAGGTCCGGAATGTCCACCACCAGGATATCCGGCCTGCGCGACGGCACCTCCGCCCGGAACAGCTCCTCCGAGCGCCCCGCCCACACCACCTCCAGGTCCTTCATCGCCTGGGGGTTCTCCTTGAGCTGGGACGCAAAGGTTTCGCCCAGCATCGCCAGTTTCAACACCATAGGGCCGTATCCTCGTGAGTGAGTCCCCGGGTGCGCCTATCACCGGAAAAATCTCGGTTTAATGGATGCGCGAGGTATTTTTCCGTTGCGAGCCTCAGTGCCGGTCGGCCTGTGCGTCCCCTGCCAGCTCCACGCCCGCCGTGGGGGTCCGGGGCAGCTCGACGATGAAGGCCGCTCCGTCTCCCGGGGTGCTCTGCACCCGGATGGTGCCTCCGTGCGCCTCCACCAGCTGGCGCACGATGTAGAGCCCCAGCCCGAACCCCGCGTGCGTCCCCGCGGACTTCTCCCGCTCGAAGCGCTCGAAGATGCGCCGCTGCGCCTCGGGAGGAATGCCCACGCCGTGGTCCCTCACCGTCAGCTGCACCCTGCCTGCCACCTGTGTCAGGTGCACCTCCACCGGCCGGCCCCGCCCGAACTTCATCGCGTTGGACAACAGATTCGTCACCACCCGCTCCACCCGCAGCGGATCCCACCACCCCTCCAGCTGGGGCTCTACCTCCACCCGCAGCGGACACCCCGCCTCGGCCGCCTGCTCCGAGTGCCGGTCCACCACCTCGCGCACCAGCTCCGCCATGTCCACCCGCGCCACCTCCAGCGCCAGCTTCCCCGAGGACAGCCGCGACAAATCCAGCAGGTTGTGCAGCAGCTGCCCCAGCCGCTGGCCGTGCCGCATCGCCGCCATCAGCCCCTCGCGCACCCGCTCGGGCTCGCGCGCCGGGTCCACCCGCCGCAGCCGCGCCAGCAGCAGCTGCATGGCGTTGAGCGGGTTGCCCAGATCATGCGAGGCCACGCCGATCAGCTCCAGCGCCCGCTGCGCCTCGACGAACAGCCGCGCGTTGTCCAGCGCCAGCGCCGCCCGCCCCGCCAGCTCCTCGAGGAAGATCTGATCCGACATGGTGTAGTGGCGCTCGGACACCGAGGACAGCAGCATCAGCGCCCCCGAGCGCTGCTCGCCCACGCTGATGGGCACGATGAGCGAGGAGCCCAGCTCCAGCCGCCGCAGCAGCGCCAGGTGCCCCTCGTCCCGGGCCATGCGCCGCAGCACCTCCCCCGTCACCAGCTCCACCCGCTCGGAGTTGCCCGTGCGCACCACCTGCCCCACGCCCTGCGCGTCCTCCGCATCCGGCGGGTAGCGGTGCAACAGCTCCCACAGCGCCCGCTCCTTGTCCGCCACCGCGTGGGTGAGGGCCCGCGGCAGCAGCTGGCCCCCGGGCGAGGCGAGGAAGAGCACGCACCCATCCGCCAGCTCCGGCACCATCAGCCGCGCCAGCTCCGCCACCGTCAGGTCCGGCTCCAGCAGCTGGTTGAAGATGCGGCCCGCCTCGGCGAACAGCCGCTGGGTGCGCTCCACCCGGCGGCGCTCGGTAATGTCGCGCACCACCTTGGCGAAGCCCTGCAGCTCGCCGTGCTCGTCGCGCAGCGCCGTGAGGATGACCTCCGCCCACAGCCGCGTGCCGTCCTTGCGCACCCGCCAGCCCTCGATGCGCAGCCGCCCATCCCGCTCGGCCCGCGCCAAATCTCTCTCGGGCACTCCGGCCGCCACCTCCTCCTGGAGATAGAAGATGGCCGTGGGCCGCCCCAGCACCTCCTCTTCCGTCCACCCCTTGATGCGCTCGGCGCCGGGGTTCCAGCTCCGCACCCGGCCCCGGGTGTCCAGCAGGTAGAGCGCGTAGTCCTGCACGCCCTCCACCAGCAGCCGGAAGCGCTCCTCGGACGCCCTGGCCTCCTGGTGCAGGGGCCGCAGCTTGCGCGTGAGCACCCACACCAGGCTCAGCATGCCCAACAGCCCCAGCACCGACGCGGTGATGATCAGCACCAGCGCGTGCCGGTCCTCCAGCACCTCCCGGTGGATGCCGCGCACCAGCCGGGCCTCGCCTTGCAGCACCAGCCGCTCCAGCGCCTCCTCGGCCCGGGCGCGCGTGTAGCTCGCCTGGGCCTCCAGCGCCTCGAGCTCGCCCCGGCGCGAGGCGTCATCCCGCGCCCGGAACAGCTCGCCCACCGACTCTTCGTGATCCCGCTCGGCCCGCAGCAGCTCCGCCAGCAGCGTCGCCTCGGGCTCCTCCGTCAGCCGCCCGCGCAGCCGCTCCGCCACCGCCAGGAAGCGCTCGCGATCGGCCTCAAGCCGCTGCTGCGTCTGCTCGTCCCTCACGCGCAGCAGGCCGCGGATGCTCGTCGCCTTGTCGCTGAAGGCGTGGCGCAGCCGTTCGATCTCCAGCAGATCCACCGACAGCTCCATCACGGCGATCTCGTTGCCGATGTGGACCGCCCGCAGAGCCAGCAACGTCGTGGCCAGAATGGCGAACGCCACCACGGCGGTGGCCACCAGCCCCGCCCCCAAGCGGCGCGAGAACGTCCACGGGCGCCCCATCTTTCCCCCTGGCCCACGAACACACAGGCCCTCGCACAAAATGCGACAGGCTAGCGCCCCGAGAAAGCCGTCCCCATGGGCAGGGGCGTGTTGGCTACTGAATGGGCGGACTGCCCTCGTCCTCGCGCTGGTGCTCGCGCACGCGCGGCACCTCCTCCCAGCGGATCCACCCCGCCTGGGCCGCGTGCCGCGCCGCGGCCACCGTGTCATTGACCACCACCAGCTGGCTGCCCGCCGCGCGCACCTCGCGGGCAATGCCCTCCAGCTCCAGCGCGCGCTCAGCCCGCGTGGGCACGTCGCGGATGTACACGCAGCGGATGCGCCCCGGGTACTCGTTCACGATGGTGCGGTAGTGCTCCGCGTCCTCCTGCCCACTGTCTCCAATCAGGATGAAGGGCAGCGTCTCCAGCGTGCTCAGCACCCCGCGGATCTTCTCCAGCTTGTGCCCGTGCCCCCCGCCCGGCGCGAAGCCGTGGCGGCTCAGCCCCCAGTCGCGCAAGAGCAGCGGCCCCGAGGGGATGCGGTGCACCGCCAGGAACTCGTCCAGGTGCTCGTACAGGTTCCACGGGCTGCTGGAGACATAGAAGATGGGGTTGTCCGCCCCGCCCGTGTGCCCGTCGCGCAGCGCCGCGTAGAAGGCGTCCACTCCGGCGAAGGGCAGCCGCGTGCGGTGCTCGGTGAGAAACAGCGCCCAGGCGCGCTTGAGCGGGTTGGTCACCCCGGTGACGATGACGGTGTCATCGATGTCGCTGATGACGCCCAGCTCGGCGCGCGGGCCCGCCACCAGCACCGGCGCGGACACCCGCGCCACGCCCTGCGGCTCGGGCGACAGCAGCTCCAGCTCCACCGCGTTCCACCCCGGCTCCACGTGCTCGGGCGGAGGCACCCACAGCTCCAGGAAGCCCTCGTCGTCCGTGGTGCCCTCCCACCGCTTGTCGCCCCAGTGCACCGCCACGTGCGCCCCGGCGATCTCCCGCGTCGCGTAGCGCTTGTAAGAGGCCACCGCGCTGCCCACCAGCGTGCGCCGCAGGTGCGTGGGCCTCACGTGGTGATCCTCCAGCACCCGCGCCTTGATCAGCGCGCGCTCCGAGGTGCCATACCCCCGGTACGGCAGGATGCGCAGCGGCCGGGCGAGCCCCAGCCGCTTCCTCACCCGGCGGCTCCACCGGTCCCACATCGCGTCCGTGCGTACAGCGAGCTCGAAGATGGCGGGCCTGAACACGGGCATGCGAGCCGGAACCCTCCTGGTTTCACCCCTATACCTATACCGTCCCCCGCCTCCTGGCTCTGGGCAGGTGCGCGCCGGGCCGCCGCTCCCCGGCTCCCCTCCCCTCGCTCCAGGGATGAGCCAACCTGACACGCCGCGTCATCGCTGAAGCCCGACTTTGGATCAGGTGTCCGCTGTGCGTGGCCGGTGCAGCCCCGTGGTAGAAATACGATTCTGGGCATCATTTTTCTTCATGGGCGCTCTACTGGTTGTCGGGCGGTGGAAGAGCCTTCGTCGTCTGGCGGGGGGAGGCCAGCCACGAACAGCTTCGCACTCGGCAGGAGGGTGTGATGGGTCACAATGCAGGGCCCCTTCCCCCGGGGCAGGGCGGCGCTCCTCCGGAGAGTCCGCGCACCGAATCTTCAGCTCCTGCGCTCCGGCCCAGCCCGGGGCTGGTGCCCGCGTTGCGGCCGTGGAACGAGAAGGCGCGCCTGGAGGCGCTGCGCAGCTACGAGGTGCTGGACACCCCGCCCGAGCAGTCCTTCGATGACATTACCCAGCTGGCGGCGCAGCTGTGTGACACGCCCATCGCGCTGATCGCTCTGGCGGACGATGCGCGCGTGTGGTTCAAGTCGCGCGTGGGGGTGGACGTGCCCGAGGTGGCCCGGGACACCTCGTTCTGCGCGCACGCCATTCTGCAGTCCTCGCTCTTCGTGGTGCCGGATGTGCTGACCGACGCGCGCTTTGGCTCCTCGCGGCTGGAGGAGGCCGCGCCGCCGGTGCGCTTCTACATGGGCGCGCCGCTCATCACCCCCGAGGGCTTCACGCTGGGCACCGTGTGCGTGATGGACCCGGAGCCGCGCGAGCCCAGGCCCCAGCAGGCCCGCGCGCTGGAGGCGCTGGCGCGGCAGGTGGTGGGCCAGCTGGAGCTGCGGCGGCTGAACCGCTCGCAGACGCGCTTCATCGACGAGCTGCGCGCCACCAACGAGCGCTTCGAAGTCATCCTGCGCGCCACCAACGACATCATCTGGGACTGGAACATCCCGGCCAACACGGTGGCGTGGAACGAGCGGGTGCAGGACATCCTGGGCCACGTGGTGGACGCGGCCAGCCGGGAGCCGTCGTGGTGGTACAACCTGGTGCACCCCGATGACCGGGACCGGGTGGCCGACGGCTTCCGCAAGGCGGTGGCGGGCGGGGCGGTGCACTGGACGGACGAGTACCGCGTGCGGCGCTCCAACGGCACGTACGCGCGGGTGCTGGACCGGGGCAGCATCCTGCGCAACTCGCAGGGGGCGCCGCTGCGCATCCTGGGCGCGGTGATGAACATCAGCGAGCGCGAGGAGATGCGCGCGCGCCTGGCGCTGGCGGACCGGATGGCGTCGGTGGGCACGCTGGCGGCGGGCGTGGCGCATGAGATCAACAACCCGCTGGCCTACGTCATCGCCAACCTGGACTACGCGCGCCGCGAGGTGGAGGCGGTGGCCGCGGGCGCTCCGCCCCGGGCGCTGGACATGCCCGACGCGCTCAAGGAGGCGCGCGAGGGCGCCGAGAAGATGCGGCTCATCGTCCAGGACCTGAAGATGTTCTCGCGGCCGGACGACGAGCGGCTGGAGCAGGTGGACCTGCGGCGGGCCATCGACTCGGCGGCGACGATGGCGTGGAACGAGATCCGCCACCGGGCGCAGCTGGTGAAGGACTACCAGCCGGTGCCGGTGGTGTACGGCAACGAGGCGCGGCTGGGGCAGGTGTTCCTCAACCTGCTGGTGAACGCGGCGCACGCCATCCCCGAGGGCGCGGCGGACAAGCATGAGATCCGCGTCACCACGCGGGTGGACGGGCAGGGGCGCATCGTCGCCGAGGTGCGCGACACGGGCGGCGGCATTCCCGAGGAGATCCGCCCGCGCATCCTCGAGCCGTTCTTCACCACCAAGCCGCAGGGGCTGGGCACGGGGCTGGGGCTGTCCATCTGCCACGGCATCGTCACCAGCCTGGGCGGCGAGCTGCAGTTCGAGTCCGAGCTGGGCAAGGGCACGGTGTTCCGGGTGGTGCTCACGCCCACGCCCGAGGTGGAGCTGGAGGCCGAGGCCCAGAAGCTGGAGGTGGAGCTGGGGCCGCGCGGCCGGGTGCTGGTGGTGGACGACGAGCCGCTGGTGCTCAAGGCGATGAAGCGCACGCTGGACATGGAGCACGAGGTGCTGGACTTCCACCGCGCCCGCGCCGCGCTGGAGTGGCTGGAGAAGGGCCAGCCGTGGGACTTGCTCCTGTGTGACTTGATGATGCCGGAGATGACGGGCGTGGAGTTCTTCGACGAGCTGGGCCGCCGGTGGCCCGAGCGCGTCAAGGACGTCATCTTCGTCACCGGCGGCGCGTTCAGCTCCGGGGCGCGCGAGTTCCTGGGCCGGGTGGAGAACGAGCGGCTGGAGAAGCCGTTCGATCCGCAGACGCTGCGCGAGCTGGTGCGCGCGCGGCTGCAGAAGCCGTGAGGGCGCGCGCGCTCAGCCGTGCCGGCCCAGGGCCTTGTCCAGGTTGTACGCGGCGCTGATCAATGACAGGTGGGTGAGCGCCTGGGGGAAGTTGCCCAGCGCCTCACCCGAGGGCCCCGTCTGCTCGGCGTACAGCCCCACGTGGTTGGCGAAGCCCAGCATCCGCTCGAAGGTCAGCCGGGCCTCCTCCAGGTACTCGGGCCTGGACACGCTGGCCCGGGTGAGCGCCTCCACCAGCCAGAAGCTGCACAGGTTGAAGGTGCCCTCGCGGCCCTCGATTCCATCCAGCTCCGCGTCCATGTCGTAGCGGAACACCAGGCCGTCGGACACCAGGCCGCCGTGCTCCGGAGGCCGGTTCATCGCCTCCAGCGTGCTGATCATCCTGGGGTCCACCGGGGACAGGAAGAACACCAGCGGCATCAGGAGGTTGGCCGCGTCCAGCGCCTCGCGCCCGTACGCCTGGATGAAGGCTCCGCGCTCGGCGCTGAAGCCCTTGTCCATGATCTCCTCGAAGATGGCGTCACGCACCTTGAGCCACCGGGCCCGGTCCGCCGGGAGGCTGCGCTTGTCCGCCAGCCGGAGGGCCCGGTCCACCGCCACCCAGCACATCAGCTTCGAGTACACGAAGTGGCGCCGGCCGCCGCGCACCTCCCAGATGCCCTCGTCCTTCTCCTTCCAGTGCTCACACACCCAGTCCACCAGCCGGCGCAGGTGCTTCCACAAGTCGTAGCTGATGGGGGCGCCGTGCTTGTTGTACAGGTACACCGAGTCCATCAGCTCGCCGTAGATGTCCAGCTGGAGCTGGTCCGCCGCCGCGTTGCCGATGCGCACCGGCCGCGCGCCGCCGTAGCCGCTCAGGTGCGAGAGCTCCTCCTCCACCGGCACCGGGCTGCCGTCGATGCCGTACATGAGCGAAAGCGGCTTGTCGCCATCCAGCTCCGCGCACCGTGCCTCCAGCCAGCGCATGAAGGCGGCGGCCTCCTCCTTGAAGCCGATGCGCAAAAAGGCATAGACGGTGAAGGCCGCGTCCCGCACCCACACATAGCGGTAGTCCCAGTTGCGCACCCCGCCGGGGGACTCGGGCAGGCTGCAGGTGGGCGCGGCCACGATGGCGCCCGTGGGCGCGAAGGTGAGCAGCTTGAGCGCCAGCGCCGAGCGGTGCACCACCTCGCGCCAGCGGCCCGTGTACGTGCACTTCGACAGCCAGCCGCGCCAGTAGTTCACCGTGTGCCGGAACAGCACCTCCGCGGACTGGTGGCTGTGCACCGTGTCGCTGCAGGAGGAGGGCGCGCCCTCGCGCAGGGTGAACACCTCGGACTGGCCCTCGGACAGCTCGAGCCTCGCCGTCACTCCGCGCGGCGCCTTCGCCAGGAGCACCCCTGAGGACAGCGTCAGGCTCAGCCGCTCCGAGACGAAGCTGGCGCCGCCGGGAATCAGCCTTGTCTGGTGCGTGTCCCGCGCGTAGTTGAAGGCCGGGAAGCACTCCAGCAGGAAGACCATCTTCCCGCGCACCACCCGCACCCGGCGCAGCACCTCGCGGGCGTGCTCACTCTCGGCCGCCGCGCCCATCGGCATGAAGTCGATGAGCTCTCCTACCCCCTCTGGTGTGTAGAAGCGCGTCACCAGCACATTGGTTTCCGGCCAGTAGAACTGCTTGCGCACCACCCCGTCCGGCTCGGGGCTGATGCGGAAGTGCCCTCCGCGCTCCGGGTCCAACAGCGCCGCGAAGACGCTCGGGCTGTCGAAGTGGGGAAAGCACAGCCAGTCCAGCGTGCCGTCGGTGCCCACCAGCGCCACCGTGCGCAGGTCTCCGATGACGCCGTGGTTCTCGATGGGCACCGGGGCCGTGGCCATAGGGCTCCTCCTACTTGAAGGTGATGACGTGTTTGATGCCTCCGGACTCGCCGGAGACGACCTCTTGGAACTGCTCGGGCGGGTGGCGCTGGGTGATGAGCGCCTCGAGCTGGCCGGGCCAGCGCTTGCCGAAGCGCTCCAGGTCCTCCAGCGCCGCGTCGAAGTCCGTGTCCGCCGCGTTCACCGTGCCCAGCACCACCTGGTTGTTCATCACCAGCTGCTTGAGCAGCGTTCCGCCCTCCAGTTCCAGCGGCTCCTTGCGGCCCGGCACTCCGGTGAAGATGAACGCCCCGTTGGGCCCCAGCACCCGCAGCACCTCGAAGGCCGCCTTCGAGGCTCCCGCCGCCTCGTACACCACGTCGATGGGCCCGGCGCGCCGCTGCAATTCCTCCACCGGCACCTCCTTCGAGGAGAGGTACGGAGCGCCCAGCGCCTCGGCCGCCTGGGCCTTGGCGTTGGGCTTGGGCGAGCGCGAGTACACCGTGGTGCTGTAGCCGGCGCGCAACAGCGCCATCGCGCCCAGCAGGCCCACCGGGCCGGCGCCCAGCACCACCGCGCGCCCGGCCTTCGTCTCCCAGGGCAGGCGCTCCTTCAGGTGCTCCAGCTCGCGCAGGGCCTTCTCGGCCACGGTGAGCGGCTCGGTGAGCACGGCCACCTTACGCAGGTGCGAGGGCACCCGGTGCAGGTACGCCACGTCCTCCACGAAGAGCTCGGCGCAGAAGCCGTGGGCTTTCTGGATGCCTCGCTCGGTGTAGTCGCCCGTCACGCAGAAGTCCGGGTAGCCGTGCCGGCACGCGGCGCAGCGCTCGTGCGGGCAGGGCCGGCGCACCCGCGGCACCACCAGGTCCCCCGGCTTGAGCCCCGGCACGCCCTCGCCCACCTCCACCACCTCGCCCAGCGCCTCGTGGCCCAGGATGAGGAAGTCCTCTCCGTCGGGCGGGGCGCCGTGCTTGAAACTCGTAATCTCCTTGTCCGTGCCGCACACGCCGATCTCCAGCGTGCGCACCCGGACCTCCGTGGGTGAGCGCAGGCGTGGCTCGGGGGCGTCGGTGATGACGCGCACCTCGCGGGACTTCGGGAAGACGGCGACGGCCTTCATGCTCCCCCTCCTGTGAACGGGCCTTGCCTTCGGGGTCCGGCGTAGATGACGCATGGGCGCGTGGGATGCAGCGCTTCCGGCGGGGCATGGCCCTGGGGTGAACAGTCAGACAGGGGCAAGGTTTTCCAGTGGGCGGCACAGCGCCGCGATTTCCCCGTGCCGCGGCGCGCCCCCGGGTCTATGACAGGGCGGTGACTGACTCCGCACCGCAGGGCGCTCCGGACAGCGAGGCACAGGCTCCCCGTTCCCGGGCCAATACGATTGGCGCGGTGGCCTTCGTGCTGCTGGCCGTGCCGTTCCTCATCTTTGGCTTCATGACGTTCAACCTGAAGGGCCGGGTGGAGCTGGAGTGCGACCACGGCGGCCCGTGCAGGCTGATTCACCAGAGCTGGCTGTCACGCCAGACGGTGGAGACCTTCACGGTGGAGCAGCTTCAGGGGGCCACGCTGGAGCGCAACCGCAGCAACCGCCGGGGCGGGGTGTTCCTTTACAAGCCGGTGCTGGAGACGACGCGGGGCAAGTTCCCGCTGTGCCAGCGGTGGATGGATGAGGAGGACAAGGCCGAGCGCACGGTGCGGGTGGTGAACGCGTTCCGGGCCAACCCGCTGGGGGGAGGGGGCCGGGGCTTCGTGCTGTTTCACGACCAGCGGCGGGGCTCGGCCATCGTGGGCACCTCGTTCATGAGCGTGGGCGCGGTGCTGCTGGGGCTGAGCGCGTGGCTGGGCGTGAGGGCCCGGCGGCACCTGCGCGCCGAGCGGGCCGCACAGGCGGGGCAGGCACCTCAGGGTTGAGGCGCCGTCGAGGGGATCAGCCCCCGCTCTTCTTCAGCCAGAAGAACCTTCCCCCGCTACGGAGAGCCTGCTCCAGGAACTCCTCGAAGGAGCGGGAGATCTGCTTGCAG
Source organism: Myxococcaceae bacterium (assembly GCA_035296065.1). GTDB lineage: Bacteria > Myxococcota > Myxococcia > Myxococcales > Myxococcaceae > DATHBR01. Next base: position 117,329 of record DATHBR010000012.1, on the reverse strand, counting down.
TGCTTCGGGTTGGGCCACGCCTCATGCCAGCCGTCCATCATGGGATACCGGTCATCCTCCTGCCGCCCCACATCCACCAGCACGTAGTCACCATCCTGGAGATCGCAGATGGCGTACATCGAGGCGGGGCCGTCCTCGTCCTTGTCCTCTCCAAAGATGGCCATCCGGGCGCGGACGATCTCCGACAGTGGGAGGAAGCGATAGTTCGCGTCCGGTCTCCTCTTGAACAAGGTTCCACCGTTGCAGTGCAGGTAGAAGGCCCGTAAGTCGGGATCCAGCCGCCAACCCACCCGCTGCTCGAACGCGTCGATCTCTTCGGGAGTGGCTGGAGGGTTCGGGAAGTGCTGGCGCGAGAGCTCTTCGAGAAGGGCCTGAAGGGGCATGGGCTTCAATCCGTGTAGGGCCGGTCGGGACCGACCGTGCTCCATCGGCCTGCTGCCTTGTAGCAGAGGGGGTACTGCTTATTGAGCACGTCGTGCACGTTGCTGGGGGTGGGGAGCACGTTCCCCTCCGCAACGGGGTCTCCTCCATGCAGCAGATCGCGGATGTGGTGCCCCGGATAGTTCGTGTCCCCGCTCCTTGGCCATCCTCCGAACTCCTCCCCCCATTTGCGCCGGAAGGACTCCCGCTTGTTCGTCCACTGTTCTCGGAGCGAAGCCGCATCTTCCACTTCGGGGTAGTCGCAGCAGCAGTGGGTGATGGCGAATCTGCCTCCCGCGTACGCAGGGAAGCCCAGATAGCGGCCCTTCCAGTCGGTCTTGACGTCGGCCACCCAGATGCAGCCCATGAGTTTGTGACCCTGCGAGGCACATTTGCTCTGACAGAGGCTCATCCATCGCTGATTGCACTGCCAGGGGCCATAGTAGATGGTCGTCTGGATCTCACCACCCCCAGGTCCTGGCATTGGCGTCCCTACCCACTTCGCCGATGCGGGAACTGCTCCAGGTGAAGGTTCTGCTCCCTCCGCCGTTCCGCTGCTGACAGCGAGCACCGGGAGCAGCACCACGTAACGCAGGTTCATGGAAGATCCCTTCAAGCTTGCGCTCTCCCGCTCAGGGCGTAGAGCAGAGAAGTACCAGGGACTGGGGAGAAACCCCTCCATCCTCATGGGGACATGCACAAGCGCCACCCCTGAGGTAGGGTAGGTACAACCCTACCGGAGACATATGGCGAACGCTCCTCCCCTGGACTCGCATTTTTTTCCTGAGCCTGGCTCACTCATCGGCCCCTGGCTGCTGGGCGATCGCATCGGACAGGGCAGCCATGGCGTGGTGTTCAGCGCCGTTCATGCCGACAGGCCCGAGGCGGGCAGTTACGCCCTGAAGCTGGCTCTGATGGCGGGGGATGAGCGCTTCGAGCGCGAGGCCACCCTGCTCACGCGGGTGCAACACCCCTCCGTACCTCGGTTGGAGGGCCGTGGCCTGTGGCTGAGCCCCGAGGACGAGGCCCACCCCTATCTCGTCATGCAACGGGTTGAGGGGCTGAGCCTCTATGCATGGGCCATCGAGCATGAGCTGACCGTGCGCGATGCCCTCGGTCAGCTGGCTCAGGTGGCACGCGCGCTGGAGGCCACGCACGTGCACGGGGTGCACCGCGATGTGAAGGGCGGCAACATCCGCGTCAGCTCCGAGGGCCATGCGGTGCTGCTGGACTTCGGCAGCTGCTTCTACCCGGGCGCGAGCCCTCTCACTGGCAAAGCCCTGCCTCCTGGCACGCAGCTTTACCGCAGCCCCCAATTGCTGACGCTGGAGTTCGCCCTGGAGCTGGGCTCCAGCGGTACCTACGAGGCTCAGCCCGTGGATGATGTGTACGCCCTGGGCATCACCGCTTACCGCTTGCTGGCGGGCATCTACCCTCCGCGCGACTCGGATGGGACTGCTCTGCCACAGGCGCCCCGGGGCCTCAAGGACGTATGCCCGGAGCTCGCCGAGCTCATCGTGCGCATGCTCGCGGAGGATCCCAAGGCGCGCGGCAGTGCCGGGCAGGTGGCTGAGAAGTTGGAGCGCCTGATGGAGCTCTCTCGCGAGGTGCTGGATGCCCCCTGGGTGTCCGACGCTTCACGCCGGGCGACGCAGAAGACCAAGCCACCGCCGCCGCCTCCTCCTCCCAAAGCCGTGCGTAGAGTGGTGGCCCCCCTCTCGGCTCTGGCTGGCGGTGGCCTCATGGCGGCGCTGCTGGGAGTGCTGCTCACACGCGATGGGGACCGCCGGGAAGTGGCCTCCGTGGAGCCCTTGCCCAAGCCGCAAGCCCGTGAACAACCCGATGCGGGCACCTCGCTGGGGGAGGAGTCGTTGGCCTCGGTATCTCCCGGCGAGGCGCCTCCAACATCCAAGGAGCGCATCTCACAGAAGATGCCCGACAAGCCGCTTCCCAAACAGAAGCGCCCTCCCTGCACCGGACGGGCAGTGCTCGTCATCAACGGGGGATGCTGGCGCCCCGCGCCCCCGGAAGCAGAGCTGGCTCCCTGCGATGATGATCTCTATGAGTACAAGGGGCGCTGCTACGACCCGATCCTCATTAAGGGTGAGCGCGTGCCAACCTCGAATGAACCGCAGTAGAGCGAACTCAACCTTTCACCCAAGGCCTGGCCGATGAATGCACGGAGGAGTTGGACACTCTTGGCGCTGATGGGGGTGCCGCTCATGTGCGTTGCAGGTACTTCGCTCGGGGAGGAAGCGTTATACTCGGCATCACTCAGCGAGACGCCTCTCACAGCCAGGAGCAGAATCTCAGCAGAGGTGCCCGACAAGCCGCTCCCAACACAGAAGCGACCTCCCTGCATGGAGCGCGGAGCTGCCACGATCAATGGGGGATGCTGGCTCCCCCTCGGAGAAGAAGCTGGTCTCGCTCCCTGCGATGCAGTCTTCTACGAGCACAAGGGGCGCTGCTACATCCCTATTCTCATCAAGGGTTCCCAGTTCCAGGTGTCTTAGGCGATTGCTGCGTCACCGGGAATCATCCGGCGGTGTGATGCCTGCTGCTGCCGCGACCGCGCGCGCGTGGGCAATGCCCTGCATTCCTTCTCTGCGTAGGTAGTGACTCTTGCGGATGCGCTTGAGCATCCCCTCCACTTCCTCGAGCATGGCGAACGCCTGCCGGGCCCGCTCTGGAAAGCGGGGCAATGCCTGGACGAAGAGACAGGCCACATGGATCCGGTGGGTGATGTCCGCGTAGCCGAGCCGTTGAATCCGGCGCAACAGTGGGCCGAATTCGTCCCAGCCGAGCCCACTCGTGTATGCCTCCGTAATAATTTCTTGCAGAGTGAGCCGCTGGAGGTGGCGACGTTCAGCGGGACTCTTCGCCTCCCGCATCAGTTCTTCCGCGTGCTCGAGCAACGCGCGCTTGTGCTCCGTGTAAGGCACGTTGGCCTTCATCAGCTTGATCGAGAAGTCATCGCGCCGCTTCGCTACGCTCTGCCACCAATCCGCGCGCGTACTCCGCACACTCAACCCCCGGGGCAAGGATGCCCGTTGAACTCTGCTCGCCTACAGTAGGTCCCAATCTGCCCTATCTGGACAACTGATCATGTCCACCCCGATGAACCGTCTGCTGGAAGAGATCTCTCGCGACCACTTCCCGTATCCGCCCGCGGCGTCCGAGCAGATCGAGGCGTTCGAGCAACGGGTCGGCTGGAAGCTGGATCCTGATCTGCGAGCCTTCTATCTGCACTGTGATGGAGCGGAGTTGATCAAGCGACGGCCGGGTTGCCCGTACCGCATCCTCCCGCTGTCAGAGCTTGTCCGCGCCCGGGTTGCCATCCGCGGAGAAGATGACGACCAGTGGGGCCCCGCTTCGATGTATGCCCTCTGCTACGTGCAAGACGGAAACTACGTCGTGCTGGACGTGGGCCACCAGGAGAACGGCCGCTATCTCCTCGTGGATGGGCCCCACGAGGCCTGGCCTGACCCTGAGTATTGTGGCCCCGTCGCCAGCTCCTTCTCGGAGTTTCTGGAGAACGTGCTGCGCACCCGGCGCAACCTCTACTGGCTGGGCGAGTGAACTCGCACGGCCAGCAGCTGCCAGAGGGGGCCTGCTACCTCTGGCAGCCGCTGTGCTCACCGCTTAGCGCGGAACCGGCACGGGTTCCGTCGAGGGCGCCACCGGATCACTCACGGCGTCCACCGCGTAGGCCGTGCGCCACGCCAGGCTCTGGAACGTCGTGGGCCGCGTCGGCTCGGCCTTGCCGCCCGTGGGCTTGGGCGAGGGCGGCGGATCCTCGCTGATCGTCTGGCACGGATCGAACGTCGGATCGCCCCCCGCGTCACCCTCGCCCGGCAGCGGCGGCGGCGTGGGCACCGGCGCGGGCCCCAGCGCCGGCTCCTGCGGCGTGGGCACCGGCGCGGGCGCCAGCGCCGACGCGCCTCCCGTCGGGCTCGGGGACGGCGGCGGCGCCGGATCCACTCCGCCCGCCAGCCGCACCGGCGAGGTGTACACCGTCACCGGCACCCGCGCCTCGTAGAAGCGCGCGAAGGCCGCCGGCTGCGTCGCTCGCCCACCCCGCCACGTGAAGGTGAACTGGTGGGTCACCGTGTTCACGCCCGTCGCCACGTACTGCCCCGTCGTCGGGCAGTACCCCACGATGATCTCCGTGGACTGCGGCACCGTTGGCACCGTGCCCGTCTCGGGGATCGTCTGCGTTGGCGGCGGTGAGGGCGCCGGCGGCGCCGTGCCTCCTCCCGCCGGTGGAGGCGTCTCCGGCCTGGGCTCCATCGTCTTACAGGCCGCCAGCGTCAGGCTCAGCGCCGTCAACAACACCAAGAGCTTCTTCATGGGTGGTTCTCCTGTTGGGGGTTGATCATTCGAAGACGAGCACCGAGCGCGCCCAGCTCTCGGGGCGCTCGCGCAGCCACTCCATGCGCACGTCCCGCAGGGCCACCGCCGCGCTCTGCCCGGAGCGGATGCGCTCCTGCACCGCGATGAAGAAGGGCCCCGCCTCCGCGTCGGGTATGTCCACCGTCGCCGCCAGCACCGTGCGCGCTCCCGCGTCCAGGAACGCCGCCGGCAGGCTGAAGGGCTCGTGCACCTGGTGCGCCGTGTAGGCCGCCCGGCACGCCGCCAACGTCACCAGCGGCCGGCCCTCGAGCCGGTGCGAGCGCACCTCGCCCGCCGTCAGCGCGTAGCGCCCGCTGGCATCCGGCGAGAGCACCAGCAAGGACGCGTCCGACAGCGTGGGGTTGATCAGCCCGTGGGCGTGAATCTCGATCTCCGTCGCCCGCGTCATCGCCTCCAGCACCCGGCCCGGCGTCGCCTCGGCCCGCGACAGCACGGTGATGCCCGTGCCCACCGGCTCCCAGGCGCCCAGCCGCGGCAGCTCGAGCGCGGGCGGCGACTCCACGTCCTTCACCACCAGCCGCCGCGCCGGCACCGCGGCGGGCACCGCCCGCGCCGCGCCCGGCGTGAGGTAGCGCCAGGCAAGCTCATCCGGCAGCAGCCCCGCGCGGCCATGCAGAGGCGGGCGCGCCACCACGTCCACCTGCTCGCAGCCGCGCAGCGGTGCCACCAGCGCCTCGGGCAGCAGCCCCCGCGCGTCCTCTCCCAGCGGCTGGGAGCGGCTGCCGTCATAGTGCCCCTGCATCCGCCCGTCCGGCCCGAAGGCCAGCGCCAGCGCGCGCTCCCGGTCCACCGTCACCGCCACCAGGCACCGCGAGGGCAGCGCCACGCCGGACTCCTCGCTCCACAGGCTCAGCGCCTGGGCCCACTCTCCCGCCTTGCCCGCCGCCAGCAGCAGCGAGGCGTAGCTCAGCGCCCGCGCCTCACGCGCCTCGGCGCTGGTGCGCGGCAGCCGCTCCGCTTCGATGATGGTGCGGCGCAGCACCTGCTCGCCCCGCCCCCGGTCCTGCTCGATGAGGAAGCGCCCTTCGATATGTGACAGGAACGTCAGCGAGCCAGGCCCCAGCCGGCCCGAGCGGCGCCGCGTCTCCAGCGCCTCCAGCAACAGCCTGTCCTGCGAGGGCTCGGGGTGCAGCCGCGCCAGGTCCGCCAGCGTCATCGCGCCCACGATGGAGCTCAGGCTGCCGCACTTCAGTGCCTCGCCGATGGCGCCGCGTGCCTCCACCACCCGCATCTCCTCCAGCAGCGCCTGCGCCTCGTTGGCGCGCACGAACTGCCGGATGGCGCAGTCCTCCGGGAAGTGCGCCTGCGCCTCGTCCAGCATGGCCCGCGCCAGCGCCGGCTGGCCCTGCAGCCGCGCGAGCTGCCCCAGGCTGAGCAGAAAGTCGTTCTCCGAAGCCCAGAAGCCCGTGCGCCGGTACAGCGCCCGCGCCTCGCGCACGCTGCGCGCCGCCTCGGGAATCCACCACAGCCGCCGGTACACGTGCCCCAGCCGCTCCAGCAGCACCCCGCACCGGTACGCCAGCGTTCCGCCCCGGCACTGCCGCGTCGCCGCCAGCAGCACCTGCTCGGCCTGGAACAGGTCCCCCCGCACGATGGCCGCCATCGCCCGCTCGTGCTCCGCCATCAGCTGGAACCACGGGTCCTTCGTCCGCGCCGCCAGCCGCGCGTAGCCCTCCACGTCCTGGGCCACCTCGCGGGTGAACACCAGCGCGCCCATGAGGATGTCCACCTCCCCCGCGGCCCGCAGCTTCTGGAGGTAGCCCGCCGCGCCTCCCGGCACCTGCTCGCCCCGGAACACCTGCAGGTACACTTGCGCCAGCGGCCCCCGGCGCCCGAAGTCCCGGGCCTCCGTCCACCGCACGGCGTCGCGCAGCACGCTGCCACCGAAGTGCCCATCCAGCGTCTCCGCCAGCGGCCACAGCTGCTTCACCCGCTGCGCCGTTGGTGCCGCGCGCAGCGCGTCGTACAGAAACAGCCGGTACAGGTCCGGCCGCGCCCGCAGCTGCTCGGTGGAGACGGTGCCCTTGCCCTCCACCAGCGCGGCGCCCGCCGCCCACGCATCATTATATCCCTGCTGCTCGGCGCGCAGCCGCTCGCGCATTCCCCGGGCCTGCTCACGCGCCTCGTCCGCCCAGCCCGCCTCCCCCTGCGCCGCCACCGCCTCGAAGTCCGCCGCCGACATGGCCCACAGCTCCAGCTCCCGCAGCGCCAGCCCCCGGTTCCACAGCGCCGGAGCAAACCCCGGCCGCGCCTGCAACGCCTTGTCCAGCAGCGTCAGCGCCCCCGCCGTGTCCCCCCGCGCCAGCGCCACCACCGCCCTATCACTCAGCACCTCGGGCCCCTCCCCCGCCCGCTCCAGGTAGCCCGCGGCCAGCTCCGGCGCGCCCTGCATGAGGTACGCGGCCGCCAGGCCGCGAAAGTCCCCCTGCGCCTCCAGCTTCGCCAGCACCTCCAGCGGCAGGCCCGGCGCCTTGCCCGCGGTGCCCCGGAGGGCCGCGTGGTACGGGCGGTGGAAGTCCGCCTTCGGGTGGCTCAGCCGCGCCTCCAGCGTGCGCGCCGGGGGCAGGGGCCAGGCCACCTCCGCCTCGGCCTGGGCACCAGCCGTGCGCCCGCCCCGCGCTCCGGCTCCCACCAGGGCCACCGCCGCCACCAGGCCCGCCACGGTCAGCCCCACCGCCAGCGCCCACCGGCTCGCCCCTGTCCGCTGTGCCTTCAAGCCTGGCTCCCCTGCACGCTGCCCTCCCCGTCCATGCCCTCTGAACGGAGCCGGCCCGGAATCTTCCCGCCCACCCTACAACTCTTCGTGCGGGCGTCCAGGCAGGCGAGCCCTGCTCACCAGGCAGACAGCCGAGCACTACGTAGGGGGACCCCCTACCTTTGGGGCAATGTTCCGAGCCCTCATGGCACGTTGGAAGAGCTCTCTGCGTCTGTTTCAGCCGGCGCGCGTCAACTCGCACCGGGCGAAGATCGCCGTGGCGCAGGTGGGGCACCGCTATGCCAACAAAGTGGTGGCCCTGCAGGACGTGAACCTCAACATCCGCTCGGGCGAGTTCGTCTGCCTGCTGGGGCCCTCGGGCTGCGGCAAGTCCACCCTGCTGTACGCCCTGGCCGGCCACGTGGTGCCCACCGGCGGCACCGTCGCCATCGACGGCAAGCCCGTGCTCGGGCCCGGGCCGGACCGGCTGCTCATGTTCCAGGAGGCCGCGCTCTTCCCGTGGATGACGGTGCTGGGCAACCTCAAGTTCGCCCTGGCCGCCCGCGGAGTGCCCCGCGCCGAGCGCGAGCCGCGCGCCCGCGAGTTCATCCGCCGCGTGCAGCTGTCCGGCTTCGAGGACACGCTGCCGCACCAGCTCTCGGGCGGCATGAAGATGAGGGCCAGCCTGGCGCGCGCCCTGGCGGTGGACTCAGCGGTGCTGCTGATGGACGAGCCCTTCGGCTCGCTGGATGCCCAGACGCGCGTGCACATGCAGGAGCTGTTGCAGAGCATCTGGTTGCGCGCCTCCAAGACGGTGGTGTTCGTCACCCATGACGTGCACGAGGCGCTGATGCTGGGCAGCCGCGTGGTGCTCATGGCGCCCCGGCCCGGCCGCATCGTGAAGGATCTGGAGATCCACCTGCCCATGCCGCGCTCGCTGGAGGACCGCAAGCTCAACGAGATGGGCCGCTACCTGCGGATGCTGATGCGCCGCGTGGAGGGCCCTGACGCCGAGCTGCCGCTGCCTCGGCCCGTCGCCGAGGACGAAGTGGGCCTGCGGCATTAATGAGGTGGGAGTGGGGGTGGGGACATGAAGCGGTGGGCACAGAAGCTGGGCGTGCTGTTGCTGCTGTTGGTGACGTGGGAGACGCTGTCGCGGGTGGGCCCCTGGTCCCCCCACCTGTTCCCCGGGCCGGTGACGGTGGCCAAGAGCCTGTACGCCCTGCTGGCCGATGGGCGGCTGGCCGCCGCGACGGCGCGCTCGCTGGGGCGGCTGGGGCGTGCCTACCTCATCTCCGCGGGCATTGGCGTGCCGCTGGGGCTGGCCATCGCGCGCATTGGCTTCTTCCGCCACGCGGTCAAGCCGGTGGTGTCCGGGCTGCAGGCGCTGCCGTCCATCTGCTGGCTGCCGCTGGCGCTGTTGTGGTTTGGCCTCAATGACGCGGCCATCCTCTTCGTGGTGGTGATGGGCAGCGTGCTGGCCATCTCCATCGCCACCGAGGACGGGGTGCGGAGCATTGATCCGCAGCTCATCCGCGTGGCCCACACGCTGGGGGTGCGCGGCCCGCGCTTCTCCTTCGGGGTGCTGCTGCCCGCGGCGCTGCCCGGCATCGTCACCGGGCTGAAGCTGGGGTGGAGCTTCGCCTGGCGCGCGCTGCTGGCCGGCGAGCTGCTCTTCGTCTCCGGAGGCCTGGGCCAGCTGCTCACCCTGGGCCGCGAGCTGATGGACGTGCCCCAGGTGATGGCCGTCATGGTGGCCATCATCGCCATTGGCATCCTGGTGGACCGCGTCTTCTTCCAGACGGTGGAGACCCGCGTGCGGCGGCGCTGGGGCCTGGCAGGCGCGGCGTGAGGTGTGCGGTGGCCGACGGCCCGGCCCCGCACGCGTTGCCGCGCGGGGGCGCAGGCCGCATTACCCCGGGCCTATGCGCCTATTCCGCTCTCGCCTCCTCTGGGGGCTGCTCGCCCTGCTGGCCGTTGGCTCTGGCTGCAAGAAGTCCGGCGGGGACGCCGCGGACGCCACCGCTCCGCTGCGCCTGGGCTTCTTCCCCAACATCACCCACGCCCAGGCCCTGGTGGGCCACAACGAGGGCGCCTTCACCGCCGAGCCTGGCCTCGGCAAGCTGGAGGTGAAGCAGTTCAACGCCGGGCCCGCCGCCATGGAGGCCCTGGTCGCCGGCTCGCTGGACGTGTCCTACGTGGGCCCCGGCCCCGCCATCAACACGTACCTCAAGGCGGGCCGCGAGCTGCGCATCATCTCCGGCGCGGTGAATGGCGGCGCGGTGCTGGTGACGCGCAACGCGAAGACGCCCGCCGAGCTCAAGGGCAAGAAGCTGGGCTCGCCGCAGTTGGGTAACACGCAGGACATCGCCCTGCGCCACTGGCTGGGCAAGCAGGGGCTCTCGGTCACCGCGGACAAGGGCGGCGATGTGCAGGTGGTGCCCCTGAGCAACCCGGACATCCTCGCCCAGTACCTGCAGGGCGGGCTCGAGGGCGCGTGGGTGCCCGAGCCCTGGGGCGCGCGGATGATCGCCGAGGGCGGCGGCCAGGTGCTGGTGGACGAGCGGGAGCTGTGGCCCGAGCGCCGCTTCCCCTCCACCGTGCTGGTGACGACGAAGAAGGTGCTGGAGACGCGCAGGCCCCAGGTGCTGGCGCTGCTGCGCGTCCACGCGCGGCTCACCGAGCGGTGGACCGCGGACCCGGCCGCCTTCGCCACCGCCGTCAACGCGGGCTTCGCCAAGCTCACCACCAAGCCCCTGCCGGAGCCGGTCCTCAAGGAGGCCTTCTCCCGGCTCGAGCCCAGCCTGGACCCTGTGCCCGCCGCGCTCGCCGAGTCCGCGGGCCATGCCAAGGCCCTGGGCTACCTGACCGCGGATGACATCTCCGGCCTGGTGGACTTGAGCCTGCTGGAGGAGGCGCGCGCCAAGCCCGCCCCGTAGCGCGCGGGCCTACGGCTCGGCCGGATCCACCTCTCCGGCCAGCGACAGCGCGATGTTGTCCGTCTCGCGCACCTCGTACGAGGCGATGATCTCCTGGCCCACCTTCGGCTGCTTGGTAATGCGCAGCGCGCTGGTGTCCAGCGGCACCACCACGCCGCCCCGGTCCACGTAGAGCGTCTTGCCCTTCAGCTCGAGGACGCGCCCGGACAGCACCCGCCCGCCCTCGTTGCGCCCGTCCTCGCGCCGCAGCAGGGCGTCGCTGCCCATGGGGCCGAAGTTGAACTCGTCGATGGCTCCCGCCCGGCCGCCCACGCCGCGCTCCGAGCCCTGCGTCGGTGCGTTCGGCCCGCCCAGCGTCGGGTCCTGGCGATCCCTCGCCTGCGCGCCCAGGGGAGCAAGCAGCAGACCAAGGGCTGGCAGCAACAGCGCCGCGCGGCGCACTGACTGGGCAACACTGGGCTTCATGGTGGACTCCGCATTGGGGTCGTTGACCCGTCCACTTCAGAAGGTAGGAATGGCCTGGGCACTCGAAGTGACGCCCGCTTCCGCCTCGCATGGCGGACAGCCCGGCGGCCAACCCTCTACTCGGCGCGCGGCGTGGACGCCTCGCACAGGTGCTCGATGAACTCGGGCAGCAGGTTCTGGGAGATGATCCACACCTTGCCCTCGCCCAGGTCCGACAGCCCCGCGCGCGCGGTGTAGCCCACCTCGCTGGCCTCCACGTAGTGCACGAACACGGCGCGCTGGCGCGCCTTGTACCAGCCGCCCGCGTACGACAGCAGCCCCAGCATCGCCTCCTGCACCTGGGGCTGGCGCTCGTCTCCCAGCGGGATGATGCGCACCCCGTCCAGCACGTGGAACAGGTTGAGCCCCGGCTGCGCCGTCTCGAGGATGGCCACCGCCAGCGCCCGGCCTCCCGCGCGCGCCACCACCACCTCGCGCTCGCGGCTCAGCTGCGCCGACTCCCACAGCTCCTTCGTCGCCCGCAGATCCAACCGCTCGGGCACCAGGTCCAACGCCTCGCGGAACGCCCTGGGGCGCGTCTTCTCCAGGTGCGCGAAGAACTCCGCCAGCTCCCCCGCGGTGGGCACGCCCACCTCCAGCTGCGCGGGCAGCGCCGGCCACTCGCGGTCCGTGGTGCCCTCCATCAGCCGGAAGGGCAGCACCGCCGCCTGCCCGGTGTGCTCGTACCAGGCGGCGAAGTCGAAGTTGATGAACCGCATCCACCGCACGTTGGCCTCGCAGTAGGCCATGCACCACTTGAGCGATGGGTCCAGCTGCGTGGGCTCTACCCCGCGCAGGTAGATGTCGCGCAGCGACTCGCGCGCGGTGGCCAGGCGCCCCTCGGGCCCGCCCGGCTGCTGGCGCGCCAGCTGGTGCGCGAACCAGGTGTGCTGGTAGGGCCGCACCAGCGACGCGGTGGCCTCCACCCCGCCCGGCATCGGCCGCACCACCCGGTAGCCCAGCTTCGGCTGGCGCTGCAGCTTGTTCTGCGTCTCCTCGAACTGCGCCTTGAAGGCGGCGAACTTCACCGGCTCCTTGCCCGACAGCCGGAAGTAGCCTGACTTCTCGAACAGCTCCCACACCCCGGCGTTGTACTCGCCCGCCACCCTGGTGCGTGGGTGCACCTGCTCCTCCACCACCTCGCGCCACGCCTGCGCCTGGGTGGCGTCCGCCGGGCTGAGCCACATGCCGCAGCGCTTGCCCTTCGAGGAGGCGGAGATGTTGCGCACCTCCGCCGAGAGCTTCACCGGCGCCAGGCCCGGCATCTCCACCTCGACGCAGGGGAGCTTCAGCCCCGGGTACAGCAGGTCCTCGCCCGGCTCCGTCATGAAGGACAGGCCCTCGTAGGACACGTCCAGCAGCTTGCGGCGCACCTGCACCTGGGGCCACAGCGGGTGCTCGAAGGTCAGCCAGCACTCGGTGCTGGTGGGCGCCCGGCGCAGCCAGCGGTGGCGGTAGCGGGTGAGCTCCACCGGCAGCGGCATCAGCCACAGGCCCCCGTCGCTCCAGGCCTTGTCGGCGCGGAAGTGCAGCACCGAGCTGTAGCCGAACGCCTCCATCAGGAACGGCTGGTGGGGCATCTGCCCGTCGGCGCGAAAGCCGATCAGCCCCTCGTACTTGTCGAAGTGCGCGGCGCGCACCTCCACCCGCGCTCCGTCCTCGGCGCGGGCAATGCCTCGGGCCCCGCGCGCGGCCAGCGCCTCACAGATGCGAAGGATGCGCTCCTGGCGGGTGATGACTTCCTTCCACACCGGACGCGCTTCGGGCGTCACCAACTGCCCGCTCTCACGCAGCACCTCCAAGGCGGAGACAATTCTACGGCCCGCGTCCAGCGGCGGCGCCACGAAGCGCAGGCGCAGCTCCGGCGGCGCCTCGGGGCCTCCGGAGGACACGCCCGTCACCTCCGCCTGCAGCGACGTGGTCCACCACTCGCCCGGCCCCAGCACCACCGAGGCCGTCTGCCCCGGCTTCAGCCCCTGGTACGAGGCCAGGTGCAGCGTCAGGTGCTCCAACGACAGCTGCACCAGGCGGCACGGAGAGCCGTTGGCGCCACCGAACGAAGCGATGGCAGACAGTTCGGTTCCCATCCGGTAGCCCAGGATCGCCTCGCGGGTCGACATCCGGTTGTCCGACTGCATGGGAGCTCCGTCACTGTGGGGCGGCATTTCGAGTATAGCAGAACAATTTCATACCACGGTTCTGCCGAGCTTCCCCAGGGGAATTTGCCACATGAGGGTGAACAGTTGGGGCCCCGGATGCACCTGGAGGCGTCCGGTGGCGTCCGCCCACCGGTTTGCGCGGTGTGGCCTGGTGGAAAGTCGCGCCCGAAGGGGCCTGCTTTCAAGCGGTTACAACGTCCACGTTCGATCTACCCTGGAGGGTGGGAGCGTTGCGAGAGCGCCCCGACTTGCCAGGTTGTCCGCACTGTTCTGGGAATTCTAGCTTACACCGGGCGGGGGGCACCGTTCACCGGATGGAGTGCCTGCGGCATTCCAAGAACCAGGCTTCCTGGTCGGGCAGGAGGAGACGCGCAGCAGCCTCCTTCAGCGTGGAGAGTCGCGCCCGCCGATCTTCGGGAAGCGCTCGTAGGCCCGCTTGAGCGCGTCCAGGTGGGCGGGGTTGTCATAATCGAGCGGCGCATCCGTGAGCTTCACCACCCAACCGCCCGACGGCGTGCGCCGCGCCCGCGTGAGCAGCTCGGCGTCGCGCGCAGGATCCGGGAACCCGATGGCCTGCGCGGCAGCAGCAGACCAATAGTTCAACCACCCGAGGAAACAGGGAATCTCAGGCGTGGGGAGTTTTTCAGGAAGATTGAGCATGGGAAGCCCACGGGGTGAGCGCTCCGGTCCATGAGCGGAGCGGCGAAACTGCTCCCCGACTTCCGAGCCGTAACTATACCGGGACGCATGCCCCCAGAACGCACGCGCCCCCTCCGCCACGGCCTCAAGCAAAGCCACCGCTGCCGAGATAACAGCCTCGTCTAGTGGCAACTCCGCATAAACGTCGAGTTGCGGCTGACCGCCCGGGCTGAGGAGTGCTGGGCTCTGTCTCCCCGAAACCGTCACGGGGTAACTCTCGTCCCCGTTGCACAGAAGAGGGATTCTCCCGTCCTTAATCCTTTCTATGAGCCACGCGTCGCGCTGCGGCAAGGCGATGGGGCGCCCGCTTTCGGAGATCCTCCATGCTAGGCGCAAACCGGGAAGGGCCTTTTCCATCCCTTGGATGACATCGAGCGCGCGGCCGTCTTTGCCCACGAGCGCAGGCGCGTAGACGATGAAGACGAGGACTCTAGGTATGATCATCGTGTGCACCCCGTGACGACGACATGGAGGGTGGGAATCCGGGCGATCAGCGCGTCTTTGTGCACTTGCGTGCTCACCCCAACGACGAAGTCGTAGCCACAGGCCCGCGCAGCGGCAAGTTCCTTGGTCAATCGCTCCACCTCCTTCTCAAGCTCCCGCCTCCGGATAAAGTCCGGGTAGGTGTCAAATCGGTGGGTCTTGATCTCCCACAGCACGCGCACACCGACTTGCAGCGCATCGAAGCGCTCACCGCCCACGAGTACGTCCATGCCGGGATAACGGTTGGGCGGAAACTTATCGGCGCACTCATTATGCGGGACATCTCCGCCCGCGTGCCGCACCGGGATGGGCTCGCACGACGGACGGCGCGGCGTGGTTTCTGGCGGCGGGGGGAAGATGTCTATGGTGGGTGAGCCCTTTGGCTTTGGCGTTCGGCTCGCCACCAGTTCCTGAGCGGGCTGCGTTTGAGCCTTGGGCTTCGCGCGCTCGCGGGCTGCGTTCCGTTGATAAGTATCAATCCCCTCCTGGATGGCGGCGGCTACCACCACCGCGCCAATCACAACCACTGCTCCAGTGACGACTGCCGGCGACGCGAAGATACAGAGGGCCACGGCTGCGGGCACGGCAGCCGCAGCCGCTGGCGCCGAAGCGACAGCACACTTTCCCGTCACATCGCGAAACCTGACCCTGTCGCGCTCAAGAGCGTAAAGGCATCTCTCCGCCAGGATAGGCCATTCGTTGGAGGCTTCGCGCACCACGCAATCACCGTCGTCCGTCCAGGGGTACGGCGCCGCCCGCTGAAGGTTGGCGTACCTCAGACTCGGCGCCTCCCACTCGCCCGGGTTCGGATCCTCCCACT
The DNA here is from genome assembly GCA_035296065.1 of Myxococcaceae bacterium. GTDB lineage: Bacteria > Myxococcota > Myxococcia > Myxococcales > Myxococcaceae > DATHBR01. Next base: position 102,197 of record DATHBR010000012.1, on the reverse strand, counting down.
CGCCCCGGCTCGGCTCCATCGTGGCGCAGGCCGAGAGCAGAAGCAGGATCAGGGGGGCGCTGCAAGTTCGCGAACGCATGACCACGTCCTCTCGATCAAGCGAGGTGCTGCGGGTCAAGGTTACCCCGTTCTCCGCTGGAGCATATCAGCGGTCGCGGTAGGGACGGCCCTCAACGGGCCGCCCCCCGCACAGATCCCAGCGAGCGCTGCTAACGCACTGGGCTCTTGCCTTGGGTCCTGACGCGGAAGCGCTCGATGGGCCAAGGGTGCAAAATCCGGGGCACCGGGAGCCACCGCTCGGACAGTACGCGCATTCGTTCCCAAGTCATCCGGTCCCGTTGGCTGCGACGGCGCAGGGCATGCAGCCAGTGCCGCGTGACCTGCGCATGGTAGGCGAAGTAGCCCCTCACCACGCTACCGAGCCACTGTCCTTGGGCTGGAAGAGGCAGATGCCGGCGTCGCTGCAGCTCGGTCTTCACCTCGCGTAGCTTGTCCCGCATCCGCTGGCGCATCGTTCGGCGCTTGAGCAGGAATCTCCCCGTCCGGGTCCTCGCGCAGATATGCGTGAGGCCCAGGAAGTTGAAGGTTTCCGGCCGTCCCTGACCGCGTTCCCGACGACGCTCGGCCGCATAGAGCCCGAACTCGATGAGCCGCGTCTTCTCAGGGTGTAACTCCAGCGCGAAGCTGCGCAGCCTCTCGCGCAGCTCGCGCCAGTAGCGTTCAGCATCCGAACGATGCTGGAATCCCACGACGAAGCGGTCGCTGCCGCCCATCCGCCTTCGGGATGTACGCCCTGCGTGAGGGTCTCGCCCGGTACGCTCCCTGGTGCAGTCGCGCGTGCAGCTCCCGAACGTTGGCTTCGAGCTTGCCCGCGTACTGCTCCCACGTGACACCGTCCACTCCCGGAGCCGCACTCCTGCTCAGGACTTGGAAGGCGGCTGTCAGCCGCTCCTCGGTGATGTGGTGCAGGAGCGCGGTGAACTTCGCCTTCCTGTCCCTTCTGGCTGCTTCGCGTACACGGTCCAACGCACTGGGCGCGCCTTGAGTCCGGCTCTGTGTCCGGGGCGCGTTTTGCTGGTCCGTGTTGCCCTTGGCCAGGCCCCTTCCCTCCGTCGCCTCCGCCGCCGGTTGCCCGGCCTTGTTCGACGACTTCGTCGGTACTACGGGCCTGTCCGACTTCCAGTAGCGTCCCTGTTCGTGTGGCCTTCCGCGTCACTTAACCGCGTCGGCGCCCTGGACTGGCTGATTTCGCGGCTCAATACCCAGCCCGCTCGTACCCCTGTCAACGCTTCACCCCCACCCTCACGAGTGTTGGCGCATGACTCGGGGCCATCGTGGGTTGCTGGCCCTTCGATGTAAGGCTCTTTCATCCTCCTCTCCATGCCGGTTTATCCCGGCGCACTAAATGTTCGCCCTTCCCCGTGGTGGGGGTCCACCGCGCATGAGCCCCCAGGCGAGAGGATTTCCCGCGTCGATGCAGCCCCTTTATGTCGATGAGCCGGGCGCACCCGGAAGCGTGACCGAGAATGTGGTGCCCTTGCCGAGCTGACTCTCGGCCCAGATCCGCCCACCGTGAGCTTCTACGATGCCCTTGGAGATGTAGAGGCCGAGCCCCAGCCCTCTCCCGTCTTTGCTGCGGGCTTGCCAGAATCGCTCGAACACAGCCTCCAGTTGATGGCTCGGGATTCCGGAGCCGGTGTCCTTCACGGAGAAGCGAACGTCCGGGCCTACCGGCTCGACTCGAAGCGAGATCCGGCCTCCTGCCGGAGTGAACTTGATGGCATTGCTCAGCAGGTTGGCGAGCACCTGAAAGACACGCTCAGGATCAAACTTCGCCATCAGCGAGGGCCCGCCTATCTCCAGATCGAGCGAGAGGCCCCGGGCAGAGGCCAAGGGCTGGAACGCCTCGACGGACTCGCGCGCGGTTGCGGTTGCATCCTGCAAGGTGGGGGAGACACGGATCTTGCCCTCCTCAAGGCTGGCCACATCCAGCAAGTCTCCGAGCAGCCGGTTCATCCGCGCGGTGAATCGCTGGATCTTCTCAAGGCCTTGGCTGGTCTTTTTACCCGCCGCGTCGTCGGCCGCATCCCGCTTGAGCGAGGCCGCGTGCAGAGCGATGCCCCCGAGGAGCGAGCGCAAGTCGTGGCTAACCATCCCCAAGACCTGATCCCTCGTCCCAAGCCCCTCATCGGCGCGCAACCGCTCCAGCAGCAGCCACGCGTCGGTTTCCTCTCGTTCCAGGTGAAGGAGGGCAGCCAGAGCGCGCATGCGCTCCGCGCGTTCGTCTCGCAACTGAGCGTCAGCGGTCGCACGCTCCGCGTGCAAGGTGGCATCCTCCTCTGCCCGCTCCCGCAATATGCTCTCACGCGCTTGTGCGGGCGTCTCACTCCGCGCCAGCCTCGCGTCCGCCTTTTGGCGGGCCGCTTGTAACGACTCGTCAGACAGTATCCGGGAATTCTGAACGGCGGCATCTGCTCCCGTTTCGATCGCCGCCTCCCTATCAGCGTACTTGCGGTCCGTCTTCTCGCGCTCCCGGTGCAGGCTTTCATCCGTGTTGCCACGTTCAGGTTGAGGCTTCTTGTCCTTGGTCATCGTGGCGTGGCCCCCCTCGCAATCTTGCGGCGGTACGAGTACCACACAAGAAGTAGCCAGCCTGGACGCTCCCCAGGCAGGTGGCCCCGTGTCCGACGCGCATGACGGCTACGACAACCCCGCCCACCTGGACGCGCTGAAGCGGGCCTACGAGCGCTTCCCGGAGATCGGCGGGCGCGTCGCTCCGCGCTGAGGGGGGCTGCTGCGCGTCTCCTGGCGCGCTCCACTGGCCAGAGCTGGCACTGGCGGACGCGCGGGCCCGGGGCCTGGCTGGAGGCAGCGACGAACGCTTGGAGGCGCGAGGGCGGGCCTCTACCGTCGGCGCTTGCCCGGGGCCTCTATGCCGTATCGGGCGGCCTCGCGCCGGGCGTGCTCGATACGGTTCAGCATTTGCTGGCGGGAGTGCCGATGCCTGGGCAACCGCCGCACCCGGCGCTCCGTGTCTGCCAGCATGGCGAAGGCGTCTTCTGTTTGCTCCGGGAAGTACGGCAAGGACTGGACGTAGAGCGTCACGACGTGGGAGCGATCCCAGAGCTTCGGGAAGCCCAGCCGCCGGATTCTGCGCAGCCATGGGCCAAAGTCCGCCCATGGACGCGAATGGTCGAACGCCGCTTGCACGGCATTCAGCGCCGTCAGGCGCTTCAGGTGTAGACGCTCGGCGGGGGTTCGGGCCTCCCGTGCAAACCGCCGCTCGAGATCCTTGAGCGCAGCCACGACGACTTCAAACGGCATTTCGCCTTCAGCGAGCCCCAACGTGAGCCACTGCCGCTGCTCTGCCACCGTGTTCCACCAGTTCCAGCGCACGCGGGCCACGGCCAGTCCCCCCCCAGACACTCGAAGTCGTTCACCTTCGCGGGCCAGGAGCCGGTGCCGAGGCAGTGCCCCTTGCGCGTCGATCAGTCCTGATCAGCAGAGTAGGACCTTAAACGTTCTGTCATGGTGCCCACCGTGAAAAGGCGCGTGCGGCGCCTTCCACTGTCGTACGGGTAACCAGGCCATGGCCCTGGCCACCAGTCGCGCCTGACCGCCAACGACTCGGAAGGCGACGTCACCCAGTTGTTGTGACGAGAGGTGGTCGCTTGCCTTGGCTCAACGCCCTCTCAGAGGCAAGCTTGCTCCGGAGGTTGTGTGCCTGCTGCCCATCCTGCTAGGTTGGGTGGGCTATGCGCGACTTCCCGTCCTGCCGGTCTGTTCTATTCGCCGTGCTCGTGTCCTCGGTGGCCCTGGCCAGCGGCCCCCACGAGAACATCGTCATCCGAACCGAGATGATTTCGGACCATCCCGGCCGCTCTACGAGCAGCGTCTACGTGTCCGGGCAGATCGCGACCGTCCTGCGCTTCGAGAAGGACGTTGATCCGGCGAAGACGAAGCTTCTGGGGTGGGAGGGGCGGTTCGAGCCCCTCCTCGTGGGGGGCAGGATGGTCGTCATCGTGCCGATCCGGAATCTCAACCGCGATGAGGAGGTCCCCCTGCTCGTTACGCTCGTGGATAAGACGGAGGTCCCGTTCATCGTGAAGCCGCGGAGCTCTGAGACAGGGGGGTGGACTGACCATCAGGTCAACGTGTTCAAGAATCGCGACAGCTTCAACGCGGTCCTCTCATCGCTGAACGACTCGCTCAAGCGGGAGCGTGGACTGCGCGAGGAGAACGAGCGGCTCAAGCAGGAAGAGACCTCGGTCGATCACGCCTTCGCGGCGCTTCTTCTCAAGGGACAGTGGAAGAAGACGCCGTTTCGCAGCGAGGAAAGGGCGGTCCTGAAGGATGGAGACATGGGCATCGAAGTGGAGACCTTCTCGGGGCCAGGGAAGGCAGCGGTCGTGGTCCGCTTGACCAACACCTACAGCGACGAACCCTGGCGGTTCAGGGATGCTCGGCTGATCGCTGATCTTCACTCCTACCGTTCTTTGCCCTTTGCGATCCGCATGGATCGCGCTGAACTCGTCCCCGGTCAATCAGGAGCGATTGCGGTCGTGATGGACCAGAGTGCCTTTGAATCAAAGGGGCGCCTTCAGGACCTGGTCCTGGAGATCTTCCGGCAAGACGGGTTGCGGCAGGTGCTTGTGAACGTAGATCACAGGCTCATTCGGAAGTAGGAGTGCGGTTCATGTCCACCGCTCAAGCGCTTCTCGTCGGGTCCGTGATCCTACTCTGTACGTCTTCAGGCTGTACCACGACCAGCGGCGGCGTGGCGTTGCGGCCAGACGGCTCCCCAGGTCCTCAAGAGTGCTCGGCCGAGGCGAAGTTGGCCATGCGTGCGATGGGACTTGAGGTGGGCGATACCTCGTGGGTAGAACTTGACGTGAACCAGCGCAAGTATAGCCCTGTCTATCTCTATGACGGGCCAATCGAGAGCGTCCTCACGAGGGACTTTGGCACACTCGAATCCACCACCCGTCTCTACGGTCAGGTCTGGACAGGGGGCCCACAGGTCGTCATCCGGTACTATGAGGCCGACCCACCCGGCAGAGAGAAACTGCCATTCTGCGCGGTGGCCGTCCTGAGCGAGAACCAACTGCGCAAGCTCCCGGAATCAAAGCCTGGAATAGCGGTCCTCCAGTTCTCCGTCTCGGGGGTCACCATCGTTGACTCGTTCCGCTGAGCCCCGTTTCCCATTCGCCCCGGGCCGTGTAGCGGGTTCGAATATCAGAAGCAGCGCAGTTCGAGGACTCGAGGCCCGGAGCCTTCGGCCAGGGCCTGGATTCAGGCTTCCTCATTGGGCAGGAGCTTGCGGAACAGCTCATCGTCGGGGTCCAGCGGGCGCCAGCTGAGCGGCGGAGGTGTGGCGCGGAGCGTTGGCCACCTTGAATCGGTTTGCGTCATCCATCACAGCTGGACAGCCGTGGGAAGAAATTCCCACAGTTCACGCACTAACGGGCTGCGTACCAGCCGGGTGAGTTGATGACTCCGCTCCGCCTCAGCCACCAGCCCGCTGAACACCTGCGCCGCGTTGCCGGCATCTCCGCCAAGTTCCTCGGCCAGCGCTACCAGTGAGGCAGTGGGGCGCGCCTCGGCGAAGGCGGTGAGCGATGTGTAACCGTGCTCGCGCACCCGTTCATATGAGCGGACCTTCCAGTTCCCCTCCCAGGAACGTCCATCGGTCATCGCTCTCTCCAGGGAGTGAATTTCATCGGGATGCCGTAGCGCTTCATGCGCTGCGCGACAGTAAGAGATGACCACTCATAGCCCCCTCATTGTCGACGTCTATGCGCCTGCGCTGGCGGGCGACGACCCTCGCACGCTCGCTGCCGTCCATGGCTTGGAACAAGCGTTACCCGGCTTGCTCCTGGGGTGGAGAGTGACCAGGAGCCGACGGCTTGCCGCGTTGCCACAGCGCGATGCGTGGTTGGCTGAGGCGGCCATGCGCGGCGAGTTCCCGATGGTGTGTAACGGCGATGAGCGTTACCCCGTGATGATCTCCGGGATGGACCGCTCCGCGCATGAGAGCCCGGGCGGTCGGCCACAACTCCACGTCCATGCGAAGTCGCCGCTAGACGCGGCTGTTATCGCGGCAGCGGCGGAGATGCTGGAGGGCGTAGCGGAGGGCGCACGCGCGTTCTGGGGGCACGCGACACCAGACAGCGCTGCGCTGGACATCGTGTATCAGACGGCACCCACGCTGGAGGGGCCGCCGTCTCCACGCCGGGGGCTACCCGCCCTCAAGCTCTTCGAGCACATCCGCGCGCCGGAGATTCCCTGTTACCTTGGGTGGCTGAACTACTGGTCGGATGCTGCCGCACGAGCCATCGGCTTCCCAGACCCCTCGCGCGACGCCGAGCTGCTCTCACGGGCGCGGCGCACGGCGTCGGGCGGGTGGGTGGTGCAGCTCACGGATGCACCGCTCGATCTCGACAACCCCGCCCATCTAGAAGCGCTCTTGCGGACCTACGAGCGCTTCCCGGAGATCGGTGGGCGCGCCACTCCGCAGTGAATGATCAGAAGCAGCGCAGCTCGAGCACGCTGGCGGTGTCCTCCAGCCCGCCGTCGGCGCCGGTGCCCCCGGCGGCGTACACCTGAGGCCCGGAGCCCCCGGCCAGGGCGTGGTTGCGGCGGGTAGGCAGGGCGGTGGCGGGGGTGAAGCGCTCGGCGGCGGGATCAAACCAGAGGGGCGGAGCGCCCGCGGTGTCCTCGACATAGAGCCAGCCATTGCCGGCGCGCACGGCGCGAGGCGCGGCGCGGGGCCCGTCCATGCGCTGCAGCTCTCGCACCCGCGCCACGCTGCCCACCAGCTCCACCAGGAAGACGCGGGAGGAGGGCATCAGCCCCGCGCCTGCCTGCTCCTGGCCACCGAGCACCAGCACCTGGTTGGGGGTAAGGCCCACCACGGCGGGGCCCTCGAGGGCCACCGGGAGCAGGGGCCCCGGGCCCACCGTGCCCGTGGGGCCAATGAGGTCCGTGCGGGAGGTGGGGCCCGTGCCGGGGCAGCCGCCGGCCAGCAGGAAGGAGGTGCCCAGGGGCGCGCCTCCCGCGGGGCAGGCCAGGGAGAGCTGGCCCAGCACCTGCTGCGCCCCGGTGGAGGGGCTCACCCGCACGGCCAGGTTGCTGCGCCCGGCGTCCGTCCGCCCGGCGTCCGTCTGCCCAGCGTCCGTCTGCCCGGCGTCCGTCTGCTGCATGGGCGTGAGCAGGCCTCCGGCCAGCAGCACGTCCGGGCCGAGCCGTCCCGCCGTGGCGCCCTGGGCCCCCAGCCCCGGGTTGAAGGTGACGCGGGTGGTGCCCCCGTCCGCCTCGAGCCACTCGAGGCTCTGCTCGGGCACCTCGCCGGTGCGCACGCCGCCCAGCACCACCACGCCCCCGTCATTGAGCGCCACCAGGCTGGGCTCGGCGCGCTCCACCGCCAACGTGCGCAAGGAGAAGCGGCTGGTCTCCACGAAGAAGACGTCCAGCGCGGCGCTGGGCCGGCCCAGCGCATCGCGCCCGCCCGCCACCACCAGGGCATTGGCCAGGGGGCCCGAGCGGGGCATGAGCGCCACCGGCTGGCTGCGGCGCGCGAAGCCGGGGCGAGACACCGGCGCGCCCGCGGCCCGGCCCCCGCACCCGCACACCCCACCGCCGCAGAAGAGGCCTCCCGGCTGGCAGCCCCGGTTGTCACACTCCCCGTCCGCGCAGTCGCGCAGGCCGTCGCCGTCGTCGTCTACCCCGTTGTCGCACACCTCCACCTGCATCCCCGCATCCGGTGGGGGCGGAATGGGCGGCAGCGTCAGGGTCAGCCGCACGCCCGTCTTCTCGGTGAGCGTGGCCTCGGCCATGACGGCGGAGCGCACCACCCCAGCGCGCTCGGCGGTGGCGCGCACCCAGAGGCGGGTGCCGGCGGGGGTGGCCGGGCCGGACTCGAAGTTCACCGTGGCCGGCAGGCTCGCGTCGGCGCCCTCCAGCGTGGCCAGGGCCAGCGGAGTGCTGGTGCCCTCCTGCAGGGCCACCACCGACAGCCGGTCGTAGTCCACGCCGGCTATCAGCGTGCCCTCCACCACCACGTGGACCCCCCCGGGGGTGGGCTCACAGGCAAGGAACGGCCAGAGCAACAGAAGTGCAACGAGGCGCGGACGGGGGCGGAGGGGGCACACGGCGCGCAGTCTAGGCGAACCGGGCCTGGGAGCCTGTGTGCGCGAAAACTCGCACCCGGGGCTTCCGATCAAGGTGCACGGGCGGTGTAGACTTCCACCCCTCTAATGGGTGGGTCCACACTGCCGCTCGCGCCGGATGCCTTCAGCGGCCGGATGTTGGGCAAATACGAGGTGCTCTGCCGCCTGTCCACGGGCGGGATGGCGGAGATCTTCCTCGCGTCCCAGCGGGGCCTGGCGGGCTTTCGCAAGCTGGTGGTGCTCAAGCAGATCCTCCCGGACATCAAAGGCGAGGAGGAGTTCGTCCGGATGTTCCTGGACGAGGCGCGCGTCACCGCCGCCTTCAGCCACCCGAACATCGCCCAGGTTTATGATTTGGACGTGGCCGACGGAGAGCTGTTCCTGGCCATGGAGTTCGTGCAGGGCGCCACGCTGGTGGAGGTGGCCAAGGCGTGCCGCGCGGGCAACATCCCCATCCCCATTGGGCTGAGCCTGGCCTCGGCGCGGGACACGGCGCTGGCGCTGCACTACGCGCACACCTTCACCGATCCGCTGGGCCGGCCCGCCTCGGTCATCCACCGGGACGTGGCCGAGAAGAACATCATGGTGACGTACGAGGGCGTCACCAAGCTGTTGGACTTCGGCATCGCCAAGAACCTGGCGCGCAAGAGCCGCACCCAGGTGGGCATGGTGAAGGGCACCAGCGGCTACATGTCCCCGGAGCAGATCCTGGGCGAGCCGCTGGACGCGCGCAGTGACTTGTTCAGCCTGGGCGTGGTGCTGCACGAGTGCCTCACCGGCATGCGGCTGTTCCACGCCAAGACGCCGTCGGCGGGCGTGGGCGCGGTGCTGCATGGGCAGGTGCCTCCGCCCTCGCGCAACAACAAGGCGGTGCCGCCCGAGCTGGACGCCATCGTGCTCAAGGCGCTGTCGAAGAAGCGCGATGACCGGTACGCCTCCACGCTGGAGTTCGCCCGGGCGCTGGAGCGCGCGGTGGGCCCGCTGGTGTGGCACCCCGAGCAGAACGCCGAGCTCATCCGCAGCCTCTTCGCGGACCGGCTGGGGCAGACGCGCAAGCTGCTGGCCGGCCAGCTCATGCCGGGCGAGGGCACCGGCGAGGTGCGCGTCTCGCAGCTCTTCAACGTGTCCGCCATGGGCCTGACGCAGCCGCCCGCGGCGCCTCAGCCCTTCCAGGCCTCGTTGGTGCCCCAGCCGGCCGACTACACCGACGCGGACGAGGACAGCGACGACGAAGGCACCCAGCTCAACCTGCCGATGATTACCCCCGCGCTGCCCCCCGCGCGCGCGGCCCCCTCGCCCGCGCTGACGGCGCCGCCCTCGGTGAAGTCTCCGCCCACTCCGCCGCCCGAGCCGCAGAAGCCTCCTACTCCGCCCCGGGGTGCGGCCGCGCCCCGCCGCCCCACCACCCTGGCTCCGGTGCCCCCGCCGCCTCCGGAGCCGGCCGCCAGCCGCCGGCCCGTGTTCGAGCCGCTGCCCCAGAAGCGCGGCGCCGCGCCCGCCCCGAGCGAGGCCACTCCGCCTCCGCCTCCTCGCGAGGAGACGACCAACACCCAGCCCAGCGAGGACAAGTACCGCACGCGCCCCACCCCCGCGTGGACGGACGAGAACGCCACGCGCGCCGCGCCCTCCGAGGAGCCTCGCGCCGAGATGCGGCCCCGCTCCCTGTCCCGCGAGACGCGCGCGTCCGCCGCGGAGCCGCGCCAGAGCCACGCCATCCCCCACAGCGATGACGAGGAGAGCACCCAGCAGGAGTCGCTGAGCTCCGTCGCGCCCCGCCAGTCTCCGTCCCGCCCACGCATCACCTCCAACGTCTCGCGCCAGGGCAGCACCGTGGCCGTGCGCCCGCCGCGCCGCACGTCCACGCCTGATCCAGACGATGACGCGGCCTCGGATCTCGTCACCCACCCGGTGCGCCTGCTCGACCACCGCGACGACGAGCCCGAGGACACCAACGAGACGCGCCTGCCCGACGGAGAGGACGGCCCGAGCCTCGTCACCAACACCACCCCGGATGCGGCCGCGCTTCCCTCGCCCCGCCGCGGCGGCGCGGTGCTCATCATCCTGGCCGTGCTGGCGCTGCTCGTGCTGGGCGGTGGCGCGGCGGTGGCGCTGGGCCTCGATGGTGGCCTCATCAGCGGGCTGTGGGCCTCCGCGCCCCGGGACGCGAAGCCGGCCGAGCCTCCGAAGACATCCGCGGAGACGCCTCCCAACGGCGTCGCCCCGGCCCCGGCGCCCGCGCCCACCCCGCCAGCCCTGGCCGCCGAGCCGGTGGCCACGGCCACTCCTTCCCCCACCGAGCCCACGCCGGCCGCTGGCGCTGGGACGCCCGCTCCCACCGGAGCCGAGGCGGTGGCGCTCAAGACGGCGGTGCTCGAGAACCCCGAGCCTTCCAAGGAGCCCACCCGGGAGCCCACCCGGGAGCCCGCCGCGCTGGAGCCCGTGCCCGAGCCAGTGGCCGCCGCCGCGCCGGTGGAGGAGCCGCAACCTCCGCCGAAGAAGACGCGCACGCCGTCCAAGCGCCTCAAGCGCGAACAACGGTCGGCCGAGGACAACCCTCCCAGTAACTGGGCCCCCGTCGAAGAGAAGCCCGAGGCCGCCCAGGCGGCGGCACCCTCGGGAGAGCCGGGCGTGCTGACGATCGTCACCGCGCCCTATGCCAAGGTGTACCTGGGCAAGCGCTACCTGGGGGACACCCCGCTGTTCAAGCTCACCCTGCCCTCGGGCAAGCACACGCTGCGGCTCGTTGATCCGGAGGGCCAGAACCTCCGGCTGCCGGTGGAGATCAAAGCCGGAGAGACGACGAAGGTGAACCTGGAGCTGAGCACGCTCGCCCGGGAATAGCCCTTGGGCAAGGGGGGCTACGCAATCGCGCGCCCGCCCGCGCGTAATGCCATGGCCCCGGAGGCCCTCGAGGCCTCCCTTCCTTCCCGGAGCGTGTCCCATGACGTCCCTGCGAGTTGCCGCCTTCGTCCCCGCCCTGCTGCTGTCCGCCTGTGCCTTCGCCCAGGTCACCGGCAACGGCGTCTCCCGAGAAGAGGCGCGCGAAGTGGCTGACTTCACGGGCGTTCACGTGGGCTCGGGCCTCCATGCCCAGGTGACGGTGGGGCCCAAGGCGGTACGCGTCTCGGGGGACGAGAACCTGGTGGCCCTGGTGCGCACCGAGGTGGTGGACGGCAAGCTGGAGGTGGCGCTGGAGAAGGGCTCACGCGTGCGCGGCACCGGGAAGCTGCGCGTCACCATCTCCAGCCCGCGGGTGACGAGCGTGGGCTCCAGCGGCGGCGCCGAGGTGCAGGCGGAGGTGGGCTCCACGGACAGCTTCGCCGCGGCGGCCAGCGGCGGCGGTGAGCTCACCGTGCGCGGCGTGGCCTCGAGCAAGCTGGCGGTGTCGGCCAGCGGCGGCTCCGAGGTGACGGTGCAGGGCCGCACGGACGCGCTGGCGGTGGAGGCCAGCGGGGGCGCCGAGGTGCACGCCGGGGACTTGAGCGTGAAGGTGCTGGCGGTGACCGCCAGCGGCGGCTCCTCGGTGGAGTCCAACCCCTCGGACAACATCGCCGCGCAGCTGTCCGGCGGCAGCACCGTGCGGGTGAACAGCGCGCCGGCTCAGCGCGCCGTGTCCGCCTCGGGTGGCTCGGAAGTCATCTTCAGCAAGAAGTAGCCCTACCCATCCAGGTTGAGCGAGGTGTCGTGCAGCAGCTTGCCCTTGCGCTCGTACACGGCGACGCGCAGGGTGGGCTCCTTCCACGTCAGCCGGGTGAAGTTGCTCGAGGCCGTGTAGCCCCCGTTCCGGGTGACGACGTAGTCCGACTGCCCATCGAGGATGCCGGGACTTTCGAAGAGGAAGTCCGGCGGGGTGATAGGGGGCGGGTGGAAGGCCGAGGAGATGATGGAGTACGCGCGGAAGTCCGGCCGCGAGGTGCTCTTGAGCTCGGCCCACAGCGACACGTGCACATCGCCCGAGAGGAACACGGTGCGCCGCACGCCCTCGTCGCGCATGAAGTCCAGCAGCCTCTGGCGCTGCTGGAGCGTGCCGGCCCACTTGTCATTGCGCTCGCCCATGGCCCAGCCCGCCAGCTTCAGGTCCGGGAACAGCGGCACCGCCGTCACCACCAGCTTCAGCGCGCCCTTGTTGGCCCGCATCCAGCCCTGCAGCGCCTGGAACTGCCGGTCGCTGACCATGCGCGGCGGCTGGCCCCGCAGGTAGCGCTCGGTGCGCACGTCCATCACGAACACGTGCGCGGGCCCGGACTGGAACGTGTACCAGAGCTCGGTGATGGCGTTGCTGAGCCCCGGCTCGTTGGTGCGCTTGAGCGCCGGGGAGTGCACCGCCTGGTAGCAGCGGTACGCCTCGATGGCCGACAGGAAGCGCCCCTGGTTGGCCGCCCGCTGCTCCTCCGAGAGGCTCGGGTCATTCAGCCGGTCCATGGACCAGTTGTTGGCGATCTCATGGTCATCCATCGCCATGTACGTGGGCAGCCGGGCCAGCACCTTGCGCAGGTTCGGCTGGGTGAAGGCCTGCCGGTAGCGCGCGCAGTACTCGGCGAACGTGCGATCATTGGCCCGCACGTCCGCGTAAATCTGATCCCCCGCCATGAGGAACAGGTCCGTGGCGGTGCCGCCCTCCACCTGCTCCAGGATGGTGCGGAAGATGCGGTCGGCGCGCTCGGGCACGTTGGGGTGGAACAGATCCTCCAGGGCCGGCATGGGGTGGCGGCACGAGCCGAACACCAGGGAGAACTCCGCGCCGCCAGGCGGGCGGGCGGTGCGGAACACCCCCGACACGGCGCCCTGCAGCTCCAGCCCCAGCGCGGGCAGCATGAGGTGCTGATCCACGTCCGAGAAGAAGTAGCCCATCCGGTACGCGTACGGCTTGCCGGGCTTCAGGCCCTGGAAGTCCACCGTGCCGGTGAAGTCGTCCTCGGGCCGCAGCTTGAAGTAGGCCCCGTGCGAGGGGACGGTGGCGCCCGGCTCGAGCAATTGCGCCACGCCGTAGCACAGCTGGCCGCCCGGAGCCGCCGGCCGCCCGCCCCGGCCCCACAGCCGCACCGTGCTGTCCGTGGTGTGGCCCACCAGGGGGCCCACCGTCACCGGCTTCACTGGAAACAAGACCGCCATGGGCTTCACCCCTTGCGAGCGCAAGCCAGCATGGCTGGCACAGGTGACACCTTCAATGCCCAGAAGTTGAGCCCGCGACAGTCCCCGGGTGGGGCCCCTGGCTCCTGCCGCCGCCCTCTTGCATTGGTAGAGTGAAGCCAGGCCTCACAGGTTCACCTCCCCCGGAGCCCGCCATGACCGCTACCTCGAAGCCCACCTCACTGTGGATCAGCCGGCCGCGCCCGCGGACCAAGCGGCTGAAGGCCACTGCGACCCTCGAGGTGGTGTTCGACCGCGAGCCGCAGGACAGCCCCGAGCTGCTCACCGCCCTGGCCGCCGTGCCCACCGCGCGAGCCTCCGAGTTCCTGGCTCCCCAGCCCCTGAGCGGCTCGCAGGGCTTCGACGTGGCGGTGCTGGAGCAGGGCTCGGGCCGCCCCGTCGCTTTCGCCACCGTGCTGCGCGCGCAGGGCAGCGAGTTTCAAAAGCGCACCCGCCTGCCCTCCTCCGCGCTGGAGAGCGCCGCGTGGCTCACCCGCGTCCACGTGGCCCCGGACGCTCCGGCGGGCACCCACCCGGTGCTGCTGTACTCCGCCCTGCGCCAGGCGCGCGGCTGGGGCGCCGTCACCGCCGCCTTCCTGATGGCGGATGATCAGACGCCCACCGCCGCGCGCTACGGCCTCACCCCCCTGCTGTCCGTGCCCCGCCTGGATGTGCCCGGCACCGGCGCCTTCCGGGCCAAGGCCCAGCGGCTGGACGTGCTGCTGCACAAGACGGCCGAGGAGGCCTCCGCCGCTGGCCAGGCCCTGGAGCCCTCGTTCCTGGTGACGGAGATCCGCGAGACGATTGAGACGCTGTTCCTGGACCGGATGCAGCAGACGCGCTTCTTCCAGACGGTGGAGGCCGGCACCCTCACGCGCGAGCAGTACGTGTACATGCTCACCCAGCTGCACCAGTTCGTGCGCTACACCACGCGCCTGCTGGGCCGCTGCGTGGCGCTCTCGGACGAGAGCAACATGCGCAACCACTTCATCCACCACCTCACCGGGGAAATAAACCACGAGGTCATCATCGAGAAGGACCTCGAGTACCTGGGCGAGGACGCGCAGTACGTGAAGCTCTTCGCGCAGCCCAACCTGGCCACCCGCCAGTTCATGACGACGCAGGAGAGCGCCATCGGCTTCTACGCGGACCCCGTGCTGATGCTGGCCGCGCCGCTGGCCGCCGAGGGCGTCAGCGGACACCTGGACGGCCGGGTGATGGAGAAGCTGCACACGCTGATGGCCAGCTGGGGCGTGAAGGAGCCCAAGAAGGCCAGCCACTTCATCAGCTCGCACATCGAGTTCGACGGCGGCGATGACGGGCACTGGCAGGGCAACCTCACCATGCTGGCGCACTACCTGCGCAGCGAAGGCCAGCTGCGGCGCTTCCTGTCGCTGCTGCGCGTGAGCGTGGACGCGGTGCTGCGCCAGTACGACAGCTATGTAGGGGATGTGGAGCTGTGGAGCGCCCAACCGGAGTAGTCATCCGTTCGAGGGGCAACAGCCAGCGCGGTGGGGCGTTCGACTTGCTTCCGCGCTGGATTATTAAAGGAGCATGCATGCCCTTCGACGCGTGGAGCCAATGGTGACGACGGGTGTCCGCATCGATCTGATTGATCGGGTGGTGTTCGCCCGCTGGGTCAGTCCGCCCACGCGAGAGGACGTGAACGAGCTGCTCAAGCAGGGCAAGGCGCTGCGGGAGAAGGTGGGCAAGCCGCTGCTGTACGTGGCGTGCATCGACGCGAAGGTGAAGATCCCCAACGCCGAGGAGCGCGCCAACCTCAACCACCTGCTGAGCGCGGGCCGCCCCCATGCGGAGGCGTGCCACATCGTCATCGAGGGAACGGATCTGCAGAACAGCCTGCAGCGGGTCATCATCTCGGGGATGCTGATCGTCACCCGGACGTATGACGACTTCCTGGCGGTGCACAAGAGCATCGACTCCGTGACGCCGGAGCTGACGCGGCGCCTGGGCCGGGACGCGGTCCCGCTCGTCAACCTGGCGCGCGAGCGGGGGCTGGTGCCGTAAGAGGCGGCTACGGCTTCTTCACGAAGGACAGCGACGCGGAGTTGATGCAGTAGCGCAGGCCGGTGGGCTGAGGCCCATCATCGAACACGTGGCCCAGGTGGCCGCCGCAGCGCGAGCACACCACCTCGGTGCGCGTCATGAACCAGCTCTTGTCCTCGTGCAGCGTCACGGCGCTGGGGGTGACGGGCTGCCAGTAGCTGGGCCAGCCGGTGCCCGAGTCGAACTTGTGGTCCGAGGCGAACAGCGCCTGGCCGCACCCGGCACAGTGGTACACGCCGGCGTCCTTGGTGGCGTGGTACTTGCCGCTGAAGGCGCGCTCGGTGCCCTTCTCACGCAGGATGTGGAACTGCTCGGGCGTGAGCTGCTTCTTCCACTCCGCCTGGCTCTTGCTCACCTTGTCCGTCGAGGCCGCGCCCGGAGCAGGCGCCTTCTCCGAGCCAGCGGCCTTCTGCTCGCCTGCTCCCGCCGCGATAGCGACGAGGGGAAGGACGAGCAGGCCAGCCCACCACAGGTTTCGTCGGTTCATGCCTTCAATACGTCCGGGCGGCGGTTTGGGTTACCGCGGGAGGCCAGCCGGAGAGCGAGCGGGCTTCAGGGCGTCTGGTGCACCTGGGCTACTGCGGCTTGGGAACGCGGTCGTCGTTCTGCCGGGTGATCATCCAGCCGGGGTACTCGGGCGGCAGGGTGGAGACGGTGTTCAGCGTGGCGAGCTGCTCGGGGGTGAGCTTGAGCGCGGGCGCGGCGAGGTTGTCCTCGAGCTGCTCGGGCGTCTTCGCGCCGATGATGAGCGTCGTCACGTGGGGCTGGTGCAGCAGCCACGCCAGGGCCACCCGGGCCACGGAGACGCCGTGGGCCTGGCCGATGGCGTCCATCGCGTCGATGACGTTGTAAGCGCGCTCCTTGTCCACGGGCGGGAAGTCGAAGGCGGCGCGGCGAGCGCCCTCGGGCCCCTGGCTGTCGCGGCGGAACTTGCCGCTGAGGAAGCCTCCGGCCAGCGGGCTCCACACCATGAGCCCCAGCTGCTGGTCCTTCATCAGGGGCACCAGCTCGCGCTCCAGGTCCCTGCCGGCGATGGAGTAGTAGGCCTGCAGCGACTCGAAGCGCGACAGGCCGCGGTGCTCGCTGATGCCCAGCGACTTCATCAGCTGCCAGGCCGCCAGGTTCGAGGCGCCCAGGTAGCGCACCTTGCCCTGGCGCACCAGGTCATCCAGGGCGCGCAGCGTCTCGTCCAGCGGGGTGACGCTGTCGTAGCCGTGAATCTGGTACAGATCGATGTAGTCGGTGCCCAGGCGGCGCAGGCTGTTGTGCACCGAGTCCATGATGTGGCCCCGGGACAGGCCCACCTCGTTGATGCCCGGGCCGGTGCGGCCGCGCACCTTGGTGGCAAGGACGATGTCCTTGCGGCGGGCTCCCAGCGCCTTGCCGAGCAGCTGCTCGGAGACGCCGTTGGAGTACACGTCCGCGGTGTCGAAGAAGTTGATGCCGGCCTCCAGGCTGCGGGCCACCAGCTTGTCGGCCTCGGACTGGCCCTGGGTGCCCACCACCTTCCAGAAGCCCTCGCCGCCGAACGTCATCGCTCCGAAGCACAGCTCCGATACATACAGGCCCGTGCGGCCCAGCATCCGGTAGTTCATATGTGTGTCTCCGCCCCGTGTGGTGGCCGGGTGACTTAGCGCAATGGGTGCCGGAACGCGCGCCAACGGCTCAGTGACGTGCCCGGTGATGCCAGAACGGACGGAACTTGCGCCTCCGGGGACGCAGCTGGCTCAGGTCCCGGTTCCGGTACACCGTGACGATCGTGCCCTCGGGGCTGCACACCACCTGCACCCCCTCATAGGCCGCCAGATCGATGCCCTGGGTGGCGTAGTGGCGGATCTCCCGGTGTCCGATGACGTAGTGATCAGCGGCCCGGACGTGAATGACGCGTCCGTACAGGAGCGCCGCGCGCAGAGCCTCCGCCGGCAGTCCGCGCCCGCGCATGCGCTTGAGGGCGTGCTGGCTGAAGTCATAGCCCTCGACCAGGGCCCTCTCGTCTTCCACCCGTTGAAGCCCCATGACGCGCCTCCCACGGACTGAACACCTCGAATATAGGGTTCATTTCTGCTAGCTGCCAGTACCTGAACTTCTAAATCTTACGGCGAGGCGCGCACTTCGTTCTCGTGGTGCCCGTGGCCGGGGCCACCGAAGGTGCCCGGCCAGGGCGCCTGAGCTGGCCGCATGCCCCGGAGCGGGAAGCGCTGGAAGCGCGCGCGGCTGTAGGCAAACGGTGGATCGCACTCGCCGCAGGTGTTCGCCCCATCCATCATCACCAGGCTCTCGGGGCCCAGCTCGAACAGCTGGGGAATGCTGCGCGGCGTGTAGTTCAACGGGCAGCGGTAGGCCTCCGAGCCGTCGCTCATCCTCACCCCCAGAAGCGTGGGCGTGGCCGCGTCCGCCACGAAGGTCACCACCAGCGTCTCGGCCGAGCCCGTGCCGTCCGGCGCCGTCTCGGCCAGCCGCAGCTCCTTCGTCGCGAAGCTCTGCCCCTCGGGCAACAGGTGCGTCCACGCCGGCGCCAGCCCCGGCACCGTGTAGCCCCGAAGCTCGGTGGAGATGACGGTGCCCGCATCCGGGCTCAGCGACGTGCCCGGGGGGCTGGGCACCAGCACCTCGCGCGTGGCCACCGCCCGGCCCAGCTCCGGCAGCGTGCCCACCTCGGTGCCATCCTGCGTGCGCAGCGCCGACAGGGCCCGCTCGGGCAGCAGCAGCCCGCGCACCGTGCCCAGCTCGCCGCCGCCCATGGGCAGCGTGCGCCGCCAGCGCTCCAGCCCGTCCGAGGAGTACGCCAGCACGAGCGTGGGCGAGCCCGGCATCAGCGGCGCCCCCGAGTTCACCGTCGGAGAGAAGGTGACATACAGATCGCCCCGCGTGTCCGAGGCCAGGCCGAACGGGTGCGGGTGGTTGCACTCGGCCAGCAGCGGATCCGTCAGGTGCGCGGCCGACACCAGCCCGCCCTTGGCGTTGAGCACCACCAGGAAATACATGCGGCACAGCGTCGAGTTGTCCGCGTTGGCCGGGTACGCCTCGAAGAGCGCCGCCAGCCGGTCCGGCGCCATCACCGCCAGCCGCGCCATGAAGAGCGTGGAGGTCTGCTGCGCGATGTCCGGCCGCGCCTCGGCCAGGTTGAAGGTCCACCGGATGGCGCCCGTGGCCTTCTCGATGAGCGACACCTGGCCCTGCCGCGGCAGGTCCATGCACAGCAGCCGCTCGTTCCACAGCATGCAGCGCCGGGCCGTGTCCCGCGTCTCCAGGGGCAGGGCGCTCGCCGCGTTCAGCATCGGGTTCTCGAAGAAGCCCGTCAGCGTCACGTTCCCGTCGGACCACACCATCATGTCGTGCAGCTCGCGCCCCTGCTCCATCGCGTCGAACGTCCAGTTGGGCGACAGCGCCGTGGCCGGCGGGCGCTCGCACACCGAGCCCTTGCAGCGGCCCTCGGCCTGGCACGGCGTGGCGCGCGCGCACACGAAGTTGTCCGGCAGGTTGCGCTCCACGCACGCCCCGTCCACGCACACGTCCGCCTGATCGCACCCGCGCCGGGGGCCGCAGAAAGTCCCATCCGGCGCCTTCGCCAGCCCACAGCCCGTGGCCGGATCACACACCCCCAGCTGGCACACCCCGTCCCCCGGGCACGGAGGCGCCGGCACCGCGCCGCAGCCGTCCAGCGGGTTGCACACATCCGTGGTGCAGGCGTTGTCGTCGTTACACACCCGCTCGCGGCCCTTGCACGCGCCCGCCGTGCACGTGGCGCCCGTGAGGCACTCGTTGCCCGGATCGCACTGCGCGCCATCCGGCAGCGGCCGCTCCACGCACCGGCCCGCCTGGACATCGAAAGTGGACTCGTGGCACGCCACCGGCGTGGGGCAGGTGGGAATGGCTAGCCCCTCGCCCGTCAGCGTCAGCACCACCGTGCCGCCGCCCGGTGAGGTACCGGTGAGCGTCGCCGTGTAGGGGCCCGGCTCGGTGGGAGCGAAGCGAACGCTCAGCTCCACCTCGGCCGAGGCGTCCAGCCGCTCGGGCAGCTCCTGCACCGTGAAGGGCGCCTCCACCTGCGTCCAGGTGACGTTCAGCGGCGCGCGGCCCGCGTTGAGCACCCGCACCGTCTTCACCTGGCTCAGGCCCACGTACAGGGCCGGGAAGGCCACTGACTCGGCCGACAGCCTCAGCCGCCCGGCCACGCCCACCAGCGGCCGCTCCTCGCGGCAGCCGGCTCCCAGCGCCGCTGTGAGCCCCACCAGCACCAGCGCCGCCGCCACTGTTCGTGTCGTCTTCACGCGTCCCATGGGTGCCTCGTGCTCACAGGCTATAGCCCCCGCGCCCGGCTCGTGCGAGGCCCGTTGCTCCCGTTGTCCCGCAACGGCTGGGGCCCGACACCTGCACGCTCTGAAGGTTGAGCAGGGCTCACTTGCCTGCCCGGGGAGGCCTCCCCGCCTGTCATTTCTACAGCCCCGCGGCGGGCCCTGTCACCCAAACGCCCGGAACGATTGAAACCCGGAAGGGTACGTTTCTGGCAACACGGTGCCGCATGGACAGCCTCGACTCCATTAATTCCATCCGGTTCACGCCTCAGCGCAACCAGGCCTTCACGGTGCTCATCCCTCGGGCGCTGCAGCCCACGGTGAACGCGCTGCCCGCCGAGGTGCGTCAGCAGGTGCTGGCGGAACTCTTCAGCCTGGCCTCACGCACCAGCCAGGAGCGCTCTGGAGAGGCGAGCAGCTTCACCTACGCGCTGCGCCTGGAAGTGGCCAATTGCGTTGTGAGCGTGGAAATGGATGATCCTCGCTCACGGTTGATGCTCACCGGGCTCTCCTGGAGCCGTCCCCAGGACGCCTGAGGGCTCAGCCAGGGCATAACGGGAGAGCTCGCTGATGGCGCGCGTCGCAGGGTACAGCGAGTCTTTTGAGCTGACCCGCCTCATCGAACAGCTTCGAGAGCGGCTCTCGGACAGCGGGCAGCCCGGGCAGTTCTCCGCCGAGGAGCTCGAGCAGGTGCTCTCGCGCCTGGTCATCCGCAACCAGCGGCTGCGCGTGCTCCACCGGCTGACGCGCAAGGGCGGCCAACACGAGAACGAGCACGTCTCCGCCATGCGCACGGCCCTGGAGCAGCTCGATGCGCAATTGCTCGAGGAGCTGCCCGCGCTGCTCTCGCGCCTGCCTTCCACGCACTGAACGGCTAGCCACACACCCCATCGCGGCACACCTGGCCCGGGGGGCATGAGGGCACCGCCGCGCACGGATCCGTGGACACCAGGCACATACCGGAGCGGCACACCTCACCTGAGCCACAGTCCGCATCACCGCCACACGGCAGGGACAGGCACGCGCTGTCGCGGCACACGGTGCCCTGCGGGCAGCGCACCGCCGCGCAGCCCGCGGTGGAGACACAGCGCCCTTCCGGGCCACAGCGCTCGCCCAGCTCGCAGGCGAAGTCCCCGGTGCACAGCTCGCTGCGACACATGGCCTGCTCGCGGCACACGGTGCCCTGCGGGCAGCGCACGCCCAGGCAGAAGTCGAATTCGCACGCGGCGTTCGCGCACCGCTCGGTGGGGTAACACGTGACCGAGTCCCTGGAGCAGGACACCCGCGCGCACGCGCCCTGGCGGCAGCGCTGGCCGGCCGGGCAGGCAACGCCCAGGCACGCCACCTCCACGCAGGCCTCGCGCTCGCACACCTGGCCTGTGCCGCAGGTGAGCCCCCGGCAGGTGGTGGCCAGGCACCGGCCCTCGGCGCAGGCCTGGCCCCCGGGGCACGTTACCCCCGCGCACAGCTCCGGAGCCACCAGCGGCTCCACGCTCTCACAGGCCGGCAGCGCCAGCAGCAGCAGCACCGCCACCACGCTGGGCTTCACGGCAGCCGCTCCGTGCGCCGCGCCGGAGGCAGGTTCAGCTCCGCGGGCTGCGTCAGCAGGATGCCCGCCACCACCCCCGCGGCCACCACGCCCACGCCGCCCGCCACCCACGGCCACACCGGCCGGGTGCGCTCCTCGGAGCCGTCCTCGGAGCCGTCCCCGGAGCCCTTGCGCGCGGAGTCCCGGGCGGACGCCACCGCCGGCGGAGGCTCCTGCGTGGCCTCGAAGCGCAGGGGAGCCTCGGCGCTGCCCTTCTCCACCAGCACGCCATCGCCCGCGTCCCGCGCCACCGCGTACACCTCCACCGCGCGCACCGCGTCCGCCTCGGCCAGCACCGGCCCCGGCGCCGCGCCCTCCGTCACCGTGAACGAGGGCCCGCCCGGCACGCGCACGTAGAGGGCGAGCTCCGTCGCCACCCCGGGCGCGTTCTCCACCTTCACCTCCACCCGCCCGTCGTCCCGGCGTTGCACGTGCAGTTCCGGGCGCTGGGCCTCCTTCATCTTCTTCCGGGCCGCGTCGTAGGGCTTGCGGATCTTCGGCCCCAGCGCGCGGCTGACGTCCACCTGCGGCTCGATGGACAGCAGCGTCTCGAAGTGAGCCTGGGCCCGCTTCGCCTCGCCCATGTAGGCCTCGGACAGCGCCAGCCCCTTCCATGCCCGGATGCGCTCTTCGCGGGTGCCAGGCTCGAGGAGCGCGTCCTCGAAGGCCGCCGCGGCCGCGTCGAACTCCAGCGCCTCGAAGAGCTTCTCCGCCCGGATCAGCGCCCGCTCCGCCCCGAAGGCAGAGCCCGACACCAGACACAGAAAAAGAACCCAGAGCGCACGCACGAGGCCCCCCTCATACCCTGCCCCCGCCCCGGTTGATCAACTTCCGGAAAAGCCCCCTCCACCGCCCGTTTCGGCCGGACCCGGCTACTTCTTCCACAAGTGAATAGTAGAGAGGATCTAGTGGTAGTGACAGCAGGTCCGGCCAGGTTGGGGGAAAGTCTGTAAGCGCATGAAGCTGTTGAAGAATTGCCCACTTACTACATGTGGACAACTCGGGAGTTTCCCCCAGGCACCCACAACCCCCGGCCCGTGTGGGCCTTTCTCCACAGTGCTACATGTGTCGCCCACAGGACAGCCACAGGTTTGCCGTACCTGAACTGTTCCACTGTGAGTGTGGCGGGTGGGACACCCTGCGCGCAGGCCGCGCGGCATTCTCTATATAGGTACGGGGAGCGGCCGGCGGAAGTGGGTCCGCGCTATGTTCCCGGCCCATGTCCGCCAACGACACCCAGGGCGAGCAGATTGGGAAGTTCCAGGTCATCACCCGGCTGTCGGTGGGGGGCATGGCCGAGCTGTTCCTGGGCTTCACGGCGGGGCCCGGGGGCTTTCGCAAGTACGTGGCGCTCAAGCGCATTCTGCCGGATGTGCGCACCAACGAGCAGTTCGTGCGCATGTTCCTGGACGAGGCGCGCATCACCGCGGCCTTCAACCACCCGAACATCGCCCAGGTGTACGAGCTGGGCGAGGAGGACGACGGGCTGTACCTGGCCATGGAGTTCATCTCCGGGCAGGACCTGGAGCGCGTGGCCAGCGCGCACCGGCGCCGCGGCGAGCGGGTGCCGCTGGGGATGAGCCTGTCGGTGATGCGCGACGTGTGCCACGCGCTGCACTACGCGCATACCTTCACGGACCCCTCGGGGCGCGCAAGCCCCATCATCCACCGCGACGTCGCCCAGAAGAACATCATGGTGACGTACGACGGGGTGGTGAAGCTGTTGGACTTCGGCATCGCCAAGGCGCGCAACAGCCTGGAGCGCACGCGGGTGGGCACGGTGAAGGGCACCGCGGGGTACATGTCCCCGGAGCAGGTGCGGGGGCTGCCGCTGGATGGGCGCAGTGACGTGTTCTCCGTGGGCGTGGTGCTCTGGGAGCTGGTGACGGGCGAGCGGCTGTTCGCCGCGGAGAACGAGCGCGAGGAGATGAAGAAGATCCTCGATGCGCCCATCGTCTCGCCGCGCCAGAAAACACCGGGGGTGAGCGAGGAGCTGGCATCCGTCATTCTGCGGGCGCTCGAGCGCAACCCGGGCACGCGCTGGCCCAACGCCAAGGAGCTGGCGCGGGCGCTGGAGCAGGTGGGAGGCGAGCTGCTGTTCGACTCGGATCAGCGCGCGGCGCTGATGCGGGGGCTGTTCGAGCACAAGATGCAGACCACGCGCGCGCTGCTGGAGATGGCCGACCCGCGGCAGAGCGGTGAGCTGGCGGCGCTGCCCTGGCAGCCGGATGCCGAGCCGGACGCGCCCGCGCCACGCCCGGCCACGCAGGTGCTGGAGGAGCGGGACACCGCGCCCGAGTCGGTGGCGCAGTGGGACACCGCGCCCCGGGCGCCCGTGGTGGCGCCCGCGTCGGAGAAGAAGACGCGCGTGCGCAAGAAGTTGATGAGCGAGCCGGACGCGGGCGCGAAGAAGAACCTGGGGCTGGCGGGGCTGGCGGCGGGCAAGACGCAGGTGTCGGCGCAGGCGATCGAGGATGTCTCGGACAACAAGAAGCTCAACGCGGTGCTGATGGTGCTGGTGGTGCTGGGCATCGGCCTGGGCGTGGGCTTCATGGTGATCAACGAGAGACAGGGCCAGGCGGCGGGCCCGCCTCCGCCCGAGCCCTCGGGGCCGCTGCAGGCCTTCACGCCGCAGCTGCGGGTGTTCCCCGAGCCCGGCCAGCCCCCGGCCACCGAGAGCGCGACGGCGGACGGAGGCGTCCCCGAGGGCGGCCCCGCGGTGGCGACGGGTAGACCGGGCGCGGGTGAGGAGCCCAGGGCTGACGGGAAGGAACCCGAGGAGAAGAGCGGCAAGGCGCGGGTGGCGCAGGGGAAGATGACGCTCATCATCAACCCCGAGGCCGAGGTGCTCCTGGGCAAGAAGTCGCTGGGCAAGACGCCGCTGTTCAACACGCCGCTGCCGGTGGGCACGCACCTGCTGCGCATCGTGGGCGCGGACGGCAAGCGGCGAAAGCTCTCGGTCCCCATCAAGAAGGGCGAGACGACGATGCTGCGCCTGGGGCTCAACGATATTCCCGTAGGCCGCTGAGCCGGTCTAACTTGGAGCACCAACAATCTTGAGGGCCCCGGGTAGGGGGGGCTCATGAAACGGACAACGCGATGGCGCCGCTGACACTCGGCTTCTTGATGGATCCGCTGGAGCACGTGCGAGTGGACCACGACTCCACGTTCACGATGATGTTGGAGGCGCAGCGGCGCGGGCACACGGTGCGCTACTTCGAGCAGGGGTGGCTGCGCTTCAACGGCAAGTGCGCCGAGGCGCGGATGCGCACGGTGAAGGTGAGGCGGGAGGCGGGCCGGCACTTCGAGGTGCTGGAGGAGTCGGCGCGGCCGGTGTCGGACCTGGACGTGCTGTTTCTGCGCAAGGATCCACCGGTGGACGTGGAGTTCCTGCACGCCACGCAGATGGTGGAGCTGTGCGCGGGCAAGTCGCCGGTGTTCATCAACAGCCCTGGGGGTTTGCGAGAGGCGAACGAGAAGCTGTTCGCGCTGCACTTCCCGGACCTGATGCCGGTGACGTGCGTGGCGCGGGAGCAGGCGGTGCTGACGGAGTTCATCGCCCGGCACCCGGAGGGGACGATCCTCAAGCCGATCGACGGGTTTGGAGGCAAGGGCATCGTGTTCGCGAGGCCCGGGGATCGCAACACGCGGTCGCTGCTGGAGCTGCTGACGCAGAACGGCCGCGAGGCGATCATCGCGCAGGCGTACGTGCCGCAGAGCCGGCAGGGCGACAAGCGCATCATCCTGGTGAACGGGGATCCGAAGGGGGCGGTGCTCAGGGTGCCCTCGGAGGATGATCACCGGGGCAACATGGCGGTGGGCGGGGTGCCCCAGAAGACGACGCTGACGGACCGGGAGCGGGAGATCTGCGCGCGGCTCAAGCCGATGCTGCTCGAGCGGGGGCTGTACCTGGTGGGCATCGACGTGCTGGGCGACTACCTGACGGAGGTGAACGTGACAAGCCCCACGGGCCTGGTGGAGATCAACCACCTGGACGGGGTGTGCGTGGAGGCGCACGTGATGGACCTGGCGGAGAAGCTGGCCGCGGGCCGCAAGTAACCCGGGCCGAGGAAGCTCATGAACCGACTCAGCCCACTGGTACTCAGCGGTCTGCTGCTCCTGGGTACGGGGTGCCCGCATGACTGGATGAAGGGTGGCACCAATGATCGGGCCATGAGCAAGGACAGGTGAGAGTCCTTGAATGACGATGATGAGTGTCCGGAGGGGATGACCTGGCAGGAGGACTGCTCGGATCGCTTCGCCGATGGGTCGTGCCCGCTGAGATGCAAGTGAAGTGGCGCACGCTCCTGGCGGTGGCCGTCGGGCTGCTGCTGACCCTGCCGCTCGGCTACCTCTTGAAGGATGCTTTTGGGGTGGGACAGGTGCCAGGAGCAGTGCAGGGCACGCGGATCAGCCCCATGCTGTCATTGGAGGAGCGCAGAAGGCTGGTGACCTTCGACCGTGCCTGTCGCGGAAGTGAGGACTGTGAGGCACCGCTGGGATGCCTCCAGGATCTCCGGCGCTTCAGTTTGAGCGTATGCATTGGCAGTGAGTGCGAGCTGGATTCGCACTGCCCCGAAGGCCAGTCATGCCGAGCGGTGAAGACGCAAGGCGCTGGTCCGGTAGTGCGGCTGTGTACCGCCATGGGGATACGCAAGGAGGGCCAGGCGTGTGACCGGCTTCCGCGCACTCAAGAGGAAGCGTGTGCGCAGGGCTTGCTCTGCAACCGGAACTATTGTGGACGGCCCTGCAGCCGTGAAGCTCCCGCCACGAATTGCCCCACGGGCTTCACCTGTGAAGATGGACCCGAGGGAGCTTCCTGTTTGCCCGCCTGCGAGGAAGGGCAATGCCCGGAGAACCAGGAGTGTGTTCGCTTTGAAGGGCGCTTCGCGGCGTGCGTACGGGTGAAGGGCAAGAACTGTCAGGCACAGCCTTGTCCCGAAGGCCAGGCATGCAGGATCGGCTACACCCCAGGAGTCGGAGAGGAAGTCACCATGCAGTGCCTCACACCCTGTGCGGAGGGAAAGACAGCCTGCTCAGCAGGCTCGGTCTGTTTCTACGGATTTTGTAGTCGGCGCTGTGAGCCCAACGCCGCCGGCTCATGTGGACCCGGGGAAGAATGCGTCATGTACCGGGACCCCCACTCCTCTGAGAAACTCTGGCTGTGTCGCGCCCAATGAGCTGGAGCACCCCTCCTCCCCGTTCGCCCCCGGGTGACGACGAGACGTTGGACTCCATCGGCACCTCGGGTGTGCGGGTGGTGCAGCGCCGAGGGGGATACCGCTTCAACCTGGATGCGGTGCTGCTGGCCGCGTTCGCCGCGCAGGAGAGCCCCACGGAGGGACGCGTGCTGGAGCTCGGCGCGGGCAGCGGCGTGGTGTCCTTCCTGCTCGCGAAGCAGTTTGGCCGGGGCCCGGTGGACGCGCTGGAATTACAGCCCGCGGTGCACGCGCGCATGGCCCGAGGGGTCGCCCTCAACGAGCTCGAGGGCCGGGTGCGGCCCCTGCTCGGAGATCTGCGCGAGGCGAGGACCCTGCTGCCATCGGGCGCCTATGGGCTCATCGTCTCGAACCCACCCTTCCGGGCGGCGAACGCGGGGGTGCGCAGTCCCGATGACGAGCGTGCCGTGTCCAAGCAGGAGCTGACGTGTGACGCGGACTCCGTGGTCGCGGCGGCCCGGCACGCCCTGGCACCCGGGGGCGCAGCGTGCCTCATCTATCCCGCGGCGCGGCTCACGCAGGTGCTCGGTCTGCTGACGCAGGCACGGCTCTTTCCCCGGGCGCTGCGGTTCATCCACGCGCGAGCGGGAGCCCCCGCCACGCGGTTTCTCGTCCACGCGCTGAGAGATCAAGACCGGGGCCTGGAGGTGCGTGCCCCGCTGATTGTCCACGGCGAGGGCCCGGGAGGTTACTCACCGGAGGTCGCCACCTTGATGGATCCACCGCGTGCCGAAGCAGGCCCGTGAGCCCAGCCCTCAGCCCAGGCCGATCCGGGGCAGCGTCACCTCGCGGACCTTGGGAATCCGGAACCGGTAGAGGAACGCATCCGCGAAGTAGTGGGCCAGGACGATGGAGTTGGTCACCAGCACGCCCATGGACCACAGGGGCTGTTGGCGCAGGAAGAAGTCCGTGGCGGCATTGCCGGTGGCGGCATCCACCAGGGTGACGAAGGGGCCGTTGGCCACGCCCACGAGAATCAGCGGCAGCATCACCGCGATCATCGCCGGCCACACGGCGGCCTTGCCCAGCCGGGCCTCGGGCTCCTTCGCGGTGGGCGCGAGCATGCGGCTGGTCAGAAACGCGTACTCCAGGCCATGGGTGCCCGCGCTGAGCACCGCGCCCCACCCCGGCCACATCAGCGAGACGGAGACGATGCCCGTCCAGCCCAGCAGGTAGAGGCACTTGGGCCCGCTCTGCTTCGTGGCCAGCAACGTCGTGGCCAGCCGCCCCACGTAGAGGAACCACACCGCCAGCAGCACATAAGAGGTGGCGTGCGGAAGGCTGCCGCGCTCGGCCTGGCCCACGTTCATCAGCGGGAAGTCCCCCGGCTCGGAGGTGAGCGGCACGAAGAAGATGCGCACCAGCATCAGCGTGAGCGCCAGCGGCACCCAGTACTTCTGCAGGTTGCGCTCGGCCTCGCCCGGGGCCGGAGCTCCCACCGAGCGGCCCCGCAGGTTGTGCAGCGCCCACAGCCCCTTCACCTGGGACAGCGTGTGGTGCGCCGCGAACACATAGAGGGTGGCGCCCAGCAGCAGGCTCGCCAGGGGCATGTGGTCCTTCGTGTACCAGGCCGCCGCCAGGGTGACGACGAACACCACCCCCGAGCCTCCCAGCAACAGGCCCTTCTGGTTCGGCGTGGTGTGCAGCAGCTCCCGGCGCACCAGGATGAGCAGGAAGGTGAGGATGACGTGCGTGCCGTTGAGCAGCAGGTACTGAGACACCCACCGGCCAATCGCCCGCGACAGCCCATGGTCCGCCGCGCCCAGGAAGGTGGACAGCCACAGGCAGAACAGGGCCACCGCCGCGGGAATGAACAGCAGGCTGACGTCCTGACGCTGGGAGAACAGCCACGGCGCGCCAGCGCCCACGGAGGGCACCGCCGGGGCGACAGGCGCGGAGGTCAGGGACGCGGGCTGCGACATACCGCCCCGAGTATACCCGCCCCGCTTCAGGACCCGCCACGTGCTTACCCGCTCGGTGGGTGAGCGTTGCCGGGCCCAGGTGCGCTGTCCCCTTGGGTTTTTCTGGGTGGGGCGAGGTGAACGTAATATGTGCCCGCCCATGGCTTCGTCTCTCCTGCTGTTGCTGTTGCTGACCGCTGAGCCCACTGCCGCCGCCACGGACGAGCACTTCGCCCGGGGCCTCGAGGCCCTCAAGGCCCGGGACTCGGCCGCCGCCATCACCGCGCTGTCCGCCTGCGTGCAGGCCCTGCCCTCGCGGGTGGACTGCCGCTGGGAGCTGGGCTGGGCGTACTCGCTGGAGAACCGGTGGACCGACGCGCTCGCGCAGTGGACGGAGGTACAGAAGCTCGCGCCGGATCAGCCCGACCTGGAGAACGCCCTCACCCAGGCCCGCGCTCAGGCCGCGCTCCAGGAGCGCCTGGCTCAGCCCTCCACGCCGGACACGCGCCCCACCCCGCCCGCGGAGGCCAGGGTGCGCATCCGCGCCGTGGGAGACGTGATGCTGGGCACCACCGTGCCCGAGGGCTACCTGCCCCCCGGTGGCGCCCAGAGCGTCATCGCCGGCGTGCGCGGGCTGCTCGAGGACGCGGACCTCACCTTCGTGAACCTCGAGGGCCCGCTGTGCGACAGCGGTGAGACGAAGAAGTGCCGCTCGAGCAACCAGTGCTACGCGTTCCGCTCGCCCACCTCTTATGCGCAGGTGCTGAAGGAGGCGGGCGTGGACATCGCCTCCACGGCCAACAACCACTCGGGAGACTTCGGCGAGCCGTGCCGCCGTGAGACCGAGGCCGCCCTGGACGCGGTGGGCATCCCCTGGAGCGGCCCGCCCGGCACCGTCGCCACCGTGGAGCGCAACGGGCTGCGCATCGGCATGGTGGCCTTCCACACCTCGCCCGCGTGCAACCACCTCAACAACCTGCCCACCGCCAAGGCCCTGGTGCGCTCGGTGGCCGCCTCGCATGACATCGTCCTCGTCTCCTTCCACGGCGGCGCCGAGGGCAGCAAGGCGCTGCACGTGCCCCACGGCAAGGAGAAGTTCATGGGCGAGGACCGGGGCGACCTGCGCACCTTCACCCGCGCCATGGTGGACTCGGGCGCCCACGTGGTGCTGGGCCACGGCCCCCACGTGGCCCGCGCCATGGAGTTCCACAAGGGCCAGCTCATCGCCTACTCGATGGGCAACTTCGCCACCTACGGGCGCTTCAACCTCCAGGGCGCCCAGGGCCTGGGCATGGTGCTCGAGGTGGAGCTGGACGCCAAGGGCCGCTTCCTCTCCGGCCGCATCCTTCCCACCCGCCAGCAGGGTGAGGGCATCGTCGTGCCGGACGAGAAGGCGGGCGTCATCTCCCTGGTCCGCAAGCTCACCGCCAAGGACTTCCCTCAGACGGGCGCCCAGGTGGCCGAGGACGGCACCCTCTCCCCGCGCGGCAAACAGAAGTTGTCCGCCGAGGGCGCTCCCTAGCGTCGGATCCACCACACGCTGCTGTCACCCACGTGCTCCTGCGCCCCATCAGGGGATTCATTGGAGCCCAAAAAGTAAGACGCAGGCCCACCGCGCGCGTGTCCGACGCTTGCGTTACAACAGGCTCGCCGTGCCCGCTCTCAGACTTCCGCGCCTGTCCTCGTTCCGGGCCTTTGGACATCCCGGCTACCTCCCCGTGTGGGCCGGCTCGCTGGTGTCCAACGTGGGCACCTGGATGGAGGCGGTGGCCCTGGGCGTCTTCGTCACCGAGGTGACGGGCCAGGCCGAGTGGACAGGAGGCGTGGCGGCGCTCTCCTACCTGCCGGGCGTCGTGCTGTCCCCGCTGGGTGGCGCCCTGGCGGACCGCTTCGATCGCCGCACCACGCTGGCGCTGGGCACCGTGGCGCAGCTGCTGCTCGCGGTGCTGCTCACGGTGCTGGCCTTCACCCACCAGCTCAGCGTGCCGGTGGTGGCCGTCATCGCCTTCCTCAATGGCTGCATCCACCAGCTCATCGGCCCCGCCTTCTCCGCGCTCATGGCCGAGCTCGTCCCGCCCCAGGATCTGCACAGCGCGCTGAGCCTCAGCTCCGCCCAGTTCAACCTGGGGCGCGTGATTGGCCCGCTCGTGGCCGGAGTGATGATCCCCGCGGTGGGCATGTCCTGGACGCTGCTCATCAACGCCCTGTCCTTCGTGGCGGTGCTGGCGGCGCTGTTCCGGCTGCGGCCACCCGCGCGGACCCAGAAGGTCGTCACTCAAGGCCTCTGGAGGGACATCGCCCGGGGCGCGCGCGTGGCCCGTGAGGACGCGGGCATCACCCTGGTGCTGGTGAGCACCTTCGTCGTCGCGTTGCTGATTGCTCCCTTCATCGGCCTGGTGCCGGTGTTCGCCATCCAGGTGTTCGGCCAGGGCGCCTCGGCCACCTCGCTGCTCGTCACCTGCCAGGGGGCCGGCGCGGTGACGGCCGCGGTGTGCGTGGGCGCGCTGGTGGATGCCTTCGGCAGAAAGCGCGTGCTCGAGTGGGTGCTGCTGCTTTTGGGCCCCATCGCCGCGCTGTACTGGCTGGCGCCCTCGCTGGCGGCGGCCGCGGTGGGCATGTTCTTCCTGGGCGCCAGCTACATGATCTGCCTGACGGGCATTCACACCGTGGTGCAGGCCCGGGTGCCGCGCGAGCTCCAGGCCCGGCTGAGCAGCCTGTACGGCATGCTGCTCAGCGGCGGGTACGCGCTGGGGGTATGGCTGCAGGGCGCGCTGGCGGACCGGCTGGGGGTGCGCTTCATCACCGTGTCCGCCGCAGTGTTCTTCCTGGCGCTGGTGCTCAGCCTGCGCCTTCTGCGCCCCCGCAGCTTCGACGCCACCGAGGCCTGAGCCTACGGAATCGGCTCGTACGTGGGCGTGCCGTCCACCCCGTCCAGCTCACCCGGCAGCTGCTCGATCGGGGTGGGCTCGGTCGGCGACTGCTCGATAGGGGCGGGCGCGGGCGCGGCGCCCACCAGCGTGCTCGACACCCGGTAGGTGCCGACGCGGAACTCCACGCCCTGGCCGAACAGGCGCGAGCCGGGCAGGCTCGCCTCGTCCACGAACGTCTGCAGCGACGGCTCACCCTTCGACGGCATGAAGTAGAAGTTCGGCGTCTTGGACAGCCGCACCAGCCCGGGCTGCGAGCCGTCCGACGCATCCAGCAGCGAGAACATGCCCATGCCGCAGTTGAGCTGGCGCGGCACCACCGTCTGCTCGATGCCGCCGTGATCGATGACCATGTACCGGCGGCTGAGGCGCCGGCCAATCTGACTGACGCGGTACACCTCCTTGCCATCGAGGATCCACCGCACGACGCCGGCCGACCTGTCGTAGGCGATCTTCACGTTATGCGCCGTGCCCGTGCTGCGCGCCGCCAGCGGGATGGCGAACGTGAACGCCGCGTAGTTGTTCGTCTGCGTCCGGCCGAACGGCAGCCGCTCGTAGATGGCGTAGATGCGCTTGTTGGTGAACATGAAGTCGAACACCATGTAGGACTCGAAGTCGATGGTGTTCATCGCGAACGACGCCAGGCGGTAGTCGGTCGCCGAGGCCTTCGAGCCAAACGGGTGGAAGCGCGTGCCGAACGTCTGGCCAATCATGCGCGTGGAGCACGCCAGCTCCTGGCCCGGCACCGCGTCGAAGCCCGACACCCCCGTGGACGCCGTGTTGTTCATGAAGATGAGCCACTTCACGTGGTCCAATGCCCCCGAGTTGGTGCTGGTGGCGGACTCCGGCGGCACCGTCATCGAGAAGGCCGGCAGGCCCGTCTGCGCGTTGAGGCCCGGGGATTTGATGTACAGCCCGTTGGACAGCGGCGAGGTGGTGCCGTTGTTACCCGTGAAGGTGGGAGTGCCGAAGTGGAACCACTTCGCCGTGCTCGTCCCCATCTGCAGGCCGGAGCCGAAGGTGTCCCAGGCGGTGTCGTACGTCGCCTGTGCCAGCACCGCGCCGGGGCTCAGCAGGCCCAACACCAGGGTCCCCAGCATGAACTTCTTGAACCGTCGATCCATTGGCGCGCTCCGTGTGGGATATCTGCTTACTGACTAAAACTAGATAAACAGGATAAGACAGTAAAATTCCAAATTCAATGGAACCGTGCACCCACACGGGAAGGCGGCCAGGCCCCCCACTTGTTGAGCCGGGAGATGAGCGACAACTCGAAGATCGAGTGGACGGACGCCACGTGGAACCCGGTGCGGGGGTGCACGAAGATCAGCCCTGGCTGTAAGCACTGCTACGCGGAGACGTTCGCCGAGCGGTTCCGGGGCGTGCCGGGGCACCCGTACTCGCAGGGGTTCGATCTGAAGCTCGTCCCCGGCAAGCTGGCCGAGCCGCTGCGGTGGAAGGCGCCCAAGGCGGTGTTCGTCAACTCGATGAGCGACTTGTTCCTCGAGGGCGTACCGGACGACTACATCGAGGCGGTGGCGCGGGTGATGGAGCTGGCGCCCTGGCACACGTTCCAGGTGCTCACCAAGCGCTCGGAGCGGCTGCGGGACTTGCTGTCCACGCGGCTGGCGTTCGCCGCGCGGCTGCCGCACGTGTGGTGGGGCGTGAGCGTGGAGGACCGGCGCTACGGGCTGCCGCGCATCGAGCACCTGCGGGCGGCGCCGGCGCACACGCGCTTTCTCTCGGTGGAGCCGCTGCTGGAGGACCTGGGCGAGGTGAACCTCACGGGCCTCCACGGAATCATCGTGGGAGGCGAGAGTGGCGCGGGGGCCCGGCCGCTGAAGCAAGAGTGGGTGCTGTCCCTGAGGGACCAGTGCCAGCGGGCCGGGGTGGCCTTCTTCTTCAAGCAGTGGGGAGGCGTGCGCAAGCACAAGACGGGGCGGCAGCTTCTGGGGCGCACGTACGACGAGCTGCCCCGCCGCGGTGCCACGCCCCCGCCCGCGGAGGCGCGGCGCCACGAGCTGCTGGCCCGGGCCGAGGCCGTGGCGGCGCCCTGGCTCATGCGGGAGCGGGGGCCGGAACCGGCGCGGGCAGGTGCCTCTGGCTTGGGTTGACTTGGCTGGGCCAAGCCTACAAAGGTGCCGTGCCATGTCGCCTGAGCGCCAACTCGCGTTGTCTCTGGAGGATCCTGCGCCACTGCTGCAGTGGCTGAGCGGGACGGGACCGGAGCCAGAAGAGCTCGAGTTGCTGTTTCTTGCTCGCATGTGGGTGCGCTCGGCCGTCTGGGCAATGAGCACAGTGGATGAGCGAGCCAGGCAGGTCATCAAGCGCTCGTCCAAGCTGATCCAGCAGATGAACTCAGGGGGACACCCGGAAACGCTTCAACGCTTGTTCTCGGAAGACGGCCTCAGCT
Source organism: Myxococcaceae bacterium (assembly GCA_035296065.1). GTDB lineage: Bacteria > Myxococcota > Myxococcia > Myxococcales > Myxococcaceae > DATHBR01. Next base: position 68,489 of record DATHBR010000012.1, on the reverse strand, counting down.
TGAAACCCGACAGCCTGCGATCGGAATGGGTTTCGAGCTTCGAGGAGATTGAGCCGTTCGCAAATGACATCTCCAAGGCCCTTGTCGTCGAGGAGAACCTGGAGGACACACGGCTCACGCTTCGGTATGTCATCGTTGAGTTGCTCCGCAATGTGATTCAGCACAGCCACGCCAAGCTTGGTGCATCCGTCGATGCTGACCTCTGGAATGTGAAGAGTGGCCGGCCGATGTTGCAACTCGCGGTGGCCGATACGGGAATTGGCATCCCCGCCAGCTTGCGCACCCTGCACCCGAACCTGTCGGACCCGGAGGCCGCGCTCGAGAAGTCGCTCTGGCCCCACATCTCGGGGACCTTCGAGGAGGGGCTCACCGGCACCCAGCAGAATGCCGGCATGGGCCTGTTCTTCATCGCCGAGATGGCCAAGCTGACGGGTGGCACGCTCCTCATCGCGACCCGGGGGGCCACGCTCCAACTGTCGGGATGGGTCGACGAGGAGGGCAACCACAGCCTGCGCTTCATCGAGCCACGAGGCGTTGGCTTCCCGGGAACGCTCGTCGTCTTCGAGCTGCCAGTGGGAGGCGTGGTCGACTACCCCGCGCTCATCGACCGCATCAAGGAGCGCGCCAAGGAGCGCACGCCCCAGCGTGCCATCCATCGGTGGATTCGATTTGATCCCGCCCCCGCCGAAGCCACTGTCTTCCAGGTTCAGAAGCAGGCGGAGCACACGCCCGCGGCGATTCAGCTGTCCCAGTCCGAGATCACCCCGCGCATCCTCCGGCGCGAGCCGATCGTGCTCGACTTCAGCGGCTTGAGAATCCTCACGCAGAGCTACCTGCACTCCTTGCTCTTCGAGCCGCTACGGCTCGCATGGGCTCTGCGCACACCCATCTATGTGACGAACGTCGAGCCAGCCGTGCGCAGCAATCTGGAGCTCCTCGAGAACTACGCGCTGGCCGGGTAGCTTCTGGGCCTTTCTGGTGGGGCACCTTGCCCCGTGGGGCAAAATGCCCCGGCCTGAAGCCCAGCGGCTCTCTCTCAGGCGGGTGGGCACCGGGCTGGCCCGGGGCGTGCAATCACAGGAGGTTGGCGCCGGGGGCTTGCGCGGTCCGTGCCTGCTTTTCTTCCACCCCACCACGTGCATCAGGGGTCAGTGAGAGCCCTGCTGGCTGCCCCTGCCCGAGGCCCTGTGAAGGTCGCGCGTAAAATCACCTCTGGCCTGACGCTGTTCGCCATCGTCGTCATCACCGTGCTGGAGACGTTCGAGGTGCGCCGCGAGCTGCAACGCTCGGCGCTGGACATGCGCAATGATCACCGCCTGCTGGGCCACACGCTGGCGGGCTCCATTGGCCGGGCCTGGGTGGAGGCGGGCGAGCAGGAGGCGCTCACGCTGCTCGAGCAGGCCAGCCGTTTCCAGGAGCAGGTGAGCCTGCGCTGGGTGTGGCTGGATGCTGGGCCGGAACATCCCCCCGAGCACGGGCTGTCTCCGGGCCTGATCAAGGCGCTAAGAGCCGGGCAGGACGGTTGGAGGGTGGATGAGTCCATCGCCCCCGGTGTGCTGCGCTCCTATACCCCGGTGTCCATCGGCAACGCGCTGGGCGCCATCGAAATCTCCGAGTCGCTGCTGCAGGAACAGCTGCACGTGCGCAGCACGGTGAAGGGTGCAGCCATCGCGACGTGCGCCATCACGGCGGCCTTCCTGATCGCGGCCGCCATCATGGGGCGGCGCATGGTGGGCAACCCCGTGCAGAAGCTGGTGGAGCTGGCGCAGCGCATCGGCGAGGGGCAGCTCGAGGCGCGGGTGGAGCTGCGGCAGAACGACGAACTGCGCACGCTGGCGGTGGCGATGAACCGCATGGGAGAGATGTTGCAGAAGGCCCGGGAGACGATCGCCGCGGAGACGGCGGCGCGCCTGGCCACCCTGGAGCACCTGCGCCACGCGGACCGGCTCAACACGGTGGGCAAGCTGGCCTCGGGTGTCGCCCACGAGCTGGGCACCCCGCTCAACGTGGTGATGGGGCGGGCGAAGATGATCTCCTCGGGCGAGGTGGAGGGAGCGGAGGTGGGCGAGTGCGCCCGCATCATCTGCCAGCAGGCCGACCAGATGACGCGCATCATCCGCCAGCTGTTGGACTTCGCCCGGCGGCGGGCGCCTCAGCGCGCCGCGGAGGACCTGAAGCAGCTGGTGGCGCGCACCTTGAGCCTGCTGCGGCCGTTGGCGGCCAAGCGCCAGGTGGAGCTGGCCAACCAGGTGCCAGAGGGCTGTGTGCTGGAGGTGGACACCGGGCAGCTGCAGCAGGTGCTCACCAACCTGGTGGTCAATGGGCTGCAGGCCTCCCGGCGCCCGGGCACGTTGAGCGTGCGCGCCGAGTGGGTGCGCGCCACCCCGCCGACGGATGTGGGCGGGCCCGAGGCGGACTGGCTGCGGCTGGACGTGGAGGACCAGGGAGAGGGCATCTCGCCGGAGGTGGTGCCGCACATCTTCGAGCCCTTCTTCACCACCAAGGACGTGGGCGAGGGCACGGGGCTGGGGCTGGCCGTGTCCTATGGCCTTGTTCAGGACCATGGCGGTTGGATCAGCGTGCGCACGCAGCTGGGGCGTGGCAGCTGCTTCTCGCTCTACCTGCCCCGGGGAGGAGCCTGATGCCAGGCCGGATATTGATTGTCGAGGATGAGCTGGAGATGCGCGTCATGCTGCAGAAGGGGCTGGCGCGGCGGGGCTTCGAGCCCTCCGCCCACCTGACCGCGGAGGAGGTGCTCACGCGCCTGTCCACCGAGGACTACGACGCGGTGCTCACGGACCTGCAGATGCCCGGGATGAACGGGCTGGCGCTGTGCGAGCGCATCGGGCTCAACCGGCCCGACATCCCCGTGGTGGTGGTGACGGCGTTCGGCAGCCTGGAGACGGCGGTGGCCGCCATGCGGGCGGGGGCCTATGACTTCATCACCAAGCCGGTGGACCTGGACGCGCTGGCGTTCGTGCTGGAGCGGGCGGTGCAGCACCGCGCGCTGCGCCAGGAGGTGCGGCGGCTGCGGCAGGAGCTGGGCCAGCGCGCGGTGGCGCGCGAGCTGATTGGAGAGAGCCCGGCGCTGAAGCAGGCGTACGCGCTGATTGATCGGGTGGCGGAGGTGGACACCACGGTGCTCATCACCGGCGAGAGCGGCACGGGCAAGGAGGTGGCGGCGCGGGCGCTGCACTCGCGCAGCCGGCGCAAGGAGGGGCCCTTCGTGGCGATCAACTGCGCGGCCATGCCGGAGCAGCTGCTGGAGAGCGAGCTGTTCGGGCACGTGAAGGGAGCCTTCACGGACGCGCGCGCGGCGCGCACCGGGCTCTTCGTGCAGGCCAACGGCGGCACCCTGCTGTTGGACGAGGTGGGCGAGCTGCCGCTGGGGCTGCAGCCCAAGCTGCTCCGGGCGCTGCAGGAGCGCAAGGCGCGGCCGGTGGGGGGCAACGAGGAGGTGGAGTTCGACGTGCGCATCATCGCGGCGACGAACAGGGACCTGGAGCTGGCGGTGGAGGAGGGGCGCTTTCGCGAGGACCTGTACTACCGGCTCAACGTCATCAACATCGAGCTGCCGCCGCTGCGCGCGCGGGGCAATGACGTGCTGGTGCTGTGCCAGCACTTCATCGAGCAGTTCGCCGCGCGCACGGGCAAGCGCGTGGTGGGGCTGAGCCCGGCGGTGGCGCAGCGGCTGATGTCGTACGCGTGGCCGGGCAACGTGCGCGAGCTGCAGAACTGCATGGAGCGCGCGGTGGCGCTCACCTCCTTCGAGCAGCTGACGGTGGAGGATCTGCCCGAGCGGCTGCGCAACTACAGCACGCCCCGGGTGGTGCCCGAGGTCACCGACATGTCCGATCTGGTGACGCTGGAGGAGGTGGAGCGGCGCTACATCCACCGGGTGCTGGAGTCGGTGGGGGGCAGCCGGACGCTGGCGGCACGCATCCTGGGCGTGGATCGCAAGACGCTGTACCGGAAGCTCGAGCGGCGCGTCAGAGCAGACGAGCCGCCCAGCTAAGAGGACGGGGGCCCGTTACGGCCCTACCCTGGCTTCATGGGCCGTGTCAGGGGCGCGAACCGCGGCCACGCGGTTCACCAGCCTGTCCACCTCGTGCTCGCGCACGTGGAGCAGCGGGCCGGGGAGCAGTCCGCCCAGGAAGACGAGCGCGAACAGCGCCAGGGCCGCGACGCGCTCGCGGGGGAGCAGATCCTCCACCGTGTCGAGCAGCGTCTTCTGCTCCTGGGACATGCTGCCCAGGAAGGTCTTCTGGAAGGCGCGCAAGAGCGTGATGGCGCAGACGGCGGTCGTCATCAGCAGGGGCAGGGCCACCAGCGGGTGAGCCTCGAGCACGCCGTGGAGCAGCAGATCCTCGCCCACGAAGCTCAGCGTGCCCGGGAAGCCCACCGTCGCGATGCTCAGCAGGAAGAAGAAGGTGGCCATGCGGGGCGTCCTGCGCACCAGCCCGCCCAGCCGCGTCATGTCCGTGGTGCCGGTCCTGGCTCCCAGGGCCTCCACCACCAGCTTCAGCCCTGTCAGCGCCACGCTGGCCGCCACGCTCTGCAGCAGCACCCCCGCCACGCTCTGCGGGTTCATCGCCGCCAGCCCCGCGAGCATCAGCCCGGACTGGCTCACCAACAGGAAGCCCACCGTGCGGCGCAGGTCCACCTGGGCCAGGGCCAGCACCGCGCCGTACAGCCCGCCGAACAGGCCTACCGCCGTCAGCATCAGCTCACCCGCCGCCCACGCCTCCGGCAGCAGGGGGATGAGCACCCGCACCAGCAGGAACAGCCCCGCGTGCACATTCACCAGCAGCAGGCTCAACCCGAAGGGCCCCTTGCTCATGAGCACCGGAAGCCACGAGTGAAAGGGCACCACCGCCATGCGCACGCACGCGGCCAACAGCAGCGCCCCGAAGAGGGCCAGCTGCCATGAGGCTGGCACCCCGCGGGCGATCAGCCCCGTCAGCTCGAATGGCGAGTCCACGCCCGCGCCGTGGCCCAGCACCCCCACCAGCCCCGTCACCAGCAGCAGCGGCAGCGTGCCCGCCAGCATGTAAGTGTGGAAGGTCAGCAGCGCGCGGGACTCCGGCTGTGCCCGGGCGCTCCGGGACACCAGCACGCCCGCCGGCACCAGCGTGGCCACCCAGAAGGCGCACAGCAGCGCCAGGTCCTGCGCGCAGAAGAAGCCCAGCGTGGCGCTCTCGGTGAGCAGCAGCACCCCCAGCGTGCTCCGGTCCAGCAACTGCCGGGGCCCTGCCACCATCAACCCCAGGCTGAGCAGCGCCGTGAGGGACAGCGCCACCACGCTGGCTCCATCCACCCCCAGCCGCACCACCATGCCCAACCCCGGCACCCTGCCCCACGTGTCCACCAGCTGGGGCCCTGGCGCTCCACTGTGGAAGAGCCCCACCGCCAGGCCCGCCAACACCACCGTCAGGGCCGTCACCGCGATGGACACCTGGCGGGTCCTCGCGGGCTGCCGGACCCACCGCAGCGCCACTGCGCCCAGCGCCGGCAGCACCACCAACAGGGAAAGAAGAGGAAGGGAACTCATCACACCGCTCCAGTCGACTCGTCACTCGACGAGCTATTGGCCGCCAGCACCTGGGGCTCCGGGGTGGAGCGGGGCGTGGGCTTGGGCGCCCAGCCACTCAGGGCGCCGACCCAGTACCGCTCCGCCTTGTCGATCCACTGGCCCACCCACAGCAGGGGCCTCATCGCCCAGCTCTCGTGCAGCACCTCCAGGGCGAAGCGCTCCAGCGCCAGCCGGTAGAAGCGCCGCACCAGGCCCCCGGGCAGCGCGCGGTGAAGCATCGCCGCGGACGGAGCCTCCGCGGCCTTCAAGGCCGAGCGCCGCGCCAGCACCTCGCGCAGCGCCGAAGGAGCCCTCAGCAGCTGCAGGCAGCGCAGGCACGCATGAGCCACCAGGTGCACCAGCGCCAGCCGGTAGAGCCCCAGGCCCACCTCGGCGAAGATCAACCCCACCTGGGTGAGCACCCCGTACGCCAGCGCGCTCTTCACATCCGTCTGTACGCGCCAGGCCAGCGTGGCGTGCACCGCCGTCACCAACCCCACCGCCACCAGCACCACGGACACCACCGGCGAGGCCGCCAGCAGCGGCGCGGCCCGCAGCAGCAGGTACACACCCGCGTGCACCGACAGCGCGCCATAGAACAGGGCGCTCGAGGGCGTGGGCCCCTCCATCGCCCGGGGCAGCCAGCTGCTGAACGGGAACTGAGCCGACTTGCCCATGGCCGCCAGCACCAGGCACAGCCCCAGCACCGTCATGGGCCCCGTGCCCGCGGCCACCACCGGGCCCGGCCACGCGCTGTCACCCAGCGCTCCTGTCCACTCGGCCGTCCCCAGCCAGTGGTGCAGCAGCACCGCGCCCACCAGCAGGCCCATGTCACACAGCCGGTAGATGGTGAACGCCCTGAGCCCCGAGCGCACCGGCGTCGTGCGCTCCTGGAAGAAGGCGATCAGCAGCGCCGAGGTGATGCCCACCAGCTCCCAGCCGACGAAGAGCAGATCCGCGCTCCCGGCCTCCACCAGCAGCAGCATCCCCGTGGCGAACAGCGCCAGCAGCAGGAAGAAGCGCGCGAAGCCCTGCTCGCGGTGCAGGTAGTTCACCGAGAACCGGCCGATGAGCAGCGTAATCGCGCTGCCCAGCACCATCATCGTCACCGACAGCCGGTCGATGAGGAAGGACACCTCGAAGGTGTAGCTCCCGGCCGAGAACCACGTGCCCACGTGCGCCACCAGCACCTGCTGTGGGCGCACCGCCACGCAAAGGGCCGTGGCCACCGAGCACAGCAGCGACAGCCACAGCGCCCGGAGCACCCAGGTGGACACCGTGCGCTCCGAGGGCGCGCGGTGCACCAGCATGACCGTCCCCAGCGCGAGAAACGCCAGCGCGGGCCAGAGCGGCACGGAGGTGGCGAGCAGCCCCACCTCGAAATCACTGAGCTGCATGGACAGAACTCCCAGAGGGTCGAGAGGCAGCCCCGTGCCAGGTGGCAGGGGGCTCCTGAAGGGTTGTGATCAGCGCCGGCGGCAGGAAGTCCCGCTGCCCGCGGTACCAATCGGGCGAGGCGGTCACCACCGGCAGGGGCGTCTCGGGCGGAGTGACGGGCTGGAAGCCCCGGGGTGTGAAGCGCTGCAGCAGCCCCGTCTCGGGGTCCATGCTCACCAGCTGCACCCACCCGTTGCCGATCAGCTCACGCAGCTCGCGCTGGCGCTCGTAGATGCCGCCGAGCACCGCCACGCTCGCCTCCACGACGATGAGCAGGCGCACCGGCTCGTGGATCTCGATCATCTGCCGGGGCAGCCCCGTGCGCAGATCGCTCTCCACCCCATCCATCACCCCGAGCATGCCGGTGAGGTTGTGGGGCAGCTTGGTGCCACACCCGTAGCGCTCGTTGTCGACGCACGAGAAGTAGTACTCCAGGTTGATGCCCGCGCCCACCGGGCCCACCGCCGCCAGGATGCGCTCCAGGATGGCGCCCGTGGCGTCCACCGTCGCGTCGTACGACACCAGGAAGGCACGCCGATCCAGGAACAGGCCCCGTGTCATCGATCTGCGGCCCACGACGCAGGCCGCGTTGGTGACGTGGCCCAGCTCGGGCCGGGCCTGGCTCAGGTCCACCGCGCGCTCCTCCACGTGCCGCAGCGCGGCGGCGGGCGACAGCGTGAGCGGCGCGGACTCGAAGCGCCGGCAGCGCTCGTGCGCCGAGAGCATCCGCGCCTTGTCCATCAGCCGCCGGAACTCGCTCAGCTCGCCCTGGAGCACCTGGGGCACCAGGTCCGTGTCGGACAGCACCACCTCGTCCGTGGTGGTGTTGTGCAGCCCGCCCAGGAAGAAGGTGGTGTCCGGAATGTCGATGCCCCGCGCGCGCAGCCTCGCCCGCACCTCGGGCCGGTTGGCCATCTGCGAGAAGAGGCGCGCGTTGGGGCTGCCATGGCGCCCGCCGCAGGCGCCGCAGTCATAGGCGGACTGGTGCGGGTTGTTGACGCTGATCGCGCCATGGCCCAGCAGCACCACCAGCGTGCCGAAGTTCTTCACCAACCCCACGTTCTCCAGCGTGGCCGCCACGCGGTCGGCCTGCTCGGCCACCGTGAAGCCCAGGGGCTTCTGCCCCTCGGGGGTGAGGTGCTCGTCCGGGCGCAGGCTGGTGAGCACCGTGCGCGGAGCGGGCAACATCCTGCGATGCAGCGCCCGGCGCATCCGGTCCACCGTGCGGGGCAACAGCAGGTGCAGCGGCAGCAGCAGCGCGGTGAGCAGGCCCAGCAGCGGAGTGAGCAGCCAGCCAAGCTCCAGCGAGTGCGAGCCGCTGTGCAGCCAGTGGTCGAACCGGCCCCACAGGGCGCGCAGCCGCGCGCGGGAGTGAGCCAGCTGCTCGTGCTCGGGGTGCGCGTGCTCGCGCACCTGGTGCCGCGGCGTGACGACCACCGGGCACAGGGCGGCGGCGTTCGCGTCGTCCAGGCCGTGGTAGTCCACCGCCACGCCGAAGAAGCCCGCCACTCCGAACGTCTCGTGCCGGGGGCTGAGCTCCTCGAAGTGGCGGCGGATGGCCTCCTCGCGGTCGTCGATGCAGAAGAGCACCTGGAAGCGCGGGTCGCTCACCCGGCGCAGCGCCTCGGGCCGCCGCCGGTTCTGCGCCAGGCCCTGGAGCACCTGCATCCGGTAGTGGTGCTCATACGCCTCGTGCCACACCCGGCGGCGCTCCGTCGCGTCGAAGGACTCCAACCAACCCAGCAGCGCCTGGCGCTGGGCGAGCGTCATGTCCGCCACCTCCAGGGCCGTCATCCCCGCCAGCTGCGCCAACTGGAAGAGGCGCCAGCTGCCCTCCTCCGTCGGCCGCTCCGGCGCGGGCGCGTGCTGCGGCGCCACGTGCCGGGCGTGCTCCACCAACCCCGCCAGCGGGCCGGTGTAGCCCAGGCACCGCCTGGCCACGTCGCGCAGCGCGAAGCGCTCCAGCGTCAACCGCACCGCCAGGAAGTCCATCAGCGAGGCCGGAGGCGCGCCCGCGGGGCGGTCCCCGGGGTTGTGCTCCAGCCGGCTCATCATCCCGGCCCAACCGGGCAGCGCCAGCAGCACGCGCGTGAGGGCCGCCTCCCACTGCGCCTCGGCAATGCCCAGCTCCTCCAGCGCCGAGAGCACCACGTCCCGGGCGGACAGGTGGTTCGCCTCGGACTGGGCCAGCTCCTGCTTCAGCCCGTCGAGCCACGGAGGCAGCACGCCGCTGCCGCGCAGCTTCATGGCGCGCCAGGCGAAGTAGAAGCCATGCTCGCGGTCCGGCATGGTCCAGTGCGCTACGCCCTGGTCGAGGAAGGCCGCGCACGCGCGGATGAGGTGCCGGTGGATCAGCTCCGACACGTCCTCGCCCGTTACAGCCCTCAGCACCTCGCGGTGGCTGCGCACCGGCTCCGGCGTGTCCTCGGAAGCCTGAGGCTCGAGCCGGAGCAGGGGCGTGCGGCAGGCGGCCCACAGCGCGCTCACCGCGAAGGCCTCGGGGTTGCGGCTCAGTCGCTCGCGCAGCGAGGCCAGGCCGCCATCGCCGCCAAAGGCCGCCGCGAGCGCCTGCTCCGGGCGGGCCGTCTCCAGCGTGGGCCCCAGCAGCGCCTTGGCCAGCTCCACCATGCCCCAGTCCCGGCCTACCCGGTCCATCCACTCGCGAATGCCCTCGGCGGAGCGCTCGAGGATCCGCTTGCGCGCCGCATGAGGCAGGTCCGCGCGCAGCCGCTGCGAGGCGGCCAGCTCCGAGAGCTTCCAGCGCAGCGAGGCCTCCGTCTCCGCGGGCAGCGGGTAGAGCAGCACCAGCCGCTCCAGCTCCTCGGGTGACAGCGGCCTTGGCACGGGCGCCACCACGGCCTGGCTCAAGGCGCGCTCGGCCAGCGCCGCCTCCAGGTCCGCGTCGTTGATGCGCCCCTGCTGGTACAGCTCGCGGTAGCGGGGCTCGGGCAGGTAGGACTCGGTGCCAAAGGTGGCGCTCGCGGCCGCCAGCGCCTCGTGGAAGGACAGGTGCTGGAAGGCGTGCAGCGTGTTGTGGTGCACGAAGACGCCGATGGGGCCCTGCATGGGCAGCAGGTGGGCCGCGTGAGCCAGCGCCTGGCTCAACCGCTGGCCCTTGTCCAACGTGGGGGTGTGCTCACCCAGGGGGGGTTGATGGCTCATGGTGCTTTGCTCAGGAGGAGAGGCCCAGGGTGGCGCCCGCCGTCTTCTTCCGGGCGGCGAGCGGGTGCTTGGACAGGCCCTGGTGCTGCTCCAGTCCCAGGATGCTCAGGTGGCGGCCCTGCTGAGCGAACTCGTGCTCCAACTCGTGCAGCCGCTCCATCGTCGTGTGGTCCACCAGCCGCGCGTGGGACAGATCCAACTCCACGTGCTTGGCGCCGTCCTGCTGCACCAGGTAGCGCTTGATGATGAGGTAGTTGGTGAAGACGGCCGCGTGCCGCACGCGCAGCACCACGCGCCCCTCGCTCTGGTGCGTCTCGATCTCCGGGCGGAACAGGCTGCGCAGCGGCGCGCCGTTGACCACGTGCACCACCGTCTTCAGGACGATGCCCGCGGCCACGCCCACCAGCAGGTCCGTGGCCAGCGTCACCACCAGCGTGAAGGTGAAGATGGCCAGCTGCTCGGCGCCAATGCGGAACGTCTTCACGAACTCGCTAGGAGACGCCAGGCGCACCCCGGTGAAGATCAGCATCGCCGCCAGCGCCGCCAGCGGAATGCGGTGGATGAGCATGGGCGCGAACGCCACGAACAGCAGCAGGAACAGGCCGTGGAAGAAGTTCGACAGCCGGCTCTTCGCCCCGTAGTTGATGTTGGCCGAGCTGCGGACGATCTCGGAGATCATCGGCAGGCCGCCGAAGATGCCGCAGATGAGGTTGCCCACGCCGGTGGACAGCAGATCCTTGTCCAGGTCCGAGCGACGCTTCTGGGGATCCAGCATGTCCACGGCCTTGGCGCTCAGCAGCGACTCGATGCTGCCCACCAGCGCGAACATGGCGATGTACTTGAGCGACACCGCCGAGAAGACGGCCGAGAAGTCCGGGAAGGTGATGGCCGACAGCAGGTTGCCCGGCAGGTTCACCAGGAAGTTGGGGCCCACCGTGTACACCTGCTGGGACCAGGTGAAGGTGTGCTCATGGTCCAGGTCGAGCCACAGCCCCATGGGCACGGCCGCCACCAGCACCAGCAGCGGCGCCGGCACCCGCTTGAGCGCCGCCACCCGCTTGCTGAGCACCAGGTGCCCGAAGATGAGCACCAGGCTGATGAGCCCGATGAGCGCGATGCCCGGGTTCATCCTCGCCACGCTCTGGGGAATCTCCGCCAGCAGCGCGAAGGGCGCCTTGCTCTGCGGGGTAACGCCCAGCAGCGTGTGCGCCTGCTTGGAGAAGATGATGACGCCGATGGCCGCCAACATCCCGTGCACCACCGCCGAGGGGAAGAAGTCCCCCAGCTTCCCGGAGCGCAGCAGCGCGAAGAGGATCTGCACCACCGCGGCGATGGCGATGGTGGCCAGCGCGCGCCGGTAGCCCAGGCGCATGTCACCGCCGCCCAGCTCCTGCACCGCCCCAATGGCGATGGCGATCAGCCCCGCGGCGGGGCCCTTGATGGTGAGCCGCGCGCTGCCCAGCCAGGTGGAGATGATGCCGCCCACCACGGCCGTGAGAATGCCGGCCACGGGCGGAAAACCGCTCGCCATCGCGATGCCCAGACACAGTGGCATCGCGATGAGGAAGACGAGAAACCCCGAGACGATGTCGCTCTTCCAAGAGGGGGCGGGGGCTGGAAACGGGGAGGCAGCGGTTGCTTGCTCGGACATGAAGTACGGGGCTCCTTGGACCACTGCCCTTGAGCAACATGCATGCCGCGCGGGCCGGAGCGCCGCGTCCGAGAGCGGCGCCCGCGAGATGTTGCTCAGCGAAATCTTTGCTTGGGGCAGGCTGCCCCAGCGCGTGGGGCACGAGGCATAATGCCCCGCGTCAACCGTGTAAGCGTCGCACTCTGGACAGCAGTGCCCACCGCGCCTGATCCGGGCGAAGATGGGCGCACACGTCTATCGAGGTGAAGCCATGAGGCTGTTCCTGGGACCTGTGCTGTACGCGGAGACGCAGACGGACCCGGAGGCCTGGAGCTTCTCGGTGAACCTGCTGCTGTCGGGACAGGAGACGGCGAAGGCGCCACCGCTGCGGCTGGCGTTCCGCGACGCCGAGGGCCGCGAGCTGGGCAAGGTGTCCGGCCCCACGCTGGCGGCGGACTTCTCCGGGCTGGAGGAGCCGTGGGCGTGCGTCTGGTGGAAGTGGGCGGTGCGGTTGCCTCGCCAGCAGGCCGAGCAGCGGGTGAGCTACCGCTTCGACGCCACGAGCCCCGCGCTGCAGTGGCACATGGACGACGTGAAGGACGTGCTCGTCCCGGCGCGCGGCGCGCTGCCCCGCAGCGCCTTCTTCTCGTGCAACGGCGTGAGCAACCTCAAGGGCTGGGCGACCATGGAGCAGCCCTTCGCGCTCTGGGAGGAGATGCGCCGCCAGCAGGAGAAGGACGCGGGCTTCCACCTGCTGATCGGCGGGGGTGATCAGCTCTACGCCGACAGCCTCTGGTACACCAACAGCACGCTGGCGCGCTTCCAGGAGCTCTCGTGGGACAAGCGGCTGCGCCAGCCGGCGCCCGAGGGGCTCGAGGCGGAGCTGCTGCGCGACTACGTGCGCGTGTACATGGAGCGCTGGGGCGAGCACGGCATCGGCCCCATGCTGGCGCGGGTGCCGGGCCTCTACACGTGGGATGACCACGACATCATGGACGGCTGGGGCTCGCAGGAGGAGCTGCAGGAGTCGCCCACGCTGCGAGCGCTCTACGCGGCGGCGGCGGCCACGTTCGAGGCCTTCCAGCTGGGCGCGCTGCGCGAGGACCCGGGGAAACGGCGCGAGCCCGGCGCCACGCACTACTTCCAGGCGGTGTCCTTCCCGGGCGCGGCGTGTGACATGGACATCGTGCTGCTGGACTTGCGCAGCGGGCGCAATAGCCGGGTGCTGCCCAGCGGCAAGGTGGACCACACCATCCTCTCGGAGGTGCAGTGGCGGCGCTTCGACGCCTGGCGCCAGGAGCACGCGGCGCGCACCGCCGAGCGCAACCGGCCCCGGCACGTGCTGCTCGTCTCGTCCATTCCCCTGGTCTACATGCGCTTCCAGCCGGGCGTGGAGAGCGCCGCCAGCATGATCGGCATGCGCGATGACTTGCTGGACCAGTGGGAGTCGGTCATCCACCGGGGCGAGCGCACGCGGCTGATGATGAACCTGTTCGAGCTGGCACGGGACTCGCGCTGCGCGGTGACGGTGCTGTCGGGAGACGCGCACGTGGCCTCGCGGGCGTTGATCCGCTCGCGCAACGTGAGCCACCTGCACCCGGGCTACTCCGAGGTCTACATCGAGCAGGTGACGTCCTCGGGCATCATGCACCCACCGCCCTCGGCGCTGGAGCTGATGGGGTTCCGCTCACTGGCCAATGACCTGGCGGAGGACTTGCCCGGGCACCTGCGCACCGAGCTGCTGCCGGTGGGCAGTGACTTGTACCTGCGCGAGCGCAACTGGCTGTCCCTGCGTGTCGCCGAGGGCCAGAGTGGCCGCTCGCCCAAGCTGTGGCTCAAGTGGGAGGCCGAGCACAGTCACATCGACGTACAAGTGGTGGTGGATCCACCCCCGGTGTCGCCGCGCTGACTGAGCCGGTGATCTACCCCCTGGGTCATGGCATTGGCCCCCTGGAGGTGAACTAACCTTCAGGTCATGCTCGAGCCCCTCGAGAGTCGGCTGAGTGACTGCACCCTGGACCAGTTCATCTGGGTGCGTCAGTGCCTGGGGGTGCTGCCCGAGGCGGCGACCTTCGAGCAGACGGCGCAGCGCACCACGGAGATCATCTACTCGGCGTTCCGCTCCTCGCTGGTGCTGGTGCGCATCTTCATCACCGTGCCCTTCGGGCAGCTGCCGCGGGACACGCAGGCCATGGTGCACGACGCGGCGCGGGCCTACCAGGTGGCTGATTTATTGCGGCCCGAGACGCTGGTGCTGTCGCTGGCGGGCACCTCGGGCAGCCAGCCGACGTGGAATGACCGGCGGCTGTCGCGCACGCACCAGGGCATTCCGCTGATCTCCTCGCGCTTCGTGCAGTCCATTCCGATGACTTCGCGGCTGCTGCACCAGATGGGCGTGGGGGTGAAGTGGATCGACAGCATGGACATGTCGATGTTCGAGCAGAACATGGCCTCGCAGCTGTTCTACGTGCCCGACGCGGCCACGGCGGTGGATGGGCTGTCGCGCAAGGTGATTCCGAATCAGGACTTCGTGCGCACGTACGGGGTGAAGACGGTGTTCGGAGTGGGGGGCAGCTACGTGATGCAGCGCCACGCGCTGATGGCGATGGTGGCGTTCTGCGCGGAGCCGGTGCCCAAGTCGGTGGCGGAGCTGTTCTCCAGCATCACCACGCAGCTGGTGGCGAAGACGTACTCGGTGGTGCGCGAGGGAGCCATCTTCCGGTTCTAGCCCTGGCACCCGGGCAGGCGAGCGGGGGCTTGTGGCCCGCCTGGAGGCTTGGAGCGTGCCGTCCACATCCCGACATTGAACCTCGTGGAGCGCGGGCACGTCCGCGCCGGGAACGAGGAGAGGACGATGGACAGGCGGAAGTACGACCCCCTGAAGGACGGCAAGGACCCCTCGCACAAGCCTCAGTTCGCCAAGGACCGCGTGGAGCGTGGGCTCGAGGCCGATGACACCAAGCCGCTGTACGCGGACGAGTCCACGCACGGCACGCGCGAGCAGAAGTTCGCGCTGGACAGCGACGGCCCCGCGGGCGGCCCGGTGCCGGACATCCGCAGCCCCATCGACGAGGCGGACGAGCTGGAGCGCGAGCAGCGCGGCCGCGAGAAGGCGGACGAAGAGCGCAGCTGACTACCGCGCTGACAGCTCATCCATGGCGGAGCCGTCCGTCTGTGCCGTCTCCGCCCTCTTGTCGGACCTGCTCACCACCCGGGCCGGAATGCCCACCGCGGTGACGCCGTCCGGCACGTTGCTCAGCACCACCGCGTTCGCGCCGAGGCTGGCGCCATCCCCAATGCGGATCGGCCCCAGCACTCGCGCTCCGCAGCTGACCAGCACGTTGCGGCCGATCTGCGGATAGCCGTTCTCCTTCGCCGTCCCCACCGTGTTGGAGCCCAGAAACCGCGTCCCGGCTCCCACCTTCGCGTCGCCTCCCACCACCACGCCGTGCGAGTGCACGAAGTACACGCCGTAGCCCAGCTCGATGTCGGTCGCGAGATCAATCCCATACAGCATTCCCTGCAGCCCACGCAGGACCCGGTTCATCAAGGGCACGTGGTACTTCCGCGCCCACTTGCGCCACCGGAACATCGCCAGAATCGCGTACGCGTCATAGCCAAACAGGGCCCACGCGATGTGCTTGGCCCGGTACGGCCGCTTCTCCAGGTGCAGCAGCACCCTCAGGTCCCTGTTCAAGTCGTGCAGCAGTGACTGGCCCGGCCACTTCGAACCGGTGAGCGCGTCGTAGACGAGGTAGCGGTCCTCCAGCTCGTTCACCGCCGCGCGGCTGCCCTGGCCCTTCAGCACGCCGCGCACGTACCGCCCCAGGAACACCACCGCCGAGAAGTTGGCCGCCATGCCCCGCAGCCCCAGCGCTCCAAACAGCCGCGCGGCCCCCGTCGACAGCGCCACCAACAGGCTCGTCAGCATTGCCGAGCGCTTGAACAGTCCACCCAGCGCCCGCCGCCCCACCCCGCCCGCCGTCAGCAGCGGGCCCGGGCCGATGTCCAAGCGCTCCGGGTACAGGTCCTGAATCTTGCAGTCCGCCAGCCCGTACTCGTACGCCCGGTTGCCGAACGAGGCGAATGAAGGCGTGTTCGAGTAGTGCTCGGACACCGCCTCCGGCTCCCAGACGAACTCCGCTCCCGTCCTGGCCTCGATGCGCAGGCCCAGCTCCTTGTCCTCCGCGTGGCGGTAGGACGTGGAGAACCCTCCCGCCGCCAGGAACACCGCGCGCGGCAGCGACACGTTGCCCGTGTACAGGTTCTGCCCGCGCGGCTTCGCCTCCTGCTTGCGGAAGCGCTCGTACATCTTGTCGATGGAGCGCTCGTAGAAGTACTCGAAGGCCCGGCGCGGCGGGTTGGACTTCGGCGGGATGATGTTGCCCAGCACCACCCGCCGGGCCCCATCCGCGTGGTGCCGCAGGTGGCTCTTCAAAAAACCCTTGTCCAGCACCCGCATGTCATCGTCGATGAACAGCATCACCTCGCCGCGCGTGGCCTCCACGCCGGCCTGCCGCGCCTTGGCCTGGCCCTGGTTCTCCTGGTCGATGAGGATCAACCGGCTGGCCTGCTCCGGCGGCAGGCCCTGCTGGTACTCGCGCAGTCGCCGCGAGGTGTCGTCCTTCGAGCCGTCGTTGGTGACGGAGATCTCCAGCGCCTCAAGCGGGAAGTCCTGACTGAGCAGATCCCCCAGCAGGGCGGTGATCAACCCGCTGCGGTTGTACGTCGCGATGATGACGCTCAGGGCGATGCCGCTGTTGTCCATGCCGAAATCCCGGGAGTTGGCGCCGGACGTTACCTCATATGAAAAGCGCCGGAGCCCCCTTCGGAGCCCCGGCGCTCATTCACACTCAGCGTGCGCGGTGCCTACTTACCGGCCACCGGCTGCAGCTTGCCCAGGTTCAGCGGGCCCACCTGTTTCTGGATGAGGTCCGGATCCCCCACGAGGATGATCTGAATCGCCTCGGGGTTGAGGTACGCCTCGGCCGCGCGCTGCACCTCGGCCGGCGTGGCCTTCTCCAGCCCCGTCACCGTGCGGCTGAACTCATCCATCGGCCGGCGCTTGAAGTACAGCGACGCGGCGCTGGCGCCCAGGCCGGACACCGTCTCGAAGCTGCCCGGGAAGGCGCGGATGAGCCCCTCGCGCGCCGCCTCCAGCTCCTTCGAGGTGATGGGGCGGGCCCTGATGTCGGTCAGCTCGCGCATGAACTCGGTGAGCGCCGGGCCCGTCACATCCGCGCGCACCGCGGAGTAGATGGTGAGCGGCCCCACGCCCAGCCGCGCATCCGCCTGGGCCCCGGCCCCATAGGTGTAGCCCTTGGCCTCGCGCAGGTTCATGTTGAGCCGGCTGCCGAAGAAGCCGCCGAACACGGTGGTGGCCAGCTCCAGCGCGTACTCGTCCGGGTGGCCCACCGCCAGGCCCGGGCGGCCCACCATGACGAACGTCTGCTCCAGGCCCGGCTTGGGCACGAAGCGCACCAGCTCGCGCGGGGGCGCCGGGGGCGCGGCGGGCACGGGCGGCAGCGCGGCCTCGCCCTTCCAGTCGCCGAAGTGCTTCTTGGCCCACTCCACCGCCTGCTCCTTCGTCACGTCTCCCGTCACCACCAGGGCGGCCGTCCTGGGGCCCACCTGCCGCTGGTAGAAGCGCTTGACGTCCGCCAGGGTGAGCTTCTCCACCGTGGCGGGCAGGCCCCCCGTGGGGTACGCGTACGGGTGGTTCTCGCCGAACACGGTGGTGAGGTAGGCCTGCTGCGCCAGGAAGGACGGGCTGCCCATGCGCCGCACCAGGTCCGCCAGCTGCTGCTTCTTGCGCCGGTCGAAGTCCTTCGCCGCGAAGGTGGGCTTGCGCACCACGTCCGAGAGCAGTGCCAGCGCCGGCTCCACGTTGCGCGTCAGCACCCGCACGCCCACGAAGGCCCCGTCCGGATTCACCGACACCGCGGGAGACACGCCCAGGTCCGCGAACGCGTTGTCCAGGGCGATGGTGTCCTTACCGCCCGCGCCCTCGAGCAACATCTTGTAGGCGATGTCCGCGGTGCCCGCCTGGCCCTTCGGGTCCTGCGCGCTGCCGGCGGCGAACGCCATGCCCACGTAGACAATCGGCAGCTGGCGGCGCGAGCTGACGAGCACCGTCAGCCCATTGTCCAGCTTGGCCTGCTCGAAGGTGGGCAGCACCAGCTCGGGCGGCTTGCCCGGGGTGGGCATCTTCGCGCGGAAGGCCTCGGCGTCCTCCCTGGGAGCCTCGGCCTGGGGCGCGGGGTTGGAGACGGTGGGCTGGGGCTGAGGCTCGGGCGTGGAGGCGCACGCGGCGGCCAGCGCCAGGGTGCACAGGGCAATCAACAAGCGGCGCATTACTTTTTCTCCTTCGGAGCGGAGGGGGCCTGCGGCGCGGGCACGGCGTGCAGCACCACGCGCGCGTCAGTGCGAAGCTGCTCGGTGGCGAAGCGCTTCACCTGCTCGGGCGTCACCGCCTCGTAGCGGGCCATGTCCTGCGCCACCCAGCTGGGCTCGCCGATGAAGTGGTTGTAGTTCTGCAGCACGTCCGCCTTGCCGCCGAAGCCGCCAATGGACTGCAGGCTCGCCAGGAACTGGGTGTCGAAGCGGGTGCGGGCGCGGGCCACCTCCTCGGGGGTGACGCCACTCTTGCGCACCTCCTCGAGCACCGCGTCCACTTCCTTCTTCAGCGTGTCGGTGGACACGCCCGGCCGGGCCACCACCTGGATGGAGAAGACGGACTGGGCGCCGATGCTCTGCTGGGTGGAGTCCACGCTCTGGGCGATCTGCTTCTCCATCACCAGGCGCTTGTAGAGGCGGCTGGCCTTGCCGGTGGCCAGCACCGTGGCGAGCACGTCCGCGGTGGCATCGCCCTCGGTGAGGTAGCCCGCGCTGTGCCAGGCGATGGTGAGCAGCGGCAGCGTGCCCACCGTCTCGTCATGGCGGATGACCGTCTCGGTGGTGAGCTTGGCCGGGGCCACCTGGGGCTTCTCCGGCTTGGGCGCGGTGGGCAGGCTGCCGAAGTACTTCTCCACCAGGGCCTTGGTCTTCGCCACGTCGAAGTCACCCACGATGCTGAGCGTGGCGTTGGAGGGCGCGTACCACTTGCGGAAGAAGCCCTTCACGTCCTCCAGCGAGGCGGCCTCCAGGTCCGCCATGGAGCCAATCACGTCCCCGTGGTACGGGTGGGGCAGCGGGAACAGGGCGTGCCACATCTTCTCCTGGGCGATGCCGTAGGGGGCGGCCTCGGCGCCCTGGCGGCGCTCGTTCTTCACCACCTCCTGCTGGGTGCGCAGCTTCTCCTCGGTGATCGCGTCCAGCAGAAAGCCCATGCGGTCGCTCTCCAGCCACAGCGCCGTCTCCAGGTGGTTGCTGGGCACCGTCTGGAAGTAGTTGGTGCGATCGAAGCTGGTGGTGCCGTTCAAGTCCGTGGCGCCCAGCTGCTCCAGCATGGAGATGTGCACGTCATCGGCCACGTTCTTCGAGCCCTGGAACATCATGTGCTCGAAGAGGTGGGCAAAGCCGGTGCGGCCTTGAGTCTCGTGGTAGGCGCCCACGTGGTACCAGATGTTGACGGAGACGATGGGCAGCTTGCGGTCCACGGAGAGGATGACCTCCAGACCGTTCTTCAGCTTGTACTTCTCGTGGGGAATGGCGAGCGACTCACGGCCGGGCTGCAGCGGCTTCGCCTCCTGGGCGAGCGCTGGCAGACCGAGCGCGAGGACAGCGGTGACGACAAGGGCTCTCATACGCGGGGTATGCCTCCTGACAAGGGCCCTGCGCTTAGCACGTGCCACCGCCGGGGTGGGGACAGAATGGCCTGGGGAAGAACGCCGCGCGTTGGGTGTTGGGCCTTTTCCGGTGTGAGAGACTCCAGGGCATGTCCGTCGCTGACGTGCCCCTGGGGCCCATCGCGCCCCGCTGCGCCACCCACCCGGACGAAGCCGCCAGCGGCACCTGCACCCGCTGTGGCGGCTTCTTCTGCGCCGCGTGCCAGCGGGGGGTCCTCGGCAAGGTGTACTGCGCCGCGTGCGCCGAGCGCCCGGACGTCAATTACCTGGAGCAGTTCCGCCTCAAGCTGTGGGGCAAGCGGGACTCCTCGACGTGGACGATGGGGGTGTGGGCCCTGGTGCTCGCGGCGTTCGTGGTGATGGCGCTGAGGAATGGGCAGTACGTGTCCGCGCTCGGGTTTGGCATCTGCGCGGGGCTGAGCGTGGCGTTCTTCCTGGGCATGCCGTGGTCACGAAAGGCGCTGATCATCACCCCGCTGATTTTCGCCCCCGTGTGCGCGCTGCTGGGGGATTTCGAGGCGATCATCCTGCTGGTATCAACCCTCGGTGCCGCGGTGGGCGTCTACCGGAACACGCGCAGCCAGCTCTTCTTCCGGCTCCAGGTGCCGGTGGACCGGCTCCAGAGGCTGTGGCACCTGCGCGAGAACAACCCCATCGCGCGCAACGCGCTGAGCTTCGCCGCGGGGGCGTTGATCCTTCCCCTGTTCGCCCCGGTGGCCATCGTGCTGGGCGTGCTCGGGCTGCAGCGGGTGAACCCCCAGGCCACGCCCCCCGTGGGGCGCCGGGCCGATGCCATTGGCGCCATCGTGCTGGGCGTGCTCGTCATCGCCGGGTGGACTCACGCGCTGTGGCCGCTGCTCTCCACGCTCTGGCAACACGCACCGCGTTGAGGCCCGAGCGGCTGCCTGCTCAGTGATCAGCCCTGATCCACGCAGGGCGGGGGAGCTAGCAGAGGCTTCGCGATGTATGGTTTGTGACAGCTGATGAATTATTCCGAAATTCTTCCGGCGCGTGGCGTTAGCGGTCCCCGTTCTCTCTTCAGCTGGCTGTCTCTAGTAGCGCTGCTGATGTCATTGGCAGGCGGCGCGGCCCAGGCCTCGGATTCCGGCATAGGTGCGCAAGTCCGGCCGGATCTCTCCTTCGCGGACATTGCTCCCACGCGCGTGTTCCACGTGGCCGTCACCGGAATCGACGGCAGCTCGGGCACGGCGACGCAGCCCTGGAGGACCATCGGCTATGCGGTCAGACGCCTGCGCCCAGGCGAGGCCGCCTACGTGCACGCCGGCACCTACTACGAGCGGGTCACCATTGGCTCGCTCTCCAGTGATGGCACCGCCGCGGCGCCCATCCACCTGATGGCGGCGCCCGGCGAGGCCCGGCCCGTGCTGCGCGGCGGGGACGCGAAGAGCGGCTCCATGCTGCGCATCCAGCGCAGCTACTGGGTCGTCTCCGGCTTCGACATCCAGGTGGCGGGCTCGCAGGTGCACGGGGTGCGCTTCGAGGGCGCGCACTTCTCGGTGGTGCGTGACTCGGAGGTGTCTGGCGGCACGGGCCCCGCGGGCGTCGTGTTCCACTCGGGCGCCACGGACATCGGCTTTCTGGGCAACAAGGTCCACGACTACTCCTGGGGCACGCAGGACAGCCATGGCATGCTCGTGCTGCCGGACACCGCCCGCCTGGTGATCGAGGGCAACGAGAGCTGGGGCAACGGGGGCGACTCGTTCCAGTGCCAGGGCACCGACGTCGCCGCGGGCACCGCGCTGCCCACCGACATCTTCGTGGAGAACAACCGCTTCCACGAGGACCGGGAGAACGCGGTGGACATCAAGACGTGTGATCGCGTCACCCTGCGTGGCAACAAGTTCTACGGCTACCGCCCCGCCGCTACCGCGCCCCAGGGCGCCGCCGTCGTCATCCACATGTCCGCGCGCCGCATCCTCGTGGAGGGCAACCGCCTGTGGAACAACGGGCGCGGGCTGACGCTGGGCGGCGTGCAGGTGTGGTCCGAGCCGGTGACGGACGTCATCATCCGCCGCAACCTGGTGTTCGACAGCACCACCCTCAACGGCGGCTCCGGTGACGGCCTGCGCGTGGGCACCAGCCGGCGCGTGCGCATCCACCACAACACGCTGGCCTTCCTGCCCATCACCGGCATCACCGTGGGAAATGGCGACCACGGCCCCGCCGAGTACGTCGAGGTCCACAACAACATCATCTACGCGGTGCCCCGCGCCATGGACCTGCTGCGCTACAACACGGTGGGCTTCAAGTCGGATCGCAACCTGGCCTATAACCCGGGCACCCCGGTGGCCTTCCGCGTGAACAACACCCAGACGACGCTGTCGGGCTGGCGCTCCTCCAGCGGGCAGGACCTGTCCAGCATGGTGACGGATCCGCTCTTCGTGTCCGAGCCGCGCGTGAATGACTTCTACACCCAGCCCGGCTCGCCCGCGCGCGACGCGGCCCTGCCGCTGGCCATTCCCTCGCCGGTGCTCCAGGGCGCGGTGTGTGACACGGGCGCGGACCTGGGGCTGCTCGAGTCCTGCCTCTAGAAAAGACAACAGCCGTGGTGCTCCAGGGGGAAGAGCACCACGGCTGCCGAGACCGCGGGGAGTCCGTACACGGGGGTCGGGGCCCGGTGTCCGGAAAGGAACCCCACGGCTTGCCGCGAACTCAGTCGTCGGACTTGCGCAGATCGCCGCTGCGCTTGATGTTGGTCTTCACCAGCTCCTCGGCGCCGCTGCAGTCACCCTTGGCCTGATCATCCAGGCGCAGCACGTCTCCAGTGAAGGCCACGTCACCCTTTTGCAGACAGGCGCCCAGCGGCAGGCCCTCGAGCCACACCGCGGGGTTGAGCAGGGTGATGAGCTGGCCACCCTCGGGCACCGTCACGCCCGCGGCGGACTCGAAGCGCGCGTCCTCGCTGAACTTCAGGCGCATATCCAGCGTCTTGCCCGCCATGTCCACGAAGTTGGCGCCCACCAGCATGCTGTAGCCGATCAGCGGCTCGTTGGCGGCCACCTCGCCGCTGCGCGCCTCGTCCAGCCGGAAGTCGATGCGCTTGTAGGTGCCCGCCGGAATCACCACCGTGGACAGGTCCGGCGTGGTGGCGCCCGTCATCAGGTCCGCGACGATGGGGCCGGCGATCACCAGCGTGTTGGACGAGTCGCTGCCCTTGCACTCGATGCCGGCGCTCAGCCCGGCCACGTCTTCGCACGAGGTGCCCTGGGGCAGGTCCAGCCGGATGTCCCGCAGGTGGATGCGCGCCTGGGTCAGCAGCAAGCTCACCCCATCGCTGGACCTGAAGAGGGGCACGGGCCGGGGGTCGCTCTCCAACGCGGTGACGGCGCCCTGCGCGCTCGTACCCACCGAGTGAGAGTGCGCGCCCGGATCACGGGCGGTGAACCGCAGCGAGGCTCCCTTGTCTCCACTGCAGGCGGTGAGGGCGAGGGTGGCGGCGGACAACAGGGAGGTACGCAAGGAAGGAAGAGTCATGGTGACGGGACGAGAGGGAGGAATGCCCCGGCGGCATCCGGTTCTGTCAAAGAGACCCGGCGCACCGGAAATTGGCCACAGCGACTGAGGGTGTGACAGGCGCGCAGACTTGCCGCCACGGTAGTCAGGCCCAGCCCCTGGGAGGGTAGTGCGCGGGGCGAGCGGATATGTTGCGGTTGCGTCCCTGACGCACTACCCACCACATTCCCCCCCGAATTTCGCCGTCGAGCTGTGCCTGGCCGCCTTCCGGCCGCCCTCGATAGCGCCCTGAATCCTCGTCAGCTCCGCGCGGCCTGGCGAGGCCCTGCAGCCCGGCAGTGGGTCTCCCCTCATTCGGGGGCCCGCTGCCGGGCTGTGTTGTTTCCAGCGCCGCGCTGGAGCCTCGCCATGGCAACGCTGTTCCGCATTACCTACGAGTTGAAGTTCAAGTTGTTTGACGCCGATGGGCTGGAGGTCGGAGGAGGGTCCCATCCCCGGCAGTCGGAGGCCGTGGCTTCCCCGTATGACGACACCGCGCCGACGGAGAGGGCGTTCCGTGAGGCTGTCCTCGCCGAGGAGCCACGTACGTACGACATCCACACAGTCCGCAATTCGGCTGTCGTTATCGTCTCTATCGCGAGACTGAAGCCAGTGTTGGCGCGAGTGCTCGGCGTGCCGGGGGAGAAGCTGCTTCAGGAGGTGGAGGCGGCGCTGAAGGTTCTCCCGTCCCGGGGCGACGTTGACGAGCTTCTCTCGCACCGCGACAGCGACGAGGCCTTCACCGACTTCGTCACCCGTCTCCGAGAAGTTGACGCTGGGCTGCAGCGCATGCGGGCGATCGCGTACCCGGAGGTGCCCCGTGGCTAAGCCCGGATCTCCGAACCCCGTGCACCTCGTGGTGAGCGGCGCGCAGACCACCGCATGCGGGCTTCCCGCGGCGCGGCGCCGCACCATTGACACCCTGGCCGCAGCGGCCTGTGGCGGGTGCATTGCCATCCATCAGCGCGCTTCGGGCGTCCGTCCTGTGGCCCCGAAGCACTGCACCTGTGTCCATGCGGATGTTGGCCCCTTCAGTGTCTGCCGGCGGTGCGGTGGTGAGACACGGCGGCCTCGCGCGCGGAAGGTGGTGACCCGTGGCTGATCACACCTCTCTGAAGCTCCAGGGGCTGGCGGACAGGCTGAGCGCATTGCGAGCGGACCTCGGCGGCATGATGGAGCGCTTCCGGGCCCAGCGTGAAGCGCGCCTGTCCATGGAGCCGCCGCAGTGCCACTCGCGGCGCTGGGGCGCTCGGTGCGTCCGTTCCGCTGGCCACGCGGTGAAGGAGCATGCCGGCGTGCTCGAGGGGAAGCTCGTCACCTGGGTGGATGAGCCGCCCGGCATTGAGGTGGCCCGTGATTGAGCGCGATCTGGTCCTCTTTGCCGCGGAGTCCGCTGAGGGGCTCGCGGCGTATTGCAACCTCTGCCTCGGCAAGCTCCTCACCACCGGCACTCTCTTCGACGAGGTAGGCCCCGAAGAAGGAGGCCCCGTCCACCTGTCGCGTGTGCGCGAGCTCCGCTTCGCCACCAGCAAGGATCTCGTTGGCACCTGTGACTGCTGCGACAAACCCGGCAAGGTGCGGAGGAGGACGTCCTCCGGGATTGAGCGCTGCCTTGCAGACGAGATCGCGGAGCTGAAGTACCTCACGACGACCCTGGAGAACGTCAACGGCCGCATCGCGAAGCGCCTGGCGCGTGGTGAGGGGAATGCCACCGTGGTGGAGCGCAACCAGCTCCAATTTGAACTGGGCATGTCCACTGGCGAGTTGCTGAAGCGCTACACCTCGCTGCGCCCGCGCCTCGAGGCACTGCTGATGGACAGCCCGGAGGTGCCCCGTGGCTGACTTCGCCAAGGGCACCAAGGTGCCCGTTCAGCGGACTCGGATGGAGATCGAGGATCTCCTGGACAAGCACGGGGCTCACTCCCGCGCGGTGGGCCAGCAGGGAATGCAGGCCGTCATTCTCTTCGAGAAGGACGGGCGCCGCGTGCGCATTCAGATGGAGTTGCCGAGCCCGTCCGAGTTCAGGTCTCGCAAGAGGGGGCGGAACCATGTTGAACGCACCCAGAGAGAGCAAGAGGCCGCCCTGCAGCAGTCGCTGAGGGAGCGGTGGCGCTGGTTGCTGCTCACCCTCAAAGCGAAGTTCGTCTCGCTCGACGGCGGCATTGAGACGTTCGAAGAGGCCTTCCTGGCCCACATCGTCATGCCGAACGGCCAGAGCGTTGGGGACTGGCTTCTGCCCGAACTCGCTGAGAGTTACGCCAACCAGAAGATGCCTCCCCTGCTTCCCTCCGGGGGGAACCACCATGGCTGAGCTCCGGCCGAAGTGGCACATGCGCCGGGGACCGGCGAGCCAATGGACTCTCTGCGGAAAGGAGGTGAGCGCGCCGTCCGTTCGTCACGTCGCCGCGGTGGCGCCACAGGCGACGCTCTACGGGAAGAAGTGGTGCGAAGAGTGCCGGCGGGAGCAGGCAAGGCTGGTTGCCGTCGACAGCGTCCGCCTCTCCAAGGCCGCCCAACTCCTGTTGATGCCCGCCGCCTTCATGTCTGCAGCTGGCGTGCTCGCTGTTTTCCTGAAGCGGTGGCCGAAGGGAGGGCTCCATGGCTGAGCGCGTGCGCTGCTCTGAGTGCGGGCTGCCCGTCGAGCCCGGTGATGTGCCGACCGAACTCTGTGACTGCATCCCCTTCCGCGCCACCTGCCTGATGGTGGTGCTCGGTTGGATTCTGGTGATGGCCACCGCCTGTGCTGATGGTGGCCGGTACCTGCCTGACGCCGGGGTGGACGACCGCGTCTCCTCGGCCCGGGTTGCCCTCGCGCAGTGGGAGCCCACGCTCAAGCGTGGCTGGGAGGCTCTCGAACGCGACTGTTGGAGGGATGCCGAAGAGGCGCTGCAGCAGCTGCGTCGGCTCGAGGCGCTCATCAACCTCGGTGTCCCCCACGTGGAAAATGACGATCCGCTGCGCACGTGGGCTGGGCTGGTGGGCCGCTACGGCCAGGTCGACCACTTCCGCCTGGCGGCGGACCGACGTGCTCACTCCAACGGAGGTTGCCGATGAGTGGCCCAGAATCCCTGGCGACGCTCGAGGGGCTGCTGGCGGGCGTGGAGCTCAAGGTGAGGGAGGCGACTGGTGAAGCAAGCCTTGCCGCGGCGCTGGCGGTGAAGCTGGGTCGGCCGTTGCTCGGGTCGGAGCTGCAGAGCCTCACCGTGGCTCTCCAGAGGCTGGCAGCGGAGGCGAGGGGCCAGCGGTGGACTGTCGTGGAGCCGGCGGCCGCTCTGCCGCCACGTCCCGAACTCACCGTTGACCGGGAGGGCCGCTCATGACGGGCCCCTCCTGCGGTTGGAATGGGTGCACCGGACCCACACGGCGGGGTACGGAGGTGCTCAGCGAGCTGCTGAGCACCGCGGCTTCGATGGGGCTCTGGCCAGCGGAGCGCCGCCAGCAGTTGCTGCGTGAACGTCTGGCCCAGCTGAGCTTCGAGCTGAATGCGGTGTGCGAGGACTGCGCGCGCGAGCTTGTCGTTGCTTCCGTCGCTGAGCGCGCACCGTGTGGCCATGAGGCCAGGGGCATGGAGGAGATCCAGTACGAGGTGAGAGTGGCCGCGTGGGCGGTGATGCGGCTCGGCGGTCCGGACAGCGCCATGCCCCTGGTCTGCGGCTACGCGAAGTGCCTCACGGCAAAGCTCACCTTGGAACTCGGGGGGCAGTGCCACGCATGCGCCAATGCGGCAGCTGTCGCGGCGGCCAAAGGAGGAGTGCAGGCATGAGGGCTAGACGTGGACGGGGCGCCTACCTCGGCTTCTGGCAGGCACTGCAGAATGCAGCGCGCCAGTGCGAGCGCTCAGCCCTCCCGGACTCTCTTCCGAGTTGCATTCATCACGGTGGCGACATGCCGCCAGGCCGCGTGTTTTGCGCGAAGGCTGTTCCTCACCGCGGCAAGGACCAGGCTGAGCCCGTGCAGCTCGGGCTGTTCGGAGGCGAGTCATGAGCGCGGCTGCCGACGGGCAGTACATCATCCTCAATCCCGACGACGCGGTGGAGATAGCGCCATCCGCATTGCGCGCGCGTGGCGGTGGGCGAGGATCCCCCGACGCACGGAAGGTGAGGGCGCCGCGTTTTTCGGATGCGGAATGGGAACGCCTGGAGCGCCAGGCCTTCAAGGTCCGGAGCCCCAAGTCCCAACTCGGGCGGCCGCGGGAGGTGACGGCTCACGAGTTCGTCTGGCTCGCCACCATGCGCGCGGTGCATCTCCTCGAAGAGGTGCCCAGGGGGGACAAGCCCTTCACCATCGAGGAGGTACTGGTCAGCGGAATTGCGCCATCTCCCTCGGGAAAGCGCAGCGCGAAGGCGGCCGCGTCCGCGCGGGATACCCCTGTGTGGGAAGGGGCGAAGCTGACCACCGGGGCGCTCGGCCTGAAGATGGACTGGCCCCAGTTGGAGAAGCCCAGCGGAGAGCCTCCCGCTGCGCTGGTGCCGGCGATGCTTAAAGAGCACCGGGCGCGTGACATGCGCGACTGTCCGGTTGAGATTGCCGTGCGCGGGCCTCAGCCTGGCGGGCGGCGCCGGCCACCCACGTACACGAAGGTGTGTTGTATCTGCGAGTGGCCCCACGCCCTGCCTGTGAACTGGCCCTTCGACGATGGCGGCGCGCAGCTCAACGAGGAGCAACGCGCCAAGCTGGAGAAGGCCCGGGCGTCACTAAAGGAGAGCCTGGATTGGGGGCTCTTCATCAAGTGGGGGGATGGCTGGGGTGAGGCTGCAGGCCGTCGCGTGTTCTGGATCATCCTCCCTGACACGCGGACAGTAGGCCCGTTGTGGTTCGAGGATGGGGTGCTCCTCACCTCCACCAAGGAAGGGCCTTCTGGAGGGCTCCCGAAGTCCGCCTGGAAGCCGGTGCTCTCCATCGCTCACCGCAATCCGTACTCCAAGCTCAAGCGGGTGACGTGGGCGCGCATTCAGGAACTGGGTGCTGCCGGCAAGCTGACTGACCAGGTGCCGGCTGAGGGAGGCGCTCCTCCAAGCGGCGCCGACCTCGTGGCCGAGGGGCAGACGGACACCGACAACGCGAAAGTGAAGGTGCGGCCTGGAGCGAAGCGCAATGCGCAGAAGGCTGTCGCTGGTGGTCAGCGTCGGCGGGGTTCTACTCGGCCTTCAGCCTCCAAGACTGGGGAGAAGGTGCCGCCGGCCTGTGGCCTTTGCGAGGACTCTGGCCGCCACCTCATCGACGATGAAGTCTGCCGCTGCAGGACCGAAGATGTTGTCTGCGGCTTGTGTGATGACGAGGCGTTCTACCGCGCTGGCCCCTCGCTGAACCCGTGCATCTGTGCAACAGGCCGGAGCCTCCTGGCCAAGGGGCCTGCGTACGTGAAGCGGTGCCGGGCGGAACTGCGCAAGGCGAAGAAGGCTGCCCGACGTCAGGCCAGCGGCGGGCCTCCACCAGGCTCCTCGGATGAGTTCTACACGCCCTCGAGGTACTTCCTGCCGCTGCACGAGGAGTTCGGCTTCACGCTGGACGTGTGCGCCACCGCGGAGAGCGCGAAGTGCGAGCGCTACTTCACCAAGGAACAGGACGGCCTGAAGCAGAGCTGGGAGGGAGAGGTGTGGTTCTGCAACCCGCCCTTCTCCCCTGGGAACCTCGCGGCCTTCGTCGCCAAGTGCTCCGAGGAGGCGGCGAAGCCGGGCCACCGTCTCGGCGTTGCCCTTCTCCCTTCGCGGCCTGATCGGAAGTGGTGGCAGGAGCACATCGAGCCTGGTCGGCGCGATGGCTCGCTCGAGGTCCGCTTCCACAAGGGCCGCATTGCGTTCGGCTGGCCGGGCAACCCTGAAGGGCTGGGGGGTGACACCGGGAGAGATCCTGTCGCCTTCGTCGTCTGGAGGCGGAAGGCATGAGCGGCGGCGGTACCTGTGCCGGCGCCGATGGAGGACAGCCAGCACCCACCAGCGAAGCGCGGTACGGCCTGGCGGTGGAGCGCACGCGCCGGGCCCTCACCGCGGCGGGCGAGGCGAGCGCCGCGCTGAAGGTGGCTCGCAAGGCGCGGGACTCGGCTGTGTCCAAGTATGGCCCAGCGAGCAGCGACACCGAGCGGGCCCGCGTGGAGCTGAGGAGAGCCGTGGCGAGGATGCGCGCCGCCGCGGCGCAGCTGCACCACGCTGAAGAGCAGCAGGACGTGGCCCTCGGTGAGTGGGCTCGAGACACAGCAGCGAAGCACCTGCAGTACCGCCGTGCCGTCGTGGCGCGGCCTTCCCATGGCGGACCTCCGCCAGAGGCAGGCCCGCCGCAATGCAGCGAACAGCAGGCCTAGAGGCCACCTCGCCCGGGAGCGCATTGCCCCCGGGCGGGCTCACCCAGAGCAGCTGGCGGAGGAGCACAACGGGCCTCCAGCCGGAGGAGCTCTGCACACGGGAGACGTACGTGGTGGAACAGGACCTCGCTCCAGCGTTGGACGAACTCAAGGGCTTCCTCCAGCGCCACCAGGCGGAGCTGCGCCAGTGGTACGAGGAAGACGGCGTGACGCCCACGCTCGGCGCCATGATGGCACTGCTGCGCTTCTTCCAGGGGCTCTCCCCCGCGGCCAGCGTGAAGAACACCGAGCGCGGCCGGCGCAACGGGCTGGGCGTGCAGCTGCCGTTGCGCTGGTGGGCCACCAACCTCAAGAGGAACAAGAACACGGTCTGCGAGGCGAAGGCGCTGGGGGAGGAGCTGGGCTTCCTGGAGTGCTACTCGCCGATCCGCCCCGTCTCCAAAGTCACCGAGCACAGGCCGCTCGAGGCGAGGCTCGAGCAGGTGACGACGCGGGACGGCGCAGCTCGCTCCCGGGTGCACGTGCACGGGGTGGTGTACCTCACGCCCAAGGGCGCGGCCTGGCTGGACCGCCGCGGCACCACGGAGGCGGAGCTCCAGGAGCGCAACCCACGCCAGCGCGGCCGGGGACGCGTCCTCACCGGCATCATGTGGGACGTTCTGCGCACCTTGCGCACGGTACGGAGCCTGGTGGCGGCCCGCTTTTCCCAGGCGCCAACCGAGGCGACACCAGATGACAGAGCGAAACCGCCAGATCGTAATACCGTAGTTGTTTCCCCTGTGGGAAATCCGCCTCTCTCCTGGGGGGCGGTGCGGCCTGCGGCCGCGGATATTCCGAGAGAGAGCAAGGGGCCGCAGGAGGGCGCGAGAGCCGCGGACCGTGCCTCCGCCCCCCCCGCCCCAGGAAATGCCCTCCAGAAGCCCCCAGGAGGCCTTGGAGGCCCTCCTCGTCACGACGCTGGGCTATCCGGGGGTGGCGCGCTTTCGCCGCTCCCAGGCAAGCCTCGAGGCGTTGGCTATGGCCCTCCGCTGACGCCTGGCTGGTACCTGGACGCTGAGACGGAGCGCTGCTGGCTCCGGCATGTGGTAATCGAGGGAGGCCCGCCGCGAGAGGTGCGCGTGAAGTCCCGGGGAATCGGGGGGCAGTGGCTCGGTGATTACAGGACGGTTCTGGAGACGGGACGGGTGCTGATGTGGAGCCCGGCCCTCGTTGCTGAGCAGGCGTACCCGAACGAGTGGCGGGCGGCCCGGGGCCTCGAGGTGGTGCAGCTGCAGCTCGAGGCGGACTTCCGAATGTACCTCGGGCCACGCTTGCGCCGCCGCTTCATGGCAAGGGAGGATCTCCGGGCCGCGGGGGTGCCGATCGGCTGTCCTGTTGAGGGGTGCCGTTGTCAGGAGCGGTGAGTCGCCGCAATGCGCGCTAGGACGGCTAGACAGATGCCGAGTTCCGAGGCGCAGACGGGCAACGGATGACGGTAACGCTGGGGATCAGGTGTCTCGCCGCAATGCGAGGGAGAGAGGGTTGTTCATGTCCAGAGGACCGAGGTGCAACACGCCGTCACACGAGCATCCGAAGAAGGAGCGGTACGCCAGGCAGTGGACGCTGGGGACTCCACCTCCCGCACGTGATGAGCGGCGCGCCGTGGTGCTTGCGGCGCTGGCGCTGCTCATGGTGCTCGGCGTTGTCGTCTCCCTGGGCCAGGTGCCGGTGACGGGGCCTGGGCTGTCGGATGGCGGCGGTGTGACGGATCTTCCTCAAGGGTACATGGTGCAGTCTGCGCCGGACGCAGCGCTTCCGGGCATTGCGCGGCAGATGCCGAACAAGCCGCTCGAGGGACAAAAGCGCGAGCCCTGCGATAAGCGCATTGAGAAGTCCATCAACGGCGCCTGTTGGATGCCCTTGGATGTGGACCCCGGCACGGACGCCTGTGGTGACAAGGCATACCTCTACAATGGCAAGTGCTACGTGGCCGTCTCCCCAGCTCGGAAGCCAGACGTGAGCCTCGGGCAGTAGCCTTCACTCAGAAGCGGTTTCAGGGGAGCTGCTCTCAGTCTGCTGCAGCTCCTCGGTGTAGCCGTCCTGGTCGCACCAGACGAGCCACACGCCCCCGGACTTGCGCGCCTTCACGCGCCCGGTGCGGCACAGATCCCTCAGCGTCTCCGGGTGCATCCCCACCTGGTCGGCAACGAGCTTCAGCCCACCCCAATCCATGGCCACGAAGTCCGCGGCGCAGGGCAGGCCGCTGCAGCCAGCCCAGATTCGCCATGACGCCCCGATCAGCTTTGACTTCACCTTCTCGCCGACGCAGAGGGCTCGCAGCTCGTCCAGCGTCATTCCAGCCTGTCCCGCCATGGCCTCGAGCGTGAGCCACGCGCTGGTGATGTATCTGCAACCTGGCATGCACGCGGATTGTAACAGCAACCCCGTCACCCACTTCGAGTGACGGTAAATGGCTGTATTGCGCATTTTTTGCGCATCTCCCGGCGCGACTTCTCCAGCTCTCAGAAGCGCAGAAACCTGCGACTTCTCCAGGCGTTGACGGCGAGGGTGCCTTCGCGATCGACTCCACGCTGACTCAGGGAATGGGTTCGTCCCACCCCAGGGGTTAGCGCAGGGGCCTGTGGGCCCGGAGCGCAATGCGCCCTCGCCGTCAACGTGACTTCACGGGAGATCCGCGAATGGCGCGTGATGAGCTGGAAGGACAGGAGGGAGAGCACTCGGCCAGACGGCCGGTTGAGAATGCGCCTCTTGCTGCCCCTGGCTTAGTGCCCTCGCGCGATGAGGCTGAAGAGCATACCGCCGCGGACCAGATCCACTCCGGCCTGGAGGACCTCGAGGAGATTGCGCAACCGCGAGATCCCTCGGTGCTGCGACCCGAGGGTGCAACGGACGCAGAGGGCTCCTGGGAGGAGCCTCCCACGGCGGCCGCTCCCAAGGCGCAATTCCGCTACTCCCCGCCACCTTCAAAGCGCGGGCGGAAGCCGGACCCGAGCAGCCCGCGCGCATTGCGCACCTATGAGGAGTGGAAGCTGCGCGCCAGCGCCGGCACTGCCGAGGATCGCGCGGCGGCGCGCTCCTTCGGCCTGGCGGTGATGGAGGCGATGCGCTCGAGGGGCGAGCACCTCAAGGCGGATGAGCTCGGCCGCCGTGAAGGCTTCCTCGTCGAGGCAGCCCCCGCGGCGCCGGCGACGCCCGCTTCGGGTGGCAGCGCACCAACTGGTGCGCCCGAGGCCCAAGCTCCTGCAGCTCAAGGCGCAGCAGCCTCCACGGGCCCCACAGTGGCTGCCGCGGCCAGCTCGGCTCCCCCTCCGCGTGGCCCGAGGATCTACGGCCAGCCCGTGGAGCGGGTGAAGGCCGCGCTGCACTCCGTCTCTCCCGGGGTGGATGTGCTGGCGGGCCTGGCCTCGCGGTGGGGAGTCGATCTCACCCAGCCGACGAAGAGGACCTTCTTCAAGGGCAAGCCAGGACTCGAGGAGCAGATCGAAATCAGCCCTCGTGAGCGCCTGGCGGAGCTGATGGCGGCCAAGCTCTGCGCCCGGGCCGAAGAGGCCACCCTCGTGGGCGAGGACAGCGACGAGGACGAGAATACGGATCTCGAGCTGCTCATGCTGCTGGGCACCACTCTGGGGCCGGTGGCCGTGGCGGTGGGGAAGAAGGTGCTCAGCACCTGCGTGACGGGGGCCACCGCGCTCTTCCAGTTGGTGAGGCGCCGCCGATGAGCGCCACCTGCAATGCGTGCGGCCAGTGGCTGCCCACCAAGAGTGACACGTTCAAGTTCCGGCTGCCGCTGTACGGCGAGTCCTTCGGCATCGTCGGGGTGACGCAGCACGGGAAGAGCACCTGGGCGAAGCAGTGGGCCGCGTTCCTCCTGACGAAGCTCTACTCGGTGATTGCCTGGGACCCAGGAGACGAGTGGAGCGTGATGGGCAAGGCGCGCAAGTACGCCAAGCGCGGGCCCCTCAAGGTGAAGGTGCTGTTCAGCGAGCTGCTGAGCAAGCCAGTCAAGTACCTGAGCCGCAAGCGCCTCTCGCTGGCGGTGGTGCCGGACGAGATGCCTGCGGAGCTGCTCAACGGCGAGAAGAAGATCTCCCAGGACGAGTGGATCTCCTCCCAGTTCCGCCGCTTCGCTGCCTGGGTGCGGCGGGCGACGCCGGAAGGGGTGCCCATTGCTCTCTTCATTGATGAGTGCCACCAGCTGCTGAAGCACGCCGAGGACGTCCTCGAGGACGTCGCGCTCAGGTGGGCGAAGGAAGAGATCGTCCCCGTCTTTATCGCTCAGCGGTGGCTGCACTTCCCCAAGAACGTGCGCGCGCAGCTGGCGTGGGTGGTGTCCTTTCTTCAGACGGAGAAGAGCGATCTGCGCTTCATGCGCGAGGACGTGGGCCGGGACTTCGCGCGAGCGGTAGTGGGCCTGACGGTGCCCGGCCGCTTCCGAGTGGCCAACCGCAGGCGCCCGCACCCGGACGCGCTCGCATCCCTCTGACTCTCAACGCAGCACCCACACCCCAGAAGGGGAGGAACACCATGGCGGACGGACCCACTGACACGAACCCGAAGAAGAAGAAGCGCGGCTACAGCCTCACGGCGATGGTCATCAACTCCGTGGTGAGCGCGAGCGCCACCTTCCTGGCCACCCTCGGTGTCCTCGCCGGCACCAACTCGCTTCGCACCCCCGAGGAGCGCGAGGCGGCCACCAAGCTCGAGGCCCAGAACAAGCCCACCAGGTAGGGCTGAGCCACCTGCCTCCACCCCACCAGTGAAACCCCGCGAGCGGCGCGCATTGCGCTCTCGCATTGCAAGCGCCCGGCACGCCGGGCCTGAAAGAGCAGCGGACATGAGCGACATTCAAGTGGCGGACGGGCTGAAGAAGGGCGATCCGGGCGGGACAATCACCTGGCCCCGGGGTAAGCTGGTGGTGCCGGAGGGCACGGTGGTCAAAGCGCTCTATGCGCTCGTTGCCTTCAACGTCGAGGCGACGGTGGCGGACGGCAACGGCATGGGGCCCAGCGCGCAGGCGGCAGCGCTCACGGCCGTGGAAGTCACCCTCAAGACGGACCTCGGCACCAGCTCGCCCGAGACGCCCATCAATGGCGATGATCTCGCCACGCTGCAGGTGGATGCACAGCAGATCCTGGAGCGTGACATCGTCGGCGGCCCGGGACAGGCCGCGAGCGTCGGCGAGGAGAAGGGCCTCCAGGCCGCGCTCGCGGCGGGCGCCAACCGCCTGGTGGTGGCGGTGCCCATCAGCTTGGGCCACGTGGAGTTCATCAACCAATCGCCCCAGCTTTACGGCTGTGGCGCGAGCGATCTTCTGGACTGCGAGCTGACCTTCAAGCTGTCGCGGGACTTGCTCGCCGGCGTCGAGCCCAACGTGAAGATCACCGGCTATGAGGTGGACCTGCGCGTGATTCCTCAGCGCACCAACTCGGACGGCGAGCCGTCCATCAACACGGTGGCCTACAAGGAGGTGAAGGGCGGCGAAGAGGACACCATCGAGGGCCCGGATTTTCTCACGCTCGCCGTTGACGACATCAACAGCGAGCTGGACGACACCAAGATCCGCGAGATTACCGTCAGCGTCGGTGGCCAGGTGGTGACCACGGACCCCGCGGAGCCCAAGGACGTGCAGTTCCGGTTCCTGCAGGACCCGAACACGGGGGCCACTGAGGCGGGCGTGGCCAACGTGCGCACGCCGCTCTTCCGCTGCGTGGACCAGGACCTGCGCGACATGATGCCCGGCAAGGTGGTGGTGACGCAGGACGAGCACCTCGAGGACCTCATCGCCCGCTACGCCGGCTTCCCCCTCGTGCCGAGCAAGAAGGTCGTCGAGCGCGTGATGGCCCGCGCCAGGCGTGACGACGCTGGAGGGTACATCCACGCGGTGAACGCCGCGGCGGTGGAGGGCATCCCGGTGGGCGATGAGCATCTGCCCTTCACCGGCATGCGCTACTTCAAGACCGAGGACGTGCGCTTCCACACCATGGCCGGACTGCGCGCGAGGCGGGGCGGCAAGGTGTTCGTGTGGATGCCGCTGCAGGACCTGATGATGTGCGCGACCGAGTACAACCTGGCCATGCAGGACCGGACCGGTGACGAGAACACCGCGAAGGCCGCGGCGCGCGCCGTGCTCATCAAGTTCGGGGCGAGCATCCCGGGGATCTTCGACTCCAGCAAGGGCGCGCCCCCCAAGGGCCGGGAGACTGCCGTGTTCCGCGTGCTCAAGCGCATGGTGACGGACATGCTCGAGGACATGGCCGAGGTGCGCGCGAGGCGGCCGGAGAAGACGGCGCTACGTCGCCAGGCGCTGACCGACGCTGGCAAGAGCGCCGACGATCTGTACGCGGTGGAGCTCGAGTAGTCAGCCCGCTGCCCCAACAACCGCTGGGCCAGTGCCTCCATGCTGGCCCGGCGCAATGCGCCCCTCACCCCGTTCGCCCAGCTGGAGCCGCCTCATGTTTGCGCCAATTCTTGCTGTCGTTGCGCTGGGCCTTGGGGCTGCGTGGGTGGGCAGTCGCCTTCTCGCTGCCCCTGCCACGCAGCGGACCAGCCAGAGCGGAGGGGTACAGCCGCCTCCACCCGGTGAAGGCTCGGAGCCGGAAGTCTCCGCGCAGCCGGCGCCCGCCCGTGGCGTGCTCGAGGGCGCGCTGCAGGGCGCCGTCAACGGCAACCTCGTCGAGGTGGGCCTGGCGGTGAACGCGGGGCTCGGCCAGGTGGTGGAGCAAATCTTCAATGAGAGCGAGCAGTCCGGCAACGTTGCCAGGGTCGCGGGGGTGGCATCGGCGCCGGCGTTCATTGCCGCGGAAGTGGCTGAGCAGGTGATGAAGCTGGTGGGGATCCAGGACCCCAACGTCGTCAAGTCCGTGGAGCAGCTGTCAGGCCTGGGCGCCACCTTTGGCCTGCAGGTGGTGCCCGCGGTGTTGAGCCTGCAGCTGGCGGCCGGACTCCTCAACTGGGTGGGCGGGCCTATCGACAAGGTCGTGGATGCCATCACGGGCGAGTTGGATCCGTTCAACGCTAACGGCTTCGTCGGTGGCATCGTCGCCGGCATTGGCGGTGCGGTGAAGGGCCTCTTCGGTGGCGGGGGAGCAAAGCAGCCGAGTGGCCCGGCGCTGGGCGCGCTCATCACCCCGCGCGAAGTGGAGACGTACATGCGGCTGGGCGTGAAGGACGGGTCCGTAGAGATGCTGCAGCAGTTCGAGCGCAGGGTCCAGGCACTGCGGACGGGGGCGGACCGCATTGCGGTTGTCGTCTCTGGGCTCGACAAGGACGGAGCGGCTCCTGCGTTCCGACTGCACGTGAACGACGTGTACTTCCATGACGCCCAGGTGGTGAAGGCCCGGACGGACAAGAGCGAGTGGGAAGTCTTCTACTTCTTCCCCCCGCGAGGCTGGAAGACGATCTCCGTGGTGGGGGCGGGGGGGTTGGTGGCGGTGGGGGCCGTCACCTCCGCTGGCGGCGTGCAGGACCTGAGCAAGTCGGCGGAGTGGCGTTCCCCCTCCCAGCCCTCACAGACGGGCCGGACGCTGGTGTCCGCCGGGAGCGAGGTGCGCGTCACCTCCAACGGACAGTTGGCCGCGCTGGCCCGGATGGAGCTTGAGCGCCAGCGGGCGGAGGCCGCCCAACAGCGCGCAGTGCAGCAAGCGCAGCAAGCCCCAGTGCCTCGACCCGCTCCCGTCTACGTGGAGCGGGAAGTGCTGGAGAAGTGAACCCCCTTCGAAGGACGTGGCCCATGTTCCTCTTTGCTGACCCCGCTGCACTCTTCGCCGCCCTGCGGGCGACCACCAACAAAGTGAGCACCGCGGTGCGGGGGCTCTTCCGCGCGCCCCAGCCGCGGATGACGAAGCCCACTACCCCTCCCGCGCAGGTGGTGCAGTTGGGAGGGGCGGCCAAGCCTCCTCCGAGCGGGTTCAGAAACCAGCTCGGTCTCAACCACGGCTCGACACCGGCTGCACAGCCCTCCGGCCCGGTGGCCTCCATGCTGCAACTGCTCGCGCCTGCACTCGAGCCCACCTTCACCACGATGCCGGTGCGCGTGGCCGAGCCGGAGCCTGTCTTCTCGAACCTCCCGGTCCGGGAGCCGGAGCCCCTCCCGAAGCCCGCGCCGACGCCCGTGCGCATTGCGGAGCAGAAGCCTCCCCAGTCCCCGATCGCCCTCTTCCAGCAGTCGCGCGAGCCCTTCGAGTCCTTCTCGCCGTACTCGGCGAAGGCTGAGGACTTCTGAGCTCCGCTGCAGCACCAACCCTCACCGTGAAGGAAACGACGATGGCTGAAAACTCGAATCAAGGCGCCGTGGTGGGGTGGACGATCGCGGGGCTGGCGGCCGCTGCCCTGGCCGGGCTCGGCTTCAAGTCGCTGGCGGACAGCGCACGCCGCCGCGAGGACGCGCTGCAGCAGCAGCTCGCCGAGCTCCGCGACGCCCAGCTGCGCCCCTCGGCGCCCACGCAGCTGCCCACCGCCGGCTCGACTGGCAACAAGGTGGCCGGCGCCGTGAAGGGCGCGCTTGATGCAGTGGGCGGCCTGGATGGGCTGTTCTCCCTCTTCCGGAAGAAGTGAACGCCGTCAGCACCAGCGAGGTCCACCGCAATGCCGATCGACGACTCGAATACTCTCCTCACGATCGGTGCCAACGGCACCGTCATCATCCCCAACGCCAACGCCGTGGCCTTCTCGCTCGTGCCCCTGTTGGGGAAATTCCCCGTCAAGGTGGTGCTCGACAACGACGAAGCCGGCGCCCTGGTGGTGGACAGCCCCCGCTACCAGGCGCCTGGGCTGGCGTTCACCAAGCTCGAGATTCGTGAGGCCCAGCCCTTCAGCACCTTCAAGCTGCGCCTGCTGACGGATGGGGCGGCCGGCGAGTTGGGCCGGAGTCGGCACAGCGCTGCTGGACACCTGTCCACGGAGCCCGCGGGCGCCGTTCCACTGTTCGACATCGATACGCGGAACGACTCTGGACGGCTCGCGTGGCGACGCCTCCAAGAGAAGATGATGGCGTTTGACAGCGGTGGAACCCAGGAGCAGCTATTCCAGGTCGTCCCCGCGGCTCCATTCGAGTTCACGCGGGGGACGATTCCTCCGGTGGCGCCGAACGACTACTACAACGGCATCGTGGAGCCGGGCCCCACCTGGAATGTGAGCGCCGCTCGCGAGCTGGTGTTCGGCATCGAGATGTGGGGGGACGCGACGGACGACAGCGGGGAGCGCGAACACCTCCCTGCATGGACCCTCATCAAGCCCAGCCTCCACCTAGTCGATGCGGAGAACGGAGCCACCATCGAGGGAGCCCTGACGATGGGCTCCAACGGGGACTTCGCTGCTGGTCTCAACGAAGTGATTCCGTACACGGGAAAACACGGCGTGGTGTCCACGGGCTCCCTGTCGCCGACCGTCACGACGTTCATCCGCCGCATCGCCAAGAGGGCCCGCTTCGCCCGCTTCGAACTGCTGCTCAAGGGCGGTGACCAGCAGAGCCTCTCGAGCTTCGGAAGCTGCCGGCCCTTCCTCCGGCTCTTCGCCTACGCGCAGGTGTGAGCCATGGCCCTGACCTCGGCACAACAGGAGAGCGTGCGGCGAGCGGAAGCGGAGCTCGCCCGGGCCGTGGCCTACTCCAGCGCATGGCTCAAGGCACAGACGGGCGGCCTCACGGGCGAGCTGCTCCTCAACCACGCGGAGCGTGCCGCGGTGAAGAACACCCGCGTGGAGCTGGAGCGCGCGGAGAGCTGGCGCACCACCTGGCGCAGGTGGGCTGAGGCGGGCTTCGACGACAAGCAGCACGCGTACCCGGTGGGCTTCTACCTGCAGGTGGGCAAGGACATTGCCTCGGCGCTCAACTTCCACACGAAGGCGGGCTTCAACGCCTCGGCCTTCAACCTGATTGGGGAGGCGGCCGAGAAGAAGGTGGCCGCGGCGAACAAGGCCGCTGAGGAGGCGCTCGCCGCCGCGGGGGATGCCGCGAAGAGGCTTGCCGGGCCCTGGAGCCTCAAGACGAAGGCAAAGCTCGCCGGCGCCGCCACGCTGCTGATTTGCGCGCTGGGCGTGGTGGCCGCCAGGAGAAGCGAGTGAGCGCCCTCACGCTCAGCAGGCCCAAGCCGCGGGCGGTGCAGGGCTACGTCGCCGGCGAGCGGCGCCGCATTCACCTCCTCACCGTGGAGCCGGGCCGGGAGCTGCGCGCGGACGCGGCGATCTACTACGTGTTGATGCGAGCGGCCGCCGCGGCGGCTGGCGTGCAGCTGCAGCTCAACAGCGCCTTCCGCGCCATGGAGGAGCAGCGCGAGCTGTACCAGCGCTACCTCAACGGCACCGGCAACCTGGCCGCCAAGCCGGGCTTCTCCAACCACCAGGGCGGCATCGCGGTGGACATCGCCACCGGTGGCACCACCTCACGGGCGTACGCGTGGCTCGCGGGCAATGCGGAGCGGTTTGGCTTCGTCCGGACAGTCCCCTCTGAGCCCTGGCACTGGGAGTTCCGCCCGGGAGAGAAAGGCGTGAGCACATGAGCGGCAATGGGTTGGACCCCGTGGCGATCGGCCAGGGCATCGGAGTGTTGCTGGCCGCAGTGGGCACCGCCTTCGGCGTGGTGCGCGCGGCCCTCTCCAAGTGGACGAAGGCTCAGGAGGATGAGCGCGTGGCACTGGCCGAGCGTGCGGAGGCGGAGCGTGCGGAGCTGGCCCAGCGCGCGGAGGCAGAGAGGCGAAGCACCGCCAGGGTGGTGAAGAAGGAGATCCGCCGCTTCACCGGCCCGCTCATGCGCCGCCTCGCCCACCTCGAGGGCTCTGTGGAGACGCTGCTCAGGGTGCGCACGCGGCAGGGCCCGCGGAAGCCTCGCTCGAGGCAGTAGTGAGGATCGTGCGCGCAATGCGCGCTGCTGCAGCGGAAGCCCGGGCGCTGCAGCGGCGCCCCCTTTTCAGCCTGTACGCCCTGGCCGCACGCAACTCCCTCCCCGTGGGCGAGCTGCTACTGCGCCTGGTTGCTGACGTTGCCCTTCCACCCGCTGTACCCCAGGAGAGCACCATGGAGAAGAGCCCCGAGAACATGACGCTGAACACCCAGCCCCCCGCGGCCGAGCTGCAGCCCAGCGAGGTGGACCCGAAGTTCATCAACAAGCTGGCGCACCTGGTGCTGGAGGAACTCGAGCGCCACCCCCATACCATCGCCGCCAAGGGCCTCCGCAAGGGCAAGAGCAGCTTCCAGAAGCTGAAGAGCTGGCTGGGCTGGTAGCAGCTGCAGCTGCACGGGGGCGCCGCGCCGAGCTGCACCAGGCGCCCCTGTGCTGAGAAGTTGCTGGCCGCTGCAGCAGGACTAGCGTTCGCTGCAGCGTGAGCCGGTGCCTTCCCCCAATCGAGCAGTTCCGACGCCAGCTGGAGGTGACGAAGTCACCTCACACTGCGACTGCCTACGTCCAGGATGTGAGGGACCTCGAGCGTCACCTCGGCAAGCGCGGGAAATTCCTCCTCACCGCGACGGGCAAGGACCTCCTCGAGTACATGTCCGAAAGCGAGGGGCGGCTTTCGGACAACAGCCGAGCACGGCGCGTCTCAGGTATCCGCAAGTTCTACCGCTTCGCAGTGCGTGCCGAGCTGGTGACGGCTGACCCCTCGCGGCTCCTCATGGTGAGGAAGAAGAAGCTGGCCCCTCTCGCCGTGCCGTCCGCAAGGCGCATCTTCACGCTCCTGGAGACGCCGCCGGCGAGCTCGCCCTGCGGAGCCCGGGACCGCGCCATCCTCGAGCTGCTCTACGGGGCCGGACTGAGGGTGTCGGAGCTGACGGGGATGAATCTCGCGAGTGTGGACTGGAAAGAGCGCATTCTACGGGTGATGGGCAAGGGCGGCCGGGAGAGGCTCTGCCCCATCAACCGGACAGCGCTCCAGGTGTTGCAGTCGTACCTCGACAGGCGCGGTGAGTTCCGAAAGAAGAAGCTCAAGCCTCACCCCCAGGCGCTGTTCCTCAACCAGTTCGGCCGCCGCATCACCGCCCACACCGTCTTCCTCCTGGTGCGACACTGGGCCGTCACCTCGGGGCTCTCGAGCAAGGTGACTCCACACACTCTCCGGCACACCTTCGCCACGCACCTCATGCGAGCAGGGGCGAAGGTGGATGACGTGCGGATGCTGATGGGGCACAACCGAATCCGCACCACTCAGCGGTACCTGCACGTGGAGCTGGAGGACCTGCAGCGCGCATACCGCAAAGCGCATCCCCGGGCCCTGAGCTCGCCCCCGGCCCGGAGCATTGCGCCGTGCGGGGCGGCTCGCTGTGACGAGCTGCTCGAGCTGCCAGAAAAGCGCAGGAGGGTGAAGCCACCTCCGCCCACATGGGTGGCGACTCACTGCCAGCGGGCCGCGCTTTAGGACGGAAAGCGCATTGCCACACGGCGCATTGCGCTTTTGGGCTTGCTGCGGGCAGCCATACAGCCGTACCTTTTGCGCACCGCCCCTCAAAAAGGGCGGGCCCCGGGGAGAGCGACAACTCTCCTCCAGGGCCCTGA
The DNA here is from genome assembly GCA_035296065.1 of Myxococcaceae bacterium. GTDB lineage: Bacteria > Myxococcota > Myxococcia > Myxococcales > Myxococcaceae > DATHBR01. The sequence goes on along the minus strand of DATHBR010000012.1, from coordinate 26,609 downwards.
GCGCGTCTGCGTCTGGAAAACGCAGCGGCTTTCTGGTGGGTCTCGCGGCTGGAAACCGCGGGCAGCTCACTGGTGTGGCGCCTGGACCCGGAAGCTATGTCGCTGCCCTTGTCGGGTCGGCACGAAGCGCCGCGCGAATAGCGCGGGGCTGGTGGTGCACGCCGTGGTTCAGGCCAGCTGCAACTCCCAGAGAAGTACACGTGCGCGCGGCTTGACGCCAGCCACTAAGTCTCATCGCGCGTGCAGGCGACATAACCACAGGTTATCCTGCGGGCCTCACCACAATAGGAGGAGTTCATGAGCTGGGTACGGGCTGCTCTGGCCGCGCTGGTGTTGCTGTCCACGTCCGCGTTGGCGGCCCCGCCGCGGGCGGAGACCAAGCGCATCAGCATCGACGTGGTGCGCGCGGACATCCACGACGTGCTGCGGATGCTGGCGGAGATGGGGAAGGTGAACGTGGTGGTGTCCGACGAGGTGCAGGGCAAGGTGACGCTGAAGCTGCGTGACGTGCCGTGGAACCAGGTGCTGAGCACGGTGCTGAGCACGCACGGCCTGGGGCAGGAGCGCACCGGCAACGTGCTGCGCGTGGCGCCGCTCAAGCGGCTCACCGAGGAGGCGGATGCGCGCGCCAGGCTCAAGCAGTCGCGCGAGGAGCTGGCGCCGCTGCACACCTACTTCATTCCGGTCAGCCACGCGCAGGCGTCTGAGCTGCTGCCGCACGTGCAGGCGCAGCTGTCCCCGCGCGGCAAGGTGAGCGTGGACGCGCGCACCAACACGCTCATCGTGACGGACATCGCGCCGGTGACGCTGCCCTGATCAGGTGAAAAGTCCGGGGTTCGATCTACGGCGGGTCATCGGAGGTTGGCACGCGCTCATCTTTTCTGAGGAGGATCGCGCTGTAGCAGCGCCCCTTGTACTCATAGAGGTCATCATCACAGGGAGCCATTTCCGCTCCCCCAGGCGCGGGAAGCCAGCATCCCCCGTTGATGACGAGCGTGACCCGTCCGCTGCAGGGAGGGCGCTTCTGGTTGGGGAGCGGCTTGTCGGGCATCTTCTGTGAGATGCGCCCCTTGGAGGCTGGGGGCGTTTTGCTGGGCGATGCCGAGGCCAACGCCCCCTCCCCCACCGAGGTGCCCGCATCGGGTTGCTCGGAGGCTCGCGGCTCGGGCAATGGCTCGACGTAGGCCACCTCTGGCCGATCCACGCCGCGCGCCAGCAGCATCCCCAGCAATCCCAACGCGAGGCCACCCCCGGCGGCTGCGACCAGGGGAGCCCACGCCGTGCGCGCGGCTTTGGGGGGCGCGGGTGGGCTGTCCTTCTCGGTCGACAACCGCGAGGCATTCGCCACCCAGGGCGCATCCAGTGATTCACGGGAGAGCTCCAGCAAGCGCTCCAACTCCTCGGCGACCTTCCTGGCACTCCCCCGCGCCCTGGGATCCTCGGACAGCATGCGCACGATGAGCTCGCTCAGCTCCGGGCACACGTCGTTCAATCCCCTGGGCGCCTCCGGCCGCGCGGTCCCATCCGAGTCGCGGCGCGGGTAGCCGCCCGCCAGCAACCGATAGGCGGTGATGCCCAGGAAGTACACGTCATCGGCGGGCTGGAACTCGTACGTGGCGCGCGAGCCCATCTCCAGGGCAAACTTCAGCGTCAGCAGCTGAGGGCTGCGGTAGAAGGGAGTACCCGGAGGCAGGGCGCTTCCCGTGAGCGGGCTGGCGTCCGAGTACGAACAGCTGCCGAAGTCCAGCAGCACCGCATGGCCCTCGGAGCTCACGCGGATGTTGTTGCCCTTGACGTCCCGATGCACCCCGTACTCATGGGTGGCCTCCAGCGCGCGCGCCACCTGAGCCAGCTGGGCAAGGGCATCGCGTACGGTGAGCTCATGCTCGACCGCCCACGCATACAGGCTCAGTCCCTCTACCCGTTCCATGACGAGATAGGGGTGGGCCTCCCCGCCCGGGCTCTTCCAGAAGCCGCTGCCCTCGAATCGGGGCACCGAGGGGTGCTGTACCCTCGAGAGCAGATAAGTCTCACGCTCGAAGCGTGGGTCACCGGCCTTCAGGGCCAGCTTCAGCGCGTAGCTGCCAGCCTCGGGCCTGTCCGGGTTGACGGCATGGAACACCACGCCATGGCTGCCCTGGCCGATGTGCTCGATGAGCAGCCAGGAGTCGATGAGCGAGCCGGGTTGGGGAAAACGGGAGTCCGGCGGAAGGGGGACGGACATATGCCTCCGGTAGGGTTATACTCACCCTACCTCATAGGTGGCGCTCGCGCATGCCCTCGTTACCCGGAGAGGGCGGCCCCTGGCGCACTGAGGCGCCTGGGGCTCAGGGCCTGGGAGCAGGCGGCTCCACGCCCGGCGGAATCGGTTGGGGCAAGAGCAGCTCCTGCCCACACCGGAAGACGATGTCGCTGTTCTGGGTGTGAATCTTCTCGACCCGCTCGCGCACCTGAGCGGCGATGCGCGCTTTGGGGAACGCCTTCAGGAAGGCCTCCAGCCCGGCATCCACCACCTGGTGAGAGCCGCACGCGCACCTGGCGGACGTGTACACCTGCTCCAACTGCACCAGCTCGTCCTGCACCGCCGCCTTGTAGGCGTTGGGGTAGCTGGCCTGGAACTGCGTCCAGCCCTTGTAGAGCGAGAACATCTCGCGGCCGCCCACCTGGTAGCAGGCCGTCACCTCGTCCAGCTGATCCACGTAGACGCGCGTGGCGCTGCCCTGGAACGTCTGGTGCAACAGCTCGAAGAAGCGCTTGTCCACGGCGTTGCCCCGCGCCTGGGCCAGCTGCAGGAAGAGCGCCGAGTTGGCGGTGACGTAGATGCCTGGGCCCGTGCCCACGTGGAACCCGGGCAGCTCGCGTTCGAAGCGGTTCTTCGGGAGCTTGCCGCTGGCGAGCGCCTGATCCCACTCCAGCGTCAGCTGCAGCTGCTCGCGCGCCGCCGCCTGGGCCAGCGCGTAGACGCCCTCCAGCGTGCCGCCCTTGCCCGTGGCGAACCGATCGAGCGCCCGCAGGTACTCCTCGCGCGCGGACACCGTGCGCGGCTCGGCGGCGGGCGTGCCCCCATCCGGCCTGGGCGGTTGCTGTCCCCAGGCGGGGGGCGCGCACAGGGCCAGCAGCAGGCCTCCCAACCACACGGCGCGGAGCTTCGACACAGGCAGGCCTCTCAGACGCCCAGCTTCTCTTCCAGCTCGTCCAGCTCGCGCTTCACGGTGGCGTCCGTCTCGCGCAGCCCCTCCACCTTGCGCACCGCGGAGATGACGGTGGAGTGGTCCTTGTTGAAGCGCGAGGCGATCTCCGGAAACGAGCTCTTCGTCAGCTTGCGGCACAGGTACATCGCCACCTGGCGCGCGTGCGACAGCGCCTTGTGCCGCCGGTCCTCGCGCAGCGCCTCCACCGTCACCTTGTAGTAGCGGGCCACCTCGCGCTGGATGAGCTCCACGTCCACCACCCGGTTGGCGGGCAGGATGTCCTTGAGCACGTGCGAGGCGAACTCCACCGTCAGCGGCTGCCGAGACAGGCTGTGGATGGCCGACAGCTTCACCAGCGCCCCCTCCAGCTCGCGCACGTTCTTCTGCACGTGCTTGGCGATGAAGTGCGCCACGTCATCGGGCAGCGCCAGCCGCTCGGCCTCCGCCTTCTTCTGGAGGATGGCCACGCGCGTCTCGTAGTCCGGCTCACGGATGTCGGTGATGAGGCCCATGGTGAACCGGCTGCGCAGCCGCTCCTCCAGGCCCGGAATCTCCGAGGGCAGCGTGTCGCTGGTGAGCACGATGGCCTTGTTCATCTCGTACAGCGTGTTGAACGTGTAGAAGAACTCCTTCTGAGTCTCCTCGCGCTTGCCCAGGAACTGGATGTCGTCGATGAGCAGCACGTCGCACTCCTCCCGGAACTTGCGCCGGAAGTCGCTCATGCGGTGCTCGCGCACGCTCTCCACGTACTCGTTGGTGAACTGCTCGCTCGACAGGTACACCACCCGCTGCGACGGGTCCTTCTCCCAGATGTGGTTGCCTACCGCGTGCAGCAGGTGGGTTTTGCCCAGCCCCGTACCTCCATAGACGTACAGGGGGTTGTAATAGTGGCCCGGCTTGTCGGCCACGGCGGCGGCGGCGGCGGCGGGCAGCTGGTTGCTGTCAGAGACGACGTAGGTGGCGAAGGTGAACCGCACGTTCAATCGTGTCGGCCGGGACGGATTTAGCTTGACTGTGGGTGTGGGCGGTAGGTTCGCCCCTGAGAGCGGGGCCTCCACCACTTCGTAGGCTACTTTCGCCAGTCCCTCCCCTACCCGGGCGAGCGTGGACTCGAGCAATCCGCGGTAGTGGTCATCCACCCAATCGCGAAAGAAGCGATCGGGAACCCCCAGCACGAGCGCACCTTCCCTTACGTCCAGGGCGCGCATCCGCTCCAGCCACGTGAGCGCGTAGGTTTTACCATCCTGGCGGATGGTATCCAGCGTCCGGGCCCAGATAATTCCGGCACTTGGCGGGGGGCTGATGGCTTCTGCGAGGGCGCTCACACAGGTCTCGGAAGTGCAAAACCGGCCTCAAGCCGGGGAGCCGCCCGTGGTAACAAACGCACACTGTACGATCAAGCACCCACGTCAAATCAGCGGAAGTCCGACGGTTTCTCCCGCCGGTTTTGATCGGCAACCGGCGTGCCGTTCCGGCACCATTGTGGTGGGCCCTGCCCGACCCCCCAGGTCTTGGGGTCGCCTGTTCTCCCTTCACTCGCGGTGCGAGTGGTGCAAAAGTGGCGAGGGGGGCGCGGACGAGCAGGCGCTTTGGCGGGGGCGGATGAGTTCCAACGTTGACTTGGGTAGGGGAACGGGTTACGAGCGGCGCCTTTTCCATGGGCCGCGTCGGATCAGAGACGCCGCCGTCGTACAGGAGTTCTGCCGTGTCCAAGCGCACGTATCAGCCGTCGAAGATTAAGCGCAACCGTACCCACGGTTTCCGCAAGCGCAACAGCACCAAGGCCGGCCAGGAGGTGCTCAAGCGCCGCCGGGCCAAGGGCCGCAAGCGTCTGGTGGTGTCCGCCGCGAAGAAGTAGGCCGAGCGCCGCACGTGACGGCCAGGAGCGCGGAGCCTGTCAGCCGGGGTGAAGCATTTGCCAAGGCGCTGCGCTTGTTGCGCCGTCACGAGTTTCTCCAGGTCCAGGAGGGCGGGCAGAAGGTGCCCTCGGACTGCCTGCTGGCGCTGGTGAAGCGCAATGGCCGGGGCTACACCCGGCTGGGGCTCACGGTGTCCAGCAAGGTAGGCAACGCCGTGGTGCGGGTGCGCCTGCGGCGGCTGCTGCGAGAGCTGTTCCGCAAGCGGCGCGGGCAATGGCCCGCGGGCCTGGACGTGGTGTTGGTGGTGCGCTCTTCGGCCAAAGAGGTGGCATTCGCCGAAATGGCACGAGCTTTCGATGGTGTTACCCGCAAGCTGCAGCGGCAGTTCGCCACCGCGTCCGCAGGGCCCCGCCCATGAGTCCGCTCGCCTTCCTGCTCGCTCTGCCCATCCGCTTCTACCGCCGGTTCATCGGGCCGCTGCTGCCGAAGGTCTGCCGCTTCCATCCCTCCTGCTCCACGTATGCGCTCCAGGCCCTGGAGAAGCACGGGGGGCTCAAGGGGGGCTGGCTCACCGTGTGGCGCTTGCTCCGGTGCCACCCCTTTCATCCCGGAGGCATGGATCCGGTGCCGTGAGCCGGTGAGTGCCCCGCTTGGCCCTCTCCGCTGGGAGAGGGGATTTTATGAACCTTCCTGACGATCCCTTCTCGCCCAACCAGAACGACTCGCAGAAGCGCCTGCTGGTGGCGCTGGGCCTGTCCTTCGCGGCGATCACCATCTACATGCTGCTCTTTCCGCAGGCACCGGCTCCCGAGGTCCAGGCCGGAGGCCCGGATGCGGGCGTCGTCGCCCAGGCGCCGGCCCAGCCGGGCACGCCCACCGTGCAGACGCCGGTGCCCGCCCCCGGTGGCACGCCGGACGCGGTGGCCGGTAGCACGCCGCAGGAGCCCGAGGCCCCGGTGCGCACGGTGGAGCACACGCGCGCGGAGGCGAAGTACACCTTCTCCAGCGAGGGCGCGGGCTTCACCTCGGCGGTGCTGCAGGGGCCGAAGATGCGTGAGCAGCAGGAGCTCACCGTGGGCCAGGGCTTCAAGAAGCTGTTTGGCGGCGAGCTGCCGTCTCCGCCGCAGATGAACCTGGTGCAGCCGGTGCCGGGCCAGCCGCTGCCCATGGCGCTGTCCATCGAGGGCGCGGCGCCGCTGCCGGCCAACGCGCGCTGGGCGGTGGCCGAGGGCGGCGAGGGCACGGTGCGCTTCTCCACGCGCCGCGGGCCGTGGGAGGTGACCAAGACGCTGCAGTGGCCCCAGGCGGGCTTCGAGCTGACGTACGTGGTGCAGGTGAAGAACACCTCGGCCCAGGCGCTCACGGGCGAGCTGCAGCTGCACCACAACCGCGCCATCGATCCGAACTTCGAGCACGCCCCCTCCTTCTTCGGAGGCGTGGGCAACCAGAGCCGCGCGGCGTGCCACGTGGGCGAGGAGCTGCACAAGCTGGTGCCCGAGGACGAGCCGGCGCAGAACCTGCGCGGCCCGGTGCACTACTTCGGCATTGATCAGCAGTACTTCCTGTCGGTGCTCTACCCGCTGGACGGGCCGCGCGAGGGCAGCTGCGTGCTCACCGCCACGCCCACCGCGCGCCAGGTGAGGCTGGGCTTCCCGCTGACGGTGAACGCGGGCCAGACGGTGACGCTGCGCTTTGGCGGCTGGTTCGGCCCCAAGGACCCGGACCTGCTGCTGCTGGTGCCCGGCCCCCAGGTGCTTGCCGCCGCGAACCTCACGGCCGCTCCGTGGCAGCCCACCATCGGCAAGACGGTGGACTTCGGCATCTGGGAGCTGCTCTGCCGGCCCCTGCTCTTCTTCATGAAGAAGTTCTATGCGCTCACCGGCAACTGGGGCGTGGCCATCATGCTGCTCACCCTGCTGGTGAAGCTGGTGCTGCTGCCCCTCACCTACAAGTCCATGGTGGGCATGGAGGCGGTGAAGGAGCTGCAGCCGCAGATGGAGGCGCTGCGCAAGAAGTACGCGGATGACCGCGAGCGCATGAACCTCGAGGTGATGAAGCTCTACCAGCAGGCCAAGGTGAACCCGCTGGGCGGCTGTCTGCCGCTGCTCATTCAGATGCCGGTGTGGATCGCCCTGTTCACCGCGCTGCGCAACAGCTTCGACATCTACTGGGAACCGTTCGTCGGCCCCATCTGGTTCGACCTGACGTACAAGGACCCCACGTACATCTTGCCGCTGCTGCTGGGCGTGTCGATGATCATCACCCAGAAGATGCAGCCGCAGATGATGGATGCCGCCCAGGCGCGCATCATGATCTGGGTGATGCCCATCATCTTCACCCTGACGCTCTTGCAGTACCCCGCGGGGCTGTCGCTCTACATCTTCACCAACAACCTCCTCTCCATCGGTCAGCAGTACGGGTTGAAGAAGTGGCTGGACCGCCAGAAGCTCAAGCGAGGCGGTGGGGGAACACCGGCGGCGGCCACGGCCTCCGCGGGAGGCAAGCGCAAGTGACCGAGCAGGCTCCTCCGCAGACCGCTGCTCCCGCCCCCGCGGCTGACACCCGCGTGCGTGCGCAGAAGTTGCTCACCGACATTCTGGGGCTGATGGGCTTCCCCGCGCGGCTCGAGTTCCAGGACGCCTCGGATGGCAGCCTCGCCGTGGCGCTGCACTTCGAGGCGGGCCTGCCTCCCGGGGTGGAGAACGGCAAGCGCAGCCAGGTGGTGGACTCGCTGCAGTTTCTGCTCAACAAGATGCTGCACCGCCCCGGCGTGGAGCGGCGCTGGGTGCTGCTGGGGGCCGGGGTGTTTCCCGAGCCCCGGCAGCGCAAGGAGCCGCAGCCTCCCGCGCCCGCTGCCCAGGCGAACGCGGCTCCGGCGCCCCGCCCGCCTGCTCCGGCTCGCGCCCAGGCTCCGGCACCCGCGGCCGCGCCCGCCAGGGCTCCGGGCCGGGCTGCGGCGCCCGCTCAGGCCGCCGCGCCCGCCGCGCCGCCGCAGGCCCGCCGCTCCGAGGCGGACGAGCGCACCGTGGACGTCACCGAGGATGCGGCCCTCAAGGAGGCTGTCCGCAAGCTGGCCGAGAAGTCAGCCTCGCTGGGGCGCTTCTATGCCCTGGCAGGCATGAAACTCGAGGACCGCGCCCGCGTCTTGAAGGCAGTAGAAGGTGTGGCGGGCGTCGCGGTGACGGGCGAGGGCGAGGGGCGCTGCCGCCGGGTGGTGTTCACCCCGGAGAAGCCGGCGCCGCTGCCCAAGAAGCTGCTGGTGCCGGACGATGACGAGGACGACTTCGAGGGCTGAGCCACCGCGCGGGGCCCGGAGGAGAGAACCATGGGCAAGGCGAAGTCGCTCAAGGACAAGCTGTATGGCGCCGCGGTGCTCAAGATGAGCTTCCGGCTGCGCGGAGACGAAGAGTCTCCCGCCTTCCGTTTCGTCTACCCGGGTGTGCTGAGGGACCTGGAGCTCGAGGACGCGGCGGTGGAGAAGTACATCGAAGAGAACCGCGAGGCGGTGGAGAAGGCCGCCCGGGGCTCCAGCCCGCCGGCCGGTGTCCGCTGAGCCGCCACCCCGTGGCATGACGCCCGCGCTCGCCACCATCGCCGCGCTGGCCACCGCGCCCGCCGCCGGTGCGGTGGGCATCCTCCGGCTGTCCGGGCCCGCCGCGCTGGAGGTGGGCCGCGCGCTTGCTCCCGGAGTGCCCGCCGAGCCCACGCCCCGCCACGCGTACCTGGCCACCTTCGTGGATGCCGCCGGCCAGCCGCTGGATGAGGGCCTGTTCCTCTACTTCCGCGCGCCCCACTCCTTCACCGGTGAGGATGTGGTGGAGCTGCAGGCCCACGGCGGCCCGCGGCTGCTGCGGCTGCTGCTGGGCCGCGTGCTGGAGGACGCGCGCGTGCGCCCCGCGGGCCCGGGCGAGTTCACCCGCCGCGCCTTCCTCCATGGCCGGCTGGATTTGACGCGCGCGGAGGCCGTGGCGGACCTGGTGGCGGCGGACTCCGAGGCGGCGGTGCGCGCGGCGGCGGCGGGGCTCTCGGGTGTGCTGGCGCAGCGGGTGAGCGCGCTGGAGGCTCCGCTGCGTGCGCTCCACGCGGACCTGGAGGGCGTGCTCAACTTCCCGGACGAGGCCGAGGGTGCGGATGAGGATGCGGGCGAGCGCGTGGCGCGGCTGCTCGCCCAGGCGCAGGGGCTGCTGGCCGAGGCCGGGCGCGGGCGGCTGGTGCGGCGCGGAGCCCGGGTGGTGCTCTTCGGGCCGGTGAACGCGGGCAAGTCCACGCTGTTCAACCGCCTGGTGGGCGAGGCCCGCGCGCTGGTGGATGACGAGCCCGGCACCACGCGCGATGTGCTGGAGGCCCGCGTCGAGTGGGAGGGCCTGGCCCTGGCGCTGCTGGACACCGCGGGCCTGCGCGAGGCGCCGGGCCGCGTGGAGGCGCTGGGGATTGCGCGCGCCCGCCAGGCGCTGGCCTCCGCGGACCTGGCCGTGCTCGTGCTGCCTCCCGGCGCCGCCGCCGCCGAGGCCCAGGCGTGGACGCGCGAGGCCGGCTCCACCCCCGTGCTCCGCGTGGAGGGCAAGTGTGACGTGGCTGGGCGCGGCGAAGGCGGGCTTCGCGTGAGCGGGCTCACCGGTGAAGGCGTCGAAGCGCTGCGCGCCGCGGTGCTCTCGCACCTGTGGGGCGGGGGGACGCCCTCCGCCGTGGCCCTCGTCTCCGAGCGCCATGCCGACGCGCTGCGGCGCGCCTGCGAGGCCCTGACACGTGCGGAGCAGGCCCAGCGCCTCTCCACCCTGGAGGTCGTCTCCGGCGAGGTGGGCCTGGCGCTCGAGGCCCTGGGCGAAGTGTCCGGCACCCACGTCTCCGAGGCCCTGCTGGACGCCATCTTCCAGCGCTTCTGCATCGGCAAGTAGCCGTGAGCCCTGGCGGGGGCCGGGGCATGTCAGACCGAGCCTTAAGATGCCTCTTCGTTCAGCCGCCGCTCGGGAGGGCATGGTGACGCAGACCCGTATTGATCAGGCGACGTACTCGGTACTCAACGCGCTACCCAAGGGGTGGGTGGGCGAGATTGTCGAGGACGAACTCGTGGCCTCGCCACGCCCCCTGGCCGCGCAGACGCGCGCCGCGTTCATGCTGGGCGTGGAGCTCGGTGAGCAGCTGGATCCGCGCCGCGGCGGCAATGGCCGCTGGTGCTTCCTGCGCGCCCCCGAGCTGCACCTGGGCCGCGATGTGCTGGTGCCGGACCTGGCCGGCTGGCGGCGCGACCGTGTCACTCAGCCGCCCGAGCCCAGCGAGCCCTTCCTCACCGTGGCGCCCGACTGGGTATGCGAGGTGGTCTCTCCGGTGACGCTCTCCCTGGACCGGGTGCGCAAGCTGCCGCTGTACGCGCAGCATGGCGTGTCCTGCGCCTGGTTCATCGATCCCGAGGCGCGCACCCTCGAGGTGTTCCAGCGCCTCAAGCGCGGCTGGCTCTTCGCCGCCAGCTACGAGGGGGATGCGCTGGTGCGCGCCGAGCCCTTCTCCAGCCTCTCGCTGGAGCTGGGCGCGCTCTGGCTGCCTGAAGAGAGCACGCAGCTGGCCCTGGCCGTGGGCCGCTGACTCAGCTCAGGGACGCCAGAAGGTTCTCCTTCTGCGCCACAACCCCGCGAAATCCCTGGATTTTCGCTCCACTTCTCCGGGAAGGCAGGCGCTCCTGGGTTTCGTGCGGGGCGTAAACCTGTCTCTCGCAGAGAGTACGAGCCCCCCGGCGCTCGGCTGATCGCCCGGTTATATGTGGGTGCGCCGTGCACATGTTGGGCCCGTGCGCGAGGAATCGTTAGAGGCGGTGCTGCGGCACCTACGCGAGGAAGTGCGTCAGCCCTCGGATGCGATGCGGGTGGGCGAGAGGCTGGCCGGAGTGCAGGTGCGGCCCGAGCACCTGGGCCCCTTCCTTCACTTCCGGCGCGGGCGCTACACGCGCAACCTGGTGTACCGGGACGCCGCCTTCGAGGTGGTGCTCAACTGCTGGGACACGGGCACCTCGTCGCCGGTGCATGACCATGGCGGCCAGGAGTGTTGGTTCAGCATTCAGGCGGGCTCGTTCCTGCTGGAGGACTACCCGCTGCTGTCTGGAGGCCAGGAGCCCGGCCTCGCGGTGCTGGGCCCGCCCCGCCTCAATGGGCCGGTGGGCCCGGGCTTCGTGGATCACCGCTCCACCCAGGAGTCCATTCACCGCGTCACCGCGCTGAGCGGGCCCGCCGTCACCCTGCACGTGTACGCCGCGCCCGTGGCGCGTTGCCTCGTGTTCGACGTGCGCCGCCAGCGCTGCCTCTGGCGCTACCTGTCCTACCACTCCATCTTTGGCCGCCCGGTCCCCGAGCAGCCGCCTCGTGAAGAAATCTCCGAGCGGGTGTAGCCTTCAGCCCTCTCTTTTGAGCGCTTTTTCTCAGTATGTGAGACGACGTGAGCCCTGAGACTGCGCGTCGCAGGCGCAGGGGCCGGAAGTGACGGCAGGTTGACGGATGGGCACCCCGGGGGGGCCCGGTACACTCGGCCCATGGTGGATTCGTGTGTGCGCAGGCTCTCTCCCCGAGCCTCCCGAAAGTCTGGACAGGTGGCGGTCGAAGCGGCGTTGGTCATGCCGCTGTTCGTCTTTCTGATCCTGGGCATCCTGCAATTGGGGCTGACGGCCCAGGCGCGGGTGATGGCCAAGTACGCCGCCTACCGCGCCGCGCGCGTGGGGGCCATGCACCACGCGGACCCCAAGGCCATTCAGGCGGCGGCCATCTTCCACCTGCTGCCGGTGCTGGTGGGCGGCAGCGACGTCATCCTGCCCACGGGTGACGTGGGCGAGGTGGTCAGCAAGTTCGGGCGCCACAACCTGGCCGACAACCAGCTGGCCAATGTGGAGCAGGTGAAGACGGTCATCTGCGGCCCGGTCGCCGGCGAGTTCACCGACGGCGGTGGCCAGCGCTCCCTGCGCCGCGCGGATCAGCAGGCGCTCAACGCCCGCGGCAGCCGCTACGAGGTGGACTTCGATGATCCGGTGCTGCAGAGCCGTCCGGCCAACTTCTACGCCGGCCTGGCGGGCGCCGACGAGCTGCGCCGCTTCAACCGCCTGCGCCTGCGCGTGCAGGTGCAGCTGCTCTACCGGATGCCGATCCCCTTCGCCAACTGGGTCATCACCAAGGCCTTCCTGGGCACCACCATGCCCTCGGTGCTGATGATGCCCAAGGGCAACAACGCCAAGTTCAGATACTTCAAGCAGTACAACGACGTGCTGGCCGCGGACCAGGCCGGCATCTACGTGGTGCCCATCAACGTCAGCTACGCCTTCCGCATGCAGAGCAACCTGTTCCTGGATCGCTTCGACCTGCCCGAGCGCAACGAGTGCATCCACTACGGCCTTGGCCAGCACTGAGCTTCCGGTTCACGAGGTTTTCACGATGACCCTCTCCTCTTCCCTCCCCACCGCCCGCGCGCCGCGCTCCTTCAAGCGCCGTGGCCAGACGATGATTCTGGGTGTCGTGGCGCTGCTGGTCCTGGCGCTCATCGTCTTCGTCACCTTCAACGTCACCGTGGCGGTGCAGCAGAAGGTGAAGCTGCAGAACTACGCGGACGCCAAGGCCTTCTCCATGGCCGTGGCCGAGGCCCGCACGCTCAACTACATGGCGTACACCAACCGCGCCATCGCCTCGGCCTACGTGGGCATGGCCAACGTGCACGCGTACATGTCCGAGGCGGCGATGATGGCCGACCTGAAGCTGGCCGGCGCCACCATCATGGCCGCCATCGCCGGGCAGGAGACCTCGCAGTGCCTGTGCTGCCTGGGCGCCCCGTGCTGCGCCGATCACTGCTACCACGCGTTCGAGGCGACCACGAACTCGGTGGCCATGTTCATCGACTGGGTCTCTGGCTCCATGGGCAACAAGGTGAAGGAGCTGGACGGGCCGGCCACCGACACGCTCGGCGCGCTCAACACCCACATCACCACCATTCACGCGGCCCAGACCCTGGCCAAGACGAGCATCATCACCCTGCTCACCAACGGTGAGATGGGCCAGCTCAAGAGCCAGAACATGATGAAGGCCGACCGGGTGACCAATGACGCCACCCTGGTGCGCGCGGCCAACACCCTGCAGTGGAACAAGGTCTTCTATGACTCCGAGACCAACAAGAAGCGCATCATGGCGGAGATCGCCAACGCCTCGCGCACCGACTTTGCCTGGAGCCGCAAGGGCACGCCGGGCCTCGCGCTGTTCCCCTCGCCCTGGATCGCCGACAACATGAAGGGCTCGGTGTGGATGGGGCCGGACGGCAACTGGGCGGTGGTGCAGCTGCCCAACACCCAGTGGACGGGCAGCGGGCGCACGGCCTTCACCGAGGACGGCTTCGGCGGCTTCGGCTCGTTCCGGGCCGATGCCAGCACCAGCAACAACAGCGGCCGCGCGCTGTCCTCGTTCGACTGGGGCACCATCACCGGCACCTGGCGCCACGGCGTGGGTGCCTTCACGCTGCCCACCGGCGCGCCCTTCCTCAACAGCAGCATTCAGAGCGGGGAAAACGGCAACAGCCACTCGGCCGGCTTCATCACCGACATCTTCAACAACCCCCACAATGGCTCGGACCACAACATGGACATCGACATGTCCCGGTTCGTCGAGTTCGACATTGGCACCGACTACCCCTTCAACCAGCCGTCCGTGTACGCGGCGGTGAGCACCGACGCGCGCGTCAACGAGTACGGCCGGCGCGGCCCGTGGGAGGTGAAGAAGGACCAGTCGGGTGTCGTCACCATGCAGGGCGTGGGCAACACGGATGGGCGCCTGGCCATCGCCAACAACAACACCACCAAGGCCTTCTCCAAGGCCATGGTGTACTACCACCGCGTGGGCGACTGGGCCGACTACCCCAACCTGTTCAACCCCTTCTGGCGCGCCAAGCTCGAGCCGCTGAGCCAGGGCGAGGTGGCCACCGTGCTGGGCAGCTTCGACACGGATGCGGCCGCGGTGGCCACCGGGGCCCGGGGCGTCAACTCCAGCGCGGTCAACATCAAGTGAGGAACCCGATGAATCCCTTGTTGCTGACTGCTTCTGAGCGGGCCCGGGCCCGCCGCGCGCGCGGCGGTGCGATGGTGGAGTTCGTCGTCCTCAACGTCGTGCTGGTGCCGCTGCTGCTCTACGCCATCTTCCTGATGGACGCCGCCTACCTGAAGCTGGACCTGCAGGAGACGGTGGTCGCCGGCGTGTGGGACTTCTCTCAGCGCAACTCCGAGCCCCCCGCGGACACCGGCGCGGTGGGCCCCGCCAACAACTTCAACGCCAACAACGGCATGGAGCTGCAGGCCACCGCCAAGGCCCTGCGCATCGTGTACGCGGACCACACCTCCGCCTTCGATGACGGCGGCGAGCTGGGCTCGGCCGGCTACGGCAACGCCACGCGCCTGCGCGGCAACGGCAACGGCGACAGGAACTCGCCCGGTGGCCACATGCGCCACCACACGGGCTTTGGCGCCCAGTACACCTTCCGCTTCAGGCCGCCGCCGGACAACCACGAGGATGATGACGAGGAGGAGGGCACCCACAGCGGAGATCCGCTCGAGGGCGTGGGCACCGAGCTGGACACCCAGTTCAAGTGCGGCATCGCCCGGGACATGGGCTGGTCGCTCGACCCGAACATGACGGCCTTTGGCCAGTCCGGCTACAACGCGGGCGGCGAGGCGCGCTGCTCCTCCATCGCCTTCATCTACAACTACATCATCCCGGAGAAGTTCCTGCAGGAGTTCTCCGAGACGGACAAGCTCACGGCGATGAAGCGCCGCCGCGACGAGACGGCCGAGAAGGCGCACGAGTACCAGGGCCAGGGCGGCCGCACCGGCAACATCGTGGCGGAGGAGACCGCGGCGATCAGCTTCAACACCTGGGCGCTGCGCAACGGGGCCCGGCAGCAGTTCGGGAACACCACGGCCTACGGCGGCAAGCAGTTCTTCCGGTATGATCCCGACGACCCGAACAACACCGGGCGGGTGGATCAGGCGGACATCGGCGACCGCACCGGCATGGGCGGTGAGAAGGACCCCAAGGACAACCCCTTCTTCCGGCGCGTGCAGTACATGTACTCGCAGACCGGGGCGTTCGCGGGCACCTACACCGCCATCGCTGGCAGCGCGACCTCGTTCGTGAACAAGGCGACGGTGAGCAACCAGATCCTCTTCACCTACGCGCTGCCCATCCTTCCGGGCGCGACCGTGCCCCCCAGGACGGCGAAGCTGCCGGACACCCCCGTGGACGTGGGCATGCCCAACATCTCCGGGGTGTTCATGGCGGCGCGCTATGTGCCCGGCAGCCCCGGCGAGAAGCGCTCGTCTCCCCGCTTCGTGGGCATGGTGCCCACCGGTAACGACTTCCAAAGCACCCCGTATGAGGGACACAATCCGAATTACCAGACCGCCGCCAGCGCGCGCGGCGAGTACTACATGGGCTGTCGGACCGCGGAGAACCCGGATTGTTTCTGAAGAAGGCACTCATCACCGCGGCCCTGCTCGCGGCGGCCCCCGTGCTGGCGGGTAGCCCCCCATCGGCCGCGGCCACCCCCGCGGCCCCGGCGGCGCAGCCCGCGGGGGCCTGTACCTCGTGCGCCACCGAGGGGGCGCAGGGGGCGTGCACCGCGCCGGGCGCGGGCGCTCAAGAGCAGATCTCCGACGAGGAGTGGCGCGAGTTCGTCCGGCGGAAGATCGCCCAGGAGAGCGCCCCCAGGCCCGAGCCGGTGGATCCGGATCCGTTCGCCTTCAGCGTGTACCGGGGCAAGCGGCCCGAGTTCATGGGCGAGCAGACGATCATCAACGGGGCGAAGATGCGCATCGCCTCGCTCATCGTCCCGGACTCGCAGCAGACGGTGGCGCAGCACTACTACGAGGTGTTCGACCGCATGGGGTTCCGCCCGCTGGTGGGCGAGGTGCCCAACACGCGGGGGGTGCGCTACCTGAGCTTCCGGCCCAGCGGCAGCCAGAATCTCAAGACCATCACCCTGGTGCCCCATGGCCAGGGCACCATCATCCTGGCCTCGGTGGGTAACCCCGAGGAGATGCTGACCAGGAAGCCGCAGCTGCCCGGCGAGGTGCCCGTGCCGCCGCGCGCCGAGGCCGCCTCCGTCATTCAGCAGCTGGAGCCCGGCACCGCCTCGCGCAGCGCCTTCTTCCTGGTGCGCGAGTCCACCCCGGACACCGTGCGCGCGTTCTACCGCAAGGAGATGGCCGCGCGCGGCTTCGCGCCCCTGCCCAGTGCCGAGGCCCCGGGCTCGGAGGCCTACGAGAAGAGTGGGATGATGGTGACCATCTCCGCCAAGCCGCACACCGAGCCTGGCGCCGTCGCCGTGAGCCTCATCTGGTTTGAGTAGGACAAGCGCCTGCTCGAGGGAGAGACACCGCCGTGAATGTCATTCGAATCGCCGCCCTGGGAGTGCTCCTGGCCGCCTCGGTCGCCATGGCCCAGTCCAAGAAGATGAAGGAGGCCAAGGCCCAGACGCCCAAGCCCGTCATCAGCGAGAAGGACAAGCCCAAGACGTGCTCGGATCAATGCGACCTGATGGAGAAGTTCTGCGTTGATCCATGCAAGAAGGGCGCGGCCGAGAACAAGGCGGCCCAGAAGGCCTGCGAGCAGAACTGCCAGCAGGTCGTCGCCGCGTGCGAGGGCAGCTGCAAGGAGAAGGGCCGCCTGGACAAGCAGTACATGATGGAGCACATGAAGCCGCCCCCGGGAGTGAAGCTGCCCCCCCAGGACAAGAAGAGCTCCGGGGGCAAGGAGGGCCAGGATGAGCACTGAGGGCGCTGTTGCCCCACGCGGGCCCATGCGCCGGGCCATGCGCGGCCAGGCCATGGTCGAGTACTCGGCCGTCGTGTTCGCGCTGGCCACCGCGGGCGGCGTGGCCATCATCACCGTGGTGCCCCTGCTGATGAACGCGCTGGACCGCTACCTGCAGGGCATCTATTACATGCTCAACCTGGCCATCCCGTGACAGGATGAGCCGCGCGCGTCCCGGACCGAGGCTCGGGACGCCGCCTCAGGGCTCCAGGCCGGCAGAGCCCTTGCCGCCTCGAGGAGTCTGTCCACCATGAAGCGTTCTCGTTTCCTCGCCGCCGCGCTGGCCCTCGTGGGGCTGCTGGGCGCCGCCGAGGTGCGCTCGGCCTCCGTCGAGCACCAGCGCGGCCTGGAGGCCTTCCGCAAGAAAGCCCTGCAGCAGCGCAAGGCGCAGGGGCTCGACAAGAACGAAGCGGCGCTCTACGCCAGGTACCCCTCCCCCGAGGTGAAGATGGTGGGCGCCGGCGGCGGCGCGGCGACACCCGAGGTGCCCGCCGGCACCGAGGCCACGCTCACCGCCACGGGCCGCTTCCTGGCAGACTCCTTCGCGCACCTGGACTGCACGGGCGTGGAGGTGCTCTCTCAGAAGATCACCGGCAACACGCTGGAGCTCCGCGTGCGGGTGGCGCCCACCACGCTGCCCAGGCTGTGTGATCTGCGCCTGTTCTCGCCCGTGAGCATGGCGTACCAGGAGCTGCCCGGCTTCCATGTCACCGGCACCCACCAGTGGGAGCTGGCCACCGCCAACGGGCTGAAGGTGCTCATGCGCACCTCCTCGCAGAAGGACTCGATTCAGCTCACCGGCTCCTCGGCGTGGAGCTCCAGGGACGGCAAGGCCCTGGGCACCCGGCAGATTAATGTCGAGCGCACCGAGGAGGGCGCCATCGTCAACGTGCAGCGCTCCCAGGAGGAGCTGAAGACGGCCGGCAAGGCGTGGGACTCGGCCGCCAGGAGCAGCGACAAGGCCGCCGCCCAGAAAGAGGTGAAGGCGCTTCAGCAGAAGATGAAGACCGAGTGCATGACGCTGCCGCCGGACAAGATGACCGCCTGCATCCAGAAGTACTCGGAGCAGATGCAGGTCGCCTCGGAGAAGATGCGGAGCGTGGCCACGGCGACTCAGCAGGCGGCGGATGCCGGTGTGGTGGGCTGCCAGACGATGCGGCTGAAGGTGACCGCCGGCAAGGTGAGCGGCCAGGGGACCCGGTGTGGCGCGCCGGGGGATGTGAACGTGACGGGCACCGTCACCGTCAGTAAGTAGCCTGGCGCGTGTCACCCGTTCCCAGGCCTCTTCGAGGAGTCTTCTCATCATGAAGCGTTCGGGTTTTCTGGCCGCGTCGCTGGGGCTGGTGGGGCTGCTGGGAGCCGCCGAGGTGCGCTCGGCCTCCGTGGAGAATCAGCGGGCCCTGGAGTCGTTCCGCAAGCAGGCCCTGGAGCAGCGCAAGGCCCAGGGGCTGAACAAGGACCGCAAGGCCCTGTACGCCAGGTACCCCACCCCGCAGGTGAAGCTGGCGCCGGGGCCCGCCGGAGACGTGCTCGAGCTGCCCGTGGGCGCCGAGGCCACGCTGGTGGCCACCGGCAGGTACGTGGCCAACTCCTTCGCCAGCCTGGACTGCCCCGGAGTGGAAGTCGTCTCTCAGAAGATCACCGAGAGCCGCCTGGAGCTGCGGGCGCGCGCGCTGAGCCACGCGCTGCCAGGGGTGTGTGAGCTGCAGGTGCTCTCTCCGGTGAGCCTGGCCCGTGAGAGCGTGCCCGCGGTGCGGGTGATGGGCTCGCTGCAGCTGGAGCTCGAGACGGCCAACGGCCTCAAGGCGCGCGTGAGGATGGCCTCGCAGCGCGGCTCCAACACGCTCACGGGCGGCTCGGAGTGGACCTCCCGGGAAGGCAAGCCCCTGGGCACCCAGCCGGTGCGGGCCGAGCCCAGCGAAGAGGGCTTCCTCGTGCAGCGGGTGCGCCCGCCGCAGCCGCCGCAGCCGCAGGCCTCCGCTCAGGCGCCGGGCACCGCCACCCCGGGCGCGGACCCGCAAGAGGCGCAGAAGGAGCTCAAGGCCATTCAGGAGAAGCGGCAGCAGGAGTGCATGAAGCTGCCCCAGGACCAGAAGGGCCCCTGCCTGCAGAAGTACACCCCGCAGATGAAGGCCGCCGCGGAGAAGGTACGCGTCGCGAACACCTCCGCCCAGCAGAAGGCGGCCGGCGGGGCGGTGGGCTGCAACTCGATGAAGCTCAAAGTAGCTGACGGCAAGGTGAGCGGCCGGGGGACCGGCTGCGGCGCGCCCGGTGAGGTGAACGTGACGGGCACTGTCACCGTCAGCAAGTAGCCTTGCGCGTGTCACCCGCTCCAGGCCTCCCTCGAGGCCTGGCTGGGGACGCCGTCTTTCGGAGTCGGGCCGGGAAGCGGTGGTGCGTCAGCGTGCGAAGCGCGCGGGCGTGGGCCGGCGGGTGACTTCGGAGGATGTCATGAAGATGCGGAAGTGGAAGTGGGCGCGGGTGGCGGCGGCTCTGGCGGTGGGGGGCTTTCTGGCCGCCGGGCCGGCGCTGGCGCAGGAGCGGGGCTCGGAGCCCCGCCGCTGCGAAGCGCGCTGTGATGACGAGTCCAAGCGCTGCCGGGAGATCTGCGAGAAGTACGCCGGCGACAACGACGAGTGCGTGCAGGCGTGCAGCGAAGAGCAGAAGCGCTGCACGCGCCAGTGCCGGGAGCAGGCCCGGCGCTAGGGCCGGGCGCCCCGCTTAGAAGCGCGTATCGGGCACGGGAGCGCGCAGCGTGGTGGACTGGGAGCGCACCAGGCCCAGCTTCTCGCCCAGCTGGTAGAGCGCCCGGGTCTGCTCCAGCACCGGGGACAGCGGCGAGAGCACCGCCGTGGACGCGTTGGCCTCGTCCTCGCTGTTGTCCCCGCCGCCGCCGCCCAGCAGCTCGGCGAACACCTCGGCCGCCTGCTTCTTGCGCGGGAACACCTGCACGCGCACCTCGGCGTCCCTGGGCAGCTTGGCCGCCTCCTTCGCCAGCTCCATCGCCTTGGGGAAGCCGCCCAGCGCGTCCACCAGCTTGTGGCCCAGCGCGTCCTCGCCCGTCCACACCCGGCCCTTGGCCACCGCCTGCAGCTGCTCGAGCGGCAGGTTGCGCCCCTTGGCCGCCTTGCCGGTGAAGTCCGCGTAGACGCGGTCCAGGCTCGCCTCGTTCTTCGCCAGCTGCTCGGGGGTGAAGTCCTGGTCCGAGTTGAACATGGTGGCGTTCTTGCCCTGCGCCAGCGTCTCCCAGTTGATGCCCAGCTTGGACCAGAACTCCGCGGTCACCATCTTGCCGCTGTACACCCCGATGCTGCCGGTGATGGTGCCCGGCTGGGCGACGATCTTGTCGGCGTCCATGGACACGAAGTAGCCGCCGCTGGCCGCGTAGGTGCCCATGGTGGCGATGACGGGCTTGCCCTTCTCCCGGGCGCGCTGCACCTCGCGGCGCACGGTGTCGCTGGCCACGTAGCTGCCGCCCGGGCTGTCCACGCGGAAGACGATGGCCTTCACGTTCTCGTCATCGGTGGCCTTGCGCAGCGCCAGCGCCACGCTGTCGCCGCCAAACGCCTGCTCGCCGCTGAGCGGGTTGGACTCGCTCTTGCCGCGGACGATGCCGCCCACGCCGTACACCAGCGCGATGGTGGAAGTGCCCTCGGCGTTGGGCCGGCCCACGCGCTCCAGGTACTTGTCCACGAAGAGCAGCCGGGCCCGCTCGCCCGCGTCCTTCTTCACCTTGTCGAGCAGCTCGTCGCGGTACAAAAGCCCGTCCACCAGCTTGGCATCCAGCGCCGCCTGGCCCATCAGCGGCGCCTGATCAATGAGCGCCTTCACCTCGTCAGGGGTGAGCTTGCGGCCCTCGGCGATGCCATTGACGACCTGGCCATAGATGCTGCTCAGCAGCTTCTCCATGGCCTCGCGGTGCGGGGCGGTGAAGCCCTGCTCGGTGTACATGTTGACGGCGTTCTTGTACTCGTAGCGCTGGCCGATGCGCGGCTGCACGCCCAGCTTGGCGAACGCGTCGCGGGCAAACGGCGTCTCGAAGCTCAGGCCCGTGAGCGTCACATCGCCCGAGGGCTGGATGTAGATTTCATCGAAGGCGGTGGCCAGGTAGTAGGCGTTGGTGCCGTTGCCGATCTCCCCGAAGGTGTCGGTATAGGCGATGGCCTTCTTGCCGCTGGCGCGGAAGGCCTTCACCGCGTCGCGCAGCTCCTGCACGGCGGCCATGCTGCCGGGCTGGCCCACACGCACCAGCAGCGCTTTCACGCGCTCGTCCTTGGCGCCCTTCTCCAGGGCATCGAGCACGTCGCGCACCGTCGTCTCGCTCTGGCCAAAGGCGCCGGCCAGCGAGTCCTCCGCCACCTGCTCGGGCAGCGGATTCTTCAAATCCAGCTCCAGCACGAGCGTGCCAGGCACACTGGGCTTGCTGGCCGCGGCGGCCATGATCAGCAGGAAGAAGCCCATGACAGCGAGAACGGACATCGCGCCGATGACGGCGAGCGCCCCGATCAGGAAGCGTTTCATGTGACGTAGACTCCTCGGAGCCGACGAATGTGGAGCCGGCCCTGTAATCCCGTGCTGCTTACTACTAACGAGGCCCTCGCACGATGTTCCAGCGGGCCGCGGGTACAAGGGAATACAAACCCGACAACCCCGGCCCTTGTTCCCGAGCGGAGGCCAGGAATGCGAGCGGCCGCTGATTTTCCGGGATGACTGCTAGGGTGCGCCGCGTTGGTAACGCCATGGTTTCCCCGCAGCCGCGCGAGGCCCGCATGCGCCGTGCCCCCTTGTCCCTGATCGCCGCCCTCCTCCTGGCCACCGCCCCGGCCCTTGCCCAGGGCCCGGCCCCCTCCGGGGCCAAGGCTCCGGCCAGGGCCGGCAAGCTCGCCCCGGTGACGAGCGTGGAGGGCATCACCGAGTACCGCCTGCCCAATGGGCTGCGCGTGGTGCTCTTCCCGGATCCAACCAAGCCGACCTTCACGCTGAACGTCACCTACTTCGTGGGCAGCAAGCACGAGGGCTATGGCGAGGCGGGCATGGCGCACCTGCTCGAGCACCTGCTCTTCAAGGGCACGCCGAAGTACAAGAACATCCCCCAGCAGCTCACCGAGCGCGGCGCCCGCCCCAACGGCACCACCTGGCTGGACCGCACCAACTACTACGAGACGATGCCGGCCACGGACGCCAACCTGGCCTGGGCGCTGGACTTCGAAGCGGACCGCATGGTCAACAGCTTCATCGCCAGGAAGGACCTGGACAGCGAGATGACGGTGGTGCGCAACGAGCTGGAGCGCGGAGAGAATGATCCGCACTCGGTGCTGCTGCGCCGGGTGATGAGCGCCGCGTTCCAGTTCCACAACTACGGCAAGCCCACCATCGGCACCCGGGCGGACCTGGAGAACGTGCCCATCGAGCGGCTGCAGGCCTTCTACCGCAAGTACTACCGGCCGGATAACGCGATGCTGGTGCTGGCCGGCCGCTTCGACGAGGCCCAGGCGCTGCAGCTCATCCAGAGCACCTTCGGCAAGGTGCGCGCGCCGAAAGAGCCCCTGCCCCGCACCTATACGGAGGAGCCCACCCAGGACGGCGAGCGCGAGGTGACGCTGCGGCGCGTGGGCGAGACGTCCGCGCTCACCGCGCTGTACCACGTGCCCGAGGGCGCCCACCCGGACTTCGCCGCCATCGACGTGCTCACCGAGGTGCTGGGGGACAACCCCTCGGGCCGGCTCTACAAGGCGCTGGTGGAGACGAAGAAGGCCTCGCGCGCGGGCGCCTACAACCTGCAGCTGCAGGACCCCGGCGTGCTGGTGTTCAGCGCGCAGCTGCGCGAGGGCCAGTCCCTGGAGGCCGCGCGCCAGGCGCTGCTCGAGACGGTGGAAGGCGCCTCGCTCAAGCCCTTCACCGCCGAGGAGGTGGCCCGGGCGAAGACGGCGCTGCTCAAGCAGGTGGAGCTGATCCTCAATGACTCGGAGCGCTCGGCCATCTTCCTGTCCGAGTGGGCGGCGATTGGCGACTGGCGCCTGCTGTTCCTGCACCGGGACCGCATCGAAGGGGTGAAGCCCGAGGACGTCACCCGCGTGGCCAGCGCGTACCTGAAGCAGGCCAACCGCACGCTGGGCCAGTTCGTCCCCACCGCGAAGCCGGAGCGCGCGGAGCTGCCGCCGCGGGTGGACGTGGCCGCCATGCTGCAGGGCTACACGGGCCGCGCGGCGCTGGCGCAGGGCGAGGCGTTCGATCCGTCGCCGGCGAACATCGAGTCACGGGTGAAGCGCTCGCAGGTGAGCGGGCTGAAGGTGGCGCTGCTGCCGAAGAAGACGCGCGGAGAGACGGTGAACGTGGCCCTCAACCTGCGCTGGGGCACCGAGCAGACGGTGATGGGGCGCGAGGACGCGGCGAAGGCGGCGGGCGCCCTGCTGCTGCGCGGCACGAGGACGAAGAGCCGCCAGCAGCTCAAGGACACGCTCGACCGGCTCAAGGCGCGGGTGGGCGTGGACGGCGGGCCGCTGGGCGCGTCGGTGTCCGTGGAGGTCAAGCGCGAGAACCTGCCCGAGGTGCTGCGGCTGGTGGCCGAGGTGCTGCGCGAGCCGGCGTTCGACGCGCAGGAGTTCGCGCTCTTGCAGCAGGAGCGGCTGGCGGCGATGGAGAAGTCGCGCAGCGAGCCGGACACCCAGGGCGGCTATGCGTACCGCCGGGCGCTGGGCAGCCACTACCCCAAGGGCCACCCGTACTACGCGCCCACGGCGGAGGAGGACCTGGCCGGGGTGAAGGCGGTGACGCTGGAGCAGGTGCGGGCCTTCCACCGTGAGTTCTACGGGGCCTCGCAGGGCGAGCTGGCGGCGGTGGGAGACTTCGACGCGCAGCAGCTCACCACGCTGGTGAACGAGCTGTTCGGCGGGTGGAAGAGCCCGGCGCCCTACGCCCGGGTGCCGCAGCGCTTCAACGACGCGGCGCCGCAGTCGCTGGCGCTGGAGACGCCCGACAAGGCCAACGCCATCTTCCTGGCGGGGCAGAACCTGAAGCTGAAGGATGATCACCCCGACTGGCCGGCGCTGATGCTGGGCAACTTCATGTTCGGCGGCGGGTTCCTCAACTCGCGGCTGGCCACGCGCATCCGCCAGAAGGACGGGCTGTCCTACGGGGTGAACAGCGGGCTGAGCGCGGGGCCGCTGGACGAGGTGGGCTCCTTCTACACCTACGCCATCTACGCGCCGCAGAACGCGGAGAAGCTGGAGGTGGCGATGCGCGATGAGCTGAACCGGGCGCTGGAGAAGGGCTTCACGCCCGAGGAGCTGCAGAAGGCTCGCGGCGGCCTGCTGGAGTACCGGCAGACGGGGCGCGCGCAGGACGGCGGGCTGGCGCGCACGCTGGCCAGCTACCTGTACTACGGGCGCACGCTGGAGCACGACGCGGCGCTGGAGCAGCGCATGGCGAAGCTGACGGCCGAGGACGTGCGCCAGGCGATGGCCCGGCACGTGGACCTGAAGAAGCTCACCGTGGTGAAGGCCGGAGACTTCGTCGGGGCGAAGAAGAAGGAGCAGGCGCCCGTCCCGGCCAAGGCGGCGCCGTAGCCCCGGCCCCTACCGGCCGTGCTCCCGCTGCTCCCCCTTCAGCGCGGTGGCGCCGCGCTGGGCGCCATGCTCCGCCAGCACGGCGGCGATCTCTCCGCTCGCCGCCTTGTCCAGCGCCGTCTTGCCCTCGGAGTCCCGGGCGTTCACATCCGCGCCCTTGTCCAACAGGGCGCGCACCAGCCTCAGCTCGCCCGCCGCCGCCGCCATCATCAGCGCGGTGCGCTGGAGGTCCGGCTCGCGCGCGTTCACGTTCGCGCCATGCGCCAGCAGCAGGTGCGCCACCTCCGGGTCGACACCCCGCGACAGCGCCAGCGGCAGCGGAGTCCATCCCCCGCTGCGGGCGTTGGCGTCCGCCCCGTGTGACAGCAGCAGCCGCACCACCTCCACATGCCCCTGCCCCGCCGCGGCCAGCAGCGCCGTGGTGCCCAGCATCGAGTCGGAGGCGTTGACCGGAGTGCCACGCTCCAGCCGCTGGCGCACCTCGGGGAGATCATCCCGCTCTGCGGCCGCCACCAGCGGAGGCTGGGCCTGACGCAGCTCCAGCTCCCAGTCCAGGCCGCGCTTGGACTCGAGCATCTCCACCACGTGCTCCAGCTGCCGGGTGAGCGGCGCGGGCAGCTTGCCGCCCTGCTCCTTCATGGCCGAGAACGCGGCGCGCAGCGGTTCGACTTCCGCCCACCGGCCGCGCGCCAGCCGCTGCAGCTCCTCCAGCAACACCAGCGCCTCTTCGATGAGCCGGGCCTCCGGCGCCGAGTAGCGCCGGGAGAAGGGCACGTAGATGACGCCCTCGAGCGCCTCGAAGGCCTGGGTGTAACGGTGCTCGGCCAGCGCCTGCCGGGCCTGGGTGATCTGCTCGGGTGCCCGCTGCCGGGCGCGGACGTTCTGCGCATGGATGCTCGCCGTGAGGCCTCCCACGACGATGACCAGCATGAGCAGGGTGATCAGCAAGCACATGAGAGGGCCACGCTACCGCGCACGACTGTCAGACCCTTCCCCACTGGGGAGGGTGTCCGCGTCCGAGAGCAGCTCCAGGTGCACATACGTCACAGCTTGCCGATCTGCATGGCGGGGCCTGGGCCTCCGGGGGTGGGAGCACGTCACCTCCCCGAAGAGGTGGCGTGGGCGGAGCCGGAGCCTAACCCAGACGCTCGGGCGCGTGCGGTGTGGGCACGGTGCGCGAGCGCGGCCAACGTGGGCCAAGGGGCGCGGGTGTGATCCTCCAGGAGCCCCTACTCCTCGAGGTTGAGCTTGATGGTCTTGTTCTCGCCCGGCTTCAGCTCGTGGCGCTGGATCAGGTTCTTCTTCAGGTCCTCGTTGATGAACTGGACCGTGTAGGTGCCGGCGGGCAGCTCGACGGGCGCGAAGGGCGTCTGCCCCAGGCTCTTCCCGTTGACGAGGACGGTGGCGTAGGGGCGCACGCGGAAGACGAAGGTGCCCTTGCCCACCACCGGCGGAGAGGTGGTCTTGACGGCGGCCGGGGGCCGGACAGGCTTCGGAGCCGCGGTGGGCTTCGACTTGGAAGACGTGGGGGGCGGGAGTTCCACCACGGCGGGAGGCTGCGGCGTGGGGACCGGGGTTGGCGGCGGGCTGACCACGGCAGGAGGGTCGGCCAGCGGCGTGGTGGGAGCCGGCGTCGGCTCACTCTCCGCGGGCTTGGGGACGGCGGGCTGCTGAGGCGGTTGCACGGGTGCAGGTTCGGCCTCAGCCACCACGGCCGGCTGCGTCACCGGCTCGGGTGCGGAGCCCGGGCGGAAGAGCATGTAGCCGCCGCCCGCGAGCAGCAGGCCCGCGCCCACCATGGCGGGGATCCACTTCTTCCCGCGGGCCGCCGGGGCCGCGGGAGCCGGCTCCACGGCCTCGGATGTCACGGCGGTCTCGGCCGTCACCCCCCTGGGCGCGGTGGTGGAGCCCGTCCCCTTGGCGGCGGGCTTGCCCACGGGGGTGGGCATCAACGGCTCGGTGCGCTCGATGATCAGCGGCTCGGTGCGGGGCTTCACGAGCGAGGGCTCCGAGGGCTCCACGGCCATGGGAGCCGGAGTGTGGACGGGCGTGGGTGCCGGCTTCAGGCCATTGCGCGGCGTGCCGGGCAGTGGCGCGGGCAGGGCAGAGTCCGTGTTGGGCGACACCTGGGCGATGAACTGGACAATCTGCTGGGGTGTCACGGGCCTGCCCATC
>DATHBR010000011.1:0-53416 GCA_035296065.1 Myxococcaceae bacterium | reverse complement strand
AACTTGAGCATCTCGAACGTCTTGCCGTGCAGCCCCACGCGCTTCTGCTTGAAGAAGATGGGGCCGCGCGAGGTGAGCTTGATCAGCGCCGCCACCGTGAGCAGCAGCGGCGAGAGCGCCACCAGCGCCGCGGCCGAGGAGCTGATGTCGAACAGCCGCTTGATGGCCATCTGGTGACGGGCGGGCGCGTGCGTGACGAAGTGCAGGTAGCCATCCGCCACCGCGTGGCTTTCCTCGGGGCGGGCGCGGTCCATGCGGAACGGGTGCGCCGGCAGCGCGAACGGAACGCCGAAGCGCTCGCACTGCTTGATGGCCGCCTGCATCTCCTGCGCGTGCTTGCGCGCGTTGCCGGCGATGTAGACGATATCCACCGGCACCTGGCACAGCACCTCCTCCAGGCGCTCCACCTTGCCCAGCACCGGCCCGGGCACCTCGGCCAGGGACTTCTCGTTGCCGAAGGCCAGATAGCCGGCGATGCGGCGGCGGCCGCTCTTCGACAAGTCCTCCCCCGTCAGCCGCCCCATGGCGCCCACGCCGATGATCAGCGCCTCGTCCATGGGGGCCTCGCGCACCGCCAGTCGGCGGAACACCAGGTGCCGCAGCGCCACCACGCTGCCCCACAGCAGCAGCGGGAAGAAGGTCAGCGCCACCACCGGCATCCCTCCGGCGATCAGCAGCCGCTCCAGGTACAGCCCGCCGGTAATGACCACCACCGTGATGGAAACCAGCGCCAGGTCATCCAGCGGCGACCGGTCGGCGAAGCGTGGGTCATACAGGCACAGTGCGGAGCCCACCAGCAGCCACCCCAGCCCCGCCACACCCAGCATTAACCAGAGGTCAAGACTACCCACCTGGACCGAGTGACCCATCCACACCGTGGAGCCCAGCAGCGCCCCCACCACCAGCACCAGGTCCACCAGCAGGTTCAATCGCGAGGTGAAACCGGGTGCCAGTCGGCCACGCGCCGTCTGGGACTCCACCGAGTGAAAAAGCCACTGCTTACCGCCCGAGAGCTCTCTCTGCGCAGACAGAATGGGCATGGTGGCTGCTCCCCTAAGCAGCGCTGACGCCGTGTTCATGTTGTGGCTTGCTGTCGCAGAGTCTCTGCACCGACCGTGCCGCGGCGTCCTCTTCCGCTTCTCCCCCTCGCCGCTGCCGCCAGGGCCACTCCCCCTCCTTGGCCCTGGTGAAACTCACTCTGCCAGGGACAGCGGTGAGGCGCTGTGAAGCGGTTCACACCCGAAGCGTGAAGCGCTTCATACCCTGGCAGCGTCGGAGGGCGAGGGCTGGAACCGCGACAGCCCCGGAAGGTCCTGGAACATCGTCACGGAGATGCTCGCCGACAGGGCTCTCACGGCGTGCCACCAGTGCGCCGGAAGCAGCAGCAGGTCACCCGCCGTGAGGGTGAGCTCGATTGCCTGTACCTCACCGAAGCGCGGGTGCAGCGTGGAGTCCCACGGCTTGTAGGGGTTCACCGCGGCGTACCAGGCCTCATCGGACTTCAGGTGCACGTACAGCTTCTCCCAGGCTTGCGGTGGAGCGATCCACCAGTGCTTCTGGCCGACGAGCTGGGCAATCGCACCGACATAGCGATCGTTGTGCAAGGTGGAGAGCTGCCCGGCCCCTCCCACCCAGGGCCGCATCATGGCGCGGGCACCCGGCAGGCGCGGGAAGGGGAAGTCCTGGCGGAAGCGGTTGTGCCACAGCTCGCGCCACGCGGGCGGCTGCTCGCGCGGCACGTCAGGCCCCGCATCCAGCGGGCAGTCGCTGGTGGTGAAGTAGCCCACGCGCGCCTCTGCCTCCGCGCGCACGCGGGTGGCTTGCTCCAGGAACTCGCCCAGCAGGGTGTCCCTGCGAGGGCGCCCCCGGCGGCGATCCTCGACGGCGTCATCGAATTCCCGGATCCTTATGGGCACGTGCCCGTGGTTCCGCCGCAGGTTGTCGAACGTCCAGAAGGCCTGGGCGGGCCAGTCGAGCGCCGCGCCTCTCACCATGAGCGGCTCACCCTCGAGGGCATACGAGGTCGGCAGGGACGTGAGGTGCTCCAGCGGTACCTCGCGCACGAGACGGGGGCTCACCATCCCCCGATCGTACCCTTCCAGCGCTTCCGTGGCCGTGCGAATGGGCTGCCGGCGCGTGGCTCAGTGGACTGTTGGCCCCGAGCTGGGTGTCTGGTCCTGCAGCCCCAGCGCGGCCCGGCACGTCTTCGTGTAGAGGTCGCGGAAGATGTTGTTCGGGTCGGTGAGCTGCTTCACGGCCTGGTACGTCTCCTTGTTCCAGATGCCCCAGAACGTCTGCTCGTCGTAGTAGTTGTACGAGATGAGCGTCTTGGTGCCGTTGATCTGCTGCAGCTCGTCCTCGAACTCCTTGTAGAGGTTGCGGCCCGGCTGCTGCTTCAGCCCGTACACCGCCAGGTCCAGGAACAGCGGATCCTTCACCCCCGCCCACCAGCGCGGCGTCAGCCACTCGTAGTCGTGCATGCGCCGGTAGGGCACGCACCACACCGGGTAGAAGTGCATCTCCCGGTGGTACCAGTCCATGAACTCCGCGGTGCGCGAGAACGGGACGAACACGTCCACGATGACCTGGGGGCTCTTCTCCGGCAGGAACCGGTGGAAGCGGTCCGCCGCCCGCAGCACGCTGTCGGAGTGCACCAGCTTGCCGAACAGCGCCCGCCCCAGCAGGCTCTTCGGCGTTACGTGCGTCACGCCCCGGTCGTAGCGAAACAGGTAGTCGTACGTGGTGAGGTAGTCCTCCGCCCGCCGGGGAATGCTCTCGCAGTACGCCTTGAGCCAGTCATAGCGGCTCACGTACGGGGCCCGCTGCGCGAAGCGCCCGATGCACAGCACGTGCTTGGTCGGCGAGAAGATCTGCCCGTCCATGTAGTCCATGTCCTGGGCGGTGAAGTGGCGCCAGATGGCCTGCTGGAAGTCCTCGAGCGTGGTGTACGTCTCGTACGTCACGTGCACGTACGGCGCGGCCCGCACCAGCCGGAACTTCAGCTTCGACAGGATGCCCAGCGTCCCGAACGAGCCGTGAATCATCTGGAACACCAGCGGGTGCTGCTCCGGTGAGCAGCGCAGCACCTCGCCCTTCGCGGTGATCAGCTCGTACTCCAGGCACGTGTCGTGGAAGCCGCCGTACTTGAAGGACATGGACTCGATGGAGCACCCCGCCACCGAGCCTCCCAGCGTAATCGTCTTGTGCTCGGGCACGATGATGGGCACCAGCCCATGCCGCATCGTCGCGCGCACCACCTCGTCGAAGGTGACTGCCGGCTCCACCGTGCACGTCATCCCCACCGGATCGATCTCCAGGATCTGGTCCAGATCGCTCAGGTCGATCTTCTCGTCCAGGCGCCGCTGATCATTGCGCTTGGGCACCTGGTGCGGGGGCGTCTTCTTCTTGAGCGACACGGGCCGCGTGCTGGTGCGCTGCCGCAGCTGACGCGCGATCCGCTCGACCTTCGCCGCGTGAGCCGCATCGTGCCGCGCGGTTTCCTCGGACCACAGCACGCTGGGAGACGACTCGGTGTGCATTTAATTCCTCCGACACATGAGGGTGGTGTGGGTGCAAGCTGGCGGTGAGTCTGGTCCTGCCAGCCCACCCCTCGTCCGCCCGGCTGCTCAGCACACGGTGGGGGCAAGCCTCGTCATGGGCCACGGCAAAGGAGGAGTCGAGCCATGGACTTACAGAGAGAGGCTGCCTTTGAAACGTGAACAGCTCGTGCGGCTCATTGCCCGGGAGTTCGTGGCCCGCAGGCCTCCACACGAGAAGCTGTCCGGGCTGTATGAGTTCTGGGGCTGGGACGAGGACTCGCCCGACTGGTGGCGGCTGCCCCTGTCGGTGCGCGAGGAGATGACGCGGCGCCCGGACTCGCCGCCGAAGCTGTGGCGCTCGAAGTACGACACCTTCTTCGAGATCGACGCGGAGCACGCGCGCAGGCTGGTGCGCAACGAGGCGCTGCTCACCGAGGCGCGGGAGCTGGGCCTGGAGGTGGACACGCTCGAAGGCGGGCCCGCGCCCGCCGAGCCCTGTCCCTGCTGCGGCTTCCGCACCTTCGAGTGGCGCGGGGAGTACGACGTGTGCCCCGTCTGCCGCTGGGAGGACGATGACTCCGAGGATGCCTTCGACGATGGGCCGGAGCGGCTCGGGCGCTTCAGCTCGCCCAACCACCTGACGCGCGCGGAGTACCGCAAGGAGTACGAGCGCCAGCGTGAGGAGGACCTGCGCTCCGGCGAGCCAGAGCGCCTGCGCAAGTACGAGCGCTTTGCCAGGTGACTTCGCTCCGGGCGGGGCCAAAAAAGGCCCGGAAAAAGAGCGTCGGGAAGATCGCGGAGCGGCGTGGCTTCATCTACAAGCCCAAGGCCCAGAGTCACTGCGAGGCCCACTGCCCGGTGACGTGCAGGGACAGCGGCTGGATGGGCTACTGAGCGACACCTGTCTGACAGGGGGGCAAGGGGGCTGCTGAACGGCGGCCCCCTGGCGAGGCACCGGGCACCGTTCCCGCTCTCTCGCTTGCATCAACGGTGCGTCTTTCACATCTATGAAGGATGCTTCAGTTCACTTCACGGTTCATCGATTCGCTCCCGGGGGATCCGGCGCAGGACACCCACTCGCGCCAGGTGTACGGGGCGCTCTGGTCCAAGGTGCAGCCCACCCCGGTGTCCGCCCCGCGGCTGGTCGCCTACTCGCCCGAGGTGGCACAGGAACTGGGCCTGGACGAGGCCGCCCTGCAGTCCGAGGCGTGGGTGAAGGTGCTGGGCGGCAATGGGCTGTGGCCCGGAATGGTGCCGTACTCGGCCAACTACGGGGGGCATCAGTTCGGCCACTGGGCGGGCCAACTCGGTGATGGGCGCGCCATCGTGCTGGGGGAGCTGCTGGCCCCCCACGGCAAGCGCTACGAGCTGCAGCTCAAGGGGGCGGGCCGCACGCCGTACTCGCGCCGCGCCGATGGGCGCGCGGTGCTGCGCTCGTCGATCCGCGAGTTTCTGTGCAGCGAGGCCATGCACCACCTGGGCGTGCCCACCACGCGGGCGCTGTCGCTGGTGGCCACCGGGGACAGCGTCATCCGGGACATGTTCTATGACGGGCACCCCGAGGCGGAGCCTGGCGCCATCGTGTGCCGGGTGGCGCCCAGCTTCCTGCGCTTCGGCAACTTCGAGCTGTGCACCAGCCGCGAGGACATCGGGCTGCTCAAGCAGCTGGCGGACTACACGGTGACGCAGTTGTTCCCCGAGCTGGGCAAGCCCTCGAAGGAGGTGTACGCGGCCTTCTTCGCCGAGGTGGCCCGGCGCACCGCGCGGCTGATGGCGCACTGGCAGGCGGTGGGCTTCGTGCACGGGGTGATGAACACCGACAACATGTCCATCCTCGGGCTGACGATTGACTACGGCCCCTACGGCTGGGTGGACGACTTCAACCCCGGGTGGACGCCGAACACCACGGACGCCGAGCAGCGCCGGTACCGGTACGGCAATCAGCCCGGCATCGGCCTGTGGAACGTGGAGCGGCTGGGCGTGGCGCTGCTGCCGCTGCTCGACGATGAGGAGCCCCTGGTGGTCGCGGGGCTGCAGGAGTACGAGCGCGCGTTCGCCGAGGCGTTGATGTCCCGGTTCGCCGCCAAGCTGGGGGTGTCCTCGCTGGGTGAAGAGGGGGACATCGAGCTGGTGAACGGGTGCTTCAAGTGGCTGGCGACGGAGGAGACGGACATGACGATCTTCTTCCGGGGCCTGTCGCGGGTGGTGACGGAGCCGGCGGCGCCCACCGAGTTCCCCGCCGTGCTGCGCGAGGCCTTCTACAAGAAGCCCAGCGAGAGCCACCTGGCCCAGGGCCTGAAGTGGCTGACGGACTGGTGGCAGCGCACCAGGCGCGAGGCCACAGCGCCCGCGGAGCTGGCGCGCCGCATGGACGCGGTGAACCCCAGGTACGTGCTGCGCAACTACCTGGCTCAGGAGGCCATCGACGCCGCGTACGGGGGCGATGACTCGAAGGTGCGGCTGTTGCTCGATGTCATGAGGCGGCCCTTCGACGAGCAGCCGGGACGGGAGGCCTACGCGGCCCGGCGGCCCGACTGGGCGCGCTCCAAGCCGGGGTGTTCGGCGCTCTCGTGTAGCTCCTGAGCCGTCGCCGGAAAATCGGCGCGAAAAAGGGGTTCCCAATTTCCGGGCCCCACCCGGTCTCTCCCAATGAAGGCCCCGCTCATCGGGGCTTCCCACGGGAGAGCACCATGTCACCTACACTGCGCCGTAGCCCCTGGCTGGGGCTGTTGTTGATGCTGTTCACCTTCGCTTGCGGAGAGCCGGATCGGCCCGTGCCGCCTCCGGTGGACTCCAAGCCGTTGCTCACCCTGCAGGGCCAGCTGAGCCTGACGCCGGACCACCCGGTGGCGGGCCCGGTGCGCCTGGCGCTGGCCTGGTACCCGGGGCTGCTGAGCGAGGACGAGGCCAGCGCGCGGCTGAGCCAGCCCCGCACCATCGTGACGGACGGCTCCGCCTCGCCCATCACCGCCCCCGGGGCCTACCGCTTCGAAGTCCATAACCTGCCCCCCACCGAGGCGCTGATGCCGCTGCCGGAGGGTTTCCAGGGCAATGGCGCCATCGGCCTGCTGCTGGCGTACTCGGACCGCAACGCCAACGCGAAGCTGGACACCATTCCGCCTCAGGGCCCGCCCGTGGACAGCGTCCTCGGCTCGTCGATGACGTGGACCGTGTCTCCCGCCTTCCTCGTCGTCTACGTGGACTCGGAGCAGCCCGCCGCCACGGGGCTGCGCAAGGGCCTCAACCTGGTGAAGCTGAGCCAGGCGCAGGAGGGCTTCACGGTGGTGCCTTCGTCCACGCCCATCGCGCTGGCGCTCTCGGGTGGCCCCTCGCTGGACCTCTTCGTGTGTGAGGCCGCCTGGGCCGGCTTCACGGGCGAGGCGCCGTGCGGCCTCGACTTCGGCAACGAGCCGCCCGGGGGTGAGCTGTCCCTGGCCGGTAGCCTCAGCGTCCGCTCCGAGCTGCTCGAGGTGGACCTCACCGTGGCGCTGGTGGGCGAGGCCGTGAACGACGCGGTCATCACGCTGGGCGGTGAGCGCGTTTCGTTCGACGCGGCGAGCGGGCACTACCGGTCCAGCTCGATCAACCCGGTGGTGCTCACCCGGCCCGAGGGCGTGGAGCTCCACGTGTCCGCACGCGGCCAGGAGGTGCGCCGCACCCTGAAGGCCCCGGGCAGCTTCGAGCTCGACGGCTCCTCCCAGGCCACCAGCGGCGCCGCGTACACCGCGCGCTGGACCGCCTCGCAGGGAGCGCAGTCCTACAACGTCTCGCTGGAGGCCGAGGAGCAGGGGAACCTGGGCTTCGCCATCGGCCTGAGCGGCACCGAGCACGCCTTCGGCGCCATCGAGTACTCCGGGGCGGCCACGCTCCGCGTGGAGGCGGTGAGCTGGCTGGATGATGGGCGCTCCGGCGCGCTGGAGCTCAAGCAGGTCCGTACCCAGTCGCTGCGCTTCACACCCGCCGAGCAGCTGCCTCCCGAGGGCACGCTCGACGTGATGGGCACCGTGAAGGTCACCCGGTATGGCTCCGAGACGGACCTGCTCGTCACCCTGGGCGGGCTGCCCATCGGGGATGCGGAGGTGAGGCTCAACAACATGCGGCTCACGTTCAACCCGGACACCTTCACCTATTCGATGATCGAGGCCATTTTCGGCTCGATGTACGACCGGGGGCCGGTGGAGCTGGTGGTGCGCTTCCACGAGCAGGAGCTTCGCCGCACGCTGGTGGTGCCCAGCGCCTTCACCGTCCTCACGCCCACGCTGCCCGCTGGCCCGCGCAGTGGGCAGGCGCTCCATGTGAGCTGGGAGGCCTCGGCCGGTGCCATGGAGTACAACGTCATGGTCGTCGCGGCCCCCGGGATCATCGCGTCCGACACCACCAGCAACCTGGAGACCACCCTCGCGCCGATGGAGTACACGGGGCTGGCGACGCTCTTCGTCCAGGCCACGGCGTTCATCTCGAGTGAGACACAGGGCTACATCGAGCTGAAGCGAGAGAACACGGTGCCCCTGCGCTTCGCCCCGTGAGCAGGGATGTGCCTGATTTCACTCGGGATTTCTGGCGGGCAGGGGCAGGGCGTGGTGCGAATTCCCAGAAGCTGAGAGGCCCTGGAGCAACTTTGCACCACGCCGTGCGACAATCGCGGCAAGGAGATCTCCATGTCCAACTACCGCATTCGTTCCGGCGACACGCTCTCGGCGCTCGCCACCCGCTTCAAGACCAGCGTGTCCGCGCTGGCCCGTGAGAACGGCATCAGCAACCCGAACATGATCATCGCGGGGAAGACCCTGCGCGTTCCGGGTAACTCCCAGGGCGACGGCTTCGACCGGCCGGCCGGTGGACGCCGCCCCAGCGGCGGTACCTCCACGCAGCGCCCCAGCACCGGCGGCACGAGCGGCAGCGGTGGAGCCGCCCCGACGGCCGGCGCCAACGGCTCCATCCGGGCCTCCCCGGCGATGCAGAAGCTGGCCCGCGCGGGCCACTCCGCCGCGATGAGCATCGGCGGGTACAAGAGCCAGGGGCTGTGCGCCACGGGCGTGAGCCGGGCGATTCAGAACGCCTTCGGCTTCAAGGTGTGGGGCAACGGCAACCAGATCGACAACAACCTGCCGAAGGACAAGTTCAAGCAGGTGAACCTGTCGCTCGCCGAGGCGCTGAAGATTCCGGGCCTGGTGCTCACCTGGGAGAAGACGTCGTCGCGGCTGGGCAGCATCTACGGCCACACGGCCATCACCACCGGCGACGGCAAGTCGTCCGTGAGCGACTTCGTCGAGAGCAACACGCTGGGCGCCGGTGGCCGCAGCGGCTTCAAGGTCTTCATGCCCGTCATCTAGTGCCCACGGGAACTGCCGCCGCCAGGCGCAGCCCCACCGCCGCCCCCGGAGCCGTTGGCCGGGGGCGTTGTCGTGTCCGGGCCCTGGAGGGCGCACTTCCCAGTAGGGCTACCCGGGCTCGGGCTCGGGCTCTGCCTCCGCGGAGGGCCCACCCGGCCCGGCGGCACCGCGCCGCCGGCTCAGCAACGAGAGGTCCGGGCCGATGCCGACGACGAAGGTGTTGCCCGGCGTCGCCCCCGCGCCGCCCAGCGTCTGCAGCGCGCGCAGCTGCAGCAGCGCGGGGCTCTGCTCCACCATGCGCGCCGCGTTGGCCAGGCTTCGCAGCGCCGCCGTCTCGCCCCGCGCCTTCTCCAGCGAGGCCTGCCCCTCCTTGCGCGCCTTGAGCGACTCGGCGAAGGCCCGCCGCAGGTCCGCCGGCAGCATCACGTCCTTGAGCTCCGCCGCCTCCACCGCCAACCCCAGGCTCCGGGCCTGCTCCGCCACCGAGGCGCGCAGGGCCTCGCCCAGGCTGACGCGGCCGGAGACGAGCTCCTCCAGCGCGTGCTTGCCGGCCTCGGCCCGCAGGGCCAGCTGCACCGCCAGGTAGAGCGCCTCGCGGTAGCTCTGCACCCGGTGCAGCGCCACGTCCGGTACCACCACCGCGTACCTCACCGCCACGCTGACCTTGAGCGCCACCTGATCCCGGCAGAGCACCTCCTGGCCCGGCACGGTGAGGATGCTCATGCGCAGGTCCACCAGCTCCACGCGGCTGCCCAGGCGCCAGAGCCAGTGCGGCCCCGAGCCCAGCGTGCGCGTGTAGCGCCCCTGCCGGTAGAGCAGGGCGGCGGAGCCCTCGGGCACCACCGCCTTGCGCACCAGCGCCCGAAGCACCAGCAGCACCAGCGGCAGAGCCATCACGAGGGTTGCGTCGTTCATCGGTGTGTTCCTTCCAGAAGGCAACGAAGCCCTCGGAGGACCCCGGTCGGCGGGCGGGGGCTCTTCACCCGCATGGCCCGCCTCGCGGTGCGCCCCAAGAGCGCCGGTCCTCCGAGGGCTCCTCGGGGATTCGAACCCCACCCATGTCTGGGGCTTGGCCAGCAAGGAGCCCCGCAATGCGGAACCCGGTGGGACGGATGTCCCCACGGACCGACGACGGAGTTCCTGAGTGGCACGGACGCTCGGGCCGGTCCGATCCTGACAAGGGCCTTACCGGGCCGCCGTGTCTCACCGCGGGTGGGCTTGAGAGATGAGGGCGCCCAGCTTCGCGAGCAGGCGCTCCGCATCCGCGACACGCCAGAAGTTCCGCGTGCACGCGGCGATCACGACGGGACGGCCGGGTTGGAGCTCGACGATGCCCAGGTCGCACGCGCGCCGATGCTGGGTGCCTGTCTTGTGCTCCCACTTCGCCGTGCCCGGCAGCCCGGCGGCGATCCGGCCTCGCCCCGTGCGGCAGGAGTGCATGAGCGTACGCGCCCGCGCGCAGCTCTCCGCGCTCAGGCCCTCGCAGCGGGCGACCTGCCTGAGCAGCTGGCCCATCTCCTTCATGGAAGCGGAGTTCACCTGCTCCGCGTAGTAGGCCGCGAAGGCCCGGTCGAGATCCCGCCCGTTCCAGGTGGGCGCGTTCTCCCACATCCGCGAGAGGAACCGGGCCCGTGAGCCCAGGGAGTCGTGCTCGCCCAGCGAGCGGATCTGGCTCGGAGAAAGGGCCTTGGCCCGGGGGTCCAGCTTCGAATAGATGCGGCGGCGCTCCTCCAGCAGTGAGGAGATCGGGCCTGCCTGGATGCCTCGGGCGGCGAGCTGCGCCTGCACGCGCTCCACGCCCACGCGCTGGATGAGGAGATCCGCGGCGGCGTTGTCGCTGTCGGCCATCATGTACTCGAGCAGCGTCGCCACCGAGAGCCGCTCGCCCGGCCGCGTCCCCCCGAGCCGGTGCATTCCATCCCGGATGTTGTCGGGGCCGAACTCGAGCCGCTCTTCCCAGGTCAGCTGCTTGTGGTCCACCTGGTGCAGCACCTCGAGCATCACGGCGAGCTTGATCGCCGAGGAGAGGTACGTGGGCGTGTCGGCGTCGTGGCCGTACGCCTCGCCTGATTCGACATCGAGCACGTAGAGGGAGAGCTCGCCGTCGAAGCTTCTCGCTGCCTCCTCGACTCGTGGCTGGAGCGTGGAGAGCCATGAAGCAGCGGGACGCCCGCCGCCCGCCTCAACCGAGGGGGCGACGAGCGTCACGAACAACAGAAGGCACACCGCGTGAGCGGAGTGCACAGGGCTCACCCGCCACCGCCGTCAGCGCTGCCCGTGCCCGTGCCCTCGACAGCCGCGTCTTCCGAGGGCGAGCCGCCGATGGCCAGATCTTCCTCCGTGGCCGCGCCGCCCTGAGCGGCATTCTGGTTGGCCGAGCCGCCCGTGTTGGCGTTCTGGGAAGCCGAGCCGCCGATGGCCAGGTCTTCCGAGGCCGAGCCGCCAATGGCGTCGTCCTGCGTATTCGCACCGCCGAGAGTGGTGTCTCCGAGCACTTCAGGCGGCCACTCCGCGGCGCGCTCGTCGTTGGCGGCCGCACCCGCCGAGGCCGAGCCGCCCACCGCGATGTCCTGGGAAGCCGAGCCGCCGATGGCGAGGTCTTCCGAGGCCGAGCCGCCGATGGCGTCGTCCTGCGTGTCCGCACCGCCGATGGTGGTGTCTCCCAGCACTTCAGGCGGCCACTCCGCGGTGCGCTCGCCGTTGACGGCCGCACCCGCCGAGGCCGAGCCGCTCAGGGCGTTGTCCTGGACCGCGCTGGCCGAAGCCTCGCCCGCCGGGCACTCGGACTGCTGCAGCGCGGAGCCCGTCGTCACCGAGGCGCTGGGCTGGCTCTGCGTCGTCCCCGAGCCTGCCGCTCCGGAGCCGCCGGTGCTGATGACCTCGCACTGATAGCCGGCCAATGCTCCCGAGCCGGCCCACTGGCCCTGGCCGCTGCTCTCCACCGAAGCCTGTGGCGAAGACGGCACCTCTGTTTGCGCCGTCTTCTCCTTGTTATGCGCGCATCCCGCGCACAACACCATCGCGGCCGCGATGGCCCCCAGAATCTTTTTCATGGTCTCTCCGAACGCGTTTTGTCGTCGCGAGAACGGTGTGGAGCCGGCGGCGCTTCGACAATCCGCGCACCCGGGGAGCCATGAGCGCTTCAGGGATAGGCAGGCGACGGGGCGAGCCCCCGCGGCCCAGGTTGCTTGCCCCGGGGCCGCGGCGGATACGGTGCCTCTAGCCGAGCACCCTGCGCGAGAAGGCCAGGAGCGCCAGCAGCAACCCCAGCCCCAGCGCGCCGGAGGCCCCGCTGGAGCCCGCGCCGCAGCCGCAGCCTGACTCGGGCGGCAGCTCCGGCTGGACGGGCGGAGGACTGTCCGCCGCCACCTGGAAGGCCAGCCGCGCCTCTCCGCCGTCACCGTCGGTTACCGTGGCGACGAAGGTGGCCAGCCCTGGCTGCGTAGGCGTCCAGCGGAACTGGCCGCTGGGGGAGAGCGTGCCTTCGCCGCTGATCAGCTCCCACTGGAGCGGATCCTTCGCACCCGCGGCATCCGAGCCCGCGAGCTGCACGGACACCGGCTCATTCACTCGCACGGCCAGCGCCGACTGCGGCAGCGGCACGGGCGGCGCGTTGACGATGAGGATGGAGCGCGTGGCCACCCAGCGCGTGCCACTGCCATCCGAGGCGGTAACCCGCAGGGTGAAGCGCCCTTCATCGTCCCACTCGTGCGACGCGGTGGCTCCGGTGGTGGCGGCGGTGCCGTCTCCGAAGTCCCAGGAGTAGGTGAGCCCCGGCTGAGCCGCGTCGACGCGGAAGCTGAGCACCGCGCCCTCCTCGCTGGTGAGCGTCCGGGTGGCCGGGGCGTTCGGCGTGATGGCGATGGGGGCGAAGCCGCGCACCCGCAGGCGGAGCATGGCGGTGGCCTCCTCCGTCGCCGTGGTGGCCTTGAGCCGCACGTCATAGACGCCCGGCGCCGAGAAGGTGTGCAGCGGCAATTCCTCGCTCGAGGTCTTCCCAGCTCCGAAGTCCCAGGTGAGGGTGATGGGCGCTCCCGCCTCGTCCACCGCGTTGGCGTAGAAGCGCACCGGCTGACGCTCGGCCGGGCGCCGCGAGTCCACCGCCGCGCTCACCGTGAGGCCCTTCTTCACGACGGTGAGCACCGCCTCCGCCTGGGACGATGCCTGCCCATCGCTAACCGAGAATGCGAAGCGCGCCGTGCCTCGGAAGCTGGGCGGCGCGGTGTAGACCAGGTCGGGCGGCGTCCCGGTGAGCTTGCCCACGTCCGGGGCGGTGACGATGGCGAAGGTGAGCTCATCTCCATCCTCATCCCGGCCCGAGAGGAACAGGGACGTGGGATGGCCCGCGGCCACGGTGAGCGCCAGGGGCTCGGCCACCGGGGCGTCATTGCCCGGCAGCACGGAGACCGACACAATCGCCGGAGCCGAAGTGGCCTGGCCGTCCGAGACGGTGAAGGTGAAGCTGTCCGGGCCTTCGTAGCCCGGCGTGGCCGTGTACGTGAGGTTGGGCGCGGTGCCCGTCAGCGTGCCGTGGCCCGGGCGGGTGGCCACCGTATAGGTGAGGGGGTCTCCGTCCGCATCCGTGCCGGTGAGCACCACGGAGGTGCTGGTGTCCTCCTCCAGCGTCACGCTGCCCGCCAGGGCCACGGGCGCGTCGTTGCTCGCGCCGACGGAGATCGACACGAAGGCCCGGGCCGAGGTGAGCTGGCCATCCGACACGGTGAAGCTGAAGCTGTCGGCACCGGTGAAGTCGGGCGCTGGCGTGTACGTGAGGTGAGGCACCGTGCCCGTCAGCGTGCCGTGCAGCGGCTGAGTGCTGACGGTGAAGGTGAGCCGGGAGCCCTCCGCGTCCGTGCCCGAGAGTGAGACCGGGATGGCGGTGTCCTCGGGCGTGTTGAGCCCCAGGACATTCGCGACCGGCGCATCATTCACGGGGGCGACCACGATGGAGACGGTGGCCGGGGCCGACGTGGCCTGGCCGTCCGAGACGGTGAAGGTGAAGCTGTCCCCCCCGTGGTAGTTGGCCGCGGGCGTGTACGTGAGGTTCGGCGCCGTGCCCGTGAGCGTGCCGTGGCCCGGGTTGCCGAGCACCGTGAAGGTGAGGGTGTCCGCGTCGAGGTCCGTGCCCGCGAGCGTGACGGACAGCGGCGTGTCCTCGTCCGTGGTGACGGAGAGCGCACTGGCCACGGGCGCGTCGTTGCGCGCGGTGACGGAGATGGACACCGTGGCCGGGGCCGAGGCGGCCTGACCATCGGACACCGTGAAGGTGAAGCTGTCGGGCCCGTTGTAGTTGGCGGCCGGCCGGTAGGTGAGGTTGGGCGCGATGCCGGTCAGCGTGCCGTGCGCCGGAGTCGAGGCCACGGTGAAGCTCAGGCGATCTCCCTCCACGTCCGTGCCCGCGAGCGTCACCGCGGCGGAGCTGTCCTCATCCACCGTGAGCGAGCGGGCCGTGGCCATGGGCGCGTCGTTGCGCGGGGTGACCGAGATGGACACCATGGCCGGGACCGAAGTGGCCTGAGCGTCGGACACCCTGAAGGTGAAGCTGTCGGGCCCGTGGTAGTCCTGCGCGGGCGTGTACGTGAGGTTGGGCGCGCTGCCCGTCAGCGTGCCGTGCGCGGGGCCCGAGGTGACGGTGAAGGTCAGCGCATCTCCGTCCACGTCCGAGCCCGTGAGCACCAGCGGCAGCGCCACGTCCTCGTTCGTGGTGAGCGACTGCTCGGTGCCCATGGGCAGATCGTTCCGAGACGTCACGGTGATGGACACCGTGCCCGGCGGGGACGTGTTCTGCCCGTCCGAGGCCGTGAAGGTGAAGCTGTCGGGCCCGTGGTAGTCCTGCGCGGGCGTATAGATGAGGTTGGGCGCCGTACCCGTCAGCGTGCCGTGGCTCGGGCCCGTTGCCACCGTGAAGCTCAGCTCGTCCGCGTCCGCATCCGTGCCCGTGAGCGTCAGCGCCTTCGGCGAGTCCTCCAGCGTCTGCACCGACTGGGCGCTCGCCACCGGCACATCCGCCACCGGCGTCACGGTGATGGACACCGTGGCGGGCGCGGACGTGGCCGTCCCATCGGACACCGTGAAGGTGAAGCTGTCGGGGCCGTGGTAGTTGGCGGCCGGCGTGTACGTGAGGTTGGGCGCGGTGCCCGTCAGCGTGCCGCGCGCGGGCGTCGAGACGGTGTAGCTCAGCGGATCATTGTCCGGGTCGCTGGCGGACAGCACCACCGTGGCGGCCACGTCCTCGGGCGTCGTCACGCTGCTGGAGCTCGCCGTGGGCGGGTTGGACGTCATGCTGAGCCGCCGCGCCTTCATCCGGTAGAGGCCCGGGCCCTGCGCCGGATCCCTCGACTGGTACACCACCAGCGAGTTGCCCGCGGACGAGCTGATGACGGCCGGCAGGCCGTCATCATTCGGGCCTGTCGAGATGGGGAACCCGCCTCCATCCTTCGGCACGCCCGCGCGGCTGACCCGCCCGCCATAGATGTCGCGCGTGTAGAAGTTCAGGTGGCGCTGCCACACCAGCAGGAAGTCCGTGCCGTCGAAGGTGACGGA
Organism: Myxococcaceae bacterium; assembly: GCA_035296065.1. Classification (GTDB taxonomy): domain Bacteria; phylum Myxococcota; class Myxococcia; order Myxococcales; family Myxococcaceae; genus DATHBR01. The sequence goes on along the minus strand of DATHBR010000011.1, from coordinate 38,001 downwards.
AGGGTACTGCTCGACCATGTTCGACACCGCGATGGGGATGGGCGTCGCGTCGAGCACGGCCCCCGAGCGCGACAGCCGCCGGGCCACCATGTGGTGGGTCTGCAAGTCCCGGTAGACGACCAGGTAGTTGGTGCCATCGAACCCGAGGACCGGCTGGGACTGCTGCTGCGGATCGGCCGTGATGGCGATGCCCGTCGGATCCAGCACCGCGCCGGAGCGGCTGATCCGCGCGCCGTAGATTTCCGAGATGCCAGCGTTGTTGCGCCCATCGGTCCAGACCGCCAGGTAGTTCGTCCCATCGAAGCCCAGCGAGTAGTCCAGGATGCCCAGCGGGCCCGAGCTGATGGTGATGAACGCGGGATCCAGCACCGCTCCGGCCTTGCTCACCCGCGTGCCGATGAGCGTGTAGTTCGCGTCGCTGCTCGACCAGACGACCAGGGAGTTGATGCCGTCGAACGCCACCTTGGGGCGCTGCTGCCAGGAGCTGCGATCGCACAGCAGGATGCCGTTGGGGTCCAGCACCGTGCCCGCTGGCGTCACTCGCGCCGCGTAGACGTCGTAGGCGCTCACGCGCGAGTCCTGCCAGGCGACCAGGTAGTTGGTGCCGTCGAACGCCACCGAGGGCAGCAGCTGGTTGCCCATGGCGTTGGAGATGACGAAGGCCGAGGGATCCAGCACCGTGCCGTTGGCGCTCACCCGGATGCCGTAGAGGTCCACCGACTGGCCGCGGTTGTCCTGCCAGACCACCAGGTGGTTCGTCCCGTCGAACGCCATGGCCACTTCCTGCTCGCTGTTGGGCGCGGGGCTGATCATGAACCCGTTCGGATCGAGCACCCCACCGGTCAGGTTCATGCGGCCCGCGTAGATGTCCGTGGTGCGCGGGTCCTGCCAGGCCACCAGGTAGCCGGTGCCGTTGGAGGCCACCGAGGGCAGGGTCTGGTAGTCAGGGGCCACCACCAGCGCGACGCCCTGGCCGTCCAGCAGCGTGCCCGCCGCGCTCACCCGCGAGGCGTAGATGTCCGCGTTGCCGGAGCGGTAGTCGATCCAGGTCATCAGGTACTCGGTGCCTCGTGCGACGAGCTGGGGGTAGTCCTGGCTGTGCGTTCCCTGGAAGAGCACCAGGCCCGCGGCATCCAGCACGGTGCCGGCCGGAGTGACGCGGGCGCCGTAGATGTCGAACTGCGGGGCGCGGTACTCGGCCCAGGCGACCAGGTAGTTCGTCCCGTTGAAGGCCAACGCGGGCCCGTACTTCGGCAGGGTGTTGGGGCTCATCACGAAGCCGCCGGGGTCCAACAGCGTGCCCGCCGGAGTGATGCGCGTGGCGCGGATGTCGGGGCTGTTGTTCACCCGGGTGTCCATCCAGGCGGCCAGGTAGTTGGTGCCATCGAAGGCCAGCGCCGCATGGGTCTGGTCTCCGAAATCGACGGAGACGTAGAAGCTGCCGAACGCCACGCCCGCGCCGCTCACGAACGTCCCATACATGTCCATGGGGCCCGTGAAGCCGGACTGCTCGTTCCAGACGACCAGGTAGTTCGTCCCGTCGAACGCCACCGCCGGGTTGTACATGCGCTGGTTGAAGGCCGTGGTGGTGGAGATGGCCAGGCCGGTGGGATCCAACACCGTGCCGCTGGGGCTCACCCGGGCGCCGTAGATGTGGACGCCGCCAGCGCGCCCATCCTCCCAGACGACGAAGTAGTTCGTCCCATCGAAGATCACCGCGGGGTTCTCCTGCGAGTTGTTCTCGGTGCTGATGGCGAAGCCCAGCGGGTCCAGCAGCACGCCGGACGCGCTCACCCGGGCGCCGTAGATGTCCGCGTTGGGCCCGTTGCGCTCGTCCTCCCAGACCACCAGGTAGTCCGTGCCGTTGGAGGCGACCTCGGGCTGGGTCTGGATGCCAGAGCCCGGGGTGGTCACCGGCTGATCCAGGCCAATCTCGGGCCCGACGCCCACGGCCAGCAGGGCAGGGAAGGAGGAGGCGCGCAGCAGCTCGGCGGGCACCTGCAGCTCCACCGCGCCCTCCACCGCGCGGGCGCGCAGCGGCGTGCTCTTGCCCGCGGCGTCCGTCCAGGTGGCTCCGCCATAGCGCACCCCCAGCCCCGTCTCGTCGGCGAAGTGAACGCCGCTGTCCGTCTGCGCCACCAGCGGCAGGCCACGCACCGGCACCCGGAGGCTCAGCGCTCCCTCGCCCCGGGGCGCACGCGTGAAGCGCAGGCGCTGCTCCACCCCGGCCTCGCTGTTGTGCAGCTGCTCCTCCACCTCGCCCCGGGCCCAGGCGAGCGAGCCCTCCCGGCTCACCGTGCCGCGCCCGGCCGGCAGCTCCAGCCGGCTGCCGCCCCGCGACAGCACGGGCGTGCCGAAGGTGACGGGCCTACCCGTAAGGACATGTTCGGCGGACTCCGGCTCGGCGCGGCGCGTGCGCGGCTCCGGACGGCTGGCCCGCGGCGCGGGCTTCAGGGAGTGGCGCGGGGTGAAGGTGAGCCCCTCGGCGGTGGCGCGCGCGGTCCAGGTGCCGTCGCTCGCCGTCCAGCCGTCACCGTCGGCCCGGTAGGCGAAGTGAACACGGCGCACCACCTCGCCCAAGTCGAACGGCGTGCCCTGGCCCTCGGAGGAAACCCGGGGCGGCACGGCCGGGGCGGCGGGGGTGGGCGGTGCGGAGTCACGGCAGGCAACCGCGAGCACCAGGCAAACGGACAGCGGGACGATACGGAGCGAAGATGAAGAGTTCACGAGCGGTTCTGGGCGCCAGCACACAGCGGCGCGGCGGGCGCACCATGCCATGGGAGCAAAGGTTGGATAAGTCACACTGCGTTGAGAGGCCGGGTCCAACTGCTACTGACGGTGTAGCGCTTGCGTGACGGGGGGCGTACGCGGCCCGGCAATTGGGTAGATTGCCCAACATGAGCACTGATTCACCTCCTGCCTCCAAGGGGCTGCTGGCCCGAGGCCTCAAGCTCGTGGGGCGCCTCACCAGCCCCGAGACGCGCACCGGCCGGGTCTTCACCAAGGCCGAGCGGGGCCTGACGAAGGTCAGCGCCCGGCTGAGCGAGAGCCCCACCTGGCTGCGCTTCAGCGGCGGGCTGATGCGCCGGAGCTTCAACCTGCGCATCCGCCGCCATGCGCTGCAGGAGCGGGCGCTGCTGGCGCTGCGGCTGCCGGCGGCCTCCGAGGTGGAGGCGCTGAGGGATCAGCTGCGCCAGCTCAACAACCAGGTCGAGGCGCTGGGCTCGCAGATCGAGCTGGTGGTGGACCTGCTGGAGCGTCAGCAGCGGCCCGGGCAGGCCGAGCGCCGTCCGCGCGAGGCTCCCGCCGCCGAGCCCATGTCCCGCCGGCACGGCACCTGAGCCCGTAGAGAGCCTTCATGTCGCCCAACACCTTCAAGCGCTTCCGCTCCTTCGTCTCGGGCCAGGTCGAGCTCTCGCGGGCGCTCGCGCAGGCCCTGCAGGATCGGCCCCTCAACCCCTATCCGTACCTGCGCCCCATCATCGAGCGGGCCTCGGGCGTGAGAGAGCCGCCCGTCAGCCCCACGCCGCACACCGTGGTGTACACGCGCGGCGCCATGCGGCTGTTGCGCTACGCCTCGCCCCAGCGCCGCTACCGCACGCCCATTCTCTTCTCGTACTCGCTGATCAACCGCTGGTACATCCTGGACTTCCTGCCCGGCCGCAGCCTCATCGAGCACCTGACGCGCGAGGGCTTCGACGTCTACGTCATCGACTGGGGCATCGCCGGGCCGGACGAGCAGCACCTCTCGTGGGAGGAGCTGCTGGGCGCTCTGGTGCGAAACGCGGTGCGCTGGACGCTGCGCACCAGCAACAGCGACTCGCTCACCCTGTACGGCTACTGCATGGGCGGCACGCTGGCGCTGGCCTACAACAGCCTGTACCCCGAGGGCGTGCGCAACTTCGTGGCCCAGGCCACCCCGGTGGACTTCAGCCATGGCGGCGTGTACTCGCTGTGGACGCAGCCGCAGAACTTCGACGTGGACTCGCTGGTGGATGCGTACGGCAACATCCCCTCGCGCGTGCTGGAGAGTGGCTTCTTCGCCGCCGCCCCCGTGCAGCGCTTCACCCGCTGGCTGGACGTGTGCCGCCACATCGACGAGCCCGAGTTCGTCACCACCTTCCTCGCCATGGAGCGCTGGGGCGCCGACGCCGTGCCCTTCCCCGGCGAGGTGTACCGCCAGTACATCAAGGACTGCTACCAGCAGAACCTCTTCTGCCAGGGGAAGATGGAGGTGGGCGGCCAGCGCGTGGACCTCAGGCGCATCCGCGGCTCGCTGCTCAACATCATCGCCGACCAGGACGTCATCGCCATGCCTCCCATGAGCGAGCCGCTGCCGGGCCTGGTGGGCTCCAGCGACGCACAGACGATGCGCTTCCCGGTGGGCCACATCGGCCTGTCGGCCTCGAGCAAGAGCCCGGCGAAGGTCTGGCCCGCCATTACCCGGTGGATCGCCGAGCGCTCCAGCCCCATGGAGGCGTGAGCCCATGCGTATGCCGATGATGCCCTTGAGAGAGGGCTCCATTCGCCTCGAGGACGGACGGAGGCTGGGCTTCGCCGAGTATGGAGACCCGGCGGGCGAGCCCGTCATCTTCATTCACGGCAACCCGGGCTCGCGCTACATGCGCCACCCGGACGAGCGGCTCACCTACAACCTGGGCGTGCGGCTGATCGTCCCGGACCGGCCCGGCTATGGCCTGTCCGACTACCAGCCGGACCGCACGCTGAAGCACTTTCCCCGGGACATCGACCAGCTGGCCAACATGCTGGGCGTGGGCCGCTTCGCCCTGGCCGGGGTGTCCGCCGGAGGCCCGTACGTGGCCGTCACCGCGTGGCAGCTGGGCGAGCGCGTCACCCGCGCCGCCATCGTCGCCGGAGCCGCGCCCTTCGATCGGCCCAAGGCCGCGGAGGGCGTCAACCGCGACTACCGCAACGCCTACGCGCTGGCGGCCTGGCCCGAGTGGCTGCTGCACCCCCTCATGGCCATGCATGACCGCACGGTGCGAAAGAACCCCCGCCGCGCGCTGGCGGGCCTCATGGCTCACTGCTCGGCCGCGGACCGCGCCATCCTGTCGGATCCCATCATCGCCGCTCAGGTGCAGGGCTACCGCCTGGAGGCCACCCGCCAGGGGGTGAGTGGCATGCGCCGCGAAGCCTCCATCCTGGTCTCCCCCTGGGGGTTTGCCCTGGAGGAGATCCGCCCCGAGGTGCACCTCTGGTACTGGGAGGGAGACACCATCGTACCGCCGCAGATGGGGCGCTACCTTGCCTCACGTATACCCCGGGCGGTGCCCCACTTCCTTCCGGGTGGGGGCCACTTTTCGCTCTTCACGCATTGGAAGGAAATCCTGGCGCCGCTGGTAAGAGGCGAGTGAGTCACCCACCCGGCGTGCAGGAGGTTGCGTGAGTCAACTCCCACAAGCCTCTGTGGCACGCGCGTCGCTCCTCAAGATGGGGGTGCGCATCGCGCTCGTCATCGTGCTGACGACGCTCATCAGCTACCTGCACATCTTCCGCCTGATGCGCGACAGCACCCTGTCGCAGCTGGCGCAGCACGTGAGCGAGCGCGCCCAGCGCGAGCAGTCCGTGTTCCTGCTGGCGCAGGACAACCACGCCGTGCTCAACAAGGCCCTGGAGGAGCGCATCCGCGCCTGGCGCCAGCAGGAGCCCACCGCGCGCTTCGACAGCCTGTTCTCCCGGCTGCCGGATGGAACGATTCGCAGCCGGGCCGAGGGCTTCGACGGCACGCGCATGGCGGGCGCCTTCGTGCCCCGGGGCGCGAAGGACGACGAGGACTTCCGCCGCCGGCTGCTCGCCGCGCACGAGGTGGTGACTCAGTTCGGCCCCGCGTTCCAGCTGCGCTTCATGGACACGTATGTGCTGCTGCCCGAGGGGGCCGACATCGTCTACTGGCCCGGGGATCCCAACTGGGTGCTGAACGCCGAGCCCACCTTCCGCGTCACCGACTTCGAGTACTTCACCCAGACGCTGCCCCAGAACAACCCCGGGCGCCAGACGGTGTGGACCGGCATCTTCGAGGACGCGCCCTCGGGGAAGTGGATGGTGTCGGTCACCACTCCGCTGGACGTGGACGGGCGCCACGTGGCCTCGGTGGGGCATAACGTGCTGCTGGACGAGCTGATGGCGCGCACCGTCAGCGAGCACCTGCCCGGGGCCTACAACCTCATCTTCCGGGACGATGGGCAGCTCATCGCCCACCCCCAGATGCGGGTGGAGAGCGGCAAGGCGCCCTACAACATCCTCGGAGCTGGAGCGCCCGGGAGCACGCCCAGCGACTTTGGCACCGCCGAGCAGCGAGCCCACCTGCGCGCGCTCTTCGAGCGGGTGAAGGGCCGGTCCCCGGGGCAGACGGTGGTGCAGTTGCCCGAGCACGAGGAGTACCTGGCGGTGGCGCGGCTGAGCGGCCCGGGGTGGAACTTCGTCACCGTGTTGCCCGAGCGCGAGGTGTCCTCGGCGGCCCTGTCCGCGGCGCGGTATGTGCTGGTGTTCGGCCTGGCCTCGCTGCTGCTGGAGCTGGTCATCGTGTTCTGGGTGCTGCGCGAGCTGGAGCAGCGCATCGAGGCGCGCACCCGCGAGCTGAAGGAGGTGCAGTCCCAGCTGGTGGAGGCGGCGCGGCGCGCGGGCATGGCGGAGGTGGCCACCAACGTGCTGCACAACGTGGGCAACGTGCTCAACAGCGTCAGCACCTCGGCGATGCTGGCCAAGGAGCGCCTGGCGGGGCTCAAGCTGGAGCACGTCACCCGCGTGGCCAGCATGCTCGAGGACAACCGCGCCCGCCTGGGCCCCTTCCTCACCGAGGACGAGAAGGGGCGCAAGATTCTCCCCTTCCTCAACCAGCTGGGCACCCACATGAAGGACGAGCACCAGGAGCTGCGGCTGCTGCTCGATGACGTGGGCCGGTACACCGAGCACATCGGCACCATCGTCAAGCTGCAGCAGGGCTATGCCCGGCACTCGCAGGTGCGCCAGCCCGTGGTGCTCGAGGAGCTGATTGACGAGGCGGTGCGCATCAACGAGGTGGCCCTCGCGCGCCACCACGTCATCGTCGAGCGCGTGCTAGAGCCCCTGCCGCCCGTCAAGACAGAGCGGCACAAGGTGCTGATGATCCTCATCAACCTCATCAGCAACGCCAAGTACGCCATGGACGAGGTGCCCGAGGCCAAGCGGCGCCTGACGTTGACGCTGTCGCGGCCTGGCGCGGACCGGGCCCGCCTGGAGGTGCGAGACACCGGGGGGGGCATCGCGCCGGAGCTGCTCACGAGAATCTTCCAGTATGGCTTCTCTACCCGCGAGCAGGGGCACGGCTTCGGACTGCACGCGAGCGCATTGGCAGCCCGGGAATTAGGTGGCACGTTGGCTGTCCACAGCGACGGGCCCGGGCAGGGGGCGCGCTTCGTGTTGGAGCTGCCCCTCCATTCCACTGAAGGTGCACCGTGAGCGAGCAGGTGAGCAACAGGCGCATCCTGGTCATCGACGACTCGGAGGCCATTCACAAGGACTTCCGCCGGGTGCTCAGCCCCGAGCGCAAGTCCAGCCTCCAGGAGCTGGCGCAGCTGGAGGATGAGCTGTTCGGCGTCACCTCGACGCCCCCCCTGGGATTGAGCCAGGTGGTGTTCGAGGTGGACTCGGCCTTCCAGGGGCGCGAGGGGCTGGCCAAGGTGCGCCAGGCGCTGGATACGGGGCGCCCGTACGCGCTGGTGTTCCTGGACTACCTGATGCCGCCGGGCTGGAGCGGCGTGGAGACGCTGCGGGAGATCCGCAAGCTGACGGCCACGGTGCCGGTGGTCATCTGCTCGGCCTACACGGACTACTCGTGGGAGGACCTGACGCGCGAGTTTGGCGCGGGCCCGCTGCTGACGGAGCTGCGCAAGCCCTTCAACCACCAGGAGCTGTACCAGCTGGCGCTGCGCCTCACCGGGCCCGCGTAGGCCACTCCACCTGCAGCCGGCGCACGCTGCGCAGCAGCGGCAGGTCCTGCTGGTAGCCCACGTCCTGGTTGGGCACCAGGCGCATCTCGGGGATGCGCGAGATGAGCTGCTCGAGCGCCACCTTCGCCTCCAGCCGGGCCAGCTGCGCGCCCAGGCAGAAGTGCAGCCCGCGGCCCCAGGTGAAGTTGGGCGCGTTCTGCCGGGTGAGATCGTACTTCTCGGGGTCCTTCACCTGGCTCTCGTCATGGTTGGCCGAGCTGTAGAGCAGCATCAGCCGCGAGCCCTTGGGCAGCAGCACGTCGCCCACCGTCACGTCCTCGATGGCGGTGCGGATCATGTAGTGGGACACCGACTCGCGGCGCGAGCACTCCTCCACCGCCTTGGGGATGAGCGTGGGGTTCTCACGCAGCTGCTGCCAGCGCTCGGGCACCTCTAGCAGCTGCTTGAGGGTGATGCTCAGCAGCGCTGCGGTCGTCTCGTGCGCCGCGGCGATGATCGAGCCGGACACCAGCGAGATGACCTCCGCCATGGTGAACGCGTCTCCCGTGGGCTCGGCGTGCACGAAGTAGCTCGTCAGGTCCTCGCGCGGGTTGCGCTGGCGGTCCTCGATGAGCTTCTTGCAGTAGGCGCGGTACTCCACCACGCTGCGCGCGAAGACGGGCTGCACCTCCGGGGGAATCCTGCCGAACAGCAGCCCGAACAGGTGGGTGACCCACACCTTCACCTGCGGCGTGTCCTCCTGGGGGATGCCCAGCATGGTGAGGATGACGCGCAGGGGGAAGGTGTAGTTGAACTGCTGGAACAGGTCCGCCTTGCCGTCCTTGATGAAGGCGTCGATCAGCTCATCGGCGATCTGCCGGATGAGGGGCTCCTGGCGGTTGACGCGCGCGGGGGTGAAGGCGGGCTGCAGCAGCCGGCGCAGGCGGGTGTGCGCGGGCGGATCGCTGTTGAGCGGGCTGTCCTCGATGATGGGCCCCGGCCCGAGGATGGCGGCCGCCTCGGGTGTCAGGTCCCCCGTGCTGGCGATGACGCCCACCGAGGAGTAGCTGCCGGGGTTGCGCAGCACCTCGTTGATGTCCTCGTAGCGGCTGATGAGCCACGCGTTGAACATGGGGTTGAAGGTGACGGGGGCTTCCTTGCGCAGCCGCGCGAAGAACGGGAAGGGGTTCTCCAGGTGCGGGCCCGAGAGCGGGTTGTACTCGGCACCCAGGTGGGGACACTGCGAGGCGGGGATGGGCATGAGCCCAAGGATATCGCCTCAGCGGGCCGGTGCACGCGGCACGAGAAAGAGCAGCCGCCCCTTCTGCTTCATCATCCCCGCGGCCAGCTCCGCCTCGGGCCCCCGGCCCCAGAAGACGTCCACCCGGCCCGCGCCGCGGATGGCGCCGCCGGTGTCCTGGTTGAGCACGAAGCGCGACAGCGGCCTCCACTCCACCGCGCCGCCCGGCACCGCCACGGGGTACTCCGTCTGGATGAAGGCCAGCGCGCCCCTGGGGAACAGCCGCGCGTCGGTGGCGATGGAGCGGCCCGGCGTCACCGGCCTGCCCAGCGAGCCCTGCGCCGCCGTGTCCAGGAAGCGGAAGAAGACATAGGACTCGTTGAACTCCAGCACCCGGTTGCACTGCGAGGGGTTCTGCGCCAGCCACGTGCGCAGCGCCTGCATGGACATGGCCTCGCGGGGGATGACGCCCTCCTGGATGAGCAGCGAGCCGATGCTGCGGTAGGGCCGCCCGTTCGAGGCCGCGTAGCCGATGCGCCGCTCGGTGCCGTCCGGCAGCCGCAGCACTCCGCTGCCCTGCACCTCCACGAAGAACAGCGCCACCGGGTCCTTGGCCCAGGCCAGCTCCAGCTTGCGGCCCTCCAGCTTCCCGCCGCGGATCTCCGCGCGGTTCCAGTACGGCACCAGCCGCCGCCCCTCCAGCCGCCCGAACACCTTCTCCGCCTTGAAGCGCTCGGCGAAGCGCTCCAGGGGCACTTCGATCAAGTCCTCCGGCGGCCCGAGGATGGGCGTGGCGTACTCGCCCGTGCGCGTCAGGCTGGCGTCGATCACCGGCTCGTAATAGCCGGTGAAGAGCACCCGCCCATCGTCGCCGCCCGCGGACTCCAGCGGCTCGAACTGCTCGAGCACCCGCGCGGAGAGCTCCGCGGGGCTCAGCCCGTCGGTGAGGCGCGAGTGCAGGCGCTCCAGGGCGCCGCGCAGCTCCGCGGCGGTGACCTGGCGCGGGCCGAAGGTGAAGCGGTCCTCCGGGGCCCGGGTGGCCAGCCACGTGAGGCTCTCGGCGATGGCCACGCGCAGCGCGGCGGGGGAGCCATCATCCTTCAGCTCCAGCGGCTGCGAGACGGCGACGAGCGCGTCCTCCGCCCGGGTGACAGGGGCGCGCGTGGGCCGGGGACACCCCGCCACCAGCAGCGCCCAGGCGCAGACGAACAGGGTTCGGGTGTACCGCGTGGGCATAGGCTCAGCGCTGGCCGATGAGGGCCTTGAGCTGCTCGATGAGAGGGGCGAAGCGCTCGGAGTTCAACCCCGCGCCCACGCCCAGGGCGAACGTCAGCGTCAGCAGCAGGAACGTGCCCAGGCCCGAGCGGCCGCCCCTGGACTGCGGCTGGCCCCCGGTCTGCGCCACCTGCTGCTGGTGCGGATCCGGCTCGTCCGGCACCTGCACCAGGATCTTGATGCCGCCGTAGAACAGGGTGTCCACCAGCTCGTTGAGGAACCCCTCGTACTCCTCTTCGGTGATGTCCAGGTCGGCGCCGTAGCGGTTCTTGTGGCGCTTGGTCACCACGCCATAGCTGCGCAGCTGGGACTCTTTCTTGGCCACGTCCACCCAGCCACAGACGACGGCGGGGGAGGACTCCAGCGTGGTGACCAGCGAGATGGGCTGCCGGGCCTGGCGCCCGCCGCCGGTGCTGGGGCCATCCGGCTCGTCGATGCGCAGCCGGTAGGGCGCCCTGCCGTAGCTGCGCCGGGAGAAGGTGGCCTTGATCAGGTCCGCGATCATCGCGGCCTTGTTCGAGAACGAGGTGCGCAGATCGATCTCGCCGGGCGGCTCGGCGCCCTGCGGAATCTGCGCGCTGGGGGTGAGGTGGGGCGCGGTGACGATGGGCGCCACCACGGCGGGCGGAGCCGAGACGTAGTTGGGCTGGGTGAAGACAGGGGCCACGGGCCGGGGCGGGCGCACCGGCTCGGTGGTGACGGGCTCCAGCACGGGCGGGCTGTCCGGCACGTAGCCGGGCTGGGTGTTCGCGCCGAAGAGCGCCGCCGGCACGCGAGGCGGCCCGGCGTTGGCGGGGCTCAGCACCGGGGGGCGCGAGCTCTGCGCCGCCGTGATGGGGTAGGCCATCTCGTCCTCTGGCTCGGGCTCCCAGGGAATCGCGGGCGTGCGGGTGGACGGAGGGCTCTTGCGGGCAATGGGCCCGGTGGTGTCAGGGTCCTCCGTCAGCGCGGGCCGGGCGGCCGTCTTGCGCGGAATGGGGCGCGTGGCGTCGTCCGGGGTCTCCAGCGCGGGCCGGGCCCCCGTCTTCAGCGCGGGGCGGGCGGCCGTCTTGCGCGGGATGGGGCGCGTGGCGTCGTCGGGGGTCTCCAGCGCGGGGCGGGCGGCCGTCTTGCGCGGAATGGGGCGCGTGGCGTCTTCCAGGTAGTCCTGGGGCGCGGCCAGGCTGGGCATGATGGGTGTGCCGTCCTCGTCCGCGCTCCAGTCCAGCGCGGGCGCGGGCATCCCCTTGCGCGAGACGAGCTGCGTCTGGTCCCGCTGAGGATCGAAGGAAGGCTCCTCCTCGGGAGCCTGCTCCTCCTCCTCCTCGGGGGGCCGTACGCGTGTCTCCTCGGTCGACATCACCGGGGGCAAGGGGCCCCGCTGCTTGTTCGCCATTCCGCGCTCCTACCCCATCGTGCAACGTCCGGCCGAGGGGGTCCAGGGGCCCCCCGTGAGCGTTGCCATTTCTGCCTCGCAGCGGGCCGCCCGGTGGGGGCTCGTCCTGGGTGGCCCCGGAGCGCCACCCCGGCTCACGCGACTCAGGGCGCCGCGGTCGGCTCTTCGCGCGCGCTGTTTTCGGAACGCTCGGGGCTCTCGGCGCCCTCGGCGCCCTCGGGGGCCTTGGCGGCCACCGGCTTGTCCGACGGGGCCTTGTCGCCCTTCTCGGCCTTGTCGCCCTTCTCGTTCTTCTCGCCCTTCTCGCCCTTCTCGCCCTTGTTCTTGGCGCCCAGCGCCGCCTGCCGCGCCTGCTCGCGCGCCTTCTGGGCCACCTTGGGGGTGGGCGCCAGAATCATGAACATCAAGCGGCCTTCCATGCGCGGCGGCTGCTCCACCACGGCCACGTCCTGCAGGTCCTTCTGCACGTCCTGCAGAATGACGGTGCCCTGCTCGCGGTGGGTGATTTCGCGGCCGCGGAACTGGATGACGACCTTGGCCTTGTTCCCCTCTTCGATGAACCGGCGCATGTTGCGCACCTTGAACTCGTAGTCGTGCTCCTCCGTCTTGGGACGGAGCTTCACTTCCTTGAGCTGCACGATGAGCTGGGCGCGCTTGGACTCGGAGGCCTTCTTCTTCTCCTCGTACTTGAACTTGCCGTAGTCCATGATCTTGCAGACCGGTGGACTGGCCATGGGGCTGATCTCGACCAGATCGAGCCCCTGGCTGCGGGACAGGTCCAGGGCGGCCTCGAGCGGCATGACGCCCAGCTGCGCCCCATCCGGGCCCACCACGCGGACTTCGCGGGCGCGGATGCGGCGGTTGGTTCTCTGGTCGCGGCTACCGCCGCGAGGGGTTCTCTGGTCGCGAATAATGGTGTGACTCTCTTCCCAAAGTGGTTTTCGGACTGTCCCCTGAAAGATGAGACAGGCTGACTGGGTACGACAAGGGGCCGGGTACGGATGTAATACGGCGTCCGCCGGGAAGCCTCCAGGTGCTTGCTTGCCCGGTAGCAGGGTGAGCCCGTACCGCACTCTCCCGAACAGCGAGCAGTATTGCCAGAGATAACGTTCGGTCTTGTGTCGTGCTGTGGGCCATGTCCTCACCCTGACAGCCCACACTGGCAGTGCTAGCCGGGCGGAACTGCCTCAGAAGGGGGGCGGGCTTTCGAGCGTGAGCCGCTCACCGGTGCGTGGGTGGGTGAAGGTCAGAGCTTCGGCGTGCAGCAGCAGCCGTGGGCCCTCATGCCCGTAGAGCCGGTCTCCGACGATGGGAGCGCCCAGGCCCTGGGGGTGGGCGGCGTGGACGCGGAGCTGGTGGGGCCGCTCGGTGAGAGGCACCAGCGTCACCCGGGTGCGGGGGGCGGCGCGCTGGCTCACCCACCACTCGGTGAGCGCGGGCTTGCCGTGCAGGGGATCCACGAGCTGGCGGGGGCGGTGCTCGAAGTCGGCCCGGAGCGGCAGCTCGAGCAGGCCGTGGTCGCCGGAGACGGGCCCCTCGAGCCAGGCGGCGTAGCGCTTGTGGGCCTGGCGCTGGGAGAACTGGCGCTGCAGCGCGGCCAGGGTCTCCGCGTCCCGGGCGATGAGCAGCAGCCCGGAGGACTCGGGCTCGGGGGGATGCAGCGGCAGCAGCGTGAGCGGCTCGGGGAAGCGCTGGCGCAGGCGCACCAGCACCGAGTCTCGCGTGGAGCTGTGCCGGCCGGGGGAGGGTGGCAGGCCCGGGGGCTTGTCGATGACGAGCAGCCACGAGTCCTCGTGGACGAGCCGCAGGTGCTGCTCGGGGCTGGGCGCCGGCTCGGGGGCAGGGGCGGGTTCGACGTCCAGCCCCTGGAGCATGTACGGCAGCACGCCGCCGCACTTGCTGTGGCAGGCGGGGTAGTACTCGCCGGAGCGCCGCTCTGCGGTGAAGGGCGGGGCACCCCACCAGAACTCGGCCAGGGCCAGCGGGCGCAGGTGGTGGCGGTAGGCGAGGGCCAGCAGCTTCGGGGCGGCGCAGTCGCCGGCTCCGCCGGGGGGAGGCTCGGGCGCGAAGAGTTCGGCCACGGTGCGCTGCTCGCCGCGCGCGTTGGGGATGACGTAGGCGTGGGCGATCTGCTGCCAGAGCTGGCGCGAGCGCTGGGCGCGGAAGTGCTCCAGCTCGGCGCGGCGTGTGTCCAGGGCGCGCAGGGCGGACTCCAGGGCCTGGCGCTCCTGCTGATGGGCCGCTTCCAGCTGGCGGCGCTCGGCGGCATCGGCGCGGCTCTCCTGGCCGAGCGCATGCAGCGCGGCGCGCCGCTCGTCCTCCGGGAGCGCCGCCTGGGTGGACAGGTGCTGGCGCGCCTCGTGGCGGCGGCGGCGGTGGGCCTCGTGGCGGGTGCGCAGCTGGGCCAGGGCGGCGGTGTGGCGCTGGGTCAGCTCGGCGAGGCGGGCGCGCAGGGCGACGGGCTCGGCACCTTCGGTCAGCTCGGTGTGTCGGTCCTCGAGGGCGTAGAGCTCGGCCTGGCCGGCGGGCCAGAACGCGTCGCGGGCGGCGGAGTCGAAGAGCGGCGGGGCGAACCCCTCGACGTGCCAGCGCTCGCCGAGCATGCCGGAGAACGCGCACAGGTAGCCGATGCGGCCATCCGGCGCGGCGACGACGAGCACGCCGAACATCTTCCCGTGGCCGGGCTCATCGAGCGAGTCGAGGGCGAAGCCGCTGGCGAGCTCGCCGCGGCGCAGGCGCAGGCGCAGCTCCTCGGCGGCGCGGCGGGCCAGCGGGTGGGGCGGGCCGGGAGCAAAGGGGCTCGAGAGCCGCGCTGGCACCTCACCCGGGGCCGGCCGCGGCTCGAAGTACGTCATGACAGCTGGCAAGGGCCCCGTGCTCATGCTGCCGCGCACTCTAAGCGGTCCTGGTATCCTGGCGGCTCACGGATCGAGCCCCAGGCATGACGCACACACCCGAGGAGCCCTCGCACCCTCTTCGTCCAGGCACTCGGGTAGGGCCTTGGCGCGTGGAGGCCCTGCAGGGGAAGGGCGCCTACGGCGCCGTGTACCGCGCCGTGCGCGTGGGGCAGGAGGCGGCGGGCCCCGTGGCGCTGAAGATGGCGCGTTACCCGTGGGATGCGCGCGTGGTGCGCGAGGCGGAGCTGCTCTCGCGCCTGAGCCTGCCGGGGGTTCCCCGGCTGCTGGACCGTGGAGTGCTGCGCCACGTCGTCACTGGCGCCGAACATCCCTGGTTCGCCATGGAGTGGGTGGAGGGCGTGCCGCTGTACGCCTGGGCCGAGCAGCACCGCCCTTCCGGCTCGGAGGTGTGCCGGGTGCTGGCACAGGTGGCCCGGACGCTGGAGGCCCTTCATGCCGCGGGCGCCGTGCACCGGGACGTCAAGGGCGACAACGTGTTGGTCCGATTGTCGGACAACTTCCCGGTGCTCATCGACTTCGGCTCGGGGCACTTCCAGGGGGCGACGCGGCTCACGTGGCAGTCGCTGGCTCCGGGGACTCCGGCGTACCAGTCGGTGCAGGCGGGGCGGTTCGAGATTGGCCTGGCGCGTAATCTGAACAGCTACTACGCGCCGTCGCCCGCGGATGACCTGTTCGCGCTGGGGGTGACGGCGTACCGGGTGGTGATGGGGGTGTACCCGCCACCCATCGACGCGCAGGAGGACGAGAAGGGCCGCTGGCATGTCTTCAGCCCCGACCCTCGGCCCCGGTTGGAGAGAAACTCCAGGGTGAAGCCGCGCCTTCGGGAGGTGATCCTCCGGATGCTCTCGGAGTTGCCCGAGAAGCGTGGAACGGCGACGCAGGTGGCCGAGGCGCTGGAGGCCCTGGCGCGCGAGGGTGAGCGCCCCAGCCGGCAGAAGTATGCGCGGGCCTTGAAGGCGGGGTTGGCGCTGGCCGCTGCGGGTGGATGCTTGGTGCTGTTGTGGAGCGTGCGGCCCGTGTCGGGTCCGCCCGAGGCTGTCCAGGTGCCGGATGCGGGCACCGCTGGAGTGGGGGACGCTCCCGCTGCGAAGACGACGGAGGAGAAGCCCGTTGCTCAGGAGTCCCTCCCCGAGCCTCGCGCCGAGCAGCTCCGGCCTGATGGGAAAGGCCGCTGCCCAGGGCGCAAGCAGGTGGCCATCAACGGAGGGTGCTGGGTGGAGATCCCTTCGACGACTGCCGAGGAGTGCCAGGAGAACGGCCACCTGTTCCTCAAGGGCCGTTGCTACACCCATGCTCTGGCGCCTCCGCAGAAGCCTCCGCCCACTTCAACCCCCCCGGAAGCGCGCTGAGAGGCCCCCACTGGGAGAACGCGGCCCTCTCCTCTTTAAGGAGAGAGGGCCGCCACTTCACTCATGCACTCCGGCTCACGCCTGGGGCACCAGCTTCTCCAACCTGCGCGCCTCGCTCAGCGGAGGCAGCTCTCCCGACAGCGCGGCGGCCAGCAGGCTCATCTGCTCCAGCGGAATGCCGGTGAAGTCCAGCACCGCCTTGCCCTTGTGGTTGCGCACCTGCACCTGGATGCTCCCGCTCTGCGGGAAGTAGCGCGCCACGGCCTCGCGGTACCGGTCCGCCAGCGCCTCGGCCTCCGGAGGCAACGGCTTGCTGGAGGCCGGCTTGCGCTTGCGCTGGATGGCCTTGCGCAGCTGCTCCGCGGTGCACGCCGAGAAGGGCCGGGAGACCACCTGCCCGTTGTCCACCGGCACCTCGATGAGGGTGTCACCCGGCTGCTGGTGGTTGATGTCCAGGTCCGCCGCCTCCTCGTACGTCAGCAGCAGGTCCAGGCGCGAGGCGCCGAAGTGGCGGGTGAGCTGCTCGCTGAAGCTCTTCGCCACCCTGCCGTACAGGCTCAGGGCTGACTGGGACAGGTCCACCAGGTGCTGGCTGAACCAGGCGCGGGCGTCCTTGTAGCCGTCCTTCTCGGCCAGCTTCTTCACCACCACGTAGTTGTAGAGCTGCCCCATGCGGTGATGGTTGGCGCTCTCCTCGGCCATGAGCTGGAGCATGGCGAGGCGCACCTGCTCGAGCGTCATGCCCTCGTGGACAACGGTCGTCACTTCCTGGCTCTTGAACAGCTTGAACATGTGAGGTTTCTCCTGGAGACGCGGGATGCGCTCCCGCCGCTTGGATTGAGCGGCTGGGCAGCCCCAAGGCACGTGGCGTGCCAGCCTCCGGGCCTCTGCGAAAACAGGCACTTGGATGAGCGGGCTCGAGGCGACCGTCCTCTTTGCGGGACGATTCGTCCTCTTTGCAGGACGATCGGCGAGAGCGGCGCAAAGAGGGGCGCTGTAAGCCCTTGAGATGATGAGCTTTCGGGCCAGCGTTTCACGCAGGCACCGTCCTCTTTGGAGGACGATGCCACCGCTCATGACTTCCAAACGTTTGGAAGTGAGGCGCCACTTCCAAACGGTCAGGAGTGGCCGCGCGCCACTTCCAAACGGTTAGCAGTGAAGGCACCGGCCCGTGTAGCCTGATGCGCAGCCATGGCCCGCCTTCTCGAAACAGAGTGGCTCCTCATCGAAGCGCCCGCGGACATCGTCTGGAGCACGTTGACGGACTTCGCGTCGCACCGCACCTGGGACAGCTACGTCGTGGAGTGGGAGGGCGAGGCGAAGGTG
Organism: Myxococcaceae bacterium; assembly: GCA_035296065.1. Classification (GTDB taxonomy): domain Bacteria; phylum Myxococcota; class Myxococcia; order Myxococcales; family Myxococcaceae; genus DATHBR01. The sequence goes on along the minus strand of DATHBR010000011.1, from coordinate 20,590 downwards.
GGCAGCCGCATGAAGCTCGTGGCCATGGCGGACAAGCGCCGCGTGTTCACCCCCGTGGTCGCCGAGCTCGTCCCGGCCCGGCTGCTGCGCTACGAGCACCGCGTCCTGGGCGGCGTCATCCTGCGTGCCGAGCACGAGATGGTCATCGAGCCCGACCCGGGCGCTCCCAGGTGCCGCTTCCGCCAGCGCGAGCGCTTCACCGGTATTGCGGTACCGTTCGCCTGGGAGGCAATCCGCTCCTCCGCCGGCCCCGGCTTCGAGCGCATGAACCGGGACCTCAAGGCCGAAGCCGAGAGGCGCTACCGGGCCCGGTAGCCCCCAGGTACTTCGGGGTAGGTGGGCCTGGGCCCCCCTTGAACAGGGGTGCCCGGGTTCGGGTATGAAGAGGCATGTCTCAGCAGCGTTCAGCCTCCCGAGCCGAGGTCTGCGGGAAAGCCGCCAGGTCGATTCTCGCCGGCATGATGGCCATTCAAAGCCGAGCCGAGCGGATGCTGGCCGCCCACGGCATCAGCCCGATCACGGAGGATGCCTGGTACCCGATCGAGGCGGTGCTCAAGACGTTCGAGGACGTGCAGCGGCAGATTGGACCGAACACGGTGCGGACCATCGGGCGCAAGTGCATCAACCTGGCGGAGATGCCGCCCTTCCGCTCCCTGGAGGAGGCGCTGCAGGGGTTGGGCATCGCCTACAAGATGAACCACCGGGGCGACGCGGACATTGGCGACTACCACTACACCCACCTGGCGCCGCGGCGCGGCCGGATCATGTGTGACAACCCCTATCCGTGCGCGTTCGACGAGGGCCTGATCGACGCGATGATCGAGCGCTTCCGCCCCGCGGACGCCCTCGTCATCCGCTTCGAGCACGAGCCGGGCCCCTGCCGGGCGCGCGGCGACAAGCAGTGCACCTACAGCATCGCCTGGTGAGCCTCGGGGCCGCTACTCGACCCCCGGGAGAAGGCAGGGGGCCTAAGCGCCCAGCGCCTCGTAGAGCGCGGCCACCAGGCGCTGGCTGCGCTCATCCGGGTAGCCTGTCTCCGAGAGGCGGTTGGTGCAGTAGCTGAAGCCCACGCGCCGGTCGGGATCCGCGAAGCCAAAGGAGCCGCCGCGCCCGGCCTGGCCGAAGGTGCGCTCGCCCGGGCCGAAGAACCACCCACCGCGCGCGTTCATGGCGAACCCGCGGGCCATGCGGGTGGGCTGGCCGGTGGTCCAGCACTTCGCCTCCCAACTGGGTGTGCTCGCGCGGCGCACCGCCTCTGGCCGCAGCAACACCGAGCCTTCGTGGGCCCAGGCCAACTCGCCGAAAATACGCGCCACCGAGCGGGCGTTGCCCGTACCCGCCCCTGAGGCAAAGCCCGACTGCAAGTACACCGGTGAGTTGAAGCCCAGCTTCCCCAGCGGCGGCATGGCGGACCAGCCCCGGAACATCCGCAGGAAGTAGGGCTGATCCAGCAGCATGCGCAGCGCGTTGAAGCGCCGTTCGATGATGTGCGCCGTGCGCTCGAGGTCCTCGTCCCGGGTCCGGAACTGGTAGTCGGTGCCCAGGGGCTTGTTCACCCGGCGATCGAAGAAGTCGCCAATGGTCTCGCCCGTCACGCGGCGCACCAGCTCCGCGACGATGACGCCAATGGTGGCCGAGTGGTAGCCGCCACGCGAGCCCGCGGGCCAGGAGAGCTTCTGTTGCTCGATCGCCGCCGCGGCCCGGGAGTGATCGAGCAGCTCGCCCCGCTTGAGCGCATCCATATTGAGCACGCCCGCGGTGTGGCAGAGCACCTGGTCGATGGTGACGTGCTCCTTGCCGGCGCCGGCGAACCCGGGCCAGTAGCGGGCCACGGGCGCGTCCAGCTCGAGCAGGCCGTCCTGGGCGAGCAGGTGCACACACAGGGCCGCCATGCCCTTGTTGACGGACATCATGCAGACCCGCGTGTCGCGCTGCCACGGGCGGCCTTCCTCGCGGCGGGCCAGTCCTCCCCACAGGTCCACCACCGGCTGGCCGTCCATATAGGCGGCCACGGCGGCGCCCACCTCCCCGTGGCGCGCGAAGTTCTCGGCGAAGACCGCCCGGAGCTTCTCGAACCGGGGAGCACACTCACCATGCACTTCCGCTTGCTCCATGCGGCTCCTCCTTGATCACTCTCCAGCCTCGTCATCTTAAGTCAAGCCGCGGCGTGTCGTAAGGGACCTGCTCTGCGCGGCACGAGGACGGACTCGAATTCATAGACAAACTTAAAGAGTCACGCCGTCTTCTCAAGAGCTGCGAAAAGCCGCCTACATTCCCTTTCGCTTCTGCCTGTGATCCATGGTCTTCCGGACAGGATTGATCAGCGTTCAGCGTTTGCCCTATCTTGAACATCACGAGGCCGCGGCAGTCCGTGAGCCCATCCCCGACAGGACTTGTCTTTTGTCAGCCCATCTCTCAGGCATGTCGCGAGCCGTGCTGTTAGTCATTGGCTCCGCCGTAACGGGTGCCTACGCCTACCATCATTACCGGGAGACGGACTGGGAGCGCCGCTACGACGAGTACCAGCGCCAACTGCAGGGCAAGCTCACCGCGAGTGAGCAGCAGATGCAGGCGCTCAACACGCAGCTGGGCCTGGCGCAAGCCCAGCTGACGACCCAGGGGGCCCTGGATGATAAGTACAAGGCCCTGCTCACGGGCCGGGATGAGGACTTCGAGAAGTTTCGCCGCGAGCATGCGCTTGCGTTGAAGAGCATCTCCAGCGCCGTCTTTGCATTGCAACAGCAAGAGCAGGGAGGGACGCAGACCGCCCAGGTGCAGCCGCCCGCGCCGCCGCGGCCTGGCGAGCCCAGCACGGCTCCGGCCCGGCAGGTCATCTCGTACGAGTTCACCGACAAGCAGGGCCGCCTCCACCTCAAGGACCCTGACATCTGGGTGCAGGGCGACGAAGAGGTGCGGTTCCAGCAGTACTTCCAGGTCGACGGCTCCGTGCTGCAGCAGACGGACGGCTCGCTGATGACCGAGCGTGTCCTGCTCACCGAGGTCTCCCCCTCGGGTACGGGCAAGTACCTTCCGCTGACGCAGGCCCGGTTGGTGAATGCGAACTTCACCTACGCCAACGCGCCGCAGGCGGGCGCACCGCCGGCCCTGGTGCAGTGGGGCGCGGCCTATATGGCAACCATCGGCAGCTCGTTCCGGCCCTCGCGCATGTTGCGCTTTGGCGGTTCGGCGCGCCTGGTGCAGGTGGGGCCGGTGGGCCTCGCGGGAGGACTCTCCTCCGACTTTCACTCCCTGGAGGGCAGCGGCGGAGACGCGTTCCTCACCTACACCCCCTCGCTGCGTGGCCGTGAGCTGGGACTGGTGCTGGGGGGCGGCGTTCACCTGCCCATCGGCGGGGTTCAGCGGGTGCGGCCCAACGTCACCCTCAACTTCGTCATTTACTGATTTCTCGAGAGGAGCTCAAGGATGTCGCCTTGGATTGAAGGGATGAGACGTCTGACAATCGTTGGAGCTGTAGGGGTGCTCGGGGCCTGCGCACCTCCCGCAGCCGCGCAGACGCCCGTGCCGGTGGCCTCCCCCTCGTCCACTCAGGGGGCTGCGGTGGCGGCCGCTCCTTCGGCCCCACCCGCGCAGACCCGGGTACAGGGCATCGACGTCTCTCACTACCAGCCACAGGTAGACTGGAACGCGGTGAAGGCCGCCTCCGCGTTCGTCTTCGTGAAGGCGACTGACTCCACGGGCGTGGTGGACCCGCGCTTCGCTTCGCACTGGAGCGGAGCCAGGAAGGCGGGGCTGCCCCGGGGCGCCTATCACTTCTTCCACCCGAAGTACGACGTGGACCAGCAGGCCGCCAACTTCACCCAGCACCTGAAGAGCGACCCGGGAGAGCTGCCCCCGGTGGTGGATGTGGAGGAGTTCAAGAGCGAGTACCAGGCCTTCACCTGTGATCAGCTCGCCGGAATGCTGCAGCGCTTCTCCCAGGCCATGGAGAAGGCGCTGGGGCGCAAGCCGATGATCTACACGAACCACCAGACCTGGCAGACGAGCTTCTGTGATCACCCGTACTTCAATGATCACCCGCTGTGGCTGGCGCAGTACACGAACAATCCAGGGCATCAGCCGAAGCTCCCTCCCGGCTGGAAGAGCTGGCTCTTCTGGCAATACTCCGAGAGCGGCAAGGTGAACGGCATTCCTGGAGCGGTCGACCAGAGCTACTTCAACGGTTCAACGCAGCAACTGCAGGCGCTCGCACGCTAATAGAGGAGACCCCATGCTGAACCAGTCCGTGGACACGGGGACGAACACTAACGCCTTCACCATCACGAACAAGCCCCTGGATCCCCAGAATTGGATGGGCCGGGTGGCGGACAGCAAGCTGCTGTCACAGCTCACCATTCCGGGCACCCATGACAGCACGGCCAGCTGGAGCGTCATCCCCTCCGCGTGCTGCCAATCGCTCTCGACCACGGATCAGCTCAACCTCGGCATCCGGTTCCTCGATATCCGCTGCAAACAAGAGTTTAACGCGCTGTTGCTCATGCATGGTCCAATTCCCGAGGGCGGGCCGGTCAATGGAATATTCCAGGAGTGCGCCAACTTCCTGCAGGCGCACCCGAAGGAGACCATCCTCATGTCGATCAAGAACGAGGGCTCCGATGATGAGGCCTTTGACGCGGCTCTGCGCACCGCGATGAGCGCGTTCCCTTCGCTGTTCTACGTGAACGACGAGCTCCCCACTCTCGGAGCCGCCCGGAAAAAAGTCGTGTTCCTTCGCCGCGTCAACGTCAGCGCCGCCGGCCCATGGGGCCTTGCCCTCGCCACGGGCTGGCAGGACAACACGACCTTCGACATTCAATACAAGTCGAGCAATGGGCAGCCCCAGTCATTTCACGTTCAGGACGTCTACGGTACCGCGGATGTCAACTTCAAATGGGCCCAGATCAAAGCCTGTCTGGACATGGCGGCGGGGACGACAGAGGGCGGCATGTTCCTGAACTTCTGCAGCGCGACGGGTTCTGCGCTGCAACTGACCGACCCAAAAACCATGGCCAACGGCATTACGCCGCTGCTTCAGAGCTACTTCGCCACCGCCAAGCCTCTGACCCGCTATGGGGTCGTCGTGATGGACTTTCCCAACGAGGCGATCGTCAGCGAGATGATCAACACGAACACGTAGCGCCAGGTGGTGGGTCGCAACGGCGATCCTTGGAGGAAAATCCTCGTCGGGGAGGGGCCTCGAAACGTCGTTAATGACGATGCGGTCGATTAAAAGCAGTTGATTCACTGAACGGAGTTCAAGGAGGTTTCAATGTCTGGACAAGGCGCTTACTTTTCGGTTGCAAACTGTACTACCTCTCAGGCAGCCATCAATGCCGCTGCTGTCACCGGGATGAACAAGGTGCCCAATACGAGCACTCTCCCCGCGGGCACGTGCGACGCGGGTCAGTATGCGGAAGCCGCTTCGTTTGGCACGAGCTCTTTTCAGTTGGTGATCTCTCTTAGCGGCCAGTTGATCCAGTTGGGGTTCAACGTCGCGAGCGGTAAATACTGGGTGAACGACGGGGCGTCTGCGCTCGTGTCGGCTCCGGGCATCAAGGTCAGTGTTGTCATTGCACAGCAGGGCGGCGGTAGTCAGGACATGGTCAACATCATCATCTACCCCAGCTGAGCGCGGCATGCCCTGGATGATCACATCATGCCAGGCGTGCAGGCGAGTGCTCTGCTCTGCGGCAGTCCGGCTGCATCCAGCTGGCGAGCTGGATGCAGCTCCATCCCTGGCGCTCTAGCCCTTCTCCGAGCACCTTTCCGCCGCATGGCCCGTCAGCCTTGCGGTGGAAAGGTGGACATGAGCCGCCGCGTCCAGGGCGGCGGAGCAGGTGGTGCAAGGGGTGGCGTACTGCGCCAAGACGCACCTCGGAATAGCCACTGCGACGCTGACAGTGACGACCGGAGCCAAATAGTCCCCTGACAACGTCAGGTGGCCATCCCGGGTGAAGCCCAGATTCCGTTAATGACATCTTCAAGGAGCACATCCCATCATGAGCAGTCGACTCGTTGAGTTCTTGCGTCATCCCTGGGGCAGCGCCCTCATGGGACTGCTGCTCATCGCTACGGGCCTTGGCGAAGTGCTGGAGCCGTTCATGGATGACATCCAAGGCAATGAGGCCCAGCTCGGGGCGCATCACGGTGTCACCCTGTTTGGGCTTTACACACTGCTGCAGTCCGTTGGCTCGCTCCTGTCGGGAGTCAAGGACATGCGGGAGGGAGCCGAGACCATGCATCACCGCGACCATGCTGACGGGGTGCCTGTGGGACAGCGCGAGTAGCCCTTCTTCTGAGCATCGATCCGCTGCATGGCCTGTTAGCCTTGCGGTGGATCGTCAGGTGGACATGAGCCGCCGCGTCCTGGGCGGCTGAAGGACGGCCCCGCGCCGTCCCGCGACCGCGGCTGCTGACCCGAGGTCCCTCACTCCTCCGTCCACGTCCCCCCGTGCCCTCCTCGGGCGCGGGGTAGCTCAAGAGTTGGGTCATGCAGCCGAACCTGAATCGGCTCCTCCGGGCACTCGCCCGCGAGGGGCTCGAGGTGACCTATGACGGTCGCCTCTACTCCGTGCGCCTTATGGGTGACGCGAACGCGCCCCCCGCCGAGGTGCTCCTCCCGCCGGACCTGCCCGTGGAGGGCAAGGCCTTCCGGCAGCTCGCCAACCTCGCCGCCCTGAAGCACCCCGGTGGCGGCTCTGTCCTGCGCGTGCGCGCCACCCCTGACTTCCACCCCGGCGACTCCGGTGTGGCCATCGGCTCGGTGCTGCACACCCGCGGCCTGGTGGTGCCCGGCGCGGTGGGCACCGACATCAACTGCGGCATGCGTCTGCACGTGGCGGACCTGGGCGTGGACACGTTCCTGTCGCGCCGGGACGACTTCGTCGAGCGCATGAAGGGCCACTACTTCTTCGGCACCCGAGACGTGGCCATGTCCTCGCGGGCCGCCGAGGCGCTGCTGCGCGACGGGCTGCCCGGCTGGCTGCTGGAGACGATGGAGCAGCCGCTGGGCTGCGCGAGCCGGGCGGACCTGGCCCAGCTGGATGCCGAGTCCACCCGCGTGTACCTGGGCGGCGCGCTGCAGGGCGACGCCTCGTGGGCGCCCTCGGGGCTCGTCAAACCGGGGGTGGTGCGCGACGCGGGCCTGGCCACCATCGGCGGAGGCAACCACTTCGTCGAGGTGCAGCGGGTGGAGGCCGTGGCGGACAAGTCCCAGGCCTGGCAGTGGGGTGTGCGCGAGGGCCAGCTGGCCTTCATGATTCACTCCGGCTCGCGAGACGTGGGCAAGCACGTGGGCATGGCATGGCAGGACCGGGTGCGCGCGGCGTGGCCGGTGGGTGCGCCCTTTCCGGAGAGCGGCATCCTCCCGCTGGCGGATCCGGCGCTGGTGGCCGAGTACCTGCGGGCCGAGGCCACGGCGGCCAACTACGCGTTCCTCAACCGGCTGCTGCTGGCCGAGCTGCTGCGGCACACGCTGCGCGAGCTGTTCGGAGACGTGGAGGCGCCGCTGGTCTACGACGTGCCCCACAACATCACCCTGCCGTACGAGGGTGGGTGGCTGGCGCGCAAGGGCGCCTGCCCCGCCGAGGCTCAGCAGCCGGTCATCATCCCCGGCAGCATGGGCGCCAGCTCCTACCTCATGGTGGGCTGTGGCAACGAGGCGGCGCTGGCGTCGGCCTCGCATGGGGCGGGCCGGGCGCGCTCGCGCTTCTCCATGGCGCGGGGTGGGGCGGAGAAGCACGACGAGGCGCTGGGCCTCACGGGGGTGGACTGCATCACCCTTCGTGAGGAGCGGCGCATCGAGGAGGCCCCCGCGGCGTACAAGCCCATCGGGCCGGTGGTGGCCTCGCAGGTGCAGGCCGGCATCGTGCGCGAGGTGGCGCGGCTCTTCCCGCTGCTCACCTTCAAGGCCTGAGCCGGGCAGGCGTCGCGCGGGCTAGCGGCGGTGGGGCTCGTGGAAGGTGGGCGGGGACAGGCGCAGGGGCGTCTCCCGGCCCATGGCGAGGAAGGGGGCCCAATAGTGGGGGTGAGGCTGGGTGCGCCGCAGCTCGCGCATCGCCTCGCGCAGCGCCGTGGCGCGCCCCTGCCCCGCGAGCAGGTGACGGTAGTAGGCCTCCATCAGAATGCGGGTCGTCTCGTCGTTCACCTTCCACAGGCTCATGACGACAGTCTCCGCGCCCGCCACGAGGAAGGCCCGGCGCAGCCCGTAGACACCCTGGCCCAGCTTGACGTCACCCCTGCCCGTGTCGCACGCGGAGAGCACGACGAGCTGGGTGCCCCACAGGTCCAGGCCCGCCAGCTCCAGCGCCGTCACCAGGGCGTGCTCCGCGGAAGGGGAGGCGGCGCTGGCGCCAGAGGGGGCCGGGGCGCTCGCACCCGCAAGGACGAGGCCGGAGCGCAGCAGCGGGTCCGGCGGATAGCGGGGCCGCGTGTCCTCGCCCAGCACACCGAACTGGCCCAGGGCGCGGGAGTCCGGGCGCTGGGGCGCGTCCTCGAGGAAGAAGCCATGGGTGGCCAGGTGGAGGATGCCGGGAGGTGGCAGCCGCAACAGCCGCTCCTTGGTGGCCTCGGAGCCCAGGAAGAGCCGGGCCTGGGGCAGCAGGCGCTGGATGGCCTCGGCCTCCTTGCGGGTGCCCGGCAGGGGGGTAGGCGCCCACGCGCGCTGCGCGAGGTTCGCGCGCAGCAGGGAGAAGAGCTCTCCGCGCTCGGCCAGCACGGGAGCCGCATCCTGGGAGCCAGGGCGTGCCGGCAGCGGGGTGTGGAAGTCCGGATCGGCGACGACGATCACCGCTTCAGGGGGCGCACTCTCCGGGGGGCGCGGCAGCAGGTTCTTGCCGGAGGAGAGGTAGGTGAAGTCAAAGGCGTCGACGAGGAAGCGCTGGCCATCGTGCAGCGCGGCGAAGGGCACCAGCGCCAGCTGACCATCCGGCGAGAGGAAGAGGCGGCGGTAGGGGCCCAGCAGCGGCAGCAGGGGCTGGAAGGCCCGCTGGTAGAGCGCCTGGGCGGTGGCCTGGAAGTCCGCGTCGCGGTTGGCCAGCGCGTCGCGCAGCCGCGAGGCGGCGGAGTCAATGGGCTCGGCCGGGCCCAGGTCCCGGAAGCGCACGGTGGCGTCCGGCAGGAGCACCAGCGCCAGGTAGCGCAGCTGTCCGGGGGGAGGCTGCCCGGGCGGGCTCCGCCTGGGCACCAGCGGGCGGTCCACGTAGGTGATGAACTCGACGAGGGCAGCGTCCCGGGGCAGTGCCGCGGCGACACGGTCGACGATCTCGGCGGGAGGCGGCAGCGCCGCCAGCGCGCGCAGGGGCGCGGAGCGCTGGGCCAGGTCCGTCTCGAGGGCATTGCCCTGCTCGGTGAGCTCCGCGAGCCGCCGCTGGTAGTCGGCGGGGGCAAGCGTACCGGGGCTCTGCAGTGAGAGCTTGGTCAATTGGGTGCGCAGCCCCCGCAGCCGCTCGAAGGTGTCCCTGTCCTGTGCGCCCAGGCTCCGGTAGACGGTACGGGAGATGCTGGCGCTCTCCTCGACGGAGCGCCCCTTGAGCAGCAGCGCGGCGCCCAGGGCCAGACGTCTGACGTGGGCGTCCTCTGGATGGGCGCGCAGCAGCGCGTAGAGCCGCTCCTCGTCGTCTCGCAGGCGCTGGAGGAAGCTGGCCAGGCGCGCTTCGGAGAAGCCGAGCGACTCCTGGCGCAGGCGCTGCTCGGACACGGCGAAGGCGCGCGTGAACAGCGGCAGGGCCTGGTCCAGGCGGTGCTGGGAGAGGTGCACCACGCCCAACTGGTTGAGCATCTCCGCCACGCTGGGGTGCTGGGGGCCGGCGGACGCTTCCACCAGGGCCAGCGCGCGCTCGTACAGGGGCCTGGCCCGGGTGTACTGCCCCTGCGCCGAGTACAGGTCGGCAAGGTGGTTGAGCTGGGGGGCGAGAGTGGGGTGGTTCCTGCCGGCGGACGCTTCCAGGGTGGCCAGCGCGCGTCGCAGCAGGGGCTCGGCACTCGCGTACTGCCCCTGGGCCAGGTAGAGGTCGCCGAGGCGGCAGAGCGTCCTGGCGACGAACGGGTGTCTCTTGCCGAAGACTGTTTCCTGAATGGCCAGCGCGCGCCGCAGCAGGGGCTCGGCACGCGCGTACTGTCCCTGGGCCAGGTAGAGCTGGCCCAGGCCGTGAAGCGCGGTGGCGGTGAAACGGCTGTTCTCGCCGAAGGCCTCCTTGCGGATGGTCCACGCGCGCCGCAGCAGGGGCTCGGCGCGCGCGTCGAGCCCCTGGGCTACGTAGAGATCGCCGAGATCGAGCAGCACGTCGGCCAGCAGCGGGTGGTTCTCGCCCAGGGCGGAGGCCCGGATGGCCGCCGCGCGCTCGAGCACGGGCTCGGCCCGGCTATACAACCCCTGGTCGAAGTAGAAGAGGCCGAGCCAGGAGAGCAGCTCGGCCACCAGGGGATGGTGGGCGCCGAGGGTTGCTTCCCGAAGGGCGATCGCGCGCTGAACCAGCGGCTCGGCACGATCGCTGCCGTTCGTGATGAGGTAGAAGTGGGCCAGCCGCCAGAGCGCGGTGGCGACATCCGGAGGGTTCTTGCCAAGGGCGGCTTCCAGAATGGCCCGCCCGCGGGCATAGCACTGCTCCGCAAGCTCGTTCATCCCCTGGCTCTGGTAGTGGCCAATGAGATCGAGGAGCGAGTCGGCGACCAGGGGATGGTCCTTGCCGAGCGCCACTTCCCGGATGGCCAGCGCACGCTCCGCCAGCGGCCGGGCCTGGGCGTACAGCCCCTGCAGATCATAGAGCCACGCCAGAGCGTGGAGTGTCTGAGCGACCTCCACGGTGCCCGGACCCAGGGCCGCTTCGCGGATGGCCAGGGCGCGCAAGAAGAGCGGCTCGGCCCGGGCGTACAATCTCTGGTCCGAGTAGAGCTTGGCCAGGTGGTGCAGCGGCTCGGCGACACTCAGATGGTCCTTGCCGAAGGCCGCTTCGCGAAGGGCCAGCGCCTGTGCATAGAGCGGCTCGGCCCGGCCGTACAGCGCCTGGGCCGCGTAGAGGTTGCCCAGGGTGGTGAGCGTGCCGGCCAGCTCCGGGTGGTCTTTGCCGAGCGCCGCCTCGCGGATGGCCACCGCGCGCTGAAGCAGCGGCTCGGCCTGCACCAGGTCCCCGCGAAGCAGGTGGTGAAGCCCCAGCCAGTCCAGGCTCGCGGCGACCTCGGGATGGGTGCCCCCGAGCACGGCCTCGCGCAGCGCGAGCGCCCGCTCACCCCGGGTGATGGCGTCCGCGTACTGGCCCGCGTCCCAGAGCGTCTTCGCCTCGTCGAAGGCCGTCCGCTCCTCCTGTAGCCGGGCGTCCGGCTGCGCTTGCGCAACCGCCGCGCCCACGACGCAGCACAGCACCAGAACCTGTACCACCCCGCGAACTCGCTGCAAGCCGCCCCCTGTCATCCTCCTGGGTTTTATACCCTGGTCTTGGGGGCTCCCGTAGGGGACATCAGGGAAGTCCGCCCTCGCCTGGCGGGCAGGAGAGCACAGAGGCACATCAATTCACTGGCGCCTGCCGCCTGCTCCGGCTGGAATCCCCCGCCTGACTCACGCAGGGGAGGGGCCCATGGACAACGCGGCACCGGACAACAAGGTGAAGGAGGCGGTGACGCTGCCCGCCATTCTGTTGATGATCGCCGCGGGCTTTGGCGCCGCCTTCGCCCTCTTCATCCTCCTGTCCACCACCGACGCGGCGCTGAACTTCTTCGAGGGCATGAACCTGCCCGAGGAGTCCAAGGACCAGCTGGAGCAGATCCGCCAGCAGTCCGGCGCGGCCCGGCTGCCCTACGTGCTGCAGCTGGCCTTGAGCGGCTTTCTGCTCTTCGGCGCGCTGCAGATGAAGAACCTTCGCAACTACTGGCTGGCGGTGGCCGGCGTCGTCGTCGGCTCCATTCCCTGCTGCGGCCCGTGCTTCGGGTGCTTCACCCTGCCGCTGGGCGTCTGGGCCCTCATCGTCCTCATCGGCAATGAAGAGGTGAAGAAGGCCTTCCGTTAGTCAGGGGCGGGCGCCGCTTCTGCATCCTCACGCAGGACAGCTGCACCTCGGGCGTGAGCACCCGCCGCGCCGCGTGCAGCCGCAGGTAGCCGCGCGCCTGGTAGAACGGCTCGGCGTTGAGGCTCGCGTCCAGGTTCACCGTGCGCGCCCCCGCCCGCCACGCCGCCAGCTCCAGCGCCGTGAGCAGGGTGGTGCCCACCCCGTGGCCCGCTTCCTCGGGCTCCACGTAGAGCGCCTCCAGCTCTCCCAGCTCCGCGTCCAGCTGCCCGAAGCCCACCAGCCGCGGCCCCCGCTGGGCCACCAGCACCATGCGCGGCACGTCCTCGCGCAGGTAGCCCTCGGGCCTCAGCAGGTCCACCCACGTCCTCACCTCGAGCGAGGAGTAGGCGCCCCGGCAGAACGCCGCCACCGCGGCGGAGTGGATCCGCCACAGCTCGCGCCGATCCGCCTCGGTCGCCAGGCGCAGAGTAAGGCCGGGTGCCGCCACGTGCTCACGTCACCTTCATGCCCTTGGGGATGACCACCACGCCGCCCGCCGTCACATGGAAGCGCCGCTTGTCCTCCTCCAGGTTGTAGCCAATCGTCGTCTCGGGAGGGATCTCCACGTTCTTGTCGATGATCGCCCGGCGAATCTTGCAGCGCCGCCCGATGGTGACGTTCTCGAACAGCAGCGAGTCCTCCACCTCGGAGAACGAGTTGACGCGCACCTTGGGCGAGAGGATGCACCGGTTCACGTGGCTGCCCGACAGGATGCAGCCCTCGCTCACCAGCGAGTCGGTGGAGTTACCCACGCGCTTGTTCGTCTGGTCGGCGAACACGAACTTGGCCGGCGGCAGGTTGTTGGGCTGGGTGAAGATGGGCCACTTGTCGTTGTAGAGGTTGAAGACGGGGTCCACCTCCACCAGGTCCATGTTGGACTGGTAGTACACGTCGATGTTGCCCACGTCGCGCCAGTAGCCGCGCTCCTTCTCCTCCTGGCCCGGCACCATGTTCTGATTGAAGTCGTACACGTACACCGGCTGCGTCTTGTACAGCTCGCTGATGATGGACTTGCCGAAGTCGTGCGCGCTGGCCTCGTTGGCCGCGTCGCGCACCACTTCCTTGACCAGCACGTCGGTGCTGAACAGGTAGTTGCCCATCGACGCCAGGCACATCTTCGGGTTGCCCGGCATGGGCGGCGGGTTCTTGGGCTTCTCCAGGAACTGGAGCATCCGCCCATCCGGCCCCACGTCGATGATGCCGAAGTCGCGCCCCTCTTCGATGGGCACCGGGATGGCGGCCACCGTGCACGCGGCCTTCTTGGCCCGGTGGAAGTCCAGCATCTGCTGCACGTCCATGCGGTACACGTTGTCGGCGCCGAAGACGAAGATGAAGTCCGGCTCCTCGTCGGTGATGATGTTGAGGTTCTGGTAGATGGCGTCCGCGCTGCCCTTGTACCAGTCCAGGCCGGTGCGCATCTGCGCGGGCACCGAATCCACGTAGTGGCCCAGGAACGCCGTCATCCGCCACGTGCGCGACAGGTGGTTGTTGAGCGAGTCGCTCTTGTACTGGGTGAGCACCTTGATCTGGTACACGCCGGAGTTGACGAAGTTGGAGAGCACGAAGTCGATGATCCGGTAGCGCCCACCGAAGGGCACCGCCGGCTTCGCGCGCTCCCGCGTCAGAGGCTCCAGCCGCGTTCCTGCACCACCCGCCAAAATCATCGACAGCAGCTTTGCCATATGGCCGGGCACCATAGCCGCGAGCCCTGGGGCGACAAGGCCCGCGCAAAGCCCCGGAGATTCTTCGTTGAGTGCCCAACCGCACGGGTTCCGCCCACTGGACGGTGACGGACGCTCACCCCTCCCTGGGGTCCAATCCCCTGCCCACTTCGGGGCATAGGGGGCCCAGGCGGGCAGGGCGCCTACTTCCTGGGTGTGGCGGGAAGTGCCTACATGGCTTCTACCGTGGCAGCGTGATATTCCTGTTTCCGATGGCTGCCGACGAAACTCGGGTCACCAAGATTTCCACGTTGAACGTCCGTAGCGCGGTCAATCGGGACTGTTGCCTGGTCCAGATCCACGGCCCCGAGCTGGGCAAGAAGTACGTGCTCGAGGAAGTGGAGCTCACGATTGGCCGGGACGAGAACAACACCATCGTCGTGGACCTGGACAACGTGTCCCGGCGTCATGCGCGCGTGAGCAGCAAGCAGGGGCGCATGTTCGTCGAGGACCTGGGCTCCACCAACGGCACCTACCTGAATGATCAAGAGGTGCTCACCCCGCAGCCCTTGCGCAGCGGAGACCTGATCAAGGTGGGCGGTTCCATCTTCAAGTTCCTGGATGGCGACAACATCGAGACGCAGTACCACGAGACCATCTACACGCTGACCATCTCGGACGGTCTTACCGGGGTGAGCAACAAGCGCTACTTCCTCGAGTACGTCGAGCGCGAGATGGGGCGCAGCCACCGCTACCACCGGTCGCTGTCGCTGATGATGTTCGACATCGATCACTTCAAGAAGATCAACGACGTGCACGGGCACCTGGCGGGAGATCACGTGCTGCGCGAGCTGGCGCAGTCGATCAAGCGGCTGGTGCGGCGCGAGCAGTGCTTCGCGCGCTACGGCGGCGAGGAGTTCGCGCTGGTGATGCCCGAGGACGGGCCGGACAAGGCGCGGCTGTTCGCGGAGAAGATCCGGAAGATGATCGAGGAGAAGCAGTTCGTCTTCGAGGACAAGGAGATCCCGGTCACCATCTCCATCGGCGTGGCGGACATGACGCCGGACATGACCGAGCCCACCCAGTTCATCAAGGTGGCGGACGCCAACCTGTACCGGGCCAAGAAGGCCGGCCGTAATCAGGTGATCGGCTAAGCGCGCGTGGCGAAGGACTCACCGTCGAAGCTGGCGCGCGCGCTGCTCATCCTGCTGGGCCTGGGGATGCTGGGGGCCGCGTGGGGCTGGACGCAGCTGCCCCCGAAGGGCCCGGCGCACATCCCGGTGACGCCCGGGCTGAGCGGGGTGCTGCTGGACGGGTATTCGTACGCGTGGGTGCTCAAGACGGCCAACGGCGCGGTGCTGGTGGACGCGGGCATGGACGCGAAGGGCAAGCACCTGCTGGCGGAGTTGGCCTCGGCGGGGGTGAGCCCGGAGCAGGTGCACACGGTGCTCATTACGCACGGGCACCTGGACCACTGGGGCGGGGCGCACCTGTTCCCCAAGGCGCGCGTCATCGTCGGGCCTGGCGAGGCCGCGGTGCTTCAGGGCAGCTTCGAGCAGAAGAGCCTGGTGGGCAGGGTGTCGCGCTGGATGGCAAGGCCCCCGCTGCCGGCCCGGCTGGAAGAGGCCAAGGATGGGGAGGAGCTGAGCCTGGATGGGGAGACAGTCCGGGTGATTCACGTGCCGGGGCACACGCCGGGCAGCGCCCTGTACCTGTGGCGAGACGTGCTCTTCACGGGGGACACGCTGGTGAAGGGCAAGAAGGGGGGGCTGGGGCCCTCGCCGTTCATCTTCTCCGAGAGCAACGAGCAGACCCTGGCCGAGGTGGCGAAGCTGCGCGAGGTGCCGTTCTCCCGCGTGGCGGACGGGCACACCGGGCTCACCGAGGACGCGAAGCGGCTGGTCCTCGAGTTGCTGAAGTAGAAGGACGGCACGCAACTCAGCCTCCGGGGCTACTGAGCCGTTGCGTCATCTGCTTGGAACGATTGGGTCCTTCCGGCTCGAGGCGTTCGCCAGCGACATGCGAGAGCCGGGGAGATGAGCATGAGGCAATGCCGGACGGTTGTCGTGTCGATGCTCCTTGTCATGAGCGGGTGCGTGGCACGAAACGGAATCCCGTCACCGGGCCCGCACACCGGAGCGCTCCCGTCGCCGGGCGCTCAGCCAGCGCGCGGCAAGGTGGAAGGCCCCCGGATCAGCGTTGTGGCCGGGAGCTTCAAGCCGACGTTGTTCTACGGTCCATGGCAGTGCAGCACGCGATGGATGGCCTATTGCGAGAGACAGTGCGCAGCCGAGGGATACAGTCTCAAGGGCTGCATGTGGCTCGCCGATCTCAAGCTGGATTGGGACGGGAGGCTGCACACCGCAGGGGGGCGGTACGCGATCACGTACTGCTGCTGTGATTACCCCGTGTTGCCGAAAGAGGCGACCCAGGCGGCGCGTGACCGGTGGGAGCAGATCCGCGAGTCTTTCCGGGAGGACTGGAGCAGGAAGTTTGGAAACTGGCCCGAGGAGCGGGGCAAGTTCTGGCCGGGCCACCACATCCGCGACCTCAAGCACGGCGGCGACCCAGTTGAACCGAGCAACATTCTCCCGACGCCTCCTACCATCCACGACCTGCTGAACAAGGAGTATCCACGCTGCTACGGCGGCTCACCGCCCTGGAATACGGTAGGACCTGATCGGCCCTACCTGGATGACTGATCATGCCCAAGCCCATGATGAGCCTGCTTGAAGAAATCTCGCGCGAGCACTTCCCGTATCCGCCCGCTACGCCTGCGGAGATCGCGGCCTTCGAGCAGCGCGCGGGCTGGAAGTTGGATCCCGACCTGCGGGCCTTCTATCTACACTGCAATGGCGCGGAGTTGATCACGCGGCTGCCCCATTCGCCCTACCAACTTCTCCCTCTATCCGAGATCGTTCGGGCGCGCGTAGCCATCTACGGTGAGGATGATGACAAGTGGGGGCCCGCCTCCGTGTACACGGTCTGCGACGTTCAAGACGGCAACTACGTAGTTATCGACGTGAGCCAGCAGATGAATGGGCGCTATCCGCTGTTCGACGCTTGGCATGAGTCATGGCCGGATCCGAGCTACTGCGACAAGGTCGAGGATTCGTTCCTGGAGTTTCTAGAGGCTGCATTGCGCACGCGCCGCCCCGCGTACTGGCTCAAGAGGTCAGCGCCGGACAACACCTGAACCGGCTCAGCGGGCGTCGGCGGGATTCGAGGTGGGCTGGGGCGCTCGGGCAACGAGGACGGGCGCGTAGCATCTGCCCTCGAGGAAATCGAAGCCGTTCTCCGCGCACGCCTTGGCATCCGTCGCGGGAATCTCCACCCAGCAGGCGCCCTTGATGACCACCTGCTTCTGGCCCGGGCAGCGCCCTTTACTGTCAGGCGCGGTCTGCCCTGGACGAGGATCGAAAGGACGGTTCTGGGCAACAGACTTCTGCTCGGATGGCGGTTGGGCGGAGTCCTTGGGAGCAGTAGGCGCGGTGTCACCCACGGCGGTGGTGCCTGCCTCGGGCGCGGCGGAGTCCGAAGCCTCCTGCCTGTTCGCGGACCTGAGCCCAGGCACGGTGTGCCCGCTCCATAGCAGCAGCCCTGTCACCCCTGCGGCAGCCAGGGCAGACCCGGAAGCCCATCCCCAGGCACGTAGGGCCCTGCGCGAGCGCACCGGCTCCGTGCTGTCCGCCACAGCCTCCAGTGCCTGGGCCAGCTCCGCCGCCGTGCCGCGCGCCTCCGGAGCGGACGAGAGCATCCGAAGGATCAGCTCCCTGAGCCTCGGCCCCACCCAGGAGTTTTTCTCCAGCAGGGGCCGCACGTCGGGCCTCGTCACGTGCCAGGCGCCCGCCTCGTCCTCATGAGGCTTCAGCGGGGGCGGGTACTTGCCCATCACCAGGCGATAGGCCGTCACTCCCAGCGCGTACACGTCGTCCGCGGGCGCCGGCGGGTAGTAGGCGTCCGGGTCCCGCATCGCGCGGATGTAGAACAGGCCCATTTCCGGTGAGAAGTAGGCCGGAGTGCCAGGAGGCAGCGACTGCCACGTGAGCCGCTCCGCGCCCTGGTAATGGCACGAGCCGAAGTCGATGAGCATCGCCCGCCCATCCACGTGGCGCACCAGCACGTTGTCGCCTTTGATGTCCCGGTGCACGGCATGGTCGCCATGAACGGCCTCCAGCGCCCGCGCCAGCTGCGCCAGTACCCGGCACACCTCTCGGGAAGAGGGCTCATGCCGCTCGGCCCACTCATACAGCGGCGTGCCCTCCACCCACTCCATGACGAACCAGGGATGTTCCCAGCCGGCCTCGTCACACCAGGTGCCCCGGTCCAGCAGCCGTGCAATGCCGGGGTGACGAAGCCGCGAGAGCAGCTCCGCCTCGCGGGCAATGCGTTGATCCCACGCGCGCAGCGAGAGCTTGAGCGCCACCGGGCCCGCGTCCTCCTGCCCCACCCGCACCGTGCGGTAGACGGCGCCATAAGCACCCTGGCCCCGCCGCTCCACCACGCGCCAGGGCCCCACCTGGGTGCCGGGCGGAAACCGCGGGGGAGGCTCCTGGGGGTCACGCGCGTTTGGCATCGAAGGGTCTCCTACCGCATCGCTCCTCCTGGCACACGACGGAGGGAGACGCTGTTGGCCGCAGGCTTCACGAACTTGTCGGACAGTGTTCCAGGGCATCCAGAATGGCAACGGCTGGCAGATCGCCAGCGGCGCCTTCACGGCGGGCGCGGCGGCGGGCGCCTGGGGTGGCCCGGCGGGCGCGGCGGTGGGTCTGGCCATTGGCCTGGCGGCCTTCGGCGTGACGAAGCTGTTCGACTGGTTCGACGACAGCGAGCACGACATCGCCAGCCAGCAGATCTGAGCCCAGCGGGGGTAAGCTGCCCGGTCCATGGCAAACCCGACGACGATTCGACACGGCCCGCTGACGATTCCCCTTCCCGAGGGCTGGTTCGACGCCAGCCAGGTGGTGGCCATGGGCCCGGAGGAAGCGGGCTTCCGCTCCAGCCTGGTGGTGTCCGTGGAGCCCGCGCGCAAGGGAGAGACGGTGGAGCAGTTCGCCGCGCGGCTCCTGCCGGGGGTACGCAAGGTCGCCCCCGGCTTCGTGCTGATCTCCGAGCAGCTGGCCAACTTCGGCGGCAAGGACGGCGTGCTGCGCGAGTACACCTATGAGATTGAAGGCACGGTCGTCGCGCAGCTGCAGTTCTACCTGGTGAAGAGCGAGATCGGGTTGACCTTCACGTACACCCAGCTCGCCGCCCGGCTGAAGGACACGCGCGCGGTGGCCGAGAAGTTCTTCACCGGCACGCAGGTGACAGGAGCGCTCGAAGCGCTGATGCGCCCCAGCACCATCCGCGGCTGAGCCGCGCCCGGGAAGGGGCCTCCCGGTGCCTGAGAAGCACCCGCGCTTCCCACGTTGGGAAGGGCGTTTCCCAGCTCCGATGGCCGGGTGCGCATTAGAGAACGGCTGCCGGTCACTCAGGTGGGTGGCATCCCCACTGCACGCTGCACCCGCTGGCACAAGGCCAAGCGAGGGGCAGCCATGCAAGGGTGGGGATGGTGGAGGGTGGGACTCATCGCGGCCTGTCTCGGCGCCGTGGCGGGGTGTGGGGACTCGACGGCGGCCTCCGAGGCCACGCTGCCCGGCGAGCCCGTGCGGCAGGTGGCGGGGCTGGGCACGCGCACGCTCACCTTCACGGTGGCGGCCGACACCTGGGCGGATGCCTCCGCGCCGGCCGTGAATCGCGGCACGCAGAGCGTGTTCAAGTCCGATGGCGCTCCTTCCGGAGAGGCCTTCCTGCGCTTCGACGTGAGCGGCCTGAACGGCGCCACCGTCCGCCGCGCCACGCTGCGGCTCTACGCGGTGAACCCCACCTCGGACGGGCCCGAGGTGTACGCCACGAGCAGCGGCTGGTCGGAGACGGGGCTCACGTGGAGCAACCGTCCCGCGCGCGCCGGCGTGCCAAGCGCGGACTCAGGCGCTATCGCGCAGGAGGCCTGGGTGGCGCTGGATGTGACGCCGCTGGTGCGTGCCGATGGCGCCGTGTCCTTCGTGCTGCTGCATACCTATAGCGACGGGGCCGAGTTCCTCGCCCGCGAGGCGGGCCGCAACCCCGCGCAGCTCGTCCTCGATGTAGAGGACCCCAGCACCGGCAACACGGTGCGCTTCGTCCCCGAGGCGGACGCGTCTGTGCTGGAGGCTCAGCCCTCCACCAACTTCGGCAGCGCCGGGTCGCTCGAGGTGGATGGCTCGCCCCAGAGCGAGACCCACCTGCGCTTCCGGCTCTCAGGCCTCTCGGGCCAGGTGGTGAGCGCGAAGCTGCGGCTGCTCACCACCAACCCCACCTCACAGGGGCCCGCGCTCTATGCCACCACCGGCAGCTGGGACGAGCGCGCCGTGACATGGGCCACCCGCCCCGCGCGCCAGGGCGCGGCGGTGGCCACGCTGGGCGCGGTGGCGGACAACGAGTGGGTGGAGCTCGACGTCACCCCGCTGGTGAGCGGCAACGGCGTGCTGTCCGTGGTGCTCGCTGCCCGGTCCTCGGACGGGGTGGACTTCCGCTCGCGCGAGGCGCTCTTGCAAACGCCCGAGCTGGTGGTGACGCTGGCCGGGCAGCAGCCGCCTCCGCCCTCGGGAGAGACGCGCACCTTCGGCGCCGTGGCGGACGCGTACACGGACGATGCCTGGGAGTGGAAGAACTTCAACACCGGGGAGCTGCGGGTGGACTCCTCGCCGAGCCGGCTGGCCAGCTTCCTGCGCTTCGATATGTCCGGCCTGCGCGGCGATGTGACGAGCGCGAAGCTGCGCCTCTTCGTCCTCAATGGCACCTCGGACGGGCCCTCGGTGTGGACCACCTGGGTGGGTTGGTGGGAGAAGAGCATCGCCTACGTGGACGAGC
>DATHBR010000010.1:0-139611 GCA_035296065.1 Myxococcaceae bacterium | reverse complement strand
GGTGTCGATCACGAAGTGGATGTTGGGCGGAGCGCCTTCGGAGGCGAAGAAGCGCTCGTCACCGGCCACGTCCTTGCCGCGCAGCACGTCCTGAATCAGTGACGTGGTGAGCTGGCAGCACGCGGCGGTGTCCTTGGTGCCGTCACCCAGGTTGGTTTGGGCGAAGGCGATGCCCGTAACGCCAAGCACCAGCACGGCGGCGCTCAGCGGGCGGAGGTGAGAAGTCCAGGAGTTCATCAGGGGGTTTCTCCTTGGAAACACAGTCTACAAGCCAACCCGGACAAGGAATTCGATCTCGCGCTCCGGGCTGCCGGGATCATTGGTCTCTCTGCAAAGCGCCGTGATGGCGTAGAACTTGGTGTTCTGCGGGTTGCCAGGCTTCTGGTCGATGCTCTCGACGTTCACGGTCGAGTCCTGCACCGAGTTGGTGGCGTCGTTGACGGCCTTGAGCGTCACGCCCGCGGTGCTGGGCGTGCCGGTGAAGTGGCGCGTGGCCACGCTGGACTCGCGCGTGCCCACCTCGTCCACCGTCAGCGTCTCGTCGAAGTCCACCAGCTCCACGCTGGTGGCCGGAATGGTGCGCATGCGCGACACGAACAGGTTGCGCGCCGCCTGCATACACGAGGACATCTGGTCGCTGCGCGCCTGGAGGTCAGCGGCGCCGCGCTCGGTGCCGGTGAAGGAGATGGCGCCGGCCACGAGCATGGTGATGAGCACCACCACGATCATCGCCATGACCAGAGCCATGCCGCGGGAATTGGGAACAGGAAGTTTCATGGGAGCCTATCCTCCACCAGTGCCGGAAGGGCCAAGGAACGAGACGGGAGGAAACTGCGCGTTCATCAGCATGTTCTTGGGAGTAATCGAAGAGCGCAGGATGACCCGGTAGTAGCCGCCACCCTGGGGTCTGAAGGCAGGCGTGGGGTTGTCCAGGTTCTCCAGCTGAGCCCAGGGAATGGCGCCGTTGGCCAGCGGGGTGCCCTGGGCGCCGGTGAGCAGATTGTCACCGACGATGGCCTGGTCGACCACGGTGCTGCGCGCCACCACCGTCAGGCGGATCTGACGGATGTTGGCCGGGTGGTTCTCGCGGCGCAGCGCGTGGTCCGCGCCCACCGCGTCGTCGAAGAACCACGGCACCGGAGGCGTCTCGGTGGACACGAAGCCGTTGGCGGCCGTGTTGCTGGCCTGCCACGCCTCGCCCCAGAAGGCGGGGGTCAGCATCGGCACCTCCTCCACTCCGACGATGCGCGGCACCAGGGCGGGGTCGAGCGGGTTATTGGCGTTGAGGATGTAGGCCACCTGCAGCTGCTCGATGCCCTCCGCCACCGGCAGTGCGTCCTCGGCGTTGATCTGGCCGTCGCCCTCGACCGCCAGGGCGCTGGGCATGTCCAACCCCTGGTGCATCATCAGGTAGGGCGTGCTGCCCTGGGTGGCCGGGTTGCCGTCGTCATCGAACATGGCGACGTAGAAGGCGGTCCGGTTGATCTTCACCAACGTGGCCTGGTCGAAGCAGGGCGCGTCCACCTTCGCCTGCTCGCGGAACAGCCCGCCCGGAGCGCGCGTGGGCGAGTTGGGCGCTCCCGCGGGGGCCGCCTGGTCCAGCGGGATGATGGCGGAGTTGGGCGCCACGTACTGGCTCACCGTGACGAAGGCGAAGTCAGTGGCCAGCGGGCACAGCAGAAGCAGGATCTGCCCGCGGCGCATCTCCTCGTTGCCAGTGGTGATGCCGGCGGGCAGGACGATCTGGGCCGAGGTGACCGCCTGCACGGTGCGCCGGAAGAGCGGGTCGCGCGAGTGCACCACGATGGCGTCCGGGTAGCCGGCCACGGCGCTGTCGCTGACGACGTCATACGAGTCGTAGGCGAGCACGGCGCGGTCCGGGTGGACGCCATAGCCGGAGGCGCGCACGTTGCGGTCCATGAAGTTCAGAGACTGGCGAGCGTTGGCCTGAAGGGCGCGGCGGCTGGCGTGAGCCTGGTACTGCTGGGCCTGGGAGATGAACGTCATGCTGATGCCCAGCAGGACGATGGAGCCCACCACGGTGCCGACGAGCAGTTCGATCAGCGAGAAGCCACGAGAGCGTGCGGAGAGGCGCATGAGTTCAAATCTCCAGCATGCCGTTGCCGGCGGTGCCCAGCGTGACGGCGTCCGGGTTGAACTTGACGGTCCAGAGGGTCACCTGGCGGATGCCCGCCGGGGTGGGGTAGCGCACCATGATGGCGATGCGCTTCGAGGAGAACATGCCGGGCACGTCGGGGTCCAGCGTGCCCTGAACGCGCCAGGCCACCTGGTACATCGTGCCCCCGCCCTCGGACATCATGATGGCGTCCGAGGCGCCCATCAGCGGCCGCGCCCCCGCCACGGCGGTGGCCTCCGTCAGGGTGAAGAGGCCGTCGGGGTTGTTGAAGTCCGTGAAGGCCGTATTGGTGGGCTGCAGGCCGCTGAGGCGATTGAAGACGGGGTGATCATACGGCACACGCTCGAAGGCGTCGGCCAGATCCCTCGCCAGCTTGCTGGCGGTGGTGTGGCTGCGGGCCACGTTGTTCTGCTGGCTGGCGATCACGTTCATCTGCATCACACCCAGGATGCCGATGGTGAAGACAAGCAGGGCAGCCATGGACTCGATGAGGCTGAAACCGCGAGCGGAGAGACGTGCAGGGCTCATGGTGGGAAGGGCTCCTAGAAGGTTTGCATGGCGCCAGCAGGCGAGGAGATGACGAGCAGCTTGGGCTGGAAGCGGTTCTCTTCCGTGGTGTTGGGCATGAAGGCGATGATGCCGCCGCTCCGGACGGGGCCCGTCGCGATCTCCACGGTGCCGTCGGGATTGAAGCGCAGCACACCGTAGGGCACGCCCGCCGAGTTCTCGATGCAGAACGAGCAGCCGGCCAGCAGATCCGAGGTGGGCAGCTCCGTGCCTTCCGCCGGAGTGGCGTCCGGCGTGGTCACCGGGATGTTGTTGAAGGGGGCCGGCAGCGGCCGGCGCAGGCGCGACGAGTCGAGATCCAGGAAGGAGACGCCGCCGTTGTCGGGCCCCGAGCCCATGGCCATCTTCAGGCGATCCAGCTCGGTGGCGGGCACCAGCTGCACCACGCCGCCCGCGTCGACGCGCTCGTAGAACATGTCCGGGGAGTTCCACGGGCCTTCCTGGCCCGAGGTGGAGTCGCCCGGCGTGCCAGGCACGTGCGACAGGTCCAGGTCTTCCCACCAGTTGACGAGCGGGCGCCCGTCCGGGCGCTCCATCATCACCGACTGAACCTGTCCGTTCGGGTCGCGGTAGATGATGAGGTAGTGGGTGGCGCTGCGGCTGACCGCGCTCAGCTGCGCGGTGGCCATCAGCGCCTGCAGATCGAACACGGTGTTGTTCATCCGGGCGCGACCGGTGCCGTAGACCATGACGGTGACGGCCAGTGAGGCCAGGACGGCGACGATGGCGACAACGGTCATCAGCTCGATGAGCGTGAAGCCTCTGCGAAGTCGGGAGCGAGCGGGCAAGGGGGACCTCCTGCGAAGCCGGTGGCACTGCAAAGTCGAGCCCCGCCGCGAGCCTACCGCAAGCCGCTGGAAGTACAGGGAATGGATCAGCCCGGGGGGCCCTCGCGCAGCCCTTTGCACGTTGCAAACTTTGCGAGCCGCAAACTTTGCGAGGTTGGCCGCTCATGCCACCTACACGTCGGGTGAGCGCGCACCCAGTCCCGTGGCGACAACCTGCTACAGCCGCGCTCCGGCATTTTATGACCGCTGGTTGGTTTTCTGATAGGCGGTCAGAAAACCAGGGAGAGGTGCCATGCTGCGACCGCTGAGCGAGGGAGTGCACGTCCAGGAGGTGTCGTTCCGGCTGGGAGGGATGGACCTGGGCGGGAGGATGACGGTGGTGCGGCTGCCGGACGGGGGGCTGTGGATCCACTCACCGGTGCGCCTGGACGCGCAGACGCGCGCGGCGGTGGACGCGCTGGGCCCGGTGCGCTTCCTGGTGGCGCCCAACGTGATGCACCACCTGTTCGTGGGCGACTGGGCGGCGGCGTATCCGGGGGCGCGGGTGGTGGCACCCGCGGGGCTGCGCCGCAAGCGCCCCGAGCTGCGGCTCGACGCGGAGCTGACGGACACGCCAGCGCCGGGCTATGCGGAGGTGTTCTCGCAGCAGCTAATGCGGGGCGTGCCGAAGCTGGACGAGTACGTGTTCCTGCACCGGCCCAGCCGCACGCTGCTGGTGACGGACCTGGCGTTCCACATCCGGCAGTCGCCCTCGTGGTTGACGCGCACGTACCTCAAGCTGTTCGGCGCGTACGGCAAGCTGGCGCCCACGCGGGTGATCAAAATGATGGTGAAGGACCGGGCGGCGCTGCGCGCCTCGCTGGACACGGTGCTGGGCTGGGACTTCGAGCGGGTGGTGGTGTGCCACGGCGAGGTGCTCGAGCGCGGCGGGCGGGAGGCGCTGCGCGATGGCTTCTCGTGGCTCTAGGCGGGTGAAGGCCCCGGGCGCGCCGTCGCAGGAGCGCGAGGCGCGCAAGGCGCGGCGGCAGCAGCAGCGGCGGGGCGTGCTGCTCACCGCCGCGCGCGCGGTGCTGGCCCGGCAGGGCGTGGTGGGGCTGACCATGGAGGCGGTGGCCACCGAGGCGGACGTGAGCAAGCCGGCCGTCTTCTATTACTTCCGCACGAAGGAGGAGCTGGTGGGGGAGCTCGCCGTGGAGCAGCTCGAGGCGGAGGTGGCGGTGCTGGAGGCGGCGGTGGCCGGGGCGGACAGCGGGGTGGCGGCGCTGGCGGCGCTGGCGCGCGCCAAGGTGGACTTCTACGCGGAGGACCTGGACGCGTTCCGGGTGGCGTACCTGTGGCCTCAGCTGATTGGATTGGCGCCAGAGCTGCTGCGTCAGCGGGTGTACCCGTTGAGCCAGCGGGTGAATGACGCGCTCGAGGCGCGGCTCAGGGAGGATGCGCGGCAGGGGCTGCTGGCGCCTGGCTTCGAGCCGCGACGCCTGGCCAACCTGGCGTGGACCACGGCCCATGGGCTGCTGGCGCTGGTGGCGGGCATGGAGCGGCTGGGGGGCGGCACGCGGCACACCCTGGTGCAGCTTCGTGACGAGGCCTGCGCGCTGCTGCTGCGGGCAGCGGCGAAGTAGGCGGACAACGCACTGCATACAGCTGTGGGCTCCCCGAGGTAAGAAGGGCGCTCGTCTGCTCCACTCTCTCTTCTGCTCTCGGAGGTCGAATGTTGTCTCAGCGCTACTCTCTCGGCATTGCCACGGTGATGGCCGCGTGCTTGCTCTCTCTCACCGCCCAGGCCAACAGCACCGGCATCGCGGGCCGCTCTGGCAAGCAGGGCCAGGGCTGCATGACGTCGGGTTGCCACGCCACCAACCCAGCCCCCACCGCGCCCACGGTGGTGCTGCAGGGGCCCGCCTCGCTGGCCGCGGGGGCCACGGGCAACTACTCGCTCGTCATCACGGGCGGCCCGGCCGTGAAGGCGGGGATGAACGTGGCGGTGAGCAACGGCGGCGGGACGCTCGCCGCGGGCACGGGCTCGAAGGTCCTGGGCACCAACGAGCTGGTGCACTCCGCCCCCAGGGACTTCGCCAACAACGAGGCGCGCTTCGACTTCACGCTGGTGGCGCCCGCCACGGCTGGCACGGTGACGGTGTTCGCCAGCGGTAACTCGAGCAATGGCAACGGGGCCAACACCGGCGACAGCGCGGTGTCGGTGATGCGGGAAATCCAGGTGACGGCCACCAGCGCGCCGGACGCGGGCACCCCGGACGCGGGCAACCCCGGCGGTGGCGGTGGCGGTGGCGGTGGCGACGGTGACGGCGATGATGACGGGGGTGGCTGCTCCGCCGCCGGTGGCGCGCCCATGGTGCTGCTGCTGGGCCTGGTGGCCGCGTACCTGCGCCGCCGCCGCGACTGAGAAGGCTCCCGCCCGCCTGCCCAACGGACAGGCCTGGTGGGGGATGCGACAGGGGCCCGCGCCGCGCTCTAGCATCACGGCCCCTTGAACCCTCTCCGCGCGCTTCTCGCCCTCTGCCTCACGGTGTCCCTGGCCTGCACGTCCTCGAGTGGGGCGCGCTCGCTCTCCAGGCTGGAGGCGGCCGCGCCTCGCGGTGAAGACGAGCTGCGGGTGATGACCTTCAACATCCAGTCCGGCGTGCGCGGGCTGGAGGGCGTGGCCGAAGTCATTCGCCAGGCCCGGCCGGACATCGTGGCGCTGCAGGAGGTGGACCTGGGCAGCCGGCGCGCCAGCGGGCTGGACCAGGCGGCGGTGCTCGCCCAGCGCACGGGGCTGACGCACCACGCGCACTTCCGCACCACGGACCTTTATGGAGGCGCCTACGGCATCGCCCTGCTGTCGCGCTTTCCCGTGGAGGCGCTGGCGCAGTACCCGCTGCCGGTGCCTCGCGGCGCCGAGCCGCGCACCGTGGCCCACGCGGTGCTCCACGTAGCCGGGCGCGAGGTGAGCGTGTACCTCACGCACCTCATCCGCCGGCCCTTCAACGCGGACAGCCGCCTGCGCCAGAGCGTCCTCATCGCGGGACTGCTCGCGAGGGACTCCCGGCCCAAGCTGCTCATGGGGGACCTCAATGATGACCCGGGCTCGCGCCCGGTGCGGCTGCTGCGGCGCGACCTGACGGATGTGTTCGCCGCCACGGGCCAGGGGCCGGACGGTACCTACCCGCTGCCGCTGCCCTTCTCACCGGCGCTGCGCATCGACTACGTGCTGGCCTGCGACGCCTTCGTGCCGCTGCGCAGCCGCGTGCTGCGGGTCGCCGCGTCGGACCACTACCCCGTCATCGCGGACGTGCGGCTGAAGGAGCCCCGGGACACGGCGCCGCGGGTGAGCGCGGCGCCCTGAGCGGCTCAGGTGGTGGTGCCCCGGGAGGACCACAGCACCCACGCTCCGATGACGACGAAGGCCACGCCCGCCAGGCGCTTGAGCAGCGCGGGGGAGATGACGCGTGTCACGGCCTCGCCCGCGAGCACGGCGATGGCCGAGGTGGCCACCAGCGCCGCCGCCGAGCCGATGAAGACGGCCCAGCGTGACTGGCCGCTCGCCGCGAAGGTGAGCGTGGCCAGCTGGGTCTTGTCGCCCAGCTCGGCCAGGAAGACCGCGAGGAAGGTAGTCGCCATGAGCTTGAGATCCATGGCCGGGGCTTCTACCTGCCCGCGGCCAGGCCGGTCATCGCAAAGAGCTCGCGCGGGTGGCCTCAGTGTTGCCTGAGCGGGCTTTCGAGCACGGGAGTGGAGCCCCCGGGAGCCTTGGCCTAGCCTGCGGCGCATGAGGTTCGCGGCGCTCAGGACACGGCTTGGCGCGCTCCAGCGGCTGCTGCTGGCGCTGGTGGGGGTGCTCACGTGCGGGGTGTTCGGGCTGGCGTGGCGGGTGGACCGGTTCGGCCAGCGCGAGCGGGCCGAGCGCGCCGATGCGCTGGTGGTGCTGGGCGCGCGGGTGATGCCGGGCGGAGTGCCCTCGGGAGCGCTGCTGGCGCGGGTGGAGAAGGCGGTGGAGCTCTACCAGCGTGGGCTGGCGCCCCGGCTCGTCTTCTCGGGCGGGGTGGGGGTCAATCCCCCGTCCGAGGCCCAGGTCATGCGCGAGCAGGCGGTGCGGCTGGGCGTGCCCGCCGAGGCGTGCGTGCTGGAGGAGCAGAGCCACTCCACCGAGCAGAACGCGCGCTACAGCGCAGAGCTGTTGCGCTCGCTGGGCGCCCGCCACGTGCTGGTGGTGTCGGATCCGTACCACCTGCTGCGCGCCCGGCAGTACTTCCGGCTCCAGGGCTTCGAGGTGAGCACCAGCCCCGCGCTGCTCACCGAGCGCAACCTCAACGCCGTGGACCGCTTCTATTGGACGGTGCGCGAGGCCATTGCCCTGCTGGTGCACCCCCGCGTGCTCCTGGCGCGAGCGCCCCCTGGGCCCGGGGACAGCTGAGGCTCAGGCCGTCTTCTTGGGCACGGTGCTCAGCGGGGCTGCCTCGGTGGCCGGCTCCAGCTTGCGCACCAGCTTCTCCACGATGCGGAAGAGGGCCTTGCGGTCCCCGCCATCCAGCAAGGAGAGCAGCCCCTCCAGGGCCAGGAGCAGCGATTGGTCCAGCTGCTGGTACGTCTTCAGCCCCTCGTCGGTGAGGCGGCAGCGCACCACGCGCCGGTCCGGCGCCACGCGCTCACGCACCACGTGGCCCAGCTTTTCGAGGCGGTCCACCAGGCCGGTCACGGTCTTCTCCGTGACGCCCAGCCGGCGCGCCAGCTCGCCCATCGCCAGCGTGCCGTCCTTGCCCAGCCACAGCAGCACGTGGACCTGGGAGGGGGTGAGCTGGAACTCATCACACGTGCTCGCGATGGGGTCACGGAGCGAGTGGAGCCGGCCCAGCGCGTACAGCATCTCCGTCAGCCGTGAGGCCTCGCTGGAGAGCTCATTCTCGTTAGGGATATTCCGTGACACGGAATTTTGATTTATCGGGCACCCTGGTGTGGGTCAATGGATTCTCCCGTCTAGAGGTTGATCATGCGCATTGCCCTGCTTGCTCTGCTGCTAACCGTGTCCCAGCCCGCACACGCCGAGCGCGTGCTGGTGTTCGCCGCGGCCAGCGCGACGGATGCGCTTCAGGAATTGGGAAAAACCTTCACCCAGCAGCAGGGCCCCACGGTGGAGTTCGCCTTTGGTGCCTCGAGTGATCTGGCGCGGCAGGCGGTGGCGGGAGCTCCCGCGGACGCCTTCCTGTCCGCCGACACCGCAAAGATGGATCAGGTGGAGAAGGCGGGGCTGGTGCAGGCGGGCACGCGGGTGGAGCTGCTCTCCAACCGGCTGGTGGTGGTGGTGCCGGTGAATTCCAAGAAGACGGTGAGCACGGCGGCGGACCTGAAGGGGCTCAAGCGGGTGGCGTTGGCGGACCCGGCGGCGGTGCCCGCGGGCATCTACGCCAGGGCGTGGCTGGAGAAGGCAGGGGTGTGGAAGGAGCTGGAGCCGCGGGTGGTGCCCTCGCTGGATGTGCGCGCGGCGCTCACGGCGGTGGAGGCGGGCCGGGTGGACGCGGGGGTGGTGTACGCCACGGACGCGGCGATGTCGAAGCGGGTGCGGGTGGCGTTCACCATCCCGGAGGCCGAGGGGCCGCGCATCGTCTACCCGGTGGCGGCGCTGTCCAGGGGCAAGGCCGCCACGGCGGGCGCCGCCTTCGTGCGCTTCCTCCAGACGGACACCGCGCGGCGCGTCTTCGAGAAGCACGGCTTCCTCTTCACGGCGGGGAAGCCCGCGCCGTGATGGAGGGCGAGCTCTCACTCGTCCTCTTCTCGCTGGGGGTGGCCGCGCTGGCCACGGTGCTCATCCTGCCGGTGGGCGTGGCGGTGGCCTACGGCCTGTCGCGCTGGGAGGGAGCAGGCAAGGGGCTGGTCGAGACGGTGCTCGCGCTGCCCATGGTGCTGCCGCCCACGGCGGTGGGCCTGGTGCTGCTGGAGTTGCTCGCCACGCAGGGGCCGCTGGGCCGGGTGCTGGACTCGCTGGGAATCGACGTCGTCTTCACTCCCAAGGCGGTGGTGCTGGCCAGCGCGGTGATGGCCTTTCCGCTGCTGGTGCGCTCGGCGCGCTCGGGCTTCGAGGAGGTGGATCCGCGGCTGGTGGCGGTAGCGCGCACGCTGGGAGACTCGCGCACCCGCGCCTTCTTCCGGGTGACGCTGCCGCTGGCCTGGCGCGGTATCCTCACCGGGACGCTGCTGGCCTTCTCCCGCGCGCTGGGAGAGTTCGGCGCCACGGTGCTGGTGGCCGGCAACATCCCCGGGCGCACGCAGACGCTGGCGCTCGCCATCTTCCACTACACCCAGCTGGGCCAGGACGGGGCGGCGCTGCGGCTGGCGGGCGTGGCCACCCTCATCGCCTTTGGCGCCATCTACACCACCGAGGTGCTGGCGCGCCGGCGTGGGGCCCGGGTGCGGACATGATGGAGCTGTCGCTCACCCTGCCGCTGGCGCGCTTCCGGCTGGAGGTGGAGGCGCGCTTCACCTCCTCCTCGGTGGCGGTGATGGGGCGCTCGGGCTCGGGGAAGACGTCGATGCTGGAGTCGCTGGCGGGGCTGCGCCGGGGCGCGCGCGGCCGGCTGGTGGTGCGGGGCCGGGCGCTGTTGGACTCGGCCGCGGGCGTGGACCTGCCGCCCGAGGCGCGGCGCATGGGGTACGTGCCGCAGGACGCGCTGCTCTTTCCGCACCTCACCGCGCGGCAGAACGTGCGCTTTGGCGTGCGCAAGACGGGCCCTTCGCGCGTGGACGAGGCGGTGGCCCTGCTGCAACTGGAGCCCCTGCTGGAGCGCTACCCGGCCACGCTCTCCGGAGGCGAGCGGCAGCGCGTGGCGCTGGCCCGGGCGCTGGCCACGGATCCGGCGCTGCTGCTTCTGGACGAGCCGCTGGCGGCGCTGGACGTGGCCCTCAAGGAGCGCGTGCTGCCATACCTGCTGCGCATCCGTGATGAGGCGCGGGTGCCGCTGCTCTACGTCACCCACCAGCTGGGCGAGGCGCGGGTGCTGGCGCAGGAGGCGCTGCTGCTGGAGGAGGGCCGGGTGCGCGCGGTGGGGCCCGCGGACACGGTGCTTGGCGGCGCGGCGCGCGGAATGCTGGGGCTGGAGGGCGAGGAGAACATCCTGGAGGGCGTGCTGGAGCGGCCCGAGGCCGGAGGGCTGCGGCTGCGCGTGAAGGAGGGCCTGAGCCTCTGGGTGCCGGACGGGCCCGAGCTGACCGCGGGCTCACGCGCGGCCTATGCGGTGCTCGCCGAGGACATGCTGGTGTCCATCGCGCCGCTCACCGGCATCTCCGCGCGCAACGTGTGGGAGGGCGCGGTGAGCCGCGTGGAGGAGGCGGGCGTGGGCGAGCACATCCTCACGGTGGAGGTGGCCGGGGTGGCACTGGCGGCGCGTGTCACTCAGGCGGCGGTACGAGAGCTGGGCGTGAGCGCCGGCTCGCGGGTGTTCCTGGTGGTGAAGACGTCCGCGTGCCGCCGCTTGCGATGAGGCGAATAGCGGATGAAAGCTCGAATCCGGGTCGATTCCAGCCAGTTTCCTGGTTAATCGTCTCCCTCTCACCCGGAGCCTCATGCACAGCGCACCCTCTCAGCCTCCTCCTCCTACGATTCGCGCGGTAGGGCGTGCCCTTCCTCCTCATTACGCGCCGCAGGAGCAACTCATCGCGGCCTTCCGCGCGCTGTGGGCCACCAAGCACTTCAACCTCGAGCGGCTGGAGGACCTGCACCGCGCGGTGAGTGTCTCGGGCCGCCACCTGGCGCTGCCCCTCGAGCAGTACCCCGGGCTCGCCACCTTCCAGCAGCGCAACGATGCGTGGATTCGCGTCTCGGTGGAGCTGGGTGAGCAGGTGGTGCGCCAGGCGCTCGAGAAGGCAGGGCTCTCCGCGCGGGACGTGGACCATGTGTTCTTCGTCACGGTGACGGGGTTGGCCACGCCCAGCATCGAGGCGCGGCTGGCCAACCGGCTGGGCTTCCGCTCGGACGTGAAGCGCACGCCCATCTTCGGGCTGGGGTGCGTGGCGGGAGCCGCGGGCACCGCGCGCGCGGCGGACTACCTGCGCGCCTTTCCCTCGCACACCGCGCTGGTGCTCTCGGTGGAGCTGTGCTCGCTGACGCTGCAGCGCGAGGATCTGTCCATTCCCAACATCATCGCCTCGGGCCTGTTCGGAGACGGGGCCGCGTGCGTGGTGATGCAGGGGGCGCAGGCGGCCGCCAGGGGGCCGCGGGTGGTGGGCTCGCAGGCGGTGTTCTACCCGGACACCGAGCGCATCATGGGCTGGGACGTGGTGGACACGGGCTTCAAGGTGGTGCTGTCAGCCAAGGTGCCCAACCTGGTGAATGATCACATCCGTGGCAACGTGGATGACTTCCTGGCCACGCACGGGCTGAAGCGCGCGGACATTCAGCACTGGGTGGCGCACACCGGAGGCCCCAAGGTGCTGCAGGCCTTCGAGGAGAGCCTGGAGCTGCCGCGCAAGAAGCTGGAGCGCTCGTGGGCCTCGCTCAACGAGGTGGGCAACCTCTCGTCGGCCTCGGTGCTGTTCGTGCTCAGCGAGATGCTGGATTCGCAAGAAGCGCGGCCAGGGGACTGGGGCGTGCTGATGGCGATGGGGCCGGGCTTCTGCGCGGAGCTGGTGCTCTTGCAATGGTGAGCACTCCGCACGCGGTCTTCCTGGGGTACATGGGGCTGCTCATCGCCGAGCGGCTGGTGGAGCTGTGGCTGTCCAAGCGCAACGCGGCGCGGGCCTTCGCGCGCGGCGGGGTGGAGTCGGGGCAGGCCCACTACCGGGTGATGGTGGCCTTTCACACCCTGTTTCTCTTCGCGTGCGTGGCGGAGGTGGTGCTGCTTCACCGGCCCTTTCCGGGCGTGTGGGGGTGGGTGGCGCTGGGCGGCGCGCTGCTGGCGCAGGGGCTGCGCTACTGGGCCATCGCCACGCTGGGGGACCGGTGGAACTCGCGCATCATCGTCATTCCGGGCCTGGAGCCCGTCACCGGTGGGCCGTACCGCTTCCTGCGCCACCCCAACTACGTGGCCGTGGTGCTGGAGCTGCTCACGGTGCCGCTCATCCACGGCGCGTGGCTGACGGCGGCGGTGTTCACCGTGGGCAACGCGGTGCTGCTGTTTGTCCGTATTCGCGCGGAGGAACAGGCGCTCGGCAAGGTGTACGCCGAGTCTTTCGATGGCCGCCCCCGCTTCATTCCGGAGGTACGTCGTGGCTGAGCTGGAGCGCGAGGTGATGGCGGAGATTCGCCGCATCCTGGGCGAGGAGCTGGAGTGGAAGGGCAGCGTGGAGCCCTCGCATGACTTGTTGAAGGACCTGCAGCTCGACAGCCTGGGGCTGACGGTGCTGGCGGTGGGGCTGGAGAACCGCTTCCGGGTGAAGCTGTCCGAGGAGGACGCGGTGGGGCTGGCCACGGTGGAGGACCTGACGAAGCTGGTGGTGACGCGCGTGGCCGCCACGCCCGAGGTGGAGCGATGAAGGGGCCCGCGCTGCCCGAGGTGAAGCACGCCACCGTGAACCAGATGCTCGCCGCCACGGCGCGCACGGAGTTGGGGCTCACCTTCGTGGACGTCTCCGAGCGGGAGACGCGCCTGCCCTGGGCGGAGGTGCACGCCCGCGCCCGGCGCACCGCCGCGGGGCTGCGGCGCCTGGGAGTGAAGGAGGGCGAGCGCGTGGCCATCCTCCTGCCCACCTCGCCGGGCTTCATGGACGCCTTCTTCGGCGCGCTGCTGGCGGGCGCGGTGCCGGTGCCGCTCTACCCGCCGGTGCGGCTGGGGCGGCTGGAGGAGTACCACCGCTCCACGGCGAGGATGCTGGAGGTGACGGGCGCGGCGGTGGTGCTCACGGACCGCAAGGTGAAGCTGCTGCTGGGGCCCTCGGTGGAGGCGGCGCGGCCGAGGCTGGGCTGCTACACGGTGGACGAAGCCTCCCGCGGGGAGGACGGGCTGGAGGTGGCCGTGCGGCCCGAGGCGCTGGGCCTCATTCAGTTCTCCTCGGGCTCGACGGTGGATCCGAAGCCGGTAGCGCTCACCCACGCGGCGCTGATGGCCCAGGTGGCCGCGCTGGAGGCCGCCAGTCCCCTCGAGCCGGGCATGCGCCCGGTGGGAGTGTCCTGGCTGCCGCTGTACCACGACATGGGACTGATCGGCTGTCTGCTCTCGGCGCTGTACTACCCGGGCAACATGGTGCTCATTCCGCCCGAGGTGTTCCTCGCGCGGCCCGCGCTGTGGCTGCGTGCCCTCTCGCGGCACAAGGCCTTCATCTCTCCCGCGCCCAACTTCGCCTATGGCCTGTGCCTCAAGCGGGTGAAGGACTCGGAGCTGGAGGGTGTGGACCTCTCGGGGTGGAAGCACGCGCTCAATGGCGCCGAGCCCGTGTCGCTGGAGACGCTGCGCCGCTTCTCCGAGCGCTTCGAGCGCTATGGCTTCTCGCCCAGCGCGATGCGGCCGGTGTACGGACTGTCCGAGGCCTCGCTCGCCGTGACGTTCCCGCCCGCGGGCCGGGGCCCCCGCTCGCTGAGCGTGGACGGTGGCCTGCTGGCGCGTGAGGGGCGGGTGGAGGAGGGCTCGCGGGCGCTGGTGTCCGTGGGCGGCCCCGTGGCGGGCGTGGAGGTGGAGGTCCGCGACGAGCTGGGCCACGCGCTGCCCGAGCGCCAGCTGGGCCGGGTGTTCGCGCGGGGGCCCTCGGTGATGAAGGAGTACTTTGGCGACGCGGCGGCCACCGCGCGGGCGCTGTCCGCGGACGGCTGGCTGGACACGGGAGACCTGGGCTTCCTGGCGGACGGCGAGCTGTACCTCACGGGCCGGGCGAAGGACCTGGTCATCATCCGCGGGGCGAACCACGCGCCCCAGGCCTTCGAGGAGTGCCTGCAGGCAGTGGACGGCATCCGGGTGGGCTGCGCGGTGGCGCTGGGCTTCACGCCCGAGGGCAGCGAGGACGAGGCGCTGCTGCTGCTGGCCGAGCGCAACGGGCCCGAGGCGCAGGACGCGGCGGTGGAGGAGCGGGCACGCGCGGCGGTGCTGGAGGCCACGGGCATCCGGCCTCACACGGTGAGGATGCTGGAGCCGGGGACGCTGCCGCGCACCTCGAGCGGGAAGCTGCGCCGGAGCGAGGCGCTGCGGCTCTACCTGAGCGGCGCGCTGAAGCCGCCCAGGAAGGTGGGGCCGGTGGGGCTGGCGGTGGAGATGGCCAGGAGCGCCATGGCCTTCGTGCGCTCGGAGCATGAGGGATGAAGCCGTATGACGTCGCCATCGTGGGCGGCGGGCCCGCGGGGCTGGCGGTGGCCATCCTCACCGCGCGCCGGGGGCTGAACACGGTGGTGCTGGAGCGCTCGACGGTGCCGGCGGACAAGGCCTGCGGCGAGGGGCTGATGCCCTCGGGGCTGGAGGTGCTGGAGCGGCTGGGCGCTCGGGCGTTGCTGGATGGCAACGAGTGCTCGCCCTTCGTGGGCATCCGCTACGTGCAGGAGGATGGGAGCACGGCGGAGGGCCTGCTGCCCGCGCCCGGAGGACTGGGCGTGCGGCGGGTGGCGCTGTCCACGGCGCTGAGCGAGCGGGCGCGGCAGGTGGGCGTCGAGCTGCGCGAGCGCACGGGGGTGCTGAGCCACCGGCGCACGGCGGACGGCGTGGAGCTGGAGACGGCCCAGGGGCCGGTGGCGGCGCGGTTCCTGGTGGCGGCGGACGGGCTGGGCTCGCCGCTGCGGCGCGCGGAGGGCCTGGAGGTGGCGGTGAGCGGGCCCCGGCGCTTCGGGCTGCGGCGGCACTTCAAGGTGAAGCCATGGACGCCGTACGTGGAGGTCCACTTCGCCGACGGGGTGGAGGCCTACGTCACTCCGGCGGGAGCCCAGCGCGTGGGCCTGGCCTTCCTGTGGGAGGACGGAGGGCTGGAGCACGTCTCCTTCGAGGTGCTGCTGGCGCGCTTCCCCAGGTTGGCCGAGCGGCTGGGCGGCATGGAGCCGGACTCGAAGGTGAGGGGCGCGGGCCCGCTGGAGCGGGTGGCCCGGACCCGGGTGGCGGACCGCTTCGCGCTGGTGGGAGACGCGGCCGGCTACGTGGACGCGGTGACGGGCGAGGGGCTCTCCCTGGCCTTCACGTGCGCGGAGGCGCTGGGCCAGCTCATCCCGGACGCGCTGGCGAAGGGCGCCACGCGCCAGACGCTGATGCCCTACGAGCGGGCCTTCCAGACGGCCTTCCGCAAGTACGCGTGGATGGCGCGCGCGCTGCTGGTCCTGGCGCGGCGGCCCCGGCTGCGCAGGCCCGTGGTGCGCTGGCTGGGCGGACAGCCGTGGCTCTTCGAGCGCATCCTCGCCTACGTAGTGAAGTAACGGCGCGGGCTACATCACACGCGCCTGTGCCTCGGCGCCACGGTCCTCACGGACGCGGTTTGTCACCTGGATGCGCGGGGAATGTCAGTCCGCGCCTTGCCGCGTGAGCCTGCCTTCCAGATTTCGAAGGCTTAGCGCGAGCCGAGCCCTGGCACAGCGGATGCTTTGGGCCGGCGTGCACCCGCCTCACTCACGGAGAGCCCCAGAATGACTGTCGCCCGAAGCCGTGGTTTCACCCTCGTGGAAGTGCTGATCGTCGTGGTCATGGCCAGCGTGCTGGCCGCGATTGCCATGCCCCGGTTCGTCCAGGCCCAGAAGCGCGCCAAGCAGTCCGAGGCCATCACCAACCTCAAGTCGCTCCACGCCGGCATGAGCACCCAACTGGCCATGCCGGAGTCCATTCACGTGCCCGGCTTCGATCCGCCGCGCGGCAATCGCTACAGCTACCACCTCAGCAATTCCTGCGGGACCTTTGAGGAACGCTGGGCCGAGGACGCGGTCAAGAGCGAAGACGATGACTGCATCGGGATAGATACTTACGCCGATCCCAGCCTCCCAGTGCTCATGTGGCTTAACCCGCTCAGCTTCGTCAGCTGGGACGAGGATGGCACGCGCAATGGACTGTACGTAGACGCCGGCGTCTTCGGCGAGCCGGATTCGTGGGACTACCTGGCCTATGCCGCGGGGGACGCGGACAAGTCCCTGTACGAAAACGCTGACACCTGGAGCATCGCCTCCGCGGATGGGGACATCGTCGCCGTATGCCCGTACACGGGGGGCGGGGTCTTCGTGCCCGCCGGTGAGCCGTTCAACGTGATCGACGACAAGGTCTGTGACTATTAGTCCGTCACAGATTCAGGCCGCGCGCTCCTTCTGAGTGCCTGCTTCGCGCGGGCCTCAACCACGGGAGATGCGACATGAAGAACGCAGCCGTTGTCTCGCAGCGCAGCCTGGCCAAGCCCCCGCTCGAGCTCCGGGAGGACGAGTTAGGTGCCGTCGTCGGAGGCCGGGAGCCTCAGATCGACATCAAGGTCCTCAAGGACGGCACCGTCATCATCACCATCAAGCCCGGCTAGGCAGCGCGCCGCTCAGGGGCGCAGCTCCATCAGCTTGAGCTTCACCGCCGCGGCGGCGGGACCGGTGGGCAGGAGCGCCAGGTAGCGCTCATACGCCTTCACCGCGTCCTCCCGGCGGTTGAGCTTGAAGTAGGCATCTCCCAGGTTGGGGTAGGCCACCGCCCGCGCCGGATCCAGCGCGACGGTCTTCTCCAGCCACTTCGCCGACTCCTCGTACGCACCCAGCCTGAAGTGCACATAGCCCACGTTGTTGGCCGCCTGAGCGTTGGTGGTGTCCAGCGTGGCGGCGGTGGTGAACTCGGCGAGCGCCTCGGCGTAGCGCTTCTCGCGGTACAGCACCAGGCCCTGATCATTGTGCTGGCGCGCGAGCTGCGCGGGCGCTGGCGTCGCCATGGCCACGGCGGGCGTGCCCCCGTCCTCCAGCTTCGAGAGCAGACTGCGCGCCTCCTCCAGCTGCTTGGCCAGCGCCTGGTTGCGCTGCTGCTTCTCGGCGATCTGCCGGCGCACCTTGTCCAGCTCGGCGTTGAGGCTGATGGCCTCCGAGTCCAGCTGCTCGGAGGACTCGGTGAGGAACTCGTTGTCGTGGTTCATCTGGAGGATGAACTCGCCGCCCTCGCTGCCCACCATGCTGCCGAAGGCCGGCGT
The DNA here is from genome assembly GCA_035296065.1 of Myxococcaceae bacterium. Taxonomy (GTDB): domain Bacteria; phylum Myxococcota; class Myxococcia; order Myxococcales; family Myxococcaceae; genus DATHBR01. The sequence continues at coordinate 122,091 of DATHBR010000010.1, read as the reverse complement.
CTGCCGCGACAGCGAGGACACCGTGGGCCCCACGTACGCGGCCAGCTCCGAGGCGGTGACGAAGCCGTCGGTGTTCAGGTCCGCCTTGCCCTCCAGGCCCTGCAAGAGCGTCCAGGTGAAGATGGAGTGCCCGTTGGGGCCCTGGTCCGCCACCTGCTCGTCCGCGCCTCCGGCGGTGAGCACCTGGCGGGTGCTCCGCCGCGTCATCTCCTGGAGGTACTTGCGCACGTCGCCGCCCGGCGCCGCCCCGCGCGTGAGCGCCAGGCCGCTGTAGCACGCGTCCATCACGAAGAAGACGTGCTTGGCGGGAATGGCCTCGCTGATGTCCTGGAAGTTGGTCATCGAGATGGCCTGGCTCTGGTAATTCGACGTGTCCGCGTCGACCGGGACGATGTAGCCCAGGTTCTTCCCATTGGGCAGCTTGCGCGTCACCCCGTGGCCCGCGAAGAAGACGAACACCCGGTCATCCCGCTTCACCTTCTCGGCGTCGGAGAGCACGTCTCCCAGCGCCGAGAGGATGCGCTCGCGCGTGGCGTCGGCGTCCAGCAGCACCTGGATGTTCTCCGGCTTGAAGCGGTACTTGCTCACCAGCATCTCGCGCACGCCGTTGGCGTCATTCACCGCGTACGAGAGCTTGGGCCACTTCTTGTAATCGTTGATGCCAATCACCACCGCCCAGCTCTCCCGGTAGAGGCTTGTCTCGGAAAGGGTGGGAGCGGGCACGGCCGCGGCCACCGGGGTGCCACCGTCCTCGGGGCCCGCGCCGCCAATCACCGTGTTGCCGTCCCAGAGGACGAACTGGTAGCCGCGCGCCTGCAGCGTCTCGAGGATGAGCGGCAGGGCCTCCACCGACTGGCTGTGCACGTCGTGCAGGAGGATGACGCCGCGCCCCTGCTTCTCCACCTCCTGCACCACGCGGTTGGCGATGGAGGTGGGGATGGGATCGCTCCAGTCCAGCGAGTCGATGTTCCACAGGAACGCCTTCATGCCGCGCGAGGACAGCGCCGCGCGCACCTTCTCGTTGAAGGCGCCATAGGGCGGGCGGAACAGCGGCACCGGCGTGCCGGACACCGTCTCGATGATGACGCGGGAGTTGTCGATCTCCTGGCTGAGGCGCTCCTCGGTGAGCTTGGGCAGGAAGGCGTGCGTGAGCGAGTGGTTGGCCAGCAGGTGGCCCGACTGGATGATCTTCTCGGTGTTCGAGGCGGCCGAGGTCTTCTTGAACGCGGCAGGGGTGCCCGCGTCGGTGCCCTTGTTCTTGGCGGGCACGGCGACGTTCTGGCCCACCTCGAAGAAGATGGACTTCACCTTGTACTTGTCGAGGGTGTCGAGAATCTTCGCCGTGTGGCGCGGGTGCGGCCCGTCATCGAAGGTGAGCACCAGCGTCTTCTTGGGCAGCGAGTGGCCGGTGAGGACGAAGCCCTGCTCCTTGTCCTTGGAGGGCGCCTTGCCGCCGCCGCGCATCCCCTCGTTGAGCGACTGGAGCGAGTCCTCGAAGAACTTGAGGATAGCCTCGCGCGTGAACAGGCCCTTGAGGAAGGTGAGGTACGACTCCCAGGCCTCGCGGTGCACCGTCATGCCGCGCGTCTCGTAGCGGCCAAAGATCTCCTGGAGCTCCTTCTCGTAGAGCGATTGGATCTCCCGCAGGGCCTTCTGGTCCTCCTCGATGCGGGTGAGCAGGGGCGCCTTCCAGGCGGGCGACTGGGGCATCGACTCGATGGCGGCGCGCAGGTCCGCCACGGTGTCCTTGAAGGCCAGCTTGTCGCCATCGCGCAGGTCCGGGTGCTTCTCCAGCCGGTCGAGGAACGCGGTGACGCCCGGGGGCGCGGAGGCGCTGCTGGCCGCCGCGGTCAGCTCCTCACCGAAGCGCTCACTGAGCTCCTCGAGCGCGTGCCGGTTCTGCTCGAAGATCATCCGGCCGACGATGGTGACGCGCTCGCGCGTGCCCTCGTCCAGCGAGGCCTGATCCGCGGCCAGGACGATGTTCTGCCGGTAGCGGGTGACGATCCCCGTCATGTCCTGGGCCAGGGTGTCCGGCGCCTGGGGAGCGGGCGTTGCGGGGGCCTCGGCCGCAGGCGTCGCGGGCGGGGAGGCGGGCGGAGCGCTGGGAGGAGTGGACGTCGTGCCCTTGCACGAGGCGAGCAGGGCAGCGGCGGCGAGCATGAGCAGGCTCGCCCCGAGACGCGAGGGGCGGGGAAAAACAGAGGTAGGCATGTGAGGAGAGAGACTCCGGGCGCGAAGAATGCCGGGAGCCGCCTCGGGCGCCAAGTTGGAACACATGAGACGCGGGCCTACAGGCCAAGAGGACATGGCCACCCGCTGTCAGGCGGGCCCCAGCCTGGTTGCTCGCCGAGTGCGCGCGACGCGGCTACAGCTTCAGCTTCTTGAAGATGCCCTCGGGGATGGTGCGGATGATGAGCATGATGAGCGCCCAGATGCCGGGGACATAGACCTCGTTCTTGCGCCCATCGGCTGCCCGGAGGATTCCCCGCGCCACCTTCTCCGGCGAGGCGAACAGCTTGTTCTTCGGCAGGTGCGCCGTCATCGGCGTGTCCACGAAGCCCGGCTTCACCGTCACCACCGCCACGCCCGAGCGCGCCAGCCGGTTGCGCAGCCCCTGGAGGAGCACGTTCAGCGCGCCCTTCGAGGCACCGTACACGTAGTTGCTCTGGCGGCCCCGGTCTCCCGCCACCGAGGAGATGACCACCAGCGTGCCCGCCTGCTGTGCCTCGAAGCGGTTGGCCAGCACCGTGAGCAGCGACGCCGCGCTCAGGAAGTTGGTGCGCAGCACCTGCTCCGCCTCCGTCCACGAGCGTTCGCAGGCCTTCTGCTCTCCCAGCACTCCGTGCGCGATGAGCGCTCCGTCCAGCCCTCCGAGTGCCTGGGCCGCGCGCTCCACCAGCGCTTCGTGCGCCGCGGTGTCGTTCAGGTCCAGCGCCTGCTGCTCCACCTTCGCGGCGCCGCGCGTGGCCGCATCCTTCGCCACCGCGTCCAGGTTCGCCGCGTTGCGGCCCACCAGGTACAGCGAGGCGCCTCGCGCGGCCAACAGCCGCACCGTGGCTTGAGCGATGGCGCTCGTCGCGCCCAGGACCAGGACCTTCTTCATCATAAGGAGGTGCTCAGGGAAGTGGCCGGGAGCGGGGCACCCTCACCCCGGGCCTCTCCCAACGAAAGAGAGGAGGGCTGCTCGGAGGGTGCGCCCGTCACACGGCGCCAGAAGGAAGAGGAGAAGGCGGGATCCACGTACGGCTTGAAGCGCTCCAGCTTCGGGAAGTACGCCGCGAAGCTCTCCGAGCTCATTCGCGAGTCCTTCGCCGGGTACACCGCGCCGCCCGCCTCACGCGTCACCCGGTCCAGCTCCGCCACCAGCCGCCACGTGCGCTCGCCCCGGTTGGCGAAGTCCAGCGCCAGCGTCGCCCCGGGCCTCGGGAACGACAGCCAGCCCGGTGAGGGCACGTCCCCGAACGTCTTCAGCACCGTCAGGAAGCTCGGCACCTCGCGCGCGCTGCGCTCGAGGATCTCCCGGAGCGCATCCCGCGCCGTGGCGTGCGGCACCACGCACTGGAACTGCAGGAAGCCCCGCCGCCCGTAGATGCGGTTCCACCGGTGCACCCCGTCCAGCGGATAGAAGAACGGATCATAGTGCTGCAGCCGGGGCCCCTCGTGCCGCAGCTGCATCCGCCGATAGAGCCAGTTGAACGCCGCCACCGAGAGCCGGTTGAGGCTGAACCCCGGCATGTCGAAGGGCACCGCCAGCGCCGAGCCATGGCTCAGGTGGCTCTTCACCAGCGGCAGTCCGTCGAGCTGCGGCGGAGCGAAGTTGCCCCGGAAGAACACGCCCCGGCCCACCCGCCGCCCTCGCGCCAGGCTGTCGATCCACGCCACCGTGAACTCGTGGTCCGCCTCCGACTCGCGCGATACCGCGAAGAACCCGTCCAGGTTCTCCACCGGCACCGCCTCGGAGAGCACGAACGGGTTGTGGATGGGGCGCAGCTGCACCTCCGCCCAGAGGATCAACCCCGTGAGCCCCAGCCCGCCGATCGTCGCCTCGTACCAGTCCGGGTGCTCCTCCGGAGAGCACACCCGCCGGCTGCCATCCGAGCGCAGCAGCTCGAAGCGCCGCACGTACCGCCCGAACGTGCCTGCCCGGTGGTGGTTCTTGCCGTGGATGTCATTGGCGATCGCCCCACCCACGCTCACGAACTTGGTGCCCGGGCTCACCGGCAGGAACCAGCCGCGCGGCGCCGCCAGCCGCAGCAGCGTGTCCAGCGTGACGCCCGCCTCGCAGCGCACCACGCCCGTGGCCGCGTCGAAGCCCAGCAGCCTGTCCAGTGTGCCGGTGGTCAGCAGCGTGCCGCCCTCGTTGAGGCAGCTATCGCCGTAGCTTCTCCCCTGGCCGTAGGGCAGCAGCGGGCCGGCGTCGGCGGGCAGCCGGTCCGTCTGCCAGACGATAGGGCGCGCCGACTGCCGCGTGGCTCGCGGGAAGCGTCCCCAGGATTGAAGCTCGCGCGTCATTCCGGCCTTCTCACGTAGCCGCCACCAGCACCAGCACCGCCACCACGCCCACCGCGTAGCTCACCTTGTCCCGCAGGGCAAAGACGAGCGGATCCTCATTCACCAGCCCCCGGTGCGCCAGCAGCCACACCCGGCTCACCCAGTACAACATCACCGGACACAGCAGCCACAGCCGCTCCGGGTAGGTGTACAGCCCCGTCACGTCATTGCTGGTGATGTAGAAGGCCAGCACCAGCACCGAGATGTAGCCCGCCGACACGCCCAGGCTGGACAGCTGCTCGTAGTCGCTGGCCAGGTAGCCCCGGCCCGGCGAGGCCTCTTCGTTGGACAGCCGCAGCCGCCGCACCTCGGACAGCCGCTTCACCAGCGCCAGCGACAGGAACAGGAACATCGAGAAGGTGAACAGCCAGCTCGAGGTGGGCACCCCCGTGGCCAGCGAGCCGGCGAACAGCCGCACCGTGTACAGCCCCGCCAGCACCAGCACGTCCAGCACCATCACCTGCTTGAGGTACATCGAGTACCCCAGCGTCAGCGCGTAGTACATGGCCAGCAGCGCCGAGAAGGGCAGGGGCAACAGCCACAGCGCCAGCGCGAAGCCCGCCACCAGCAGCACCGGCGCCAGCACCGCGCCCACCCTCACCGGCAGCGCCCCCGAGGCAAACGGCCGCTGGCGCTTGGTCGGATGCCGCCGGTCCGAGTCCAGGTCCAGCAAGTCATTGAGCACGTACACGCTGGAGGCGCACAGGCTGAAGGCCGCGAAGCCCAGCACCGCCTGCGTCAGCAACCCCAGGTCCGAGCCCTTGTGCCCCGCCATCAGCGGCACGAAGACCAGGGCGTTCTTCGCCCACTGGTGCACCCTGAGCGCCTTCACCCACGTGCCCAGCCCCGTGGCGGGCGCCTCGAAGACGCGCACCTCGCCGCGCCCCAGCGCTCGCACCCGGCGCTGCAGGCCCGCGGAGCCGTGCACCACCAGCGCCCGGCGCGCCTCGCGCCACAGCGCCAGGTCCACCTCTCCGTCCCCCGCGTAGTCGAACTCGGGATGCGCCTGCTTGAGCCGCTCCAGCTTGCGCGCGCCGGACAGGTTCACCTTCCCATCGCTGGCGTACACCTCGGAGAACAGCCCCAGGTGCGCCGCCACCGCCTCGGCGATGCTCTGGTCCGCCGCCGTGGCCAGCACCACCTTGCGCCCCTTGGCCTTCTCCTCCGTGAGGTAGGCCAGCAGCGGCTCGCTGTAGGGCAGCCGCGTGGCATCCAGCCGCACCCGTCGCCCCACCTCCGCCTTGAAGGCCGCCTTGCCCTTGAGCAGCCACAGCGCCACCAGCACCAGCAGCAGCGGGTTGCGCTTGAGCAGCACCAGCAGGCTCTCGTGCAGCGTGTCCGTGCGCACCAGCGTCCCGTCGAGGTCGACGACGAGCGGCACGTCCGGGGACGAAGCGGGAGCGGAGGAGGCGGAGGACATCGCGGAGGGCCCCAACCTAACGCAGCGCGGGCCCCTCGCGGCGCCCATTCGCTCGAGCCTGTCGCCCCGCTGGCGGCAGGGCGGGCGACCCTACCCGGGCCGGGCCAGGATGATCGTCTGCAGCGGCAGGTGCCGCACCGGCGCCGTCTTCGTCACCTTGAAGCCCGCGTCGTCCAGGAAGCCCTCCATCTCCGCGGAGCTGTACGCCGCCGCCTTCGAGGTGAGGAAGTAGTGCAGGCCGATCAGCGCCGAGGTGCTGGGCGGGGCCTCGGTGTCCTCGCGCAGGTACTCGAGCACCGCCAGCGTCCCCTTGGGCCCCAGCGCCGCGCGCACCCGGCGCAGCAGCGCCACGTTCTGTGCCGGAGACAGGTGGTGCATCACCTGGAACACCAGCACCGCGTCATACGGGCCCCCCAGCTCCGCGGTGAGGATGTTGCCCTCGCGGTGCGTCACCAGGTGCGTCAGCCCCGCCGAGGCGATGATCTCCCGCCCCACGCGCGCGCTGCCCTCCAGGTCCAACACCGTGGCCTTCAGCCCCTTGTGCCGCTGGCACAGCTCCGCGGAGAACCACCCGTGCGCTCCGCCCAGGTCCAACACGTGCCGAGCGCCCCGGGGCAGCGGAATGGCGCTGGCCACCTCGGGCGCCGCCAGCCGCGCCAGCTGGTGCATCGCGTGGATGTAGTCGCGCCAGCGCGGGTCCTCCGGCGCGAAGCCGTGAATGTCCACCGCGTTGCCGGTGCGCACCACGTCCTCGAGCTGGCTCCACCAGTCCCACTGGGCGTAGTTGAACTCCAGGAAGGCGCCCATGTACTGGGGCGAGCGCGGATCCAGCCACCGCTTGGAGCGCTCCTCCAGCGCGTAGCGGCCGCGCTTGCGCTCCACCACCTCGCACGACACCAGCGCATCCAGCAGCGCGCGCGTGCCCTCGGGCGACAGCTTCAGCCGCTCCGCCAGGGCCTCCGCCGTGGAGGGCCCCTCGTTGAGCGCGGTGTAGATGCCCAGCCGCACCCCCGCCATCAGCGTGCGCGCCGCCATCATCCCGAAGAAGGCCTGCACCACCGGCCGCGGCGCCAGGTTGAGGAAGTCCGCCACCCGCTCCAGCAGGCTGTCCGCCTTGAAGCCCAGCCTCACCGGCTCCTCCGTCTCCACGCGGCCACCAGCCCCAGGCCCACCATCATCACCGCCGCCTCGGGCCCCAACAGGCAGCCCACCCGCTCCGCCTCGCGGATGCCCGTGTACTCGCACCGGCCCTGAGAGCAGGTGAAGCGCGGCGAGCAGTCCCCGCTGTTGCGGCACTTCACCGCCACGCGCCCCACTCCGTCCTCGCCCTCCGGGTTGTCGCGATCCGCGCCGCCCTCGCCCACCGAGGCGTCCGGCGCGGGCAGCTCCACACCGCCGTCACCCGCGCTCTGCGCACGAGCGATAGGAGACACTCCAAACCCCAGGAACAACAGGGCCACCAACAGAGAGGGACGCAGAGGGAAGCGTTTCACGGGGGCGCCAACCTATCTGGCCAGCGGCCTGGATGCATCCCCTAGGAGCCCGAAGGTTTCCTGATCCTGCTCGTCCGGTTTTGCTAGGTTACGCCCACTGATGGCCCCCCGAATCCTCGTCGTGGACGACAACCCCGAGCTTCTGTCCCTGCTGACCCAGCTGTTCGAGGACGCGGGCTACGAGGTGAGTGGCGCCAACCGCGGTAAGCAGGCGATCGAGCTGGCGCGCGCGCAGCTGCCCGCCGCCGCCGTCATCGACATTCTGCTGCCCGACATGATGGGCTACCATCTGGCTGACACGCTGCGTAAAGAGCAGCCGCAACTGCCGTTGCTCTTCATCACCGGTGTGTTCAAGGGCGGCAAGCACGCCATCGAGGCGCGGCAGAAGTACTCGGCGGCCGGCTACTTCGAGAAGCCCTTCGAGGCGCAGAAGCTGCTGGAGGCGGTGGGCAAGCTGGTGCCGCCGGAGAAGAAGGCGCCGCCGCTCGCCTCGGCGAAGGACGCCTTCGAAGTCGAGCTGGACATCGACGTGGAGGAGGAGGGCCCGCAGGACGCGATGGAGCTGACGGGCCGCATCAAGGTGACGGGCGGCGGCAACCTGTCGGCGGAGATCCGCGGCGCCAACCTCATGGCCAGCCCGATGCAGAAGGCGGCGGTGACGCAGGTGCGCCATCCACCGCCGGGCCGGCCGCCGGATCCGATCCCCGCGGGCGGCGGCGGGCCGGGCATGCGCCGCGGCGAGCTGAAGGACAACCTGCCGGCGCTGATTACCGCCTTCTACCTGTCGCGCGAGACGGGCGAGCTGGGCGTGCAGCGCGGCAAGGTGAAGAAGGTGGTGTACTTCGAGAACGGTACGCCGGTGTTCGCGCTGAGCAACCTGCTGTCGGACCGGTTCGGCCAGTTCCTGGTGCGGGTGGGGAAGATCCGGCCCGAGCAATTGCAGGACGCGGCCACGGTGGCCACCAACACGCACCGGCGCACCGGAGACGTGCTGGTGGAGCGCGGGCTGCTCAAGGACACCGAGCGGCTGTACTACGTGGGCCAGCAGGTGAAGGCCATCATCTACTCGCTGTTCGGGTGGGAGGATGGCACCTACGTGATGAGCTTCAAGGAGAAGGCCGCCGCGGAGTCCATCAAGTTGGACCTGCATCCGGCGAACCTCATCGTCCGCGGGGTGAAGAAGCTCTACAAGCCCGAGCGCCTGCGGCGGGTGCTGCAGCCGGAGGATCGGCTGATCCCCGCGGTGGCGCCGGCCTACCAGCTCAACGAGGTGGAGCTGGAGCGGTGGGAGGCGGAGATCCTTCCGCGCATCGACGGCAACCGCACGGTGGCGGAGCTTTTGGCGTACGCCAACCGCCCCGAGCAGGTGGCGTACGGGTTCCTGGTGGCGATGCTGGCGCTGGGCATCCTGGACCGCCGCACGTAGCGCGCGCAGCCAGGCCACGTCCCCTTCAACGCTCCATGAAGTACTGGCGGCGCGGAGGCGGGAGCTTCTCGATGGCGTAGCGCAGCATGGTGCGTGGCATCTCTGCGGCATAGCGCTCCAGGAACGCTTCCAGGACGGAGCGCTCCTTCTGGCCCACCTCACGCAGCATCCACCCGACGGCCTTGTGGATCAGATCGTGGGGATCGTGGAGGAGGCGTCCCGCGATCGCCAGGGTTTCCTCGAAGTCGCCACGCCGGATGAATGCCTGTGTGGCCATGATGGAGATCCGCCGCTTCCAGAGTGAGGAGGCCCCCGCGAAGGAGTGCAACAGCGTCCGCTGCTCGGGGTGGTCGATCAGGTGCTCTCCGATGATCTTCGGCGCCACCGTGTCGACGAGGTCCCAGTTGTTCAGCCCCACCAGGTGCTTGCGGCAGAAGGCGAAGAGGTGCGCCCGGGTGGGCGGGTCGGCCTTGCGGAACCGCTCGATAAGGATGAGGAAGCCGGTCAGCCGGTGCTCGTGGGTGGGGCTGGTGACCAGCTTTGCCAACTCCGGGAGCGGCAGGTCGCGGTGGCTTCGAGCGATGCGGCGCTGCTGTGGCACCGTCACCCCCAGGAACTGATCCCCCTCGGCGTACTCGCCAGGCCCGGTCTTGAAGAACCTCAGATAGAAGGTGGCCTTGCTGGCGTCGGCGGCCTGGGTCAGCTCCTTCATGACGGCTGCGGCGGACGACATCTCAGTTCACTCTCTCAGATTCCCTGAGCAGGCGCGCAGAAGGCAAGTGTGGAGCCCCGAGCGGCGGGTTCGATTGCCGCCGCCTCCATCTCGGGAGGCCCAGCAAGCCTAAAGCCCGTGGAGCACGCGAGCGACGGACAGTGCCCGGTGGAGCGCGCCCGCGTCCAAACTCGCCCTCTGGGCCCGTGAAGCCTCGCGCGTCGAGCGGTTGAAGACGGGGCCTATGGCCATGCTCGCGCCCGCCTATGCGGACCTGCTGGGCCCGTGGAGAGTGCGAGCTTCAAAGGCCGCGTAGCCTGGAGCCACACGGCCTGTCTGCTAGGATGCAGCGCCTGTGGCGGCAGCCGGAATGCGGCGATGAGCGTGCGTGTGGTCACCGGCTTTTCACAGCAGATCGAGCCGGTTCGTAGCGAGCCAAGCCCGAACGTGCGTCAGCAACTCCTGGGCGCTGGCCAAGCACTGGGCGGTGGTAGCATCGGAGGTCAGATCGCCGGAATAGTCCGCAAGATTGCGCTGCTTGCGCAGAGCATCGAGCACGATGATCTTGGACTGCGGCAAGCCCACGGTCAGCGACAAGGTTTGGATGGCGGTCTGATGGTGCCCGGGCTTGCTGGTTAGTGTGCGGTAGCCGTTGGCGTTCAGGGCCACCATCGCCAGCTGCATGATAGCTTTGTAGGCCGCGTCGAAGCGGTTTTCGGTGCTCAGGGCTTGCAACTGCGCATCGGCGATATTGCGCTCCGCCGCGGCCAGCAGCTTGGCCAGCTGCGCCTTGTCGGGCGCGACCGCCTCAAGGCTGATGCCCAGCAAGTTCTTTAAGGTCATGGTCATTTCCGATCAGGAATAGCTTGGGCTTGGCGAGTGCATCGATGAGAAAAGGCTCGGTGCGGGCCCTGGATCTGAACTCAGCCACCGAGAGCACGTGGGGATTCACTTCGCGGCCCAGCACGGCTTGCGTCGGGTAAAGAAGCTCCACCGCGTGCGCAAAGCCGACTTCTCCGATCAGCATCAGGTCAATGTCGCTGCCGGCGGTTTCGCGGCCTTGGGCCACAGAGCCGAACACAAAGGCGACGCGAAGCGCTGGCGCCAGCGGCGCGAGCGACTGCCTCAGCACATCGGCCATGCCGGAGGTCTTGCGCAGGATGCTGGCCAGCTCCGAATAGATGGAGGCACCCGTGTCGGCGCTGTAGACCTGCTGATTGCCGCGCTTTTCTCGCTTGAGCAGGCCCACCTCGGCCAGCTTGGTCAGCTCTCGCGTGATTGTGCCGGCCGGCAAGCCAGTTCGGCGAGCGATCTCGCGGCCATGCAGGGCTTCTTCGGGTCGCAGGAGCAGCAGGCCAAGTACTCGACGCCGGTACTCGGGAAACAACAGAGAGGCAAGAGAACGATGCATTTAGGGCGCCAATTGTCGCCTTATTTGCATCGATCGGCAATGGGGCTCAGAGCGCTTCAGCCCTGCTCGATACCTATAACCGTTCATAGGAGTACATCCCACATCTTGTGCTCGGAGGGCAGGCAAGCGCGACAGGAAGGATGAGCTTGGCCCGGTGCTGTGGACAGTGGGGTTAAGCTGCCAACTCACTGGGTAGGACAGAGCGCTCATACTTCACTGGGCTCAAGTAGCCCAGAGAAGAGTGGCGACCCGTCGGAGCGTTCATGCTCCCGGTGGGGGCGGCCATCTATTACTCGAACAAGTTCGCGCGCGCTCGAGCCGACGCGCAAGCCAGTGCCCTCAAGCTGGGCCAGCGCTGAGCAAGCACGGTTCAGCCGCTTTTCATCAGTCCGCCACGTGAGGTAGAGCGCCACCCTCCGTTATGGAGGAGAGTACCCAGATGGCGCTCTCTTACCTGTTTCAGGATGCCCTGGACGAAATTCTCGGCAGGCTCAACACGGCGGGCGGACTCTCTCATCCGGGCGAGCTCGAAGCGACAGTCGAGCTGTTCCGGCAGCTGCTGGATGCCGGCGAGGAGGCTGGCCCACACGCGATCGCCGACTATGTCCAGGCGAAGAAGGCTCCAGGCAGCGTCGGCCTGGAGCTCCAGCGCGTGTGGCAGGTGCTGGTCCTTGCACGCAGGCCGGTGGGCACCGCGCTGCCGCCCGACTTCATCGAGCGGCTGCGCAGCAACCCCAACCGGCGCTGAAGCCTCACATGTCCGTGGTGTTGCCGAGGGGGCAGATCATGTTGGTCTCCAGGCCCCCGGAAGGAGCAGGATCCTCCCCCGGGCCAAAGACCGGAGCGGTCGGGCACTCCTTGCCCGTCGACACCGTGCTGCGCGACACGGAGAAGGACTTCACCGTGAACTCCGCGCCCTGACCGAACAGCCGCGAGCCCTGCTGGCTGAGCTCATCCACGAACGAGAGCGGCGAACTCGTCCCCACCGTGGGCAGGTAGTAGAAGTTCGTGTTGCTGGACAGCCGCACCAGCCCCGCGCTGCCGCTCATCGACGCATCCAGCAGCGTGAACATGCCCATGCCGCAGTTGAGCTGGCGCATGTCCACCGTCCGCTCGGTGCCTCCATGGTCGATGACCATGTACTGGCGCGCCAGCCGGCGGCCGATCGTGCTGACGTTGAAGACCTCTACCCCGCTGATCTTCCAGGACACCGTGCCCGCGGACCGGTTGTAGGTGATCGACACGGTGTGAGAGCTGGTCGGGGTGCGCGTGCCCACCGGGATGGCGTAGGTGAACGCCGCGTAGTTGTTCGTCGCCGTGCGCCCGAAGGGCAGCCGCTCGTAGATGGCGTAGATCGTCTCGTTGGTGAACATGAAGTCGAACACCATGTAGCTCTCGTGATCGATGGTGTTCATCGCGAACGAGGCCAGCCGCGGATCCGTCTGGGAGTTGCTCACCGCGGTGCCGAAGGGGTGCAGCTCGGTGCCGTACGTCCGCCCGCCGATGGTGGTGGTGCACTTGAACTGCTCGTTCGTCGCCACGCTGAAGCCCGGGTAGCCCCAGGACGACGTGGTGTTCATGTAGGCCAGCCACTTGACGTGATCCAGCCCCCCCGGCAGGCCGCTGGACGCCTCGGGTGCCACGCTGAGGCTGAAGGCCGGCAGGCCCGTGGTGGGGTGGGTGCCCGGTGCCCGCACGGTCAGCCCCAACGTGGAGGTGGTGGCCACACCGTTGTTGCCCGTGAACGTGCCCGCGCCGAAGTACGTCCACTTCGCTCCGGCGGTGTCCACCGTGAAGCCCGTGGAGAAGTTGTCCCAGACCGTGGACAGCGACTGCGCGAGCGCCACACCGGGGCTCAGCGCCCCGAGCACCACTGCCGCCAGCACCCATTGCTTGAGCTTCATCACCATGAGCCGCTCCTTGAGGGAAGTCTGTTTGATCAATTGGCGCAGATCACGTGGGGGCACATGGCCAGGGAGCTCGTCTCATCCCCCGGATCGCTTACCGGAATCTGGCCACACGAGCAGGGGTTCGGGTTGTAGAGCAGCTTGCTGTGCACCGAGAACGAGCCCACGCGGAACTGCGCGCCCTGCCCGAAGAGGCGCGAGCCCTGCTGGCTGCTCTCATCGGCGAACCACAGCGGCTGCGACGTTCCCTGCTGGGGCTGGTAGTAGAAGTTCGGCGCGCTGGACAGGCGCGCCAGGCCCGCGCCGCCCGACGAGGCGGCATCCAGCAGCGTGAACATGCCCATGCCGCAGTTGAGCTGGTTCATGTCCACCCACTGCTCCGTGCCGCCATGGTCGATGATCATGTGCTGCCGGGCGAGCCGGTAACCGAGGCTGCTGACGCTGAGGACCTCCACCCCGTTGAGGAGCCACCGCACCACGCCCGCGGTCCTGTCATAGGAGATCTTCACGGTCTTCGTGGTCCAGGGCGTCAGCGTGCCCACCGGGATGGCATAGGTGAACGCCGCGTAGTGGTTCGTCGCCGTGCGCCCGAAGGGCAGCCGCTCGTAGATGGCGTAGATGCGCCCGTTGGTGACGAAGAAGTCGAAGACCATGAACGACTCGAAGTCGATGGTGTTCATCCCGAAGGCGGCCAGGCGCACATCCTCCTGGGCGTTGGCCACATGAGTGCCGAAGGGGTGGAACTGCGTGCCGTACGTCTGGCCGCTGAGGGTTGTCGAGCACGACAGCTCGTGGTCCCACTGCGCGTCGAAGCCCGGGTAGCCATAGGAGGACTGGTGGTTCATGTAGGCCAGCCACTTGACGTGATCCAACGCCCCCGGCATCCCGCTGAGCGAATCAGGCGCCACCGTCTTCGTGAAGGTCGGCTCGCCCGTCTGGGGGTGGACTCCCGGGGCCCGCACAGTCAGCCCGCTGGAGGAGACCGAGGTGATGCCGTTGTTGGCCACGAAGGAGCCCGAGGCGAAGTGGAACCACTTCGCCCCCGGGGAGTCCACGCCGAAGCCGTTGGTGAAGTTGTCCCACACCCAGCTGTACTCGCCGTACTGCGCCAGCGCCGCGCTGGGACTGAGCCAGCCCAGCAACAAGGCTCCGAGAACCAGCTGCCGGAGTTTCATCGCCATTGAGCTGCCTCGTCCTGGATTGGCGGTTAAACTGTAAAAACTTGATATTCATGATAAACTTGTTGGGGACGGGGATCAACCCAGGAGACGAATGGGCAGGCGGGCCGGGCCATGCACATGGATCGCCCTGCGTGGCTCCCACGGTGCATCGCTCGCGAGCTCGAAGCCCTTCACCCGCTCCAGGAACGTGGAGAGGGCTATCCGGGCCTCGAGCCGGGAGAGCGGCGCCCCGATACAGAAGTGGATGCCGTGCCCGAACGCGATGTGAGGGTTGGGATCCCGGGTGATGTCGAAGCGCTCCGCTTCGTGCAGGTGTGCACGGCGCAACCCACGTGGGGCAGCTCGAAGATACCCACTTCGCCGTCACATCCGGCACTTCACTCCTCTGTCTTGATGACCCCCATTGCCGGGCCTCCCTTTCCTGCTCGGGAGCAGCTGTTGTCGCATCCCTGTCGATATCCGCCAGGGCAGGCATCAAGAAAGAGAGAGTTGATCGTGTCTCCTCTATTCCTGAAGCACGTGAAAGCTGTAGGGGCTGTTGGGGCTGCCCTCGCGTTGTTCGCGGGTCCCCTCGCCTATGCCGCGCAGGACCCGTTCCTCGAGCACAACACCCAGCGTTCCTTCCGCCCCTACGCCCCTTTCAGCCCTGCTTGTAGCGTGACGGTGCAGCACGGAAACATCTTCGCCGCGGCGTACTCCAAGATCAAAAGCAACAGCAGCTCATGCCGCCAGATCCGTGTCACTGTCACCGCTTTGAAGGATGGCCAGCTCGTCTCCAGTGACACGGGCGTCATCAACAACCCGGTCACGGGGCGGTGGTATCAGGCCACCGTGAACTTCTCGAACATCGTCGGCTCGAGATTCCAAGTAGCCGACCCAAACTTAGGTATCAGGGTCTTTCCCTTCAGAGGCATCTGAGGGCGGGCTGCCGGCTCAGCGCGCTTCCCCAGGGCCCGAGGTGGGCGCGGGCTTCTTGGGAGGCGCGGGAGCCGGTAGGTAGCACTTGCCCTGGAAGGGCACGTAGCCGCTCTTCACGCACTCCTCGGTGCTCATCGGGAGCTGCTCCACCCAGCAGCCTCCGTTGATGGGCGCCTGCTTGTGGCCCGGACACCGGCCGTTCTCATTGGGCCGGGCCTGCCCGGGACGGGGCTGGGGGAGGGGCTCCTGTGCGATGGGCTTGTTCTCTTCCGGGGACGCAGTGGCGGACGGAGGCTCGGTGGGGGAGGTGTCTCCTACCGCCGTGGTGCCCGCGTCCGGGGCCTGGGCGTTGAACCTCCGGGGCGCTCGGTTGGCGCTCCAGAGCCACACCGCTCCTGCTCCCGCTGCCGCCAGCGTCAGCCAGAGCTTCCAGGGCCGTGCTCGCGCGGGGGGCCTGGAATGCCGCGGGCTCTCCTCTCTCCCCGCCACTGCCTCCAGCGCCTGGGCCACCTGCGCCGCCGTGCCTCGCGCCTCCGGAGCGTCCGACAGCAGCCGGACAATCACCTCGCGCAGCGTCGGCTCCACCCAGGGGTTGCTCTCCAGCAGCGGCCTGGGGTCCGGGCCGCTGGCCTGCCAGGTGCCGTGCTCATCCTGCCGCGTCTTTACGTGCGCGGGGTACTGGCCCATCACCAGGCGATAGGCTGTTACTCCCAGCGCATACAAGTCATCGGCTGGCGACGGCGGGTAATAGCCATCTGGATGGCGCAGGCTGTGGATATGGAACAGCACCGCCTGGGGCGAGAGATACGCTGGAGTCACCGGTGGCAATGATTGCCACGTCAGCCGGTCTGCCCCTTGAAAGTAGCATGAGCCAAAGTCGGTAAGCACCGCGCGCCTGTCCGACAGACGGACCAGAACATTGTCGCCCTTGACGTCCCGGTGCACCGCTCCCGCGGCGTGAAGCGCCTCCAGCGCCCGCGCCAGCTGCGCCAGCACCCGGCACACCTGCTTTGCCGAGGGCGCGAGCTGCTCGCCCCACGCATACAGCCGCGGTCCCTCCACCCATTCCATGACGAAGAACGGGTACTCGTCGCCCGAGGGCGGCCGCGGCCCACCCCGGTCCAGCAGGCGCGGAATGCTGGGGTGGCTCAGCCGCGAGAGCAGCTCCACCTCGCGCTCCATGCGCGGATTCCACCGGAACAGGGACACCTTGAGCGCCGCGGGCGCCGAGCGCCTGAGGCCCACACGCTCGGCCTGGTAGACGGCACCATTGGCGCCCTGGCCCTTCCAGGCCTTGACTCGCCACGCTCCGACTCGGGTCCCTGGGGCCAGTGGGTGCACGCGCTACTTGTACCCGGGAATGGGGATGTCTCCCAGGTCGAGGAGCTGGCCCGAGCGCAGCTCGAACCTGCGCTCCACGGGCTCATTCTTGCCCACGCGGACGTGGAGCACATGGGAGCCGGGCTCCAGCCCGAGCACCTCGAAGCGCCCGCTCTGATGATCCGAAGAGGTGGTCCGCTCGTTCTTCTGGCGCAGATTCACGTGGACCCACTGGTTGAGGTGGACCTGGCCGCCTTTGCCATCCGAGACCAGCCGACCCCGGATCCAGCCCACGTTGCCCAGCGGCACCTCCACGGTGCTCTCCTTGCCGGGCTCCAGGGTGACCTGGGCCTTACCAGCGCGGCCATCCAGGGTGCGTACCAGCACAGCCACGGTGAAGGCTGGCAGGTTCCTCACCTCGAAGCTGTCCTGGGGCAGCTCGCGCTCGAGGGTGCTGAAGGAGTAGTAGGGCGGCTTCACGGCCTGCTCGAGCACCATCCGGAACCCCTCGACGGGGGCGCCCTTGCTCACCACGCGGCCCTTCAGCGTGGCGGATGGCCTGAGCTTCACTCGCACGTCCTTGCTGCCCACCTTGATGCGCTCCCAGGCGGTCATTCCATCCCGTGAGGAGAACCAGGCTTCCGTCTCCTGGCCAGCGCTCTCGGTTGTGCTCTTGAAGAGGAACCGGCCCTGAGCGTCCGCGTGGTTGTTCATGGCCTCATCCTCCGAGGCCAGCATGTACGCTCCCGCCGCGGGGCGGCCGTCCGGGTTGAGCACCTGGCCCGTGGTGGTGATGAACTCGCGCAGGCTCAAGTCCACGCTGGCCGTCTTGCCCTCTTCCACCGTGACGGTCCGCGCGGGGCCCCAGGCATTGCCCTCGTCCTTGGCCTGCAGCTTGTGGGTGCCCGCGGGCAGGCGCAGCTCGAAGCGTCCATCCGGGCCCGGAGAGCGGACCATGTGATCGCTCATGCCCGGAGTCACCGAGAGGTACACCCGCACGTCTCCGGGCGGGCTGCCGTCCGGCCTGCGCACGGTGCCCACCACGGTGCCCGTGGGCCCTGGCGCGGGCACCACGAAGTCCACCTGCACGGTGCCGCCCTCTGGCACCTGGACGAGCTTCTCCTCGGTCAGCGGTGTGATCGAGCGGTAGACGCGCAAGCGCATCGTCCCGGCGGCATTCGCCAGGTGATAGCGGCCCTGGGCATCCGTCGTCTGGCCCTTGGCTTCGAGGACCAGGCCGCTCTCGTCGCGCCCCAGCTCGGGCTTGCCGGACTCGCGCAGGGTCAGCACGGAGAGCTGGGGCACGGGGGCTCCCTTCGTGTCCCGCACCACGCCTTCGATGGTGCCCGTGCGCACCAGCTCCAGCTTCACCACGCGCGTCGAGGAGGGCTCGATGAGCACGCCTCCCAGCCGCTGGGTGGCATAGCCGCGCGCGTAGGCATCCAGGTTGTACTTGCCCACCGCCATGCTCTGGAGGGCGAAGTGGCCGTTCTCGTCCGTGGTGACTCTGGAGGAGGTGCGCGTGGCGTCGTCCTGGACCGAGAGCGTCGCGTGCGCCACGCCCTGGCCCGTGGTGCGCGCCACCACCTGGCCCTGTAGCGTCCCCGAGGTGGAGAGCCGGATCACCACGCCCTGAATGTCGTCCCCGGGCTCCACCGCGATGCTCGCGGGGTTCGCTCCGGCCAGGCCCTCGCGGCGCGCGCTGAGGTGGTAGGTGCCTTTCTGCACCTCCAGCGAGAAGCGGCCGTCCGCTCCGGTGACGCCCGTGGTGGTGTAGGGGCCGTAGAAGCTGGCCTTCACCTCCGCGCCCCCGGCCGGCTTGCCCTGCGGGTCCAGCACCTGCCCTGACAGGCGGGCCAGCGGCGCGAGCAGCACCTCCACGGGCTCGGAGGGGAGCGTGACGTCCACCGACTGCGGCGTGTACTTCGCGTGCTTCACCCGCAGCGAGTATTTGCCCTCGTGCAGGCCCGTGAGCACGAACGCGCCCCGCGCATCGCTGGTCGCCTTGCCGTACCCATCCAGCATCCCCTGGTCGTAATAGTCGAGCTCCACGCCCGGAATGGGCGCCCGCGTGAGGCTGTCGAGCACCACCCCACGCAGCGTCTGCGAGGGCCGCAGGGCCACCTGGACCGCCGCGCTCTCTTGTCCTTCGGGGCGTAGGGCCTGGGCAACCGTGGTGGCGAACCCCTTGGCGCGGACGATGACCTGGCGCTCGCCGTGCCGGCCTCGCGCCCGGGTGCTGCCGTCGGGGCCCGTGACGGCCTCGGCCTCGATGAGGTGGCCGTCCACCACCTGCACCTGGGCGCCCGGGATGGGACGCCCCTGGCCGGTGACGTGGACCACCAGCTCTCCGTCGTAGGCCGCTTCGATGGATTCCAGCCCTTGCCCGTCCGCCTCCGACGGGGGAAGTTCCTCCTCCTCGTCGGGGAGTGAGTCCATCCGGACGCACGCCATGGCCGCCGAGACACAGACCATCGTGAGCCACACCACGCGCCGCGAGAGCATGCCGCCCATGTCCGCAGCATACCGTGCATGACGATGGGCACGCGAAAGCCCTCGGGCCGAGGGGCGAACCTGCTGGAGCGCATCGCCGTGCGCTATCTGCTCTCGCGCGCCCGCCGCGAGGGTGGGCACGTGGATCCTCATGTGCACCTGCTGGATGCCGCCGAGCGCGCGCAGTTGCACCGCATCGAGTGGGGCGCGATTGCCCGCTCGGCGTACGCGGGGGCCCTGAGCAGTATCGTCGCCGCGGCCGCGGAGACCTGGGCGGACACCTTCCTGGTGCCGGGCGAGTCCGACGGGCTGCTGGGGCACGGGCGCTACTGGGGCTTCGTGCTCGGCGTGGCCGTGGTGGCCTCGGTGCTGGAGATTTTCTTCCTCTACCGCGATGCGCTCGTCAGCGTGCAGCGGATGGCCCGGTGCGCCGGGCTGCCCCTGGCCGACCTGCGCGCCGAGGATAACTCGTCGTTCATCGCGCTCGCGCTCGCCCGCGCCGCGCTCGAGGTGCCTTCTCCTCCCGAGAAGCTGCTGGGCATTGATCCGTTCCGAGAGAGTTCACGGCTGCGGTTCCTCCTCGCCTCGGTGCTGTACAAGGCGAAGATCGCCCTGAGCACCGTGGTGCTGAAGGTGCTGGTGCGGCGGGTGCTCAGCCGCGCGCTGCTGCGCTGGGTGCTGCCGTTCGTCGGTGTGCCCGTCACCGCGCTGTGGAATGCGTTGGTGACGCACCGGATCATGCGCGAGGCCCGCCTGCGCGCCATGGGCCCCTCTTCCGCCCGGGAGATCTGCACCCGGGCCTTCGCCTCCGGCAGCGACCAGAGGACGGAGGAGCTGTTCCTGCGCGCCGTGGCCAGCTGCGTGGTCCGCACCGGCGAGCTTCACCCCAACCTGCGCTACCTGCTGCTGGACATCCACGCGCGGCTGGGCGAGGTGACGCCGCCGAACCTCGATGACACCCAGGAGTTCCTGCGCCTGCTCAAGGAGCTGTCCGCGGCCGAGAGCGCCCGGGTGATGGAGCTGCTCTGCTACGCGGCCATCGTCGATGGGAAGCTCACCGCGCCGGAGGAGCGGCTCATCCGCGAGGCGGGCGCCGTGGCGGGCCTGCCCCATCGTCTGGAGCGGGCGAAGGCGCTGCGCCAGCGCTTCCTGGAAGGTGAGCCGCTGGAGTAGGCAGAGCCTGGACGAGCTGGACAGAGGGGCTGACCCACATCAGCCCGTCCGGGCGCGTCAGCCAGGGCCCGGCATCCGGGAACACCGCCGCGGGCCGCCCCGTTTCCCGGTCGATGAAGAGCGTCACGCCCTCGCGCACCTCGGTGGAGTAGGGGCCTGGGCGCGGCCCCACGAAGCCCTCCCAGCCAGAGAGGGCCCCGAGCGCTTCGGGTGTCGCGTGCCAGGTCCGGCGCTTGTCGGCGAAGCCCGGCTGGTAGAGCTCGTAGGACGGGTCCTGCGCTCCGAGCGGCCGGGCCGCGAGCTGCGCGCCGCTGGGAAGCTCCCAGAGCCGCAGCGCCTCGTTGTCCCCGGCCGAGACCAGGCGGCGGCTGTCCAGTGAGAAGGCCATGTCGTTGACCGGGCCCCCGTGGCCCGAGAGTGTGGCGAGCCGCTTCCCACTGGCGGTGCTCCACACCTCGATGGTTCCCTTGTCGGTGCCGCCAGCGAGCCACTGGCCGTCCGGCGACAGGGCCAGGCAGGTGATGTCGCCCCGCTCCGTTTCGAGCTTGGCCAGGACCGCGCCGGTGTCGACGTCCAGCACCTCGGCCGCGGTCGTGCGCTGATGCGCGGCCGCGTACCGCAGGCCATCGGCACTGAAGGCCGTGACGAACCAGTGCGCATAGCGGGGCCTGCCCCGACGAGCCAGCGGCTGGCCGCTCTTCGTGTCCCAGACGAGCACTCCTCCCTCGAGGGAGACGATGCGCTGTGTGCCGCAGATGAACGCATTCACGGGCGGCCCTCCCTCCAGGTAGCGACCGCGGTGAAGCTCGAGCTTCCGGAGGCGCTGCCCGGTGGCCCCATCGCAGAGCCAATCGCCACACACCAGGCGCTGGCCATCCGGGGAGAACGCCAGGGGATGCGAGGGCTCGGCCGGCGTGGCCCCCGGCGCGCGCAGCCGCGCCAGGTCCCATACCCGCACCACGCCGTCATGGCTGGTCACCACCCTTTGCCCATCCTCCGAGAACGCCACGCCCTCCGCCTTGAAGACCGGGAGGCACTCCTGGTGGCCCGTCTCGATGTCCCAGAGGAAGAGGCCCGCCTCACTGGGAGCCAGCAGGCGTCGGCCATCCGGGGAGAACACGGGCGCCTTCCAGAAAGTCCGGGGCCCCTGCCACTTGCGCACGGCCCGCCCGGTGGCCGTGTCATAGAGGTGCACGAAGCCGAAGTCATACTCGTCCCCGCACCCCGCCAGGGCAAACAGCGCGCCGTCCGGCGAGAAGCTCCCGTCGTTGGCATTTCCGCCATCGGGGATCGCCAGCTCATGACGGTGCGCGTCGGTCCGCGCGTCGTGCAGCGCGGCCCCGTCCCAGGAGCGGGTGACGAGCTTCAACGGCCAGGTGGGTGCCGCCACGGCTGGTACATGGGTGAGCGTTCCCTCTTCGATGTCCCAGCGGTGGAGGAGGCCCCGCCCGTCCAGGAGCACGTGCCCCTCGGCGGTCATCGGAGACAGGAGCGTGTGAGGGCCCGCCGTGCGCAGTTCGGCGATCAGCGGTCCGCCTGGCGCGTGAGGCGGTCGTCCCAGGGCCCGCAGCCACCCGCTGTCCGGCCGGGCCAGGGCGCGCTGCTCGCTCCAGCGCTGCGCCAGCATGCCCAGCGCTTCGGCCTCCGGGTCTCCAGCGGGGCCGCAGCGCCACAGGAGCGTCGAGAGCAGGGCCTCGGGGTAGGTGCGCAGAAAGGAGAGATCCAGCTGAAGCGCCGCGCTCAGCGCCCGCAGCACCGGCGCGAGGGGTGAGCTGGCGGGCAGCTGCGCCGCGAGCGCGAGCAGCTCCCGGCGATGCGAGGCCAGCGCTCCCCGGGCGGCGGCGTCCTCCAGGGTGCCAAGGCGTGTCAGTGTCTCGAACGCGCGCTGTGGATCTTCCGGCATGGCGGCAAGGCTAGCCGGGCGGGCCCGCCAGCGCTGCTTCCGCCGTTGTCTCCCTGGAGGTGCGCTAGACCTACAAGCCCTGAAGTGCCGACTTCCATGCCAGCCATGGACAGCGGCGAGTGTGACATTGCATCATCCAGGGGTGGCTTGATTCTTCAACCGGGTTGCACAGCACCAGTCACAAGCAGCGGGCGCAGTCCTCCCTCTCTGAGCACCCTCTGAAGTGGAGCCATCCATGTCGAAGCGACGCATCCTCGTCATTGACGACTCCGAAGCCATTCACCAGGTCTTCTGCCGGATTCTGTGCCCCGAGAAGGCGCGGGACATGACGGAGCTGGACGCGATGGAGCGGGTGCTCTTCGGCAGCGCCAGTCCCGGCGCTGCGGTGGCCCCGGGAGAGGTGTTCGAGCTGGACTCGGCCTTCCAGGGAGAAGAGGGGCTGGCCAAGGTGCGCGAGGCCCTGGCCGCCGGGCGGCCGTATGCGCTGGTGTTCCTGGACTACCGCATGCCACCAGGCTGGAACGGCGTGGAGACGCTGCGGCACCTGCGCAAGGTGGCGCCCGAGCTGCCGGTGGTGCTCTGCTCGGCGTACTCGGACCACTCGTGGCAGGAGATCGCCCAGGAGTTCGGAGGCGCGCCCCCGCTGGCGGAGCTGAAGAAGCCCTTTGATCAGGGGGCGTTGCACAAGATGGCGCTCACCCTCTCCACGCCCGCTCAGGGAGCGTAAGAGAGCACCTCGAGCAGCAGCGGCAGCGCGGCGGCGCCGCGATTGGCGGCCAGGTGCTGGACGGCGCGCGCATACTGTCCCAAGGCGCGGGCGCCCGGTG
Organism: Myxococcaceae bacterium; assembly: GCA_035296065.1. GTDB lineage: Bacteria > Myxococcota > Myxococcia > Myxococcales > Myxococcaceae > DATHBR01. The sequence continues at coordinate 99,353 of DATHBR010000010.1, read as the reverse complement.
GCGTGTCCGGGGCCGAAGTCTCCTGCGCGAGGAAGCGCGCGCAGCGGCGCACCACGCGCGTGTGCAGGTAGCGCGCCACCTGGGTGTACGTGCCGGGCGGCTCGCGCGAGGCCCAGGCCAGCACCTCGGCGCAGAAGCGCTGGCCCTGCTCACCGGCCATATAGGAGGTGAAGCCCTCGTCCGTGGGCCCATGGGTGGTGGCCACCTGGGCGTAGTGGCGCGCGGTAATGTGCCTCAGCTGTGAGGCGTCCTCGCCCCGCGGCGTCCACCCGGGCCGCTGGCTGGCGTGGCCCAGCGCCTCCAGGTAGCCGCCGAAGTTGTCCTTCAGGTGCAGCACGTGCTCGGGCACCCAGGTGTCGCTCAGCGGGCGCGCCTGCCGCCGCGAGTCCGGCACGGGCAACAGGTGCAGCGCCGCGATGGCCATGGTGGCCCGCAGCTCCTGGGGCCTCGCCGTGTCCCGGGCCTGGGCGGTGAGCAGCCCCTGTACCTCCTCCAGCGAGGTGGGCTCGCGGAAGGCGTACAGGTGCCCATTCTCGAAGAAGTCGCTCTGGAACAGCGAGGCGAAGCCCACACGCAGCAGCGCCGACTGCACGTGGTGCACGGGGATGGCGGGCGCGGAGGGCTCTTGCCCGGTGAGCACCTGGAAGTCCCACAGGTTGGTGTTGAGCTGCAGCACGCCTCCGGGGGCCAGCCGCGCGTGCGCCAGGGCGAAGAACTCCTGGGTGACACAGTGCGCGGGCAGCTGCTCGCCGGAGAAGACGTCCACCACGATGTAGTCGTAGGCGCCCGTGTCCTCGCGCAGGAACAGGCGCGCATCCTCCACCACGAAGCGCACCCGTGGCCCCTCGAGGCGAGGCACCAGGCGCCGCGCCAGCTCGGTGACGAGCGGATCAATCTCCACCGCTGTCACCTCGGCCCGTGGGTCCGCCTCGAGGATGGCGGCGGCGGCTCCGCCCAGCGCGCTGCCGAGGATGAGGTAGCGCCGGGCCCCGCGCGCCAGCCCCAGGTGAAGAGAGGCGTTGGTGAACTGGTCCTTGAGCGGCCGGTCCGGGTACACCGCCGAGTGCACGAAGCTGCGCGACGGCATGTAGTAGAGCACCGTGTCCCGCTCCTCGTCCGTGGCGCGGAAGATCTTCACGTTGCCGTAGAGCGACTCGGCGGAGAAGACGAGCTGCCCCAGCCGGGACTCCGAGGCCCGCTCACCCGGCGCCCCCAGCGCGCCACCCAGAGCCAGCACCCCCAGCGCCGCGGAGGCCAGGGCCGCGCTGGTGCGCCGCCGGGCCAGCAGAAAGCCCAGCGCGAGCGTGGGGCCCATCAGTCCCAGGAAGATCCACAAGGTGGTGGGCACGCCCAGCAGGGGAATGAAGACGAAGGAGGGCAGCAGGGTGCCGGCGATGCTGCCCAGGGTGGACAGCGCCATGAGGTTGCCCGCGGTGGAGCCCACCCCGCGTGCCTCGGGGCCTGCGTGGCTCGTCCGCGCCGCCAGCAGCTTGATGAGGAAGGGAGACACCTGGCTGAGCGCCACCATGGGGCCCGCGTACAGCGCCAGGGTGGCCACGGCGGGAGGCACCGCATGGCTGGCCAGCGAGCCGCGCAGGGCGCCGCGCAGCGCGAAGCACGCATCCAGCAGCGCCTCGGAGAGCCACAGGCCCGTCACCGCCACGTACGCCACCGCGCCCAGCAGCACCCACAGCAGAAAGCCCAGGGAGTAGCGCTGCGAGAAGCGCCCGCCCAGGTAGTAGCCCGCGGACAGGGCCACCATCACCAGGGCCAGCAGCACGCCGGTGACATAGATGGAGGTGCCGAACGTGGTGGCGAGCACCCGGAACGCGCACATCTCCAGCAGCATGACGCCAAAGCCGCCCAGAAACGCCAGGCCGTGCAGATAGGCGGAAGCGGCGCGCGAGTCCATCCAGGCGGGCCCTGGCTACAGGCGCGAGCCGATCCAGAACAGGCCCAGCGCGCCCGAGGACAGCGCCACGGCGCGGTGCATCCACAGGGCCAGCCGCTCGCTCATGCGCGCCAGGCCCTCGGCGAAGATGAGGCCCACCACGCCCATGCCCAGCAGAATGCCCAGGGCGAAGCCGGGCAGGTACGTCCACGCCGCCAGGCTCATGCTGCCGCCCACCAGCAGCGGAGGCAGCGCCAGCAGCAGCGAGCGCACGCCGCTCAGGGCCATGAGGGCGCCCGCGGCGGTGCTCACGTGCTCGTGCACGTGGGGCTCTCCGGCGTGGCCCGGCAGGTGCGGGTGGCCGTGGCGCAGGCTGTTGGGGAACAGCAGCGCGGTGACGGCCAGGGCCAGCAGCACTCCGCCGCCGAACACCTCGGCCCAGCGCTCGAAGGCCTCGGACAGGCCCACGCCCGCCAGCAGGCAGAAGGTGGCCACCCCACCCAGCACCGCGGCGTGGCCACAGGCGAAGCGCAGCGCAGTGAGCAGGGCGGCCCGGCGCCGGTTCTCCCCCAGGGTGCCCAGGGTGGCCATGGCGGCGCAGTGGTCCGGCCCCACCGCGTGGAGCAAACCCTGGCCCAGGCCGACGACGAATGCGAAGAAGAGGGGAGACACTTTCGGGCGCACCCTAGCCGCGCGCGCCGTCCATGGCCAGCCTCAGGAGTAGCCTATGTCCTCCAAAACGCGATGCCTGCCTACAGCCGCGCTGCTCACCCTGGCCCTGTGGGGCTTGCCCGGCTGTGACAAGGGCCCCGAGCAGCTGGCCCGGGCCGAGGCCCAGTACGCCGACCTGGTCCAGCGCGGGGTGCCCCCGAGGGATCCGGCCTATGACGCGGTGATGGCCGCCTTCGAGGCCATTGCCCGGGACTCGAAGGCCCGGGCGGCGGCGGACGAGCGGCTCTCGGCGCTGCGGGCGGTGCGAGGCGGGCTGCCGCCGCGGCCCCTGGCCACCCCCGGGGTGACGGGGCCCGGCACGGACGCGGTGGATGCCCAGCGCGTGAAGTGCGAGGCGTTGGCGCGGGAGCTGGGCACGGTGGCGGAGGAGCGGCGCGAAGCGGTGCGCCAGGCCCTGGGCGAGTGCCGGGCGGCGCTGGTGAAGCTGGAGGCCTCCGCCCACCCCCCTGGCGAGCACGGCCACGAGCACGAACTGGGGCGGGGCCAGGACGCGGGCCGCTAGCGCTGGGTGGGTCGTCCTGGACGGGACGTGGGAAGTAGGCTAGCAAAAGGCGCCATGCCCATTCCCTCCGTAGGCAGCAAGGCGCCGGACTTCCAGCTCCCGGACCACACCGGCAAGACGGTCTCCCTCTCTCAGCTCGCGGGCAAGAACGTCGTCCTCTACTTCTACCCGAAGGACGACACCCCGGGCTGCACGCGCGAGGCGTGCAACTTCCGCGACGAGCACTCCGCGCTCACCAAGGCCGGAGCGGTGGTGCTGGGCGTGTCCCCGGACGGCGCGACGAGCCACCAGAAGTTCGCCACCAAGTACAGCCTGCCCTTCCCGCTGCTCTCGGACACGGAGCACAAGGTGGCGGATGCGTATGGCGTGTGGGGCGAGAAGTCGCTCTATGGCCGCAAGTTCATCGGGCTTACCCGCGCCACGTTCCTCATCGACGCGCAGGGCCAGGTGAAGCAGGTGTGGCCCAAGGTGAAGGTGGATGGCCACGTGGCCCAGGTGCTCTCCGCGCTGACGGGCGGCGCTCCGGCGGCGCCGGTGAAGAAGGCGGCGAAGAAGGCCGCCAACGTGGTGAAGGCCGCCGCCAAGAAGGTGGTGAAGAAGGTGGCCAAGAAGGCCCCGGCCCGCGGCGCCGCGAAGACGTCCTCGCGCTGACAGTTCGCGCGGTCCCTCGTGTGGGGGGCAGGCGGGCAGCCAGGCGTTCTGCCGACCCCTACAAGGGGGATGTAGGCTGAAGGTGTCGTGCCCACTGTGTGAGGGCAGTGCGCCTGAACGCTGCTCGCCCGGAGGGGGCCGGCCATGCTGAACGACGCGATCGACACCTCGCTCTTTCCCACCTTTCCGCCAGATGTGCTGGAGGAGGTGAAGCGCGAGGGGATCATCCGCGCGCTCGAGCCCGAGGAGACGCTCTACGTCGAGGGCCAGGGCAGCTATGACTTCTTCGTGGTGTTGATGGGCGAGGTGCGCATCACCAAGCGCCTGGGCAGTGAGGATCAGGTGCTGGCGGTGCACCGGCCCGGAGAGTTCACCGGAGAAATCTCCCTGCTCACCGGAGGGCCCGCCGTGGCGACGGCCCGCGCGGTGGGGCCGGCCAGTGTGCTGCAGGTGAAGGCGGAGGTGTTTCGCCGCATGGTGGCGCAGTGCACGCCGCTGGCGAAGTTCGCCCTGCAGCCCATGGTGGCGCGCCGGCAGGAAGTGGAAGCGCAGATGCGCCACCAGGAGAAGCTGGCGGTGCTGGGGCGCATGGCGGCGGGCCTGCTGCACGAGCTGAACAACCCGGCCTCCGCGGGGCGGCGCGCCGCGGAGCAGCTTCGCGAGGAGGCGCTGGCCGCGCAGCACCGGGCGCTCGCCCATGACGAGCGGCTCACCGCCCCCCAGCGCGAGGTGCTCGCCGAGCTGATGAGGGACTTGCAGAGCGCCGAGCCCCGCACGCTGGACGCCATTGCCCGGGCGGACCTGGAGGACAACTTCCTGGCCTGGCTGAAGAACCACGGCATGGAAAACGCCTTCTCGCGCGCCAGCACCCTGGTGTCCTCGGGGGTGGAGGTGCCGCACCTGGAGGTGCTGAGCGCCACGCTGGACGGTAGCCCCACGCTGGAGGTGGGCCTGAGCTGGCTGGAGTCCACGCTGTCGCTCGTGCAGCTCGCGGACGTGCTCACCACCAGCAGCGAGCGCATCAGCTCGCTCATCACCGCGGTGCGCCAGTACACCTATATGGACCGCAATGCCCTGCAGCGGGTGGATCTGCACGACGGGCTCGAGGCCACGCTGGCCATGTTCACCCACCGGCTGCGCGGCGGGGTGAAGGTGACGCGCGACTATGACAAGGCGATGCCCGAGCTGTGGGCGCACGGCAGCGAGCTCAACCAGGTGTGGACCAACCTCATCGCCAACGCCCTGGACGCCATGAAGGACAAGGGCCACCTGCGCGTGCGCACCCGCGTGCGCGGCGACGAGGTGCACGTGGAGATCGTCGACGACGGGCCCGGGATTCCCGAGGAGCTCCAGGCGCGCATCTGGGAGCCCTTCTTCACCACCAAGCCCCTGGGCAAGGGCACCGGGCTGGGGCTGGACATCGTCCAGCGCATCATCGAGCAGCGCCACGGTGGCCGCATCCGGATGCAGTCCCGCCCGGGCTCCACCTGCTTCTGCGTGGAGCTGCCGCTGAGGCCGGAGCTGCCGCACTGACGCTCCCCTGCTGGCTCCCGGTGCGGACTGACAGGGGGTGTGCCGGGTGGTTGGTGGGTCGCCCAGGCGGGGAAGGGTGCCCATCCCTTGAGAGACACGGGGCTCTCGGTGCCCCTCGGGGGTGGGCATGAAACACAGTGGCTTTCGACGGTGGATGTGGCTTGGCGGAGCGGCTTCGGCGGTGGTTCTGAGCGTGGGCTGCGGAGGGCTGGCGCGCTCTGGCGGAGGCTCCAATCAGGAGCTGCCGCAGATGAACTTCTTCGGCGGGTTGGCCAACAGCGAGCAGGGCGGGGACCTGAGCCGGTTCCACGTCTCGGCGGACCGGGGCTACAACGGCACCATCGCGCAGCTGGGCTCGAGCATTGATCCGCGCACGCCCGAGAAAGAGGGCACGCCGGGCCGCACGCGCCTGACGGACATCACCGGGTACATGGGGCGGCAGGACATCGCTCAGAACTACCCCTTCCCCCCCACCAGCCTGGGCATGGGGGGCAGCGGCCCGGTGGACCCGATGTCGGGGACGCAGGAGCCGGCGTGGCGCACGTGGCCTGGCAGCGTGCCGGCGTCGTCCGAGGACGGCCAGTCCTCCGGTGAGCAGCAGTTCGCCCCGGCAGGCTCGGGCACCGAGTGAGCGAAGGAGCGCGCGGAGCCCGGCCGTTGGGTTTCCCGGCCGGGCCGGGTGCCCATTCTTCTGGGAAGAGCAGTTCGACACTTTGGGGGATGAACATGAGCAACCGAGGCATCCGACGGTGGGCACTGCTGGGCGCGCTGGTCTCCGGGGCACTGATGGCCGGGTGCACCGAGCACAACAAGGCGCCGGGTGAGCTGGACTCGCCGCCCAAGACGGGCGTCAACGAGCGAGAGGGCATCGTCAACGACGCGCAGAACCTGGACAGCTTCGGCCCCGAGGAGCCCGCCACCGGCGGCGCGGGCTTCGAGCAGGATCCGCCCCCGCAGTCTCAGAACCGCGAGGACAAGGGCACCATCTACGGCGCTCCGGGCTACACCTCGCCGCGCGAGGATGGCCGAGGCTCGGAGGTGCTGCGCGATACCCAGACCGAGGTGCGCGGCAGCCCCGGTGAAGGCGAGCAGAAGCAGGGAGAGTAGGCGTTCTTCCCTGCCCTGAGGCCGAGCGCCCTCTGCCTTCCGAGAGAGGGCGCTTTAGGTCGCCGAGGTGTTGATGCCGGCCCGGTAGCCCGCCCGCATCGCGGCGAGCAGCCGGTCCGAGAGCACGCGGTAGGACGGGGCATCGGGCCCCTCGAAGGACAGGCCGTTCCACGAGCCCATGCCGCCAAACACGTCCGAGGCCATGGCGGCGTTCACCAGCTGCAGCGCCGGCACGGACAGCCCGTTGACCATGAGCAGCTCCAGCAAGTCGTCCAGCGGCTGGGGCTCGAGCGACAGGCGCAGCAGGCAGCGGCGGAAGTACTTGCTCCAGTATTTGAGCTCCTGCTGCTGGGCGAAGTCCTGCACGGACTTGAGCGCCCGCGTGAGCGCGGTGCGGCAGCCGTTCAAGTCCCTGGCCACCGTCACCTCGTCCTCCACGCCCACCGGCAGGTACTCGAATGACAGGCTGTGCGAGCCTGGCGAGGGGGTGAAGAACTGGTTCCACTTCACCGTCTCCTCCTCGTCCTGGGCGGTGCCCCCGTCCACCGGCTCCACGTCGATGCTCAGCCGCATGAAGCGCTCGATGAGGGGCTGCAGCTGCTCGGCGTCGCGGGACTCGAGGAAGGCCTGGAGCGGGCGGCCCTGCAGCTCTGCCTCCAGCGCGTGGGTGAGCGCGGTCTCCCAGGCGGCCGCCCGCTTGCGGCCGCGCATGAAGGCGTGGAGCTGGGCGCCGGTGATGTCATACGTGGGCGGGCGCACCTCGCGCGGCATGAAGCGCTCGGAGCGCCACTGGTCCGTGAAGAGCAGCAGCCCCAGCCCACCGCCCGCCGCGAAGGCCTCGCGCACGTGCGCCGGCAGCTCCTGCGAGAAGCCCCCGGCGTTCTGCTCCCATGGCCCGGGTACGAACCACATGCGCGCCTGGGGTGAGGCCCGCGCGTCCAGCCACTCCTTGAAGGAGTGGCGCCCGCCCTGCTCGTCCAGCATCGTCACGCGCGAGGGCTGGCGGCTGGTGGGCCGCAGGCTGAGGCCCATGAGCTCCTCGACATCATCCCACCGTGTCTGCGGAGGCTCGCGCAGCGCGTGGTTCCCGGTGGTGATGAGGATGGTCGTACAGACATCGACAGGGCGCATAGCCTCAGCTTACCCGCAGGCGGCGGATGCAGTAGCCTGACCTGGGGACACCTTGCGAGGCCACATGTCTCAGCTGCTCTACGGGTTTGTCGAGGTGCTCCGGGATAGCCGCTGGCATTGGGTGCCAGAGGGCGAGGTCCAGAGTGTCGAGGGCGGCAGGCTGCTGGAGAACCTGCTGGTGAACCTGTTTCACCATGGCCCGGTGATAGACGAGGCCATTCTGCAGCTGGACACCAGCGCCAGCGAGCTCAGCGACGCGTGGGTGGAGGAGGCGCACCTCACCCAGGTGCTGCGCGAGCATCCCGGGCTCGGCTCGGAGAACAGGCAGGCGGAGGCCTTTCAGCTGAGCTGCGCCACGCTGCGGCGCTTCGAGTGGTCGCGGCGCCTGAAGTGGCTTCACCCGCTGGGCTCCGAGGAGCTGGCGAAGGGGAGCTTCGATCGGCAGACGCGCACCTGGCAGCCGGCCCGGCTGGAGGACTTCCTGGTAGCGGATGCCGCCAGCATCGAGCGCATGGCCGCCGGAGACGCCCGGGTCGCGGACGATGTGGCCCGGGAGCTGGCCGCCCGGGAGTTTCCCATCCTCGCCGGCTTCCCCACCCCGAACCGCACGCTGTGGGCCTACGAGACGGGGAGCGGGCGCAGAGCCGAGAAGGGCAACGAGTACCTCATGTACCTCTCATACGAGAGCCTGCTGCAGGGCTGCGGCTTTCTGCAAAAGCTGCTGCCGACGATGGAGCGCGCGGTGGCCACCGCGGACGGCCAGCGGCCGGAGCATGTCCGCCTGGTGTACTGGTTCGAGTAGCCTGGGCTAGGTCAGCACCTCGGTGGGGTCCTTTCCGGCGAAGGTGCTGGCCAGCCCCGAGGCCAGCGCCAGGTGCCCCGCGTCCCCGAGCGTGGCGATCCGGTCCTCGGGGGGATGGGCGAAGCGGGCCTCGAGCCGGGCCAGGCGCTGGTGGGCCTCGGCGATGCGCTCGCGGGGCACCCGGCCGGACTCCACCGCCTTCACCAGCGCCTCGATGCACCGCCGCTGCACGTCGGCGTGGTGGCACACCAGGAACAGGTCCACTCCGGCCAGCGTGCCCTGCACGGTGGCCTCTTCCACGGAGTAGTGGCTCGCGATGGCCTTCATCTCCAGGTCATCCGAGACGAGCACCCCGTCGAAGCCCAGCTCCTGGCGCAGCACGCCGTGCAGCACCTTGGCGCTCATGGTGGCCGGCACGCTGGGCTCCAGCGCGTCGAAGAGCACGTGCGCCGTCATCAGCGAGGCGAGCTTCGACTGGGCGAAGGCGCGAAACGGCACCAGCTCCACGCGGCGCAGGCGCTCCAGGTCATGCGGCAGCCGGGGCAGCGTGAGGTGGCTGTCGGTGGTGGTGTCTCCGTGGCCGGGGAAGTGCTTGCCGCACGAGGCCACGCCTCCGGCCTCCAGCCCGCTCGCCAGCGCCACGCCCAGCCGCGCCACCACCTCCGCGTCCCGGCTGAAGCTGCGGTCGCCGATGACGGGGTTGGCCGGGTTGGTGTCCACATCCAGCACGGGGGCGAAGTCCCAGTCGAAGCCCACCGCGCGCAGCTCGTGCGCGAGCAGGCGCCCCACGCGCTCGGCCACGGACTCGTCCCCGCGCTGGCCCAGCTCGCGCATGGGAGGCAGGGCGGTGAAGGGCTCGCCGCGCAGCCGGGCCACGCGTCCGCCCTCCTGGTCCACCGAGAGGATGAACGGGCGGCCGGCGCGCGTCTTGATTTCGCGGCACAGGGCGGCGGTCTCCTGGGCGGAGCTCACGTTGCGCTTGAAGAGGATGGCTCCGAAGATGCCGTCGTCCATGAGCGCGGAGAAGTCCGCGTCGATGCGCGTGCCGGGGAAGCCCACCATGAAGAGGCGGGCGCAGTCGCGGTAGAGGGCCGAGGGGGTCGTCGTCACGGCCGGCACCTTACCGCGCCCACCCAGGCGCGGGCACACGGAGCGGCCCACTGTCCGCTGGGCTATTCTCCAGGGCCACGGCCTTCCGAGCCACCCTGACACGCGCGTCGCGCTGGCGGGCGCCGAAGGCCGGCCCCGGGGCCCGGGGCCCTCTCGGAGACAAGGCTGGTACGGGCCTTGCTGTTCCAGCGGCGCACCTTTCCCCGAGGGAGTTGTCCGCATGCGGTTGCCGCGCCTTTCCCGCCGCCAGGCCCCCCTGGCCCTGCTGTTGGTCGTCATCGCCGTGGGTTGCCCGTACCAGGGCGAGAAGTTGAGCCGTGAGGAGCTTGCCCCCCTCACCCACACGCGGCTCGAGCGCTTCGAGTCCACGGACGCGTTCGACGATTACGTGGGGAAGGTGAAGGACCTGCGCAATCGCGTCTCGGGTGGCGGCGGAGGCTTCTTCGGCTGCGGGAGCAACGAGGCAGCGGATGCCCCCGGGCAGGACCCGAACAGCGACGGCGAGTCCATCACCAACAACCAGGAGGAGGGCGTCGACGAGGGCGGCATCGTCAAGGCGGTGGACGACTACTTCGTCATCCTGCGCCGGGGCCGGCTGTTCACCGTGCGCCAGGGGCTGGGTGACCAGGCGCTGATGCCCGTGCACCAGGTGGACGCCTTTGCTCCCGGCTTCACCCAGGGCACCTGGTACGACGAGATGCTGGTGTACGGCCGGCGCGTCGTCGTCATCGGCTACAGCTACGAGGTGGGCGCCACGGAGCTGGTGCTCTTCCGCCTGGGCGACGATGGGCGGCTCACCCACGAGGCCTCGCACTTCCTGCGCTCGAATGACTACTACTCGAGCCGCAACTACACGGGCCGGCTGGTGGGCGGCACGCTCATCTTCTACATTCCCCACGCGCTGGGGGATGAGGACAACCTGCCCAGCGTGGGGCGCTGGGAGCGCCGCAACGACACCTCCGGCTGGAGCAAGGTGCTCTCCAAGGTGGACGTGTACCGGCCGGTGCAGCCGTCCATCTACCCCATGCTGCACACCGTGGTGCGCTGCGACCTGGACGCGCCCGAGTTCACCTGCTCGGCGCGCGCGGTGATGGGGCCCTACTCGCGCACCTTCTATGTGGCGAAGGACGCCGTCTACATCTGGGTCTCTGGAGACTATGAGCGCTGGTACCAGAAGGATGCGCCGGACCCGAAGAACCCCGCGGACGCCTATGTGTACCGGCTGCCGCTGGATGGCGCCGAGCCCACCGCGGTGCGCGCGCGCGGCAACCCGATTGATCAGTTCTCCTTCCGCGAGAGCGCGGAGGGGCGCCTGGAGGTGCTGCTGACGGGGCAGGGCTACGGAGACGGCATGTGGGGCCCTGAAATCACCGAGGGCAACGGCGAGTTCGCCCTGCTGCGCGTGCCGCTGTCCTCCTTCAACGCCGAGGCCATGCCCGCGGCGGGTGAGCACTACACGCGGCTGCCGGGGCCCACGGGCTACGCGCTGCAGAACCGCTTCGTGGGCAACCACGTGCTGTGGGGCGCGGGCGGAGGCTGGAGCGGCGCGGCCACCACGGAGCGCCGCGTCTGGGTGACGGACGTGCGCTCGCCCAAGGCGGTGCGAGAGGTGGCGCTCACCCATGGCGTGGATCGGCTCGAGGCCCTGGGCGCCAGCGGCGCCATGGTGGTGGGCAGCGACGGCGCTTCCTTGCGCTTCACCGCGCTGGCGCTGGCAGAGACGCCCCAGGTGCGAGGCGAGTACGCCCGGCCTGGCGCCACCCAGGGGGAGACCCGAAGCCACGGCTTCTTCTTCAAGCCGGATGGCACGGGCGGCGGAGTGCTGGGCCTGCCGGTGCGCCTGGAGGGCGCGCCGTGGATGCACCTGCGTTACGGCTCGGCCGAGCTGACGTTCCTGCGCGTGCGGCCGGACCTGAGCCTGCAGCCGCTGGGCGCGCTGGTGGCCTCGGACGAGACGCGCGATGACGCGTGCACCAAGTCCTGCGTGGACTGGTACGGCAACGCGCGCCCCATCTTCTACCGGGGCCGCGTCTTCGCGCTCATGGGCTACGAGCTCATCGAGGCCCAGGTGGGCCAGGACGCGCTCCAGGAGTCCTTCCGCACCAGCTACCTGGAGGCCCAGCGCTGAGGGTCGCCCACCGGCTCAGGCCACCGCGGGCGGGCGCAGGTCCGGGTACTTCTGCCGCAGCAGCACGTCCGTCGTCACCACGGACACCTTGTGGCGCTTGAGCCGGGTGAGCACCTCGCCCAGCACCCGCACCGTCTGCGGGTGGATGTCGTGGAAGAGAATGGCGCCGCCGGTGGACTGCACGCCTCCGGGCACCGCGAAGATGCTCGAGAGGATGCGGGTGTCATCCTGGCGGTGCCTCCAGTCCCACGAGTCCACGTTCCACAGCACCGCCAGCTGCCCCTGGGCGTGCAGCACCTCCTTCACCACCGAGTCCATCGAGCCGTACGGGGGCCGCACCTGCGCCATGGGGTAGGGGCGGCCCAGCGCCGCGTCCACCGCGGCCTGGGTGGCGGCCAGCTGGCGCACCACCTCGGCCCGCTCCGTCTTGGCGAAGTCCGCATGGTCGTCGCTGTGGTTGCCCAGGCTGTGGCCCTCGGCGACGATGCGGCGCACCAGCTCCGGGAACTGGCGCACCTTCTTGCCCACCACGAAGAAGGTGGCCTTCACGCCCCAGCGCTTGAGGATGTCCAGCACCTTGGGCGTGTTCACCGGGTGCGGCCCATCATCGAACGTGAGCGCCGCCTGGCCCGGAAAGCGCTCGGGCCAGAACAGCCCCCGCACCGGTGGAGGCGGCAGCGGCGCCTGCGCGGGGTTGATGGGCGGCAGCTCCAGCGTCATCCCCACCGGCAGCCGGTTCGGATCCGGGAGGATGTCCTTGTTGAGCGCGGCGATCTCCTTCCACCGGGCCGCGTTGCCCAGCTTCACCCGGGCGATGGAGCCCAGGGTGTCCTTGGCGTGAACCGTGTATGTCGCGTTGCGGCGAGGGGGGCCGCCAGAAGCAATTTCAACAGAATGGTTTTCCCGCATCAGGGTGCTCCCAGGTGGGTTCTGGAATTCTAACGCGCGCCCCCGCCATTTATTTTCGCCTCCGCGTGGGACGAAAAAGCGGGGATTCCGTCCTCTGGGATGAAAGCGCCGGAAACCTTCCGATGCGCTGGTTCACTCAGAGGAGATACCCCCATGCGTTTGCTCAAGTCCCTGGTCGTGCTGCTGTCGATGGCGCTGTTGGCGGGCTGTGGTCCCGAGGCTCTGGAGGGCACGCCGCCCACCGGGACGCCGGATGTGGCCGAGGTGGTGAGCGACTTTGCCCCGGTGGAGGGCGAGCGCCGCACCGGCTATGTGCTGGATGAGGCGGGCAACCCGGTGGAGATCTCCTTCATCGTGGCCGAGGGCCGCGCGATTGTCGGCGGTGACATGGACTTCGGCGCCGCCGGGGACATCGCCACCACCCCCGAGCAGGCCAGGCAGATGGCCTCCGAGGTGAGCGCTTTCTCCAACTACCGCGTGGGCACCCTGGCGCGCTGGCCGGACAACGGCACCCACATCATCATCCCCTACGTGAAGACGTCCAACCCCACCAACGGGGCGGTGTTCTCCACCACCGCGTGGAACAACGTGGTGACGGCGATGAACGACATTCACGCCAAGACGCGCGTGCGCTTCGTGGCCCACAGCGGCCAGGCGGACTACGTGCGCATCTACCCGGGCAATGACACGTGCCAGGTGGGCCGCCGCGGTGGCCCGCAGGACTGCCGCCCCACGGGCAACCTGTGGCAGGTTGCCGCGCACGAGCTGGGCCACGCCATTGGCCTGCACCACGAGCACCAGCGCTCGGACCGCGGCACGCACGTGTGGGTGTACCTGGATCGCACCACCATGGACGGTGAGTTCGCGGTGTTCCCCTCCACCGAGGCGGCGCGCCACGGCAACTACGACTTCAACTCCATCATGCACTACGGCCCCACGCAGTTCGCCAGCGGCACCGCCCACACCATCGAGCCGAACCTGAGCACCTACCCCTCGGCCCGCAAGTGGTTCACGGGCGCCAGCTGCACCGACAGCTCCATCCCGGTGAAGCCGATGGGCTGCCGCTCGGGCTTCAGCGCCGGTGACAACGCGGGCATCAACGGCATGTACGGCGCGGCGGTGGCCGGTCCGAACGCGAAGTTCATCGGGTTCCAGAACCTGCCCACGACGATGAAGGTGGGCACCAGCTACACGGTGACGGTGGTGATGGAGAACAACGGCGGCGTCTCGTGGGACCCCGCGCTGGGCTACAAGCTGGGCTCGCAGAACGCGCCGGACAACACCACCTGGGGCTTCAACCGCGCGGCGCTGCCCGGCGCCATCCACCCGGGCCAGTGGGGCTACATCCACTTCACGGTGCGCGCTCCCCCCTCCGCCGGCACCTACAACTTCCAGTGGCGGATGCTGCGCGAGGGGGTGGCCTGGTTCGGTGACTACACGGCCAACCAGCCCATCAACGTGGTGTGGTAGCAGCCACTTTGGTGACATAGCGGGCCCCCTGGCACCGCGAAGCCCCCAGGGCCCGGAGATTCCACTCCGGGCTCTGGGCGTTTTTGATGCGCCGCGTCAGGCCTGAAAGGGGAGTCCAGGCAGGTGAGCAAGGGGGCGGCGTCCCAGCGGCCCGTCAGGCCACCACGGAGGTAGGATCGGGTGGTTCCGATCTGCCGGAGCGGGGGCGGGGCGAGCGTGGTACACCCACCGTTATGCACGGAGCCCTCGAGGTTCTCCTGGCCGACGGCGTGATTGATGAGGTGGTCGCACGCCTCAAGAGCGGCAAGGAAGCCGATGTCTACATCGTCACCCACGGCGGCCAGTACGTGGCGGCGAAGATTTACAAAGAGCGCACCCAGCGCAACTTCAAGAACAACTCCGGCTACAAAGAAGGCCGGCTGGTGCGCAACAGCCGCACCCGGCGCGCGATGGAGAAGGGCAGCCGCTTCGGGCAGGAGGCCTCCGAGGACGCGTGGAAGGCGGCCGAGTCCGAGGCGCTGTCGAAGCTGTTCACCGCGGGCGTCGCGGTGCCCGCGCCGGTGATGTTCTACGAGGGCGTGCTGCTGATGGAGCTGGTGGTGGACCTGGAGGGCCAGCCCGCGCCGCGGCTCATCGAGGCCCAGCTCACCGAGGAGGAGGCGTCGGCGCTGTACAAGGATTTGCGGCAGCAGGTGGTGAAGATGCTCTGCTGCGACATCATCCACGGCGACCTGAGCCCCTACAACATCCTGCTGGGCTCCAAGGGCGCCACCATCATCGACTTTCCGCAGATCGTGAACGCGTCGGCCAACAGCCGGGCCGAGTTCTACTTCACGCGGGACCTGGACAACCTGCGCCTGTTCTTCGCGGCCGCGGACCGCAGCCTGATGGGGCGCGCGGGAGACGCGGCGGAGATCTGGCGGGCCTACTCGAAGCGCGAGCTGACGGCGGACTTCGAGCCCACGGGGCGCTTCGTGCCAGAGGCGCGGGGCCCGCGAGGCCCGGGAGCGCGGCAGGGAGGCAGGCCGCCCCGGCCCGAGGGAGCGCCTCGGCGCGATGAGGCGCAGGGCCAGCGGGGTGGGCCACGCCAAGGTGAAGCGCAGGGCCACCGGGGCGGACCCCGTCACGGTGAGGCGCAGGGCCAGCGGGGTGGGCCGCGCCACGGTGAGGCGCAGGGGCACCGCGGAGGGCCGCGCCACGGTGAGGCGCAGGGCCATGCGGAGGCCGCGGGCCACACGGCGGCACCGGCCCACACGGCAGCACCGGCCCACACGGCGGCACCGGCTCACACGGCGGCACCCCGTCACGAGGCTCCTCAGAGCCAACCGCGAGAGCGGCGCCACGGTGATTCCCCCGGGCACCGCGGCGCTCCACGCCATGGCGAGCCGCAGGGCCCGCGGGGTGGCCCGCGTCACGGTGAGGCGCAGGGCGCACGCGGTGGCCCACGTCACGGTGAGGCGCAGGGCCCACGGGGTGGCCCACGTCACGGTGAAGCGCAGGGCGCACGCGGTGGCCCACGTCATGGTGAAGCACAGGGCGCACGGGGTGGCCCACGTCGCGGTGAGGCGCAGGGCCCCCGCGAGCCGCGCCACGGTGAGGCGCACGCGCAACAGGCCGCGCCGCGCCACGGTGAGGCGCACGGCCCCCGCGAGCCCCGTCACAGTGAGGCGCACGGCCCCCGCGAGCCGCGTCACGGTGAGGCGCACGGGCACCGGGGCGCCCCGCGGCAGGGTGAGCCGCACGGCGCACGGGGCACTCCGCGTCACGGTGAGGCGCAGGGCCACCGGGGAGCGCCGCGCCACGGTGAGGCTCAAGCGCCCCGGGGCAACCGTCCCGCCCGCAATGGCGGCCCCGGCGCGAGTCCCGCGGTGTCTTACGTGTCGCGTCCCTCGGGGACTTCCTCACGCGGGCCCAACGAGGGCTCCTGAGCCCCCGGGGCGGCGTGGCTCTGCTTCAGGGGTAGCTCCACCGTGAAGACAGAGCCCTCGCCGGGCTTGCTCTCCACACCGATGTGGCCCCCCATCGCCTCGACGATGGTGCGGGTGATGTAGAGCCCCAGGCCCAGGCCACCGTAGTGGCGCTCGGACACGGCGCGCTCGAAGCGGCCGAAGATGCGCGGCAGGTACTCCGGCGCGATGCCGATGCCCTCGTCGCGCACCTGCAACAGCGCCCGGCTCTCTCCCACCTGCACCCGTACCCGCACCGGCTTGCCGGCCCCGTACTTGATGGCGTTGTCCACCAGGTTGGTCACCACCTGCTCCAGGCGCAGCCGGTCCCAGTGCCCCACCACCGTGCCCTGGATGTCCCGCTCCAGCGTGGAGCCCAGCCGGGACGCCTCGGGCTCGTGGCGCGTCACCACCTCGCGCACCAGCGTGGCCAGGTCCACATCCTCGAACTCCAGCCGCAGCTTGCCGCCCGAGATGCGCGTCACGTCGAGCAAGTCACTCACCAGCTCCGACAGCTTCTTCACCTGCCGGTTGCCCGTGGCGACGTAGTCCTCCACCGAGCGCTTGAGCGCCGAGTCCGGCTGCTTGCGCAGCTCGCGCCCCAGCATCTGCAGCTTCAGGCTCAGCGGCGTCAGCGGCGTCTTCAGCTCATGGCTGGCGATGGACAGGAACTCGTCGCGCAGGCGGATGGCGTCCTGCGCCTCGCGGTACAGCCGCGCGTTCTCCACCGAGAGGGCCGCGCGCCGCGCCAGCTCCTCCATCTGCGTCAGGTCCCCCGCCGTGTAGCGCCTGCCTGAGCGGGCCGTGAAGAAGCTGAGCGCGCCCAGCACCCTACCGCGCACCACCAGGGGCACGCCGATGAACGAGAACGCCTGGACCGGCAGGGCTGGCTGCGCGAGGGCCGGAGCCAAGGCGGCGGCGGCAGGGCCTGTGGGCTCGGGCACGAAGTGCTCGATGAGCAGCGACTCGCCCCGCAGCAGCGACTGGGTGCGCGGGTGCTGGGCGTCTCCCTCGGGCATCAGCCCAAAGGACTGCGCGTGCCGTGCCAGCACGGCATCCTCGGGCGTGGCGGTGGCCACCTCCACCCTCAGGAACTTGCCGTCCGGCTGCATCAGGTCCACCAGGCACCCGTCCGCCAGCGCGGGCACCGCCAGCCGCGCCACGTTGCGCAGCGTGGCCTCGTAGTCCAGCGAAGAGGCCAGCACGGCGCTCGCCTCGGCCAGGAAGCGCGCGTTCTTCTCCGCCCGCTCCCGCGCCTCCTCCGCCTGCCGCTGCGCGGTGATGTCGCGCTGCACGCCCCAGGCGGCCACCAGCTCGCCCTCCGTCACCACGCCAATCAGGTTGTTGATGATGACCTTGGGGTTCCCGTCCTGGTCCACCTCGTGGGACACCGAGTTCTCCACCCGGTACCCATTGCGGATGAACGTCCGCATATAGGCGATGTTGCGCGGATCCTCGCGCACCAGGAACTGCTCCATCCGCGCGCCCACCAGGTACGAGGCCTCGGGCAGCCCGTACATGCGCGCCATGGCGTCGTTGCACTCGGCCACGTAGCCCTGGCTGAGCATGCCGTCCACCTGCTCGTCCTCGGTGAGCGTGGTGGACACCGGCTTCGTCGTCTCGATGCGGAAGATGCCCTCGCTGCTCTGCCGCACGAAGGTGCGGTAGCGCTCCTCACTGAGCTTCAGCTGGGCGGCCAGCGCCTCGGCCTCCTTGCGCGCGCGCACCGACTCGGTGACGTCGAAGCCGAAGCACGCCACCCCGTCGATCACCCCGCTCGCATCCCGCGTCGGCTGGAACGTGAAGTCCAGCAGCACCTCGCGCTCCGAGCCGTCGGGCTGGCGCAGCTTCAGCGGCATCTCCCGGGCCGTGAAGGACTCGCCGCGGGTGTAGACGCCGTCGTGGATCGTCAGGAAGCCCTGAGCCTCGGCCTCGGGCACCGCCTCGCGCACCGTCTTGCCCAGCTGCGCGCGCTGGCCCAGCAGCGCGTCGTGCGGCGGGTTGGACAGGGTGTACACATGCCCTGGCCCGCGCAGCAGCGCCACGCAGGCGGGGGCCTGAACGAGCAGACCCTGAAGCCGGGCTCGCTCGGTCTCCACCTCGCTGTGCGCGGCGCGCTCGCGCGCCAACAGCCGGGCCCGCTCGGCGCTGGTGCTTCGCAGCGTCGCGTTGAGCCACGTCATCAGCAGGCACAGCAGGGTGAAGAGCCCCATGCTGAGCGCGTTTCCAGCGCCGAGGTGGAACGAGTTCAGGGGCTGCAGGAAGTAGTGGTTGGCCGACAGCAGCGACAGCCCGGTGGCCAGCAGCCCCGGGCCCCAGCCCCCCCACCAGGCCGCCAGCATCACCGCCCCGTAGAAGAACAGGAACGGGCTGCCGGACATGAAGGGCCAGAGGCCGCGCTGCAGCAGCGTCGCCAGCAGGACGGCCAGCGCCGTGCCCAGGTACCTGCCCCACGTCGAGGACAGCACCCGGCGAAGCCCCGAGGGCGGAGCCCCCGGCGCGAGGCCACTGGGACGTGACGGTCCGGTCATGGCCGAGGGGGCCACGCTGGTGGATGGCTCTACCCCTGGATGCTCGCGCGTCGCCACGGTGCTCGGTTCCAACCTCTTGGCATAACACCACCCAGGAAGCTGCTCCGAGCCCATTTCGGCGGGGCTACCAGTTCTCAACGACTCGCGGGGGCCCACCGGGCGAAGCGCCCGTTCGGCTTGCCCAACCCCACAGGGGTGAGGTAGGGCGCGCCGCGCTCCTGGGTTACTTGCGCAGCAGGGTGCCTTCCAGGAAGAAGGCGGCGCACGCGGCGACGATGAGCCAGGTCCACAGCGGCACCTTGGGCCGCTCGGCATCTCCGCTCGAGGCCTTCACCGTCTCCTCGCCGAAGTAGGCGGTGAGCGTGTCCGGGGGGATGCGCGTCAGGTCGCTCTCGCCAGGGTCCAGCGTCACGGCGAAGTCCAGCGCGGGCACCGGCTTGGCCTCGCGGTCCAGCACCGCGTACACACCCGGCTCGGTCAGGGGCCCGGCCACCACGGTGCCGTCCTGCTGAACCTTCACGGGCACCTCCACCCCGTCCGGCCCCCGCACCGAGGCGAGCACCTGGCCGGACTCCGGCCGCAGCGTCACCGACTCGCCCACGCGCACGCGCAGCTCCTCGCGCTCCTCGAGCGAGCCGGTGAGGTACGCGGCGAAGCGCTGCATCAGCGGCAGGAAGCTGGTGCGGATGGCGAAGTCGCTCCAGTCGCGGTCCACCGTGCTGGTGAACAGCGCCACGCGCCCCTTGCCCCGCCGGGCCACCGCCACCGCGGGCGCGCCATCCTCGTAGGTGGCCAGCACCTGACTGGCTCCGGCGCTGGCCCCGGGGCTGTCGGCCTCCAGCAGCATGTAGCGGTAGAAGCGGGCGCCCACCAGGCCCTCCTCGGCGCGGCCGGTGAAGGGCGAGAACAGCGGGTGCTCCACCCGCACCTGCGCCAGCTTCGCGGACTTCGTCTCGGAGTCCGGATCCTCACGCTCCACGCTGGTGCGCACCACGCGCATGGGCCGGGGCAGCAGCGCGCCGATGCGGCTGTTGTACGTGTCGGGGTCCACCCGGTCGCCCATGCTGAGGAACAGGCCGCCACCCGCGTCCACGAAGGAGGACAGCCGCGCGGCCTCCTCCTTGGAGGGCGCCGGCACGTTGAGCAGCAGCACCAGGTCATACGTGGAGAAGTCCTCGCGCATGCCCGCCTCCGCGTCGCGCACGGCGGCCTCCACCGGAGAGCCCGGCGCCGACAGGGCCGCCTCGACGAAGAAGGCCTCGTCGCGGTAGCGCGTGGCGTGGGGCGCGCCGTTGACGACCAGCGCCTTGAGCGCCTTGGGCACCGGCAGCACGAAGGAGCGCTGATCATCCGGCGGCAGCGCGTCCGCCGCCAGCGTCACCGCGCCCTGCACCGTGCCACCCTGGGGGAAGCGCACGGTGAGCGTCTTCTGCGCGGTGCCGTTGGCGGGCACATCCACGAAGCCCTTGGCCAGCGCCGTCTCTCCCACGCGCACGGCGGCCTCCAGGTCCTTGATGGGCTCGGGGCCGAAGTTCTTCACCGTGAAGGTGAACTGGAAGGAGCGCGGGCCGGCCTGCAGCGCGGGTTCAATCTTCAGGTCCACCAGGGCGTGGTTGGGCAGCGCGTCGCGGCCCGAGGCCACGTCCCGCAGCACCACCTCGGGGCGCACCAGCTTGCCGGTGGGGTCCTTCACCGAGGGCGGCGGAGCCTCCAGCCGGAAGGCCGCGGCCGTCATGTCCGAGACGATGACGATGCGCTTGCCCGCCATGGGATTCTCCTCGAGCGAGCGCGCCGCCATGTCGATGCAGCGAGACAGGTCCGCCGCCGCGTACGTGGGCTTGGCCTCGTCGATGAGGCCGCGCAGCCGCGCCCGGTCGAAGCCCGGCGGAGGCGCCGCGTTCGGAGCGCTGGTGCACACCAGCACGGTGGCGGGCTCCTCGGGCAGCAGATCCTTGAGGGCATCGCGCGCCTCCTCCTGCCCCGCCTCGAAGAGCGAGGAGCCATCCGCCCACCGCATGGACAGCGAGGCATCCAACACCACGGCGGTGGCGGCGGGGCCCTTGGCGGCGGCGGCGGCCTGGGCGTCCTGGCTCCACTCGGGCCGGGCCAGCGCCAGGGGAATGGCCAGCAGAATGAGGGTGCGCAGCGCGTAGAGCAGCAGCCGCTTGAGCTTCAGCCGGCTGGCGGTGCGCTTCTGGCTGCGCAGCACGAAGGCCATGGGCCCAAACGGGTGAGGGCGCGGCCGCCGCCGGTCGAACAGGTGCACCAGCAGGGGAATGAGCGCCCCGAGCGCTCCGAGCAGCATCCACGGGTTGCCGAACGTCACCGCCGCCTCCCCCGCCGCGCCAAAAAGCGCAGCAGCACCTCGTCCAGCCGCTCATCGGTGCGCACCAGCTCGTAGTCCACGTCCGCCTCGGCGCAGGTGCTCTTCACGTTGGCCAGGAAGGCGTGGAACTCCTCCAGGTAGCTCTCCTTGATTTCGCGCGGGTTCACCTCCACGCGCCCATCCCCCTCCATGTCCAGGAAGAGCGTCGGGTCATCGAACGGGAAGGTGAGCTCGGCCGGGTCCACCACGTGGAACAGCGCCACGTCATTCTTGCGCTGGCGCAGGGCCAGAATCCGCTTGAGCGCGTCCTGGCGCTCATCGAGCAGGTCCGACATGACGAACAGGGTGGAGCGGCGTGGCAGCACCTCGGCCAGGTGGTCCGCGGCGCCCGCCAGGTCCGTGCCGCCGTGGGGCTTGGCGTTCTCCAGCGTGTCCAGCAGCACGTTGAGGTG
This sequence comes from Myxococcaceae bacterium, assembly GCA_035296065.1. Lineage (GTDB taxonomy): Bacteria > Myxococcota > Myxococcia > Myxococcales > Myxococcaceae > DATHBR01. The sequence continues at coordinate 78,132 of DATHBR010000010.1, read as the reverse complement.
CCCGGCCGAGGCGCGGGGCGGCACGTCCTTGAAGGCCCCGCCGGCCATGACGGCCAGGCCCGCCGCGTCCTGCTGGCGCACCAGCAGGTAGCACAGCGCGCCGGCCAGGATGGTGGACACCTCGAGCTTGGACAGCGCGCCGCTCTGGTAGCCCATGGAGGCGGAGGCATCCACCACCATGACGGAGCGCAGGTTCGTCTCATGCTCGAAGCGCTTGATGTAGTACTTGTCGAACTTGCCGTAGGCCTTCCAGTCCAGGTGGCGCAGCTCGTCGCCGGGGGCGTACTCCTTGTGCTCGGCGAACTCCACGCTCTGGCCCTGGTGAGGGCTCTTGTGCAGGCCCGACAGCACGCCCTCCATGACGGCGCGGGCGCGCAGCTTGACTCCCTGCAGGCGGGACAGCGTCTGGGCGTCGATCAGCGCCATGGCGGCGGGCAGCTACCCCTTCACCGAGGCGACGAGCTGATCCACCAGCTTCACCGAGGTGATGCCCTCGCTCTCGGCGGTGAAGTTGGGGAGCACGCGGTGGCGCAGCACGGGGCGGGCCAGGGCGCGCACGTCCTCCACGGTGGCCACGAAGCGCCCGGAGAGGATGGCGCGGGCCTTGGCGGCCATCACCAGGTACTGGCTGGCGCGGGGGCCAGCGCCCCACGAGACATTCTTCGCCACGAACTCGGGCACGCCGGGCTCCTTGGGGCGGGTGTTGCGCACCAGCTCCACGGCGTAGCGCACCACATGGTCCGGCACGGGCACGCGGCGCACCAGGTCCTGCAGGGCGATGATGCGCTCGGGCGAGAGGATCTTCTCCAGCTTGGGCTGGGCGCCGCCGGTGGTGCTCTTGACGATCTGCACCTCCTCCTCGGCGGTGGGGTAGCCCACGTCCACCAGGAACATGAAGCGGTCCAGCTGGGCCTCGGGCAGCGGGTAGGTGCCCTCCTGCTCGATGGGGTTCTGGGTGGCGAAGACGAGGAAGGGCAGGGCCAGCGGGTAGGTGCGGCCGCCGGCGGTGATGCGGTACTCCTGCATGGCCTGCAGCAGCGCCGCCTGCGTCTTGGGCGGGGTGCGGTTCACCTCGTCGGCCAGGATGATGTTGGCGAACAGGGGGCCCTGCATGAAGCGGAAGGCGCGGTGCCCGGTGGCCTTGTCCTCTTCCAGAATGTCCGTGCCGGTGATGTCCGAGGGCATCAGGTCCGGAGTGAACTGGATGCGGTTGAAGGACAGGTTGAGCACGTCCGCCAGGGTGGAGATGAGCAGCGTCTTGGCCAGGCCGGGCACGCCCACGAAGAGGCAGTGGCCACGGCTGAACAGGGCGATGAGCAGGTGCTCGACGACGTCGCGCTGGCCAACGACACGCTTTTCAATCTGCTCGACGATGGCGTTGCGGGCCCGGGAGAGCTCCTGCACGGCGAGCAGATCATCGTTCTCGGTCGTCGGCTGCGACGGGGCAGGGGCAGAGGTAGGGGCGGCGCTTTCCATGGGTGGGTTCTCTTAACCGGGCTCAGGCGCGGGGACCATTGGTTTCCGCGTGGGGCGTCGGTGGGACGTCTCCCGGGCAACCACTCAGGGAGGTTTGTATTCCTGGAGGGTGGGGGCTGACTCCCCGGCACGGGTGTTGCCTGGGCGCCTGCCCTCCGAGGGGGAGCGGCCGGGGCAGGGCGCACCTCACAGAAAACGGGAAAGTCCGGCGAGCCGACGAGGCACGGCCTGCCACCGGTTGTGTGCTCGCGCTAGGCTGCGGGTATGAAAGATCCGGAGAAGCCCTCCTCCGTCATCGACCTGTCGGATCGTCGGCCGACGCCCAGGGAGCTGCCGGCGTTCGCGCCGCCGGAGCCGGATCTCGAGCAGGTGCGGCTCAAGGACGAGTTCTGGGCGGCGATGGCGCCCTTCTACGAGGGCCTGCAGGTGATTCAGGCGGAGCTGCTCACACGGCTCATCCGTCTGGCGCTGCCGGAACTGAAGCGCACGCCGCTGTTCAGCATCCGCGAGGTGGTGTGCAAGCCGGGGCGGCTGTCCGAGAAGCCGCAGCGTGACTGGGAGGCCCGGCTGGGCACCGTGCCCGCGCGGCTGAGAGAGGCGAAGTGGCTGGATGAGCCCTCTTACCCGCTGCTGAGGGATCCGGCGGTGCGGGGCATCGAGAACGCGCAGCCGGGAGACAGCGGCGTCATCATCGGGCGCGAGCTGTACCTGCTGGCGGACGGGCGCCTGGGGCTCATCGATTTGAGCGGGATGTGGAGGATCAAAGGAGACGGGACGTACGACACGTTGACGACGTTCTCGGACGCGCAGCTCATCGAGCCGGCGCAGGCGGTGCGCGAGTTCCACCTGCATGATCTGGTGGCGACGCTGCGCTACATCCTGTGGAACGACCGGGGCACGCCGCAGGCGACGGAGGACGCGGAGACCCAGGCGCGCCGCACACGCTTCCTGGCCACGGTGAAGGACCTGTCGAAGGCCACGGCCGCCTACGTGGACCGGATCCGCCGCGCGGGCATTGGCCCTGTGTGAACGAGGGCCAGGCTCAACGCGCAAAAATGGGCATGCGGCTGGCGTGCTCATGACCAACCCATGAGGTAGGCTCGCCACGGACGCGGTAAACCCGTGGCTGGAGGCTCTCGTGAATACGCCCGCGCTGGGGCTGGAAGTGGGCCCTACAACCTTGCCGCTCGGAACGAAAGTCGGCGCCTGGCGGGTGAGCGGCTTTCGCGGCCGGGGCACCTACGGCGCGGTGTACTCCGTGGTCAGCCAGGAGCGTGGGTCCCCCGTCCTCGCGGCGCTCAAACTGGCCGTCCACCCCGGCGATCCGCGCTTCGAGCGCGAGGTGGAGCTGCTCTCCCGCATCCGCCACCCGAGCGTGCCGCGGTTGCTGGACTCCGGACTGTGGCGCCACCCGCTCGGCCGTGTTTACCCCTTCGTGGTGATGGAGTGGGTGCAGGGCGAGCCGCTGTACGCCTGGGCCGCGCGGCGCAACCCCTCCTCACGCCAGGTGCTGGCGCTGCTGGCCCAGGCGGCTCGCGCGCTGCAGGCCACTCATGAAGTGAGCGGGTTGCACCGCGACGTGAAGGGCGACAACGTGCTGGTGCGGCCCGAGGATGGCCGACTATTCCTCACCGACTTCGGCTCGGGACACTTCGCGGGCGCGGCGCGGCTCACTCCGCTGCCCATGTTGCCTGGCACTCCGGCCTACCGCAGCCCCGAGATGTGGCAGTACATCCAACGCGCGGGGCTGGACGCCACCTCCCCCCTGATGTCGCGGCCCTCGGATGATGTGTTCGCCCTGGGCGTCATGGCCTACCGGTTGGTGACCGACAGGTATCCTCCCTCCACTCATCCTTATGAGGAGGACTCTCGCTGTTGGCAGCCTGGAGGCGGGGGCCCTGCACCCCCGAGGAAGCTCAATCCCCGGGTGGATGCGCAGCTCAACGCCCTCATCCTGCGCATGCTCTCGCCGCGCCCCGAGGAGCGTGGCACCGCGGGGGAACTGGCCGAGGCGATGGAGCGAGGCGTCGCGCATGCCAGGCCTTCGGCGGACGAGCCGTTGTTCGAGTGGGAGACGCTCGAGCCTTCGCAGTGGACCGAAGAGGAACAGGCCGAGGTGGAGCAGTTGGGCCACCGCCCCTGCCGCAGACACCCGGAGCGCGCCCACGAAGCCGAGCGGTCGGACGCCGCCGCGCGGGCCCAGGCGGAGCAGCGTCAGGCCCGGGCCCACGTCGGAGTGCCAGGCAAGCAGCGCGAGCCGAGGCGCTGGCTGACCTGGCTCGCGGCCGTGCTGGCACTGGGGCTGTGGCCCGAGCCGACAGCCTCCGTGCGCACCGGGAAAGAATCCACGGCGGCCCCTGTCTCGCTTGGAGATAGCGTGCCGGTCTCTTCCGATGGGCCGGAGAAAACCTCCGTCCAGGAAGGCATCGCGCAGCAGCTTCCCAAAGATCCACTGCCCGGACAGCTCAAGCCGGATTCGAGCGGGCGATGCATCAAAGGGCTGATCGCGATCAATGGAGGCTGCTGGATAAAGACGGACGTAGACCCTGAGCGGTGCATCGGAAACGGGTACGTGTACCAGGGTCGCTGTTACGTCCCGTACTACGGGTCCAAGAGTCAGCCAACCTCTGCACCCCAGGAGCGCAAGCCGTAGCGGTGCCTGACCAGGCGCTCTCGCTGGAGGACGCTGGCGGCGGGTTCGATTGCCGCCGCCTCCATGCCGAGCAACCCGCCGCTTTCAAGGCGCCGCCCTCTGAGAACGGGGGCGACGCTTGCATTTTCGGGACCAAATCCGGTTTTTGGGACCAAAAAAGGACCAAACCGGAGACGGAAACGACATGAGCAAGACGGCGTATAGGCGGGATAGAGGCCATGTGGAGGGGGAGGGCTGGAGCGGAGGTGCCGAGGAGGGCCGCTGACGGGGGCCGCCCGAGCAGTGAGCCAAGCGGATGGAGACGCCGCGCAGTCCCTGCGCGTCGCGACCGGGACACTCTCTCGGATTCGCACCGTCCCGTGACGAAAGCGGGGGCCATTCGTCGCCCGCACTCCGAAACGTACGGCCACCTTGCCGCGGGTCGCTTCCTGGGAGCGGGCTTCTTCGAGACCTTCTTCGCCCTGCGTGCATCAACCGCCTTCTTCGGCATCGTCTTCGGCGCGACCTTCTTCTGCCTCCCCTCTGCAGTGGGTTTCTTTGAGACCGTGCTGGGCGTTCGCGTACCGAGCGTCTTCTTCGGTATCGCCTTCGACGTGGTCTTCTTCTGCCTTTTCTGGGCTTGTGCTGGCTCGGGGGCTTTGATGTCGGTTTCGGTCAACACGACGTGCCACGCGTTCGCCTGTTGCCGCTGAGCATCGACGAGCCACTGCGGCGGAGACGACGGATAGGGGCGCAACTCGCGCTCGCCGAACGCGAACCAGACGACGACGCGGTCGCCGACGTATTGCCTCAGAAGATCCTCGCGGACGTAGAGAACGTCGCCATCAAGGCCATCGACGCCACCGAGTGTGAGCGTCGCTCGGGTTCCGTCAGGGAGGAGTTGGTCGAAAGACTGCGCGACGTTGCGGAGATCGAACCGAACCGAGAAGGGCTGAGATGGCACGCGGGCACTTCCCGCGCGGTTCATTTCGCTGTGATAGTTCTCCCACGCGTAGTTGTGAGCGAGCACCTCTACGTTGACGGATCGAGTGCCAACGCGAACATTCTCGCGGTACGTGTCCTCCGCGAGCGCCACGGACGCGAAGTTGGGGTGCCAGGGGATCTCGCCAGCGAAGATGTAGTGATCGCTCGGAACGTCTCGCGCTACCCAGGGCCGCGTCCCGTTCTTCAGAGCCGACACTAGTTGTGCCCCGTGCTCTTTCGAGACCACCATCGCAGAGATGAACGCCCAGGTGCAGCGTCCAAGTACCCTGTCTTCGGCGCTGACGTGCCCGTGTACGGCAAGCCACGGTCCACCGTGCCCACCGATCGTATCTCGACGAACGATGCTGAGAGGCAGCGACGTCGTGCCCGCGCGCATCCATTTCTCGTGACTCTCGATGGTCGGCGATAGCCACGCCTCGGGTACGGAAGAAGTCCCGTCCGTGGGCGGCTTCTCCGGGAACGACGGATCGATATCGACGTCGGAGAACTCGTGCTTTGATCCAGGAAACTGCCCACTGTCTTCAAGCAGCCCGGCGTAGGTGAAGAAGCCGATCCAACCGTACTTCTTCCCATACCGCTCCACGCGCGGCTGGTCCCCACGGCCATGCCGATAGGCATCATCGGCGATGCTTTTGTCGATGGTGTCGAAGGTCGCCGCTCGCCACCCGAGCGCCCATGCGACTCCTCGCACATGGGCAACGGCGGCCTGATGGCCTGCGTGGTCCATGTCGTAGTTGTTGCGATCGTCGAACAGGCCACCCAGCGTGTAGTTTTCGAAGTCCATGTGGAGCGTTCGCCCCGCCTCGTCAGCCCCAGCATCGCCGTCGGCGAGGGGCTGCACGGGTGGAGCGGCGGCGAACGACCACGCACCGCTCAGCGAGTCGGGCAGCGTGGCCGGGTAGAACTTCGAGGCAAAGGCGACGATGCTGCGCACATAGAGCCGTGCGAGGTAGTGGTGCGTCGGCGCGGTCGCGGAAGGCCCCACGAGTGCCGCGCCGAGTTGATCTAGCAACGGCTTGAGCAGCGCTTCGAAGGCGGCGTCCGCGTTCTGATGGCGCATCATCACGCCGTACGCGGCTGCGAGCATGCGCTCGCCCACGTAGGCGTCATTCACCGCCAGCGAGTCGATGGTCAGCGCGAAGAGCCCCTCGGGATCGACGCGACCGAACCAGTAGACAGCGCGAGTCGCCTGATCGCGCAGCCGTCGGACGGTGCTCGTGAGCGTCCACATGACCCAGCGCGCACGCAGCCGATCGCCCGCACGAACTCGCCTGTCTCGCCAGCGCTCCTCAAGGTATTCAAGGTCGCGGAGCACGCTTCGACCTCTGCCCAACACGTCGTCATGGTTCCTGCGGACCCACTCCGTCCACCGAAGATCGCGGTCCGCGACCGTCATCGTTCGCAGCGCTCGATCCAGTCCCTCGGCGTTCAGCGGGTGGCCTTGCGTGCCGCGTACCTGCCAGAGCCGGTCGAGGATCTCTGGGTCTCCGGCCCGCACGATGTCGATCAGCGCGTCGACCGTCACCGCATCGAGGAACGCGGGTTCGAGGTGCGCCGCCAACCGCAGTGCTCGACCACGCAGCGGCTCGTCCACCAGCTGCCAGACCTGCTTCGAGTAGAACCGACGAGGAACCTGTCCGACCAACGAGCCGAGGACGTCATCGGCGAGCGGGTGCCGAACGTCGTAGCCGCCAGCGAGCAACGTCGTCGTGGAAGCATCCTTGATCCACGTCTCGAAGGTGCTTTGGCCGTGCCTCGCCAGCAGCGCGTTGGCGATGATGTGACCACCGAGCAGGTCGTACACTGGCACGAACGTGTCGCTGCCGTTCGAAGGCATGCGAAGCAGCACGCCCTCATGCTCCAGCGCGCGCACGAGGCTCTGGTCCCACGGGCGCTGCGCATCTGCGAGCATGTTTCGAAGCTCATCGAGCTCAATAGAACGGGCGCGCGACTCCCACAGCTTGTTGGCGATCGTCACGATCGCCGCGTTGACGTCCTGCGCGTAGAACCGGTGGGTGCGTGGAGCGAGTTCAGCGACGCGCACGCCCACCTGCTTCAGGTATCGCTCGAAGAGCGACGTCAGAGAGCCCGGCATCGCGCCGACTCCGACGACCTGCTGCCGGGTCGGGTTCGTCACCTCGCAGAAGAGGCGTAGCGTGAGGGGATGCCTCAGGAAGCCGGGCAAAGATGCGTCGGTAGCGTCGATCTTCCAGTAGCGGAAGTGCTCGCGAATCGCCTCGATGGTCTCCTCGCCGTAGTCTTTGATCTCCACGCGGCGCGTTCCGTCAGGGAGCGCATCGTCCACAAATTCGGGGCGCAACGTGCAGACCAGCAGCACGTAGGGGTACTTCGCGAGGGTGCTCTCCAACGAGGCGAGAAGAGCCTTCCACTGACGGGGATCTTCCGACTCGTTGAGGCCATCGATGAAGATGGGCAGACGCTGCCGAGCGCGCTGACCGGCGGCATCGACTGCCGCGAGCAGTGCCTCCATGCCGGCCACAGGCTGTGCCGCGATCGACACGCGACGAGCCAAGTCGTCGAGGGTGTGAGTTGCGTGCAGGTTGCGTCCGTGAAGCAGCACCCCGTGTGGGCGCGCATTCGTTCCTGCAGTGAGCTGCGCCGCCAGGTGCGTTTTTCCACAGCCTGCGGGCGCAAGGACCGCGACCAGTCGCGAAGAAAACCCCGCCTCGACCTCGCCAAGTACCCGCACCGCGTCGTGACAGCCCGCCACCGCGTTCGTTGCGTAGAGCCCCGCGCGCAGGTTGCCAGCCCGAAGTCTCCGAGGGGCCGTCGCCACCTCGACAGGCAGCTCGCGCGAACGGGCGGTGAGTTCGTCGCGAAGGAGATCCAGATCGCCGGCGCCGATGCCTGCCGCGACCCGGTTCAGGGTGTCTGCCGATTGCCGGGCCGTGGCGACGACACCCGTCGCGAACGGTTCGAGTGGAGCAGGCACGGCCGGCGAGGACTCGACCGCTTCGGCGCTCGCGCGCAGTTCCGTTGCCAACTCGCGAAGCGTGCTCCACGCTTCCACTTCGCCGAGCATGCGACGCAGCTCGCGCTCGGCATCTCCAACGTGATGCACGTCGGGCTGCCATCGTGCTCGAATCGGAGCGACAGCCTGCTCGTGACGCTCGCGCAGGATGTCGGGCGTCAGTACCAGCTCGCCGAAGTAGGTGCTGCGAAGAACGGCGGTCTGCCCTGCGAGATGATTGTCGACCTCGTCACCCGTCCACAGGTGGAGCTTCATCTTCGACGAGAGACCGTTGAACCAATCTTGGTCGTCCTTGGTCAGCGTGCGGCGCGTCCACAGAACCCAGTCTGTGAGGTCAGGCAGATGCTCTTCCGTCTTTCGGAGCCCTTCCTCGATCTTCGTTCGCCTGGTCGCCCCCAACGCGCCGTTCGCCGCGAGCTCGTACCATTTGCACTGCCAGCCCCACCAACGGCCCGGATCGCCGAGTGCATCGCAACGCTTGTCGAGCTTGAGATGGAATTCGACGCCAGGCTGGTTCGCAAGGGCGCGGAAGGTGCCGAAGCTGCCGAAGTTCTGGCGCACGATACCCCGGCAGAGCAGCTCGAAGTTCTTCTCCGCGCTCCCCGGTAGGCCAGTGAAGATGTCCCAGTTCAGCGCTGGCATCGCGGCTCCATGCTCATCGGCGTCCTCTCCCGTGCTCGCTGTCGGGATAATCATGCGCCGAATAGACTTCGATCCGCGCGCCCTTCAGAAACATCACCTTGAGGAACGCTGAGACGTCGAACTCCTCGGTCGTCAGGACGACATCATTGCCCTGGACCTCGACGCTGACCTCGTACGCGAACTGCTCCAGTTCACGCGGCCCAATCGATGCGACGTTGAGCTTTCCAAGAAGGTCGAGCATCGCGCTCCCGTAGCGTTCCGACGGACTGCCGATGGTGCGGGTGCCGTTGGACTCCTCCTCGCGGACTTGGTTCGTCAGCGCGTCGATGATCTCCTTGGCCTTCGTCGCATCGGCGGCGTTCTGGAAGTGGCCGATCATCACGAGGTTCGCGGAGTGCTCGGAGCCGTGCTGGTGCCAGATCTTCATGTGTCGTTCTCCGCGAGGTGGTGGGCGAGTTGATCGAGCGCCGGCAGCACGGCGCCATCGCCGAGAGGCACACCGGTTTCGGCGTAGGACGACGGCTTCAGCACGCCCATCGCGTCGATGTGCGCGTAGGCGAGAAGTCCGCGTTCCTCCGTCAGGGGATCGCAGGTCGGAAAGCCTTCAGCACTTGCCTCGTTGATGCAGAGCTTCAGGGGACCTCTGTACGCGTCGACCCAACGACGAAGTCCCTGAAGCGTATCCGAGGCGACCGCCAGCACGTTGCGGACGGGTATCTGCGGGAGCAGCAGCAGCTCACAGGCACCAGTGTTTGCGGCAACCCGGGCAACATCGTCGAGTTCGGGCAGCGTGCGCTCGTTGACGACGACGTTGACGCCGAAGCGGGAGATGGCTCGAACGTGCCCCAGACGATCGAGCAGCTCGGCGAAGGAGCGGCGTCGGATGGACTCGTAGGTTTCCCTCACGCCGTCCATGCTCACACGGATGAAGTGGACGTTGCCGCGAAGGCGCTCAGCTAGCTCATTGCCGATGTGGTGGCCGTGCGTGGTGAACGATACCGACAGGCGTGTCTCGTGGGCCGCGTAGTGACAGAGCTTCACGAACTGGGGGTGGAGCGTCGGCTCCCCGCCGCCGAAGCCGACTCCGAGGGTGCCGTGCTCATCAAGCTCGCCGAGCCATCGGGTGATCGTGCCAAAGTGGAGTTCGTCCCGCGACTTCGGCGCATAGCAGTGCGCACACGCCAAATCGCAGCGGTTCGTGAGCGCGATGGAGACCTGCCGAGGCGCGCGTGCATGCAACGAGACAGGAACGGGGAGTTCGTCGAGAAGTACGTTTAGACCAGAGGTGCGATCGAAGAGATGTACGCCTGCCGCCGAACACCGTTGCTTCCACTGGCGCCGAGGAACGGCACGCGGTTTGTGAGAATAGGTGCCGTTCATGAGCGTCTCCGCAGATGCGTCGCTCGGGGAGCGACGGCATTCTCCGGCGCGAGCTGCGCGTACAGCTCATGGAGCTTTGCGCGGAGCACCTCCTTCGGCGGGAGGAAGGTCTGGTACTCGGCGACGAGCGTGGGGGATGTCGTCCGGGCCAGCGCGTACTCGACGACCTCGTCGTCCTTCGTCGCGCAGAGCAGCACGCCGATGGAGGGCCGCTCGTGTGGCTTCTTCACGTCACGGTCGAGCGCCTCCATGTAGAACGAGAGCTGTCCGAGATCGGCGGGCTTGAACTTGTCGACCTTCAGCTCGAACGCCACGAGGCACTGCAGCCCGCGGTGGAAGAACACGAGGTCGATCGCGAAGTCCTGGTTACCGACCTGCACCGGGTACTGTGAGCCGACGAAGCAGAAGTCGCGCCCCAGTTCGGTGAGGAAGCGGCCGAGGTTCCGAAGGAGCGCATCATGGAGGCCCGCCTCGGAGTGATCGGCCGCGAGGCCAAGGAACTCGACGTTATAGGCGTTCTTGAACTCGTCGACCGCCGCCGGGTGAATTTGTGTTACCGATGGTGACACTTTCTTCGGAAGGGCGGTGGACCGCAGCACGGCTCCCGAGCGAATCTGGCGCTCCAGTTCCCGCTTCGACCAGCGCTCCTTGATTGCGGCGAGGATGTAGAACTCGCGCGTCTCGACGGGCTTTGCCTCGCTCAGGATGATGAGGTGATGGGTCCACGGCAATTGTGTCACCAGCGGTGACACTTTCTTGTGGGCCCGGTAGGCCTCGAAAAACTGGCGCATGCGAAAGAGATTTCGGCGCGTGTAGCCGCGAGCACCGGGGTAGCGCCTTGCGAGATCGGCCGCGAGGTCGTCGACGACGCCGTCGCCCCACTCGGCGCTCGCGATCTTCCCGCTGATGTACTCGCCAAGCTCCCAGTAGTGCTCGACGAGTACGGTGTTCACCGCCTGGTACCCGCGAGCGCGGGCCACCTCGATGAGCGCGATGACCTCGGCGAAGCGCGCGTCTCCGCTGCCGATCACCTGTTTCGAACGAGGCCCGGCGAGCGCCGACGCCTTGGTGGCGGCGGGCTTCGTGGTGCGCTTCTTCGAGGAGGTCTTCGTGGCCATGCGGAGCGCACATATTCCGGCGAACCTGCGGATTTTACAACCGAATCAGGGCCCGGACGATTTCGTGTCCCCTGATTTTCGCGACGGAGGCTTTGCCCCTCGCATGAGGACTCGAACAAGCCCCTACCGAGGTCGTCAGTCGATTTCGTGTCCCGTTTCGTCGGAGAGGACCACGTTCCTTTCCCAGAGATCCACGAAAGGACCACCCCATGCCCAGCCCCCGCAGCAAGAAGCCCGTCCACCTCGAAGTCACCGGCCTCGCACCGCTGCCGTCCACGCTCAATGAGTGGGAACTGCGCTCATCGAGCCCGTGCTCGCTCGGCTCTTCGACACGCCGAAGTTGACCACCGCCGACCCGAAGGAGGTGCGCGATGGCGAAGCCACCCCGCAGGCCCTGCCGCCGTGCCCTTCGGCGCTGCAGGGTAAACACCGCGCGCAGGAAGACGGTGAGGACGTCCGAGAGCAGTCCCACGTCCTTGAGCAGCACCCACCGGACCCGGTGCGGAAAGGACAGCGTCCACTGCCGGTAGGGCACGTGCGGCAGCACCTGCTCTACCAGGTGCACCGCCGTCACATGCGCCCGCTTCGCGTTGCAGGACGGGCGCACCCCTCGGCCCTTGCACGAGAAGGCGACGAGAAACTCGTCCTTGCAACTTTCGCAGCGCACCCGCGCGAAGCCGTGCGCCAGCACTCCGCATTCCAGGTACTTGGCGAAGTCCCGCTCCACATACCGGGGCAGGCCGCGCCCTACCTCGCTGGCCTCCGCCAGCAATGTGGCCAGGTTGTCCCGCACCGCCTCGTACAGCACCGTCCCCTCCGGCTGCCTTCGCCGGTACGCCCACCCGTGCGTTCCCACCTGCCCCTCCCCAGCCACACCTCGCCGGGGCACACGCTATCGCTGGGGTACCCACAAAGTTTCGCCAAGCCCACCCTAGGAGCGTCGTGCCTGGAAGTCCTACGGGAACTGCGCTCGACCAGGTCGGAGAGCTCTCGCCAGAAGCTCCGAGCGGCGGGTTCGATTGCCGCCGCTTCCAAGCCGAGCAACCCGCCGCTTTCAAGGCGCCGCGCTCTGAAAACGAGGGCGGCACTTGCATTTGGGGACCAAATCCGGTTTTTTGGGACCAAAAAAGGACCAAACCGGAGGCGGTAACGGCATGAGTACCAAGGTGTGGATCGGCAAGTGGTCGGGTGGGCGGATGTTCGCAGGCAAGGACGGGCGCCCCGTCTACGTGCTGCGCAAGATGATCAGCGGGCGGAGCTACACGATCCACCTGGACGCGCGCAGCGAGGCGGAAGCGGAAGCGGAACTCGCCTTGTTCGTGCGCGATCCCGAGGGCTACCGCACGCGAGGCGAGGCCCAGAAGATCAAGAACGAGTCCGCCGTCTTCATGGACGCGGCAAACGTGGCTCGCTACCTCGAACACATGAAGGGCAAGGGGACGACCGAGCGCTACGCGAAAAACGTGGGCTTTTACTTGGCCGGGTGGGCCGCTGGGCTCGCGGGGCGCGACCTTCGCACCGTCACCCTTCAAGACCTGCTGCGGGAGTTGAAGAAGCACAAGACTGCGCGCAAGAACCGCATAACCGCGCTCAAGTCCTTCTGTGCGTGGCTGCGGGAAGTCGAGGGCGCGTTGACTGCGGGCGAGGACGCATCGATCTCCCTCAAAATTCCGGTGGCCCGTCCCGAGAAGTCCGTGCGGGAGAAGGGCTACAGCATCGAGACAATCGAGCGGGTTTACAGCGCGATCAACGGCTGGGAGTTCAGCAACTTCAACCGCGAGGAGACGCGGCAACGCACGGACGTTCAATGCGTGCGGGACGTGCTGTGCATCCACGCCAAAACGGGGATGCACGGCACGGAGATCGAACGACTGGCGCGCGGTGAGGGCAAGGTGTCCTTGGTGACGGAGCCGGGCGAGATCGCCGCTACCGTGACGTTCATTCACAAGAGCGGACAGGTCCACCGCCAGAGCATCGACCGTCAGACGTTGGGCGCGGTGCAACGTCTCCAGGCGCGCGGCGCGGCTCCCGTGGACAGCCACATCCGCCGCGTGGTGCGTCGTGCGTGCAAGGTGGCGCGGCTGCCGCTGGTGAGGTTCGGAGAACTGCGCCATAGCTTCGTAACGTGGGCCTCCGAGTGCGGACAGGAAGTGCGGCCCAAGTCGGGAGGGCTCCCCCTGGCCGCTGTTGCCGCCGTGGTGGGGCACACCTCCGCGAACACGACGAAACGCTTTTACGAAAACGTGAAGGTGCCCCCGATGATCAAGATCCCGATCAAGCTGGAGCACCCCGAGGATCCGGCGCTGCTGCCTGTCCGCCGTACTGCTCTCAGGCTTGCCGAGTCAGCTTGAAGTTGACTCGCCCTCCCTCCTCGCCCGGTGTCATGCTGGGCGGGGCCGTCGCTTGAGCTTGGGGAGCTGCCCGGCTTGCGCGGCGTCGCTCCCTGGCGAACCGTCTCGATTTGTCCTCGTTTCAGTGGTCGCGTTCTTCTCTTGGTCCTTGAGAAACTCTTCAAATCTCTCAATCGTGTTCATCACATTCGAGGGAGCAAGCCTAAGAATACTGGCCAGAAGGAACTGCGTTAGGTTGAGAAACAGCTGCACGTCTTCCCCAACAGACTTGCCCTCGGGAAAGCGTCCCTCATGAACAAGGCTGTTCCGAATCGCAGCAAGCGCCCGAATTCGCACTCTGTCTTTCGGGGTTTCTCCCTTCAGTCCATACCGCTTTAGCACAGCTTGAATCTTTTCCGCCGCCTCTACTCGCTTCTGGCCTTTGCGCCCTTTGATTGCGCGCTTAGGTGTGTTTCGCGTCATCAATCCATAGACGTGCTCCCAAATCGTCCAGCACTGAGTGAACGCTATCGACCAGGGCAGATTGTGCAATAGAGCCTGCTTTGCAAGTAGCAGGAAGTGGCCGGGGCCGTACTCACGTCGCCACTGCGGGGAACGCATCCAAGAGTAGACAGCGTTAATTGTCTCAGCGAAGCCAGCGTTTCCAGGAGGGTAATCGCCAGCGTCATCTGCGCGGTATTTTATTGAGGTGATCAGGACGCCTAGTCTTTGGGCTTCGCGGGGGTCTGCAACAAGGACGCCGTTTGCGAGCGCGTCCTCTATGGGCTCGTCGATCGTGAATACATCGCGTCCCGTAAAGAGCGCCAAGAGCAGTATGATATCGGTTAAGGCTGTGCTTCCAGGGCCTGGAGCGATAACGCTAGTTGGTTCGGAGTCAGGGATTTCGACGTATGCCGTGTGTGAATGTCCGCCCGTATTCCTCCGAATCGTGAACTCGAAGTGACCGCCAACCAAATGCTGTAATTGTTTAGCGCGCTCCTCGTAGTTATTGACCCGGTAAAAGCGGTAACCGTGAATAGTTATTTCCTTTGTCCATGATGGAAACTCCAAATTTAAAACTGCTTTGCGCATTTTCTTCTCCAAGGGACATTGCCCCCGTTGGTTTTGGCCGAACAGAGTACCGACGGGGATAATAAAATTTCCTGACGACATCACGCCGATCCAGTCAAGCTGGATCTATCCAAGGGGCCGACGGTGCTTGCTGCCGGTCCTCCGTGCTCTCCGTTCAGGCTTGTCGAATCAGCTTGAGGATCGCCGCGCTCTCACTCTCCCCCCGCCCGGTATCACGCCGGGCGGGGCGCCGCTTGAGCCTAGGGGTTTCTGGCTCGCGGCCCACGCGCTCTAGAAGCGCCTCCAGACTCTTCGCGCAGATCATCGCGGGTTTGCCGACCTTGGGCCCGCGTCGTAGCGCCCCGCTGCTCAACAGCTCGAAGATGCGGGAGCGCCCGCAGCCAAGCATGGCTTGCGCTTCCTTCATGGAGACACCCCGCCCGCGCGCCGCTTGAGCTGGAGGCCCGTTGCTGATCTTCGTGTGGATCTCGTTGACGGACTCGCGCAGCCCCCGCAGCTCTTCGTAGATGGCCCGCAGTAGTTCGTTCTGTTCCTCGCCTTGCCCCTTCACGGTTGCAACTCTCCCGACTGCTGAAGGTGGGACGCCGCGCGCCTGTCTCCAGCACGCGCGCCGCCATGCCGTGAGGGGCCAGCCGCGCGCACTCCGGGGGCACGGAGAAGCGTTGCGCTGCGGGTGCTGGCCACGTCGAGCCGCCCCACGTACCGGGGGCAGCCGCCGTGCCTCACTGCACGGGAAAGATTGTCTCGCATCCTCCCGAGCCCCGGCAACGCGACAGGCCGCGCTGGGCTTCGTTGGGCATCGCTGGGCAGGTTTGGACAGGTACGCGCGCGCCCCTTCCCGGTGGGAAGCGTGGGTGCCCAGTGCGTGCGTTGTCGGGCTGTTGGTGTGGCGTAACTCATGCCGCCCAAGGTGCCTAAACCCGGTGCGGTTGGGCAGTAGGCATAGTTGGCCTTATTTGTACTCTTTTGGCACCACCACGACGGATCCGGACGAATGCAGAGCCCTGCGGGCGAATACGGGGGAACGCGAGGCGCGGCGCGCAGCGTGGTGGAGCACGCGAGAGACGCGGGCGCCGTCGAGGCGTGACCGCGAGGCCCGCAGAGCGCGCCCGCGTCAGACGTGGGCCGCTCCGGTGTGGCGTGGAGCCCACCAGCACAGCGGGCAGGCTTCACGCTCGCCAGCCCGGCACGGTGGTAGCGGAGCCGAGAGCCAGAGAGCGCACGCGGACGCGCCGCGCCTTCTGGAACCTCTAGCGGCTCCGCTGGCAGTAGCGAGCGGCGCGCCCTGGTGTTGCTCCTGGCGTTGCCGCTGGCTTTCCTGGCGTTGCTGCCGGTGTTTCTTCCGGTGTTGTTTCCGGTGTTGCTGGCGTTCTTGCCGCCGTTGCTACCGGCCAACCAACGGCGCACGACTGCGCCGCACATGGAGGGTTGCCCCTCCTGGGAGTTTTTCCCAACCATCGCCCAACCCGCCCTTCCAACTCGCCTCACCAAACTGCCCCGGAACTTCCCAGAGCAGGAGTGACACAACCCAAAGGCATGTGTCTAGGCGACGGGCGCAACGTGAGAACTGATCGGCAAGCGAGTAGCCGGGCAACCAAGGGCACATGCGGGCGAGCGGACGGAATGAGCGCTGCGGGGTTGGCGCGCGCTGATCCGTGTAGGGGAAACGCGGCTGAGAACGGGACTGATGCGGGACTGATACGGGGGGCACGGCCGGTGCCACGGCCGGTGCCACGGCCGGTGCCACCGGGCCCACCACCGGCCCACCACCGGCCCACCACCGGCCCCACCACCGGCCCCACCGGCCCACCACCGGCCCCATCGCTTCCGAGACGACGAAGGGCGCGCGCCTCCAGGCGTGCCTGCTGGGCCGGTGCAGCCCTCGCGCCGCGTCGGACACGGGGAGCTGGGCCGGTGCAGCCCGCGCCCCTCCAGGCTCGCCTGCTAGGCCCGTGCAGCGCGGCGCCACGTCGGACACGGGGAGCTAGGCCCCGCGCGCCACGTCGGACACGAGAGCTGGGCCGGTGCAGCCCCGCGCGCCTCCAGCCTCACCTGCTGGGCCCGTGGAGCGCGCGCCGCGTCGGACACCGGAGCTGGGCCCGCGCGCGCGCCACGTCGGACACGGGAGCTGGGCCGGTGCAGCCCCACGCGCCTCCAGCCTAACCTGCTGGGCCCGCGCGCAGCGTCGGACACGGGAGCTGGGACGGTGCAGCCCTCGCGCCTCCAGGCTCGCCTGCTGGGCCGGTGCAGCGCGCGCCGCGTCGGACACCGGGTAAGTGGCTGCCCTGGCCCGTGGTGGTGGTGGGATCTGAACGCCAAGAGAACCGACCGGATTACACACGGCCCCGCTCGATGATAGCGAGCATTGGCGCGCGTTCACGCTGCGAGGGTGCCGAACGTGGCGCGATTACACAGGAGGGGCTTGGCATGTCGGTTGTCCGGAGTCAGCAGACAGCGCAGATCGAAGTTGAAGGGACTGGCGAGGTTATTGAGGTTACTTGCAGTGACCTGTCATGGCAGGAGAGCAACGAGGGGGAGAAGGCTGAGGGTATGGGGACACAAGTGCTTCACTACGCAGAATTTGAGTTCGAGGGCGTGACCGCGACTTGGGAGGTCTGGGAGTACCCTGAAGGGCGGATCGAGCTTGCTGACCCCCCGGTCGTCAGAGGTGGAACTCTGCGGCGGAATTTCGATTTCTCGTTGGCTCCGTAACTGACACCCACGGAGGGCGCCGCGCGCTCGCGCTGGAAGGCGCCGCGCGCTCGCGCTGGAAGACGCCGCGCGCTCGCCCACGGAAGACGTAAGAGTTCGCTGTGCCCCGTCCCCGGGGGGGACGACGGGGGACGGCGAACTGATACGACACCGGAGCCAGCCCCGCGCGCCTCCAGGCGGCCCTACTGGGCCAGTGCAGCGCGCCACGTCGGACACGGGGAGCTGGGGCCGGTGCAGCCCCGCGCGCTTCCAGGCTCGCCTGCTGGGCCCGCGCGCGCCACATCGGACACGGGCGCTGGGCCCGCGTCGAGGCTCACCTGCTGGGCCCGCGCGCGTCGGACACGGGGCGCTGGGCCGGTGCAGCCCTCACGCCTCCCAGGCTCGCCTGCTGGAGCTTTTCGAGGGCGCGGGGGGCGCTCTGAAACAGCGCAGCACTCAGGGCGCGCGCCCACCACCGCGGGCGCAAATTCGAGGGCCCGCGGCAGCTCGCGCGAGTTGCTCTCCAGGCGCCGCGCGGCTTTGTGTTCTGGCCCGAGTCGGGCCCTTGCGAGAATGGTGCACCCAATGGCCGGCACAGGGTCCGCGAAACGGCGCGAGGGGTGGCGCTCGAAACGGCGCGAGGAATGGCACGCGGGCGCAAATCCAAAGGGCTTCCGAAGCCAGCGCGCAGCGGCGGATCGAGGCTCGCTTGCTGGAGCTGTCGAGCGCCCACGCACACAGGGCGAGCGTTGGGCCTCGGGAGTGCGCGCGGTGGCGCCGTTAGCGAGTGCGGACGGCTCCGAGAAATGGCGCGCGGAATGGCATGAGGCGCGGCGCAAAAGGGCGCGTGAAACGGCGCGAGGCACGGCGCAAAATGGGCGCGTGAAACGGCGCGAGGCGCGGCGCAAACGCGCCCCCGCGAGGCGCCCTAAAAATTTTGGATGGGCTCCGGGCTCGAGTGCGGGCGCTAATTTTTTCCCAAGGGCCGTGCGAGCGGGCAGAGATTCGCGCCGACGCTGCGCGCCAGTGGGCGCCCGAAAGGACACGGACGCCGCGCGCTAAAGGGCAGGGATTCGCGCCGACGCCGCGCAGCGAGGGCCGTGTCGACGCGCCGCTCGTTGTGAGCGTTGGGTCCTCGTGGTGCGCGTCCAAGCGGGCACCCTCGACATGGGCCTCGTGGTTCGTTGGGCTCGTCGTGCGCGTCCAGGTGGGCACGTCGACGCGGGCCTCGCGGTGAGCGCTGGGGCTCGTGCTGGCCGGACACGTCGGACGCGCGCCGCGTGGTGGGCCCTGGGGCTCGTGGTGAGCGTCCAGGCAGGCACCATCGGACGCGGGCCTCGCGACGAGCCTAGGGGCCTCGCGGTGAGCGCTGGGGCTCGTGGTGCGCGTCCAGGCCGGGCACGTGGAAGCGCGCCGCGTGGTGAGCCTTGGGGCCTCGTGGCCCGCGTCCAGGCCGGACACGTCGGACGCGGGCCTCGTGGTGAGCGCTGGGGCTCGCGGTGAGCGTCCAGCCGGGCACCGTCGGACGCGGGCCTCGTGGTGCTAGGGCTCGCGGTGAGCGTCCAGCCGGGCACCGTCGGACACGCGCCTCGTGGTGCTAGGGCTCGCGGTGGGCGTCCATACCGGACACGTCGACGCGCGCCTCGTGGTGCGCGCGGGGGGGCCTCTTGGTGCGCGTCCAGGCCGGACACGTCGACGCGCGCCTCGTGGTGCGCGCGGGGGATGGTGGCGCGAGAGGGGCACAACACTCGGGCCGGATTACGGAGGGATCCACCTGCTCGCAGGGCCTGTGGGTCACTCAGGCGAACACCACCCGGCATATCCTCCTCTGCCGTGTGGCGGCCCCCTAACCTGTTCCCCTGCTCACAGAAAAGGGGTGCCCCATGCTCTGGCGGATTCTCTGGAAGGCCGAAGCGCTGTTGCTTGCTGTGCTTGTTGGGTGCAGCGCTACTCAGCCAGCGATCCGGGTGGACACTGGAGCAGAGGGAGAAACCCTGATCTACATCCCCCGTGCTGCCACGGTGGAGCCGGTGCAGATGGCGCCGGAGCAAGTGACAGAGGCGATCCGGAAGCTGGCGCGCGAGGTGCGCCTGTCAGGCTCACCCCGGCAGACCGTGGAGCGCCTGTTTCAACTCGACGCGCTCTATGGGGATTACCTCCTCAGAGAGCGAAAGATCGTCCCTCTGGAGTCGTCAGGGATGCCCCTGGAAGGAGCGTTGACGGAGGAGGAACAGAACCTCGTTAGCCGTTACAAGGCGTGGTGTCGGAGTGCCCATGGATTCGAGGGTGATTGCCTGGGCGCGCTCGTGGGCGGCAAGTACCTGGACATGCAAGGCCGGTACATGCTCGCCATGGCCCTGAGCAAGAGTCCGGTGCTGGAGGAGTTCGAGAAGGCGCTGGGCGAGATGGTGAGCATGCGGGCCGTCCTGCAAGCCGCGATTGGGACGGTGGTGACGCTCCTTGTCCTGCTCGCGTTGCCCGAGCCGATCACCAAGTTTGTCGCCGCGTGGGCTACTACGGCGCTCGTGCTCTGGGTGGGCGCCAAGACGCTCTACAACCTCGTGACGGGTTGGTTCCAGTTGATGGAAGAGGTGAAGACCGCAGCCACCTTCGAGGAGATCCGCGACGCGGGCGAGAAGTTCGGCAAGCTGTTCTCGCGTGAAGCTGCGCAAGCGTTCGCCCTGGTGGTCATGGCGCTTCTGACGCACACGGCGAAGGGGTTCGCGGAGCAAGTGGCGACACTCCCCGGATCCGCTCAAGTGTCGATGCAGGCTGCGGGCCGTGAAGGGATCTTGTTGTCAGAGGTGGGCGCGGTCGAGTCCGTGGCTGTGACGTCCGAGGGCTTTAGCTTGGCTCTGGCACCGGGCGCGGTGGCGATGGCGGCGCGCGGTGGGCGCGGCGCCCGCACGGAGAAGCACCACATCGGGACCATCGCGAACAAGAAGTCCACCCTGCGGGGTGGCCCGTGGACCCCCCGGCTTGAGGACCTTTACGCCAGAGCGGGGATGCGGATGAAGGACACCGAGAACATCGTGCCTATCCCGGGGCACAAGGGGCCTCACCCGCAGCGCTACCATGAAATCGTCTACGAGCGCCTACGGAGGGCGCTGGGAGATTGCAGCAGCATCGCGGAATGCCGGGCTCGGTTTGTGCCCGCGTTGGATGAACTCGCCAAGCTGATCTCGACACCCGGAACGGAGTTGAACCGACTCGTCACCCTGGGGAAATGACGCTAGAACTTCCCCATGTCCCAGCGCTTCTTCAAACTAGCCGACGACGTCTATGTCCCCCACCGCTGGCACTTGGCCACTCCCATCGACAGCCAGGGCCGCAAGGTGTTCGACTGGGACTTTACGCGAGGAACGCCCGTGCATCTGGAGGGACGGTTGACGATCCCCATCAAGATTGCGGGCAGGCCGCTGGACTTCTCTGAGGCGGGATTGGGCATTGCCGTCGTCCACGTCAAGGTGGCTTCCATGCTGGCGAAGCGTGCCCCCAACGACGTGCAGCTCATCCCGGCGGACATTGAGGGCCAGCCGGATCAGTACCTCGTGCTCGTAGCAACGCGCCTCATCCGCTGTATCGACGAAAAGGCGTCCGAGGTGAGTTTCTGGAAGCCGGAGCATGGGGTGCCCGACAAGGTCGGGCAATACATGGGCGTGGACCGTCTGCGCATCGACAAGCGGAAGGTGGGGAACGCCAAAGTGTTCCGTCCCGAGGGGTGGGAGGTCGTTCTGATCGTCTCCGAGGTGATCAAGAACGCCATAGAGGACATGGGCGTTACGGGCGCGCGATTCGAGGAGGTCTAGCGGCCCACTAGAAGTTGTGGGCCGCGCGTGGTCGGGCT
The DNA here is from genome assembly GCA_035296065.1 of Myxococcaceae bacterium. Lineage (GTDB taxonomy): Bacteria > Myxococcota > Myxococcia > Myxococcales > Myxococcaceae > DATHBR01. The sequence goes on along the minus strand of DATHBR010000010.1, from coordinate 56,927 downwards.
CGTGATGACTCTCCAGGCCGGACACGTCGGACGTGGGGCTCGCGGTGAACGCTGGGGCCTGTGGTGCTGGGCGCGGGTGAGCGTTCAACCAAGGTAGACACGGACACGCCGGACGCGGGCAGCGCGGAGAGCGCTGGGGCTCGTGGCGAGCGTCCAGGCCCGACGCATGTCGACCCGGGGCGCGTCGAGGCTCACCTGCTGGGCCCGCGCGCCACGTCGGACACGGGAGCTGGGCCCGCGTCGAGGCTCACCTGCTGGGCCCGCACGCGCGCCACGTCGGACATGGGGAGCTGGGCCCCCGTCGACATACGCCTCGTGGTGAGCACTGGGCCTCGTGGTGAGCGTCCAGGCAAGCTGGGCGCGGTCACATCGACGCGGGCCTCGTGGTGAGCGCTACGGGCCTCCTAGCGCGTCCAGGTGGCCGGACGCGGGCCACCGTCGACACGGGCCTCGTGGCGAGCGCTACGGGCCTCCTAGCGCGTCCAGGTGGCCGGACGCGGGCCACGTCGACGCGATCCTCGTGGCGCACGCTGGGGCCTCGTGGCGCGTCCAGGCGGGCCGGATGCGGGCCTCGCGGTGAACGCTGGGCCTCGTGGTGAGCATCCAGGCAGGCCGGACGCGCGCCCGTCGACGCGCGGGGCCTGGTGCCTGGCTCCCGCCGTGCGCTCCAACACCAGCGCTGCGGGCTCTGATACCGTGCCTACCTCGGAGGTCACGCCCCCTTGTTCCAATCCGCCCCCCCTTGCCGTTGCGCTCGTTCTCTTGGCGGGAACAGCCGCGCGAGCCCAGGCCACCGCACGCGAGCCGAGACAGCGCACCGTCACCGTCACCAGCAACCCAGCCGAGCCCCCGCACGAGGTTCATGTCTCCGCCGAAACACCCACGGTGTTCCTGTTCGGCTCGGAGGTTCGCAAGAAGTCCGTGCGGGTGGACACCACGCGGATTCGCGTGGTGGACGCGGGCGAGCACTCGCTTTCGCTCATCGTCCAAGCGGTGAGCCCTCTGCGGGAGGGTGAGCGCCGCGAGCTAGAAGTCGAGTTCGCAGATGGGAAGCCACCAGCGCGGGCTGTCTTCGTGCTCGTGGCGCACCCGTCCGACGTGGACACGCTGATCAACGTCGCACGGCAAGAGCCAGCCGCCCCAGCTTGCCCCGCAGAAGTGCGCGCGGAAGTGCGCGGGCCGGAAGACTTCCTCTTGCTGGGCTACATGGGCACGAGCGGCGTTCCCACCGCCAAGATTGACCGACGCAAGGACAGTGCGCAGGGCATCGAGTCCGGGGAAGGTGTGGCCTATCGGGGGAAGGGTTGGCTGATGTTCCAGGTCGAGATTCGCAACACGCGAGGCCCGCAGCCGTGGGTGCCAACGGAAGCCACGCTACCGAGCAAGACGGGCGAGAAGCTGCGGGGGCGCGTGGTGCTCGAAGAACCGGCAGGAACAGTACCGGGCGAGCGTGTGCGGGTGCTCGTGGTGACGGAGGAACCGCCCCCTAGCGCGGGCCTTGTCTTCACCCTGGAAATGAGCGGGGCGGATGGTCGGACGCTTGCGATCCCGGTGAAGATTCCGGCGCCAGCACAGGAGCCTAAGCGATGAGCGGGTTCATGGTGGGGCTGAACCCCGGTGCCATGATCGACGGCTTCAAGGTGATCAAGCCGCTGGGGGATGGGGGCTTTGCGCTCGTGTACCTCGTGGAGAAGAACGGCAAGCTCTACGCGCTCAAGCTCGCGCGGCACCGGGAGGCGAGCGGCGACGAGAAGAGGACGCACGCACGCACGTTGCGCGAGTTGGGGATTCTGGTGCTGTTCGCGGACCATCCCAACATCATCCACACGTGCGGGCACGGGTACGTGCCGGACAAGGCGACCGGGAACCTGTATCTCGTCCTGGACTACGTGGACGGCTGGACGTTGGGCGAGTGGATGGAGCGCAAACACCCCACCGTTCATGAAGTCCTCTGCGTCATTGTGAAGATCGCCGCCGCGCTGGCCTATATCCACAGCCGGGGAGTGCTTCATCGTGACTTGAAGTGGGCCAACGTGCTGATCCGCAAGAGCGACGGTGAGCCGATCATCATCGATCTGGGCTGCGCGAGCCACGCTCTAGCCGAGGACTTGACCGAGGAAGGCTTGCCCCCCGGGACGGATCGCTCGCGTGCACCCAGACAGTTCCAATTCCTCCGCGAGCACAAGGAAGAACTCCGGGCGCGGTACGCCTTCCAGGTGTCAGACGAGATTTTCGCCTACGGGGTGATGCTCTATGACCTGCTGACGGATCCGCGCCCGACGGAAGACCGCGCCCGGGAACCGCTCAACAGCAACCGACGCTCCCCCCCACCTGTCCACGAACTGAATCCCCGCGTGCCAGTGGCCGTGAGCGATTGGGTGCAAAGCCTCCTGGCGCGTGACCCAAGCAAGCGGCCCGTTGATACCGAAGCGCTGCGGCGTGAAGCGGCGGAACTGGCAGCGGACACGAGCGCCGAATACATGGTGACGGTGCACCTTCCCTCTGAGCAGCGAGAGCCCGCGCCCTCTGAGGCTGGGGAGCCCGTTACCCTGGAGAAGACGCAGAAGCGCCCATGGGCCGCGCTGCGCGCCCTCGCGGGGCGGCTCCACGCGCGCAAGGTGGCTGCGGGGGGCGGCCTCGTGGTGGCCTGCCTTGCCGGTGCGCTGGCCCTTTCGCTCTGGCCTGGAGACGCGCCCACACCCGCACCAGCGTCCGCGCCTACTGGCCTGCTCACTACCCCAGTGCCGCTGACTGCTGGCCCCATGGCCCTACTTGAAAGCGCCGCTGCTATGTCCACGCCTGCCCCCGCGCGAGCGGTGGACAGAGGCCCCGCAGCCAATGCGGACACACAGAAGGAAGGTTCAACCGTGACGACCCAGAAGCCAGAAGCCCCCAAGCAGGCGCGTACCCTTCGCGCAGAGAAGCACCCCCCGAGCGCGGCGGTGTGCAGGACGCTCGCGTTTCTCGCCGCCGTGGCTGCCGGATGCACCGGAGCCCCCATCAGGCCCGAGCCTTTCGAGTGCCCAGAGCGGACGCGGAAAGTCATGAGCGCTCTAGGCTGGGAGGCCGGGTATAGCTTCGATGTCGCCCTGGATGACCGCTTTGATCGGGACTCGGACGAGGTGATCTTCCGGCCCGGTGCTGAGGTCGTGGCAATCGTTCCTGAAACCGGCCTCACCCGTGAGCAGCGCCAGAAGGCCCCCCCGGGCACCAAGTTGTGGGGGCGCGTCTACGTGGATCCGCAAGACGAGACGGCCAAGTTAAGGAACGAGCCCGCAGCGTTGCTCGTGAAGTACGAGCGCGCGAAGTTGCCCGGAAAGGAAGAGGTCCCTGTGTGCATCATCGGGCGAAGCGGCGCCGTGTACTCGATGGACAAGGACGGAGCCACGAAAGCCACCAACAGCGGGGGGGCAACTGTGAAGTGGTTCTATCCCGACTAGCGCCCCAGAGAAGGTGACGCGCTAGGTAGGCGGGCAAAATTGGCCCCCTGCCTTTCGCTGCCTCTCTGACCTAGAGAGTTGTTCACTAGGGCCTCATTCCGTGGGTAACATCCGCCCCCCTCGTGTTGGGCTGCTGGGGGCCTGCACGCGGCAAGGAGACACTGCACATGGCGGCTATCGAGTTGCGGATTCCCAAGGGCGCGATCCTCTTCACTCGGGAGGGGATCGCTTACGAGTACCGCGAGCACTTGGGCGAGGCTCACCACGGGCTAAACCTGCTTCTCGCCCGTCCGCGCATGTCCGACGGGAAGATCCTGGGGAAAGTGTTGCTCAAGGCGGTAGGGATGCCGAGCGGCCCGGGGGGAATCCGCGTCTTCAAGGCGCGGGCGAAACTAGAGGAACAGGTGCGCCTTGCGGCGTACCTCCAGCACTCCGAGATTCTCCGCGTGCACGGGCTGCACAAGGCGGAGGGGGCTTGGTACGTGATCACGGATCATCCGTCCGGCAATTCGCTGAACGATGTTCTCGGGCTCGTCATGGAGTGCGAACGGTGGTTCTCGCCCCTTTTCGCGCTGTACGTGGGTGCCCAAGTGGCGGGCGCCCTTCACCACGCGCATACGGCCAAGGACGAGGACGGGCGCCCGTTGGGCATCGTCCACCGGGCGATTGATCCGGAACACGTCTTCGTGGATTGGTCGGGCCGCGTGCAGGTGTCGGACTTTGGCCTCGCTCTCTCCAGCTTGCCGGGGCGCGTGGCTTCCACGGTGCGCCGCCCGCAGGGAGACAGATACTTCTCTTCGCCGGAAATGCTGCTGACGGGCCGCGTCGATGCTCGCTCGGATCTCTTCGCGCTGGGCCTTGTCATGCTGGAACTTGCCACCGGGCGGAACCTGCTTCACCCCCCCGACGGCATTTCACCCAAGGCTCTCGCGGCGCTCTCGCGCAAGAAGCTTGCGGGCATGACGCGGGCGATCAAGCGCGCGAGGCTCGCGGGGTGCGACGACGCGATGGAAGAGATCATCATGCGTGCGGCCACTTTCACCTCGGAGGACGTGGAAGCGGTAACGGCGGGCCTGCCCGATACGCTCCGCGTGCCGCTGTGCAAACTCCTCCAGCGCTCGCCCGCAGCCCGCTACCAGACCGCGCAGGAGCTGGAGGCCGACTTGCGCGGATGGCTTGGGGACACGTTCGGCGCGAAGGAATCGGGCGCTGAGTTGAAGGCCGCAGCGGACGAGGCGGGCGAGCGCATGGTCGACTTGGATTTGCCACGCCCGCGCCCCCGCGCACGCACCCAGGACACGATCACGACGAACTAGCCGAGCGTTGACGCGGTGGGGCCGGGCTTGCGCAGCGCGGCCCCGCAGGCGCGGCTCCCTCGCCTGCCTGGACGCTCGCCACGAGGGGCGCGTCGACGTGTCCGGCCCTAGACGCTCGCCACGAGCCCCAACGGCACCACGAGGCCCCAGCGCTCACCACGAGGGGATCGTCGACGTGGCCACGTCCGGCCTGCCTAGACGCACCACGAGCCCCAGCACTCAGGGTCCAGCGCTCGCCACGAGGGGCGCGTCGACGTCTGGCCCTGTAGCCGGTCCCACCGTGGACGCGGCATGACGTACGCTACTTGCCGGGTTCTTGAAGTTGCTTACGTCGCAGACGCGCTCCCCAGTAACGCGGAGTCCACCAACCGGGGGGGAGGTAGTCTGAGTGCTCGTCGGTAAGTTGCAGAGTCGGCAACAGCCTCTCCAGGCTTCTGCGCACACTGTGAAACGTTTCTTGGACTTCCTCGGGAACAGGGGCCTTCTGGCCAGCGTAGACGTGCAGCGACCCGACGAGCTTGCAGTAGAGATCAACCAGCTTCGTCATCTCCGATCCCATCAGGAAAAAGTTCTTAGCGATCTCGTCGCTCAGCCGTGCGTTGCTGCCCTCCATCATGTCGGCGAGCTTGTTCACGCGCTCGGGAGAGGACTTCGGGTCAGCCCGTGCTTCGATCAGCCGGTGGGCAGCCATGTCGCATTCAGCGATGCGTGCGAAAACCTGGACGACGGCTTGGGCTCGCGCCTTGGCTAGCTCGCCGACAACAACCTGTTTTCGGCGATACCGTTCAAGTAGACGCGCGAAATAGAACCCCACGGCAGCAAGGAGAACCTTGTCAAGGATGAGTCTCCACGTCTCTGTGGTACTGAAGAAGCGGATTACGGCCTCAGTGATGGTGTCCAGGCTCACACGCGGAGGACTACAGCACCCCATCGTGCCCGTCCAATGATCATCGCCCGTCCTCGGTGCCGCTGGCTCGCTCACCACGAGGCCCGCGCCGACCTGTCCGGCCTGGACACTCGCCACGAGGCCCCGCGCTCACCACGAGGCCCCGCGCTCACCACGAGGGCCCGCGTCCACGTGTCCGGCCTGGATGCTCGACGAGGCCCCGCGCTCACCACTAGGCCCGCGTCCGCGTGTCCGGCCTGGATGCTCGACACGAGCCGCGAGTCCCTTGGCGGGCTTGGTCCCGGGGACCAAAAAAGGACCAAATCAGCCGGACTCGTGCGGACTCGTGTGGACACTAAGAGGGGCCGATTTTCAGAGGGAAACCGAGGGGAACGCCGTTTTTCAGAGCGGGCCAGTTTACCCCCTACACGGCTTCGATTCCCGCCGCCTCCACCCCTGATGCAAGCCCCTGGTCCGTCTACGGTCCCCGAGGCAGGCGCAGGGTGAAGCACGTTCCGGCTTCCCGCGTGGACGTCACCCGCACCTCGCCGCCGTGGCTCTTCATGATCTGCTCCACGATGTAGAGCCCCAGGCCGATGCTGCGCACGCCTTTCTCGGTGTCCTTGCCCCGCTGCAGCGGCGTGAAGAGGTGGGGTAACAGCTCCGCCAGGATCGGCTCGCCGTGGTTGTGAACCGAGAGCACGACGGCGTCGGCTTCTCCGCGGACCTCGACGGTGACCGTCGCCTCCTCGGGCGAGAACTTCAGCGCATTGCCGATGAGGTTCCCCACCGCCTGCGCGATGCGCTCGCCGTCGAACTCGCCGGTCGCGTCGCCGGAGTGCCTCACCACCAGCTGCTGATCCGGCGTCGACACGCGCAGCTCGTCCACCACGGTGTCGGTCACCACGTGCAGGTCCACGCGCGCGCGGTGTACCGGCAGCCCCGGGCCGAGCCGGGCCTGGGTGAAGTCGAGCAGGTCGGAGATCATCCGCGACGCGCGCTCGGTCGAGGCGGAGATCCGCGAGATGATCTTCGCCTGCTTCTCGTCGAGCCCCATCCGCTGCAGCAGCACCGTTGACATCTTGATCGCGGTGACGGGGTTTCTGAGATCGTGCGAGACGATCCCGATCAGCTGCTGCTCGAACTCGGATCGCCGTTGGAGCTCGTACTCCTTCTTCTTGATCTCCGAGATGTCCGCGACCAGTGCGATGACGCCGTCGATCTCGCCAGCGGCGTTGCGATGGGGCACGTATGTGACTCTCACGTCCAGCGGCCCGACGATCTTGTAGGTGATGCGCCGGTCGAAGGTGACCGTCTCTCCGGCCAGGGCGCGCGCCATCATCGCTCGCACCGCGTCCTCCGCCGGCTGGCCGACGAGCTCGCCGATGGTGCGGCCGATTATCTCGGAGCGGTTGAGGCCGATCCAGTCTTCGTAGATCCGATTCACGAACCGGTAGCGCAGGTCCGACCCGATGAAGGCGATCATCACCGGGAGCGCGTCGGTGACCTCGCGCATCAGGTTCTCGCTCTCGCGCACCGCCTGCTCCGCTTCCTTCCGCGCGGTGATGTCGAGCCCGGTGCCGATGAACCGCGCCGGCTTCCCGCCCGCATCGAAGAACACCTGGCCGCGCCCCTCCACCCAGCGGATGCGGCCGTCGGCGGCGAGGGTCCGATAGTCCGTGGCGTAACGTCCGCCCTGCTCACCGGCGAGCGCCTTCGAGATTGCCTCCGCGACCCGAGCCCGGTCGTCCGGGTGGATGCCGGCGAGGACGGCGTCGACCGGGACCGTCTCCGTCCCGGCCGCTCCGAGTCCGAACAGCTCGAGGAGCGGCGCGTCCGCCCAGACCTGCCGCGTCGCGAGGTCCATCTCCCACGTCCCCGCGCCCGAGGCTTCGATCAGCCGCTGGAGCCGCTCTTCACTGCGGCGCGCCCGTGCTTCGATGTCCGCGCGGAGGGTGGGGGTGGACATGGCCCCTGTGTTTAGCTGGTGCCAGGCGGGCGTCGTATCGGGGGACGCGGTGAAGCGCACGGCTCTGCTCAGGCGAGGACAATTGACGCTACGGGATGTAGCCCGGGGGGGCCAGGTGGCCCACGCACGTGCCGCCGTTCGCGTTGCTGTTCGTCCCATTCGGGCAGAGCGTGTTGCTCCAGGTGACTCCCGAGACATTCGCCGCCGTGAGGTTGACGTTGTACAGGTTGGCCCCGGTGAGGTTCGCGTTACTCAGGTTGATGACTCCCGAGACGGTGGAGTCCTTCAGGTTGGCCCCGCTGAGGTTGGCGCGCACGAAGACGGTGTCGGTGAGCAGCGCCTTTTCCAGGAAGACACTCACCAGCGAGGCGTCCGTGAAGTTCGTCCGCTCCAGCGTGGCCTGGGTCAGCGTGGTGCCATTCAGGTTGGCCTGAGTGAGGGTGGCATCCGTCCACACCGTCTCCACCAGGAAGGCGTTCTGCACCGAGGCGCAGGTGGAGGCATTGAAGCAGCTGAGATCCGCGCCGGTGAAGTCGGACTGCACCCAGTTGGCGTCGTTCAGCACGGCGCCGCGCAGGTCCGCGTCGGTGAGGTTGGCATCCTCGCCGAGCACCCCGGTGAGATTGGCCCGGGCCAACCGCGTGCTGGTGAGGATGGCATCGGTGAGCTTCGCCCCCGTCAGGTTCACCTGCTCCAGCAAGGCCCCCGTGAAGACGAGGTCCTCGGTCTGAATGCCGGTGAGGAGGGCGCCGGTGAAGTTCGTCCCCACGAACTGAGTGTCGGTGATGGCCAGGCCCGAGAGGTTGGCCCCGGAGAGGTTGGCGTTGGTGATGACGGCGTCGGTGAGAGAAGACAGGCGCAGGTCCGCGCCGCTCAGGTTCGCGCCATCCCAGAGGACATGAGAGAGGTTGGCCTCGGTGAGCAGCGCGTTCACGAGCGTGGCGTTGGTCAGGTCCGCGTTGGTGAGGTTGGCCTTGAACAGGTTGGCCCCGGTGAAGTCCGCGCCCGTGGCCACCGCGAGCGTCAGGTTCGCCTCGCGCATGTCCGTGTTCACCAGCGTGGAGCCGCTCAGGTTCGCCGACTGAAGGATCGTCTTGAAGAAGTTCGCGCCGGTGAAGTTCACCTGGCTCAGGTTCAGGCCCGTGAAGTTGCACAGGGAGACGTCCACGCCGGGGCCACGGGCGTTACAGTCAGCCAGCGCCGAGGCCTGCCGGGTGAGAGAGGATTCGGCCTCGGCCTCACTGGCTGGGCCACAGCCCACCGAGGCACAGGTGCTGAACAGAGCAAGAAATGTGAGCAGTCGACGCATGAGAAGCCTCCCGGGTTGAAGTTGGCATCCCAAGTAAGGCCGAGGGATTTAACGGACAATCCGGTAATTCCTGTCCAGGTGTTCGCTTTTCCGGAAGCAGCTCGCCGCTGCTGGAGAAGCCGGGCGGCGTGCATTATTGAGCCGCTATGAGATGGACCTCCCTGCTGTCCCTCGCCGCGCTGGGGCTCGCCGTCCCCGCGCTCGCCGCTCCCCCCGCTGCCCCCGCCGCGAAGCCCGCGGACACCAAGCCCATGTCGACTCCCGCCAACTTCGAAGCCGAGACCCGTGAATGGCACGCCAAGCGCATCTCCCGGCTGAAGGCCGAGGACAGCTGGCTCTCGCTCGTGGGGCTGCACTGGCTCAAGGAGGGTGACAACCGCTTCGGCTCGGCGCCGGACAATGACGTCGTCTTCCCCGCCTCGGCTCCCGCCAAGGTGGGCACCTTCATTCGCAAGGGGGACTCGGTGAGCCTGTCGCTGGCCCCGGGCGTCTCGCTCACGCTGGACGGCAAGCCCTTCACCGGAGGCGCCGTGCGCAGCGATGCCCAGGGTGGCCCGGACACGCTGGCGCTGGGCTCGATGCGCTTCTTCGTCATCCGCCGCGGCGAGCGCCTGGGCATCCGCGTGAAGGACTCGGAGGCGCCCACGCGCAAGAACTTCCACGGCATCCCCACGTACGCGCCCAACCCCGCCTGGCGCCTGGAGGCCCGCTTCGAGCCGGCCACCACTCAGACGAAGATCGCCGTGCCCAACGTGCTGGGCGAGGTGGAGGACATGGTCTCCCCCGGCACCGCCCTCTTCACCGTGAACGGCCAGGAGTACCGGCTGGCTCCCGTGGACGATGGCTCCGGCCAACTCTTCTTCATCTTCGGAGACCTGACCAACCGCGACGACACCTACGGCGCTGGCCGCTTCGTCTATACGGACATGCCCAAGGACGGGAAGGTGGTGCTGGACTTCAACCGCTCCTACAACCCGCCGTGCGCCTTCACCCCGTTCGCCACCTGCCCGCTGCCGCCGCCGCAGAACCGGCTCAAGCTGCGCGTGGAGGCCGGTGAGAAGCGCTACGGCGACCACTGAGACTCACGCGGACGACAGCTTCAGGTCCTTGTTCAGCCCGCTGTCGCGGCTCACCCGCCAGATCTTCTGGTCCAGGTAGTAGTGGTGCATCCCGAAGCCCCAGATGAAGCCCACCATCAAGTCCCTCAGCGACAGCCCCGCGCCCAGCATCACCTGGGCGTCGAAGGTGCCGCAGCCCGGGTGGGCGCCGAAGCCGCAGCCCAGGCCGCGGTAGAGCAGGGTGAAGGCCACCCCGCACGCGGCGTAGATGAGGAAGCGCTGGCTCACCCGCGGCGCCAGCCCGAAGGCAGCCCGGTCCGCGTTGGGCTTGTGGTAGCGGTTGCGGTGATAGAACCAGACGATGCCGTGGTACTGGATGTTGTGGAACGCCGTCACCACCACGGCGACCATGATGAACTCGATGCGCGCCACCACGGGCGGCGAGAACAGCAGCGCGCTCAGCCCAATCGCCGCCGCCAGCAGCAGCACCTTGGGCCCGTTGATGCCCGCCCCCGCGCGCCACCGCTGAACCTGCCGCACCGCGAGCAGCGCCACCACCACCAGCACCGCCGCCCAGCACACCTGAGCCAGCAGCAGCTCGCGCCCCGGCTGCGCTCCCAGCCCCAGCATCCGCCGCGCCGACGCGTGCGTCACCGCGAAGGCGGCGAAGGGCGCCAGCAGCCCCACGTACAGCGTGAGGCTGTCGATGCGCCGGTCCGCCGGGTGCACATCCCCGTTCTTGCGCTGGTACAGCGACATCAGCCCGTAGTGCTGGCGCACCACGTGCCAGTAGGCCCAGATGCCCACCGCGGCCAGGAACAGCTCGAACGGCAGCCGGCTCCCCACCCCCACCGACAGCGCCACGAACAACGGCCCCACGGCGAACCACCCCAGGCTGCCCCACAGCAACCGCCGCCGGCTCTCTCGCTCCCGACGGTCCAGGTAGGTCCTCGAGACGGTGGCGAAGATGTGCGGCCCGTCCAGCGCCAGGATCCACGCCCACCAGAGCACCACGCTGCTCACGCCGCCCCACAGGTGCAGCCCCAGCAGCACCAGGCTGGCGCCCAGCCCTCCCATCGTCGAGAGCAGATCCTGCCGGCGATCCACCAGCCAGCCGGCGCGCACCGGCGCCACAGAGGTAAGAGTGAGGGCGTTCATCAGGGGGCTCCTGCTACCCGCGGCCGCGAGCCCGTCAAGGATGCCACGGGGCGGTTCCTCTCGTGAGTGCGCTATGTGACTACACCCTGTGCTCCGTGGCCGAACGAGCAGGCAGAGGGTCATTAAGAACTTGAGCCGGAGCCGTATGACCGCGACAGTTCTGATCTATGGAACAAGGGCGGCGCGCGACAGACCGGAAATCCGTGGGTCTGCTGGTGAAGCTCAAGCACTCGGATGTGGGGAGCTTCGCTGAGGAGTTCGCCACCAACTTGAGCCCTGGCGGCATGTTCATCCGGTCGCGGAGTCCGCAGCCGGTGGGCACGCTCGTCAAATTCGAGGTGCAGATCGCCGGCGGCGTCCGGGTGCTGCGCGGCACGGCCGTGGTGCGCTGGGTGCGCGACGTGGCCGATGCCGAGGGCCCTCCGGGCATGGGGCTGCAGTTCCAGGACCTGGATCCCGTCACCCAGGCGCTCATCGACCGGATGCTGGAGCTGAACCGGGCCGCCGAGAAGGCCGCCTCGGGGAAGGCGGCCGGCCCTTCGACGGACGAAGTCGAAAAGGAGATGCTGGCCAAGGGCCTGCTGGAGCCCAAGGGCCCACCGCCCGCTACCGCCCGGCCTGGTGGTACGCCCCAGGCGGCACCGGCGGCTTCGAAGGCAGCCCCGGTGAGCGCGCCCGCGAAGCCCGTGGCGGCCTCCCCGCGCGCGGAGCCGCCCGGCGCTCGCCCCGTGGAGAGCGCGGACCTGTCGGCGCTGTTGGATGATCTGGCGGACCTGGGGGCCCCGGGGCACCAGCCGCTGGCGCCGCCCGTGCCCGCCGCGCCGCCTCCGCTCACCTTTACTCCGCCGCCCGTGCCGCTGAGCGACGTGGATATCTCAGTGGATGACCTGGTCGCCGCCACTCCGGTGGCGCCGCCCGCCTCCCAGGAGGTGAAGTTCGAGGTCATCGACGAGCCCATGCCCGACGTCGACTTCGAGATGGAGTCGCTGGGCGGGGACGTCGAAGTGCCAGTGGCCATGGGGCTGCCGCTGGAGGAGCCCGAGCTCATCGCGCTGCCCATGCCGGATGCGCTGCCCGTCCTCGAGGGGACGCCGGTGATGGAGACTCCCGTGCCCGTGGCGCTGGGGCGTCCGCTGGCGCCACCGCCCGCGGCCCAGGCCCGCGCCGTGCCGCCTCCGCCTCCGCCCGAGGACGTGCCCGTGCTGCAGGGGCAATTGGTGGCTCCGCCTCCGCCTCCGCCCGCCGCGGCGGCAGGCGGGCAGGCCCGTCCTCCGGCTCCGCCTCCGCGCGACTCGGGCGAGGGCATGGACTTCGACGTGGACATGGCGGACGAGGAGCAGCCGGCCGCGGCCGCTGACCCGCGCAAGCCCGGTGGAGGCGCCGAGTTCGAGCTGGACCTGGGCGAGGGCCCGGACCTGGAGCTGGACCTGCCTGGCAAGGCCCCTTCGAAGGGCGCCAAGGGCCGGGCACCCGCGCCTGCCTCCACGCAGCCTAAGCCGGCCGCGCCGCCTCCAGCGGCCCGAGCGGCGCCTCCGCCTCCGCCCGCCGCCGCCAACGCGCCCGCCGCGGCGGCTGCGCCCGTGGCTGGCCCCGCCGAGCCCCGGCGTGCGCCTCAGCCCCTCTCCGAGAGCAGCGCCACCCAGGTGCTGGACTCTCCGCCCACCCGGCCGCTTCCTCCCGAGCCTCCCCGCTCGATGATGCTGCCGCCCACCGTCTTCCTCCAGCCTCCGGCCGAGCCGGTGGCGGGGGTGGGGCCGGTCATCGGCATCGATCTGGGCACCACCAACTCGTGCGTGGCCATCATGTCGGGCGGCAAGCCCACGGTGCTGCGCTCGAAGGAGGGCTACAACACCATCCCCTCGGTCATCTCGCTCAACCCGCAGGGCAAGCTGCTGGTCAGCCACCGCGCCCGCAACCAGCTGGTGCTGCGCCCCACGCAGTGCATCTACGGCGCGAAGCGCCTGGTGGGCCGCCCCTATGACAGCGCGGTGGTGAAGCAGGTGCGCGAGCGCTTCCACTACGAGATTGCCCCGGACGCGGCGGGCCGCGCCGCGGTGCGGCTGGCCGACTACATCCTGTCGCTCGAGGAGGTGCAGGGCCTCATCCTGCGCGAGTGCAAGGAGATGGCCGAGCAGCACCTGGGCCAGAAGGTGGAGCGCGCGGTGGTGACGGTGCCGGCGTACTACTCCGAGCCGCAGCGCGAGGCGGTGCGCAAGGCGGGCCTGCTGGCGGGCCTGAAGGTGGAGCGCATCCTCAACGAGCCCACCTCGGCGGCGCTGGCCTACGGCCTCAACCGCGAGCTGAACAAGCGCGTGCTGGTGTATGACCTGGGCGGCGGTACCTTCGACGCCACGGTGCTGCGCATCGAGAAGAACGTCTTCGAGGTGCTGGCCACCGGCGGCGACATCTTCCTGGGCGGCATCGACTTCGACAACGCCATCGTGGACTTCCTGATCGAGCGCTTCCAGCAGCTCGAGGGCATTGCCTTCATGGGAGATGGGGTGGCGCTGTCACGCGTGGCGGACGCGGCGGAGAAGGCGAAGATCGCCCTGTCCGAGCGCAACCACCACGAGGTGCACATCCCCATGCTGATGACGGATGAGATTGGCCGTCAGCGGGAGCTGCGCTTCACGATGACGCGGGCGGAGCTGGAGCGCATCTGCGACGGGCTGGTGACGCGCACGCTGGACGTGGTGCGAGACGTGCTGCTGGACGGGCGGCTGAAGCCCAGCGACATCGACGACATCATCCTGGTGGGTGGCCAGAGCCGCATGCCGCTGGTGCGCGAGAAGCTCAAGGCGCTGTTCGGCAAGACGGCGCACGCGAGCGTGAACGCGGACGAGGCGGTGGCGCTGGGCGCGGCCATGTACTCCACGGCGTTGGACAAGGTGAGCAGCGTGGTGCTCATCGACGTGCTGCCGATGACGATCGGCCTGGCGATGCCGGGCGGCGCGTTCCAGCGCGTCATCGAGCGCAACAGCCCGCTGCCGGCGCAGCGCTCGTTCGCGGTGTCCACGGCCCGCGACGACGAGGAGCTGCTGGAGCTGTCCATCTTCCAGGGTGAGGACAACCACATCTCCGCCAACGAGTACCTGGGCACGGTGCGGCTGGAGGGGCTGCCCAAGGGGCCCAAGGGCACGGTGCGGGTGGCGGTGACCATCAAGCTGGATGCCGAGTGCGTGCTGTTCGTGGAGGCGCGCGAGTACACGACGCGGAAGATGGTGCGGGCCACGCTGGCCACGCGGTACACGCCGGACGAGCTGCGCAAGCAGCTGAAGGTGGACGCGGGCGCGGCGCAGGCGGCCGAGGAGCGGCGCGGCGCGGACCTGAAGGAGCGCGCGGGCCGCTTCTGGAGCTTCCTGAAGAAGGTGGTAGGCCGCTGACCCCCCGGGTGGTGCCTCGCTGGCCACCGGGTCCGGGCTGCTGGTAAACCGGGAGCCTATGACGCGCTCCCGTCTCCTGTTCCCTGTGCTGGCCGCCGCCTGCCTTGCCTGTGATACGAGCTCCCCTGGCGGAGGCCCGAACCCGCCGCCCACTTCGCCCACCACGCCAACGACACCCGGCACGCCCAGCCGCACGGACATCGCTCCGGCGGCGGGGGACGAGTGGTTCCGCAAGGCCGTGTTCTACGAAGTCTTCGTCCGCAGCTTCCAGGACTCGAACGGAGACGGGCAGGGGGACCTGCGGGGGCTCATCTCCCGCCTGGACTACCTGAACGACGGAGACCCCAACACCACGCAGGACCTGGGCGTGGACGCGCTGTGGCTGATGCCGGTGTTCGACTCGCCCAGCTACCACGGCTACGACGTGGTGGACTACGAGCGCATCGAGCCGGACTACGGCACCGTGGAGGACTTCGAGGCCCTGTGCGCCGAGGCCCACCGCCGGGGCATGAAGGTCATCGTCGACTTCGTCATCAACCATTCAGGAGTGGATCACCCGTGGTTCGTCGAGTCCGCCTCCTCGCGCACCTCGCCCAAGCGGGACTGGTACCAGTGGCGCGACCAGGACCCGGGCTGGAAGCAGCCGTGGAGCCAGTTCTCCAACACCGCCACCTGGCACGCGAAGAACGGGGCCTACTACTACGGCGTGTTCTGGGGCGGCATGCCGGACCTGAACCTGCAGAACGCGGAGCTGCGCGCTGAAGTGAAGCGCCTGGCCTCGCTGTGGCTGGCGCGGGGCGTGGACGGCTTCCGGCTGGACGCGGCGCGCTACCTCATCGAGACGGGGGGCGGCACGGGCCAGGCGGACACGCCCGAGACGCACGCCTTCTGGAAGGAGTTCGCCGCGCACGTGCGCCAGGTGAAGCCGGACGCGGTGCTGGTGGGGGAGAACTGGAGCACGACGGCGGACATCGCCAGATACTACGGCTCCACCGCGCTGGTGCCGGGCGGAGACGAGCTGCCGCTGAACTTCAACTTCCCGCTGTCCGAGTCGCTGCTCGAGGGCATTCGTGGCAACAATGGCGCGCCCATCGCCGCCAAGCTGGCGCAGATGGCGACCACGTACCCGGCGGGCGTCAGCGACGCGCCCTTCCTCACCAACCACGACATGGTGCGGGTGGGCACGCAGCTCAATGGCAGCCTGGGCCGGCTCACCAGCGCCGCCTCGCTGCTGCTCACGCTGCCGGGCGCGCCCTTCCTCTATTACGGCGAGGAGCTGGGCATGGCCAATGGCACCGCGAACAACGACGAGGCCAAGCGCACGCCCATGCCGTGGAATGACACGGCCACCGGGGGCTTCACCTCGGGCTCGCCGTGGTACTCGCTGGCGCCGGGGCACGCCGCGGGCGCCAACGTGGCGGTGCAGACGAACGTGCAGGGCTCGCTGCTGTCGCGCTACCGGGCGCTCATCCGCGCCCGTCACTCCTCCGAGGCGCTCAGCCGCGGCGGGCTCAGGCTCTTCACCTCCACCACCGGGGTGTCCTCCACGCTCGCCTTCGAGCGCTTCCTGGGCGAGGAGCGGGTGCTGGTGGTGCACAACCTCACCGATGGGAGCGTGAGCGCGGGGCCGTTCTCCGTGCAGGGCAACACGCGGGAGTTGCTGTTCGCGGACCCGAACGTGTCCAACCTCTCGGCGACGCTGAGCGGCTGGCAGGTGAACCTGCCCGCGCGTGCCACGGGCATCTGGCGCATCAAGTAGCCGCCAGGCGCGGGGCTTACGGGCTCTCCCAGCCCGGGCCCCACCGGCCCAGCGCCAGCTCCCGGGCCCGGGCGTTCTCGGGCACCGCGCTGAGGAAGCGCTCGCGGGCGGCCGCCTCGGGAATGTCCGCGGCGCGCAGGCTCACACAGCGCAAGGCCTCGCGCAGCGCGTGCTCGGCCGCCTCGGTGTCCTGCTGGGCGAAGCACACCTCGGCCAGCGCCAGCCAGGCGCTCACCGACACCGCCCCGGCGTTGCCCAGCCGCTCCAGCACCCGCAGGCCCTGCTCCGCCTCGGTCCGGGCCTCCGGGATCCGCTGCCGCGCCAACAGCACCGTGCACAGCGTGGCGCGGGCCATCAGCTGGTAGGGGGCGAACATCACCAACACCTCGCTGGCCTTGCGCGCCTCCGCCTCCGCCTCCGGCAGCCTTCCCTCGAGCGCATTCACCCTGGCCACCACCAGGCGTGCCAGGCCCAGGTGCAGCACATTGGAGCGCTCCGTCTTCAGGATGTGCTGCGCCAGCTGGCGCGCCTCGGGGTGATGGGCCGGCTCGGGGCTGTGGGCCAGCACCAGGGCCAGGTTTACCTGCGTGTAGTTGATGGCGGGTGACAGGCCGTAGCGCTGGGCGTTCGCCAGCCCCTCGTTCATCGCGGCCAGCGCGGCGGGCACGTCTCCCAGCGCCACCAGCGCCATGCCCCGCAGCGTCTGCGTCACCGACTGGTTGGTGTTGCGGTTCACGTCGTTGAACGCCTGGGTGCCCTGCTCGGCGCAGCGCAGGCACTGCCAGGGCCGGGGCTGGTGGAAGTGAGCCAGAAAGCCGCGCCCGGCGTGCAGGTAGCCCTGGGCCATCCCGTCCGTCCGGGGCGCGGTGGCGATCACCTGCTCCATGCGCTCGATGACCGTGGAGGCCTGCGCCGGCTGCCCATAGAAGGAGTGCATGGAGGACAGGTAGCTGGCGGCCTGAATGTAGAAGGAGACGGCGTTGGGCGCGGGCGTGGTGCTCAGGAAGATCTGCGCCAGGAACATCATGTCCGCCGGCCGCCCGCTCTGCGCCGCCATGAGCATCAGCGCGCCCATGATGCGGCCCCAGGTGGTGCTGCCCGGCGTCAGCTCGGCCCGCACCTGGCGGCCCTGCGTGTACGCCCGCTCGAAGTCCTCCAGCCAGAAGGCGAGGATGGCATCCATCGCCTTGAGCTCCACCCGCAGCACTCCCGTGGGCTCGCACTCGAGCGCCGCCTTGATCCACCGCTGGCCACCGGCGGGATCCTGCTGCTCGATGAGCCGCTCGGCCGCGCGGGCGAAGAGGTAGCTGGCGCGCTGCTTGTCCCCGCCCTTCAAGTAGTGCTCCGCCAGCACCAGCGGATCATGCTCGTTGCTCTTCTCCAGCCAGGCGGCCGCCAGCCGGTGGCCCTGGGCCTTGAAGGTGTCGGTCACCAGGCTGTAGGCCGCGTCCCGCATGAGCGCGTGGCGGAAGCGGTACTCCACCTCGTTCGGGAAGCGGCTGTCGGGCTGGCGCTGCACCATCTCTTGATCGACCAGCTCGTGCAGGCACCGCTCCAGCTCCGCGGGCGACATGTCCTCGCCGACCAGCGCCCGCACGCCGCCGCCCCAGAAGTTGCGCCCGAAGATGGCGCCCGCCAGCAGCACGCGCCGCGGCCCCGTCTCCAGCCGCTGCACGCGGGACTGGAGCGAGGCCATGATGGTGCCCGGCGTCTGCTCGCCGCGCCCCTCGGCCACCGCGCGGATCAGCTCCTCCAGGAACAGGGCGTTGCCCGCCGCCTGCTCCACCAGGCGGGCCACGAGCGGGGCAGGCAGCTGGGAGCCCAGCACCGCGTGGATGAGCCGGATGCAGGCGTTCTTGCTCAGGCCCCGCAGGGGCAGCTCCTGCAGCAGCCGCGGCCACAGCTGGGGAAACAGCTCCTTCACCTCGGGCCGCGCCAGCGCCACCACCATCAAGGGGCTGTCGGCCAGCTCCGTGAGCAGCTCGTCCACCAGCCGCACCGAGGGCATGTCACCCCAGTGCAGATCCTCCAGCACCAGCAGCACCGGCCCGCGGGAGAGCTCGGCGCGCAGGAACTCCACCATGGCCCGCGTCACCTGCTGGCTCAGCAGCCGCGGATCCTGGCGGGCCGCGGACAGCTGCGGGTAGTCCTCCGGCGGGAAGCGCACGCCGCACAGCTCACCCAGGAAGAGGACCGTGTCCTCCTGCTGCGCGGGCGGCACGTGGCGGCGCACCCGCTGAGACAGCTGCTCGCGCCGCTTCTCCAGCGGCTCGCCGTCGACGATGTCGCACAGCCGCCTCAGCGCATAGCCCAGCAGGCCATGGGCGGAGCCGGCGCTCATCGGGTCCCCGCGCCCCAGCAGCACCTGCGGGGGCATGGCGTGGCGCTCCAGGAACCGCAGCAGCTCGTGGCGCAGGCGGGACTTGCCGGTACCCGCTGGCGCCGTCACCAGCACCGCGCTGGCCACGTTCTCCTCCACGCAGGACTCGTACGTCAGCGTCAGCCACGCCAGATCCTGCTCGCGGCCGACGCAAGGCGTGGGGCGGCCGATCAGCCGGCGGTTCTGGTCTACGTCCGGGTCCTCGCTGAGCAGCAGGAAGGCGCCGGACTCCAGGGGGTGGAACTGGAAGTAGGGCTCGAGCAGCTGCGCCGTCATGCCATCGAGCACCACGCGCGAGGCCGCCTCGGGCTGCCGCTCCAGCAGGTGGAGCAGCTCGCCGGCTCTGTCCATCACCTGGCCCACGGGCAGGGGAGCGCCTCGCACGCTCAGCCCGGTGGTGAGCACCGTCAGGCTCTCGGGCCAGCGGCCTTTGACATACATCGCGCTGTGCGCGGCCAGCTTCGCTTGATCCGTGGCCGTTCCCCGCTCCATCCGGAAGGTGGCCAGCAGCGAGCCGTTGGCCAGCAGCGAGGCCTCCGCGCCCTTGTCGCGCAGCGGCTGCAGCAGCGCCTCCAGCCGCGAGCGCCCCCGGTTCGTCTCCTCATCCCCCAGCGTCAGGGTGGTGTCCTCCTTCGAGGCCGGCCGGGGCGCCGCCAGCAGCACGCTCACCAGCTGCTGCTCGGTGTCCGGGCCTCCCGCGGGCGCGGGCGGGGGCTCGTCCCGCGAGGACTTGAAGGGCAGGTTGCCAATGCTTCCCAGCTCGCGCAGCAGCTGCTGGCCGTCGGAGATGCGATGGGCGGCATCCTTGGCGAGCATGCGGTCCACCAGCTCCTGGATGCGCGCGGGAAGCTCGGGCCGCAGGGTGCGCAGCGGCTGGTGGTTGGCGTAGAGGATCTTCGCCATGATGGCCGCCACGTGCGGGGCATGGAACGGCGTCTGGCCAATGAGGCACTCGTACACCACGCAGCCCAGCGAGAAGATGTCGGCCGCGGGGGTGATGTCCGACTGGCTGGAGGCCTGCTCGGGCGCCATGTACGCGGGGGTGCCCACCACGTTGAGGTTCGTCAGCCGCTCCGAGGCGGCCGCCAGCCGCGCCAGGCCGAAGTCCAAAAGCTTCAGCTCCTCCACGCGCCCGTTGTGCAGGAACAGGTTGGAGGGCTTGATGTCGCGGTGAATGATGTCGCGCTCGTGCGCCTCGGCGAGCGCCTCGGCCGACCGGCGCAGCAGCTGCAGCACCTCGGAGTAGCTCAGCGGCTGGCGCCCGAGCCGCTTCGAGAGGTCCTCTCCCTCCAGCCACTCCATGGCCAGGAAGGGCTGCCCGTCATCGGTCAGCCCGTGGGCCACGTACCCGACGATGGCGGGGTGGCGCAGCTCGGCCAGCACCAGGGCCTCGCGCGCGAAGCGCCGGGTGGCCACCGAGGGCCCCGGGGCATGCATCAGCTTGAGGGCCACGGTCTGGCCCGTGCTGGTGTCACGCGCCTGGTACACCGAGCCCATGCCGCCCCGACCCGCCTCGCGCTGCACGGAGAAGCGGCCAGCCACGAGCGTGCCAGGAGGAAACGTCATCGCGGAGTTCAGTGGTGAAGCGGCGGGTTGCTCACCCGACAGAGGCTTGCCTGCGGCGGCGAAGCCTACCATGAGCAGGCAGCTGAGGTGACTTCACGCCCGGGCGCCCCGGGCTCACTGAGCGGCGGGGGGGCTCATCGGCACCACCACCGGCCAGGCGGGCGCGCTGGGGCCCAGCACCTGCTCCTGGTTCACCCCGGGAGGCACCAGCAGATCCACCACGGGAGACTGGGCCCCATCGCCCAGCCGCCCGCCTCCAAAGCGCTCGGCCGAGTCCCCGGGCCCAATAGGCAGCACCATCAACCCCGGAGGGCTGTCTTTGCCGAACAGGGCTGGCAGGTTCACCTTCGTCTCGAGCACCGCCCCGGTCACCGCGGCCGCGTAGCCCCACTCGGGCCGCGCCACGCCGCCCAGGAAAGCGCCCGGCACGAAGAACTCCACCGTGGCCCCGGTCACCCGCATGCGGGTGGGGAAGAAGACGCGCTCCTCCAGCTGCCGCTCCACCTCCGCGTCCAGCGCCTTCTGCTGCTGATCACCCAGCGAGCCCTGCGTGCGCAGCCGTTCCTCGCGCGCCTGCTTGCGCCACAGGGCGCGCAGCGTGTCCCGGGCCTCGTAGGGGCGGGGCGCCACGAGGATGGCTTTCTCCCAGGCGCCCGCGGGCTCCAGCGTCAGGGAGCGGCCCGGCAGCGTCTCGGTGCGGCCCGAGCCGGCCACCCGGTCCGTGTCCACGTACACGTCCAGGTTGAAGGTGTAGAAGCCATGGCGGGCCCGCTGCGCCAGCGTCTCTCCCGCCAGGTCCACCGTGCGCCCCGCCTGGGGCCGGGCAATGGGGCGGGCGAAGGTGGCCTCGAAGCGGGTGCCGTCCTCCTCCGCGAAGGCGGTGAGCGACAGCAGATCCAGGCTGCCCCGCTGCATGTCCTCACGCAGCGGGTAGCGCAGCTCTCCGTCCCCATGGTCATCCCCCCGGGGATCCGTGAGGGTGAACAGGGCCGCGGCGCCGTGGGTGCCCCGGGCCAGGCAGGCTCCCAGCAGCAGGGCCCCCAGCAGAAGCAGCGGCAGCGGACGGCGGACGGCGGACATGAGCGGCTCCAAAAGGGGCTCCGGGGAAAAACAGAGGGCCCGGCGAGCGTCTCCGCGTGCCGGGCCCTGCTCAACAAAGAAGCGTGCGGCTGACTAGAACTGGGCCTTCATGAAGACCTTGAGCCGCAGGTGGCTGAACTCGCGCTCCGCCAGGCTGTTCCACCCGTTGTAGCGGTTGCGGAAGCCCAGCGAGCCCTCCTCGACGTTGTGGTCGGCCGCCGTCGCCGCGTCCGCCACGGTGGGCAGGAAGCCCGTGCCGAAGTCCGGGGTGAACGTGCCGAAGGCGTACTGGCCCTCGGCGCCGAACTCCACGCCGGCCAGGATGTACTTGGCCCTGAGCACCAGCGAGTTCTTGTCGTGGTCACCCGACGCCATCTGGTGCAGGTTGTACGCCTGGAACGCCGTGTTGCCGTCGAACAGGTCCGCCAGGTACTTGGTGTAGCTCAGCGAGGCGTACAGGTCGTCCGACAGCTGGTAGCCCGCGCCCAGCGTCAGCGCGTAGTAGCGCAGCAGCCGGTCGTCATCCTCCAGGCTGTCGAAGGGCTTCCACTGGTAGCCGCGCTGGCCCTCCTGCTCGATGACGCCCGGGTTACCGAAGTAGTCCGCGGTAGACAGGCCCGGGGCGTACTCGTTGCGCAGGTTCGCGCAGGGCTCGCCGCCGCCGGGGCACGCACCGGCCTGGTACGGCAGGAAGCGCGCGTCGTTGATGCGCTTGTCCGTCTCGTGGATGAACTTGGCCTTGCCGAACACGTCGATGCCGTTGGCCACGTCCAGCACGTACTTGCCCTTGAGCACCGCGATGTGCGTGCGCTTGTCCTGGAACGGCTGGTACGCGGTGCGGAAGTTGTGGCCCACGCCCGAGTCCAGCTCCGTGCCGGGGTACGGCGTCTTGGTGATGGACTCCTCGTCGTTACCCCACGCCTGCCAGTTGGTGTTGTAGGTGATGAACGAGTACTCGCCCGCCAGGTCCAGCGAGCCGGTGCCGTACACCGGGTTCACCGTGAAGCCCTTCCAGCCGATGGCCGTCTCCGCGAACGGCTCGTCGAAGTCGGTGAACTCGTTGTCCACGTTGATGGTGGCCACCTGCTGCGACTCGCTCGTCCAGCCGCCGTAGCCAATGCGCGTGGGGTTGCCCTTGAACACGCCGTAGGAGCTGTTGGAGGGGTCCGGGAACGCGAAGCTCCCATCGTGCCCTTCCGTGAGCAGCACGTCGGACTCACGCCGCGCCGCCATGATGGCCGCGTAGTCGGCGCCGATGCTGAAGCCCTGCAGGTTCACCGACAGGCCCACGTCCAGCGGGTCGCTCAGCGTCACGTCCAGCCGGTAGCTCTGGTCCTCGCGCCGCCCCGCCGGCACCGGCGAGTAGCCGTTGAGCCCGAACTCCTTGGGCGTCAGCGTCGGGTCCGCGTTGGAGTACGAGTGGTAGAGCGCGCCGCGGATGTCCACCTTCTCGCCCAGCCGCAGCGCCGCCTTCACGCCGCCCACGCCGTTGCGGTAGCGCGGCGTCAAGTCCCTGCCGTCGTCCAGGTTGTTGTCCTTGTCCGCCGGGGCGATCTCCGCGTCGTTCACGTAGCTGAAGATGCCGCCCACTTCGATGGCGTCGCTGAGCGACAGGCGCGTCTGGAAGCCGTACGCGGCGTCGCCGGTGTGGAACAGGCCGGTGCTGAACGAGGGGCCCGCCCACAGCCGGGGCAGGCTGATGCGCGTGGCGTCCCACGTGAGCTTGCGGTCGAACGCCGAGCCCTGCAGCAGGATGCCGTGCGCGTTGTCACGGTCGATGTAGCGGATGCGGCCGATGACGTACGGATCGAACTGGCCGAAGTCATTGGCGCCGATGGTGGCCGAGTCCACCAGGTAGCCCGGCGTCAGGGTGACGGCCATGCCGCGCAGCTTCACGTACTGGTTGGAGCGCGGATCGAACTCGCCGCAGTTGCCCGCCACGCAGGGGCCCGCGGGGTTGCCACCGAAGCCGCCGAAGTTCGTCCAGAAGTTCTGGCTGAAGCGGCTGTGGATGCGGCCGCGCACCTCCACCTGGTTGGACAGGCGCGCGTTGAGCAGCAGCTCGAGCTCGGTGCCCTGGCCGTTGTCGCCGTACCCCTCACCCGGAATGGTGGTGAAGTTGTACATGGCGCCCTGCTCGCGCAGGTTGCCCCAGAGCCACTTGGTGTACGTCGTGCCGCCAACCTTCAGCGTGGGTGCATCCTGCGCACCGGCCGCGGCGGGCAGCAGGGCAGCCAGCGCCAGCGCGCTCTTCCACAGGAACTTCTTCGACATGGTGTAACCCCTCCTCCAGTGCCAGACGGGGGCGCCGCGGAGCAACAGAGCTCCGCGGCGGTCCGGCCTTTTTGCGTGTAAGTCAGTACCGCGTTACTTGCTGGCGCGCACCATGGTGAGCGTGGCCATGCTCTTCGAGGTGCCGTCCTCGGCGCACTCGTACTTGAGCATGTCCTGCTGCGCCTTCTTCTCGGACTCCTCGCCCTTGGCGTTGCCGGCCAGCAGGTCGAGCACGTGCGGATCGCACTCGCCGTCGTTGCCGCCACCGAAGCGGTGCTGGCCCTCGTACTCGTTCACCTTGCGGGTCAGCAGATCCCCACCGGCGGGGAAGCCCTCGTTGGACTGCACGACGACCTGGTACAGCCACTGGCTGGGGTCACCCTGGAGCGAGGCCTCACCGTCCACGCTGCCGGTGATCTTCCGGCCCGCGCCCTTGGTGCGCGCCGGGACGATGATGTTGCCCTTGATGCTGGCGGCCTTGGTCTCCACTTCCTTCTTCACGCGCGCGGAGGCCTGCGGCGAGAGGATGACGAGCTTGTCCCAGGCGTTGGCGGGGGCGAACTTGACGTTGAGGCCCGGCACGCCCTCGGTGCTGCCGCTGCCCTCCTTGCCGTCGGTGTCGATGAAGATGAACACCATCTGGGTGGCGAAGCCGCTGCCCATGCGCCAGGGGTCCTCGAGGTTGGCGCCCAGGCCCACGGTGAAGTCGATCTTGTTGCCCTTCTTCTCCACCGTGAACTCGGTCAGATCGAACGAGCCCTTCTTGTACACGGTGTCCGTCGGGTACTTGTACGTGCCCGGCCCGTTGTCATCGCCGGACGGGTCCTTGAAGGAGACCTTGTTCTGGGCGAGGGCGGGCACGCTCAGCAGCGAGGCGGCCAGGGTCAGGGATGCGAGGTGTTTCTTCATGACGGGTTCTCCTATGTGAAAACGACTTCAGCCCTTCACGCTACCGGCTGTCAGGCCAGACACGAGGTACTTCTGCAGGAACAGGAAGAGGAACACCACGGGGATGGACACGATGATGGAGCCCGCGGCGAAGTAACCCCACTGTTGTGAGAAGCCGCCCACGAAGAAGCGCAGCCCCACGGGCGCCGTATACATCGTTTCCTGTTCCATGAAAGTGGCCGCCAGAATGAACTCATTCCAGGCCGTCATAAAAGAAAACAACGCCGTCACCGCCACCGCCGGCTTGGCCAGGGGCAGGATGATGGTCCAGAAAATCCGGCCTACCGAGGCTCCCTCCATCATCGCCGCCTCCTCCAGGTCCCTGGGGATGGTGTCGAAGTAGCCCTTGAGCATCCACACGCTGAAGGGAATGGACGTGGTGGCGTAGACGATGATGAGGCCCATCCGGGAGTTACCCAGCTTCAGGTACTGCACCAGGATGATGAACAGGGGAATGAGCATCAGCGTGCCCGGAAACATCTGAGACACGAGGAAAGACATCATTCCCGCGCGCTGGCCGGGGAACTTGAAGCGGCTGAAGGCGTAGGCGGCGGTGCAGGCCAGGAACACGCCCACCACGGTGGTGCCCAGGGCGATGATGGCGCTGTTGAGCATCCACTGGCCAAACGGCTGGTCGGTGAGCACCGAGACGAAGTTGGACAGCGACCAGTCCTCGGGCCACGGGGTGATGGCGCGCAGGCGGTCGGTCCACGTGGGCTCGGAGGGCAGCGTGGCGATGGCCAGGTTCTGCCGCCCCGAGAAGGCGATCGTGACGACCCAGAGGATGGGGTAGATGGTGAACAGGGTGAAGAGCACCAGCAGCACATGCAGCGGCAGGTGCGAAATTCCCTCGCGACGCTCGGCCATCAGGTTGCCTCCGTGGCGCGGGACATCCGGTTCTGCGCCAGGCTGTAGAGCAGAAGGATGCCGAAGATGACGGTGGAGTACGCCGCCGCGTAGCCGTAGCGGTAACGCTGGAAGGCGTACTTGTAAGCCTGAGTGACGAGGATCTCGGTGGAGTTACCCGGCTCGCCCTCCGTCACCAGGAAGATGATGTTGAACATGTTGAAGGTCCACACCACCGACAGGATGATGGCGGGCACCAGCGCGGGCTTGAGCGAGGGCAGGGTGATGGCGGTGAACTGCTGCCAGCGGCTGGCGCCGTCCACCCGGGCCGCCTCGTAGAGCTCGCCGGGAATGGACTGCAGCGCGCCCAGCGACACCACCATCATGAACGGGAAGCTCAGCCACCCGTTGGTGGCCAGCGCCGTGAGGAACGAGGTGAAGGGCGAGTCGAACCAGCTCAGCCCCTGCCCGCCGAACATGCGGATGACATGGTTCACCACGCCGAACTGCTGGTGAAACATGCCCTTCCAGATGAGCGCGGTGATGTAGTTGGGCATGGCCCACGGCAGGATGAGCAGCACCCGGTAGATGGGGCGCAGCGCCAGCTTGGGCGTGTTGAGGATCAGCGCCAGCACCAGCCCCACCGTCACGCCGATGGTGACGTTGGTGACCGTCCAGATGATGGTGAAGATCAGCGTCCAGTAGAAGTTCAGGTAGTTGAAGACCCAGACGCCGTTGTCTCCCTGCCGGGCGATGGTGAAGTCGCCGAGGATCTCCTGGTAGTTGCGCAGGCCCACCCAGATGTCCGAGACGGGCTGGTTGCTGTTGTAGAGGTTGGCGTCGGTGAACGAGAGCGTAATTCCGTAGAAGAACGGGAAGAACACCAGCACCAACATGCCGACCATGGCCGGCGCGATGTACGAGTAGGCCTGGCGGTTCTCCACCACGGTGCGGCTCAGGCGGTGCAGGCCCCCCAGGCCGATGAAGGCCAGCAGCGCCAGCCCCAGCACTCCCAGCCCGAGGAAGGCGTTACGGGCCTCGCCGCGCAGCTTGTCCACGCGCGCGGTGAGCGTGGCCTCGTCAATCTTGCCCTCGGGAGTCAGCAGCCCCAGCGAGCGGCGGTACAGGTCCGCGTCCCAGGTGCCCGGCTGCAGCGGCGGCTCGGTGGCCAGGTTCTGCGCCGCCATCACCGTGCGGGCGCGCTCACCCATGGCGAGCAGCTGCTCGGCCACGGCCTCCTGCGTGCCGCGCAGTCCGCCCTCGAGCGCCTGGATCGAGTAGGCGCCATAGCCGCCCAGCCCCGCCACGAACACCACCGCGGCCACGGCGACGAGCTGCCACTGGCGGCGCAGCGGGGCGAAGGAGGCGCCCAGCACCACCAACAGCGGCAGGAAGAAGGCCAGCAGCGCGGGCATCAGCGGCGGCGAGTCCACCTTGGGCAGCGGCGGCGTGGCCAACTCCACCATGCCCACCACCGAGCCCTCTACCTCCACCGGCGCCGACAGCAGCCGCCCACCGTCGGGCAGCTGCTCGGCCTCGATCTCCAGCTTGCGGGCGCCGCCCTCCTCGCGGTTGGTCTCCACCGAGGCGCGCAGCCGCTGCCCACGGTCGTAGAGGGGCTTCTCCTCCTTGGACAGCCGCCGCGGCGCGGCCTTCTCGCCCTGGTCCCCCGGGAAGGTGGAGGCCTCCAGGCGGATGCCGGAGAAGGCGAGGACGCGCACGGCGCTGCCCCTGGGCAGCTGGTCCTGCCACGCGGTGACGATGGCGCGTACGCCGTCTCCACTGCCGCCAGCGCGCTGCACCAGGTCGGTCACCGCGCGCAGCGAGATGAGCGCGCGGCGCTGCTCGCGCTCCAGCGAGGCCTCTTCCCGGGCCCGGGAGAGCAGCCCATACGCCAGCGCCAGTCCCACGCCGAGGGCCAGGGCCAGGCCGACGAGTACACGCGGCCGGTACAGGCCAGGGGAAGTCTTCTCGGGAGGAGTCACAGAGGGGCCTACTGCGTGGAGAGGTACTTTCGAGCCGCTGGGACCAGCGGCGCCGTGGGGGGCGCCGCCGGTGGGCAGGGACGCCTGACTCACTTCTTACGGAGTCCGGCGATGTCCTTGGCGACCGACTTCTGAGCGGTGTCGAGCGCGGCCTTGGGGGTGGCCGTCTTCTTGAGGATGCCGTTCATCGCGCTGGTGGCCGGCGACCACACCATGGTCATCTCCGGCACGTTGGGCATGGGCACCGCCACCTCGACCTGGTCGCGGAACGCCTTGAGCTGCGGATCCTTGGACACCTGCGCGTCACTGTAGACGGCGCTGTTGGCGGGGCTCTGGCGGCCCTCGAGCGCCAGCACCTTGGCGGCGCCCGCGTCGGTGAGGAACTTGGCGAAGTCGAACGCGGCCTCCTTGTTCTGCGAGGGCGCCGTCACGTACACGCCCTCCACCGTCATCCACGGGCGCATGGGCTTGCCGCCCGCCTCGTCCAGCGTGGGCAGCGGGGCGATGCCGTAGTCGATGCCCTTGGCGATCTCACCCAGGAACCACGGGCCGTTGAACACCATGCCCGCCTTACCCTCGTTGAACAGCGAGGTGATCAGCGCGGTGGACGGCTCGGCCGGGAGGATGCCGTCCTTCTCGATCCACTTGAGCAGCTGATCCACCGACTTCACGTTCTCCGCGGAGTTGAGCGTGGGGGCGAACTTGGCGTCGAACACGCCGCCGCCAAAGCCGTTCATCAGCGCCGCGTGGTAGTAGAAGTCGGCGTACGAGTAGGCCAGCCCGAAGCGCCCGGCCTTCTTGTCCGTCAGCTTCTTGGAGATGGCCACCAGCTCGCCGGAAGTCTTCGGCGGGGTGGGCACCAGCTTCTTGTTGTAGATGAGCGAGATGACCTTGTAGTTGAGCGGCAGGCCGTAGGTGGTGCCCCGGTACGTCATCGCCTGCATCGTGGTGGGGATGTAGCGCTTCTTCAGGGCATCATCGAGGTAGAAGTCGATGGGCTCGATGGTGTTGCCCGCCTCGATCCAGCCACCCAGCCGGTCCTGCGCGAAGATGAAGAGGTCAGGCCCCTTGCCGCGCGGCACCGTGGCGGTGATCTTGTCGGCGAACGCGTCATAGGGCACCGCCAGCGCCTTGACGGTGTTGCCCTTGGCGGCGTTGTCCTTGTTGTACTGCGCCACCAGCTTCTCGAGCGCGGTCTTCTCCTCGGCGCGGTACGAGTGCCACAGGACGATCTCCGCGGCGGAAGCAGTCACAGGCATCAGGCCGAGCGCGCACAGGCACACGGCCGCGGTCAGCAGTCGCAGGGTCTTCATGGTTCGGAGAGGCTCCAGGGCAATCAGGCGTTGAGGCGTTGCTCGGTTTCGGCGTCGAAGAGGTGCAGCGCGTCCAGCTCCACCGCGACGGGAAGCTTGGCGCCGGGCTCGGGCGTGAACTGAGGCGGCAGCCGGGACACCAGGCTGAACTCGCCCAGGCGCGAGTGGACGATGAGCTCGTTGCCCAGCGGCTCGACGATCTCCACCTGGGGCGTGAGGGTGGCGGACTCGCCGCGCGTGGCCTGCTCGGGGCTCAGCAGGTTGTCGGGGCGGATGCCGACCTTGATCTTCCGGCCGCCCTTGCCCGCCGTCACCGCGCGCATGCTCTGGGGCACCGGCAGCGTGAAGCCGTCGCCCACCAGCGTGGTGCCGTTGGCATCCAGGGTGGCGGTGAGGAAGTTCATCGGCGGGGTGCCGATGAACTGGGCGACGAAGATGTTGGCGGGGCGCTCGTACACCTGCAGCGGGGTGCCCAGCTGCTGCAGCTTGCCCTCCTTCATCACCGCGATGCGGTGGCCCATCGTCATCGCCTCGATCTGGTCGTGCGTCACATAGACGCTCGTGACCTGCAGGCGTTGCTGCAGCTTTTTGATCTCCGCGCGCATCGCCACGCGCAGCTTGGCGTCCAGGTTGGACAGCGGCTCGTCGAAGAGGAACACCGCGGGCTTGCGCACGATGGCGCGGCCCAGGGCCACGCGCTGGCGCTGACCGCCCGACAGCTGCTTGGGCTTGCGGTCCAGCAGGTGAGTGATGGCCAGCACCTCGGCCGCCTCGTTCACCAGCTTGTCCATGTCCGGCTTGGCCGTCTTGCGGATCTTCAAGCCGAACTCGAGGTTTTCCCGCACCGTCATGTGCGGATACAGGGCGTAGTTCTGGAACACCATGGCCACGTCCCGGTCCTTGGGAGGCAGCTCGTTGACGACCCGGCCCCCGATGGAGACGGTGCCACCGGTGATCTCCTCCAGGCCGGCGATCATCCGCAGCGCGGTGGACTTGCCGCAGCCCGAGGGCCCCACCAGCACCAGGAACTCATGGTCTTTGATGTCGAGGTTGAGCCCCTCGATGATCGAGACCGCGCCGTACCGCTTCGCCACGTCCTTGAACGTCACTTCGGCCATCAGGCCCTCGCCCCTCGTGCCGCAGGGTGTCTTGGGTTTTCTCTAATGCTTCGGGGCCGGCTGGCCCGCTCTTCCCAGAATGCGCGCCGAGAGCGGCTCGACGGTGAGCTCCAGGGTGGGGCCTTCCAGCCGGCCCCCATTCAGCAGATCCTCCGCCGCCATCCCCTTCCAGGGCGCGGGCCATGGCAGCGACGCCTTCGCCGGCTGCTCGCCCCGGTTGACGGCCACCATCACCACGTCATCCGACTCGGCGTCATGCCGCAGGAAGACGTAGAGGTCGCCCTCGGTGGACAGGCCCTGGTGCGTGCCGCGCGAGAGCGCCGGGTGGGCGCGGCGGATGGAGGTGAGCTTCTGGTAGGTTTTGCGGAGCGACTCATCGCGCGGCTTGCCGGCGCCGGGCTTCACACCGCGCTCGCCCCACGGCATGTCGCTGCGGTTGGCGGGCCAGTCACCGCCGGGGCGGGCCACCTCCTCACCGTAATAGATGGTGGGGATGCCCGAGGTGGTGAGCTGCAGCACCGCGGCCAGGCCAAAGCGCTTCACGTCGCCGTTGAGCTGGAAGAGCGCGCCCGGCACGTCGTGCGAGGACAGGAAGTGCGACAGCAGGTAGCCCGGGCGCACCTTGGAGCGCGAGCGCAGGTACTTGTCGAAGGCGATGGTGCGCCCGCGGCCCAGCACGAACGCGATGGTGTTGCCCTGGAAGCCGAAGTCGAAGCCCGCGTCCATCTCGTCGCCGGAGAACCACGGATCCAGCACCTCGGCGTCCCCGCCCCACACCTCGCCCAGCAGGAAGAAGTCCTTGCGCACCTCTTCACGGGTGCGGCGGCGGTGCTCTTTCCAGAAGGGGTGATCCACGTGCTTCACCGTGTCCAGCCGGAAGCCGTCGATGCCCGAGCGCCTGGCCCAGGCGATCTGCGCGTCCAGCAGGTACTTGGCCACCTCGGGCTGCTCGGTCTTGAAGTCCGGCAGGCCGGACACGCAGCTGGTCAGATCATCCTGGCCGCAGGTGCCCTGGTCCTCCGAGCGCAGCCAGCCCTTCGTCTGGGGGTTGGTCAGGTACTTCGAGTTGTAGCCCGGGTGGTTGTAGACGACGTCCAGCAGCACCCGGATGCCCCGCTTGTGGCACGCGTCCACCAGGGCGCGCAGGTCCTCCTCGGTGCCGAAGCGCGGATCCATCGCGTTGAAGTCATCCGCCCAGTAGCCGTGGTAACCCCAGTCCGGGAAGCCCGCGCCGGTGACGAAGCCGTCGATGTTCTTCAACACCGGGGTGATCCACAGCGCCGTCACGCCCAGCGAGGACAGCTCGTCCAGCTGCTGCAGCAGGCCCTTGAGGTCGCCACCGTGAAAGGTGCCCTGCGCGGACACGTCCACCTTGAGGTTGTTGTTGGCGTCTCCGTCCGCGAAGCGATCCACCACGACGAAGTAGAGGATCTCGTCGGCCCAGCGGCGCGGCGCGGGAGCGGGAGCCGGTGCGGCGGGGGGAGCCGCGGCCTCGGGAGGACTTGCTGGGGCGGGTGCGGGCTCGGCGGCAGGCGCGGTATGCGCGCAACTCGCCAGGTGGAGCGCGAGCAGCAGCGCCAACGCCGACGCGCCGGGTCGAACCATGCGCTCGGTGGCCAGGCTACGGGGCGGGGGGACCAGCATGCGCGCGGGACTGTTTCACAGAACGGTGTGCAGGTGAACTGTCTGTCTCGTGGACGGATGGACTTCTCAGGTCACCCGCACCCCGCGCGCATTGATAATGCGCCGCGTCGTCACGCCCTTGTGAAACGGACATGACGCGCGGCGTCTGACGCAGTGCGTTCCTACGCTACGGGTCCCTGCGGTAAGGCGAGGGATCTTCAGGCCAGGCGTTGGGCTGCTCGCGGCCGGCGTCATTGAGGATGATGACCTCGAGGGCGATGCGCTCCTTGTTGTTGTAGTCCCACGAGGTGCGCACCTGCGAGCCAGGCTCCAGGAACCTGCGGGCGATGGGGCCGCCACCCTCGTGGCTGAACAGCGTCTGCTCATCCACGCGCAGCGCGCGCTGAATGCCGTCATCGTCCTGGATGAGCAGCGCGTCCTTGCTGTCAGAGATGACGGTGCCCTCGATGAGCAGGCCGCCCTCGCCCGAGGCGAGGCTGGGGTTACGGGCCACGACATTGGACGGTGTGCCCATGTCCGAGGAGTGTCCCATCCCGCTCGTATCCGTCGCGCACCCCACCAGCCACGTCATGCCTAACACTGCCAGCCCCGCGAGTTTCTTCATGCGCGCTCATCCTGTGTATGGGGCGGACCACGCCGCCCATCCACGGGCACGGTGGAGACGCAACGCGATGGCTCGCAACCCTGGCCTGCACCAACGAGGAGCAGGCAGGGGAGCCAGGGCTGACTCCCGTTAATCGCGGAAAGAAGGGGAGAGAGGCCAGGAGATGGAGAGGGGGCCTGGACGCTTGCCCTCTACGCCGTTAAACCCTCCCGGCTTTCAAAAACCCCCGGAGGTGTGTCCTGAGAGCTTCCCGTCTTTCACTGTTACCGGTGCGTCCGCTCGCGCTCTGCGCGTTGCTCGCCGCCGTGTCATTGCCGTGGCATGCCGCCGCGGCCCCGAGCAGCGTCACCCTGGTGGGTGACCTTCAGAGCGAGCTGGGCTGCGCCAGCGACTCGGATCCCGCATGCACCACCACCCGCCTGGAGCTCGATGCCGGCGATGGCGTCTGGCAGAAGAGCTTCACCGTGCCGGCGGGCACCTGGAAGTACAAGATCGCCGCCGTGGAGAACGCCGCCACCACCACGCACGGTGGCCCCGGTGGCGCGGACATCACCCTGACACTGGCCGCGCCCCGTTCGGTGAAGTTCTATTTCGATCCGAACAGCAAGTTCGTCAGCGACAACGTGCGCCGCATCGCGGTAGCTCCGGGCAACTTCCAGAGCGAGCTGGGCTGCCCCGGCGACTGGCAGCCGGACTGCCTGCGCACGTGGCTGCAGGATCCGGACGGCGACGGAATCTTCGTGCTGATCACCAACGCGCTGCCGCCGGGCGCCTACGAAGGCAAGGTGGCCATCAATGAGAGCTGGGACGAGAACTACGGCGCCAACGGCGCGCCGGGTGGCAGCAACATCGGCTTCACCGTGCAGACGGCGGGGCAGCAGGTGACGTTCACCTTCGACTCGAACAGCAAGAAGATGACCATCAGGGGCGAGGGCCAGGCCTCGGGCGATCTGCTGCTGGCGCGGGCGCACTGGGTGACGGCGGACACGGTGGCCTGGAGCCCCGACGCCACCGTGACCAACGCCACCTTCAAGCTGCACCATGACCCCACCGGCGCGATGAACCTCACCGCCACCGGCGTGGAGAATGGCGCCGCCATCACCCTGACGCGCGACCCGATGGGGCTGAGCGCCGAGCTGCGCGAGCGCTACCCGCACCTGGCCAACCACCTGGCGCTCAAGGTGCCGGCGGCGGAGCTGGCCAACGTGCCGCGCTACCTCAAGGGGCAGCTGGCCGTGTCGGCCACCGTGGGCACCACGGTGGTGGACGCCACCTCGCTGCAGCTGGCCGGGGTGCTGGACTCGCTCTACACCTATACCGGCGCGCTGGGCCCCACCTTCGACAACAACGGTGTGCCCACGCTGCGCGTCTGGGCGCCCACCGCGCGCAAGGTGGCGCTGCTGCTGTTCGATGATTCGACGTCCGCCACGCCCTCCGAGACTGTCGCCATGACGGCGGGCAGCAAGGGCGAGTGGTCCACCACGGGCACCGCCGCGTGGAAGAACAGGTTCTACCTCTATGAGGTGGAGGTGTTCGCCCGGAAGTCCAACGCGGTGGTGACCAACCGCGTCACCGATCCGTACTCGGTGAGCCTGTCGATGAACAGCACGCGCAGCCAGCTCGTCGACCTGAATGATCCGACGCTCGCGCCGCCGGGCTTCGCCGCGGTGCCCAAGCCGCCGCTGGCGGCGCCCGAGGACATCGTCCTGTACGAGCTGCACGTGCGCGACTTCAGCATGAGCGACGCCAGCGTGCCGGAGAACGAGCGCGGCACCTTCAAGGCCTTCACGCGCGACAGCAACGGCACCCGTCACCTGGCGCGGCTGGCCAACGCGGGCGTCACGCACGTGCACCTGCTGCCGGTGTTCGACATCGCCACCATCAACGAGAACCGGGCCGAGCAGGCGCAGCCCGCGGGGGACCTGTCCTCGTTCCCGCCGGACTCCGAGATGCAGCAGGCGGCCATCACCGCGGTGCGCGACGCGGACGGCTTCAACTGGGGCTATGATCCGTTCCACTACACGGTGCCCGAGGGCAGCTACTCCACCAACCCCGAGGGCCCCACCCGCATCGTCGAGTTCCGCGAGATGGTGAGCGCGCTGAACCAGCGCGGCCTGCGCGTGGTGATGGACGTCGTCTACAACCACACCGCCTCGGCGGGGCAGGACCCCAAGTCGGTGCTGGACCGCATCGTCCCGGGCTACTACCACCGGCTCAACGCGGACGGGAACATCGAGACCTCCACGTGCTGCCAGAACACCGCCACCGAGAACGCCATGATGGAGAAGCTCATGGTGGACTCGCTGGTGACGTGGGCGAAGGCCTACAAGGTGGACGGGTTCCGCTTCGACCTGATGGGCCACCACATGAAGTCCAACATGCTCAAGGTGCGCGCGGCGCTGGACGCGCTCACCGTGGCGAAGGACGGAGTCAACGGCAGCGCCATCTACGTGTACGGCGAGGGCTGGAACTTCGGCGAGGTGGCCGGCAACGCCCGCGGGGTGAACGCCACGCAGCTGAACATGCCGGGCACGGGCATTGGCACCTTCAGCGACCGGCTGCGCGACGCCGCGCGCGGCGGTGGCCCCTTCAGCGGGCTGCAGGAGCAGGGCTTCATCAGCGGCCTGTTCTCCGACCCGAACGAGACCAACCAGGGCACCCCCGAGCAGCAGAAGTCGCTGCTGTTGCAGCACATGGACCGCATCCGGGTGGGCCTGGCGGGCAACCTGCGTGACTACTCCTTCACCTCCGCCGCGGGCGAGCGGGTGACGGGCGCCCAGGTGCGCTACGGGGGCGATCCCGCCGGCTACACGCTGGACCCGCAGGAGGTCATCACCTACGTGTCCGCGCACGACAACGAGACGCTGTTCGACGCCGTGCAGCTCAAGGCGCCGCGCACCGCCTCGATGGACCAGCGCGTGCGCATGCACAACCTGGGCATGGCGCTGGTGGCGCTCAGCCAGGGCATCCCCTTCTTCCACGCGGGTGACGAGCTTTTGCGCTCCAAGTCCATGGACCGCAACAGCTACAACTCGGGTGACTGGTTCAACCGGGTGGACTGGACCTACCAGAGCAACAACTGGGGCGTGGGCCTGCCTCCGGCCGCCGACAACCAGGACAAGTGGGCCCTGATGAAGCCGCTGCTGGCCGACCCCGCGCTCAAGGCGACGCCCGCGCACATCAAGGCTTCGCTCGAGCACTTCGAGGAGATGATCCGCATCCGCAAGAGCTCGGCGCTGTTCCGGCTGCGCACCGCGGGCGACATTCAGCGGCGCGTGCGCTTCGAGAACACGGGCGTAAACCAGCTGCCCGGCCTCGTCGTGATGACCATCGAGGGCGACAGGTTCGCCCGCCTGGGCGAGTACGAGCAGGCGGTGGTGCTCTTCAACGGCGCGGACGAGGAGCAGCGCATCTCGGTCAGCAGCCTCAAGGACGCGCGCCTGGAGCTGCACCCGGTGCTGAAGGACTCCACGGACCCGGTGGCCCGCTCGTCGGCCTTCGATGCGGCCACCGGCAGCTTCACGGTGCCGGCGCGCACCACGGCGGTGTTCGTGCAGAACCAGCGGCCGTCTCCGCCGGTGCCCATCGCGAACACTCCGCTGGATGCGGGCGGGTGCGCGGCGGGTGGCGGCGCGGCGTTCAGCGCGCTGGCCCTGCTGGGCCTGGGCGCGCTGCTGCGCTCGCGCCGCCGTAAGCCGTAGTCCCCAATGCGACTGGGAGGCTCACCGCGTCTCCGGTGAGCCTCCCGGCACGGCCTAGCGCAGGGGCGTGGGGCCCTGCACCACGAAGAGGGTGACGCTGCTGGCGGGCACCACCGCGGTCACTCGCGACTCGTACACCCGGAGGTCCGCCTGGCGCGCCAGGGTGTTGGCCGAGTTGAGCTGCCACACCTGCACGGGCCCGGTGGCGTTGAAGCCCAGCAGGTCCAGGTTGACGTTGGCGCTGCCCGAGAGGAACTTGCTCACCACCATGATGGTGAGCGCCCCGTCCGCCGAGCGCAGCGCGGCGTAGGCCGCCACGTTGTCGGGGTCCGGCGCGAGGGCCGCCACGCTCGTGTTCCCGAAGGTGGAGCGCTGGCCGTCATAGTTGCGGTACAGCTTGAAGGCCTTGTACGTGGGCGAGCTCGAGGCGGGCGTGCCCCAGCGCACCGCCATGTCCAGCCCCTCGCGGCCGAAGATGCCCAGCAGGTCCGCCTGGGCAATGGCGCCGCTGATGTGGTTCTCGGCGCCCCAGTTGTACTCGGTGATGCCAATGCGCGTGCCCGGGTAGTACGTGTTCACCCACTGGCGCATCCGCGGGATGAGCTGCACCCGGTCATTCACCCACGTCTCGTCCGTGTAGTTCGGATCCCACAGCGAGCGGGTGGAGCGGTTGCGCTTGAGCTGCATGGTGCTGGAGGTGTCGTTGCTGAACTCGCCGCCCTGCGGGTAGTAGTGCAGGGTGAACACGTCCAGCGTCCGGCGGCCCGTGCGTGAGGCCTCCTGGCGCAGCTGATCCAGCAGCCAGGGCATGTAGTCCCAGTACCCGTTGGCCGCCCGGTCCGGGAAGGTGGAGATGGGCGGGTAGCCGTTGTTGCGCGCGTACTGCTGATCATACCCACTGTAGAAGTAGCCGCTCCAGCCCCACTCCTCCGGGCCCACCAGCTGCGCGCCCGGGTCCACCGCCTTCACCGCCGCGCCGTAGGCGAACATCCGGTCGCGCACCTCGCGCATCGTCGCGCCCGTGCCGCGCACGTCCCGGTGGTTCAGGTGCCACAGGCTCGGCTCGTTATCGAGGATGTAGTAGCGCGTGCCGCCCTGGGCCGCCGTGCCCCACTTGCTCACCAGGTGGCGCACCCACGCCTGCTGGAACGTGGGGTCCGCCGGCGTGTTGGCGTCATAGGGGTTGTTGCCCGTGATGGGCTGGCCCGTGAGCGCCACGCCGTTGCCCGCGTCCGGGAACCACTGCCAATCCCTGTCCAGCTGCGGCCCATACTTGAGGATGGAGTAGCTGGACAGCTTCGTGCGCGCCAGCCCCAGCTTCGCCACCCAGCCCAGCGTGGGGATGGTGATCATCGGCTGCGCCCCGGCGCTCCGGCTGGCCGAGATGAAGGCGTCCACCGCGCCGCCCGCCGTGCCGTCTCCCTCGGGCACGCTCTGGTAGTACCAGTCCGCGCCCCGGTTCGAGGCGTTCTGCTGCCAGTTGTAGCGGCTGGTGTGGTTACCGCCATTGCGGTTGAGCGAGATGTTCAGATCCGTCAGCTGCAACGCGGTGGCAAAAGAAACACCGTAAATTTCCGGTGAGATGGGACGCAGGTTCGTCTTCGCGTCGACACGGATGTTGAACGTGGGCCCGGAGGTGGGTGGGGGACGCCGCGTTGCCTGCGGCGAGCCCCAGGCCTGGCTCGACGCCACGCCGATCAAAACAACACACGCACCAAGCCACGGCAGCGCACGTGCTTTCATAAACACACTCCTGAATTTTTTCGGGTGAGAGAGGGAGGGGCGATCCCGCGGTGACCGCTGACTCAAGGAATGAGCATTTTCTGGAAGATTGGGAAGTCGTGGGTCAGGGTGTGCTCGCGAGAAAGACTCGGCTGTCACGACAGCTTTCCCGTGACAGCGTGCGAGCGTGCTTGCGCTGCTCCTGGGGCCCTCGGCGCGTGGGGGCGCGGGCGCGGTATGCTCCACGGGTGACTGCCCGATTCGTGAAACATGTTTTGGACTTTCAGTGCCTCGCCGACCGGTGTGAGGACACTTGCTGTGTCGGGCTTCGCGTGCCGATCACTGAGCAACATCTGCCGCGCATGCGCGAGGTGGTCGCGGGTGGACCGGACGCGGAGCGGGTGGCCGCGTTCGTGCGGCTCAACCCCGAGGCACCACCCGCGGAGCGTGCCGTCATAGAAATGCGCTCCGACGGCACCTGTCCCTTTCTGGATACGACGCGGCTGTGCTCACTGCACCGGGTGCATGGGCCGCGGGTGCTGCCGGATCCGTGCGTCACCTTTCCGCGCATCGTCTGGAAGTGGAACGAGCACGTGGAGGTGGCCGCCTCGCTGGCCTGTCCGGAGATGGCGCGGCGGCTGCTGCTGGAGGAGGGCGCGGTGGACTGGGTGCCCGGGCCCGAGGAGGAGGTGCCCCGGCTGGAGGTGGCCAGGCCGCTGCCGGGCGAGCCGGAGGACGTCTACCGTATTCACGCCGAGGCCATTCGGGGCGCGGCGCTGCGGCTGCTGCGGCGGGGCGAGCTTCCGCTCTCCTCGCGGCTGTCGCTGCTGGGACAGCTGGCGTTCCGGCTGGACGCCGTCTTTCGCGGCGAAGAGCCCTTCGCGGGCAGCGCCGAGCAGGCCGCGCAAGGGGTGACGGAGCTGCTGCGGCTCTTCGAGCTGCCCGAGGCGCTCGAGGCGATGCACCAGGACTTCCGCGCGCTGGAGTTTCCCGGAGCGCCCAGCGCGGGGCTGCTCGCGTCGATGTTGAAGGCGCGGCGCGCGGTGGCGCGAGGCGAGCGCTTTGGCCCGTTCGTCGGCAAGGTGCTGGGCTCGCTCTGGGGCTCCGAGGAGGCCGGGGGCTCACCGGACGCGGCGTGGCGCGAGTACCTCGCGCGGTGGCAGCGGCTGGAGGCGCTGCACGGCCCGCGCGTGGAGCAGTACTTCCTGAACTACGGCGTGAACCAGTGGCTGCGCTCGCCCTTCACCGAGGCCCCAGGCCTGCAGGCCTACGTGTTCCGGCTGGCGCTGCGCGTGGCGATGCTGCGCCTGACGCTGGTGGGGCACCCGGACGTGGCCGCGTTGTGCGCCCAGGGGCAGGGCGGCTCACCCGCGCCCGGGGACGCTCAGGCGGTGCTGGACCGGGCCGCGGTGGAGTGCTTCTACCTGGTGTCCCGGCACGTGGAGCAGGCGCCGGATGTGCTGGCGCTGGTGGCCAACATGGCGGGCACAGGCGGCATGGAGACGCTGGGAAAGACTTTCGTCTTCGCCAAGGTCTGCTGAGCGCCGCCCGGGCCTACTTGCCGCCGTCCTTCGCGGGCTCGGTGGCCGCCGGAGCGTCATCGGCCGAGGGGATGTTGATGTCGGCCAGCTCGCGCTCCTGGCGCAGGAAGTCCCCGGACATCTGGATGATGTCGGAGCCCTTCACCCCGGTGAGCGCGATGGCCGCATCGCGGGCGCGCGAGGCCAGCGCCGACTCTCCCAGGTTGTTGTGGATGCGCATCAGCGCCACGTGGATCTCCGGATCGAACGGGTTGGTGCCCAGCGCCTCCAGGTAGGCCGCCTTGGACTTCTCGTACTGCTTGCGGAACAGCAGGATGCGGCCCAGGTGCACGTTGGTGGTGGGCGAGCCCGGGTGCATGCGCAGTGAGCCCCGCAGCACCTGCTCGGCCTCCTCCAGCCGCTTGAGCTCCAGCAGCGTCAGCGCGTACTTGTTGGACACTGACTCGTACTTGTCCCCGACGATGCGGTGCGCCTTGGCGTACTCCTCGGAGGCGGCCTTGATGCGGTTGCGCTCGCGCAGCAGCTCTCCCAGGTGCGCGTACTTGCGCGCCGGCACCTCCTGCACCTCCATGAAGTCTCCGAAGGAGATCTCCCGGCCCTTCTTCGAAGGGTCCTTCTCCTTGGCGTCCTCCTGCAGCACCACTTTGTCCGGGGGCAGCAGCTCCTTGGGGAACGGCTGCTTCTTGATGTGCGCCAGCCACGCCTTCTCGAAGAGCGCGAAGGGCATGCCCGTGGCGGCCTCTACCGCCTTCTTGTCGGACAGCCCGTTGCGCATCTCCTGAACGATGGTGCGCAGGCCCTTGGTGCCCTTGGTCTGCTGAATGTAGTCGATGGCGTAGTACACCTCGGCGAAGGCCAGGGCGGCGTCCTCCGCAGTGGGCAGCATGGCGATGGAGGGGCTCATCTTCTCGAAGGGCACCAGCGTGTCGGCCTTCACCCGCTTGCCCAGCAGCGCCTGCGTGGAGGGCGTCATCGACAGCCCGCCCGGGCCGCGCCAGCGCGACTCCAGGTACTTGGCCAGCCCCTCGTGCAGCCAGATGGGGACCGCGTTGGAGCTCATCTGGCTGACCACCAGGTGCACGTACTCGTGCGCCAGCGTGTCCTGCCAGTCATAGCCGCGCGCCACCGCCTTGGGGCTGGTGACGATGATCTTGTTGAACTTGCAGATGGCGATGGTGCCCGTGGTGCGGATCTGCTCGTAGGACAGGGTGCTCGTGCGGGACAAGTCGCGCGCGTTGTTCACCACCTCCACGCGAATCTTCCCCTGGGGCACCCACCCCAGGTCCTCCACCATGGCCCGGTAGATGGACTCGAGCGTCTCCATCGCGTAGGGCACCAGGATCTCGTCCTTGCCCGGCGGGTAGATGAAGATGAAGTGCTCGCTCTCGGTGCGCAGGTGGCCCCGGAGAATGGCCTGCGTGTCCTTGGCCAGCCGCAGGTAGCTGCTGGGCTTGTCCTCGACCTTGGCCTCGGTGAG
Source organism: Myxococcaceae bacterium (assembly GCA_035296065.1). Classification (GTDB taxonomy): domain Bacteria; phylum Myxococcota; class Myxococcia; order Myxococcales; family Myxococcaceae; genus DATHBR01. The sequence goes on along the minus strand of DATHBR010000010.1, from coordinate 16,450 downwards.
GTACTTCACCGCGTCGTCATAGCGGCCCTCCTCGAAGGCGACGCGGCCGTGGAAGTACTTCAGCGGCTCCATGCCGCCGGGGATGATCTCCTCGAGCTCCGTCAGCGCGCGCCGGGCCGCCGGCACGTCCCAGGAGTCCAGCCCCTGCTCCACCTTCTCCATGAGCGTCTTGACCTGCTCGCGCAGGGAAGGCTCCTCTTGCGCGTGGGCGGCCACGGGCCCCAGCGTCAGGCACAGCGCCAGCGCGCAGAAGATGCTCCTCGCCATGAGATGGCGGCTCATACCGTGGCGGCTCATATCGTGGCGGCTCACTTCACCAACTCCTCGTAGTAGCGCTTCACCTGTTCCCTGTAACGCTCAGGGGCCCCCTGCTTCATCGCGTCGAGCAGGTCCTTGCGGAACTCCTTGGGCGCCTGGAAGGCGTCCTCGTCGGGCAGCTCCACCTTGTCGCGGGGGTTCTGTCCCTCGCCCTGCCGGCGGCCGGCGCCCATGGGCAGCGGCAGCCCGCCCTTGCGGCCCTGCTGGCTCTGCTGCATCTGCTGCTGGAAGCGCTTGAGCCCATCCAGCGCGGCCTGCTGCTGGCCGTAGCCGCGCCCGGGGTCCTTGCCCTCCATGCGCTGCGCGGCCTCGCCCATGCGCTGGCCAATCTGCTCCATCTGCTGGCCGGCCTCCTCGCCGAAGACGGGCGCCATCTGCTGCATCTCCTCCATCTTCTGGCGCAGGCCCTGGGCCTGCTGCTCCAGCTTGCCCTGCTGCTCGGACAGCTGCTGCAGCTGCTGGCGCTCCTGCTGGCTGAGCTGCGAGCCCGGCTGCGGGAAGAGCGACTGCAGCTTCTGGCTCACCTCGCCCATTTTGCTCGCGTCCTTCTGCAGCTGCTCGGCCAGCTTGGCCGACTCCTCGCGCGCCTGCTCGGGGTTGCCGAACATCTCGTCCAGCTTGCGCTGGTGCTCGCCCATCTCCGCCAGCTGCTGGGCCATGTCCTCGGCGCGCTGGGCCGAGTCCGCCGCCAGATCGAACGCGTCCGCCTTCAGCGCGTTCTCCAGGTTCTGCAGCTCCGCCTGGGCCTCGGACACCGTGCCCGCCGCGCGCCGGTGCAGCTGCTCCGGCTGCAGCTCCTTGTAGTTCTTCTGCACCTGCTCCACCTGCTTGAGCAGCTCGTCCTTCATCGCCTGGCCGCGCTCGGTCAGCTTGTCCTTGTTCTGCTCGCGGGCCTTGTCGCGCAGGGCCTTGGTGGCGTCGGCCACCTTCTGCTGCTCCTGCAGGGTGTTGCCCAGCTCGCCCATGAACTCGTTGTATTTCTGAGACAGCTCCTGGTACTGCTCGCCGCCCAGCTGCTCCTGGGCCTTGTTGAGCCCCTGCAGCATGTCGTCCATCTGCATGGACAGCTCCTGCAGCTTGGCCAGCGCCTCGTCCGCCTTGCCCTCGCGCATGAGCCGCTCCACGTCATCCAGCGCGCTGGACACGTCCTGGTCCTTCACCATCTCCGCCAGCGCCTCGGCGTTGATGTGCTCGTCGCGGATGCCCCGGCGCATCTCCGCCATGCGCTGCATCAGCTGGGCGATGCGCTCGCGCAGCTGCTGAATCTCCTGCAGCACCTGCTGGCGCCCCTCCTCGGTGGGGCTGTTCTTGTACTGCTCGATGAGGCTGGCCAGGTCCTTGCGCTGGGCGTTGAGCTCCTCGGTCATCTCGCGCAGCGCCTCCAGCTTGTGCCGGTCCAGCAGCGACTCCAGGTAGAGGATGTGCTTCTCGGTCTCCTCGATTTCGTCCTCCACCGCCTTGGTCAGCCGGGTGCCGGTGCCCCAGTCCTCGGTGCGCGACTTGAGGGTGCGCAGGAACAGGCGGCGGAAGTCCGAGGTGGTGGTGATCTTCTTCGACATGCCGTCGGCGATGTTCAGCAGCGCGGTGACGAGCTCCTGGGGCGCGTCGCGCTCGCGCGCCAGCGACTGGGCCAGGCCCCGCATGTCACCCACCAGCTGCTGGCCGCTGGCGTCCACCTTCATGCCCACGGTGACACGCTCCAGGTCCTTCTCCTTCTCGCGGTCCGGGCTCTCGAGCCGATCGGCCAGGTGGTCCACCAGCCGGCCCCAGAGCGCCTCGGCCTTGTCCAGCGCGGCGCGGCGGTGCTCGGCGGCGCTGTAGATTTTCAGCACGTGGGTGCGGCTGACGCCCCGCTTGGGGCCCTCGACGGCGTCGTTGTCCTTCGCCTCGATGTGGTAGGTGATGCGGTCGCCCGGCTTCACCTTGTCGAGGGTGCCCAGGTTCCAGTTGTGGGTGCCCTTGGTGCGCCGGCCGTCGTCGCGCGGCAGCGGCACGCGCGTCTCCTCCACCGAGCCGGGCGTGCGGAACACCAGCGCCACCTCGCCCAGGCCGTAGTCGTCGATGGCCTCGAACTTCAGCCCCACCTCCTGGCCGGGGTCCACCTCCAGCTCGGCGGCCGGGGTGAGCAGCGTCACCTGGGGCGGGGCGTCCGCCTCCACGTTGAGCACGATGTCCGGGCCCACCTTCGCGGGCTTGGTGCCCTTGTCGTAGAAGACGAAGCGGTAGTGGCCGCTCTTCTTCGCCACGAACGAGCCGCTCAGCTCACGCCCGCCCTCCACCTTCAGGGGCAGCGTCTCGTCGTTGACGACGAGCTCCGCGCGCACCACCGGCTGCACCGAGCGCGTCTTGAGCACCACCTCGGTGCCCGCCGGCGCGCTCACCTCGCCATTGGAGCCCGCCACCGTGCGCGGCGTGAGCCCCGTGTAGGCGGGGTAGCGGTACGTCAGCTCGATGTCTCCGGTGATGGGCTCTTTCTCCGCGGTGGTGCCGGGCTCGCGCGCCGCCTCCCAGCCCTTCACCACGCCCGCGCGCCACTTGTCGCCCGCCAGCACCATGGTCACCGCCACCGCCAGCACCAGCGCGCCCAGCACCTGCGCGGCCCGCTTCACCCGCTTGCGGTCCACCACGCGCTCCAGCCGCACGAAGCGCATGCGGAAGTCCATCATCCGCAGGAACGCGTCGGTCAGCATGGGGGACTGGGCCCCCTCCGCGCCGTTGCGCGACAGCTCCACCGCGGCGAGCACGTCCAGTGACAGCTCCGGCTGGCGCAGCCCCACCAGGCGCGCGGTGCGCTCGTCGTCTCCCACCAGCTTGCGCGACAACAGGAGGCCCAGCGCGCACGCCACGCCCACCGCCACCAGCGGGGCCAGGATCAGCAGCCACCGGCCCAGGTCCGGCGCGACGAGCCCGAGGAAGCCTCCGGCCACCCCCAGCACCAGCAGGGCGCACACGCCCAGCAGGCCCCCCTCGAGCCAGAGCTGGCGCCGTTGGCGCGCCCGCACGACTTCGAGCGTGGCCCGCACCTGGTGCCCATACACGGAGACCCGGTTGACGGCCGGAGCCACGGGCGGTGTGGGCGGAGGTGGGGGTGGGACTTCAGGACCTGGGGTCTGCGGGGTTTCTACGTTCACAGTCTCGTCCACTCAGTGGCGAGGCAACCCGCAGGTGGGCCGCCTATTTCCTGATTGTGTAGCAAGCTCCGCCCTCGCGCGCGGCCCCATCACCGGCTGGGGCCAATACCCTGGGCGCTGTGTCGGGCGGTGGAAGCCCCGGCGGGGCAGGGGTTCAGCGCACGGCAGAACGGCGTACCGAGGCAGCAGACGAGGGGTCGCTCGCCGTGGGGTTACCTCCCAGCTCCTCCGCCAGCGCGGTGAGCACGTCCTGGGTATGGAGGATGCGCGCCCGGGTCATCCTCGAGAGCACCCGCTGCACCGCCGCCTCCACCGTGCCCGCGGCGGGCGTGTCCAGCCCGCGGCCCGCCTCGGTCAGGGCAAACAGCGCCTTGCGCCCATCGAGCGGATCCGACTTGCGCTCCAGCAGCCCGCGCTTCTCCAGCCGCTTGAGCACCCCGGTCAGCGTGCTGGGGTGAACATGGAGGATCTGCGCCAGCGTCCCAGCGGTGATGCCCGGGAAGCGGCCCACCAGCCGCACCACCAGCCGCTGCGGACCCGTGACTCCCAGGGTCGTCTCCATGCGCTTGGAGGTGGATTGCAGCCCGTGGTCCACCGCCCACAGCAGCCGCATGAAATCCAGGACGTCGCCCAACTGGGGCCCGCGAGGCTTTTCCTGCTCCTCGAGGGAGGGCTCACTGCTCTCGTCCATGTCCTTCATTGTTTCAGTTTCCTTCAACTCCGCCTCCGTGTCGCCGCCCATCACCCGGTTGTAGCGCTGGCTGAGTGGTGCCTCACCCAGAAGATCGAATGTCTGCCCACGAAGGGCAAGCCGGGTACCAACCGTTCAAACAACCTGACGAGTCGGGAAACATTATAACGCAATGCGTCCAAAAAGGCCGCTCCGGCCACCACGGCACCGGAGCGGCCTGGAGGGCAGCCGCTCAGCGCTTCGGCTTCTTCTTCTGGGCGGGCTCCGGGGCGGGGGGCTTCTGCGCCTTCAAAGTCGTCTCCCCGGTAAGCGTCAGGTAGGGCTTGAGCTTCTCGAACTTCTTCTTTCCGAAGCCCTTCACCTTCACCAGCTCCTCCACACGCTGGAAGGGCCGCTTCTCCCGGTGGGAGATGATGCGCTGCGCTGCCTTCATGCCCACACCCGGCAGCTGGTCCAGCTCGGCCTCGGTGGCCTGGTTGAGGTTCACCACCCCCGAGTACTGGGTGCGGCCGCGGCCCGCCTCGGCCTCCCCGGGCCCCAGCAGCGCCAGCCCGAGCACCAGCAGGCTCAGCCCCGTGCCCACCCTGCGCGCGCTCACGAGTGGCCCTCCACCAGCGCCGACTCCAGCCCCGTGTCGGCCCCGTAGCGCCCGCTGGAGGCCTGCGCCGCGTCGCGCTTCTCGGCCGCCTCGCGCACGTGCAGCTTGCCGTCCAGGGGCAGCACGTCCAGCAGCACGTTGAGCGAGCCGTCCTTGTTCACGAAGGCGCTGCCCGCCCGCACCCAGATGCTTCCGCCCTTGCCCTCCCGAATGGAGAACACCGCCAACCGCTTTCCCGCCGTCAACATCCTCTACCTCGCTCCTCTGCCTTCCCGCGCCACCAATGGCGCGGGCGCCTCACGGGCGTTGACCGCCTGAGGTCCTCCCCGCCTAGAGCAGCCGCCGTGCCAACCCCCGCTCACCCGCGAGCCCGAGGGGACACCTGGTCAGGCAGTCCGCGGGCGTGGACGGAAGCGAGCCGTTCGCGGACGGTGCCCACCCGTGGGATAGAGCAACGGCCTCGTCACCCTGTCTGAAGGAGCCCCGCTTGAGCCCCTCTCTGCTCGTTGCCCTGCTGCTGCTCGCGGCACCCCCGGCCGCGCCGGACGCGCGCGAAGTGCACCAGTCGGCCCTCATCGTCGATGGCCACATGGACACGCCCCTGCGCCTGCTGGACGAGGAGTTCGATCTGGGCTCGGACACGCCCGTCATCGAGGGCCACGTGGACCTGGGCAAGGCCCGCGCGGGCAACCTGGGCGGCGTCTTCTTCTCCATCTGGGTGGACCCCCGGGCGCACGCGGGCCGCTACTCCCACCGCGCCCTGCGGCTCATTGACGCCGTGTACCGCCAGCTCGAGCGCCACCCGGACCAGATGGTGCTCGCCCTGTCCGCCCAGGACATCAGCGACGCGCGCCAGAGCAAGCCCAGGAAGCTCGCCACGTTGATGGGCATCGAGGGGGGCCACGTCATCGAGAATGACCTGGGGCTCTTGCGCGCCTTCTATCGGCTGGGCGTGCGGTACATGACCCTGACGTGGAGCAACACGCACGAGTGGGCGGACGCCTCGGGCGACATCAAGGACTCCAAGGTGAAGCACCACAACGGGCTGACGCCGTTCGGCATCGAGGTGGTGCGCGAGATGAACCGGCTGGGGATGCTGGTGGATGTGTCCCACGTGTCGGACAAGACGTTCTTCGACGCGCTCAAGGTGTCACGCGCGCCGGTGATTGCCTCGCACTCGTCGGCGCGCGCGCTCACCCACCACCCGCGCAACATGACCGACGAGATGCTGCGCGCGGTGACCGCCAACGGTGGGGTGGTGATGATCAACTTCTTCTCGGCCTTCATCGACGAGAAGTACAACAAGGCCTTCACCGCCCAGGTGCCCGCGCGCGAGGCCGCGATGGCCGCCGTGAAGGCCCGGCACAAGAAGTCCCCGCCCGCGGTGGCCCTGCAGGCCTACCTGGCCGCCGAGCGCGAGTGGGTCGCCAGGCTGCCGCGCCCGCCGCTCGAGTCGCTCATCGACCACATTGATCATGTGGCCAAGGTGGCCGGCGTGGACCACGTGGGCCTGGGCTCGGACTTCGACGGGATTACCTCGCTGCCCGAGGGCATCGACTCGGTGGCGGACCTGCCCCGCATCACCGAGGCCCTGCTGGAGCGCGGCTACACCCCCGAGCAGGTCCACAAGATCCTCGGCGGCAACTTCATGCGCGTGTTCCGCGAGGCCGAGCGCGTCAGCCGCGAGCTGCGCGCCGCCCCGCCCGGGCGCTGAAGCCATCTGTTGCCAGGTTCACGTTCGCGCCAGGGGGACTGGTCGCCATGGGGCAGCGTGCGCAGCTTTCGCCCCTGTCATGGTGTGCGGGAGGGTGGCGGCGTGGCGCTCAGGTTCTCCGTGCTGGCTTCACAGATGATGCATGATCGTGAGTCGGTGCTCCGGTCCATTCAGTGGCCGGTGCTGGTGTGGGAGTCGCCAAACCGGCCCGATCCCTACCGGGGCTTCGTCGAATCGACCGAGGCCAACACCCGGCTGCGCAGGCCCACCCCCGAGGAGCCGCTGGTGCTGGAGCTGCGCAAGCGCACCCCCGGTGTACGGGAGATCACCGTGGGTCGCGGTCTCGACAATGACATCGTCCTGGAGGAGGCCACCGTCTCGCGCACCCACGCCATGTTCCGCAAGGAGCCGCACACGGGCATGTGGCACGTGGTGGATGCCGAGAGCCACAACGGCACCTTCCTGGCTGGCGTCATCATCGTCCCGGGCCGGCCCATGCCGCTGTTCGAGCGGGCGGCGCTGCGCTTTGGCGGCGTGGAGGTGGCGTTCCTCCAGGCGGCGGCGTTTGAACAGTATGTGCGCGCGCGGTGGACAGCGCCCCCGGTGCGCTTGACGCACGCGGTGTGAGCCCCTAGAAGGGGCGCGCCTTTGGGTGCCCACGTCGGGCACGCAAGAGGGAAGCCGGTGGAAGTCCGGCGCGGTCCCGCCACTGTATTTGGGCAGCCCTGTCGGTCAGGGCCGGGGTCCTCGGCAGTCCCACTCTGGAGCCCGGCTCCAGGGGAAGGGTGAGGGCTCCTTCCGGAGAGGCGCAGCGTGCGCTCTCACGCCGGAGCCCATGAGCCAGGAGACCTGCCCAGAGGTTCGGCCGTCCCCCAGGGGGCGCCGGTTGGCCTTCTCTCTTCGATGGAGAGAGCGGAAGGCGGAGCATGGGGCAGTCCTTCCTCGCCCGGGCTGGCGTGTGCCTGGCGTTCATCCTCGGCGCGGCCGCGTGGGCGCAGACGGAGCCGGTGTCCGCGCCGCCCGTCGCCGAGCCCATCACCGTGCCCACGGTGGAGGTGCGGGCCCCGCCTCCCACGGAGCCTCCGGAGGCGGCCAGCCAGCGTGACCCCACGGGCGCGCTCACCGTCATCGACACGGCGGCCTTCGGTGGCGCCGCGAAGGACGCGGCCGAGGTGCTCTCCACGGCGCCGGGCGTGGTGGTGCAGGACACCGGCGGCTACGGGCAGGCCAAGAGCCTGGTGGTGCGCGGGGCCTCGGCGACGGGGACGCTGCTGCTCTTGGACGGCATTCCTCTTAATGATGCGGGTGGGGCGGCGGACCTGTCTCGCGTGCCGCTGGCGCTGGTGGAGCGCTTCGAGGTGCTGCGCGGCGGCGCGGGGGCGCGCTATGGCTCCGGAGGCCTGGGCGGGGTGGTGAACGTCGTCACCCGGCGGCCCCGGGACAAGGCGCGCGCGGCGGGGGAGGCCACCTACGGAAGCTGGGGCACGGCGCTCGGGTGGTTGTCCGCCACTGGCCCGCTGGCGGGCGGCGAGGGCCTGGTGCTCATTCATGGAGGGCGCTCCTCGGGGGACTACCCGTTCCTCTTCGACGCGAGCCCCGCGCTGCCGGACGACGCGCTCGTCGAGCGCCAGCGGACGAACAATGACGCCCAGGGCGCGGGCGGGCTGCTGCGGCTGCGGCGCGCGGTGGGCGCGGGCGTGGAGGCGGACGTGCTGGGCGAGCTGTCCTTCGATGAGCGGGGGCTGGCGGGCACGGCGACCAACCCCGCGGCGCACGCGCGCCAGGGCACGGGCCGGGCGGCGGCCACGCTGCGCCTCTCGGGGCGCTTAGGGGGCGTGAGCGGCTTTGGCCGCACGTGGCTGCGCTGGGACCGGGTGCGCCTGTCCGGTGGAGCCCAGGTGACGCAGGGCACGCAGCTGCTGCGGCAGCTGGGCGGCGAGCTGGAGGCGCGCACGCTGCTGGCGGGCCGGCACGGCGTGTCGGCGGTGCTCACCGCGGTGGGCGAGGCCGTCACCGGCGTGGAGGCCTCCACGGTGCAGGGCTCGCGCACCCGGCGGGCGCAGCTGAGCGCCATGGTGATGGACGAGCTGCTGCTTTGGGGCGGCAAGCTGCTGCTGGCGCCCTCGCTTCGGCTGGAGCGCGTGGGCGGGCACACGCTGCTCTCCGCCAAGCTGGGCACCACGCTGACGCTGCCCGCGGGCTTCGAGCTGCGCGCCAATGGAGGACAGGCCCACCGCGCCCCCTCGTTGACGGAGCTGTACGTGCGCCAGGGGCTGCTGCTGCCCAACCCCGAGCTGCGCCCGGAGCGCGTGCTGTACGTGGACGCGGCGGTGGTGCACCGCACCGGCCGCTCGCTGGCCTCGGTGGGGGGCTTCTACAGCCTCTACGAGGACCTCATCGCCTACGAGCTGTACCCGCCCTTCTCCGCGCGGCCCTACAACTTCGCCGCCGCGAGCGTGGCGGGGCTGGAGGCCGAGGGCGAGTGGCGGCCGCACCCCTGGGTGGCGGGCGCGCTGAGCTACACGCTGTCGGCCTCGCGCAACCTCCGGGACGATCCGCGCTACTACCTCAAGCAGCTGCCCTACCGGCCGCGCCACAAGCTGAGCGCGCGGGTGTCCGGCGGCCCGCGCTGGCTCACCGGGCGCGTGGAGGTGGCGGCGCAGTCCTCGCAGTTCCTCAACCGCACCGAGGAGGCCGTGCTGCCGGGCCGGGCCTTCGTCCACACCGGCCTGTCGAGCACCTTCGGGCGCACGCCCGAGCTGACCCTCTCCGTGGAGCTGAAGAACCTCTTCGATGCCCACGCGGAGGACCTCGACGGTTACCCCCTTCCGGGCCGCTCCGCCTACGTGACGCTGGCGGTGGCGCTGGGCGGCCCCTCCTCTTCCTCCCCCAGACAAAGGACAGACGCGGAATGAGCACGCAGGCGTGGATGCAGCACCTGGCACCCGGACGGCGATTGGCGATGGTGGTGGCGACAGCGGCCCTGGGGCTGCTGATGGCCGGGTGCCCCGACCAGGGAGTGGAGTGTGGCGAGGGCCTCACCGAGTGCGCGGGCGCCTGCGTGGATGCCTCCAGCGACGACCGGAACTGCGGGGCCTGCGGCAACGCGTGCGCTCAGGCCGAGGTGTGCGTGGCGGGCGGGTGCCAGTGCGCGCCGAACGCCACGCAGTGTGGCTCGCGGTGCTCCATCACCGCGTCGGACCCGGCCAACTGTGGCGGCTGCGCGGGGCAGGGCGGCCAGGTGTGCGCCACCGGCCAGGTGTGCGAGGGCGGCCAGTGCAAGGAGGCCTGTGACTTCACCACCTCGTCGCGCTGCGGTGATGCGTGCGTGGACCTGCAGACGGACCCCAACCACTGCGGCGCGTGTGAGCAGGCCTGCGGCAACGCGAAGAGCTGCAAGGCGGGCGTGTGCAGCTATGACGTCGTCGCCGCGTGCTTCAACACCGGCCAGGTGGTGGGCATCCAGGCCGGCTCGGACCTCAAGGGCCCCAACGTCGCGCTGGGCGACCGCCCGCAGTCCCTGGCGCGGGCGCAGGACGTACTGCTGGTGCTCGACGCCGCGACGAAGCTGCGCCAGGCCCGGCTGACGGACTACTCGAAGCTGAACGAGGAGGTGAGCACCGGCAACGCTCCCAACCAGGTGCTCGTCAAGGATCCCTTCGTCTACGTCCTCAACTCCACCAGCAACACGCTGCTGACGTTCCTGCGCAGGACCGCGCCGAAGCCCCAGCCGGTGGACGGCACGCGCTTCCCGGACGGCCTGGGGCTGGCGGCGGTGGCGAGCCTGGACCTGGGCGCCAACACCAACCCGTTCGCCATGACCCTGCTGGGTGATCAGCTCTGGGTGAGCCTGTACGGCAACCTGCTGGGAGACACGTCCGCCGGTGGCAAGGTGGCGCGCGTGAGCCTGGCCTATCCGGCTCAGCCCACCCTGATCGAGCCCGCCGTGGCGCTGCCCACCGGAGCGGCGCTGCAGCCGTTCGAAGGCAGCAACCCCATCCCCGGGCCCGCGGGGCTCGTCGTGCACCGCGGCAGCATCTACGTCACCCTCAACAACATCGACCCGAACACCTACAACCCCGGAGGCCCCGGGTTGCTGGCGAAGATCAACCCGGTCACCCGCGCGGTGAGCACGGTGAACCTGGGCCCCGACTGCCTCAACGCGGGCTGGGCCGCCCCCGCGGGCAACAAGCTGGTGGTGAGCTGCGCGGGAAAGGCCACCTATGACCCCAGCTTCACCACCCTGGTGGCCGTGGAGAAGACGGGCCTGGTGCTGCTGGACGAGCAGGACGCGGTGGTGGCCACCTATGTCCTGGCCTGCCCCCAGGGCAGCGGCGAGCCCTGTGCGCTGCCGTCCGCGGGCCGCTTCTCCGTGGTGGGCAACCGCGTCTACCTGGGAGACAACAACGCGGGCCGCCTCTTCGTCATCGAGGTGTCCGGCAACCAGCTCATCGAGCGCCGGGGCCTGGGCGCGGGTGCTCAGCCGGCCATCCTCGCCTGCCCGGCACAGGGCTTCTCCCTCGTTGGGGACGTCGTCGCCATTCCGTAAGAGGACACCATGACACCGCGCACCTTCTCGCTGCTCTTGCTCGCCGTGCTGGGACTGTCCAGCGCGGCGCTCGCCGCTGACTCGCATCAGGCGCCCCGCAGGCTGGGGCCCAAGCGCGAGGGGAAGGTGCGCCGTGTGGTGACGATCGCCCCGTCGCTCACGGAGATGGTGCTGGCGATGGGGGCAGGGGACACGCTGGTGGGCGTGTCCCGCTTCGACGAGGACAAGGCCGTGGCGGCGCTGCCCCGCGTGGGCGGCTTCGTGGATCCGTCCGTGGAGGCCGTCATCGCGCTCAAGCCGGACCTGGTGCTGGTGCAGCCGGGGCCCGGCAATCAGCGGCCCGTGGAGCGCATGGCCGAGCTGGGCGTGCCGGTGCTCCTGCTGCCGTTGCACACCGTGGCGGACACGCTCACCTCCATGCGCGCGGTGGGCCAGGCGCTGGGCCGCGACAAGGAGGCGCAAGGCCTCATCTCCCGAATCGAGGCCACGCGCGCCCGCGTCCGGGAGGCGGCCAGGAAGCTGCCCACGCCCCGGGTGCTGTTCGTCTACGGCTTCGAGCCCCTGGTCGTCGCCGGGCCCGGCTCCTTCGCGGACGAGCTGCTGCGGGACGCGGGCGCCGTGAATATCGGCGCGGATGGCGGCTCCGCGTACACCGTGTACTCGGTGGAGCGGGCCATCCGGGCCAGGGCGGACGTGGTGGTGGACGCCGCCGACGTGGACGTGGGCAAGGACAAGATCCGCGCTCTGCCGGGCCTGGCCTCGGCGCGCTGGGTGGAGGTGCCCTCGCTGGCGCTGCTGCAGCCGGGCCCCTCGCTGGGCCGGGGGCTGGAGGAGCTGTTTGGCCTGCTGCACCCCGGTACTCCGCTGCGCTGACGTAGAGTGGCTCGCGTGAACTCCCAGGGTGGATACCCGCGGCACCAGGGCCAACGGCTGCGCGCCTCGCGCGTGCTGCTCCTGTGCGCCGCGGGCCTGGGGCTCGTGCTCGTCGTCTTCGCCCTGGCGGTGAGCTTTGGCGAGCAGTCCATCTCCCTGGCCGCCGCGCTGACCGAGCCCGGGTCCTCGGATGCCACCATCTTCTGGGAGGTGCGCCTGTACCGCGCGGTGCTGGCCATCATCGTCGGCGCGGGGCTGGCCGCCTCGGGCGCGACGTTGCAGGGACTGCTGCGCAACCCGCTCGCGGATCCGTTCGTGCTGGGCGTCTCCGGTGGCGCAGCCCTGGGCGCGACGCTCGCGCTGGCCCTCGGGATGGCCACCGTGGGAGAGCTGGCTCCGGGCCTGCTGGGAGGCCTGGAGCGGCTCTCCGCGCCCGCGCTGTTCGCCTTCTTCGGGGCTGGTGGCTCGGTGGTGTTCGTCCTGAGCGTCAGCCGGGGGCATGCCACCCGTGCGCCTTACGCCGCGCTGCTCACCGGGGTTGTCTTCAACGCGTTTGCCTCCGCGGCCATCACCCTGATCAAGACACTGTCCAACCGGGACCGGCTGGGAGAGATCCTCTACTGGCTGGTGGGGACGCTGGGCCACGAGCGGGTACCTACGTTGGTGCTCTCCGCGCTGCTTCAGGTGATGACCCTGGCGGTGATGGTCGGGCTGTCCGGTCGGCTCAACCTGATGACGCTGGGAGACGAGGACGCCACGACCCTGGGCGTGCCTGTGGCGCGCACGCGGCTGTTGCTGCTGCTGGCCACCAGCGCCAGCGTGGCGGGAGCGGTGGTGCTCACGGGCCTCATCGGCTTCGTGGGGCTCATCGTCCCGCATGTGCTGCGGCTGGCGCTTGGGCCAGACCAACGGCTGCTGATTCCGCTGTCGGCGCTGGGCGGCGCCGTGTTCCTGATGCTGTCGGATCTGCTGGCGCGCCTGTCCTTTCCTCTGTTCGGCAACGAGCTGCCGGTGGGCGTCATCACCGCGCTGCTGGGTGGCCCGCTGTTCATCGCGATGCTGACAAGGAAAGGCAGCGTGCTGGGAAGGTGAGGCTGGGCGTGACGCGGAAGCCCGAGCCGGGCTCAAGCCGTCCCGGGCGGCTGACATCGTTTCAGCATCCCACTAGGAAAGACGGGGCGCTTTGAGAGCGGCACGGGCAGGTGCACTCCGGCTGAGGGGGGCACCTGACGGGGAGTCAAGGGCTTGGCGCCGGGCCGGTATATAGGCGGCATAGCTCCCTCAGACCCGAGCTGGTTCAGCGTGCCCGCCCTAGCGGCAGGAAGCAGGGCGTTGGCTTATGGGGCAGCGTGACAGTGTGAGGCGCACCCCATGTCTGCTGGGGGGGCCCCTGTGCTTGAGCCAACCGAGCAGGCTGCGTGGGCACTCCAAGTGCTCCAGAATGGCGCGCACACTGTTGGGGGAGTCAAGTACGCCAACATCCGATGCCTGACTCCACAGTTCGCCTATTGTGGCTCTGCATAGAGAATATTTGAACTTTCCGTGCCTTTGTACTTGGCATAGCCTGTGGTTATGCACAGGAGCAGCACCACAGTGGCCGCAACTGAATGGAGACGCGATTTTGGAGAGCAAAATGGATGAGTCTTCCTCAAATAGTGCACCTCAGATTGGAGCACCGGCACAAAAATCACGCGAAGCACAAGCGCTAGCTCGTGTGATTGAGGCGCTTGAAGGACTAGAGCCCGTAGCGCGCAAGCGCGTCTTGCAAACCGCTTCTGTTTTTTACGCAGCAGAGAGTCTGCCAGAGCGAGAGCACGGACATTCCCACTCAAGCGCGCGACATCATTCCGAACCTACACCTATCGCGTCCTTTGCTGAGGACAGAACACCATCCCCAAAAGAGTTCTTGCTAACGAAGAAGCCCTCAACAGATGTCGATCGGGTGACCTGTCTCGCATATTATTTAACGCACTTCAAGAACACACCACATTTTAAAACGCTTGACTTAAGCAAGCTGAACACGGAGGCGGCACAGATAAAGTTCTCAAATGCTGCAGCTGCAGTAGACAACGCAACTAAAGCGGGTCTTCTAGTTTCAGCAGCCCGAGGCAACAAACAGATTTCAGCGGCTGGTGAACTCTACATCCAAGCATTGCCAGATAGATTGGCGGCTAGGGCTGCTATTGAGCACTTTCGCCCTAGACGGAAGGGTCGGAAGGCGAATTCAACCGGTGAGACTGCGGAATGAGTCAGTCGCGAGAGATCAGGGCCAATAGTGCAGCGTCTCGGATTGCGATTTTTAATCACAAGGGGGGCGTCGGTAAGACCACTATAAGCATAAACGTGGCGGCAGCTCTGGCAAAGAAAGGGTACCAGATACTGCTTGTGGATGCGGATCCGCAGTGCAACCTGACTTCTCATTTGCTGGAAGCCTCCGTTGTGGATGATTTGCTCGATAAATCGGACTCCGATGAGGGCGCGACCGTCTGGTCGGCGCTTCGGCCCATCAGCGAGGCCACAGGAGACGTTCAGTCGATTGAGCCATTTGAAGTGAGTGAAAACCTTTTTCTTCTGCCGGGTGACATTCGGCTTGCAGAGTTTGAGCAAGACCTGGTGGAGTTCTGGGGGGAATGCTTTCAGCGCAAAGCGAGGGGCTATCGAGGAACTTCGGCTCTTAGCCGGGCTGTCGATTTTGCTGCGGGCTCATGCGGAGCTGACTTTGTTTTTTATGATTCAGGCCCCAACATAGGTGCCTTGAACCGAGCAATCCTCTTGGATTGTGACTACCTCGTGGTGCCAGCCGCATGCGATCTTTTCTCGCTAAGAGCAATTAAAGCACTTGGCCATACGCTGGCTACTTGGATAAACGATTGGCAGACAGTTTCCGAATTGGCTCCAGATAACGCTATCCTCTTGACGGGAATGCCTAAGTTGGCAGGCTATGTTCCGCAAAGATTTCGGGTCTATGGGGGGCAACCTACCACGGAATTCGCCGCCTTCATGTCGAAGCTAGATCGGGCCATCTTGGTTGATGTCGTCAATGTACTTCGCAGGATCGACGAGTCGCTGGTTGAACCCGTAAAGAAGGGACTCAAGCTAGGCGAGGTAAAAGATTTTGGCGGTCTCGCTAGTGCATCCCAGACTCAAGGTGTGCCAATCTTCTCTGTAGCTGCCGCGAACGTTTGGCAGACAAGTGCTGCGTCGATTTCCTTTAACGAGTTGGCCGATCAGTTGGTAAAGCGAGTCAACCAATGAGCACCCTTGATGAACCCACGGTCGCTCTGATCGACGAGATTGTTGAGCACTTTAAATCAAACCAAAAGACAGCTTCAGTCTTTGTCGACCAGTTACAATCAGCAATCTCAGGCAGTGCGGCGCTCGGCGAGCTTATCCACTCAGTGAAATGGCGGGTGAAGGATCCGGAGCACTTGCGTGACAAATTGAAGCGAAAAGCGGCAGAAGCTCAAGGAAAGGGAGAGACTTTCGAAATCACCAAGGCTAACTTATTCAGCAAAGTCAACGATCTCGCAGGAATTCGGTTGTTGCATTTGCATACTCGGCAGATGGAGAAAATACACAAAGCTCTTCTGGATATTTTTGAGGAATACCAATACCGTCTGCATGAGCCGCCGTTTGCGCGCACATGGGACGACGAATATCGGTCTTTTTTTAAGGGAATCGGCCTTGAGACACGTGACAGCCCATCATTATATACGAGCGTGCACTACGTAGTTGAGGCCAACACAAAATCGAAGATAACAGGTGAGATTCAGGTCCGCACTCTTGCGGAAGAATTGTGGGGAGAGGTTGATCACACCATCAACTATCCACATGAATCGAAGAGTCTTGCCTGCAAGGAACAAATCAAGGTTCTTGCGCGTGTTACGTCAAGTTGTACCCGGCTTGTTGACTCAATTTTTCGTACTCACAGTGCAGAGCCTGATGGAACAGGGAAAGCATAGCCATAAGAAGGGCGGAAGCTCTATTTGAGGAGAGAGCTAGGGCTTGCGTTCCCGGGGCGCCGAGGTCGTCTCACTTCTGGACGCGTAGAAGGGGATGTAACAACCACCCTTATACACGTACCCGTTCCCGATACAGTCCTCGGGAGCAACGTCCGTCTTTATCCAGCAGCCCCCGTTGATCGCGATCAGCCTCTTGCGGCATCGCCCGCTCGAATCCGGCCTGAGCTGTCCGGGCAGTGGATCCTTGGGGAGCTGCTGCGCGAGGCCTTTCTGGACGGGGGCCTTCTCGGGCACCTCGGAGGAGACTGGCGCGGTGTCTCCGAGCGAGACGGGGACCGGCGAGGAGGATTCCTCACCGAGCACGGAGGCTGTGCGCGCGGGCCACAGCCCCAGTGCCAGCCCCGCCGCGAGCCAGGTCCGCCAGCGCCTGGGCTTGCGCTGTGCGGTGTCCACCCGCGCGGCCTCGCGGGCCCGTATCCGTCCGGCCATGGACGTGCTGACAAGGCTTGAGGCTGGACAAGTGCCGTGCTCGGCGAAAATCGCGAGCTGGAGGGGACAGGTCAGCGGTGAGGATGGAGCTGAGTGCGCTCAGGCTGCGGCGGCGAGGTCCGACT
>DATHBR010000009.1:0-57669 GCA_035296065.1 Myxococcaceae bacterium | reverse complement strand
GGAGCTGCCCGAGCGCCTGCGCGCCGTGCTGGCCCAGCCTCGCTTCCTGGCCGAGGGCGTGGAGTACGACTACGACGAGGTGAATGACCGCGGCAACCGCCACCACCACGTGCCGGTGCTGCGCGGCACCCAGCAGCAGCCTTACATCTTCTACGACCAGGACATCCACCGCGCCACCGACGAGGAGACGGCCGAGGCGCTGGCGGCGCTGGACGCGCTGCTGGAGTCCAAGGCCAAGCACGTGAAGCTGGAGGCCGGCGACACGGTGCTCTTCGACAACCGCCGCTGCGTGCACAAGCGCTCGCCCTTCGCCGCGCACTACGACGGCAAGGACCGCTGGTGCATGCTGACGTACGTGAGCAGCAGCGCGCTGGAGTGCACCAAGGAGAAGCTGTCCGCCGGCCTCCGCCGCATCCTGGACATCCCCGCCACCCTGTAGAGCCTCAACTCACCGTACGCAGTGGCTGTAGGCAGTCGCAGTAGCAGTAGCAGTGTTGCAACTCTGAATGGGCCTCCCCGGGAAGGGTGAAGGATTCAGAGCGCGGAGCAGAACTCGTGAGGGCGACCCAGGGTGGTCGATCCGAGTTCCGCTCCCCCCTGGCAAAGCAAACAGCAGCTATCCCTTGGCGGTCGCGCCGAAGCTGGGCAGCTCGTCCGCGGCGCTCAGGTCCGCGGCCACCGGCAGGCGCAGGGTAAACGTGGTGCCCTTGCCAGGCTGGCTCTGCACCTCGATGCGGCCCTGGTGGCGCGAGATGATGCCGTAGCTGATGGACAGCCCCAGGCCCGTGCCCTTGCCGGGCGGCTTGGTGGTGAAGAACGGGGTGAAGAGCTTGGAGAGCACCTCGGGCGTCATGCCGCTGCCCGAGTCGGAGATGCGCACCACCACCATGTTGCCCTCCTGCTGGGTGGAGATGCGGATCTCTCCGCGGTTCTCGATGGCCTGGGCCGCGTTGCTCAGCAGGTTGGTGAACACCTGGTTGATCTGCGTGGGGTAGCCCAGGATGGCCGGCACGTCGCCATACTCGGTGCGCACCTCGCAGCGGTGCTTGAGGTCGCTCCACATCATCATCTTCAGCGTCTGCACCAGCTCCTTGTTCACGTCCACCATCTGCGGCTGCCCGGCCTCGTCGCGCAGGAGATCCCTGAGGCTGCGGATGATGTCCTTCACGCGCTGGGTGCCATGAACGCTGTCGCGCAGCAGCTCCTTCACGTCGCTCTGGATGTCCTCCACGCCCTCCTGCTCCCAGAAGGCATGAATGCGGGTGAGCTCCTCGGAGGCCTGCTGCGACAGGGGGCCCATCATGCTCTCGAAGCCGCGGTACAGGTCCAACAGCCGTGAGAACGTGTTCACGTACTGGGTGAGCGTGGACAGGTTGCTGGTGACATAGCCCATGGGGTTGTTGATCTCATGGGCGATGCCGGCGGCCAGCTGGCCCACCGAGGCCAGCTTCTCGGTCTGGATGAGCTGGGCCTGCTGCTTCTCCAGCTCCTGGGTGGCCTTGAGCAGCTTCTCGGTGCGGATGTGCACCAGCTCTTCCAGGTGGTCGCGGTGCCGGCGCAGCTCCTCCTCGCGGTGGCGCAGCATCTCCTCGGCGTGCCGGCGCTGCTGCTCGCTGCGCCAGCCAAGGATGACGCTGCAGCACGTGGCCAGGAACGGCTGGAGGAACTCGATGACCGAGGTGTCATAGCCCCCGGGCCGGTTGGCGATGCCCACCATGCCCACCAGCTCCTTGCCCGACTTGAAGGGCAGGCCCAGGAACGCGTTGAGCGGCGGGTGGCCAGAGGGCGTGCCACCGCCACGGTGGTCCGCGGGGGGCTCGTTGGAGATGACGTGCTCGCCGGTGGTCATCACCGTGCCGAACAGCGTCTTGAGGTTGCGGAACTCCATGCCCGTGGGGGCCAGGCGGTTGTACGCCTCGCGCAGCTCGTCCGTCCACGCGATGTTGGTGATGGCGTAGGTGCGCAGGAACGGCACCCCGGCCTCCGTGTACAGCACCTCGCCAATGAAGCCGTACTCGCTGCTGGTCAGGTCCAGCAGCACCGCGAGCAGCCGATCGAACAGCTTCCGGGCATTGCTGCCGCGGATGAACTCGAGCTGCGCCTCGGTGAGCGCGCGCAGCAACAAATTGCTCGCCTGTAGCTGTTTCTCGGCGTGATTCGCTGGTTCAGACATCGTCTCGCTGTGCTCACTGTGATGGCTCGGAGCCGCGGGCTCACGGGGCTGAGAAGTCTCGGAAGAAGAAAGCCGGTAGCCCAAAGCTGATCACCTCGTAGTTGGTGCCCATCATAACCAAGTCGATGCCCGCGAGCCCCCCACCTGCCCCGAGGGGCAGCCGAATGCAGAGCGTGCGACCGAACCTGTTATTTCCTGATTTGTCACGTATTCCACTGATAACGTGAGGTGCTACACGTACAACGGAGCGAGCGGCCGTGCGTGTATCCACGTACCGTGAGGCCGTGCCCCCGGGTGGACCTGACGATCCATCTCGATAGACTTGGGGGAATGGAAGACTTGGCCCGAATGGGCGCGCAGAGGCGGAGTGTGCCGGGGGTATGGCTGCCGGCCGTGGCCGCCGCGCTGGTGCTGACAGCAGGGGCATGGGTCTCGATGCACCCCGGCTTCCCCCCAGAGCCTCAGCCTCCCCAGCTCTACGGAGCGCAGACGGCGGCCGCGCCCGCGGCAGCGGATCGAAGCCAGGAGCGGCATGCCGCGGCGCGAGCCATCGTGAGGACGCTGGCGCCCGCGGCCTCGCGCCGGCTGCCCGAGCGCACCGCCGAGGAGCGCGAGCTTCAGCAGCTGGCCACGCAGCTGGGTGCTCCCGGCGCGTACATGGAAAACCCGTGTGTGCAGTGGTCGGGGCCATTCTGTGTGCGCACGGTGCTCGAGCCGCTCTTCGCCGGGATGGACGGGCTGCGCTCGGGCACGGCCACCTCGCGGGTGACGGTGGCCGCGTTCGGCAACTCGTTGATCGCCGGAGATCGGATCGTCGACATCCTGCGCGAGCGGCTGACGCGCCAGTTCGGCGACGGCGGGCGCGGGCTGCTGCTGGTGGACCGGATGGCGGACTACGGGCCGCGCAACCGGACGAGCCACTCGGCCAGCGGCTGGGAGGTGTTCACGGTGGGAGACGTCAAGCGCTCCCCGTGGCCCCAGGGGCTCACCGGCGTGGTGCACGTGTCGAGCACGGCGAAGGCCCGCTCGCGCTTCGGGCTGGCCGGGGAGACGCAGGGCTCGCTGTTCTGGCTGGACAAGGGCGCGGGCCCCATCGAGCTGCGGGTGGATGGCAAGCCCCTGGTGACGACGACGCCGGGCAACACGGGCAAGCAGCAGCGCACGGACTTCACGCTGGCGCCGGACGCGAAGTGGCTGGAGCTCGTCGCCCAGCAGCGCGGCACGGCCATTCACGGGCTGTCGCTCGACCGGCCCAGGCCCGGCTTCGTGCTGGACACGCTGGGCGTGCCCGCGACGGACGCGAGCCTGTTCCTCACGGCCGATGAGCAGATGGTCACCGAGCAGCTGCGCGCGCGCTCCCCCGCCCTGGTGCTGATGATGCTGGGCGGCAACGAGGTGAAGCGGCTGCAGTGGGGGCGCTCGACGATCGACAAGATCGAGCGCGATCTGCGCGGGTTCATCCACCGGGTGCAGCGGGCGGCGCCCGGTTCGGCCTGCCTGCTGGTGGGGCCGCTGGACGCGGTGCTGGGCCCGGACTCGTCCCGCCCGTTCCAGCAGCGCGGCGACCTGATCGAGGTGATCGAGCTGGAGCGGCGCATCGCCCAGGAGGAGGGCTGCGCGTTCTTCGACATGTTCGCGGCCATGGGCGGCTCGGGCTCGCTCAAGCGCTTCCATGAGCGGGGGCTGGTGCATGACGATCTGGTGCACCCGCGCGGCAAGGGGCTGGATCTGCTCGGGGCGCTGCTGAGCGATGCGCTGCTGCGCGTCTGGTCCGACACGCCGCGCATCGAGCAGCCGTACGCGCTGGAGGAGGCGTGGGCCCGGCTCGTTGGAGGGGATCTGCTGCCTCACGAGGCGCCAGCGTGGCGGCAGACGCCCGCCGTGGCGCTGATGCTGTCCAAGGACCCGGGAGATCCGGTGCTGAGCGGAATGCAGCGTGTGCTGGCGGCCTCGCGCGCCCGGTCCGCCCGGGCCGAGGAGGCGCGGTGGCTGGTGCTGGAGCCTGGCGCCACGCTTCCGCTGCCGCGCTCCATCGCCCAGGCGGGGCCGGTGCCGCTTCGCTGCGCGTCGCTCGTCTCGCAGCCCGGAGCGGCCTCTTCCACCGAGCCGTGCCTGGCGGTGGCGCTGCCTCCGCTTCCGCCGGATCTGCAGGAGCCGGGGCACCGGGGCATCGCCGCGGGCGCGTGGCTGCTGGCGGAGATCACCCGGCATGACTGGCTGACGGCGGCACGGAGCGAGCGTTGAGGCAGCCAACGTGGGGGGGACTGCCCCGGGCCGCGTGCCTCGCGCTCGCGGTGCTGCTGGCGGGCGGGGTGTCGGCCGAGCCGAAGCAGCGGGCGGCCCCGGCACTGCTTCCGCCCCGGGCCCAGGCGTTCCCACCCGAGGTGAGCCAGGCCCTGGAGGCCCGGGTCCGCGAGCAGCTGGAGGGCCGGCTGCAGGGCGGGCTCTCGGTGGGCGTGGCGCACGGAGACTTCGCGTGGACGGCGGGCTTCGGCTACCGCAACGTCGAGCGGCGACTCAAGGCCACGCCGCGGACGACGTACCGCACCGCCTCGGTGGCCAAGTCGTTCACCGCCATCGCCGTGATGCAGCTGGTGGAGTCAGGCACCATCGGGCTGGACGATGACATCCGCCGCTGGGTGCCAGAGTTCCCCCAGAAGCAGTGGCCCGTCACGGTGCGGCAGCTGCTGGGGCACCTGGGCGGGGTGAGCCACTACCGCGACGCGGTGCATGAGAGCCGCCAGACGAAGCGGCTGACCACCGCCCAGGCGATCGCGATTTTCAAGGACTGGCCGTTGGTGACCGAGCCCGGCACCGAGTACACGTACACCACGTACGGCTACAACCTGCTGGCGGCGGCGGTGGAGAAGGCCTCGGGGATGCCGTTCGGCACGTACCTGGAGCGCCGGGTGTTCGCGCCCGCGGGCATGAAGAACTCGGCGCTGGACGACTACCGCACGCGGGATGCCTGGCACGCGGTGGGCTACAGGCCGGTGAACGGCGGCATCACCCGCTCGTACAAGCTGGATCTCTCCTCGCGCTTCGGCGGCGGCGGCGCGCGGGCCTCGGTGGTGGACCTGCTCGCGTTCGGGCGCGCGGTGATCTCCAGCACGCTCGTCACTCCTGAGACGAGCCGCATGATGCAGGTGTCGATGGAGACGCGGGATGGGCGGCTGACCGACTATGGAATGGGGCTCGCCGTCTACCCGACGCGGGGCCACTACATCGTCGCGCACGCGGGCGGACAGCCCGAGACGACCACCTTCCTCTTGATGATCCCCGCCGAGCAGCTGGTCATCGCCGTGGCGATGAACGTCGAGGCGCAGGACGATCTGGTGCGGGACATCATCGCGACGCTCACCGAGCTGCGCCTGGAGGGAGGCACCCGGCGCCGGGGCGTGCACGCGGTGGAGCCGGCGGACGAGGTGCTGCACGAGGCGCTCTTCCGGATCTTCACGTACGGCCGCGCCTGGTACACCTTCAACCGGGCGGGCTTCGGCACCACGCCCGAGCCGGGCTCGCTGCCGCGCTCCTTCAGTGCGGTGTCGGAGCTACTGACACGAGAGAGCCTCTCCGCCAACCCCCGCGCCGCGCAGAAGAAGGTGAGGCTGGCGCATCATCCGAACGCCGAGCGGCTGTTCCTCCGGGTGGGCCTGCAGATGGCGGAGCGCATCGCCACCGCGTTCGGACACGAGGCGCTGTCCGCCTATCCGGCCGAGGGCCCCCTGCCCTTCTTCGACGACTACCTGCGCGCGTGCGAGCAGCTGAAATGCCCGGAGGCGCTGCGGTTCTCTCCGGCCCTGCGCGCGGACATCGCCCGGCTGGTGGGGCCGTGGAGAAAAGCAAACGCGGTGGAGCTGCGCCCGGTGTCGCTCAGGGCGCTGGCACACCGCTCGGAGCCCGAGCTGGAGCTGGCCCTGGCGGCGATTCAGCGCGCCATCGAGGGGGCCCCGGTGCACCCGGACTTCTCTCCCGAGGCGCTGGCGCTGGCGCTGGAGCCGAAGACGCCGCCCGAGCTGGCCACGCGGCTGCTCGACTGGGCGTATCAGACGCACCCGGCCTCGGTGCCCACGCTGCTGGCCCGGGCGGATGCCTTCCTCCAGGCCGGTGACACGGATGCGGCGGTGCTGCTGTACCGCCGGGCCCTCGAGCGGCCCACGGGGCCCGAGGTGCTCTCCCCCGAGAAGCTCCTCGCGAAGGCCCGGCGGCACCCCACGCCGGTGGAATTGCTGCGTGTCGCCGTGGAGCTATACCCGGGCTCGGCCTCCTTGTGGCAGGCGCTGGCCGCCCGCGAGCAGGAGGCCGGAGACGTGGAGGCCGCCCGAGCCGCGCTGGAGCAGGTGAAGACGCTGTCCACCCCGCTCCCCTCCCAGCCCCCGGCGGATGGCCTGTCTTCACCCGCTGTGCGATAATCAGGGGGAAGACGGGAGGGTGTCATGACGGCCGAGAAGTTCGACCTCCAGCAGCTGCGAGTCGCGTCCCCTTGCTACGAGCGCTGGGACAAGATGAAGGGCGACGAGCGGGTGCGCCACTGCGCCAGCTGCAAGCTCAACGTCTACAACCTGAGCGAGATGACGAAGGCCGACGCCGAGGAGCTCGTCGGCCGCACCGAGGGCCGGCTGTGCGTGCGCTTCCTCCGGCGCTGGGACGGCACGGTGATGACGGCGGACTGCCCGGTGGGCGTCAGCCGGGCCCGCGTGCGCCTGGCGTCCGCCCTGGTGACGGCGGCGGCCTTCGTGGGAGTGCTGCTGCTGCCGCTGGTGCGCGGCCTGCAGCGAGTCCCCGAGGAGGAGCCCGTGACGTTCCAGGAGCGCCTGGACATGCTCAAGGACGAGGCCTACGACTGGCCCGTCTTCGGCGTGCTCCTGGAGGAGATCTCTCCCCGGCCCCGCCGCTACACCATGGGAGCGATGATCTCGATCCCGCGGGTGCACATCAAGAAGCCCTGAGCGGGGGCGCCTAGTCCTCGCTCTTGGCGCCGATGAACTGGTCGTTCTTCTCACGGAACAGGTGGTTGAAGCTCGTCAGCGAGCCGTAGACGCGGGTGATGTAGCTCTGCATCTCCACCTTCTCGGCGTCGGTGAGCTTGGGGTGGGCGTTGAGCTTCTGCTCCAGCGTGCGCAGCCTGTCGCGCACCATGACGACCTTGTGGAACAGGCTGTCGATGGGCAGGTCCTTGCTCTGCAGGTCCGTCTTGCCGGGAATGAGGCGCATGGTGCCGCCCTCCCACTTGCCAGCCAGCGGCGGGGCCTCGCCCTCGCCAGCGGCCTCCCGGAAGATCTCCATCAGCTCTTCACGCGTCATGTTCAGGTCTCCAAGGTCGACGATCTCGTTGGGATCACTCTTGCGGCGCACCACGGGCGCCACGCTGCGCACCGGCCGGGCCCGGGTGGGCACGTCACTGGCGGCCTGAGCGCTCACTCCGCCTTTGGGGGCGAACTTGTCACACAGGGGCGCCGAGGGCGGAAACAGCCCGCGTCCCGGGTACACGCGGCAGGGGCCCACCCAGCCGCGGTGATCCACCGAGTGGGGGCTCCACAGCTTGCAGTTGCCGCACACCCGCTCCTCGGACAGGAAGGTGGGCAGCGCGAGAGGGGGGGTGTCAGCCATCAGCGGCTCTCCTGGATCGACGGGGCGCCCTTGCGAATGCCCAGCTCGCGCAGCAGCGTGTCCGCGTTCTCCACCTGGTCCAGCATCCACAGCACGTAGCGCACGTCCACGTTGACGTTGCGCGCCACGTCCGGGTTGAAGCCGAAGTCGTTGGAGACGTTCTCCCAGACGCGGTCGAAGTTGACGCCCACCAGCTCGCCCTTGCCGTTGATGGTGGGGCTGCCCGAGTTGCCACCCGTGGTGTCCGCGTCCGACAGGAAGGCCACCGGCACGTCCTTCAGCTTCGGGTCCGCCCACGGGCCGAAGCGCTTGGCCTCGGCGGCGGCCATCACCTTCTGGGGCACGTCGAAGGGCTCCTTGCCCGTGTGCTTGATCAACATGCCGGACACGGTGGTCTGCGGCGTGTAGAAGACGCCGTCTCGCGGCGAGTAGCCCTGCACCTTGGCGAAGCTGACGCGCAGGGTGCTGTTGGCATCCGGCGCCACGGGCTTGCCCGCGTGGGCCATCACGGCGCGGCGCCACTCGGGGCGCAGCCGCTGCACGGCGCCCTCGCGGCGGTCCTTCGTCTCCTCCAGGGCGATCACATCGGTGGCCAGATCCCTGGCGAAGGCGAGCAGCGGATCCTTGCGGCCCGCCAGCACCGCCTCGGCCTCCGCGAACATGGCCAGCCGCTCGGGCAGCTTGAGCAGCTGGGTGCCCGCGTACAGGGCGTCGATCTTCGCAGTGACTTTCTTCTGCGAGTAGGTGGGGCCAAAGTGCTTGTCCACCGCGGCGATGCGCTCCTCGGGGCCCAGCGCCTGGGCGCGCCGCACGAAGGCGTGTAGCAGCCGCTTCTCCGCGGGCAGGAAGAGGTTCTTCTGCTCGCGCTCCAGCTGATCCTTGAGCCGGGGCAGCTCGCGCTCCATGAAGTCGGGCTTGCGCTCCAGGTCGGGCCGGGCCCGCTCGCGCGACAGCCGCGTCAGTGTCACCGCCATGGAGATCGCCCGGGCACCGAAGCGCAGGTTACCGAGCAGGAACTCGCGCTCCCACGTCTTGCCCATGTCCTGCATCCGGCCGAGCAGCTCCGCGCGGGCGCGCAGGGCCTCGGGGTACTTGCCGCTCTGCTGCGCCCAGCGGGCCACGGCCTCCTCGGCCTCGCGCTGCTTCTCGATGGTGCGGCCGCGCTCAAGCCCCTCCAGCTGGCCGCCCGCGTTCTTGTAGCGGTTTTGCAGGCTCTTGAGGTTGGAGGCCACCGCGATCTTCCCGGCCGCGTCCTTCGCACCCTCCTCCTCGAGGATGCGGATGTACTCGCCGAACACGTCGATGACCCGCGGGTAGAAGCGGGACTGACGCTCGGCCATCTCCTCGGCCAGCAGCGAGCGGAAGGAGGTGCCCGGGTAGCCCAGCACCATCACGAACTGATCGGGCTGCACGCCCTGGGTGGCCAGGGGGAAGAAGAACTCCGCCTTGTGGGGCACGTTCTTGTCGCTATACGCCGCGGACGAGCCATCCGGCGCGGTGTACGCGCGGATGATGGCGAAGTCTCCGGTGTGACGGGGCCACATCCAGTTGTCCACCTCGCCGCCGTACTCACCCACCGCGCGCGGCGGGGCGTAGACGAGCCGCGCGTCCTTCAGCTCCACCGCGTCCACCAGCACGTACTGCACGCCGCCGTCGAACACCGCCACCTGGCAGCGCGTGGCCGGGCGCTGCTCGCACTCGGCGACCAGCTCCTTCTGCTTGCGCTCCACGGCCCTGAAGCGCGCCAGGTCATCCGTGCCCGGAGGAGCCGCCGCCAGCACCTCCTTCGTCACGTCCTTGAAGCTGCGCGGCACCTGAATGCGCGAGCCCTTGCCGGGCAGCTCCTCTTCGCGCCGGTTGGCCAGGAAGCCCTCGGTGATCAGGTCCCGCTGTGGGGAGCTGTGCTCCTGAACGATGGAGAAGACGCAGTGGTGGTTGGTGATGACCAGGCCGGTGGACGAGATGAAGGCGCCCGAGCACCCACCCACGTTCACAGCGCCCGCCAGCAGTCCGGTGCCGCGGGAGGGATCCCACAGCCGCTGGGGGGGAAGTTGGAGCCCCTGGGCCTTGAGCCAGGCGGGATCCAGCTCGAGGACCTGTTGGGGGGTCCACTTTCCCTCACCGGCCAGCGCCGGGGCTGCAACCAAAGCCAGGAGCAGGAGTGTCTTCTTCATGGGCCCTTCCCTACCCCTTCTGAGGCCCGCAGGCGACCCCCAGTACGCGCCTGGGCGGATTTAGCGGAAGATGGAGCGGGCAGGCGTGTTGGGGGGTTATCCCGGAGGAGCGAGACAACGATGCAGACGGCGAGTGGTGCCAGGCTGGACATGAAGCGGATGGCCCTCCTCCTGCTGTTCCTGGGGGTGGGCTGGTACTTCTGGGACTCGCCTGTCCTGCTGCCAGTCAAGCTGCTGGTGGTGATGATGCACGAGAGCGGGCACGCCCTCGCCTCGCTGATCGTCGGGGGAGAGGTACAGCACATCACCCTGCGGGCGGATCAATCCGGCGAGTGCTTCTCGCGGCTGCCGGTGGGAGTGTTCCGGAAGATCATCGTCTTCTCGGCGGGGTACCTGGGCAGCGCGGTGGCGGGAGCGGCGCTGCTGCTGGCCACGTTCCGGTTCCGGCTGCGGCGCTGGGTGCTGGGCGCGGCATGCGTGTGGCTGGTGGTGATGGGGGTGCTGTACGCGCGCGATGCCTTCACCCTGGCGTTCTGCCTGGGCACCGCGGCGGTGCTGGGGCTGGCGGCGAAGTTCCTGCCCAGCGAGGCGGTGGACGTGGTGAACCTGTTCCTGGCGGCGTTCACGGCGCTCTACGCGCTGTTCGACTTCCGCGATGACCTGTGGAACAGCGCGGTGCGCGGCCACAGTGACGCGGGGCTGCTGGCGCAGCAGACGTGGGTGCCCGCCATCATCTGGGCGAGCCTGTGGACGCTGATGGGCTTCGCGCTGCTGGGCTGGGCCGCGTACAAGTCGATGCACGCGGACACCCGCTCCTCGCAGGTGCGGATGCCTCCGCTGTCCTCGGCCCGGCGCTCCTAGCGGCGCGGGCGCATCCGGAAGGCCACGAACGAGGCCACATCCGGGAACGAGAAGTACGGGTTGGAGCGGCGCACCTCGCCCATCGCCGCCACCGGCTTGTCCCCGTAGTCGTGCCCCGGCCACAGCCGCGTCTCGTCCGGCACCTTCAGCAGCACCTGGCTCAGCGAGCGGTACATCTGCTCCGGGCTGCCCCCGCGCATGTCACACCGGCCGCACCCGTTGATGAACAGCGTGTCCCCGGACACCAGCCCGTCCCCGGCCAGCAGGCAGTGCGAGCCCGGCGTGTGCCCCGGCGTGTGCAGCGCCTGGAAGCGCTGAGCCCCCACGTTGATGACATCCCCCGGCCCCAGCCCCTGGAGCGCGTCCCGCGCCAGCGTGCGCAGGTCCTCCGAGAAGTCCACCTCCTCGCGCTGCGCGTAGACGGGGATGTCATGCCGCGCGAGCAGCTCCGGCAGCCCGTTGATGTGGTCCTTGTGGCAGTGCGAGACGAACGCCCCCACCAGCCGCTTGCCCTCCTGCGCCAGGGCGCGCTCGATGGCCGGCACGTCCCACGCTGGATCCACCACCAGCACCTCGGGCGAGCCCCGCGCGCCGACCAGGTACACGAAGTTGTCCATCGGCCCCAGCTTCAGCTGATGCACGTACGGCGTCTCCACGGACATGCTTCCCTCCTTGGTTGGCTCGGGCCGCCCACTCTAGAATAGCCCTTGCCCGGACACGCCTGAGGAGCCCCCGTGAAGAGACCGCTGCTGATGCTCGCCTGTACCCTGCTCGCGGTCCCCAGCCTGGCCGCGCCGCCCAAGGTCACCTTCCGCTCCCCCGCGCCTCCAGACGGCGAGCGCCCCGTCATCCTCGACGCCACCATTGGCCCGCAGGGCAGCGACTTCGCCCTGCGCCTGCGCTTCGACAAGGTGCCCTGGGGCGAGGAGTGCAAGAACCGCTGCGCCAACGCCACCCTCTTCCTCGACACCGACAGCAACACCACCACCGGGCTGCAGCTGGGCAAGAAGATCCCCGAGACGGGCGCCGACCTGGCCGTCATCGTCCAGGGCGCTCGCGACTACAAGGGCTCCAGCTCCGAGGCGTACCTGCGCGTCAAGGTCCGCCAGTTCACCACCGCCTCCCAGAACGTGGATGACACCGAGGCCCTCGCCGACCTCAACCACCGCCAGGACCCCGAGCGCGTGCAGCTCGACGAGAGCACCGTCTTCCTGCTGGTCGACGCCACGGCCGCCACCCTGCCCTCCGCGCGCAAGGTCCGCGTCGTCTACCATCCCACCGGCGGCAAGGCGGTCGAGGCCTCTATCCCCGGCATGCTCAGCGGCGGCTCGAGCTCCAACGTCCGCATCTTCCGGGGCCGCGGCGGCAGCAAGAAAGGCTGGGACAAGGCCAAGGAGGCAGGCAGCCGCCCCTCCAACGACAACGGGTAGCCCTCTTACTCGGGTAGTCCGCTCACGGACACACCCCTGGTCTCGCCCGGGTGACAGCCAGGCAAGCCTCAAATCCCCTGTTTTCGCTGCTTTACGCGCGTCTTTTGTTGGCGTAAGACACTGAACGCCCGTATATGTAGCGGACTCACGAGAGGACTTAAACCCTCGATTTTGTTCCCTATGTCAGTCGCCCATGGTAGGGGGGCCACCATACACACATCCCTCCCGGGGACGTGGAGTGCGCGGGGCGCGCGCCGCGTTGGGGTACGGATGTTCCTCGCCTGAACACATGAGCATGCTCGCACAAGCCGATAACAAGACACTCAAGAAGCAGGGCGCCTCGGGCAACGGGGGCAAGGGCGGATCCACCCCCGCGGGTGGTGGCGGGGGCGAAAACTCCATGCCCGCCGCGCTCGCCGAAGAGGCCCGCCGGCGCTACCTCAACTACGCCCTGTCGGTCATCACCTCGCGCGCGCTGCCCGACGTGCGCGACGGCCTCAAGCCGGTGCAGCGCCGCATCCTGTACGGCATGTACCACGACCACCGGCTCACCCAGGACGCCAAGTACCAGAAGTCGGCCAAGGTGGTCGGTACCATCATGGGCCAGTACCACCCGCACGGCGACACGGCGATCTACGACGCGCTGGTGCGCATGGCGCAGGACTTCTCGCTGCGCTACCCGCTGGTGGACGGCCACGGCAACTTCGGCTCGCTGGACGGCGACTCCGCGGCGGCCATGCGTTACACCGAGTGCCGCCTGGCGCGCATCTCCGACGAGCTTCTGGGCGAGCTGGGCAAGAAGACGGTCGGCTTCCGGCCCAACTACGACGGCTCGCTCTTCGAGCCCATCGTCATCCCCTCGCGCGTGCCGCAGCTGTTGATGAACGGCACCACTGGCATCGCCGTGGGCATGGCCACCAACATCCCGCCGCACCACCTGGGCGAGCTGGTGGACGCGCTGGTGGCGCTCATCGACAACGGGGACCTGGCGGTCAAGGACCTGATGAAGTTCGTCAAGGGTCCGGACTTCCCCACCGGCGGGCAGATCCTCAACAGCAAGGCGGAGCTGCGCGAAATCTACGAGACGGGCCAGGGCTCCATCCGCGTGCGCGCCGAGCACGACTTCGAGGAGACCAAGAAGGGCGTGCAGCAGATCATCATCACGTCCATTCCCTACACGGTGAACAAGAGCACCCTGGTGGCCAAGATTGGCGACCTGGTGCGCGAGCGCAAGCTGCCGCTGCTGTTGGACGTGCGCGACGAGTCCACCAAGGAGGTGCGCATCGTCCTGGAGATCAAGCGCGACGCCAGCCCCGAGCTGGTGATGGCCTACCTCTACAAGCACACCCCGCTGCAGACGACCTTCGGGGTGAACCTCACCTGCCTGGTGCCCACCGAGAACCCCGAGGTGGGCGCGCCCAAGCGGTTGGATCTCAAGAGCATCCTGCGCTACTTCCTCGACTTCCGCTTCGAGGTGGTGACCAAGCGCTTCCAGCACGAGCTGGGTGAGCTGCACAGGCGCATCCACGTGCTGGAGGGCTTCGAGAAGGTCTACGACGCGCTGGACGAGATGCTGAAGATCATCCGCGCGTCGGATGGCAAGCAGGACGCGGCCAAAAAGCTCATGGCCCGCTTCAAGCTCGATGAGCTCCAGGTGGACGCCATCCTGGAGATGAAGCTCTACAAGTTGGCCCGCCTGGAGATCCTCGTCATCCAGGAGGAGCTCAAGGGCAAGCGCGCCGAGGCCAAGCGCATCGAGGGCATCCTCAAGGACAAGCGGAAGATCTGGGGCACCGTCAAGGACGAGCTGGCCGAGATCAAGGCGGCCTATCAGGACAAGCGCCGCACGCGCATTGGCGGCGCCGGCTCGGAGGAGCTGGAGTTCGACGCGGACGCCTTCATCGCCGACGAGGACGCCCACGTGGTGCTCACCCGCGACGGCTGGATCAAGCGCGTGCGCGAGGTGAAGGATCCGTCCACCACCCGTCTGCGCGAGGGCGACGCGGTGATGACGGTGCTCGCCGGCAGCCTCAAGGCCAACCTGGTGCTGTTCAGCAACCTGGGCGCCGCCTACGTCACGCGCTTCAATGACGTGCCGGCCTCCACCGGCTACGGCGACCCGGTGCAGAAGCTGTTCAAGTTCGACGACAACGAGCGGATCGTGGGCGCGCTGTCCTTGGACGCGCGGCTGCCCCGCGCCGAGAAGCTCCTGGCCGTCACCAAGGACGGGCTGGGCCTGCGCTTCGCGCTCGAGGGCCACACCGAGGTGTCCACCCGCTCGGGCCGCAAGTACGCCAAGACGGGCGAGGGCGACGAGATCATCGGCGTGCAGCGCGTGGGTGAGAAGGACCTGGTGGCGGTGCTCACCGAGAAGACCAGCGCGCTGGTCTGCAAGGTGAACGAGGTGAACGAGCTGCAGGGCCCGGGCAAGGGCGTGATGGTCATCAAGGTGGAGGAGAACGACCGGGTGGTCGACTTCCTCGCGGTGGCGCCGGGCACGAAGGACAGAGTGATCGAGTTCGAGACGCAGAAGGGCAAGAAGCTGGCCCTCAACCCGGCGAAGTACGAGGTGACGAGCCGGGGTGGCAAGGGCCACGAGATGTCCCGCAAGGACGCGGTCAAAGAGGTGGTGCGCCCCATCACCTTCATCCCGCTGCCGGAAGCGAAGAAGGACTAGCCGAGGAACGCCATGGCGAAGAAGGACACGTACACAGGTGCGGATATCCAGGTCCTCGAGGGCCTGGAGCCGGTGCGCAAGCGCCCGGCCATGTACATCGGGGGCACCGACAGCGTGGGCTATCACCACCTGCTGTGGGAGATCCTCGACAACTCGGTGGACGAGGTCATCAACGGCCACGCCACCACCGTGGAAGTCACGCTCCACAAGGATGGGCGCAGCATCACCGTGGTGGACAACGGGCGCGGCATCCCCGTGGACATCATGCCCAAGTACAAGAAGCCCGCGGTGGAGATCATCCTCACCACGCTGCACGCGGGCGGTAAGTTCGAGCAGGGCAACTACATCCACTCGGGCGGTCTGCACGGCGTGGGCAGCTCGGTGGTCAACGCCCTGGCGCGCAAGCTGGTGGTGAACATCAAGCGCGACGGCAAGCACCACGTGCAGAACTATGCCCGCGGCAAGGCCACCACCCCCCTCAAGGTGGAAGGCCCCGCGCGCGGCACCGGCACCTCCCTCACCTTCGAGCCGGATCCGGAGATTTTCGGCGAGAAGCTGAAGTTCGATGCGGAGACGATCCGCGAGCGCCTGGAGGCCAAGAGCTACCTGCACAAGGGCATGACGGTCGTCTGGAAGGACGACACCGCTCACCCCCACGTCCACGTCACCTACAAGCACGACGGCGGCATCGCCGAGTACCTGGGCAAGCTGGTAACCGAGCGCAACAAGCCGGTGGTTCCGCCCGGCAGCGCCGTCTTCTACCACTCGCGTGAGAACGAGGTGCGCCTGGAGGCCGCCCTGGTGTGGACGGAGGCGACGGACGAGAGCATCCGCTCGTACGTCAACGGCATCCCCACCGCGCAGGGTGGCACGCACGAGGCGGGCCTGCGCGCCGCGGTGGTGAAGGCGGTGCGCAACTACATCGAGACGCACGACCTGACGCCCAAGGGTGTCACCCTCACCGCCGAGGACATCCGCGAGGGCATGACGGCCATCCTGTCCTGCTACGTGGTGGAGCCGCAGTTCCAGGGACAGACCAAGGGCCGCTTGAACAACCCCGAAGTCACCGCCCAGGTGGACGGCGTGCTGCGCCCCGCGCTGGAGAAGTGGCTCAACGACAACAAGTCCATCGCCGAGGCGGTGGTGGCCCGCATCGTCCTGGCCGCCCGGGCGCGCGAGGCCAGCCGCGCCGCCTCTCAGGCCGTCAGCCGCAAGACGGCCGTCAGCCACCGGCTCAACCTGCCCGGTAAGCTGGCCGACTGCTCGTCCACCGAGCCGGCCACCAGCGAGCTGTTCATCGTCGAGGGTGACTCGGCAGGTGGCTCCGCCAAGCAGGGACGGGACCGGCGCACCCAGGCCATCCTCCCGCTGCGCGGCAAGGTGCTCAACGCCGAGCAGGCCTCCACCGACAAGGTGACGGGCAACAAGGAGCTCCAGGACATCGTCAGCGCCCTGGGCTGCGGCATCGGCACGGACTTCGACATCACCAAGCTGCGCTACGGCCGCGTCTTCCTGCTCATGGACGCCGACAGCGACGGCCACCACATCGCCACGCTCCTGCTCACCTTCTTCTACAGGCACCTACGCCCGCTCATCGAGAGCGGCGCGGTGCACATCGCCCAGCCGCCGCTGTACCGGGTGGACATCGGCAAGGAGACGTACTGGGCGCTGGATGAGCCGCACCGCGACCGCATCATTCAGGAGAAAGCCAAGGGCAACGCCAAGCCCAACATCATGCGCTTCAAGGGACTGGGCGAGATGACCGCCGACGAGCTGAAGATGACGACGCTCGACCCGAAGAACCGCATGAGCCTGCGGGTGACGATCGACAATCCGCTGGAGACGGATCGCGTCATCAACGACCTGCTGGGTAAGGATGTGAGCGCGCGCTTCAAGTTCATCATGGAGCGGGCAGGCGAGGTCCAGGAACTGGACGTCTGACCCCTCCGGGGGCAACCCCCAGAAGACTGGCTGGGGAATGGTGTACGGGGGCCCGGCTCGGGTAGCATCCGCGCCGTGTCCATCGCACGCCTCTTCCTCATCCTCGCGCTCACGCTGAGCGTCTCCGCTGAAGCCGCCACGCCTTCCCGCCGCTCGAACAAAAAGGGCAAGGGGAAGAAGCCGGCCATCACCAAGCCGGTGCCGATGCAGCCGGATCCCGCGTCGGAGCCGGGCACCACCGAGGCCACGGCCGTCGAGCCCAGCAAGGACCTGGCCCCCGCGCCCACGGCGACCAAGCGGGCGCCCGACGCTCCCACCCAGCCCGGGGCCACGGCCGAGGCTCCGGCCAGGACGGCCCCCGGCGCCGCGGTGGTGCTCGCGATCGCCCGCTCCGCCAATGCGCAGGATTCGGCCTCGCAACTGCAGGGCGAGCTCAACCGCCTGCTGAGCGAGAAGCCGGAGGTGCAGCTGGTGGATCTGGCTACGACTTTCCCGGCGCCGCCGCTGCCTTCGCTGGCCGAGGCCGATGCGCTCTTCGAGGAGGGCAAGGGGCTGTACGACAACCTGGATCCCGAGGCCGCCGCGGGGAAGTTCCTCTCCGCCATCGCGGCCTATGAGAAGTACCCGGTGGCCTTCAAGCCCGAGCGGCTGGCCACCACCTTCATCTTCCTGGGCGCCTCGCAGCTGCTCAACGGCGACAAGGACGGGGCGAAGCTGTCCTTCCAGCGCGCGCTGGCCGCCAGCCCGAAGACGCAGCCGGAGGCGGCCATGTTCGGTGCGGACGTGCAGACGGCCTTCACCGACGTGCAGCAGGCCTTCAACGCCCAGGAGAAGGCCACCCTCGTCGTCGACTCGAAGCCCTCGGGCGCCACCGTCACCGTGCGCGGCGAGGACGTGGGCGTCACCCCCATCAAGAGCGTGCCGATCCACGCGGGCCGCCACCCGGTCATCATCTCCCTGCCCGGCTACCTGCCCTACGCCTCCTACCCCCAGGTGGCGCCGGGGAAGACGGCCGAGGTGAAGCCTCAGCTCGAGCCGCTGCCCGCGCTGGCCGAGGTGCTCACCGCCGCCGGCCGCGCCACCTCCGAGAAGGCGTTCGACTCGGACAAGATGCCGCCCGAGGCCAGCCTGATCGCCGAGAAGGTGGGCGCGCGCTACGTGGTGCTCGCCGCCGTGCAGAAGGACAAGCGGGATCCCGCCGAGGCCGAGCTGCAGGTGTGGGATGTGACGAACAAGAGCCGGCTGCGCGGGCTCGAGGTGGAGCTGGGCTCGAAGGATCCGGACAACAGCACCGTGGCCGCCGCGGACCGCATTCACGGCTTCCTCACGGGCGCCGCGCCCCTGGCTCCGGTGTCCACCGCCATGGCCGTGCCTCCCGTCATGAAGAAGCCCTGGTTCTGGGCCGCGGTGGTGGGCGGCGCGGCGGTGGTGACGGGTGGCATTGTGTACGCCACGCAGGATCGCGGCCGTCCGGGGCCGGGGTTCGGCTCGGGCATTCCGGGACTGCCTTTCTAGGGCGCATTGAATGGCTGCCCGTTTGCTCCCGTCGGCACGTCTCGAGGTGTCCATGAAAGCCCTGGTACTCGCCCTGCTTCCCGCGCTCGCTCTGGCTGCTCCTCCGCCCACTCCACGGAGGATCAGCGCGCTGCTCATCCCCATGGATCAGGGGGCCGAGGCCCACAGCGTGAAGTTCGAGTCGTACATGAATGAGGCCCTGGAGCAGTTCCAGGGCTTCACGGTCCGCAAGCCCGAGGACTTGTTCGGCATGCCGCCCGATGACGAGGCGCAGGCCTCGCTCAAGCGCGGCTCCAAGGGGCTGGAAGAGAGCCTGGCCGCCTACGAGGCCAGGGAGTACGAGGACGCGGAGCGCAAGCTGCGCGCCACCCTCAAGGAGCTGCACCTGGCGGTGGGGGCGATGAGCACGTGCGCGGAGCTGTGCGACGCCACCGCCCTGTACGCCGCGGTGCTGCACCAGCGCGGAGACATCGAGGAGGCGAAGCTGCACCTGGTGGACCTGATGGCGCTCAGCCCCACCTTCGAGATGAACCCCAAGCGCTATGCGCGGGACTTCATCGCGCTCAGGGCCCAGGTGGCCACCGGCCGCAGCTCGGTGCTGCGCGGCAGCGCCACGGTGAAGTCGCGGCCTTCGGGCGCGCGGGTGTACGTGGACGGCGAGTTCCAGGGCTTCACGCCGATGACGCTGCCCACCATGCAGGTGGGCAAGCACATGCTGCGGCTGGACCGTCCCGGCTTCCGCCAGCACGGGCAGCTCATCGACGTGACGCCGGATGACTCGGAGATCGTCGCCGAGCTCAACCCCACCTCGAACTACAAGAAGTACGACGCGCAGGTGGACAAGGTGGCCAGCGAGATCATCAAGACGGCGCCCAGCACGGCGGCCTCGGCGATGGGCAAGTCGCTGTCGATTGACCGGGCGCTCCTGGGCACGGTGAAGGACCTGGGCCTCAACGGCACCGAGCTGGTGGTGGGCTTCTTCGATCTGCGCAGCGGCAAGAAGATGGCCAGCCGGCGCGTGGTGCTGCAGGGAAACGAGTTCGGCCAGGAGAA
The DNA here is from genome assembly GCA_035296065.1 of Myxococcaceae bacterium. Taxonomy (GTDB): domain Bacteria; phylum Myxococcota; class Myxococcia; order Myxococcales; family Myxococcaceae; genus DATHBR01. The sequence continues at coordinate 38,235 of DATHBR010000009.1, read as the reverse complement.
GTCGGAGATGGTGCGCCTGGTGAACTACCTGGTGAACAACGGCATGGGCGGCGCGGAGCAGAAGGTGAAGAGCAAGGACCCGCTGGACAACCGCCACGGCATGGAAGAGTGGAACGGCGAGGACCAGGGTGGCCGCCGGCAGATGACGGAAAAGCGCTCCAAGAACGACGATCCGCTCGATGGAGTGAACGGAATGGAAGACTGGTAGCCCAAGGCGCTTGTCGCGGCAGGGAGGAGGCAGCCTAGAGTCCAGGGTGTATGCGCCTCCTGGTCCTGCTGCTCCTGCCCTGCGTTGCTGCCGCTCAGTCCCAGTCCTTTCTGCGTGAGCCCGTCGGCTCGCGCGGAGTGACGCTGCCGCCTGAGTCCACCGCCATCGTGGACGAGGCCACCGCGCTCTCCATCAACCCCGGAGCGCTGCGCTTCGTGGGCTCGTCCCAGCTCATCTACGTGCACGAGCGCAACGGGGTGCGAGATCAGGTGGGCAACGGCCTGTTCACCGGCACCACGCTGGGCCCGCTGGGGCTGGGCTTCGGGGTGGAGTGGCTACGAAACCGGGCGGAGCTGAACTACCGGCGCACCTCGTTCGGCTTCTCGCTGGGCACGGACACGCTGGCGCTGGGGGCCACCTACCACGCGTTCTCCGCGGAGAACCCCAGCTTCGAGCGGCTGTACACCTGGGACATCGGCCTGTCGGCGAGGCCCTGGCGCGAGTTCTCCTACAGCGTGGTGGCGCGCGACATCAACTCGCCCACCCGGGGGGACTTCAGCATGCCGCGCACCTTCGAGGTGGGCCTGGGCTTGCGCCCCTTCGACGAGCGCTACACGCTGGGCGTGGACTACCTGTTCCGCTCGGGCAATCTGGACGAGGGGCGGCTGGCCTACACACTCAAGGGCGAGGTGGTGGCGGGCGTGGGGCTGAGCGCGGGGCTCTCGCACGGGCTGCGCGACGGAGAGCCGCTGGCGCTGCAGGTGGGCCTCACGCTGGACACCTCGCGCTTTGGCCTCACGTACGCGGGCGGGCGGGCGGACTCGGGCACGGACCACGTGCTCGCGGTGCGTCTGTCCAGCGCCCCGTACCGGGGGGTGCGCGTCTCCTCGGGCGTGGTGGCGATGGTGGACGTGAATGATCGGCTCTCGGGCGGAGTGAGCCCAGGGCTGGCGCTGTTCGGCATCAGCGGCTCGGATCCGTACCTGCGGCTGATGCGCTTCTTCGATCTGGCGACGAAGGACCCCCAGCTGCGCGGCGTGGTGCTGAAGATGGAGGGCATGGGCGGCGTGGACTGGGGCCAGGCCGAGGAGCTGCGGCAAGCGGTGCGGCGCCTGCGCTCCAGCGGCAAGAAGGTGATGGCGGTGCTGCTGTCGTGCGACGACAAGTGCTACTTCGTCGCCTCGTCGGCGGATCAGATCTACGCGCTGCCCGAGTCCTCGCTGCTCATCAACGGCCTGTCGGCCAGCGTCACCACCCTGGGCGGGACGATGGAGAAGCTGGGCGTCACCTGGGACGTGGCCCGCGTGGGCGACTACAAGACGGCGCCCGAGCAGCTGACCCTCACGAGGATGAGCGAGGCGCAGCGCGAGACGATCAACGCGTACCTGGACACCCAGGTGGCCTGGTACGAGGAGGCGGTGACGGCGGGGCGCAAGCTGCCCGCGGGGCGGCTGCGCGAGGCGTGGGCGCTGGGGCTCATCCCCGCGCGCAAGGCGCAGGCGCTGGGCATGCTGGACGGGGTGCTGCAGAACCAGGATGAGCTGGAGAAGAAGGTGCGCGAGCTGGCGCCCGGAGCGGTGTACGCCGAGGGCTATGCCCCGCGCACCGAGCGCGAGCGGCACTGGGGCACCCGGCGGCGCATCGCCATCGTGCCGGTGCTGGGCAACATCGCCGGAGGCAAGAGCCGCGAGGATCCGCTGGGCGCCTCGCGCATCGCCGGCGCGGAGACGGTGGTGCTCGCGCTGCAGCGGGCGCAGATGGACCCCTCGGTGGTGGCCATCCTGCTCCGGGTGGACTCGGGCGGCGGAGACGTGCTGGCCTCGGACCTGATGTACCGCGCGGTGCTGGAGGCCAAGAAGCGCAAGCCCGTCATCGCCTCGATGGGAGATGTGGCGGCCTCGGGCGGCTACTACGTGGCCATGGGCGCCGACGAGATCATGGCCAACCCCACGACGATCACCGGCAGCATTGGCGTCTTCTACCTGAAGCCCGCGCTGCAGGGCCTGCTGGGCGGCAAGCTGGGGGTGAACCAGGAGAGCATCACCCGCGCGCCGTTGGCGGACCTGTTGGATCCCTGGCGCCCGTGGACGCCCGAGGAGCGGACCGCCGTGCAGTCCTGGGTGGACCAGACGTACGACGACTTCATCACCTACGTGGCCCAGGAGCGGAAGCTGGAGAAGGCCAAGGTGGACGCGGTGGCCCGGGGCCGGGTGTGGTCCGGCAAGGACGCGCACGCGCGGGGCCTGGTGGACACGCTGGGCGGCTTCGCCCAGGCGGCCGAGGCGGCGCGCGCCCGGGCCAGGGTGGACCCCCGCGAGGACCTGGACCTGGTCGTCTACGGCGAGCCCCGGGGCCTGCTCTCCTCGCTGGGCGGAGAGCCCAACGTGCTGAGCGGGCTGAGCGGGCTGCTGCCTCAGCCCACCCCTGCCCTGCCCCCGGCCATGCAGGCGCTACTGCGCGAGACAGGGCTCACCACGCAGTGGCTGGAGCCGGGCATGAAGGCCCAGCTGCCCTTCTCGGTGCGCGTGCAGTGAGTTCCCTGGCAGACACCCTCACGAAATTCTCCAAGTCCCCCGTGGGTCTCTGCTAATGTAGGTATCGCCTTCGGGCCGGCTCTCGGGCCGCCAGGGGGCTTCAGGGACCGGCGGTTTCGGTCGGCGAGGGGCCACGCAAGAGCGCGGCGCCTCGAGGATCCCGCGTCAGGCTCCCTGTCCCACACGACGAACCGTACGCCCCTGGCCACACCGGGGCGTCTTGCGTGCAGAGCCACGGAACTCCATGAGCGAGAACAGCAACGACAACGATCCCACCCAAGCCCCCCCGCCCGCCGCGGCAGCCCGGCCCGAGCCGCCCGCCGCCATGGACGACGACGGTGGGGACGAGGGTGGGGATGACGAGGGACCGGACGAAGGAGGCGAAGGCGCCTCTGCCGGTCCAGGGGGTCAGCCGGGCCCCGGTGGACAGCCAGGTCCTGGAGGAGGCCGCCGCCGCCGCCGCCGCCGCCGTCGTCGTGGCGCACAGGTGCACTTCACTCCCGAGGGGCAGGCGTACCGGATGCAGCCGGGCCCGGACGGGCAGATGGTGCAGGTGTTCCTCACCCCGCAGGAGCTCGAGCAGTACAAGCAGCGCATGGCCCAGCAGCAGCAGCAGGGCCAGCCCCAGGGCCAGCCCCCGGGCCAGCCGCAGCAGCCCGCGCAGCAGGCCCCGCAGCACGAGGGCGGCCAGCAGCGCCACGGCGGCCAGCGCCAGCAGCACCACGGTGGCCAGCAGCACCACGCGGCGCCTCAGCAGAACCTGTCGCCGGTGGAGGGCGTGCTGGACACCGAGGCCAAGGGGCCCAACGCGTTCCTGCGCCAGGTGAAGAAGAACCTGCTGCCCTCGCCGGATGACCCGGAGATGCCCAAGAACCTGGTGCAGAAGATGCGCCTGCGGCAGGGCCAGTACGTCACCGCGTTCGCGCAGATGCGGGGCACCAAGGGCATCATCCAGAAGGTGGACACGGTGGACGGCCGCCCGCTGGACGGGGCGCCCCGGCTGCCGCACTTCGCGGACCTCACCTCGGTGGACCCGCTCGAGCGCATCAAGCTGGAGAACGGCCACCGCGAGTTGGTGACGCGCGTGATGGATTTGATCGCGCCCATTGGCAAGGGCCAGCGCGCGCTGATCGTCGCCCCGCCGAAGACGGGTAAGACGATCATGCTGCAGCGCATCGCTCAGGCGGTGCTCACCAACCACCCGGAGATGCACGTGATGGTGCTGCTCATCGACGAGCGGCCCGAGGAAGTCACGGACATGCGCCGCAGCATCAAGGCGGAGGTGCTGGCGTCCAGCTCGGACCGGCCCACGGGCGATCACCTCAAGGTGGCGGAGCTGGCGCTGGAGCGCGCGCGGCGGCTGGTGGAGGCCGGCAAGGACGTGTTGATCCTGCTGGACTCGATTACCCGGCTGGCGCGGGCCTACAACAAGGAAGTGGACAGCTCGGGCCGCACGCTGACGGGCGGCGTGGACAGCCGCGCGCTGGAGCGCCCCAAGCGCATCTTCGGCGCGGCGCGCGCCACCGAGGAGGCCGGCACGCTGACCATCATCGGCACGGCGCTGATCGACACCGGCAGCCGCATGGACGAAGTGATCTTCGAGGAGTTCAAGGGCACCGGTAACTCCGAGGTGACGCTGGACCGGTTCCTGGCCGAGAAGCGCATCTTCCCGGCCATCAACATCGCCCAGTCCGGCACGCGAAAGGAGGAGAAGCTCTTCACCCAGAAGGAGTTCGAGAAGGTGAAGAAGCTGCGCCAGATGCTCTTCTCCGTGAAGCCGGTGGAGGCCATGGAGGCGCTCATCAAGCGGCTGAGCCGTTATACGTACAACGACGAGTTCCTCGACGAGCTGTAGGCGCTGGATTTACTGGCTCATGCGCCCCTCTCCATTGCTGGCGGTGCTGTTGGCAGTCCTGTTAGGGGCCTGCACGGCAGCATCGCCCGCCGTTCGCCAGGAGGCAGCCTCCTCATCAGGGCAGGCCTTCGCTGGTTACGGTGAGTGGGTTGTGCAGCCGGTGTCCTCAGATGGCGCACCGGTAGGCGCTGCTCCTTCAGGCCCTCGCGGGAAGCCACTGACTCGCGAGCGCCTGCTCATGCTGGCTGTCAGCCGGGGCATTGGCCTCAACCCTGTTCCCGTGCAGCGCAACTGGGAAGTGGGCATGGCCTTTCAACTGACTCTCTGCAGAGCCTTGAACCTCATCCCGAACACGGGGGCCTTCGAGGCTCCCGGACAGAGCACCGCCAGAAGCGTCATCCCAGACGGGGTGCTTCCTGCCGTGCGCATCAACCTGCGGGGCATGCCCACTTTCCGCTTGGATGGGGCCTTCCTCGAGGTGATTGGCCCAGAGAGCTTCCTCGAGGTGAAGGCCCAACAGCGTCCCATCACACTCTCCACCGGCCGGGGGCAGATCGAAAGCTTCATTCAGGTCCTTGGCCGCCGCCGACCGCGCGGCTTCGCACCGGGTGCTTTAGAGCCTCCGAGACCCGCGCTGCTTTTGGTCACGACAGCGGACAGCCAGCTCTCTCAGACAGTGGCTGACGAAGCTGGACGACACGGTGTCGCGCTCTATCAGGCCGTTGCCTGGGAGGATGGCGGTCTGCTGACACCCGGCCCCTTCCAGCAGCGCACAGGCTTTGCTGATGTTCCCTCTTCCTTCGTCCTGCCCTCTGTCCCGGAGCCATTACAGCTCCGTCCCAGGTGACACATGGCCGCTGGGTGGCTTCCTCTTTATATGGTGCGGGAGGATGTGCGGCTGCTGCAGGCGCGGCTCAACGCTGATCCGGAGATCGCCTTCATCCTGCGTGAGGGGACTGATCGCTGGCGCGCCGTCCGGCAAGTCGATGACCTTCGTGGAAAGACGATGCTCTGGCATATCCCTGGCGGCCAGCTGCCTCTGCTGCACACCCAGGGAGCAGATATCTTTGTCGAGGATCCCTTCGGGGGCTGGAGGGAAGAGCGCCCTGGCCTGGACACGTCCATCCCCTACTTTGGCCCGTCCTGTGCTGTCACCTTTCTGCTGCGCGTCTGGGTGCCAGGCTGGCAGGAACTGCCAGAGAACCTGATCGACATCTCCGATCTCTCATGGCCGGCGCTACGTGCGACGCGCTCCTCTCCCGAACTCACGCATCGATGGTGGAACCAGCTTCGCAAGTGGGTGAGCCAGCACGCTCAACGGGTCACACGCCAAGGCCCGCTGAACGGGCCCCGTGCGGATATCTGGGCCTTTCCCTCCGCCCTGCGCGCTCTGCAAGCGGGTGCCGAGCGCGCGGACAACCCCTGGAGAACGTGACCCCTCACGTCCGCCGTCCTCCATTCGAGGAAAGTCCGCTCTGGCGCACGGCTCGCTGAAGTGGCGAGCAGGTACGCGGCACGGTAGCTTCCGCGCCCATGCGCACAACCCCCTACAAGCTTCTCCTCGCTGCGTTGCTCGCCGCCTGCGCGAGCGCGCCGCAGTCCCAGCCTGATGCCGCCGCGACGGCGGCTCCGGCTTCCACGCCTTCGGCCTCCGCCGCCGCGGAGGGCGCCGCTTCGAGCCCCGCCGCCACCGCCACCGCGCCCTCCGTGCCCGGCAGCGGAGGCACCACGGCTCCGGCGAAGGCCACGGGCACCGGCAGCATCCCCCAGGAGTCCGCGGACCCTATCTCCAGCGCGGACACGGCGCGCATCGCCGAGCTCACCCGCCAGGTGACGCCGCTGGTGGATGCCTTCATCAACACCGAGGCGATCTTCACCCGCGACGGCAAGCAGGTGCTCTTCGTCTCCAGCCGCGACGGCCTGCCGCAGATCTACCTCGCCGACGCCGCGCGCACGGACTCGCCCGCCAGGCGCCTGGCCACGTGGGCCGAGCGCATGACGCTGTCCACCACCACGCCGGATGGCAAGGCGCTGCTCTTCCGCTCGGACAAGGGCGCGGATGAGAACTGGTCCATCTGGAAGATGAGCCTGGATGGCTCGTCCCCCGTGGAGCTCACCCCAGGCGAGAAGCTCAACCGCGACGGCCCCCACGTGCCGGATCTGGCGCCGGACACGGTGTACTTCAGCGCCCGCCGCATGAACGAGGCCTCCTCGGCCGTGTACGCCGTGCCCCTGGCCGGCGGCCCCACGCGCCAGGTGCTCCGTGATGAGAAGCCGGGCTTCCTCACCGACGTGAGCCGTGACGGCAAGCAGGGCCTGTTCCAGCGCTACCTGTCCGGCTCGGAGAACTACCTGCAGCACGTGGACATGGCCACGGGCCAGACGCGCCTGCTCTACCCGCAGAGCGGCAAGGTCACCATCTTCAACGCCCAGTTCTCCGCGGACGGCAAGACGGTGTACGTGGCCACCGACGGCGGAGGCCAGCAGACGTGGCTGCTCGCGCTCGACGTGCAGAGCGGCAAGGAAGTGGCGCGCTACGTCGAGAAGAACCCCGTCACCGCCACCCTGGGTGGCATGGCGGTGGCCAAGACGGGCGAAGTGCTCGCGGTGGGCGTGGATGCCGGCAACCGCAGTGAGATCCGCCTGCTCGACGCGCGCACGCTCAAGCCGCGCGCCCAGGTGAAGATGCCCCTGGGCCAGGGCGGCGTTCAGGAGTTCTCCGAGGACGGCAAGCGGTTCACCGCCATCTGGTCCATGCCGTCGGCGCCCACGGACGCGTGGGTGGTGGACGCGAAGACGGGCAAGGCCTCCGCGCTGCGCACCGAGCCCCGCCCCTCGCTCAAGGAGGTGCCCGCCATCGAGGCCAGCATCACCGAGCTGCGCGCGCATGATGGGATGACGCTGCCCATCAACGTGTACCTGCCGAAGAAGCGCACCGGGAAGCTGCCGGTGATCGTCTCGTACCACGGCGGCCCCGCGGGCAGCTCGAAGATCCGGTGGACGGTGCCCATCGCGTTCTTCGTCTCGCAGGGCTACGCGGTGGTGGAGCCCAACGTGCGGGGCTCGGGCGGCTTCGGCCGCGCCTTCGAGGAGGCGGACAACGGGAGTGGCCGCCTCGAGGCCTTCAAGGACATCGAGGCCACGGGCCGCTGGGCCGCCTCGCAGCCGTGGGCGGACTCCAACCGCGTCATCGTCTACGGCGGCAGCTACGGCGGCTACACCGTGCTGGTGGGCCTCACCCGCCAGCCGGACCTGTGGCGCGCGGGCGTGAACCTGTTCGGCGTGGCCAACCTCAAGACGTTCATGGCCACCACCAGCGGCCTCATCCGGGAGATCTTCCTGCTGGAGTTCGGCGATCCCGACAAGGACGCGGACTTCCTGAGGTCCATCTCTCCGCTGGAGGACGTGAACAAGATCGTCGATCCGCTCTTCGTCTACGCGGGCGCCAATGATCCGCGCGTGCCGCGTGGCGAGTCGGACCAGGTCGTCCGCGCGCTGCGTGATCGCAAGATCCCCGTCGAGTACATGGTCGCGGAGAACGAGGGCCACTCGGTGCTGCGCAAGGAGAACCTGATCGAGTTCCTGGCCCGCTCGGCGCTCTTCCTCGAGAAGCACGCCGGCCCGGCGAAGGCTCCCCCGGCGAAGTAGCCGGTTCGGCGCGGGCCCCCAAAGTCCCGGGGGCCCGTGGCTCGGAGGGAAGTGCCAGGCAGGCACCTCCCTCCGGTGAAGCTTCCCCCGCGGGGGCTCAGGCCGGCGGCGCCGCGGGAGCAGCCGGCTGCATGGCCTTCTTCAGCGGCTTGTTGAACAGGGCGATGGCGACACCGGCGGCCACACCCAGCACCATGAGCACAAGGAAGAAGCCATCCTTCGACATCGTCGTGTAGAGCTGACCGATGTAGCCCGACAGGATGTTGCCGAAGAAGCTGGAGAGGAACCACATGCCCATCATCAGCGAGACGATGCGCACCGGGGCCACCTTGGTCACCAGCGACAGGCCGATGGGCGACAGGTAGAGCTCGCCGATGGTCAGCAGCAGGGTGCAGAAGATGGGCCAGAAGAGGCTGCCCACGCCCTCGCCGACCATGCGCGCGCCAATCACCATCACGATGAAGGACAGGCCCAGGATGATGCAGCCAATGGCCATCTTCGCCACCGAGGACGGCTCGCTGCCCTTCTTGTTCTGCCAGGACCAGAAGCGGTCCAGGAACGGAGCGAACAGGAAGATGAAGGCGGGGTTGGCCGACTGGAACCACGTGGACGAGGCCCACGACGGCCAGGCCGTCTTCTCGTCGGCCCACGTCTGCATCGTGTTGCCCTGCTGCTCGTAGACGGCCCAGAAGATGATGTTCAGGGCGCACAGGGCCACCAGGGCCCAGACGCGCTTCCACTCGTCGCCGGAGAGCGGCTGCTTGGGCGCTTCCACCTTGCCGGCGGTGTTGGCCGCCTGCCGCGTGTCCGGAGGCAGGGTGTTGCGGCCGATCAGCTGCACCACCAGGCCAATACACATGCCGATGCCCGCGGCCAGGAAGCCGTAGCGCCACCCGTACACGGCCGCCAGCGTGCCGCACACGAAGTTGCAGATGAAGGCGCCCAGGTTGATGCCCATGTAGAAGATGGTGAAGGCACCGTCGCGCCGCGAGTCACCCGGGGGGTAGAGGTTGCCCACCTGCGTGGAGATGTTGGGCTTGAAGAAGCCGTTGCCGATGATGAGCAGCAGCAGGCCGATGAAGAACATGTTGTCCGAGCCGAACAGCACGAACTGGCCCAGCGCCATGATGATGGCGCCCACGTACACCGCCTTGCGCTGTCCCAGGTACTTGTCGGCGATCAGTCCGCCCAGCACCGGCGTCAGGTACACCAGGCCCGTGTACCAGCCGTAGAGCACCGAGGCGTTGGGCGTCACGGTGCACGTCTGCACGGCGATGCTCTGCGCCACATCGGCCGCCATGCTGGCGTTCTCGGCCAGCAGCGACTTCACCTTCTCGGTGGCGCACGACTGCACCGCCGCCTGGTCCACCGAGGGCAGCAGCGACTTGATGAAGCTCCAGCCAATCACCTCGTCCGGGTTGCCCTGAGTGTCGTAGGACTTGCCCTGCAGCGACTGCCGCACGGTGATGAACAGGTAGTTCACCATGTACAGCTTCAGCAGGCCGCGCATCCCGTAATACGAGAAGCGCTCCCACATCTCGGTGAAGAACAGCACGAAGAGCCCAACGGGGTGCCCCATGAACGTCTTGTTCGACGGGGGGCCCTTCCACTCAACGGGCGCGGCAGATGACATTCAGTCTCCTTGAGCGTCTGTGCGGCTACTCGCACAAATACCCCTGCCCAACAAGGGGACTGTCAGGTTTTCACGCCGCGTCTGCGCGCCACCCAGCGGGTCTTGGCGCGCCGCGCCATGCTGGGCTCGGAGCCGGCTCCGCGGGCGCAACGGAGGTTGGGACAGACGGGCCGGGATCCCGTAGGCTTCCGCCATGCTCCAGGGCTCGGGCCGCTGCCACTATCACCCGGATCGCGCGGGGCTCGGCATCTGCGTCGAGTGCCGCCGGGTCATCTGCCGCGAGTGCACCACGCAGTTCGAGGGCATCAACCGCTGCGCCAGCTGTCTGGAGAAGCGCCTGCTCATCCTGGAGGGCCCCAAGGTCCGCCAGGAATGGACCGTGGGCAACGTGCTGCTGGCCCTGGTGAGCTTCGGCATCATCTACGGCAGCGTGCTGCTGGTGGCCGAACTGGTGACTCCCTGAATGGCCGTCTCCGCGCTCGAGCTGCGCCCCCGGGGCGCCGTCGCCATCCTGGATGCCGCCCTGCGGCTGTGCTCGCGTAACACCGGGGTGTGGGCGCTGACGGTACCCACCGGGGCGCTGGTGACCGGAGCCCTGCTGCACCTGGTGGACGCCGTGCTCCAGCGCCAGAGCCTGGCGCTGCCCACGCTGTGGCTCACCCTGGCGTGGCTCGCCCGGGGCCTGTTCCAGGGCGCCGCGTGCCACTACCTGCAGGAGCTGGTGCTCGGGCAGAAGGAGCCTGGCGTCATGCCCAGCCTGCGCGCCGCGCTGGAGCGTGCGCCCAGCCTGATCATCACCGTGGGCTACCTCTTCCTCTTCAACTTCTTCTCCATCGGTCTGTCGCTGGGGATGGCGTTCTTCATGCTCTCGGCCCACATCGTGGGCTATGCCGCGACGATGCAGGGCCAGGACAGCCCGCTGAAGCTGTATGGCACGTGCTCGCGGCTGCTGGGGCCGGCCCGCGCCATCGCCACGGGCGTGCGGATGCTGCTGCTGGTGCAGCTGCTCACCTTCCTCAACCTGCACATCGCCTTCAACGCCTTCTTCTGGCTGAGCCGCAAGCTGCTGGCCATCGACTTCACCTTCGCCGAGCGCTTCGCCTCGCTGGACAACCCCTTCTGGCTCTTCTTCCTGGCCGCCCTCACCTTCACCCTCTTCGAGCCCATCAAGGCGGCCACCGCCACGCTGCTGCTGGTGGACGGCCGGGTGCGCCAGGAGGGGCTGGATCTGCTGGCCGCCGTGAAGCAGCTGCCCGAGCGGGCCACCGTGCGTCCGGGGCACCGCGGCGCCGCGGCCTTCCTGCTGTGCCTGCTGTTGAGCGGCACCGCGGTCCGCGCCCAGGCTCCGGAGCAGGTGCCCGTGTCGGAGCTGCGCCAGCGCCTGGAGACGGTCGCCGACGAGTGTGAGTACAGCCAGGAGCAGCTGGCCGAGCAGCTCGACGCCACCAGCGCGCTGAGCCCGGCCGAGCAGGCCAAGCTGGGGCGTCTGGTGCGCACCGTGGAGAACCACGCGTACGAGGACGAGAACTGCGAGCGCGCCACCCAGGCCCTGGAGCAGGGGCTGACGCTGGCCCAGCAGACGGCCCAGCTGGAGAGGGCCGCGGCGGACTCGAAGGCCGCCTCGGCGCGGGCCCGGGACATCCTCTCGCGGCCGGAGTTCGGAGTTACCCCGCCCACGGACAAGACCGCCGAGGAGCAGGAGAAGCAGCCGCCCGGCTGGTGGCAGCAGTTCATGGACTGGCTGTCCAAGATGCTGAAGAAGCTCTTCGAGAGCGACAGGGATCCCGTCCGCTCCAGCCCCAACCTGTCACCCTCCTCGGGAGCCGACGCGGCCAAGGTGCTGGTGATCCTCCTGTTCGGCCTGGCGCTGGCGGTGGTGGTGGCCTTGCTGGTGCGCACCTTCCTCAAGCGGGATGAGGACACCGCGCAGCTCGAGGTGAGCACGTACGAGTCCTCGGCGCTGGCGCAGGATCCGATGAGCGCCCTGTCCCGCCCGCCGGAGGGCTGGGCCCACCTGGCCGACGAGCTGGCCGCCAAGGGCGAGTACCGCGAGGCGGTGCGCAGCCTGTACCTGGCGCTGCTGTCCCGGCTGCACCGAGAGGGCGCCATCCTCTATGACTCGACGCTGAGCAACTGGGACTACCTGCGCACCTTCAAGGGCCGCCGCGAGTGGCTGCCGCCCTTCCGTGAGCTGACGCGCCGCTTCGACTTCGCCTGGTACGGCAACCTGCCCGTGGGCGCCGACGGCTATCGCGACTTCCGCGCCCTCACCCAGCCCATGCTCGCGGCCCCCTCCACCCAGGAGGCCCCCGGTGCGTGATCGCTTTCCGCTGCTCGTCGTGGGCGGCCTGCTGTTCACCGTCATCCTCGGCGCCTTCCTGCTGAGGGGCGCCGCGCGCGGCGGCTTCGCGGACACGCTCTCCACCTACCGCGCCGCTCCGGATGGCGCGCGTGGCCTCTACCTGCTGGTTGAAGAGAGCGGCCTGCCCGCTGTCCGGCGCGCCTCGGACCTGCAGCTGATCGACGGGGAGTCCACCTCCACGCTGATCCTCCTGGCCGTGGAGCTGGAGGACTCGCGCGAGGATGACGAGGACGAGGCGCTGCTGGCCACCGAGCGCGGCGAGGGGCTCGAGGACGAGGAGGTGCCTCACGAGGGCCTCAACGCCCTGCACGCCAACGAGCTGAACGAGGACGAGCGCGAGAAGCTGCTCGAGCACGTGAAGGCGGGGCACACGCTGGTGTACGTGCCGTGGGGCTCGCGGGAGAACCCGCTGCTGGACGCGCTGAACGTGAAGCTCACCAAGGCGGAGACCTCGCTGCCCATGCGCACGCTGGTGCCTCCCCTGCCCTCGCCGTACACGCTGGGCGTGGAGCGCGTGGAGGCCAAGGTGCAGGCCTACCTGTCGCTGCCCGATGACGCGGTGGTGCTGCTGGAGGACGCGCAGCTCGAGCGCCCGGTGGCGGCGGTGGTGAGCTACGGCCTGGGCCGGGTGCTGGTGGTGGGGGCCCCCGAGCTGGCGATGAACCGGGCGCTCTCCCGCGCGGACAACGCGCAGTTCTGGCTTAGCACCCTGGCCGCGCTGGGCCCTGGCCCCTACGAGTTCAGCGAGTTCCACCACGGCTTCACCAACGAGCGCTCGGTGGTGGACTTCGCCCGGCGCTACAAGCTGCACTTCGCCGTGGCCCAGCTGCTGCTGGGCGTGGCGCTGTGGTCCCTGTCGCTCAAGCGCTTTGGCCGCCCGCGCCCCCCGCCCGAGTCCGTGCGCGTGGGCGCCACGGACGCGCTGTTCGCCATGAGCCGCCTGTACCGCGAGGGGCGCCACCATGCCTTCGCCGCCGGGCTGATCACCAAGGGGCTGACGCAGGAGCTGGCGCTGTACGCCGGGCTACCCGCGCACTCGCCCGCCAACAAGGTCGCCGAAGGGCTCGCCGAGCGGGGCCGGGAGGATCTCTCCCAGGGCCTGCGCGCCATTGCCCGGCGCTCGGAAGAGACCAGCGGTGACAAAGAGCTCCAGCAGCTGGCCTCGCGTGCCGCCGAGCTGCGCAACCGCATCCATCCCACCGGGCCCACGCGCGCGCCCACCGTACCCGCAGAGGAGTCATGAACATCCCCCCCGTTCCCGCCCCTTCCTTCGGCATGTCCGCCCAGAGCAACGCCGTGCAGGCCACCAATGCCATCCGCGAGGGCGTGCTGAACGAGGTGCGCAAGGCCGTCGTCGGCCAGGACGAGGCGCTGGAGCTGATGCTCTGCGGCCTCATCGCCGGTGGGCACGTGCTGCTCGAGGGCGTGCCCGGGGTGGCCAAGACGCTGATGGCCAAGGCGCTGGCGCGCAGCGTGAGCGCGGACTTCAAGCGCATTCAGTTCACCCCGGACCTGATGCCCTCGGACATCCTGGGCACCAGCGTGTTCGACTTGAAGACACAGTCGTTCGTGCTGGTGCGCGGCCCCATCTTCACGGACCTGCTGCTGGCGGACGAGATCAACCGCGCGCCGGCCAAGACGCAGTCCGCGCTGCTCGAGGCGATGCAGGAGCGCAGCGTGTCGCTCGAGGGCCGCCACATTACGTTGTCCCCGCTCTTCACGGTGTTCGCCACGCAGAACCCGGTGGAGTCCGAGGGCACCTACCCGCTGCCCGAGGCGCAGCTGGACCGGTTCCTCTTCAAGATCGAGGTGGGCTACCCCGCTCCGGAGGAGGAGGACGCCATCCTCGCCTCGGTGCACCGGGGCTTCGACGCGGGAGACCTGGCGCGGGCGGGCGTGGGCGCGGCGGTGGCCAAGGAGGGGCTGATGGCCACCCGCGCGGCGCTCAGCGAGGTGACGGTGGAGCAGCCGGTGCTGGCCTATATCCGCAAGCTGGTGGCGGCCACGCGCACCTCCAGCCGCATCCGCCTGGGCGCGGGCCCTCGCGCGGGCGTGCACCTGCTGCTGGCGTCCAAGGCGCTGGCGGCGCTGCGCGGGCGTGCCTTCGTGACTCCGGATGACGTGCGCTTCCTGGCCGGCCCCGTGCTCAAGCACCGGCTGCTGCTGTCTCCGGACGCGGAGCTGGACGGCGCCACGCCGGGAGACGTGCTGCGCGAGGTGGTGCAATCCGTCGAGGTTCCCCGGTGATTCCCACCACGCGCCTGTGGGCAATACTGGCCTTTCTGGCGGTGCCCATGATGGCGGCGGGCTTCCGCCCGGAGTACGGCGGCCTGGTGCTGGCGCTGGACGTGCTGGTGGTGGGCCTGGCGGCGGTGGACTTCGCGCTGGCGCGCCGCGTCCGCCTGGAGGTGACGCGCTCCCTGCCGCAGAAGCTCTCGGTGGGCGCGCCCAACCGGGTGGAGGTGCAGGTCGTCCACCGCTCCAGCCAGCAGGTGCACGTGCGCGTGCGCGATGACGTGCCCGAGTCCTTCACCGCCGTGCCGGAGGAGGCCCCGCTCACCCTGGCTCCACAGAGCCACACGCGCTGGGTGTACCGGGTGACGCCGGCCAAGCGCGGCAAGTTCAGCTTCGGAGATTTACACGTGCGGGTGCGGGGGCCGCTGGGGCTCACGTTCCATGAGCGCACGTTCCCCGCCGCGCAGAATGCCTCCGTGTTCCCGGATCTGCGCGGGGCCAGCCGGCTGTTGCTGTCGGGCGCTGCGCTGGACCTGGTGAACCTGGGCCTGCGCCAGCTGCGCCGGGACGGCCGGGGCAGTGAGTTCGCCCGCCTGCGCGACTACGCCCAGGGCGACTCGGTGCGAGACGTGGACTGGAAGGCCACCGCCCGCCGCAGCAAGCCGGTGACGCGGGTGATGGAGTCCGAGCGCTCGCAGTCCATCCTTATATGTGTGGATGCGGGCCGCTCCATGGCCGCGCAGGTGGACGGGTTGACCAAGCTGGACCACGCGATCAACGCGGCGCTCTTCCTGGCCTTCGTGGCGGTGCGCAACGGGGACCGCGTAGGCCTGGCCGTCTTCGCCGACGGGGTGAAGGCGTACCTGCCTCCGGAGGCTGGGCGCGGGCAGTACCGGAAGATCATCGACACGCTGTACTCGGCCACCCCGAGCCTCACGTACGTGGATTACCTGGCGCTCTTCAAGGAGCTGAACGTCCGGCTCACGCGGCGCAGCCTGCTGTGCGTGTTCACGGACTTCCTGGACGAGGAGCAGGCCAGCACGATGGTGGACCCGCTGCACAAGCTGGCCCGGCGCCACGTGCCGCTGTGCCTGTCGCTGAAGGACACGGCGCTGCTGGGCCTATTGCGCAAGCCGCCCCCTGGCCCCGAGGAGGCCTTCCAGCAGGCGGTGGCCTCGGAGCTGCTCGCGGACCGCGAGATGCTCAAGGCCCGGGTGAGCATGGGCGGGGTGCAGATGATCGATGTGCAGCCGGACGAGCTGAGCCTGGCCGCCGTCAACCGCTACCTGGACATCAAGGCGCGCGGAGTGCTGTAGCCCGCGGGCCTCAAGGCCTGCGCAGCCCGCGGATGCCCACGGCCAGGAGCGCGCCCACTACCGCCAGCGTGACGGCGTCGAGCACGAGGAGCACCGGTACCGGATCGCTCCACTTGTCCATGTTCGTCGTTCGACCGTAATACGGAGGCCCGTCGCCATAGGCCTCCGAGAGATTGAGGACGTTGAGCCAGGCGACGCCGGCCAACAGGAGCACGGCTGACACGATGGCCACGGGCGCCCATCTCTTCACAGGCGAAACCCTAATAGCGAACATGCACGTGGATTTGACACTCTGAGTTCCCTCCCAACTCGGCCTTCAAGTCCTTGATGAATCGGTCAACATCGGACCAGAGATCAATACAGCCTGCACTGCCTGCACGTTCGCCACCATGAATGAAGAACCCTCCCCGCCCGTGGGTCTTGGTCGTGGTGAATGGGTGAATGGTGATGCGGAAATTCCCCCACGCGGAGCGCTGCCCGTTTTTATACCACGCATTCTCCCAGAGTTCGTCTGGCCGAATCCAGTACACTCCCTCGGGAATCGGGCCCTGGAAGGGTTTTTTCTGGGCGTCACCGCTGTAATCGAAGCTCCCGTCGGCCTGCGGTTTCCCAGAGACCGCATGATATGTGTATTCCTTCGTGCCGGCCTTCATGGTCAGCTTTTTGCCATCAAAGCTCAACTGGATGAGGCCACAGCTAGCCAGCGCGGGATCATACCGCTCGCTCGAATAGTCAGTCATGGCTGTGCTCCTGAATGGTTGCCGCGCAAAGAAACCATCGCGTGCTCGAACGTCGGATTTGCGTGCATGAGCCTGGGGGCCGAAACGCCGGGGGTTTGAAGAGCCCCGACGCTTCGGCACAGGCACGGAGCCCCCTGACTCAGGGCGCCACGTACTCCACGGCGACACCCTGGACGCTGATCGGCTGGTTGGAGCCATTCTCCGCCAGGGTGAGGCGCAGACGCAGGTCGCTGCCAGCGGCATCGAAGGACTGGAGCGGGTCGCCCGGGGTGAAGGCCTTCCAGTTGGTTCCGCCGTTGGAGCTCAGCTCATAGGTGACGGTGCCACCCCGGGTGTCCTGCAGCGCGGAGACCACACGGGCCCGGGTGATGACACCCGAGACACTGTCCAGCGTCGTGGTCTGCACCCTCACGGAGCTGGCGGCAGCGGTACCCGAGGTGAACGCGGGCGAAGTCGTGTTCCCGGTGGACAAGCTCTTGGCGTCGATGCGGATGCGGCCCACCCCACCCGAGCTGTAGGCGGCGCTACCGTGGTAGCCCGAGATTCCTCCCTGCGCTGTGACCCGATTCTGGCCGATGGTCATCGTGTTGGCGCGAAGGTACACAGAGCCGCCCGCAGAGCCCCCTGAGTAGTCGACCGATGCGCCACCGTCCGCGCTGACCTTCCCCAAGACTCCCAGGGTATCCGCCCAGAGCACCAGGATGCCGCCAGCGAACGTAGGGCTATAAGTAGCGTAGTTGCCTCCCGCTGAGCCCATGAACCAACGGGTCAACAACGCGTCGCCGTACGTAAAGGGGACACTCTGGACTCCAGTGGTGCCCGTCTTTCCAGGCGTCCCGTAGCTTCCACCCGTGCTGAATTGGCAAGTACTGCCACTGCCACTAGGCCCCCCCCCGCCGTTATTGGGGCCGCAGGTGTTACCGCGCGTCCCCAGGCCGGGGTAGCTCTCGCCCACGCTCCAGCCCACGGTCCCTCCGTGAGAGCGGTAGCCCCTTTCAGCCATGGTCACCACTCCGCTCGACGTCACATACATCGCTCCACGGGCCTTGATGAACAGCAGCCCTCCTATCGTTCCGTTCCAGGCGTTCGCGGTGAGCGTGCCGTTGACGGTGACATTGCGGTAGTGAGGAATCCGCTGCACGACGATCTTCTGTCCCGTGAGCGTCGCGTTGCTGTTGGTCGCCCCGTAAATCTTGAGAATGGGGCTCCTGAACGTCAGCCGGTTGTTGCTGACGTCCACGGATTGAATGGAGAGGATCTCGTAGGTCCCAACGTTCCCTGTGTCGCCCACGCCAGGGGACACGGTGCCCGTAGGTGACGGGAAGCCGCTGCCTCCCTGCTGATTGATCAGCAATACCTCGTCTCCGGGAGCGAAACCGATGGGGAGGTCCGTCAAGGTGACCGACAGGTTGTCTGTCGCGAAGGCCATGACAGGCAGGGACACCGCGTCCGGGAATACCCGGGAGGGATTGGCCGGGTTGGACTGAGTGTTGATGTTGAACGTGGTCCCCGTGGGCACCAGTAGGTCCCCGTCCTCGCCATCACCCAGGCCCGAGCTGGATGGGAAGCCCACCTGCCCGCGCTCTGGCTCCCAGAAGGCCGTGGTTCCCGCCGCATCCTTGTTCAGCGCGCGGGTGAAGTCCTCGGACACGACCAGTTGCGTACCCGCGGTCACCATCGGGATGTTCACGCTGCCCTGGCACTGCGACGCCGTCAGCGTCGTCGCCGTCGCCGTCGCTGTCTGCCCCGCGTTGGCTCCCGGGCCCGCCTTCACCACGAAGTCGATCTTCCCGTTGACGCTCGCTACCTGGATGCCCGCTGCGGCTGGGTCCGCATCCGCGGAGAGCACGCCTCCGGTGTTGTTGCTGGCCGACACGGTGAACAGCGTCCCATCCGGCACCTGGACTCCCGCGCTGTCTGTGATGGCACTGGAGGTGATGAGCACCGTGGAGTTGTTGTCCGCGGGCACCGGCGCACCCGCCGCCGTGAGCGTGAACGCCTTGCACCCCGGGCCCGCGCAGGCGCCGTTGCCGCACGTCGTCGTGCACGACTGCACGTAGTCGTACCCGGTGCCATCGGCCTTGCACTCCTGGACGTCCAGGCCGTTGCAGCGCCGCGTCCCGTGCACGCACACCACGCCTCCGGACAGCTGGCACACGCCGGCCACGCACACCTTGCCCTGCGCGGCGCAGTTCACCGAGGTACTGCCCGTGCCGCTGGCGTTACACACCGCCACCGTGTTGCCATCCGAGCACGACACCGAGCCCGGGCTGCAGACCACCTCCTGGCACGAGCCGCTCGCGCAGGCCTTGCCCGCGCCACAGCCCGCCGGGGTGTAGCCCGTGCCCGCCGTGTTGCACGTACCCACCGTGGCCGCATCCAGGCAGCGGTTCTCCCCCGCGGTGCACACCTGGGGCTTACACGCTCCCGAGGCCGGATCACACGCGGTGCCAGTGCCGCAGCTCACCGCGTTGTACCGGGTGCCGCTGGGATCACACACCTCGGAGCTCGACGTGCTGCCACAGCGGCTGCTGCCTGGCGCGCAGACGATCCGCGCGCATGCCGTCCCCACGCACGTTTCTCCCGTGGCGCACGCCGCGTAATCGAAGCCCGTGCCGCCTGCGTTGCAGGTGGCCAGTGTAAGCGCGTCCACGCACCGCGTGCTGTTCGCCGTGCAGGTGTTGGTGCCCGTGTTGGGCGTGCAGACGCCCGCCTGGCACGTGAAGCCGGCCTGGCACGGCACGTCCACGTACCCCGTGCCACTGGGCGCGCACACCTGGCTGGTGCTGGGGTCCTTGCACCGGGTGCTCTGCGGAGCGCAGACGATGGAGGCGCAGCTGCCCGCCTGGCATGACTGGTTCATGGCGCAGACCGAAGGCGTATACGCCGTGCCCGCCGCGTTGCAGGCGCCCACGGTGATGGAGTCCAGGCACCGCGTCTGGCCCGGCGTACAGACGGTGGGCACGCAGCGGCCCGCGACACAGGCCTCCGACGACGTGCACGGAGCAGCCGTCAGCGCCGTACCCGAGGAATTGCAGATCTCGTGCACCCCGCTCACCGGGTTGCAGCGCTCCGAGTAGGGAATGCACACCGGAGGCTTGCAGGCCTTTGCCGCGCCATCGCACCCCGTCACGCAGAACTGCATGAAACCCCACCCGCTAGCCGAAGGCGTACAGGCCTCCAGCGCGTCGTTGTTGCACCGCTTGTCCCCCGCCGTGCAGAGGGTGGCCCCGGACGTGGCGCACACCCCGCTGGCGCAGGCCAGATCGCACGTCTGCACCACGGAGTAGCCCGAGCCATCCGGCAGACACGCCTCCACCGTCTTGTTGTCCGCCCGGCAGCGGGTGGTGTTCGGCGCGCACACCTGGGGGATACACGCCCCGTTGCCGCACGAGCCCTGACAGCGCTCCTTGAACTCATAGCCGCGGCCCTGCTCATCGCAGACCTCGACCTCGCCGCTGTTACAGCGCGTCTTTCCCGGGGTGCAGTTCTGCTGCGTCCCCAGCGCCGCGCACTTGCTCTGCATACAGAGCAGCCCGCTGGAGCACTCCGCGTTGAGCGAGCAGTTGCCGCCCACCTGCACACTGCCAGGATTCTCCGTGCCTCCACAGGCCACCAGCAGCAGCGCCCAGCTCCATGCCACGATCCATCGTTTGTAAAGCCGCATACATCCTCCTTGCGGCCGGCACACTAGGCAGGCGGGTTCGCGCCAGGCTGTACCCCCAAGGGAGAAGGCCCGAGCTCACCGCGTGAAGGGCGAGGCCTGCAGCAGCTGCTCGGCGGACACATCCACCGCGTAGTGGATGCCCTGGTCCGGCCCCACGGCCTGGTCGAACACCAGGATGGTCCTGTCCAGCCAGACGAGGCGCTCGAAGGGCCGCCCAGGCGCGAAGGAGGCCACCTGCAGCTCGCGCGGCGGCGCGGAACTCCCCCCGCGGACCACGAGCCTGCACCACGGCTTACACGGGGTGAAGACCCGAAGGGTGCGCTCCGGGTTACTCAGTCCCGCTGAGTCCTCCAGCTCCGGGGCCACCACCGCTTCGAGGAAGCGCAGGGGCGCGCCAGGCCCCTCGTAGCGCCAGGGCTGGTTGATGTCCGTCGTGTGCCGGTGCGGATCCGGAAACAACGGCAGCCACTCGACTTCAAGGCTCGTCTCCGCGGCGCCTCGCAGGCACCCCGCCGCCCCACAGGCCCACATCGCGAGCAGCAGTTGCACAGCCAGGCGGGACATGACGGCGCCAGGCTAGGCAGGCGCCATCCGCGGGGCTGTACCACCAAGGCGGTACGCCCAGCGCTCTAGTCGAGCAGGTCCGCCACCGCCGCCCCGCCCGCCGCCGGGACACGGGGCGCCGCGCGTTCTTCAGGGTGCGAGCGCATGAAGTCCGAGCACAGGTACGCGTAGACACCCACGCCCACCGCCAGCGCGAAGGACACCTTGAAGGCCACCGACAGCTTGGGCGGGTGAATCTGCGACACCGTGCCCTCGATGAAGCCCGCGATCACGAACAGCGCCAGCGTGCCGAACAGCAGCTTCACCGCCGTCACCGCCTCCTGCCGCAGCGCCATGCCTCGCGGCAGCCCCCGGGGCGCCGCCATGCCCCGGGCGATGATCAGCCCCGCCGCTCCCGCGATGCAGATGGCGGTGATCTCCGGAATGCCGTGCGGAAGGATCCACGCCCAGAACCACCCCGCCATGCCCTTGGCCGTGTACACCTGCGCCAGCGCTCCCAGGAACAGCCCGTTGACGAACAGCATCAACGACGTGCCGATCCCCACGGTGATGCCCAGCGCGAACGCCAGGAAGGCCACCTGGATGTTGTGGGTGAACAGGAACGCGGAGAACTGCGCCTGCTGCTCCACCGACATGCCATCGCCCGCGGCCTCGTCGGCGGCGCGCTCCACGGGATCCAGCTTCAGATGCTCCTCGGGCACCAGGTAGTGCGCCGCGTCCGGATCCAGCTCCATGCCCAGGTACCCGAAGCCCGTGCCCGCCAGGAACAGCAGCACCGAGGCCAGGTACATGCGCCACTCGCGCCGCATCAGCGCCGGGAAACCCAGCGACACGAAGCCCCACACGTCCGCCAGCCGCGGCCGCTTGCCCGGGTAGGTGATCGCATACGCCCGCCCCACCAGATCATTCAGGTACGCGCTCACGTCCGCCGAACCGCTGCGCGCTCGCACCCAGAGCAGATCGCTCGACACCGCCCGGTACATCTTCCCCAGCGATCTCGCCTCGTCCAGGCTCAGCGCCCGCAGGCCACCCTCTTCGGCCTTGTCGAGCAGCCGCTCCAGCTGCTCCCACCGCGGGCGCCGCGCCTCGATGAAGTCCGCCACGTCCATGCGCCGACTGTAGTCGAACTCTCGCGCCTTCGTCTCCCAGGACTCGCCGCTCACTTCCAGGCATGAAAAAGGGGCGGGCCCTTCGCCAGGGCTCGCCCCTCTTCGTCTCAACACGGCGCGGCGCGGGCTACTTGGGCAGCACCTTCTCCAGCGGCTTCTTCTCGCTGGTGGTCTGCTCGCGCGTCCACTCGATGACGGGCGTCTGCCAGGCCATGCCCGTCTCCTTGGGCTCGGGGTCCAGCTTCTCCAGCGCGAAGCCGTCACCGCCGAAGTAGATGTACTCGACGGTGCCCACCATGTAGTCCTTCTTGGGATCCAGCGGCTTGCCCTTGCTGTCCTTGAACTTGCCCTTGCCCGCGGCGGTGAAGCCGTTCACCAGCGCCTCGGGGTTGGACAGCTGCTCGGCCAGGTCCGCGCCCTTCACCTTCATGAGCAGCAGCGAGTTCTCGAACGGCAGCACCGAGTAGATGCTGCCCAGGGTGATGGGGCCCGCCGGCAGCCCCTGGCGAACGCCCTTGCGGTTGATGAGCACCGCGTCAGCGCCCTCGAGCCGCGCGCGCATCGCGCCCGCCACCCAGCGGCCCATCTCCGGCGAGTCCTGCTTGATGCCCGCCTTGGTGAAGCCGATCTGCTCGCCCAGCCGCTCGTCCAGCTTCGTCTTGAAGCCGGCGATCATCTGCACCGTCTCCGCGTCCGGCGTGCCGCCCTTCACGTCGACCAGCTGCGTCTCCACCTTCGTCACCTTCTCGCCCGCGGGCTTGGCCGGGTCCACGGTGACGCGCGCGCGCAGGTACTTGCCGAAGCCGCGCTCCATGGACACCAGGTGGGTGTCCCCCGCCTTGGTCTCCACCGGCTGCGGGCAGCGGCTACCGGCCACCAGCGCCAGCTTCCACTCGGGGTGCTTCTCCACGGTGGGCTGCAGCTCGGTGGGGCAGGTGTCCACCAGCACCACCACCACGTCGGCGCCCGCGGCGCGCGCCTGGGGCACCGCGCTCGTCAGCGCCTCCTCGGTGCCAATCATCTCCAGGCCGTCCACGCGCCCGGCCATGGACGCCGTCACCGTCTTGGGAGAGGTGAGGCCCACCACGCCCACCTTGACGCCCTTGCGCTCGAACACCTTGAAGGCGGGCAGGTCCATGCCCTCGGCGAGCGTGGCGTCCTTCACCTTCAGGTTGGCGGCGAGGAAGGGGAACTGGCCGGCCTTCATGTTGCGCAGGAACTGGTCGCGCCCGAAGCCCAGCTCGTGGTTGCCCAGCGCCGAGGCGGCGTAGCCCAGGCGCCCCATCACGGCCGAGGTCGTCTCGCCCACGAAGAAGGAGGAGATGGCCGGGCCGTTCCAGTGGTCGCCCGTGCCGAGCACCAGCGTGGAGGCCTGCGCGCCACACGCCGCGTGGCCCTGCTCGTTCACCGCGCCGGGGCAGTGCTTCTCCTCGGCCACCCAGCGGCCCAGGGCCTCGGCGGCGCCGCCCTTGGCATCGGCTCCCTCACCCTCGGGCATCAGCTGGCCGCCCACGCCGCCGGTGATGATGAGCGTCACCGTCTCGGGGCCCGCGGCGGGCTTGGCGCCAGCGTCCGGCCGGGCCTCGGCGGTGGGAGGCTGCGCCGGCGGGGTGCTCTTCTCGCAGGCGGTAAGGCCTCCGAGGAGCGCGACGGCCAGGGCGCCCGTGGCGCGGCGCCGGAAGGCGGCACCGGGGGCGGTCAGAGAAGAAGACTCACGACGAACGAGGGCTCGGAGAGAATTCGGGTTCACGGGGGCGCCTCTAGCACAGTTCAGGCAGGCAGGCAGGTTCCCGGTGGCTCCCCGTGCATGTGCTACCGTTTGGGCCGTGTCGGAGAGCCCTGGGAACAAGATGTGGGATTATGTGCGCGCGATTGCACTGCGCGTGCTTGGGTGGGTGGGCTCGCGGCTGCAGGCTCCGGCGCGGCAGTTCGTGCATGGACTGAGCCTGCCACTGCAGTTGGCGCGGGCGCTGCGCACGAACGAGGAGGCCTGGCGGCGCTACCTGCGGGTGGCGGTGGTCCAGAGCCTGATCGTCGTTGGGGTGGGCTACCTGTCCAGGGACTCGGCCAACGAGGCCGTGGAGGAGGCTCAGGCCAGGGCCCAGCAGCGGGCGGAGGCTGAGCGGGTGGCGACGTCCCTGCAACAGGCACCGCAAAAGCCCAGGCTCGTCACCGTGGAGATCAACGGCTCCAAGTTCGACATGGATTACTTGGAGGCTTGGATCGAGCAAGCAGTCGGGGCATTGCTGGGGCAGCCCCTCCCACCGCCGGCCATCGCCGAGCCGCCGCCCGTGCCAGCGGAGGAGCCGGCCAGCACCGCGCAAGAGAAGCCCTCCTGGCAGGTGCCGCAAGCCCTCAAGGACGAGTTCCAATATTGGGCCGCGCTCTTCGCCACGATGCAGATCGTCCAGTGGATCGTCATTGCCCTGTCGCGCGACTACCACGATGCCATCTCGCGGGATGCCAGCCTGCTCAGCGCGATCGAGCCGGAGGACGAGCCGCTCACGCCGCGCGTGCGCGTGGACCTGACGTGGATGGGCAAGAAGTTCTCGCGCCGCGTGCGCGCGCTCATCGTCTTCGGGGTGGGAGTCCCCATCTTCTTTCTGTTCACGGCCCCGTTTGGTTACTGGGACACGCTGTGGCTGCCGGCCTTCCTGCTGTGGACCGCGTATTGGCTCGCGGTGTTCACCACCTCCAAGACGGCCCTGTCGTGGCAGGACAAGTCCGGACGGGCCCCCTGGTTCCTGCGCGCCTGGACGTGGCTCACCACGAAGATGCCCGGCTTCCGGTGGGGCCTGCTCCGGGCCTATGGCCGGTTCTGGGCGAACCGTACCCGCTCTGTCTTCTCGCCCGCCGTCGAGTTCGAGAAGCAGCCCTGGGCTTTCATGGGGCTGGCGGTCATCCGCGCGTTGGCCATCCTGCCGGTGGCCAAGTGCTTCCTGCGTCCGCTCATCCCCGTGGCCGCCGCCCACCTGGTGCGGGACCAGCGCGCCAGCGCGTCCCCCGCGCCCACGGAGCAGCCCGCCCCCGCGCAACAGCCCGCCGCGCCCACGTCGAACGCGGCGTAGCGCTCCCGCGGGCCGGGGCCCGGGGCTCCGGGCTCAACTCTTCTCGGGGATGATCTCCTCGCGGGTGGTGGTGGTGCCCAGGTCCGCGGGAGGCGCGGACTCGAGCAGCTCGCCGCTCTGCCGGGTGGCCGGCAGATCGATGAGGGTGCGGATCTGCTGGCTCACCGCGCGGAAGAAGCCGGTGAGCAGCTCCGGGCGGTCGGCGAGCAGATCGAGGAAGTCGCGCCGGTCGATGACGAGCACGCGCGTGTCCTCCACGGCGACGACGTCCGTGGGGCGTGGCGCCCCATCCAGCAGGCTCACGTCTCCGAAGGTCTCCTTGGCCTGCATCCGCATGACGTGCTCGCCGTCGCGGATGTGGTCCACCGAGCCCTCGACGATGACGTAGAGCGCGTCTCCCGGATCTCCCTGGCTGTAGATGCGCTCGCCGGCGCGGAAGCGCACCTCGCGGGCCACCGCCGCCACGGCCGCGATGTCGTCCACGTCGCTCTGCGAGAAGACGCTGACGCCCTCCAGGGCGAACATCTTCTGAATGGTCGCTTCGCTCATGTCGTTCTCCTGCGGGGGCGGCACGACCAGGCTGCTCTGCCGCCGCGCGACGTGCCGGGCACAGGCGCGCAGCACCCCGTCCTCGCTCTGGATGAGCACCTCCAGGTGCGACTCCAGCCGGCCCGCGGCGCCGGGGGGCAGCTCGCGGTGGTGCGCCTCGATCTGCTCCATCACCAGCTCGCGATCCTCCTCGGCGAGCAGGTTCTCCATCAGCTCCAGCGCGTAGGCGCGGCGGCGCGGGTCGGTGCCCACCAGGTGCTGGTGCACCCGCCGCATCGTCTGGGGCGTGTGCACCAGCCCCAGCAGGAAGAAGCTCATCTCCAGCCCCTGATCCAGCCGGTCTCCCACGGCGCGGGTGAGCAGCGAGCTGTCTCCCAGCGCCGCGCGCAGATCCCGGAAGGCCTCGACCAGCTCGCGGTAGGTGTCGCGCCGCCGCCCCATGGCCTCACGCACGCGCGAGGCATCCACGGGGTGCTCCGGGTGCTCGTCGCGCAGGCGGGACATCTCCGCGCAGATGCGGAACTGCAGGAACGCGTCGTCGCGCACGTTGGAGAAGAGCAGCGCGTGCAGCGCATCGGACGTGCCGATGAGCCGCAGCACGCGGGGCAGTTGCAGCCGCTGCGCCAGCGGGGTGGCGCGGTTGTTGAGCGTCACCTCCAGCAGGGGCATGACCTGATCGCCCAGCTCGGACAAGGCCTCACGGGCCCGGCGCCGCTCCTCGCGCCAGGTGAGGAACGTGAGCAGCCGGGGCGCCAGCTCCAGGTAGCGGCCCACCCCCGCGGCCTCGATGGCCACGCGCCTCACGGAGCCGTCCGCGTCGGCGAAGTAGCGCGCCAGGGCCGGGGCGAAGCGCGCATCCCTCATGCGCCCCAGCAGCCGGGCCACCTCGCGGCGCTCGGCCACGGGCGCCTGAGCGCCCCGGGCCAGCAGCGCGCTGAGCGAGGCGAGCGCCGCGCTGTTGCCCTGGGAGTGCAGCATGGCCCCGATGGCCGCGCAGCGCAGCCCCACGTCCGGGTGCTCCAGCAGCGAGGGCAACAGGCGCTCGGCGCGCTCGGGCGACAGCCGCGCCAGGGCCCACACGGCCTGATCCCGGGGGCGCCGGGGCCCGCTCTCCACCAGCCGCTCCAGCGTGGGTGCCGTCTCATAGGCGCCCAGCTCCAGCGCCAGCTCCACCCCGCGCTCCATCACCCGCTCGTTCGGGTGGCTCAGCAGCGCGGGCAGGTGCTCGCGCAGCGGCACTTCGGCCTGCGCCATCATGTCCACCGCGCGCAGCACGCGCTCGGGGGTGTCGGCGCCCAGCGAATCGATCAACAGCTTCTGCGTGGCGCCGCCCACCACCACGTCATCCTCGACGGGGGCGCCCACGCGCTCCTCGAGCGCCTCCACGTAGGCGGGCTTGAGCCGGAACAGCAGCACGCCCAGCGCCACGCACAGGCCCACCACCGCCACGGCCATGGTGGTGCCGGTGGCCGCGCGGCCCGCGCCAATGAGCAGCACGCCAGCCAGCACCACGCCCGCCTTGCGCAGCAGCCCATCCACCGCGGCGCGCACCGCCTCGCGCTGCTCGTCCGGCACCGCCCCGTACAGCAGCTGAATGCCCACCGGCAGAATGGAGTAGCTCACCGCCGTCTCCACCAGCCGCAGCAGGTACACCGGCGACAGGTTGGGCGTCAGCAGCGTGACGCCCGCCAGGGGCGCGAGCACCAGCGGCACCAGCGCCAGGTAGCTCAGCAGGCCCAGCTTCCCCAGCAGCCGCTCGGCCACCACCAGCTGGAAGCCCACGCAGAACAGGCCAATCCACAGCTGCAGCGAGCCGAACAGCGCCGCCATCGCGTCCTCGCTGAGCGTGCCCTCCACGCGCAGGCGGAACAGGTAGTCCACGAAGGCCGACAGCACGGCGAAGGCAATGCCCAGCGCGCCCAGCACCTGCGCGTACGGGCTCTGGGCGAAGTAGCGCCAGGGCGCCGCCGTGAGGGCCGCATGCTTCGAGCGCGCCGGCGCCGCCACCGTGGCCGTATGGAAGCGGAAGACGATGCCCGCCACGAACAGCCCTATCGCCCCGCTGGCCACCACCATGGAGGTGCCCAGCCGCTCGGCCATGGCGTGCACCAACAACCCGCCGATGATGCCGCCGCCCATGCCAAAGCCGTTGAGCGCGGTGAAGGCCCGCCGGCCCTCGCGCGCATCGAACGCCACCGACATGCGCCCCCAGAAGCGCAGGGACACGAACGTGGTGAAGGCGTCCACGAACAGGTACAGCGCGATGGCCGGAATGCGCTGCCCGGCGGACACTCCGGCAGCCAGGCCCAGCGTAATCACCCCGCCCACGGCGGTGAGCACTCCGGGAGACTCGGTGGGCGAGTCCGGCCGCGGCCGGGGCAGCACCGTGAGCGTCGCCGTCAGCAGCGCGCCCACCAGGTACAGGTACGGCAGCGCCGAGGACTCAAAGCGTGACAACACCAGGGCGTTGGCAGCTGTCTTCAGCTGCGTCACACCGGCGATGAGGGCGAACTGGAAGGTCGCCGCGGGCCACAGGCGTTGGCCCCAGGAAGACTCGGAAGCTGCCACGATGAGGAGTGCCCTATCCTACCTCAGTCTGGCCGGACTTTCCTACATGACGCTTCTCCGCTTACCGGACGCTCTGGCCTAGAGTGGCCCCGTGACGCCCGCTTCCGACACCCTGCTGGATGGCAGCCACACCGTCCTCACCCCCGAGTACGTGGAGTTCCGCTTCACGCTGGCGGGCATCTACTCGCGCTTCCTTGCCTGGCTGCTGGACGCGGCCATCGTCATCGCGGGCACCTCGGTGGTGCTCATCGTGCTCAACGCCGTCATGTCCTTTTTCCCGGGCTTCGCCAGCGCGCTGAGCATGGTCGTCTACTTCCTGGTGGACTGGGGCTACGCCATCACCCTGGAGACGGCCTGGAGCGGGCAGACCGTGGGCAAGCGGGTGATGAACCTGCGCGTCATCCAGGAGAGCGGGGTTCGCATCGGCTTCTACCACGCGGCGCTGCGCAACCTGGCCCGGCCCGTGGACCGGCTGCCCATCCTCTACCTGGTGGGCGGCCTGACGGCGCTGCTCTCGCGCTCGCACCAGCGGCTGGGAGACATGCTCGCGGGCACCATCGTGGTGCGTGAGCGCCGGCTCAAGGTCCCCTCGGCGCTGGGCACCACGGGCCAGGAGCAGCTGCTGGCCGATCCGCTCTTCGTCTCGCGGGTGAAGAAGCTGTCCACCGAGGAGCGTGAGCTCATCCTCTCGGCCGCGATGCGCCGCGAGGAGCTGGGCCTGGAGGCCCGGCTCCAGCTCTTCGCCGCCCTGAGCGCCCGGCTTCAAGGGGAGCTGGCGATGGACAAGCCCGCCCACCTCTCGGACGAGAAGTGGACGCTCCTGGTGGCCGCCGCCCTCCTCCCCCCGCAGAGCAAGAAGCGCCGGCTGCCCGGCCCCCGCGCCTGAGCGGCTGCCTCAAGTCCGCCCACGGCTCACTGGTAGGTGCGCTCGGGGATGAAGCGCAGGGTGGAGTCCAGGCTGGGGCCGAAGCGCACGTAAACGGTGGGGTCCACGGGGGTGTAGAAGGTGGCGCTGTGGGTCAGCTGGGCGCACGCGGGCGACTCGGCGACCTGGTTGACCTGAAGGGTCCCGTTGGTGGCCGGGTTGATCACCTGCACCGAGGTGTTGCGGTCCAGGTAGAGCGTGTGCCACGTCTCGGGCGCCAGCTCCATGCGCACGAAGCCCGAGAAGCTCGTGCCGTTGGACGGCAGGGACACCGCGTAGCGAGCGTGGAGCGTGTCGGCGCGGGGACCCGCGGCCCCCGTACCCGTGGCCGTCACGGAGGTGGGGCTCACCAGCAGCGCGTGCTCGCAGGCGTGGTTGAGCACCGGCGAGTCGTACAGCGCCCTGAAGTCCAGCTTGCCGTCGCCCAGGCTGGGGTGGACCGCGTCCAGGCTGTTGCCGTTGCGGTCCTTCAAGCCGGTCAGGTCCAGCGTGTAGAGGTAGTCGCTCTGCAGCGGCGGCTGCCCCGTGCTGGTGGGGAGGATCGTCACCGTCAGCGTCACCCCATCGGCGGACCACACGCCGTCCATGCTGCGCGAGGCCGTGGGCACGTACGTCTCGTACAGGGTGACCCGCTTGGTGTTGATGTCCATCGGCTCGTTGAAGCGCAACGTGAGCACCTTGCGCAGCCCGGTGGGGGGCGTCGTCCCGGTGGCGTACACCTCGGAGGGGTAGATCGACTGCCCCTCCTGCGGGGTGGAGCTCTCGAGATAGGGCTTGAGCGTGTCCGCTCCGGTGGAGAAGTTGAGCTCCCCGTTGCCCAGGTACGGAGCCGGATCGATCAGGTTACCGACGCGATCCTTGAAGTTGGACAGGAGCACGCGCGTCGAGGAGCTGTGGCGCAGGCGCAGGCGCACGTTGTAGCTGACGCTGAAGCCGTCCGGGGCCCAGCTCGGGGTGAGCACCGTGCGGCCGCCGGTGTCCACCAGCTCGGCCGTGCCCACGGTCTTGTCCATGGGCTCGCTGAAGGTCAAGACGATGAGGCTGGTGTCCTCGGGCAGCACGCCCGTGGCGCCCTCGGCCGGGCTGGCCTCCACCACCGTGGGCTTGGTCACGTCCGGGCCGGTGCCGAAGTCCAGCTTTCCATCGCCCAGGAAGATCGTCGGGTCCAGCACCGTGCGGCTGGCGTTGCGGAAGTTGTTCAGGCGCACCGAATAGTTGCCGTTGTAGACGAGCCCACCGGTGATGGGGGCCGAGATCGTCTGGGTGCCCGTCCAGGAGCTGGCGCCCAGGATGAGCCCTCCGCTGGGGGTGAGCGTGCCCACGGTGGTGTCCATGGGCTCGTTGAAGGTGAAGGAGACCCGCGCGGTGTTCAACGGCACCTGGCTGGCCCCCTCGGTGGGCGTGGCGGCCGTCACCCGGGGAGGCAGCCCGTCGCCCACCGTGAAGTTGAAGCTGAACGGCGGCAGCGGGTTGCCCGCCTCGTCCGCGAAGTTGGCGACGTTCACCGTCACCTGCGTGCGCAGCGGCAGCCCCTGGGTGAAGCCGATCGCCACCTTGGTGTGCGCCGCGTCCCAGTCCTCCGGGCGCACCGTCACCATGCCGCCGTTGGGCAGGCTGCTGCCCGGCGTCACCTGCATCGTCCCCCGGGTGATCGACATCCGCTCACTGAAGGTGATCTCGATGCGGCTCTCGGGGGGCACCGAAGGCGTGCCAGCGGCCGGCGAGGTGCTCACCACCGTGGGAGCAATCAGGTCGGTCTTCGTCCCCGCGTCGGGGGTGCCGGCGTCCGGCGTCCCCGCATCGGGCACGGGCGGCGGGGGCAAGGGCCCCGCATCGGGAGTGGGATCATCTCCGCCGCCACACCCCACCGACAGGGGCAGCACGGCAAAGGCGCAGCACAGGAGGAGCAAGAGCGGAAGGCGCATGCCCTCATGCTACCAGCGACAGGGCGCCTGATCTCCTGTCAGGCGCCTGTCCTGCCCGGCCTAGAAGTACGCGGCCGCCGTGGCGCCGAACGTCAGCGACGTCTGCGTCTTCTCGTTCAGGGCGATGTAGAAGTTGTACTGCCCTCGCAGGCCCAGGCTCACCGAGTCGCTCACGAAGTACTCGAAGCCCACGTTGGGCCCCAGGCCTACATACTGCCCGGTGGAGGTGGACCGGAAAATCAGCAGGTAGCTGATGTCGGTGCCCGCGAAGGGCCGGAACGACTCCTCCAGGAACAGGTAGCGGATGCCGATCGACGGGGCCACGCCGATGATGCGCTTGCCCGTGGCGGGATCCTTCGGGAAGGTGATCTTCGTGAGCGTCACCAGATCGAACCCGTTTTCGATGTAGAGGCTGGCGTCCAACCCCACGAAGACGCCACCTTCCAGGCCGGCCGTCCGGTTGAAGTCCATGTAGCCGAGCGACAACCCCAGGCTGTTGTTGTCGAACTGGGCGTGAGCGGGAGCAGACCCGAGCAGGGCCACGAAGAGACCAAGGGCACAGAAGAGCGTACGCATGGTGGCCGGGACTTTAGCGGCGTAACCCTTGGAAAACAGCAGGATTTTAACCAGAGGGGAATTGATCGATCCGTGGGCCCTCCCCTACACTCCGGCCGCCATGCATCTGCCTCGAATTCTGTGTGCCCTGGCCCTCGTCACCGCGATGGGCTGTATGTCGACTCCTCCGGTTCATGAGCGCGCGCTGCTCAACAACGAGCTGTGCACCCAGCAACTGGCGCTGGGAGACCTGGAACGCGCCGAGGTGTACTGCGATCTGGGCCTGGAGTTCTCTCCCCAGTACTCGGACCTGTGGGTGAACAAGGGCCTCATCAAGCTCAACGCGGGCAAGACGAGCGAGGCCAAGGACCACTTCATCAAGGCGCTGCGCTACAACCAGAATCAGGCGCAGGCCTACCAGAACCTGGGCTTCATCTACATGCAGGAGGAGTCCTACGGCAAAGCGCACGACAACTTCCAGCGCGCGCTGAAGGTGAACCCGGACTTCCTCGAGGCCCGCTACAACCTGGCGCTGTGCTTCATGAAGATGGAGAAGATCCCCGAGGCCCGCAAGGAGCTGAACACCATCCTCGCGGTGGACCCGAACATCGCCAACGCGCACCACAACCTGGGCATCATCGCCTACTCGCAGGGCAAGTACGAAGAGGCCGCCGAGCACATGGCCCGCGCCGTCCAGCTGGTGCCCGACGAGCCCGCCTTCCGGCATGACTACGGGCAGACGCTGATGGAGCTCAGCCGCTTCGCCGAGGCCAAGGACGAGTTCGGCACCTGCGTGGCCCTGGACCAGAAGAACGCCATGTGCATCAACAACCTGGCCATCGCCCAGCGCAAGGCGGCGCTCACCGACTCGGCGCTCAAGGAGTTCAAGGACACGCAGACGGCGGAGAACAGCGCCCCGTCGCTCTACACGCTGGCCCAGAAGTACAACGGCCAGGGGCTGGTGGCCGAGGAGGAGCGCACCTACAAGAAGTGCCTGCGGCTGGACGGTAAGTTCGCGCCCTGCCACTACGGCCTGTTCCTCATCTACCAGGACGCCGCCAAGCGTGACGCGGCCACCATCGCGTGCAAGAACTTCCTCAAGTACGGCACCGCCGACGAGTTCCCCAACGAGATCCAGATGTGCGAGAAGTTCCTCAACAACGACACCTTCTGAGCCGCTGCTCCTCCCTCTTTCTGACTCTCCTTCTCTTCCGTTGATGCCCTCGCGATGAGCGTTCGGCTGACCGTCACGCAGCGCAGCGAGGCCGGCAGTGCCGCCAAGCCCGTCGAGCACGTGCTCGACGAGGCCGTCATCACCCTGGGCCGGGACAAGGGCTGCCAGGTGGTGCTGGCGCAGCAAGCCGTGTCGCGCAACCATGCCCGCATCTCCCAGGAGGGCAACCTCTTCTTCCTGGAGGATCTGGGCAGCGCCTACGGCACGCAGATCAACGGCAAGCCGCTGCCCAAGGGCGAGAAGCACCGGCTGCGCAACGGCGACGTCATCGTCATTGCCCAGTTCGACGTGAAGTTCACCCACGTGGCGGACGTGCCGATGAACGTGGGCTCGGAGAAGACGTCCTTCGTGGCGCGCAGCCTGGTGAAGGACGCCATGCGCGGGCTCAAGAGCGGGGACTCGGCCTACTTCCGGGTGATGAACGGCCCGCGCGAGGGCGAGCGCATCGAGCTGAGCGACGCCCAGGAGGTCATCATCGGCCGGGACGAGACGGCCGACGTCATCTTCAAGGACGATCTCATCTCCCGGCGTCACGTGAAGCTGCGGCGCGACTGGTCCGGCACCCACGTGGAGGACCTGAACAGCCGCAACGGCATCAAGGTCAACAAGAAGAAGGTCAACCGCAAGACGCTCAAGGACGGGGACGAGATCGAGGTGGGCAATGTCCGCCTGCTCTTCGTGGACCCCTCGGATGTCTCGGCGCCCGCGGTGGAGATCCCCGACGAGCCGGTGGCGGAGGAGGCCGGAGAGGAAGAGGAGGAGCACACGCAGAGCCTGCCGGCGCCCCGGCCCTCGGCGGTCGCCAAGAAGGCGAAGCCGAAGGAAGAGGAGCCCAAGGTGGAGGAGCCGCCTCCGCCCGAGGAGCCCAAGGCAGAGGAGCCCCCGCCGCCCGAGCCCGAGCCGGTACCCGAGCCCGAACCGGTACCCGAGCCCGAGCCGGTGATGGACTCACCCCGGCCCAGCCGGATGCGGCCCAGGCCCGACGAGGGCGCGGAGGGCGGCGGAGGCCCGGGCAAGGGCCTCGACGTTCAGAAGATGGTGCCGCTGGCGCTGATGGGCGTCTTCGCCCTGATGGCGCTGGGCCTCATCATCGCGGTGCTGCTGGGCGCCTAGCAGGCGCCCTCCCCCGCTGCGGCAAGCCCCACTACCGGGTGGCGATGCGCGCCACGGGCTGGATGTTGAGGTCCGGCGCGAGCTCCTGGTAGCTGAGCACGGAGAACGGCGGGTTGAACTCGTACTCGAGCAGCTTGCGCACGTAGCGCCGGATGTCCATCGCGGTGAGGATGACGGGCCGCTGGGCGCTGGGCGGCAGGTGGCCGCACTCGGCCTTCACCGCCTGGACGATCTCCTGCGCCAGCTCGGGCTCGAGCGCCAGGTGCGTACCGGCCGAGGTGCGCTTGATCGAGCCGCGGATGGCCTCCTCGATCTGCGGATCCAGCAGGTACACCACCAGGGTGCCGGTGCCGCGCGCGTACTTGTGCGAGATGTAGCGCCGCATGGCCGCGCGCACGTGCTCGGTGAGCATCACGTTGTCGGCCTCCACCTGCCCGTACTCGGCCAGGGCCTGCAGAATGCCGCGCAGATCCCGGATGGAGATCTCCTCTTCCACCAGGCGCTGGAGGATGTCCGTGAGCTTCAGCACGTTGACGACCTTGGGCACCACCTCCTTGATGATGGCGGGGAAGGCCTTCTCCAGCTGATCCAGCATCGTCTGGGATTCCTGCACGCCCACGAAGTCACGGGCGTTGCGGCGCAGAATGGCCGCCAGGTGCAGGATGATGTAGCCGGGCACGTCCCAGGTGGTGAGCCCAGCGGCCTCGAGCGTGTCCTTGTACTGCTCGGGCACCCAGGCGGCGGGCTGCCGGGTGGCGGGGTTGATGGCCTCGAAGCCCTGGATGTTCATCAGCTTCAGGCGGTCCACCGTGTCATTGACGAGCACGTGGCCAATGGTGGCCTGGCCGGTGACGACGGGCACCTCGTTGATCTGAATCTGGTAGGCGCCCGGCGGCAGGCCCGAGTTGCCACGGGCGCGCACGCCGGGGAAGCGCGCGCCCAGCTCCACGAACAGACCGTCGCGCATGAACGGAATGAGCTCGAAGAGGAACTTGCCGTTGTCCTGCCGCGAGTCCACGAAGGGCACCAGCGCGTCGCTCACCTCCAGCACGATGGGAGTGACGACGGGGACGAACAGCTCGGAGTCCGGGTTGATGGGCTCCTTGGGCGGAGGCTCGGTGGCGGCGGGGGTGCCGTTCTCCGTCTCGGTGGGCACCATGCCGCCACCGCTCTCCTCGGCCACCGCGGCCTGCTGCCGCTTCTTGTGCATCGTCCAGCCGCCGAAGGCCGCCGCGCTCCCCAGCGCAAAGAAGGGGATGCCGGGCATACCGGGGACGACGGCCATCACTATCAGCATGCCGCCGGCGATAATGATGGCCTTGGGGTGGGCGGTCAGCTGCGTGCCCACGTCCTTGCCCAGGTGGTTGCCCTCCTCGTCACCGCCCACGCGCGTCACGATGATACCGGCGCACGTGGAGATGAGGATGGCGGGGATCATGCCCACCAGACCGTCACCGATGGTGAGCAGGGCGTACTTCTGGGCGGCGGCGCCGACCTCCATGCCCTTCTGCATCACGCCGATGATGAGGCCGCCCACGATGTTGATGACGGTGATGATGATCGAGGCGATGGCGTCGCCCTTCACGAACTTCATGGCGCCGTCCATGGCGCCGAACAGCTGGCTCTCGCGCTCCAGGTCGCGACGCTTGCGCTTGCCCTCCTCCATGTCGATGGAGCCGGCGCGCATGTCCGCGTCGATGGACATCTGCTTGCCGGGCATGGCGTCCAGGGTGAAGCGCGCGGCCACTTCGGCCACACGCTCCGAGCCCTTGGAGATCACGATGAAGTTCACCACCGTGAGGATGACGAAGATGATGGCGCCGACGACGAAGTTGCCCTGCACCACGAAGTTACCGAAGGCGACCACCACCTCGCCTGGATCACCCGTGAGCAGGATGAGCCGGGTGGTGGAGATGGTCAGCGACAGGCGGAACATCGTGGTGATGAGCAACAGCGTCGGGAACACCGACAGCCGCAGCGCCGTGGGCACGTAGAGCGAGATGAGCAGCAGCACCACCGAGATGCTGATGTTGAACGTCAGCAGCACGTCCACCAGGATCGTGGGCAGCGGCACGATCATCATCGCGACGATCGCCACCACCACGAGCGCCAGGACGATGTCGGAGTACTTGGAGAGGAAGCTATTTGGATTGGATCCCATCGGCGGCGCTCATCCTAGCCCGCGCCGTGCCCTGGCCCCAAGTCCCCGGGCGCCTGCTCGCCTCAATGGCGCTTGCGGCCCCCCGAAGCGTCGGCCCGCTGTAGGAGTTGCTGCGCTCTTTCCACGAGCGGGCTGCCAGCCGTCCCCATGTCCAGCACGCGCTGCAGGTCCTCCCGCGCCAGCCGCAGGTCCCCGCGCCACAGGCGGACCTCGCCCCGGCACACCCGGGCGTAGAAATCCATCGGCTCCAGGTGCAGCGCCTCGTCGAAGCGCTCCAGCGCGCGCTCGATGGAGCCCTGGGCCATGTAGATGGCGCCCAGCTCTGAGTGCACCGGGCCCGAGGCCACCCCCAGCCGCACCAGGCGCTCCAGGATGACGCGCGCCTCGTCGAACCGGCCCTCGGACACCAGGCTCCGCGAGGTGCTGAGGCGCTCGGCGAGCGACCCGGCGGGCGCCTGCTGCTCGGCGGCTGCCTTGCGGGAGGTGGAGGCCCCACGTGACTTGCGAGGGGCTCGCGCGTCGGCCTCAGGGTCGGCCGAGCCAGCGCGCGACTTGCCTCGGGGCGTGGGCGTGGGCTCGCGGCGCGCCTTCGAGCGCACCGGCTCCTCGCTGGCCCGAGCGGGCTGCTGGAGCGAGAACTCGGGCAGCGTGGGGCGCTCGAGCTCGAGCGTCACCCGGCCCGTGTCGCGCCCCCGCGGATCGTCCTTCGCGGGGGAAACGCGCTTCTCGAAATGATGGATCTTCACCGGAGCAGGAGGTGATCTCCTGCCGGTCCCCTGAGAGCTGGCCATGGTTCAATGGGCGTCGGCGCTGCCGGCGCCAGAGGCCTACTTCTTGAGTTCGGAGTGGGCGGCGTTCCGCTGCACGGCCTCGATGGTCTCGATGGCCGCCGCTGCCAGCAGGCGCGCACGCATGGTAAGCGGATCCTTGTTCTCCGGATCCAGATCGACTGCACGGGCGAAGTCCTGGGCGGCCTCCATGATGCTGCCCAGCCGCAGGTAGACTTCCCCCCGATTCACCAGGGCGGCGGTGTCCTTCGGGTTGAGCTCGAGCGCCTGGTTGAAGTGCTCCAGCGCCAGATCGAGCTCATCCTCCGCGAGGGAGATGGCGCCCAGGGCGGTGCGGTAATAGGCCTCCGTCGGATCGCGCTCGCACAGCTCCTCGAAGATGAGGCGGGCCTCTGGGTACTCGCCTGACTCGTAGAGCTGAAAGCCCTCCATGGCCCTCTCCAGCAGCTCGGGGCCAGTCGCGCCCGTCTGCTGTGTGGAGGTGGCGTCGTTGGAGTTCGCCATTGACGGTGATCCTCGAACCTAGCGGAGCCCGCGTCACCCGCGGGCGGTCGCGAACCTAGCACGAGCGGCTAGAGCCGTGAAAGCCGAGGAGCCCGCTGGGTGGCGAGGCACCTGGCCCAAGGGGCTCGAGTCATTCACCCGGAGCAAGGCTCCTTGCGCCTCGCTCCGGGACCAGCACTGCCGCGGGTGCGACCGCGGCGGCGCGGATCAATCTCACCCGAAGGTGTCGGACATCAGCTCCTTGACGCGCGCCATGATGCGGCTGCTGGCGCGGTCCACCACGCCCTTGCCGATATACTGCTCGAAGTACTCGGCGTTGACGGCCTTCTTCACGTCCTCCTTGGTGGGGTTGGCACCCAGCTTCGCGAGGCGCTCCTCGACGCCCTTCTCGAAGGTCTTCACCCAGCTGGAGCCGGCGATCTTCGAATCGGACTGCGCCTGCGTGTCCTCGTTGGTGACACCGGCCAGCATGTAGCGGGCGGACATCGCCTCGGGACCACTCTTCAGGTACTCCTGCAGCTCGGCCGGATTCGCGAACCGCGTGGTGTCGGCCGGGGTAGAGGACGTCTGCGCCGTGGGGGTCGTGGTCGGAACGCGAGGAGCGGTGGGGCCGTTAACGGACATGATTGAGTCTCCTAGAATAGAAATTCCAGATAACACTCGGATTATCGTCGATCAGGAAGCGGAGTTGCTACTACCCGTACCTGATTTTTCCACGCGATCAGGATGAGCGCTCGGTGGCGCGGGCCCCCGGCGACCCCGGGCCCGCAAAAGCAGAAGCCGGGCCTGCGCTGAGCTGTTCGCCCAGGCAAGTCCGGCTCCAGGTGCTTCGGGTGCTACCGGCCTGATTAGGCCAGGTTGCGGATGACCGCCATCGACATCTCGTCCAGCTTCTTCAGCATCGCGGTGATCTGCTGGGTCAGCTGCGCCTGGTTCTCCAGCTCGAACTGCGCCTTCAGGAACGGCTTCTGCTC
>DATHBR010000008.1:0-66442 GCA_035296065.1 Myxococcaceae bacterium | reverse complement strand
AGGCGTGGCCCGCGAAGACGTGTCGAGATCGGCGCTCCAGCTTGTCTCCCCACGCTTGAGGAGGAGCGTGACTTCACGAGGTTGAGAGCCGACCAGAGTGGGAAGTTCGCGCGAGAGGCGTCTGAGGAAGCTTTCCCTGCTGAGGGGCGCCGCGGCGCCCTCGCCCTCCTGGGTCCGGCGGAAGGACAAGAGCGTGAGAGCGCCGTCCTGGGACCAGAAGCGGAATTCCCACTGCGCACCCAGCGCATTCGTCGTGCCTGCCACGGCCCACAGCGTCCGCAGCATCCGCTCGGCTTCGGTGCGCTCGGCTTGCTCCATCCCATCGGAGCCGGGCGCTCGGCGGGGAGGCCTGAATGAGGAAGAGGCGTCGTCCACCCCCGGCATGTCGTGCGTGACAAGCCCGAAGTGGCGCGGAGCTGGGCCCGACACCGAGCGGGTCGCACAACCCGCCAGCACAAAGACGGAGAGCAACAGAGCTGGCGCCAGCAGATGCCAGGAGGCGAGCCTGGGGCTGCCAGCGGGTAGGGTATGGGGGCGCATCTCAGAGCAGCCCGCGCGCCTTGACGTGCAGGTACGTGTTGATGGCCGCCGCGCCAAATCCTCGCGCCGGTGCTCGCACCACCAGTACACCCGAGTCCCGCAGCGTCACCGCCGTGCGGCGGTACTCGTCCTCCAACCGCGCGGCGGCCTGGCGGGTGTAGGCGTCCTGGGGCGTGTGGGGCACTCCGGTCGCCGCCGCCTGAAGGTCCTCATCCAGCAGCGAGGCCACCACGGGCAGGTGGCGCGGGCGCAGCATCAGCGTACGTGCCACCAGGGTGCCCGAGGCATCCGGATCCACCAGGTCCGTGAAGAGCACCACCATCGAGCGCCGTGAGCTGCGCGCGAAGGCGAAGTCGTAGGCCCTGCCGTAGTCACTTTCCTCGAGCGCCGCCTCGGCCCGGTAGAGCGCCTCGGTGAGCAGCCGCAGGTGCTCTCGCCCCTTGCGCGGTGGCAGGTACGCGCGCACGTCACTGGCGAAGGCCAGCACTCCCACCAGATCCCCCGCGTCCAGGCCCACCTTGGCCATGCGCAGCGCCGCGTCCACCGCGTGGTCCAGCTTGCGCCGCCCGTCCACCTTGCCGGCCATATGCCGCCCACAGTCCAGCAGCAGCAGCACCGGCTGGTTCCGCTCGGGCTGGTACACCCGCACCATGGTGCGCGCCCGCCGCGCCGAGGCCTTCCAATCAATGGTGCGGTAGTCGTCCCCGTTGCGGTACTCGCGCAGGGACTCGAACTCACGGCCCTCCCCGGGCCGGCGCTGCACGCGCTCGGCTGGAGCCTCCGACGCGCGCGCCAACTCCAGCGCCTCCTTCGTCAGCGCCGTGAGGTCCGGGTACACCTTCACCGTCTGTGCCGCGGGCAGGCGCACCTGCCGGGCGCACAGCCCCAGCGGGCCCATCAGCCGCACGTGGAGATCCCCGAAGCGCAGGTCTCCCCGCGCCGGGGGCCGCACCGTGTACGTCAGCCGCGCCGGCCGGGGCCCGGGGGCCAGCGAGAAGCGCTGCCGGTGCCCGTGGACCTCCACCTCCACGGGGCACTCGTCCCGCAGCTCGCCCCGCACCGGAGCGTCGCGGCGGCACGTCAGCTCCAGGTGCACGGCGTTGTCCACGCCCGAGCGCAGGATGGGCTCCACCTCGCGCCGGGCCTCCACGTCCGAGGCCCGCGGAGCCCTCAGAAAGTCCACCGCGCACAGCGCCACCACCGCCACATCCAGCGCCAGCGCCAGCCAGCCGAACGTGGGGCTCGCCACCGCCAGCGCCGAGGGTACGAGCGCCGCCGCCAGCAGTGACACGGCAAGCCCGGTGGGGACGGGGCGGCCCAGGCTCACCGGGGGACCTTCACCTGCTCCAGTGTCTGTCGCAGCACGTCGTCCGCGGTGACGCCCTCCACCTCGGCCTCGGCCTTCAGCAGCAGGCGGTGGTTGAGCACGCTGGGCACCACGGCCTTCACATCGTCCGGGGTGACGAAGTCATTGCCCACCAGGCCCGCGCGCGCCTTGGCCGCCGCCAGCACCGCCTGCGCCGAGCGGGGCGAGGCTCCCAGACGCACCCGCGGGTGGCCGCGCGTCTCGCGGATCAGCTTCACCACGTACGCCAGAATGGACTCGTCACACGTGACGCGAGCGGCCCGCTGCTGCAACTCCATCAGCGTGGGGGTGTCCAGCACGCGCTCCACCGTGGGGCTCTTGCCCTCGCGCTTGTGGAAGCCGCGCAGCATGGCCACCTCCGCGTCCGCCTCCGGGTAGCCCACCCGCACGCGCATGAGGAAGCGGTCCAACTGCGCCTCCGGCAGGGGGTAGGTGCCCTCCAGCTCCAGCGGGTTCTGCGTGGCCACCACGAAGAAGTGCGGCACCAGCGCATGCGAGGTGCCGTCGATGGTGACCTGGCGCTCCTCCATGGCCTCCAGCAGCGCCGCCTGTGTCTTGGGCGGAGTGCGGTTGATCTCGTCGGCCACCAGCAGCTCGGTGAACACCGGGCCGCGCATCAGCCGGAAGGCGTTCTCCGCCGGGTTGAAGATGTTGGTGCCCAGGATGTCGCTGGGCATCAGGTCCGGGGTGAACTGCACGCGGGTGAACCCCAGGCCCAGCGCGCTGGCCATGCTGCGCGCGGCCAGCGTCTTGGCCACCCCGGGCACGCCCTCCAGCAGCACGTGGCCCCGCGCTAGAAAGGCCGTCACCAGATCCGTGATGACGTGGGGCTGGCCGAGCACCGTGTTGCCCAGCGCCGCGATGAGGCGGGAGAGGGGACTGTCACTGGCCATTTAGACGGGGCGCTCCTTGAGCCCCAGCAGCGAGCCCGCCATCGCCCCGAGCCCGCCCAGCAGCGCGATGAACACGCCCAGGCTGGGCGACGAGTTCATGATCAGCGCATTGCCGATGGCGGAGGGGACCTCGGTGGTGTCGATGGAGAACCGCAGCGTTACCACGGTGTACAGCACGCAGATGACCGAGCCGATGAGCTGCGTCATCCACGGCAGCAGCGGGTTGAGCTTCGGGATGGACTTGCGCACCCGGATCACCAGGGTGCCCATCACCACCAGCGCCAGCAGCAGCGCGCCAAACCCCGAGCTCATCAGCCCGAGCACGTCTCCGTCGGCCGCGGTCTCCTTCCAGGGCAGGAAGCAGGAGAGGACGACCGCCACGGCGCCGCCGAAGGCGAGCTTGTCCGCGCGCGACAGCTCCGTGACGAACTCGCGCGCCTCCTCCATCATCTGCTCGGGAGCGACGATCTTGGTGCCCGTGCTGAAGGTGCGGTTGGGCGAGGCCGGCGGCAGGATCGCCTTGCGCGGGGGCGGCTCCGCTCGCGGCTCGGGAGCGGGCTCCGGCTCCGGCTCTACGGGACGGCTCGGGGGCGCGGGACGAACCGCGGGCCTGGGCCCCGTGCGGCCGGTGACGGACTTGCCGGCGGCCACGGCGGGGCGGGGGCCGGACTTGCCCGTGACGCTCACCGCGCGGACCTTGCCCGTGGTGCCCGTCTTGGAGCCGGGCCCGCCCACCGGGCGCACCGGGGGGGAGGCCTTGCGCGGGTCCGGCGCGGCCCCGGTCGCCTCGTCGTCATCGTTGTTCCCCGCGGGCGGCTCCGAGGAGAGGAACGATCCGTCGATGATGTAGTCGCACTTGGGGCAGATGGAGGTGCCATCCGCGACCTTCGTGCCACAGCCCGGGCAGTTCAGAACCAGCTCTCCTTGCAACGAGAGGACGGGGGCGCATCTTCTGGCGCCACGCGAGGCAAGTCAAACGGGTTGCGTCCGTAACCCCTGGATTTTAGCGGGGATTTGGCCTACGTCCGCGCCATGCGCCGCCTGCTCATCTGCGTTGTGGCTTGTGGGGTCCTCTCCGCCTGTGTCCGCGCGGTTCCGCTGCCCGAGGGCATCGACCGCGAGACGATGACGCGGCTGCAAGACTTAGAGGATCGCCGCTCGCTGGGCGAGGGCCAGCTGCTCGCGTGGGCGCAGGGCGAGAAGGGGCCCGTGGTGCGGGCCCGGGCCCTGCGCGCGCTCGCCCGGATTCAGGATCCCGCCACGCTGGAGGCCATCCTCGCGGGGCTCACGGCGCCCGAGCCGACGATCCGGGACGAGGCGGCGTTCGCCGCGGGGCAGCTGGGGCTCTCGTGGGATCCGCTGCCGGACGAGGTGAAGG
Organism: Myxococcaceae bacterium; assembly: GCA_035296065.1. Taxonomy (GTDB): domain Bacteria; phylum Myxococcota; class Myxococcia; order Myxococcales; family Myxococcaceae; genus DATHBR01. The sequence goes on along the minus strand of DATHBR010000008.1, from coordinate 62,265 downwards.
AGCGACTGACGCAGGCGCTGCGGCAGGCCGAGGCCGAGGAAGCCGAAGCGGGCGTGAGGCGCACGTTGCTGGAGTCCTTCAGCAAGCTGGCCACGCCGGGCGCGGTGGAGCGGCTCACCGAGCGGCTGACGGATGCGCGCGAAGGCGTGGCGGGGCGCGCGGCGCTGGCGCTGGGCGTGGCGGGGCGCCGGGGTGCCTCGTTGGCGGAGGTGAAGCTCGAGCCCGTGAGTGCGCTGCTGGCGGCGGTGCAGCCGGTGGAGTCACGGTATGGCGCCGCCTATCTGTTGGCGTACGTGCGCCGTCCGGCCGCGCTCACCTTCCTGCGCCGGTGTCTCTCCGACGAGGACGCGGAGGTGCGGGCCATCTGCGCCAAGGGCTTCGGCGACGTGGGCGGGCCGGAGGACTCCTTTGTCCTGGGCAGGCTGCTGGCGGATCCCGTGCCGCGCGTGGCGGCCGAGGCGGCGCGCTCGCTGGCGAAGATCGCCGGCAACTGCAGCGGCCCGTGCACCGCGCTGGATGCGCTGCTGGCACTGAAGGCCCAGGCCTCCCGCGTGGTGGCCGGGGACTCCGCCTCGGGCCATGCGCTGCTGGCCATGACTCAGCAGGGGCTGCCGCCGTTTGGCCGCCCGCTGCTGGAGGAGCTGCGGCGCACGCTTCAGGCGGGCAAGCCGGTCTCGGAGGTGGCGGCCGATGACGTGGCGTGGCTCGACTGCCGCCTGGCCGCGGCGATGGACCGGCAGACGGGAACCCCCTTCGAGGTGATGAGCTGTGGCTCGGGCAGGATCCCCGAGGCGCGCCGGCTCGCCCTGGGCCTGCGCGAGGTGGCGCAGACGCCAGGGCAGGGGCCCTATAAGGAAGCGGGCCTCTCGCTGATCAACGTGGATCCGAGGGTGCGCATGGCTTCGCTGGAGCTGGTCAACGCGCGGCCCGCGCCCCTCTACGGCGAGTCGCTGAAGGTTCTCCTCAAAGAGAAGGATCTGGTGGTGGCCGGAGGTGCCGCGGCCGCGGCGGGGAAGATGAAGCACACCGAGCTGCTGCCCGAGGTGCTCGCCCTGGCGGAGCGAGTGCCCCAGGAGCCGGGAGATCTCGCCGAGCCCGTGGCCGGAGCCCTCGTGGCGCTGGCGGGCAAGGAGGCCGAGCCGGTGCTGCGCAAGTGGCTGGAGCACCCTCACGCCAACGTGCGCCGCGTGGCCGCCGAGGCCCTCACCACCCTGACGGGGCAGCCCGTGCGCCCCGCCCGCGTGGAGCTGCCTCCCGGCGCGTTCCGCCCGCCGCGGGCGCCCCCGGGCGCGAAGCTCACCTTCCGCACGCGCAAGGGCGACTTCACCGTCGCGCTGGACTTCGAGCAGGCGGCGATCACCTCGGGCAACCTCTATGAGCTGGCGCGCAAGGGCTACTTCCGCGACATCACCTTCCACCGCGTGGTGCCGGACTTCGTCGCCCAGGGCGGCGATCCGCGCGGAGACGGGGAGGGGGGCCCGGGCTACTCCATCCGCTGCGAGATGACGCGCCGCCCATACCTGCGCGGCGTCATCGGCATGGCGTTGGCGGGCAAGGACACCGGCGGCAGCCAGTTCTTCTTCACCCACACGCCGCAGCCGCACCTGGACGGCCGCTACACGGCCTTCGGCGAGGTGACGCGGGGCATGGAGGTGGTGGACGCCCTGCTCGAGGGAGACGTCATCCTCGAGGTGCTCGCCGAGGCGGACTAAGCGGCCGGCAGGTGGCCGAAGCGCTTCTGCTCGTGGGCCTCCATGGCCTCCACATCGCCACGGATGCGCGCCCACTCCGAGTCCGGAATGCGCAGGAACGCCTCCGCCAGCGCCGGATCGAACTGGGTGCCTCCGCAGCGCTGAATCTCGTCCTTGGCCACCTGCAGCGGCCGGCCCTTGCGGTACGGCCGGTCCGAGGTGATGGCATCCAGCGTGTCCACGATGGCGAAGATGCGCGCGCCGATCACGATCGCCTCGCCCTGCAGCTTGGCCGGGTAGCCCTTGCCGTCCCAGCGCTCCTGGTGCTGCAGGACGATGAGCGAGGCCTCGTGCAGGTACGGCATCTTCGCCAGCATCTGGAAGCCGAACTCCGGGTGCTTGCGCATCTCCTCCCACTCCTCGGGCGTCAGCGGCCCGGGCTTGAGGAGGATCGAGTCCCGCACGCCAATCTTTCCAATGTCGTGCAGCAGCGCGCCCTGCTCCACCACGTCCAGCGCATTGCCCGTCAGGCCGATCTCCTGCGCCAGCCGCCGCGCGTACAGCGACACGCGCCGCGAGTGCCACTGCGTCTCGGTGTCCCGGTAGTCCAGCGCGCTGATGAGCCCGTCGAGCAGGCCCGTGGTGCGCTCCACCACGCGCCGCTCCAGCTCGTGGTTGATCGCCGTCAGCTCCGCGTTCTTCTCGGCCACCTCGCGGGTGAGCCGCTCGTTGGACTCCACCAGCCGGTAGTGCTCGAACGCCTGGCGCACGCTGCTCGTCAGATCCGCCAGCGACCAGGGCTTGCCCAGCAGCCGGTACACCTCGCCCCGGTTCACCGCCTCGGAGGCCGTGCGGAAGTCCGCCGCCGCCGTCAGCATCAGCCGCACCGCCCGCGGGTTCTTCGCGCGCAGCGCCGACAGCAGCTCGATGCCGTTGAGGTGCGGCATCATGAAGTCCGTCAGGACGACCTGGAAGCCCTGCTCGGTCGCGGCCTGCTGCGGGTCGCTGTGCGTGACGACCTGGTAGCCTTCAGAATGAAGAATGCGGGAGAGCGCGGCGAGGATGCGCACGTCGTCATCCACCACGAGGATGCGGTCCATGTGTTCGGGGTCTCCAACAGAAGGCAGGCCGGTATCCCTTATACACGCCTTCAGTCGGGCGCAGACAGGGGGGGCCCCGTTGCGCACAAGCTGCTCCCTTCATGGCCCAAACCCGGGTAACTCCTGACTGAATGGCCCCCCTACCACATGGGCTTGACAGCCAACTGGCGCTTGCCTGTGCGCCTGCGGGTGGTTTATGGTGCGCCCGGGCGCCTTCAATGAGTCTAACCCCTTGAATTCTGGAGCGTTCTCCGATGGCTAGAGCCCCCGAAGGGCCGGTGCCGGTGGTGGTCATGGGGCTTGGGTTCATCGGGCAGGAGATTGCCCGTGCGGCGCTGGCTTCCTCCGAGGTGGAGCTGATCGGCGCGGTGGACACCAATCCGCAGCTGTCTGGTCGCCTGCTGGGCGAGGTGCTGGGCCAGCCCACCGGGAAGCTGAAGGTGACCGACTCGCTCGAGCGCGCGCTGGGCCGGCGCCGCAACGCCGTGCTGCTGCACGCCACGGGGTCGCGGCTGCCGCAGGTGATGGAGCAATTGCTCGAGGCCATCGCCCTGGGCGTGCCGGTGGTGTCCACGTGCGAGGAGCTGGCGTTCCCCTTCCTCAAGCACCCCGAGCTGGCCACCCGGCTGGACAAGGCGGCGCAGAAGGCGGGCGTGGCGGTGCTGGGCACCGGCGTCAACCCGGGCTTCGTGATGGACCGGCTGGTGGCCACCGCCGGGCAGGCCTGCGGTCCGGTGCGCAAGGTGTCCGTCACCCGCGTGGTGGACGCGCGCACCCGGCGCGAGGCCCTGCAGCGCAAGGTGGGCGCCGGGCTGACGGAGGATGAGTTCTTTGCCCTGGTGGACAAGGATCAGCTGGGCCACGTGGGGCTGGTGGAGTCCGCGGCGCTGTGCGCGCTGGGGCTCGGCCTGGACTGTGATGACTATGAGGAGGAGATCGCTCCGGTCATCGCCGAGGAGGACATCACCGACGGCGCCTTCCCTGTCCGAAAGGGCCGGGTGGCGGGCATTTTTCAGTCGGTAGTGGGTTTGGACGAGGAGCAGGAGCGGGTGCGGCTGGAGCTCACCATCGCGGTGGGGGCGGACGATCCCAAGGATCGCATCGTCATCGACGCCGAGCCGAAGCTCACGCTGGAGATTTCCGGGGGCGTCGCGGGAGATCGCGCCACCGCCAACACGTTGGTGAACGCCGCGCCGCGCCTGACGGCGGCCGAGGCAGGGTTGCTGACCGTGCTCGAGCTGCCAGCCGGTCGCTGAGGATTCTAGGGAGGGGATATGCTGGACAAGAATGCGATCGGCCGCTCTTCACCGCCGACGCTCAACGAGGTGGAGAAGGGCGCCATCCGACGCTTCGCCGAGGCGATTGGCGACTACAACCCCATCTATTACGACGAGGAGTATGCCCGGGCTTCCGGCTACCCCACCATCGTGGCTCCGCCCACGTTCCCCGCCTCGTTCCATTCGGCGGCGGACCTACGCGAGCTGCTCGGGGTGGGCATCAAGAGCCTGCTGCATGCCGAGCAGGGGTTCGAGTACGAGCGCCCCATCTTCGCCGGGGACCGCATCTACGTGGCCACCAAGGTCGCTGACGTGAGCGAGCGCAGTGGCCCCGCCGGCAAGATGGATGTCGCCGTCATCGAGGACGAGGGCCGTGACGAAGAAGGCAACCTGGTCTTCCGCGCCCGCCGTACGCTGATTGTCCGCGCCGCGAAGGAGAACGCCTGATGCCCGCGCGCAAGCTGTACTTCGAAACCATCCGCGTGGGCGACGAGCTGCCCGCGCTCGCCAAGGCCCCGGTGGACCGGGTTCAGCTCTCGCGCTACGCGGGAGCCAGCGGCGACTACAACCCCGTGCATGTCGACGAGGTCTACGCCAAGAGCGCGGGCATGCCGTCGGTGTACGCCCCGGGCATGCTCATCATGGGCATGTTGGGCCAGCTCATCAGCGACTGGGCCCGCGGGGGGCAACTGCGCCGCTACGGCGTGCGCTTCATCAAGATGGTGTGGCCGGGGGACACGGTGGTCTGCAAGGGCCGCGTGTCGGATCGGCACGGCTCGGGCGGCCGGTACTTCGTCGAGATCGATCTCTGGGCGGAGAACCAGCGCGGCGAGCTGCTGATGAAGGGCCAGTCCGTCATCCAGCTCTTCTATTCGCTGGAGGACGAGAACCGGCAGCGCTCCGGCCAGGCCCCCATCGTCGTCGAGGTGCCCCGCGAGAGCATCCTCGCCCCGCCCCCTGGCGGCACCGAGGGCGCGGCGCCAGCCGAGGAGACGGGCGCCAAGAAGGCCCCTAACGGAGCGAAGAAGTCGGCCAAGACGGCCACCGCTCCGGCGCCCGCGCCGGCTCCGGCCTCGCCTGCTGGGGCGGCGGCCGCGGCGGCCAAGAAGCCCAAGAAGTAGCCGCCTGCCCGAGGCGGGCTCCTGGCAGCCCGCCTTCCGCACAGTTCCGGACACGCTGAGTGAGGTGGTGTTGACACCACGCAACGCGCAGCGTCACTTGCGGTTGACTCCAAAATCAATCGACGTAACACTTCTCCTGTCTATAGGAGCCGCGGACCTGCGCGTGGTCAGGCCGTGAGCCCTGGGACGGGAGAAGCCATGTCCGCCGGAATCAACAGCTACAAGACCGACCTTCGCGAGATCTTCTTCACCCTCTTCGAGCAGTTCGGCTTCGATCAGGTGGCGGGCTCGGCACCCTTCGAGGCCTGGGGCCCCGACGAGGCCAAGGCCGTTCTCCAGGAGACGTACCGCTTCTCCAAGGAAGTGCTTGGGCCTCTGAACACCACGGGCGACCGCGAGGGCTGCCGGATCGAAAACGGCACCGTCATTACGCCCAGGGGCTTCAAGGAGGCGTGGCAGAAGCTGTACGAGGCGGGCTTCAAGACGGTGGGCGTCAGCCCGGAGCACGGCGGGCAGGGCTCGCCGATGATGCTGCAGGTGGCGGTGGAGGAGATGCTGTGCGGCTCCAACGCGGCCTTCAACATGTACCCGGGGTTGTCCTACGGCGTGGCGGAGCTGCTGGGCGAGTGCGGCACGCACGAGCAGAAGAAGAAGTTCGTGGAGAAGTGCCTCAATGGCACCTGGGGCGGCACCATGTGCCTCACCGAGCCGCACGCGGGCTCGGACGTGGGCGCGGCGAAGACGACGGCGCGCCGCAACCCGGATGGCAGCTACAACCTCCGCGGCACGAAGATCTTCATCTCGGCGGGTGACCACGATCTGGCCGAGAACATCATCCACCTGGTGCTGGCGCGCGTGGACGGCGCTCCGGCGGGCACCAAGGGCCTGTCCCTGTTCATCGTGTCCAAGCGGCACATCAACGCGGATGGCAGCGCGGGTGAGCCCAACGACGTGAGCCTGGGCTCCATCGAGCACAAGATGGGCATCAACGGCTCGGCCACGTGCGTGCTGAACTTCGGCGAGAACGACAAGTGCGTGGGCGAGCTGGTGGGCGGCGTCGAGCACATCGGCATGAGCCAGATGTTCAAGATGATGAACGGGGCGCGCATCGCGGTGGGCATCCAGGGCCTGGGCCTGGCGTCGGCGGCGTACCTCAACGCGCTGGACTACGCGAAGGAGCGCAAGCAGGGCGGTCACTTCACCAAGTGGAAGGACCCCAGCTCGCCGCGCGTGCCGATCATCGAGCACCCGGACGTGCGCCGCATGCTGCTGGAGATGAAGTCGCACGTGGAGGGCATCCGCGCGCTGATCATCAAGCTGGCGATGCACACCGACAAGGCCAAGCAGCTGTCCGGCCGGGATGACGATGGGGCGGCCTACCACCGCGGGCAGGTGGAGGTGCTCACGCCGCTGGTGAAGGCGTACGCGTCGGACCAGGCGTTCCGGCTGTCGGCACAGGCCATCCAGGTGTACGGCGGCGCGGGCTTCTGCAAGGACTACCCGGTGGAGCAGTACTGCCGCGACTCGAAGATCTTCTCCATCTACGAGGGCACCAACCACATCCAGGCGATGGACCTGGTGGGCCGCAAGCTGGGCCAGGCGGGCGGGGCGCACTTCCAGCAGTTCATGGGAGACGTGGGCGGGTTCATCGAGGCCAACCGCGAGCACAAGACGTTCGGCGGTGAGGTGAAGCTGCTGGCGGGGGCCCAGGAGGGCCTGATGTCCAGCGCGATGGCCCTGCTGGGCTGGTCGCAGGACCCGGGCAAGGTGTCGCTCATCCCGCTGTCGGCCAACCGCTTCCTGCAGATGATGTCGGAGGTGGCGGTGGGCTGGCTGCTGCTGGAGGCGGCGGTGCTGGCGGAGAAGAAGATGGAGGCGCTGTCGGCGTCGGATCCGGACCGGTCCTTCTACGAGGGCAAGAAGTGGAGCGCGCTGTGGTACGCGCGCAACGTGCTGCCCACGGTGGAGCAGTCGGCCCGGCTGATGGCGGCCGAGGATGCCTCGCCCATGCAGATCCCGGACGCGGCCTTCGCGGCGTCGCTCTAGAAAGCGACGGGCAGCCGCTCCAGGCCATGAATGAGCAGCCCCCCGCGCCAGCGCAGGGCGGAGGGCTCGCCCGCGAAGCGCAGGCGGGGCAGGCGCTCGAGCAGCAGGGGCAGGGCGATGCTGGCCTCCAGCCGGGCCAGCGAGGCGCCGATGCAGAAGTGGCTGCCGGAGCCGAAGGCGATGTGGCGGTTGGGCGTCCGGGTGATGTCGAAGCGCTCGGGCGCGTCGAACTGCTCCGGATCATGGTTGGCTGACAGCACCGAGGCCATGATCATCTCCCCGGCGGGGATGAGCTGGCCCCGGAACTCGGTGTCCTGGAGCGCGAAGCGGCTGGTGGAGTGCCGGACCGGACCGCAGTAGCGCAGGATCTCCTCGATGGCCGGCTCGAGCAGCGCGGGGTTGGCGCGCAGCCGCTCGAGCTGCTCGGGGTGGCGCAGCAGGGCCCAGACGCCGTTGGCGATGACGTTCACCGTCGTCTCGTGCCCGGCCACCATGAGCAGGAACACCATGCTCACCAGCTCCACCGCGGACAGCCGGTCCCCGCCCTGCTCCTCGGCGGCGAGCAGGGCGCTGATGAGATCGTCCCGGGGCTCGGCGCGGCGGCGGGCGAGGATCTCCTTCAGGTACTGCTGGAACTCCACCATGGCGTGCCGCACCGGCTCGAGGTTGCCCCCCCTGGGGTTGAGCACCGTGAAGGTCCACGCGCGGAAGCGGTCCTGATCCTCGGCGGGCACGCCCAGCAACTCGGCGATCACCGTGACGGGCAGGGGAAAGGCGAACGCGTCGAGCAGGTCCACGCTGCCCTCGGCGGGCAGCGCCTCCAGCAGCCGCTGGGCGATGGAGGTGATGCGGGGGCGCAGATCCTCCACCCGCCGGGGGGTGAACGCCTGGGCCACCAGCGAGCGCAGCCGGGTGTGCGCGGGTGGGTCGGCGTTGAGCATGTGCTTGTCCAGCTGCGCCACCTCACCCAGGCGGAAGTAGCGGCTGCGATCCGCCTCGGTGAGTTTGTACCGGTCCTTGCTGAAGCGCGCGTCCCTCAGCAGCTCCACCGCGTCCTTGTAGCGGCTGACCACCCAGAGCGGCACGCGCTGACTGGGGCTCAGCAGGCGTGCGATCGGCGCGTGCTGCCGCATCTGGGCATAGATGGGCAGCACGTCGATGCGCGCCTCCTGGGACCACAGATCAAAGGGATGGACCGGTGGGCTCAAGCGGTGCTCCGGGGCTTACGGGGCGGCCGGGGCGCCGATGGCCACCGGGCGTACCTGGGAGACGGCGGCTCCCTGGATGCGCAGCGGCAGGATCATCGTGCACGAGGTCCACACCTTGTCCGCGGCCAGCTCGGCCAGGTGAGCGTTCTCGATGTGGTGGATGCCGGACTGGGCCAGGTTCTGGTGGTGCACGGCCAGCGGCAGGCCCGGCGGAGTGCCCGCGGCCGGCGCGCCCTTGCCCTGGAGGAAGCCCTCGTTGACCGCGTCCATGAAGGGCGCATCCAGCGAGAGCACGGTGATGGCCTTCTCCGCGATGTACTGCGCCGCGTCGAAGGAGAGCCCCGGCCCGTGCATGTAGTAGTCGGAGTTGCCGGCGGGATCCACCCAGCGCTCCTCCCAGCCGGTGTAGATGAAGAGCACGTCCCCGGGCAGCAAGCCGCGCCAGCCCAGCCCCTGGGCCTCGATCATCGCCTGAATGTCCTTGGCGGTGATGAGCTGCCCGGCCTTGAGCGCCTGGCCCTTGCCCACGTAGGTGCGCGCATCCAGCAGCACCGCCTCGGTGATGATGGGCGGCACTTTGTCCATGCCGAGCTTGCGCATGGGCGAGGTGGGCGTGGGCTTCACGTCCGCCTGGCGGTGGCCGCCGTAGTACTGGACGGCGTCCGCCGGGAAGTCGCCCTGCCCAGTCCACGGCTCGGCCAGGTAGCCGAAGTGCCCCAGGGCATCGAACTGGGTGCCCTGGTTGCCCGGGTCTCCCTGAGCGACGGTCTCCCCGTTGACCGCGTGGCGCGTGAACGGCAGGCCCGAAGTCGGGCGGGGCTCGTACTTGAGCGGGGGGGCGAAGGGGGACACGGGCATGGTGTTCGAGGCCACCTGCGCCAGCTCGTACACCTTCACGTTGGGCTGATTGAGGTGCCAGGCGCACCGGGCCCAGGTGCCCGGCCCCTGGGTGTTGGCCATGCCGCGCTCATCCCCCGCGGGCCAGGGCGGGTTGGGCACCTGCGTCCGGGTGCGCTCCACCACGGCCTGCTGCGTCTCCTGCCCCGTGCCAGACGTCGTCGCGCAGGCCGCGTTCAGCCCCAGCGTGGCCAGCGCCATCAGTGCTCTACCGTTGTTCATGACTTCCTCCCAGACCGCAGGCTACAGCGGCGTCAGGGGAGGTCCAGCCGGAAGCAGGCGTTAATCACCGTCGCGCACGCCAATGGCGAGCTGGCCCAGGCCCGCCTTCTTGGCCAGCTCCATCACCTCGACGACGGTGCCGTGGGGTACCCCTTCGTCCGCCTGGACGATGACGACCGTGTCCGGGTTGTCCGCCCGGGCCTTGTCGAAGGCGCGGCTCAGCTCGTCCCCGGACACGATGGTGCCGCCGAGCACGAACTGCCCGTCCGCGAGCACGGCGACGGACAGGTCCGTGGAGCGCGCGGTGACATCCGCGGAGCCGCCCTTGGGCAGGTTCACCTTGAGTCCGGCCCGGGCACCACCTCCCGGTCCCTGCTGGACGATGACGGAGCTGGTCACCATGAAGATGATGAGCAGCACCAGGAACAGGTCCGTCAGCGGGGTGATGTTGATCTCCGCGAAGACGCCGTCTCCGCCCTCGTCGTCATCATTGCCCGGGATCTTTCCCATGCCCATGGTGGAACCCCTGGCTCAGGCTTCGGAAGGGGGCGCGGAGGCGGGCGCGCTCGCCGTGGGCGGGGTGGGGCGCTCCTTGAGCAGCTCCACGAACTCGTCCCCCAGCAGCCGCAATTCCACCAGCACCCGCCCCAGCCGCGCCTGGAAGTAGTTGTAGAAGACCATCGCCATCACCGCCACGAGGATGCCCACCGCGGTGGCGATCAGCGCCTCGGAGATGCCCGTCATCACCGTGGCGGTGCCGCCGGTGCCGCCGGCCTCCACGTCCAGGCCCAGGTCCTTGAAGGAGCGCATGATGCCGGCCACGGTGCCGAACAGGCCCACGAAGGGCGCCAGCGAGCCGATGGTGGCCAGCACCCACAGGTTGCGCCGCAGCCGCAGGCCCACCTGCGCCCGCTCGCGCTCCACCGCGGACTCCAGGCCCCCGCCGCTGACCTTCACGCGCTCCAGCCGGTCGAAGCCCGCAAGGAAGATGTCCGCCACCGCGGCGTTGGAGCGCTCGGCGGCCGTGCGGGCGGCGGCCACGTCCCCGCGCAGCAGGTGCTTGTTGACGGTCTCTCCCAGCGTGCGCGAGCGCTCGCTGATGCCCCACAGGGCGATGAGGCGCTCGATGGCCACCCCCAGCGCCACGACGGAGGCGATGAGCAGCAGCGCCATGGTGACGCCGCCCAGTCGCAGATAGTGCAGAAGTTCGGTCAGGCTCATGGAATGGTGGCCAGGAGGCTCGGCGAGGACCGAGACTTAAGCCATGAACCGCGCGCTCGCAGCAATCTTCCTGGCCGTTCTCTTTTCCGGCGCCCTCACGGGGTGTCCCAAGCGCATCGAGTTTGGGCCCGAGGGCCCCATCGAGGACGCGGACAAGCTCTTCGAGCTCACCAGCCAGGCTCAGGCCAACGTGCTGACGCTCCAGGGAGACGCCAAGCTCCGGGTGGACTCGCCCCAGGGCAACGGCACCCTGTCCATGTACCTGGCCATCTCCCGGCCCGGGCTGCTGCACATGGAGACGTTCGACTTCTTCAACCGGCCGGTGGCGGCGCTGGTGTCCGACGGCCAACGCTTTGGCCTGTACCAGGCAGAGGGCAACGTCTTCTACCAGGGGCCCGCCAGCCCGGAGAACGTGTCGCGCTTCCTGCCGGTGGTGCTGCCGAGCGAGGAGCTGGTGGCCGTGATGCTCGGGCAGGTGCCCTTCATTCCCGCCGAGCGCAAGACGCTGGAGCTGGACCGCAAGGAGGGCGTCTACGTGCTCAAGCTCTTCCGGGGCGGGGTGACGCAGACGCTCCATGTGCACACCCGGCTGCACCGGGTGGTGCGCAGCGAGGTGCGCGGCGTGCCGGGGTATGACTTGTCCTTCGACAACCTCGAGCCCGTCAAGGAGGGGGGCATGGTGTTCCCCAAGGAGGTGAAGCTCATCGCCGAGGTGGCCGAGACGGAGCTGCGGCTGCGCTACAGCGGTGTCACACTCAACGAGCGGCCGGATTTGACGCTGTTCGAGCTGACCCCGCCCGAGGGGGCCCGGGTCGTCGAGGTGGACGCCCGAGGCCGGGAAATCCAGCCCGCACCCGCCGTGCCTGCTCCCTCGCCCCCCATTCAGCCCGGATCTTGAGTGGGCGGCTGGCGGTAAATAGGCTGGAAACGGAGAACTCGGTCTAAAATGGTCCTCTGACGGGGACGGGTAGGTTTCACCCCGGACGTGACATGGCACAGATCAAGCTCGGTGAACTGCTGATCAAGGCGAACGTGCTCCAGGAGGGCCAGCTCAAGGCCGCGCTGGCGGAGCAGGCAAAGTGGGGCGGCAAGCTGGGAGAGATCCTGGTCCGCATGAGCATGGTGTCCGAGGACATCCTGGTCCGGGCCTTGTCCAAGCAGCTCAACATCCCCGCGGTGAACCTGGACGCGGTGCAGACCGTCCCTCAGCACGTGCGCGCGAAGATTCCGTCGCAGACGGCGCGCGACTTCGCCGTGCTGCCGCTGCAGCTGCGCGATGACGGCAAGACGCTGGTGGTGGCGGTGGCAGATCCGCTCAACGTGCGGCACCTGGACGAGCTGCGCGCCATCAGCAAGTGTCGCATCGTGCCCAACGTGGCGGGCCGCACCGCGATCGCGCGGGCCTATTCGCGCATCTACGAGGCCTCCGACGCGGAACTGGGCGAGGCGGACACCAACTTCAAGGTGATGGACGCCCAGGGGCGCACCCTGGTCAAGAACATGCGGGACGTGCAGGGCGCGCCTCCCGCGGCGGCGCCGCCTCCTCAGGCTCCGCCCCGCGCCGCCGGCAGCCGGCCTTCCATCTCCGAGGGGGTGCCCTCGGTGAAGTCCGGCGGCGGCAGCCCCGCCGAGCTGCTCAAGGCGGTGGAAGAGGTGCAGCGCAAGGAGGTCGCGGCGATCAAGGCCATGGTGGAGCTGCTGATCGAGAAGGGTGTGTTCTCCCGCGAAGAGTACCTCGCCAAGGTCAAGCGGTAGCCTGGGCCCATGCGCAAGAAGATCGGCGAAGTCCTCATCGAGCAGGGCGCGTTGACCGAGGCGCAGCTGCGCACCGCGCTCGGCCAGAAGCGCTCGCTGGGCCAGAATCACCGCCTGGGCTCGGTGATGGTGGCCATGGGGCTCATTACCCCCAAGCAGCTGGCGCGCGGCCTGTCCGCGCAGTTCGATCTGCCCTTCGTGGAGCTGCCGGAGATCGCTCCGGAGGTGACCGCGATGATCTCGCTGGACTTCCAGACCGAGCACCGGGTGATTCCGTTCCGGGCCGACATGGAGGGCAAGAGCGAGCGGCTGCACGTGGCGGTGGAGGATCCGGGCGCGCTGGCCATGGTGGACGAGCTGCGCTTTCAGCTGCGCAAGACGCTGCGCGTCTACGTGGCCGCCTCGGACGACATCGAGAACGCGCTGCTGATGGCGCGCGGCGAGAAGCTGGAGATCGTCCAGGCCATTGCCCTGGGTGAGGAGGATGACGAGGTCACCGCGGACATGCCCATCGAGCGTGACCGTGGCTCGGGGCCGCCGCCTCCGCCCAGGGAGGCGAGCACGGACTTCATCGATGACCTGCTGGGCACGGGCCCCAAAGCGAAGTCCCGCCCGCCGCCGCCGCCTTCGTCGCCGCCCGTGCTCGAGGCGGTCGACCCGGACCTTCCGAAGGTCCCGGTGGTGAAGTTCGGCGGGGCCGCCAAGGACGTGAAGCCCCCGGCGCCTCAGGTGCCTCCCAACTTCTCCGAGGAGGATCTGAAGGTGCTCGACAACCTCGAGCGCATCTCCAAGGGCGAGGAGCCCACGCAGGTGACGCAGAAGATCATGCCCGCGCAGATGGTGGCGGCGCTGGTGCGGCTGCTCATCCAGAAGCGCATCATCCAGGAAGAGGAGTTCCTGGACGAGCTCTCGCGGAAGTAGGAGGCATGGCCGAGCCGCTCCTCGAGGTGCGCGGGCTGAAGACCCGGTTCTCCCTGGAGGAGGGCCCGGTGCTGGCGGTGGATGACGTGTCTTTCTCGCTGCCGCCGGGCGGAACGCTGGGCGTGGTGGGCGAGAGCGGCTGCGGCAAGAGCGTCACCGCGCTGTCGATCATGCGGCTGGTGCCGGATCCGCCGGGCAAGGTGGTCGCCGGGGAGATCCGCTTCAAGGGCCGGGATCTGCTGGCGCTGCCCGAGCAGGAGATGCGCCGCATCCGCGGCAATCAGATCTCCATGGTGTTCCAGGAGCCGATGACGTCGCTCAACCCGGTGTACACGGTGGGCGAGCAGATCGGCGAGGCGGTGCGGCTGCACCAGGGGCTGGATCGCAAGCAGGCCCGGGCGCGCGCGGTGGAGATGCTGCGCCAGGTGGGCATCCCCGCGCCGGAGCAGCGGGTGGACGCGTACCCGCATCAGCTCTCGGGAGGCATGCGCCAGCGGGTGATGATCGCCATGGCGCTGGCGTGCAACCCGGAGCTGGTCATCGCGGACGAGCCCACCACGGCGCTGGACGTGACGATCCAGGCGCAGATCCTGGACCTGCTCAAGCGGCTGCAGGCCGAGCGGGGCATGGCGGTGATGCTCATCACCCATGACTTGGGCGTGGTGGCCGAGAGCTGTGACGCGGTGGTGGTGATGTACGCGGGCCGCGTGGTGGAGCAGGCCCCGGTGCGCGCGCTGTTCCGTCAGCCCGCGCACCCGTACACGGCGGGGCTGTTGCGCTCCATTCCGTCGTTCCAGGACGTGCAGGGCGGGGCGGCCGGAGCGCGCCTGAAGACCATTCCCGGCATGGTGCCCAGCCTGCGCGACCTGCCGGTGGGCTGCCGGTTCCGGGACCGGTGCGAGCGGGCCCTCGAGGTGTGCGCGAAGGTGGATCCTCCGCTGGAGCTCAAGCGTGACGGCCAGTCGGCCGCGTGCCACAACCCGGTGCCGACGCCATGACCGAGCCCCTGCTCCAGGTGCGAGAGGTGAAGACGCACTTCCCGGTGCGCGGCGGCCTGCTGGGCCGGGTGCGCGGCACGGTGAAGGCCGTGGACGGGGTGAGCTTCGACGTGCTGCGCGGAGAAACGCTGGGCCTGGTAGGGGAGAGCGGCTGCGGCAAGAGCACCCTGGGCCGCACGCTGCTGCGGCTGATCGATCCCACGGCGGGCTCCATCCGCTTCGAGGGCCAGGAGCTGACGTGCCTGTCCCAGCGGCAGCTGCGCCCCCTGCGCCGCAGGATGCAGCTCATCTTCCAGGATCCGTACGCCTCGCTCAACCCGCGCATGACGGTGCGCGACATCATCGGCGAGCCGTTCGCCATTCACGGGCTGGCGCACGGCCGCGAGCGCGAGCAGAAGGTGCTGGCCCTGTTGGATCTGATGGGGCTGCCGCACGACGCCCTGCGGCGCTATCCGCACGAGTTCTCCGGCGGCCAGCGCCAGCGCATCGGCATCGCGCGCTCCATCGCCATGAAGCCGGACCTGGTCATCGCCGATGAGCCCATCAGCGCGCTCGACGTGTCCATCCAGGCGCAGATCGTCAACCTGCTGGTGGACCTGCAGCGCGAGCTGAAGCTCACCTACGTCTTCATCGCGCATGATCTGAAGATCGTCGAATACATCTCCACCCGCGTGGCGGTGATGTACCTGGGGAAGATCGTCGAGCTGGCCAGCGCGGCGGACCTGTACCGGCGCCCGCGCCACCCGTACACCCAGGCGCTGCTGTCCGCCGTGCCCGTGCCGGACCCCGAGCGCAAGAAGACGCGCATCATCCTCCAGGGAGATGTGCCCTCGCCGCTCGCGCCGCCGCCCGGGTGCGCCTTCCACCCGCGCTGCCCTCACGCCTTCGAGCGCTGCCGCCGCGAGACGCCTCCTTTATATGTGCTGGGCAATGGCCACACGGCCGCCTGCTTCCTGGCGGAGCAGGACGCTCAGGGCTCGACCGTCACCGGAGGAGCAGAAGGTGTTCTGGCTCAGTCACCACCGCGAGGATGAGTACAACCGCACCTACCTGCTGGGCGGGGTGCGCCTCTGCGCGCGCTGCCTGGGCACCTACCCGGTGATGCTCGCCGCCATGGTGGGCCTCTTCGCCCTGCGCGCCCCGCTCACCTGGCAGTGGGATGTGCCAGTGGTGCTGGGGCTCACCCTGCCGGCTCTGGTGGACTGGTCCATCGGCCGCTTCCGGCCCGCCAGCGGCACCAACCTGGTGCGCACTGTCACGGGCGTGTTGCTGGGCCTGGCGCTCGGCCGGTCGCTCTACGTGCATGTACAGCGCCCCCTGCCGGCCGTGCTGCTGGCGCAGGCCGCCCTCGTGACAGCTGTCGCCGTCCCTGTCATTCTCGCCACTTACCGAAGGCCACGCCCCGACTAGACCCAACCGCCGCCTCGCCCGTTGAAGGTGAGGGTGGGAGGGGACGGGGAAAAACCCGTGGCCCGTGACGGGGATGAGTGGTGGGACCGGAGACCTCAGACGAGGGGCTGATGCTCGCTTTCAAGGCGGGAGACGCTCGCGCGTTCGAGACATTGGTGCGCAGGCACCGCACGCCGGTCTTCAACTTCATTCTCCGCTTCACGGGGCACCGGGCACGGGCGGAGGACGTGCTGCAGGAGACGTGGCTGAAGGTGGTACGCAGCGCACGGGAATATGAGCCCAAGGCGAAGTTCACGACCTGGCTCTATACGATTGCGAGGAACCTCTGCGTGGACAGCGCGCGCAAAGAAAGCTACCGGCAGGCCTCCTCCCTGGAGGCTCCCGCCGGCTCCGGCTCCGGGAGCGACGAGGGCCGGCCGCTCGGCGAGGGGCTGCCTGATGGCGGCGCCAGCCCCGAGCGCGGCGCCTTCAATGCCCGGCTGCGGCCCCTGCTGGAGCGGGCCCTGGCCAGCCTGCCCGAGGAACAGCGCGAGGTGTTCGTGCTGCGTGAGTACAGTGGAATTGCCTTCAAGGACATCGCCGAGGTGACGGGCGTGTCTGAGAACACGGTGAAGAGCCGGATGCGCTACGCCCTGGACGGGCTGCGCCGGCGGTTGGGAGAGATGGGCGTGGAAGGGGATCTGGCCGATGATGGAAGGACGGTGGCGGGATGAAGCCCCAGAACCTTCATGCTCATGAGGATCGGCTCCTCGACTTCGCTTACGGCGAGCTGCCCGCGCAGGAAGCCCGCGTGGTGGAGACTCACCTGCAGGGCTGCACCCGGTGCACCGAGCTGCTCGAGGGCATTCGCGGAGTGCGCACCACCATGGCGCAGCTGCCCATGGAGCCCGCGCCCGACGCGGGCCTGGACTCGCTGCTGGCCTACGCGCAGCAGGCCGCTCGCAACGCCGCCGCTGGCCCGGCGCCCAAGCCCACCTGGTGGCGCCGCTGGCTGGTGCCCGCCATGGGCGTCACCGCGGTGAGCGCCCTGGCCATCGTGTCCATTCAGGTGCGCGGGAAGGTGAACCTGGAGCCCGAACTGGCTGCGACGGCCTCGAGCGCGAGCAAGCAGGAGGCCTCCGCCGTGGCCTCCCCGCCTCCCGAACCCGCCATGCGGGCCGAGGGCGCCGTGCCCGCCGCGCAGATGCCCGCCGCGCCCGCGCCGTCTTCCGAGCCCACAGCGAAGCTGGACACCAGCACGCGCGAGAAGTTCAACGAGGCGCCTCGCAAGAAGGCGATGAAGCCCAGCACCTCCGGCACCTACGCCGAGGACTCGGACTGGAGCAACGCGGGCGCTGGCCTGGGCCGCGCCGCCGAGCGCGACGCCGAGGGGAGCAAGGACCAGGGCTACGCTTACGACCGGCGTGATGCGATGACGCAGGCCGGAGCGTTCCAGAAGCCCAAGCCCATGCTGGTGCCGCGGCCCGCGGAGATCGCTTCGGCCACGCCCGCGCCCACCGCCGCGCCCGTGCAGGCCGCGCCGCCTCCGCCCCCTGCCGCCGCCGCTCAGCCCGGTGGCATGCCCGCCGACGACTACGCGGCCAGCGCCGAGGAGCCACCGGCGCCCGAGGCCGAGGTGCAGCAGCAGGGGCCGTCGCGTGGCTCGCTGCGGCTGAGCGAGTCCAAGCGCGAGGCCGCCAAGACGGCCAACAGCGAGGACGACGACTTCGACGCTCTCTTCGGCTCGGCTCCCAAAGCCAAGCGCGAGCAGCGCACGGTGGCCTCCGCTCCTTCCTCGCCCAGCGCTGGCGCGGGCGCCAAGGGGCGGGCCGAGAACCAGGGCCTCTCGTCCGCGGAGCTGTCCAAGCTGGCCACCGCGGCTCTGCGCAAGGGAGACCGCGTCCGCGAGGCGCTGTACCTGCGCCAGGCTCTCAGCGCGGGCGCCACCGGCCAGGAGCGCCTGGGGCTGCTCAACCGCCTGTGTGACGCGGAGTTCGCCCTCGGCCGGCGCGACGCCGGCATCGAGGCCTGCACCCTCGTGCTCCAGGAGGCGCCCCGCTCCAGCGCCGCCCAGGTGGCCCGCCGCCGCCTCGAGCAGGAGTCCCCCGCTCAGGCCAAGCCGGACTCCCGCCTCTCGGCGCCCAAGTCTTCCTCCGGGCAGTAAGTCGCCAGGGGCTACTGCCGACCGGGTCGGCACCAGCACTCGGGAGCCAGCCCGGCACCGTCCGCCGACGCGGATGGTTCTTGCCAGGAGTTGAGAGAAGAAACCTTCGGCTCGCCAGGTGAGGGGCGCAGCGCTGGGCCTGCCCTGTGCGTCCCGCTCCTTCCGCGCCGAGCGGGACTTGGGCCAGGCGCTGGCGGCGCTGCACCTCGAGGGGGTGCTGTGAAGGAGGCCAATATCCTGGTGAGGGAGGCGGACGGGCAGCCGGTGCTGGTGGACTTCGGGGCGGCGGGAGGCGAGGGCCTGGGCGGGCGGGTGACGCGCGGGAGGATGCCGCCGGGCACCCCGCACTACCGCTCGCCCGAAGCGTGGCAGTGGCTGCGCCAGTACGCGGCCGTGCCCGGGGTGAGCGGGATCATCACCACGGGGCTGCTCGGCAAGGAGGGCGTGGCCGCCAGGCAATTGGTCGACATCAAGCCCCAGCCGCCAGTGGCAGTGCAGGAGGGGTGGAGCTACCGCGCTCTGGGCGTCAGCCAATGCGGAGTTGGCCAGGCCTACTCACCCGACGTTGCGCGTGCTGTCCGTCTGGCTCGAGCCGGTGCCTGACCAGGAGCTTCCCACCGTGCGCGTCGTGGTGGAGGCGGAGGCCACTGGCGAGGAACTTGGCGGCATCTTCACCCTGAAACTGTGGAACGCCCAGGGCCCCGGCTGCCTCACGCTCGGTGGGGTGACGTTTCCGTGAGTGCATGAGAAGAAGTGCGAGCCAGGCGCGAGGGCCTGGACACAGGAACCGGTCAGGCTTCCTCGTCCGGCAAGAGCGTGCACAGCAGTTCGTCATCAGCACTGAGCGGGCGCCAGCCGGGCGGCGGGGGAGTGGCACGCAGTGCTGCCCTGGCTCGCTTGATGCGCTGCTCATGCGATTCCGGGGTGTAGGCAGACCAGCGTCCGAGTGCCTTGGCGACTTTGAAGCGGTTTTCATCATCTCCCCCGAGGCGAGCGCGCTCAGGGAAGGCTCCACCAGGCCCTGCACGCGGCGCAACTCCACGATGAGCGTCTCGAGGCCACAGGAGGGGCATTGCCGGAGCACCCCGTCGGCCAGTTGGAGGAAGTCCACCCACCCGGCCAGCAGCAGGGCGCCGGACATGGCCGCCTGGAGCCGGGGGCCGCTCATGCGCAGCAGGGCCCGCTGCATGTCGGGGTCATCGATTTCCGAAGCCGCCTCCGCCAGCGCGGTGACGGTGCCGAGCGCGCCGTCAATCCAGGGCAGCTGCTGAGAGGCAGAGTCGAGATGGCTGAGGAAGATGCCGTTGTTGCCGCTCAAGCCGCGGTTGCCCAGGCCCGGTGGACGGCTCGCCAGCCGCGCGAGCGTCGCGGCCAGGGCGTCGCGGGTGCCCCGCACCTCATCCACGGCGGCCAGGACGGCCTGGCGTGTCTCTTCGCTCGTGCCTCCCACCTCTCCCGCCGCGCGGCTAGGGCCCGCCCGCGTCACGGTGTGGCGCGCGGGCCGGCGCCGGTGCAGCCGCTGCGGCTCCTCGGGCTCTGGCGGTGAGGGCCGCGAGGAGGCCAGCGCGTGCGGCGGCTCGGCCACCCCGGGCTCAGTGCCTCCATGTGGCGTGTAGCGCAGGGGGGCGCCCCGGCCGGGCGCTGGCGGCAGCGACGCGCAGCCAGAGGCCAGCACGGCGCAGGCCAGCAGCAGGCCCTTCCACCACTGCCCTGTGGGCTGTCCCAGAGGCAGCAACAACAGCACGGTCGTCATGGAGACCTCCAGGGACCGAACCGTCCTGATTACCATTTAGGCCCGACAAACCCGCGCAGCTGTAAAATCCGGGCAAAAGGTGGGGACCAGCCCGCGGCAGGGTTGTGTTAGCCTGAGGAGACCTGAGAGGTTGGACGGATGAATGGAAGCATCTCCGGCTGGAGCCGCGACAAGTTCCCTCAACTCTTGAGGCGCGGGTTCACCCGCCGCAGTGAGGTGCGGGCATGTGTGCTCGCCGGTCCAATTGACCGATGTATTACGGTTTGTCTACGCCCGATAATTGCAGCATGAGTTCCGGGCAGGCGCGTGGGGAGTCGGGGCAGGTCGCCGTCGAGTCGGCGTTGATCATGCCGCTCATGGTCTTCATGACGCTGGGCATCATCCAGCTCACGATGATCCAGCACGCGAAGCTGATGACCGAGTACGCGGCGTACCAGGCGGCGCGCGCGGGCATCGTGTGGAACGGCAACAACGAGCGGATGCACGACGCGGCCATCGTGGCGCTGCTGCCCACCATGGGCCGCACCGACTCGATGGACAAGGTGGCCATCACCTGGGGCCTGCATCAGCTGTACGACGAGGCCATGCGCGCGCTGGTGTGGAACGCCACCGAGGTGCGGCCACCCGCTTCGTTCAACGGCTCGAACCTGTTTGGCGTGGTGCGGGTGGACACCATCAACCCGGCCTACTTCACGCCCATCGACACCCTCTGGAAGCTGCGCCCCCAGGCCAACTGGCAGGAGCTGGACTTCGACGGAGCGGCGAGCTTCCCGGAGATCCCCACGCTGGAGAACAACATCCGCAAGTTCTTCAACCTGCCCGAACCGGATGAGGCCGAGACGGTGTACCGCAAGGCCACGCGGCTCACCATCCGCCTGCGCTACTGGTACGAGATGCGCGTGCCGTTCGCCAACTGGGTGATCTTCACCTCGTGGTACGCGGCCAACGCGCGCGTGGCGCTCTCGGGCGCCATCGATCGGCCCACGCTGGCCAAGAGCAACATGCTCAACCGCACCTCGAACATTCAGGGGCTGCGCAACAGGGCCCGCGGCATCGATCACCAGCGGGGCTACAACACCGTGTACGCGCCGGAGATGTGGGTGCTCTGGGGGCTGGCCAACGGCTCCATCCCGTTCATCTCGGACCTGGTGGGCAAGCGCTACTTCATCCCGCTGACGTCCACGTACACCATGCGAATGCAGTCCAACTTCCACCGGAAGTGGATCCTGCACCTCAACCCCGATTGGGGCCTCTAGGCCATGTTCACCCGAGTCATTCGACAGAGCCTCCGCCGCCCGGAGGGCCAGGCGCTGGTGGTGGCCGCGCTGATGGTGCTCATCCTGAGCATCGCCGTGCTGGCCACGGTGAACATCGGCCACTCGGTGCACGAGCGCATCCGCCTGCAGAACACCGCGGACGCGGCCGCCTACTCCATGGCGGCCATGGAGGCGCGCGCCTTCAACTTCTACGCGTACGCCAACCGCACCCAGGTGTCGCACTACGTGTCGGCGATGATGTGGCAGTCGCTGCTGTCGCTCATCTACTTCGCCGAGGCGTTCGTCACGGACATCTACGGGTTCATGCGCACGATAAACCCATGCGCGGGAGACCCCAGCGGGCTGTTCTGGACAGTGGCCTGTCCTCTCCTCGAGAACCTGGTGCCGTACCTCGGGGCGATCCTGAAGGTGATCGACCGGTTCATGGACACCTTCAAGAACCTGGTGCGCACCTTCCAGCAGATGTTGCTGCGGCTCAACCCGGACAAGGCGATTGGCAAGTACGTCATCCCCACGCACCGGGTGCTCAACGGGGTGATGTTCTTCGCCTCGCAGGCGGTGATGGCCTCCACCGTGTCGCACGTGACGCAGACCTCCGACACGATCATCCGGGCCAACGACATGAACGTGAGCTCGGTGCTGGGCCGGGTGGCCTCGGGCGTGCTCAACCTGTGCCTGTTCGAGCAGGCGCACTACAAGGAAGCAGGCGCCAGCCCGCTCCACCCCCGGAGCAGCAACTTCGCGCCGATCACCCCCGACAAGTGGCGGCACGAGGACAAGGAGGCGCGCGCCAAGCGGGTGATGGGCGCCATCTCCAACGGCACGCGCTACCCCTGTGACGCCGAGGGCGGCATCTGCCCCGAGGGCTTCATCACCTCGCGCAAGCTGGGAGACCTCATCCCCCTGCCGGATGGCCTGGAGGTCGTCCGCGATCTGCTCAGCACGGACATCGACACGCCCATCTTCAAGTTCGCCAAGTACGGGCAGACGCGCTTCGTCACGTACAACAACCCCAGCCGCGACAAGATCGTCAAGACGAGCGAGCCCTACAAGCCGCGCAACACGATCCGCGACTGGAATGACGGCATCCACCCCACGCTGGGTGTGATGGCGCAGGGCGACAACATCGGCTCGGACGATCTGTACTGGATCAAGTTCGGCCCCGAGGAGCTGGGCATCTTCCGCAACCCCTTCGCCTGCGAGGACGACGTGAACCCGCGCGAGTGCTGGGGCGATCCGCGCAAGGGCTACGACGAGAGGGGCAACGAGCAGCTGCCCTTCCAGCACACGACGAAGACCAGCATCTGGGCGATGAACGAGAAGGAGGGCTCGCACGACCACGGCGGAGTGCACTGGCGCGTGCACCACCTGCAGCTGCCCACCGGAGACAACTGGCGG
This sequence comes from Myxococcaceae bacterium, assembly GCA_035296065.1. Lineage (GTDB taxonomy): Bacteria > Myxococcota > Myxococcia > Myxococcales > Myxococcaceae > DATHBR01. Next base: position 39,827 of record DATHBR010000008.1, on the reverse strand, counting down.
CGGGTGTACCGCCCCTCGGGCCCCGAGAACGAGATCGGCGTGCACCGCTCCGAGGTGTGCGTGGCCAAGGGCAAGGTGTTCGGCGTCTGCCCGGCGCCGAAGATCGACGTGTTCACCGCCAACGTGATGCCGGCCGAGGACGGCAACCACCCGTGGCGCGGCCTGGTGCCGTTCATGCACTTCGAGCCCGGCCAGTACGGGGACACCTGCGGCAGCGCCGTCAACGACAACATGGCGGCCACCCGCTACAAGCACGACTTCAACCAGCCCTCCACCTGGGTGGCCCTCAACAAGTCGCCGGATCAGCTCACCAACCGGGGCAACACGGACCACGCGGGCACGGGCACCAACGCTCCGGCGCTGCTCAACGAAGAGGGGAAGGTGAACTGGAAGTTCTCCGCCAACACCCCGCAGCTGAAGATGAAGAACACCCAGGGCTTCCTGGGTGTCGAGGGCATGAACGTCATCGCCCGCGGGCAGACGTACTACCACCGGCCCGGAAACTGGGCCGAGCAGCCCAACTTCTTCAACCCCTATTGGCGGCCCCGCCTGGCCTCCGTCTACCAGGGGCGGCACTCGCTGCCCTTCGTGGGCGAGCTGGTGGACCAGCTGCCCGGCGTGATGAAGGACATCCCGCCGAAGATCATCACCCACTGAGGCCCGGCCGATGAGACTGTCAGCTCAGCCTCGGTTCACCCGTCGCGGCAGCGCCACCGTCGAGTTCGCGCTCGTGGTGCCGGTGCTGGTGATGATCCTGCTGTTCAGCATGTACCTCACCGAGCTGGTGCGGGCGAAGATCAAGATGCAGGAGTTCTCGCGCTACGTCGTCTGGGAGATGACCAGCTACCCGCTGAGCGACTTCGCCAAGGCCAACCATGAGCGGGCCTTCGCCGACGCCAAGCGCGAGATGATGGAAGAGGCCGTCGAGCGCTACAAGGACCTGGACTCGGTGGAGCCCAACGGGCCCGGCGGCAACCTCATCGCGCGGTACGAGGGGGTGGCGGCCACGCTGGACAACAAGGAGGTGCCCTTCATCGAGGGCGGCATGGCGCTGGGCAGCACCGACGAGGGCTTCTTCGCCGACGTGCTGGGCGCGGTGAACGGGGGCGCCAACGGGCTCTTGCGCTTCTGGAGCTTCAACACCAACGGGTGGATGGAGACGGAAGCGACCATGCGCTTCAACAACGTCATCATCCCCAACAACTACCTCAACGAGGGCCAGGGGGCCTTCTACAAGGTGGACCCCTTCGGGGGCCGCACCATCAACAGCCTGCCGCTGCGGCAGCGCTATTCGATGTACGTGGACGCCTGGAACCTGGAGGACGGCAGCGACGCCACCATCCGCGGCCGCCGCGCGGGCGCGCACCGCGAGGGAGATGGACCGGACGAGTTCTCCCACGGCCTCTACCTGCAGGTGGACCGGATGGTGTTCCTGGGCGTGCGCTCCAAGCTGGAGCAGGAGCTGGGCATTATCGCCGAGGCGCGGCAGTTCCTTCAGCAGTTCTCCCCCGCGTTCCTGGGTACCTTCGTCGTGTCTCACAACTACACCGCCAACCCCTCGGGCGAGGAGTCGCAGTGGGCGCGCGACTGCATCGGCGATGACACGGGCATCCGCTCCTATCCCGAGGCGGCCCACGGCGGCCTCAACAACCTGGACAAGTTCTCCCAGCTGGACTGGCCGCGGCCCAAGTGCTTCGACACGGCGCCTTTCCGGGACGTGCCGTACCGCAGCCCTCCGCACTACATGACGATCTTCCAGGCGCGCGGCGACTTCTTCATGGGCTGCAAGAACGCGCAGGCCGAGGACCCTTCCGCCCCCACCAGCACCGAATCCACTAAGGGAGACAAGAACACCCGTGTCGTCAACTGCGAATAAATCGCTGGCCCGGTGCCTGCTGCTCGCAGTGCTGCTGGGGGCAATGGCCTCGGGCGCCGAGCAGGAGCTGCCCGTCTACCCGGGCGCGGTGCACACGCGCATTGGCAATGATCTGGTCATCGCCGGCGAGTACTACCGCCTGGCGTACTTCACCACCGACGACTCGATGGAGAAGGTGGCCGGCTACTTCGCCAAGCACTGGCGCACCCTGGGCTACCCCACCGCGGTGGACGGAGACCTGAAGGACGAGGCGGTGGTGTCCGCCCTCTACACGCGCGAGGGCCTGCAGCGCGGCGTGGTGCTGCGCAGGCACCTGGGCAAGACGGTGGGCTTCTCCGTGCTGCGCGACTTGTGGGTGCGCGCGCCCAGGCAGCAGGGCGGCGGGCTGGTGAAGGTGGAGGGCACGCTCTTCAGCCAGGACATCACCACCCGGGATGATCCCGGAGGCTCGCAGCACCGCTCCTCGCTGGTGAATGGCAGCCTGGAGAGCGTGCGCGTGCAGGTGTCCGAGCTGATGACGAAGCAGGGCTACTCGCTGGTGCGCCAGATGGGCGCCACGCTGGGCGGCGAGCCGCGCTTCACCCTGGAGCACGCCCGCAGGGGCGAGCAGGTGTTGACGACGCTCAGCCGCGTGGATGACCAGACCACCGCCATGCTGCAGCTGCGGGTGGGCTCGGACCGGCCGGACGCGATGCCCAACGACGTAGCCGTGCGCGACAGCCGCGAGGCCTACGAGCGCGAGCAGAAGGCCCAGCGGGCCGCGCAGGGGGGCACGCGATGAGGGCCCTGGCGCTGGTGCTGCTGCTGCTGGCGGGCCAGGCCTCGGCCTCCATGCCGGGCAAGCCCCTGCTCGATCACCTGGCCAAGGGGCTGCGCTCCACCCAGGTGGGTGACTGGGTGACGTACAAGCTCGATGGGGGAGGGGCCCGCGTCCACTACTGGCGCCTGGCCGTGGTGGGGGAGGAGAAGGACAAGCTGGGCCGCGACGCGCTCTGGCTCGAGATGGACATGGGCACCCACCCGGAGATGCGCGCGCCCCTGTCGCAGATCCGCATGTTGATTGCCCGGGGCGAGGGCGTGGCGTTCGACGCCAACGGCATCACCCGCCTCATCGTCGCCATGGGCTTCGACCGGCCTCAGGAGTACTCGAACGAGGCGCTCGACTGGGTGCTGACGAAGCAGTCCCAGCCCAAACCCCCGGCGCCCAGGCAGAATCAGGCCCGCCACCCCCCCGTGGTACGCTCGGGCCCGGAGACGCGCTTGATGACCCCGGCGGGCACGGTGACGGCCGTTCCCATCGAGGTGCTCTACCGCACCACCGTCATCAAGCGCACCTGGTTGAGCCGGGAGATCCCCATCCTCAACCTGGCCAAAATCGAGATTCCGCGTATTGCGCACGCACTGGAAGTCCATGAGTATGGAGTGAACGCCAAGCCCCGCATGCGGTTGCCTGACCCCAAGACACCGCAGGTCAAAATGGAGTATGCGGACAAGGCGTTCCCCCAGCTCCCCTGGTTGGAGGAGGAAGCCCCATGAAGAACCTCAAGAAAAGCCGTGCCGCACGCCGCCAGCGCGGTCAGGCCATGGTCGAGTACTCGATGATCAACTGGGTCCTGGTCGTCGCGCTCGTCATCAGCGCCGGCGTGAAGATCCGGTGGACGGACAAGGACGCGGAAGCCAAGAACGTCATCGATCTGTTCCTCGAGGCGTACCAGGTCTACTACGACTCGTATTACTACGTGCTGAACCTGCCGTTCCCGTGAGCCCCGGGCGTGAGCCACCGGGCCGCTCGCCGTGGGCCCTGCGCCTGATTCACGCCGCGGTCTTCCTGGGCTTCTCGGCGGCGGTGCTCGTCACCGCCCTTGCGGAGTGGCGGCACACGCTGGCCGCCCTCGGGCGCCCCTTCCACGTGGGCGAGCCGCCCCGGGCCTTTCTCCTGCTGGGCTCCGCCGTGGCGGTGGCTGGCGCCGCGAGCCTGCTGTTGTCGCTCGTGCGTGGCCGCTCCGCGCCCCCGGCCGCCTCGTGGCTCATCCTCGCCGGCCTGGTGGCGGGCCTCTTCGGCGCCTCGGGGCCGCTGCCTCCCGTGCGCCCCTCGGAGCTGGCCGCCAACACCGAGCTCATTCAGGTGGGCCAGCGCGTCCAGGTCTTCATGGTGAGCCAGCTCCAGGAGCGTGGCGAGGTGCCCGTGGCGCGCGAGCCCTGGCAGCGCGCGCTCGAGCAGGCCGTGTCCTCCACCCGGTGGCCTCGCGCGCGCGACTTCCGGCCCGTGCCGCCCCAGGTGGTGCTCGTGGCCACTCCCGAGGCCCGCCCCGAGCCGCTTCAGCCCGGCTCACTGCTACTGCATGTCTCACCGGACGGCGCCGCCTTCGAGCTGCGCCTCGTCGGGCTCGAGCAGGGCCGGCCCCGCGTGCTGGTGGACGACACCGGCGCCGCCGTGGTTTTGCGCGGCCTCTACAACCCCGATCTCCCCTCTGAGCCTGCTCGCTCGCCGCCCTGATCAGCCCCGCCCAGGGGGCCTCGGCGGGGTAAAACCGCCGTTGATCCGGGCGGTTCGCCCCGGGTCCAGGAATTCCAGTCCTCTCGGGAGAGGTGGTTTTGACACCCGGTGCGTCACGCGGATAACATCACACCCCGCGTAGCGCCCCGGCGCCACCGATTTTTCCGTTCCCTTAACAAGTTTCCAATCGCTACACGGCTCATCTGTGTCCCGTTGGGAGGTTCTGAGCAATGCTGAAGGGTAAGACTCCGCTCATCGTCGCACTCGTCCTTGGTCTGCTGGCCGGTGTTGTTGCCTATTCGGCCATCAAGAAGAAGGAGTCGGACGTGCGCCGCGGCTGGAACCTGGTTCCGGTCGTCGTGGCCGCGCAGGACATCCCCGAAGGGACGATCGTCACCTTCGACATGATCTCCCAGCGCTCGGTGCCCGAGCAGTTCGTTACCTCCTCGGTGGTGAAGCCGGACTCGGCCACCTACGTGGTGAACCAGAAGGTGCTGGTGCCGCTGCAGGCGGGCGACCCGCTGCTCTGGAGCCAGTTCGAGACGACCAAGGCCGCCGAGCGCCTGTCCACCAAGGTGCAGAAGAAGGGCCGCGCGATCACCATCGATGCCAAGCAGACCACCGCGGTGGGCGGCTGGGTGCGCCCCAACGATCACGTGGACCTGATTGGCACCTTCCGCGATCCGCAGACGGACGAGAACGTCGCCGTCACGCTGCTGCAGAACGTGATCGTGCTGGCCACCGGCAAGATCACCGGCACCACCAACGTGAACCTCATCCCCGAGAGCCAGCGCGAGTACAACAACGTCTCGCTGCTCGTCATCCCGGAGGAGGCGGAGATCCTGGTGCTGGCCTCGGAGCTCGGCAACCTCACGCTGTCGCTGCGTAACGAGGACGACGTGGACATCATCGAGGAGCGCGGCCGCGCCACCATCAGCACGCTGCTGTCCGGCGAGCGCACCCGCGTGCTCGAGGCCAAGCGCCGCGAGATCATCCAGATCATCAAGGGCAACTCCGAGAACCGCGCCTCCGCTGGCGCGCCGTAATCGAGCCCTTGCCTCTCCTTCGCCGCCCGTCCAGTTCCCTCAGGGAGCCTTAGCTCATGCTGGCAGGAATCGTCCTTCTACTCGTCACCGGCTCGGTCTTCTTCTTCAGCCTGGTGATCTTCACCGTGCTCGCGAAGGCGTACGAGCAATACCAGGAGCGCTACGTCGCCAAGTCGATGAACGACTTGAGTGACATGTTCCTGTTCATCGATCCGCGGCAGATGTTGGTGCTCAACATCGCGTCGATGTGCTTGTTGGGCATCCTCAGCTACATCATCTTCAACCCCATCCTCTGCGTGGGCGCGACGATCTTCGGCTTCTTCCTGCCGATGCTGATGGTGAAGCACTACCGCAAGCGCCGCATCAAGAAGTTCAACGTGCAGCTGGTGGACGCGCTGCAGGCCATGGCCAACGCGTTCAAGGCGGGCCTCACCTTCCCCCAGGCCATCGAGCACGTGGCGCGCGAGGCGATGCCGCCGCTGTCTCAGGAGTTCGGCCTGTTCGTGAAGGAAGTGAAGCTGGGCGTGCCTCTGGAAGAGGCGCTCATCAACATGGCCAAGCGCGTGGGCTCTGACGACCTGGAGCTGGTCGTCGTGTCCACCAACATCGCCCGCATGCTGGGCGGCAACATGGCCGAGATGTTCGAGACCATCTCCACGGTGATCCGCGAGCGCTTCCGCCTCGAGGGCAAGATCGACGCGCTCACCAGCCAGGGCAAGCTGCAGGGCTGGATCGTCGCCTCCATGCCCGCGGTGCTCGGCATGGTGCTCAACGCCATGCGCCCCGACCTGATGGAGCCGATGATGGACCACATCTTCGGCTACATCCTGGTCACAGTGATCGCCATCATGGAGATCTTGGGCATCCTCATCATCCGCCGCATCGTCAACATCGACATCTGAGGCAACGACCGTGCAAGACCTTTTGACTCAATTCTTGCTGGGTGGCTCGGCGCTGTTCGCCGCGGCGGCGATGGCCTTCCTGGGCATTGGTGTCTACAACAACTTCTTCGAGCAGTTCGTGTCCGAGGTCTCCGGTGAGTCCACCGGTGGCGTGAAGGGCGTGGGCTCGGTGGCCATCCGCAAGCTGGGCGCGATGAACCGCCGCTTCATGTGGCCGGCCTACGAGGCCAAGACGCGCAAGGACCTGATCAAGGCCGGTGATCCGCAGGGCTACAAGCCCGAGGACATCATGGCGCTGCAGGAGGTGGGCTTCGTCGTCGGCCTGCTGATGGGCCTCATCCTCGCCAACGGCGTGGGGCTCAACCTGGCGTGGGCGTTCGCGGTGGCGCTGTTCGGCATGTACTACCCGAAGATGTGGGTGAGCGATCAGGTGAAGAAGCGTCACCTGCAGATCTCCCGCGCGCTGCCCTACAACCTGGACCTGCTGACGCTGTCGGTGGAGGCGGGCCTGGACTTCACCGCGGCGCTGGCCAAGGTGGTGGAGAAGGGCAAGTCGGGTCCGCTCAAGGACGAGCTGGCGCTGGTGCTCAAGCAGCTGAAGATGGGCAAGACGCGTGAGGAGTGCCTCAAGGCGATGATCGCCCGCGTGGACCTGCCGCCCTTGACTACCTTCGTCACCGCGCTCATCCAGGCGGACAAGATGGGTACCAGCCTGGGTAAGGTGCTGCGCATCCAGTCCACGCAGATGCGCATCGACCGCACCCAGCGCGCCGAGAAGCTGGCCGGCGAGGCCCCGGTGAAGATGCTCTTCCCGCTGATCGCCTGCATCTTCCCCACGGTGTTCATGGTGCTCTTCGGGCCCATCGTGTTCGCGTTCATGTTCGGAAACGTAGGGGGGTAGGCCCTGGGTTTTCGGCTGGCCATCGCGAAGGGGATCCAGGAAGGCCGGGAGATCTCCTTCGAGGATGACGAGGTGAAGATTGGCCGCACCTCGGAGAACGATGTGGTGCTGCACGATCACGGAGTGTCTCGCCGCCACGCGCTGATCTCCGGGCGTGGCGGTAAGCACTTCGTCACGGATCTGGGCAGCGCCAACGGCACGCTCTTCAATGGCAAGCCGCTGTCGCGCGAGCAGGAATTGCACGCGGGTGACCGGCTGACCATTGGCTCGGTGGAGTTCGTCTTCACCCCGCTGGTGCCGGCTCCCGCGGCGGATGCCACCCGCATCGTCGAGGCGCGCAGCGTGGCGCCGCGCACCAGCACCCGCATCACCCGCGCCGAGACCGAGCAGCAGATGCAGGCCATCGAGGCGGAGAACACGGGCCGCCACCGCACCGTCACCGATCAGGACGTGGCGCTGCCCGTGCCCGCGGACGCCGCGGCCACCCTGGCCGAGATGCCCGCCGTGGCGGTGCCCGCGCCCTCGCCCACGCTCGCGGTCGTACCCGCGGCAGTGCTCGCCAGGTCCTCCGTTCGCGCTCCCGCGCGCGAGGCCACCGCCACCGCCACCGCCACCTCCACCGAGCCGGAGCTGCTGGCGGCTGACCGCGCCCGGCTGCGTCGCCAGGCCCGGGAGACGCTGGGGGGCCAGCTGTTGTGGTGGTGGAAGGAGCTGTCTCCCAAGGGCAAGTCCATGGCCGGCGTCCTCACGGGGCTGGCCGTGGTGGGGCTGGTGCTGTTGCTGGTGAGCGTGTTCCGCCCCGCCAAGGCCACCCCCCGCCCCCAGGGGCCAGAGCCCGCCCAGCTCAGCCTCACCCCGCTGCAGGACTCGTTCGGCCTGGGCCAGGGCGTCACCTGGAAGCGCGCGGACCTGAAGGCCTTCGACTTCGAGTTCATCTCGCCTACGCGCGCGGTGGTTGTCCTACATTACCAGGCCAGCAACATCTCCTCGGAGGAGGTGAGCATCAGCCTCAACGGGGTGGAGCAGGGCTGGGTGCCGGTGGACACGGCCGCGTCAGCCGAGCGGGAGATCGAGCTGATCCTCTCCCTGAAGCTGCTCAAGCGCAGCGAGCGCAACCAGCTCGTCTTCGACAATGTGCGCAACCCCCCGGGCCAGGACACCTGGCGCATCTCCAACGTGTACGTGGAGGTCATCCCCGTGCCGGAGCTGCCCGTGGCGGAGCTGCTCTCCCTGGCCCGCAAGCAGGCGACCGCGGGCGAACGCTTCTACAAGCAGAAGGATGTAGGCTCCGAGAACCTGTTCAAGGCCTGGAAGAGCTTCCGTTCGGCGTGGCTCACCCTGGAGGCGTTGGACGAGAAGCCGGACCTCTACAACGATGTACGCTTCTCTCTGGAGCAGGCGGGCGTCGAGCTGGACCAGCAGTGCCGAAAGTTGATGCTCGATTTTCAACGCAGCGTGCAATTCCGGGACGGGGACAAGGCCGTAGCGACCGTGCAAGAGGTGATGAGGCGCTTCCCTACGACCGAGCATCGCTGTCACAATCTGGCTATTGAGAAGGCTACTCAGTACGAGTTACCGATATGATTCGGGGCCCTTCCAGGAAGTGGTGAATTCATGGCGAACCCTCCAACGGCGCGGCGCAGGCCTACATCCTCTGGTGCAAGCGGCTCTCCTGGGACGGGCGCTCAGCGGCCCGTGCGTAAGACGGGGGCGGCGGCGGCGGTACGGCCCGAGCCTGCTGCTTACGCGGGCCCGAAGCTGCTCGTCACCGGCGGCCCCAAGTCCGGCGAGGAGTTCAACCTCGAGGACGGCGAGTACGTCGTCGGCCGCTCCACGGAAAACCCCATCTGCATCGCGGACACGTCCGTGTCGCGCAAGCACATCATCCTGCGGCTGGTGGGCAACGGCTGGACGGTGAGCGATCTGGGCTCGGGCAACGGCACGCTCGTCAACGGCGAGCCCATCGCCGACGAGACGGTGCTGTCCAACGGCGATGTCATCACCATGGGCGACACGGAGGTGACGTTCACCGACGTGGCCAACGCGACGATGATGGTGGACATCACCGCGGGCCCGTCGCGTGCGCGCCCCAGCGTGGGCGGGGCTCCGGGGCGTCCGCCGCCGCGGCCCGAGCGCGTGCGCCCCTCGCGTGGCATTCCGGCCAAGCAGGTGGATCCGGACGCGGCCCGCAAGAAGAAGCTCGTCGTGGTGGGTGTGCTGGGCGTGCTGGTGCTCTCGGGCGCGGGCCTGGTGGCGCTGAAGATGCAGCAGCAGGCGCGCGAGAGGGCCAAGCAGGCGGTGGCCTTGCAGGCCGCGTCGGTGCGCGAGGAGCACGCGGCGCAGTTCCAGGAGGCCAAGCGGCTCATCCGCGAGGGCAAGTGGTCCGAGGCGAAGTCGCTGCTGCTGGATCTGCAGCAGAAGGCCCCCGACATGGCCCAGGTGCAGGACTACCTGGAGCGCGCCGAGAAGGAGATCCCCAACATGGAGCACCTTGCGGCGGCCGAGGCGTCGCTCAAGGAGCGCAAGCTGGAGGCGACCAAGGCCTCGCTCGACAAGATCTCCGGCGACACCCAGGCCTACGAGCAGGTCAACAAGATCAAGCGCGAGATGCGCGACGCCGCGGACCTGCAGGCGCGCGAGGCGCGCAAGCTGCTGGACGGCAAGCAGCTGGATCCGGCCAAGGCCATCACGGACGACGTGCTGGCGGCCTTCCCCGACGATCGCGACGCGAAGATCATCAACGACGAGGCCGTGCGGCTCATCAAGATCCGTGACACGCCCGTGCAGCCGGCGCCTCCGCCGCCGCCCAAGGATCCCTGGGAGACGGCCGTGGCGCGCTTCGTGGACGGAGACATCTCCGGCGCCGTGGCGCTGGCCAACGCCTGCATGACGAAGTCCAACAAGTGCAAGGGCGGCCTCAAGGACATGACGGAGTTTGGCAACCTCTACAAGAAGCTGGAGGACCTGGACGCCAAGGGCCTGGCGCGCCTGCTGGCGCTGGACAAGGACATCACCGGCAACCGTGGCCCCAGCAAGATGGCGAAGAACGCGGGCACGCGCGCGGCGAACATCTTCTACAAGAGCGCCTCGGGCGCCCGGGCCGCGGGCCAGTGGGCGCGCGCGGTGGAGTATGCGCGCCGCACGCTGCAGGCGGACCCTGGCCACGCGGGCGCCAGCAACATCGTCAACGATCTGAAGTCCAAGGCGAAGGAGATCTACCTGCAGGCTTACGCCCTGAAGGACTCGAACCCCGAGGACGCCATCCCCAAGTTCAAGGAAGTGATGGCGATGACTCCTCCGGATGACGAGACCCACCAGAAGGCGAAGAACCGGCTGGCGGATCTTCAGAGATGAAGCGCAGGCGCGGGGTGGACGGCACGACGCCCGCCGACACCTTGCAGCAGGGAGATCTCTTCGGCGCGCAGGGCGGTGCCGCCCCGCCGCTGGCCGCGGTGGCTTCCGCCGAGAAGCCGCCGGCCCCGGAGAGGGTGCCTCCCGCCGGGAAGGCGCCCTCGCGGGAGCGGCAGCCCCCGGCGGACAAGCCCGTCATCGTCGAGACGGTGGTGGCGGTGGTGCAGGAGGTGTCCGTGCCGCTGCCCTCGTTGCCGGGCGCCCCAGCGCGGCCGGCGCGCACGGTGCTGACGGTGGGCGAGCTCACCCGCCAGCTCAAGGAGACCATCGAGTCGCGCTACCCGCGCGTGATGGTGCGCGGCGAGGTGTCCGGCTTCCGGGGCGCCAACGCGCGCGGGCACCTGTACTTCACGCTCAAGGACGTGGACGCGTCCATTGACGCGAAGGTGTGGGCCTCGCAGGCGGCCCGGCTGCGCTTCGCGCTGCGCGAGGGGCTGGAGGTGGTGGCCGAGGGCAGCGTGGACGTGTACGCGCCCCAGGGCCGCTACAGCCTCATCATCAACCGGATCGAGCCGGTGGGGCAGGGCGCCATGGCGCTGGCCTTCGAGCAGCTCAAGCAGAAGCTGGCGGACGAGGGGCTCATTGGCGACCGGCGCATTCGCGCGCCCCGGCCGCTGCCGTTTCCGCCCCGGCGCATCGGCGTGGTGACGAGCCGCACCGGCGCGGCGCTGCAGGACTTCCTGCGCGTGCTGCACTCGCGCCACCCGCGGCTGAGCGTGCTGCTGTGTGACGCGCGCGTGCAGGGCGAGGGCTCGGCCCAGGAGGTGGCGCGGGCCCTCGAGCGGCTGAGCCGCACGGACGTGGACGTCATCGTCGTCACGCGCGGCGGTGGCTCGGTGGAGGACCTCTGGACGTTCAACGAGGAGCTCGTCGCGCGGGCCATCCACGCCTGCCCGGTGCCAGTGGTGTCGGCGATCGGGCACGAGATTGACTTCACCATCGCGGACTTCGTGGCGGACTACCGGGCGCCCACGCCCAGCGCGGCGGCGGAGCGGCTGGCGCCGGTGCTCAGCGATCTGGAGCTGACGCTGGACACGCACTTCTCGCGGCTGCGCCAGGCGATGGAGCTGCGGCACCTGGAGCTGCGCGAGTGGCTGGGCAGCCTGTCCGCGCGGCTGGTGGATCCGCGGCGGCGCCTGGGCCAGGAGCGGCTGCACCTCTCCGAGCAGCTCGAGGAGATGATGCGGGTGCTGCGGCCAGCCCAGCGCGAGCGGCGCGAGAAGTTCCGCGGCCTGCAGGAGCGGCTGCAGCGGGCGCGGCCTCAGGCCCGCCTGGGAGAGCAGCGCTCCTATCTCTTGAAGCTGAAGGCGCGGCTGCACGAGGCGGCCCGGGTGAGCATCACCACCCGCCGGGCGGACCTGGCGCGGGGGCATCTGGGGCTGGAGCGCACCAGCCCGGCGGCCCGGGTAGCGGCCGAGCGGGCGGCCGTGGCGGTCCGGAAGGCTCGCCTGCTGACACTCCAGGCCCAGGCGCTCTCGGAGGCCCAGCACCGCTTCCAGCAGCTGGCGGCCCGGCTGGATGCCATGAGCCCCCTGAAGGTCATGTCCCGCGGGTACGCGGTCGCCCTGCGGCGCAGGGACGGGGCGGTGGTCCGCTCCATCGCGGACGTGCAGCCCGGAGAGCTGCTCGGTATCAAACTGGCCAGTAGTGGGGCGAAGTCACTGGAGGGCTGCGAGGAGCTCGAAGTCACCGTGACGGCCATAAAGGGTCCGGTGGACTGCTGAGGCTGTCAGTCCAGGTTGGCTCTGGGCCACACCTCCTTTAGAGTCACGCGCCCAATCTTCCCGGGTGTGGAGGTGTCGGACGTGTCGAAGGCAGGTAAGGCGGCGGAGCCAGCACCCGAGCAGTACGGGGACGTGGTGGCACGGCTGGAGGAGATGGTGTCGAAGCTGGAGAGCGGCAGCTTGTCGCTCGAGGAGTCCCTGAAGGCGTTCGAGGAGGGCATCCGGCTGGTACGCAAGGGGGAGAAGCTGCTCAATGACGCGGAGCAGCGCATCGAGCAGCTGCTGGTGGACGAGGATGGGAAGGAGACGGTGGCCCCGCTGGCAGTGGGCACCCGGTCCGTGGTGACGGCGGCTCCGAAGGCGCCGGCCGCCAAGCCCCCTCCCGAAGATGATGTCCCGTTCTGACAGGCGCACGGCGCGGAGTCAGCAATGGAGAAGCCCAGAATCATCATCGTCGATGACGACCGCGACACGCGAGAGCTGCTCGCGCTCGCGCTGGAGACCGAAGGCTTCGAGGTGACGAGCGCGGCCAACGGCCTGCGGCTCATCTCCTCGCTGCAACTTCACCGCCCGCACCTCATCCTCCTGGACGTGAATATGTCCTGGATCGACGGCTTCGAGCTGTGCAAGGCAGTGAAGAAGAACGAGAGCTTCCGGGAGATACCCGTCATCTTTGTCAGCGGACGTGGAGAGCCAGAGGATCGCCGGCGCGGCATCGAGGCGGGCGCGGCCGACTACTTCGTCAAGCCGCTGGATCTCAACCGGCTGCTCACCCGTATTCGCGAGCTGGTCCCGGCCGTGGCGCCGGAGGAGCATCAATAAGCCGTGAACGCCCTTGAACTGCAGTCCTTTCTGCGTGTGCAGCAGGTCCGGATCGAGTCGCTGCTGCGCGAGCGTGCGGAGAAGCTGGAGCCCGCGGGCTCGCCGCCGCGGCTGGCCGAGGCGATGCGCTACTCGCTGCTGGCCGGGGGCAAGCGGCTGAGGCCCATCCTGTGCATGGTGTTCGCCGACACGCTGGCCCAGAAGGGTGCGGGGCTGGCAGTGGCCGAGGATGCCGCGTGCGCGCTGGAGTACGTGCACACCTACTCGCTCATCCATGACGATCTGCCGTCCATGGACGACGACGACATGCGCCGGGGCCGGCCCACCTGCCACAAGGTGTTTGGCGAGGCGATGGCGATCCTGGCCGGCGACGCGCTGTTCTCGGAGGCCTTCGTGCTGATGGCCTCGGGGACCGAGCCGGCGCGCACGGTGCTGTGCCGCGAGCTGGCCATTGCCTCGGGCTCCTCGGGCATGGTGGGCGGCCAGGTGCTGGACATCGCCGTGGACCGGCCGGCGCAGCTGGACTACCTCAAGCGCCTGCACCGGATGAAGACGGGCGCGGTCATCCGCGCCGCGTGCCGCATGGGCGTGCTGTCGGTGGGTGGGGGCGAGGAGGCGCTGGCGCGGGCGGACGCGTACGGAGACGCCATTGGCCTGGCGTTCCAGATCGCCGACGACATCCTGGATGTGATGGGAGACCCGACGACGATGGGCAAGCCCGTGCGGGCCGATGCCGCGGCGGGGCGCCACACGTTCCCGGCGGTGATTGGGCTGGAGGAGTCCTGGGCGCTGGCCGAGCGCAAGGTGGCCGAGGCGATCGCCGCGGTGGCGCCGATCGAAGGAGAGGGAGGCCCGCTGGCGGCGCTCGCGCGCTACATGCTGGAGCGCAACAAGTGACGCGACTGCTCCCGGGCATCCACTCGCCCGCGGACGTGCGCACGCTGCCCGAGCCGGAGCTGCCCCGCCTGTGCGAGGAGCTCCGGGAGGAGATCATCTCGCTGTGTGGGCGGGTGGGCGGCCACCTGGGCGCCTCGCTGGGCGCGGTGGAGCTGGTGGTGGCGCTGCACCGGGTGTTCCACTCGCCGCAGGACTCGCTCGTCTTCGACGTGGGGCACCAGGCGTACGCGCACAAGCTGCTGACGGGGCGGCGCGAGCGCATGGGCACGCTGCGGCAGGCGGGGGGCATTGCCCCCTTCCTGGATCCGCGCGAGAGCCCGCATGACGCGGTGGCGGCGGGGCACTCGGGCACGGCGGTGTCCGCGGCCCTGGGGCTCTTGGCGGGCAAGCGGCTGCTGGGGCGCAAGGGGCATGCGGTGGCGGTGGTGGGGGATGGGGCGCTCACCGGAGGGCTGACGTTCGAGGGGCTCAACAACACCGGGGGCGCGCACCTGCCGCTGGTGGTGGTGCTCAACGACAACCAGATGTCCATCTCCGCCAACGTGGGCGCCATTCCCGCGCTGCTGCGCACGCGCGAGGCCCGGGCCTTCTTCGAGGGGCTGGGCTTCACCTACCTGGGGCCGGTGGACGGGCATGACCTGGGAGCGCTGCTGCCCATGTTGAGCCAGGCGCGGGCCTCGTCCCGGCCGGTGGTGGTGCACGCCATGACGCAGAAGGGCCGGGGCTTTCCTCCGGCCGAGGCGGACATTCAGACGCGTGGCCACGCCATGGGGCCGTACGAGTGGCGCGACGGGAAGCTGGTGCGCTCGCGCGGAGGGCAGCGCACCTTCAGCGAGGCCTTCTCGGCCGCGCTGGCCGAGGCCATGGAGAAGGATCCGCGCGTGGTGGTGGTGACGCCCGCCATGCTGGAGGGCTCGGCGCTGGTGGGGCTGAAGCTGCGCTACCCCGACCGCGTGCACGACGTGGGCATCGCCGAGCAGCACGCCGTCACCTTCTGCGCGGGCCTGGCCGCCCAAGGGGCGCGGCCCGTGTGCGTCATCTACTCCACCTTCCTTCAGCGCGCGTTCGATCAGGTGATCCACGACGTGTGCCTGCCCGGGCTGCCGGTGGTGTTCGCGGTGGACCGGGCGGGGCTGGTGGGCGCGGACGGGGCCACGCACCAGGGCACTTATGATGTGTCCTCGCTCCGGGCGCTGCCGGGGCTGACGCTGCTGGCGCCGGTGGTGGGCGAGGACCTTGGGCCCATGCTGGGCTCGGCGCTGGAGGCGAAGGGGCCCACCGTCATCCGCTTTCCGCGAGGCACGCTGCCACCGCTGCCGCCCGGGTTTCCGCACGAGGCGGCCGCTGGACCCGGCGCGCGGTGGTTGCTCGAGGCGCAGCAGCCTAAGCTCACGCTGGTGACCCTGGGGCCGCTGGCCCTGGCCGCGCTGGAGGCGGCGCGGGCGGAGCCGGGGTGGAGCGTGCTGGATGCACGGTGCGTAAGCCCGTTGGATCCCGTGGCCCTGCTCAAGGCGGCCGAGCCCGGGTACGTGGTAGTGGCCGAGGAGGGCTCGACGCGCGGGGGCCTGGGCAGCGCGGTGCTGGAGCTGTACGCCTCGCTCGGGTGGCGGGTGCGGGTGCAGCTGATGGGGATGCCGGACGCGTTCGTCCCCCACGGGGATGCGCGGGTGC
Organism: Myxococcaceae bacterium; assembly: GCA_035296065.1. Lineage (GTDB taxonomy): Bacteria > Myxococcota > Myxococcia > Myxococcales > Myxococcaceae > DATHBR01. The sequence continues at coordinate 24,080 of DATHBR010000008.1, read as the reverse complement.
AGCGCGCGGAGATGGGCCTGGACGCCGAGGGCCTGCGCCGGGCCGGAAAGCGGCTGCTGGGAGAAGGCCCGTGAAGTCGCGCAAGGAGCGCCTGGACGTGCTCGTGGTGGAGCGGGGGCTGGCCGAGTCCCGTGCCAAGGCCCAGGCGCTCATCCTCGCGGGGCAGGTGGTGGTGGATGACCAGCGGGTGGACAAGCCCGGGGCGCAGGTGTTGGTGGAGGCGGAGCTGCGCCTCAAGGGCGAGGTGCTGCCCTATGTCTCCCGCGGGGGGCTGAAGCTCAAGGCGGCCATCGATCGCTTCGGGTTGGAGGTGAGCGGCAAGGTGGGCGCGGACATCGGCGCCAGCACGGGAGGCTTCACCGACTGCCTGCTGCAGCACGGAGCCACGCGGGTGCACGCCATCGACGTGGGCTACGGGCAGCTGCACGAGAAGCTGCGCCAGGATCCCCGGGTGCTCTCACGCGAGCGCGTCAACGCGCGCTACCTCACCCAGGAGGACCTGCCCGAACGGGTAGGCGTGATGGTGATCGACGTGAGCTTCATCTCGCTCACCCAGGTGCTGCCTGCCGCGCTGCCCTTCCTGGAGCCAGGCGGGCTGTTGGTGGCCCTGGTGAAGCCCCAGTTCGAGGTGGGGCGGGAGCGCATCGGCAAGGGGGGAGTGGTGAAGGATGCGGCCGCCCGCCAGGAAGCCATCGACGCGGTGACGGCCTTCGTCGGCGAGCAGGGTCTGGCCGTACGCGGAGTGATGGACTCGCCGGTGCCCGGGCCCGCGGGCAACGTGGAGGCGCTGCTGGTGGCGGACAGGCCTTAGTGGAGGCTTCCCGGCCGCGACCGGCGCGGGAGGCTTTTCCGCTATGCTCGGTTTCTTCGCATGTCTCAGGCTTCTCAGAGTCCCACGGGTCCGGCTTCCGGTGTCGTGATCGCCAAGCGCTTCACGCTCAAGCGCCAGGCGGGCCATGGCGGCATGGGGCTCGTCTACCAGGCGGAGGACGGGCTGACGGGCCGCACCGTGGCGCTCAAGCTGATGCATGGCACGGCCAACGCCGAGGTGGCGCAGCGGTTCACCCGCGAGGCCCGGCTGCTCTCCGAGCTGAACCATCCCGGCATCGTCGCCTACGTGGCGCACGGGTTGAACGAGCCCGGGCAGCCCTTCCTCGCCATGGAGTGGCTGGACGGGGAGGACCTCGCGGAGCGCCTGGCCCGCCAGCCGCTGACCCTGACCGAGACGTGGAGGCTGCTGTGCCGGCTGGTGGAGGTGCTCGCCGTCGCCCATGAGCGCGGCATCATTCACCGGGATATCAAACCGTCGAACCTCTTCCTGCGCGGGGGGCAGCCCGGGGACGCGGTGCTGCTGGACTTCGGGCTGGCGCACGTCAGCGCGGCCTCGCGGGCGATCACCGGCAACGCCGTGGTGCTGGGCACTCCTGGCTACATGGCTCCGGAGCAGGTCACCCGCCAGGGGGAGCTGACGGCCAGCGCGGACATCTTCTCGCTGGGGTGTGTGCTGTACGAGTGCCTCACCGGGCAGGCGCCGTTCCGCGCGTCGCACATAGCGGCGGTGCTGGCGAAGATCCTCTTCACCGAGCCGGCACCGCTGCCCACCGTGCGGCCCGATCTGCCGGGCTCGCTGCAGGGGCTGCTGGAGATGATGCTGGCCAAGCAGCCCGAGCAACGCCTCCAGGACGCCCAGCAGCTGCTGCGGACGCTGAACGCATGGGGCCCGCTGCCCGAGGCGCCCGCGCCTGGACTGGTGGCCCTGGGCTCGGTGGAGCTCGCCGGCGCCGAGCACCAGCTGGTGAGCGTCCTGCTGGCCACTCCTCATATGTTGTTGGGCGAGACGCTCACGGTGAACCCCGAGGAGAACGAGCAGGAGCGGCACAAGCTGGAGCTCTGGCGCCGGCAGCTCGAGTCCAGCGGGGCCAGGGCCGTGCTGATGGCGGACAGCTCGCTGCTGGCCACCTTCCTGCTGGAGCGGGGCGCCGCCACCGATCAAGCCGCCCTGGCCGCCCACTGCGCCCTGTCCATCAAGGAGCGCTGGCCCGAGAGCGCGGTGGTGCTCACCACGGGGCTGAGCCTTCGGGACAAGCCCCTGCCCGTGGGTGAGGTGATGGACAGGGCCGGGGAGTTTCTTCGCCGGTTCGAGGATGCGCCGGGCCCTGTCCCCCACGTCATGCTGGACGAGACGACCGCGGGGCTGCTGGGCCCGCGCTTCCAGCTGGACAAGGTGCGCAGTGGGGTGTTCCTGCTGCTGCGCGAGCGCCTGTGGGTGGACGAGTCACGGCCGCTGCTGGGGCGCCCCACTCCGTGCGTGGGGCGCGAGCAGGAGCTGGCCCTGATGGAGGTGGCCTTCAATGCCTGCCTGGAGGACGGCGCCTCGCGGGCGCTGCTGATCATCGCCCCGGCGGGCACGGGCAAGTCCCGCCTGCGCCATGAGTTCCTGCGGCGCCTGGAGCGGCGGGAACAGCCCATGCTGGTGCTGCTGGGCCGGGCGGACCCGATGACCATGGGCTCCGCCTACGGACTGCTGGGCCAGGCGCTGCGACAGCTCTGCAACGTGGTGGAGGCAGAGCCGCTGGAGGTCCGCCGTGAGAAGCTGTCGCGGCGCGTCTCCCGCTACCTGCTGCCCGGCGACATGAAGGACACCGTGGCCTTCCTGGGCGAGCTGTGCGGCGTGCCCTTCCCCGCGGAGGACAACGCCCGCCTGCGGGCCGCGCGCGAGGATCCTCGGGTGATGAGCACGCGGGTGGCCGGGGCGATGGTGGCCTTGCTCCGCGCGGAGCTCTCGCAGGGGCCGGTGCTGCTGGTGCTGGAGGATCTGCACTGGAGCGACAGCTCCACGGTGAAGCTGGTGGAGGACGTGCTGGGCGAGCTGGCGGAGGCACCCCTCATGGTGCTGGGGCTGGCCCGGCCCGAGGTGAAGGAGCACTTCCCGGGGCTGTGGGCGCGCTTCGTCCAGGAGGTGCCGCTGCGCAGCCTGAGCCAGAAGGCCAGCGCCCGGCTGGTACATGAGGTGCTGGGGGCCCAGGTGCCCGCGGCCGTGGTGGATCGATTGGTGGAGCAGTCCGCGGGCAACGCGCTCTTTCTCGAGGAGCTGATCCGCGGGCTAGCGGAGGGGCATGGCGAGCAGACGCCAGGCACCGTGCTGGCCATGCTGCAGTCGAGGCTTCAGCGCCTGGACCCGGCGCTGCGGCGGGCGTTGCTGGCCGCCAGCATCTTCGGCCGCACCTTCTGGGCTGGCGGCGTGAGGGCGCTGCACGAGCGGACGGAGGAGCTGACCGCGGGGCAGGTGGAGCGCAGCCTGCGGCGCGCCGTGGAGCTGGAGCTGGTCCAGGCTCAGCCCAGCAGCCGCTTCCCCGCGGAGACCGAGTACCGCTTTCGCCATGCGCTGGTGCGAGACGCCGCCTACGGGCTGATCCCCGAGGGGCACAGGGTGGTGGGGCACCACCTGGCGGGCGCCTGGCTGGAGCAGGCCGGAGAGAAGGATCCCCTGGTGCTCGCCGAGCACTACCAGCGGGGCCGGCAGAAGGCGCGCGCCGTCCACTTCTTCACCCAGGCCGGAGACTGGCTGCTGGAGCGGCAGGATCTGCTGGGAGCCCAGCGGTGCCTGGAGTCCGCGCTGGCGCTGGAGCCCTCGGGGCCGGCGCTGGAGGGCATTCAGGCCCTGCAGGGCGCGGTGGACATGTGGATGGAGGACTTCGCCCAGTTCTACACCGTGGGCGAGGAGATTCTCCCACTGCCCAGGCCCGGCAGCTCCGCGTGGAGCCGGATGATCGGCGGGTTGATCCTCGCCTGTGCTCAGAACGATCGCGTGAGGACCGTGGCGGAGCTGGCTCCCCGGCTGCTGGGAGGGCCGCCCCGGGACGATGAGCTCCTGGCCTATACCGAGCTGGCCAGTGCCCTGGTGTGCGTGACGGCCTGGTACGGCCAGCGGCACGAGGCCACGGCCGTGCTGGAGCGGGTGGAGGCGGTGGGGGCCGCTCAGCGGGTGAGGGAGCGCCAGGAGGGGTGGGGGTGGCTGTGCTGCGCGCGGGGCTACTTCGAGTACTTCCACGAGGCTCGGCCGTGGCACAGCTGGCTCCGGGCGCAGGAAGCGCTCGAGGCTTTCCGCCAGCAGGCTCCGGCGCGGAGCCTGGCGGCGGTGTGGTGCGTGCGGGGGCTGGCGCTGGCGGCGTTGGGTGAGCTGCCCGCCGCCATCGAGTCGCTGCGTGAGGGCCTGGAAGAGGCCCGGGGCTCGGGGCAGCCACAGGCGCGTGCTTTCCTCCAGGTGCACCTGGCGTTGACGCTGGCGAGCAGCACCGTGCCGGCGGAGCAGGAGGAGGCGCGCCACCAGGCGCTCTCCACGCTGGACAGGGAAAAGGTGAACCTGCTCCTCATCGGGCTGGCCCACCTGGCGCTCGCCAGGGTGGCGGCGGCTCAGGGCGGGCTGTCCGAGGCCCGGCAACACGCCACTCAGGCCTGCGAGGTGCTGGGCGTATTCGGCCCCTTCCAGCTCCAGGCGCGCACGGTGCTGTGCGCCACGCTGCTGGCCCAGGGCAACGCCGTGGAGGCCCGCGCCGAGGCCGAGCACATCCGGCGCTTGCTGGAGCGGATGGGGGACACGGGCGCGGCGGGCGTGGGCGCATGGTGGGTGGTGGCGCAGACGGGCCGTGCCACGGAGGACCGGGCCGCCGCGGAGTTCGCGCTGCGCCAGGCCCTGCGCTGCCTGCGCCTGCGTGCCGGGGATTTCGCCGATGCCACGGCCCGCGAGCGCTTCCTTCGCCAGGTGCCAGAGCACGCCCGGGTGCTCGAGCTGGCGCACCAGTGGTGGGGCGAAGGGCTCGACGACGCTCGGGTGTGAGGAGGCCCGCGCCCGCGCGGGTCCGGCTCAGCCCGGGGGGGCGGGTTGCTCCGCGCGCAGCTGCGCGACGCGGGTCCGCGCCTCTTCTTCCGTGTCCACGTAGTAGACGGCCGCCGTCCACGCGCGGACGAACACGCCCCCGGCATAAAGCGCCTTACCCAGGGCCCGGGTCATGATGCTCGCTCCGATGATGAAGACGCAGCGGAACCACTCCGTCCGCAGGTGCTGACGGAAATAGCCCCGGGCCTCCATGGACAGAGGGTCCCCCTCGACCTTCAACAGCAGGAACAGAGGCCTCCGGGTGCCCAGCTCCCGGTACAGCTCGACCAGGAACTGAGCGGTCTCCAGCGAGGTGGGCCCTGGGTGCACCAGCAGCACGTCGGGCTCCTCGAAATACGCCCGGCACGTGCCGGACACCCACTCGCGCCGCGGCTCCATGATGCGTCTCCGTTAAGGAGTGACGGGGCGCACCTGCCGGTACTGGGTGACGGTCAGCGGGCGCACGAGCTTGCGGCCCACGCGCAGCCACAGCGTGCCGCTGTCATCCACCGCCGCGGCCAGGGTGCCGCTGTTGATCTGGTAGCGGTAGAGCGACCCGTTCTCGGCCGAGTCCAGGCCGACGATCTCCACCGGGATGGGCGTCGGCAGGCCCTGCGTCGCAACGGGGCCATTGAGGATGTAGAAGGACTGGGGGTACGGCCCGCCGCCAGGCTGCACCTGCAGGGTGACCAGCGCGCTCTGCGTGGAGATGGGCTGCTTGCCCTTGTTCACCACGTTGCCGGTGCTCGTGTCCAGGAACCACGTCTTCTGGGCACCGACGGCCGCCATCCGCCCTCCGTTGGCGTAGGGCACCAGCGCCAGGATGGCGGCATCCAGCACGGGGACCTGGCTCCAGCGCTGAGCGGCCCCCTCGCAGCCATTGGCCCGGGTGCCGCAGGCGAACACCTGGGTGAGCTGGGCGGCTCCCTCGAGCGTGACGTACAGCACGGTGCCGTCCGCGTTGAACGCCGCGGTGGGAAGCCGCGGCAGCGTCGTCTGCGAGAACGAGAGCTGCTTCACGATGAAGGAGCCGGTCTCCAGTCCGCCCGTGGAGGCATTCTGGTCTCCCCAGTCCACCGTGGCCGTCAGAATGACCGTGCCGATGCTGGGGTCCGAGCCCACGCTGGGCACCAACACCACGCCGCTGGTGTTCACCAGCGGGGCGGCGATCAGGCCGCCGCGGACGAAATAGGGCCCCCTGCTCCACTTGAAGGCGCCGGTCTCATGGCTGACGCGCTGCAGGCCGCCCGTGGTCGCGTTGAACACCAGGGCGTCTCCGCCGGGGCCCACCGTGAGCGTGTCTATCTGCCCGCCCGACTTCCCGAAGACGCGCAGCTGCTCGTCCACCGCGATGGCGCCCGAGCCGGGGGTCCACACCCAGCGCTTGTTCGAGGTGGGGTGCACGCCGGTGATGACGGTGTTGACGGTGCACGGGAACAGCATGTCCACCGACGCCAGCACCTCGCCCGTCTTGCTCACCTTGAAGAGCCGGCCAATGCCATTGGGCAGGTTGCCGCACCCGATGAAGTACAGGCCCACGCCGCTGCCAGCGGCGACGAAGAAGTCGGGCACCACCTGGCCGGTGTTGCCCGGGGGCAGCTCGATCACCTCGGCCACGGGGAAGAAGGTGGCGGGCTGCTGCAGCGAGTCGTTCTGGCGCCCATCCGTGCACACCACGCGCGACTTGAGCGTCAGCTGCGCGGCGATGCCCCGGGTGTACTTGAGCTCCGCGGCGCCAATGTCCACCGAGACCATGCCGCCACCGGCGTAGGCCACCGACTTGATGAACTCCTCCCCGTCATAGATGGACAGGCTCTGGATCGACTCGCAGCCGGTGGCGCCCACCTGCACCGTGAGGCTCATCCCCACGGTGTTGGGCTGAGGCACCGACAGCATGGCCTGCGGCGGGTCCGGGGTGGGTGGTGGCTTCTCGCCCCCGCAGGACGTGGCGAGCAGGGACAGGCAAAGCAGGGCGGGGCGCGCGAGCCCCCAGCGGCGATAGGAGTCCATCATGGCGCGCTACTCTACCGCGCGCTCCGCCCGTTCGGCATCACCGCTCGAGGATCAGGAACTCCACGCGCCGGTTCAGCTCCCTGCCACGGGGGGTGAGGTTGGGGGCGATGGGGCGCGTGTCGCCGTAGCCCTCCACCTCCAGACGCGATGCGTCGATGCCGGCCTTGATGAGGTGGTCCGCCACCGCCCGGGCCCGGTCCCTGGACAGCTGCAGGTTCAGCTCGGGGTTGCCCTGGTTGTCCGTGTGGCCCTCGACGCGCACGCGCTTGAGCTCGTTGCGCACGATGGCGTCCACCACCTGGGCCAGCAGCGGGTGGCTGTCGGCGAGGACCACCGTCTTGCCGGGAGCGAACTGCACCTGCTGGGACAGCTCGAGCTTGTTGTCCTTCAGCTCGACCAGCTTCTGCTTGGGCTCGGGCTCCAGCTCGAAGGCCAGCTCCTGCGTGGCGCCCTCGGCGACCTCCACCTCGCGCGTCTGGGCCAGGAAGCCCTGGGCGATGACGATCACCCCATACCGGCCCGGCAGCACCTCCAGCCGGGTGGGCGTGGCGGAGTCCGAGGTGGTGAGCTCCTGGGCCTTGGGGCCCTTGAGGCGCACGGTGGCCGCCACCGGCTTCTTCTTCGAGGTGGTGGCGAAGGTGAGGGTGGCCGGCTTGGCCATGGGCTCCAGCGTCAGCTCGCCCAGCGTGGCCGTCTTGCCGGCGGCGAGCGTCACGTCCTGCTCTCCGGGCTTGTAGCCCTCCTTCTGGATGGCCAGGCGCGCCCCGCCAGCGGGCAGCGGCAGGGTGAGGAAGCGGCCCGTCCCGGGCTCCGTCGCCACGGGGGGCAGCCCCGAGCCCGGCACCGTCACCATCACCCCGGCGATGGGCTTGCGCGTCTGCGCATCCAGCACCACGCCGGAGGCCTGGCCCGTCTGGGCGGCGGCGACCGCGGCGGGCCCCTCCACCTTGCGCTCGCGCACCGTCTCGACGATGCGGGTGGGCGCGCCGCGCTGGAGCAGATCCACGGTGTACGAGGCGCCCAGGAAGAGGTTGAACGGCGGGGTGGCCGGCACTCCCAGGCCCACCGTGCGCGAGAGGCCGAGCTCGGCGCCCGCGGTGAAGGTGATGTCCCTCACGGCGGTGACCTTGACGCCCAGGCCCAGCGTCTTCTGCGCGGCGCTGGCCGCGGACACCAGCGTACCGTCCGGGGCGACGAGCCCCTCGCCCTCCACGCCCAGGGGCAGGGCCAGGGAGAACTCGAGGAACGGGGTGACGGCCGGCAGCGGCGCCTCCACCCCCAGCCCCACGCTGAAGCGGTTGTAGCGGTTGACGTTGAGCGCGTACTCCTCCGAGGCGTTCAGCCGCGAGCTGTTCACCAGGTCGCCCGTGCCATCCAGCAGCAGCCCGAGGTTGGCGTGGGCGCGCAGCGGCACCTGGGCGTTGAGCTCGCGCAAGTCATAGGTACCGAGCAGGCGAGGCGCGAAGCCGAAGGCGTACCGGCTCACGTCCTGGTTGCCCACGCCCGAGAAGGACAGCAGGCGCAAGTCCACTCCGGCCCACAGGCCCCGGGCCCACTGGCGAGAGCCGCGCGCTCCGAAGTTGAGGTCCCCCAGCGCCTGAATCAGGTTGGGCGAGGAGCGCGAGTTGGTGTTCGCCGTGGCGCTATAGGCGGCGAACACCTCGAGGAAGTCGAACGGGACATAAGAGAGGGCGAAGGTGCCCGAGGTGCGCGTGTGCTCCGCCCCGCTCACCGGGAAGTTCGAGTGGGAGAAGTACTCGCCGGTGACGGAGAAGCGCAGCAGGCCGCGGGCGCCCAGGTCCGCCCCCGCCACGCGCAGCAGCCCCACGCCGCCCACCTGGCTGGCGGTGTGGCGCAGGTTCTTGGGATCCGCCAGCGCCTGGCCCAGCGTCGACGGGGCGAACTGCTCGCCTCCGGGCAGCACACGCTCCTGGCTCGAGACGACGCCAGGCTCTGGCTCCCCGGGCTTGGCGGGTGCCACCTCCGCCTGAGCGGGCTGGGGCGTGGGGGGACTCCCCGAAGGCTCCGGCTGAGCGGCGGAAGGCGCCGGAGGTGGGGAATTGGGCGGAAAAGTGCTCCCCTCGCCAGTCCCCTGGGCATGAGCCAGAGGGGCAGCGAGAAGAGTCGCCGCAAGGAGTGAGGCACTCAGGGAGGCAAGCGGCGGGAAGATTCGCGAAGGACGCACGGCGGCCGAGTATACGCTTCGCGTCAACCCTCTCAATTCCTGGGACGGGGGGCCCCTCAGGGGCCTGCTAGCCCACGGGCGGGTTCAACGGCATGATTCAGGAAAATGAGAGGAGTGCCTTGAGAGTCGCGATGTCACCAGAGCTGCGCGGTCGTGTGCTGGTCATCGGCGCACGTACAGCCAGTCAGGCCCTGCTCTCACGCCTCTCCGAGAGTGGCTTTCAGTGCGCCGTGGCCGAGGACGTGGAGGTCCTGCCGCAGGTGGCCATGGGCCTGCAGCCCGAAGTCATCCTGCTGGCGGCGGCGGCCAAGCGCGCGGCCGAGATGCTGGAAGGCATCCGCGGCATCGAGCAGCTGCGCCACGTGCCGGTGCTGGCGGACGTGTCGCGCTCGCGCTCCTCGTCCGAGGCGCTGAAGAAGCTGGCGGTGGACGGCATCATCCGCGGCGTCGAGGAGATGGTGCCCCGCATCGAGGCGGTGCTGCGCGCCGGCCGCCTGCGCGAGAGCGAGGAGCGCACCCGGCTGCGCATGGGCATGCTCCTGGAGATCACCCAGGCGACCACCAGCTCGCTGGAGCTGGAGGAGATGCTGCGCATCGCGGTGGACAAGGTGGGCCGGGTGACGGGCTCGGACCGCTGCTCGGTGGTGCTGGTGGAGGGCGCGGACGCGGCGACGGGCACGGTGGTGGCCACCCAGGAGGATCCCTCGCTCGTGCGGCTGGAGATCGACATTTCCCGCTACCCCGAGGTGCGCCGGGCGCTGGAGACGCGCCAGCCGGTGCTCATCGACAAGGCGGAGAACGATCCGATCATGGCCGAGGTGCGGCCCAACATCCTGCCGCTAGGGGTGCGCTCCATCCTGGTGCAGCCGCTGCTGTGCCAGGACGAGCTTTTGGGCGCGCTGTTTTTGCGCCACTCGCGCGCCGGGAGCACCTTCGGCCGGGACGAGCAGGAGTTCGCCCAGGCGGTGGGCGGGGTGCTGGCCAACTCCATCCGCAACGCGCGGCTGCACACGGCGCTCAAGCGCAAGCGCGAGGACCTCGAGCTGGCGTACGTGGAGCGCTACAAGGAGCTGTCGGACGCCAACCGGCGCCTGAAGGATCTCAACCGGCTCAAGGACGAGATCATCGCGGTGTGCAGCCACGATCTGCGCGCGCCGCTGCAGGTGCTGCTGGGCCACGGCCGGCTGCTGCTCGAGGGCCACGTGACGTCCGAGCAGAAGCAGTCCATCGAGGCGATGATTCGCCAGGGCCGGAAGATCCTGGGCCTGGTCGAGTCGCTGCTGGAGAAGGGCAAGGGCGAGGCGGTGCGGGTGGCCATCGAGCCGCGCAAGCTGGACGTGGCGCAGCTGTGCCGCGAGAGCACCAGCGAGCTGAACATCCTGGCCTCCGAGAAGGGCGTGGTGCTGCGCGCCGAGGCCTCCGAGAGCCTGCACCTGATTGGCGACGAGGTGAAGCTGCACGAGGTGCTGCAGAACCTCATCACCAACGCCATCCACCACGCGAAGGACGCGGGCAACGTGGTGGTGCGCGCGGCCCGGCTGACGCGGCCCGACGGTGACGCGGTGAAGATCACCGTGCAGGACGACGGCTCGGGCATTCCCCCGGACGAGCTGCCCCTGGTGTTCGACCGCTACCGCCACGGGCCCAAGGGCACGGGGCTGGGGCTGGCCATCTGCAAGGAGTTCGTGGAGCTGCACGGCGGGGAGATCTGGGCCGAGAGCCCACCCGAGGGCGGCTGCATGTTCGTCTTCACGCTGCCCATGGCGCAGGACGCGGTGCGCAAGAAGGCCGAGCCCAAGCAGCAGCAGCAGCAGCCGCGCGTGCTGGTGGTGGAGGACGAGGCGGAGATCGCCGCGGTGCTCTCCGAGGTGCTGCGCTCGCGCTACCGCGTGGAGGTGGCGCGCGATGGCCAGGAGGGCGTGGCCAAGGCGCGCAACATGCGGCCGGACCTGGTGGTGATGGACGTGTTCCTGCCCAAGCTGGACGGCCTGGAGGCCACGGTGGCGCTCAAGTCCTCCACGGACACGGCGCACATCCCCATCATCCTGCTGTCGGCGCACCAGGGCGTGGCCGAGAAGGTGCGCGCGCTCAACCTGGGCGCGGTGGACTACATGAGCAAGCCCTTCAACGCGATGGAGCTGCTCAAGCGCACCGAGCGCGCGCTGAAGTCTCCCAACACCGAGCAGCCGGAGCAGGAGAGCCAGGTGGCCCCGGTGACGCTGCGCACCGGCAGCGATCCGGGCACCAACCTGTACGACAAGCGCACGCTGCTGGGGAAGCTGGAGGTGGAGGTGTCCAAGAGCCGCCGCTACCACCGGCCGCTGAGCCTGGCGGTGCTGCGGCCCGAGCGCCCGCAGGTGGACATGCCCCGGGGCGTGAGCGACGTGATGCGCAGGCGGCTGCGCACGCTGGACGCCGTGGCCCACATGGGCGCGGGCGTGTTCGCCGTCATGCTGCCGGAGTGCAACGTGGAGGCGGCGCGCTCCGTCATTCAGCGGTTGATGCCGGAGCTGCAAACGGCCACGGGCATCGCCTTTCAGCAGGCGGTGGTGGACGTGAGCCAGGACAGCGATCCGGTGGACCGCATCCTCGACAGGCTTGGCGCGCCCATGCAGGGCTGAGAAGAGGGCCCCTTGAGCCGCGCTCGTGCCATCCGCGCCGTGCCGCTGCTCGCCCTGGCGAGCCTGGCGAGCCTCACCGCCTTCGGTGCGCCCGCGCGCCGGCCCAAGGTGGATCGCGAGGCCATGCGCGAGGCCATCGTCGCGGCGGACGAGGCCGAGGACTTCTCCTCGCCGGCCAGCTACGCGCACTTCCTCCAGGCCCGGCGGCTGCACCACTCCGGAGAGCACCGCTCCGCGGTGGACTCGCTGCGGCTGGCGCTCGCCACGGATGACGGCAACCCCTTCCTGCTCACCCGGCTGGGCGAGGAGTACGCCCGCCTGGGCGAGCTGTCCAAGGCCGAGGCCGAGCTGCGCAAGGCGGTGGAGCGCTCGGCCCGGTACTACCCGGCCCACGTCATGCTGGGCCGCGTGCTGATGGAGGCGAGGCGGTATGCTCGCGCCAAGCTGCACCTGCGCCGCGCCATCATGCTGCGGCCCAGCGAGCCCGAGGCCTACCTGGTGCTGGCCCAGCTCCACCTGGAGACGAAGGCCCCGGACGAGGCCGTGAAGGTGGTGAACGAGCTGGGCGCGGCGCTACCCGGCGAGGCGACGGGCTACCAGCGCCTGGGCCTGGCCCTGGCGGAGCGGGGCGACAAGACGCGCGCCGAGCGCCTGCTGATGCTCGCCGTGGAGCGCAACCCCGGGGACGCCGAGGTGTGGGTGGCCCTGGCGCGCATCTACGAGGGCAGCGCACGCTCCTCCGAGGCCGAGGAGGCCCTGTCGCGCGCCCTGGAGCGCGATCCGGACAACCGCGAGGTGCTGCTGTCGGCGGGCCGCATCGCCCTCAAGCTTGGCTCGGCCACGCGGGCGCGGGCGTACTTCGACCGGCTGCTGTCGCTGACGGACGATCCCGAGCTCACGGTGCGGGTGGCCTTCGCCTTCCTCGCCTCGCGCGAGACGGCCGCCGCGGCCGAGGTGCTGGACCTGGCCCGCCGGGGGGCGCAGGTGGAGCCCCGCATCTCCTATTACGCGGGGCTGGTGCACGAGCGGCAGCGCCACCATGCCGCCGCCGCCGCCGCCTACGGCGAGGTACCCGAATCCTCCGAGCTCTTCGACGAGGTGCGCATCCGCCGCGCGGGGGCGCTCTCCCGGGCCGGCAAGCACGCTCAGGCGCTCGAGCTCTACCAGGTGGCCCTGAAGGACACCCCAGACGATGTGGCCCTGCGGGTGCAGTACGCCCGGGCCTTCGAGCGCGCGGGCAAGCCCGTCCAGGCCGAGCAGCTCCTCAGGGAGTCCGTGGCCAACAACCCCTCGGCCGAGCTGTACGAGGCGCTCGCGGCCACCTTGCAGCGGCAGGGCCGCCCGGCCGAGAGCGTGGCGCTGCTGCGCGCGGCCGTGGCCCGCAAGCCCCGGGACGAGCTGCTGCTCTACGCGCTGGGCGCCGCCTACGATCAGCAGGGAGACGTGGACAGCGCGCTGGCGCAGATGCGCCGCGTGCTCCAGGTCAACCCCGAGAACGCCGCGGCGCTCAACTTCATGGGCTACGTGCTCGCCCAGCGCGGCCGGGAGCTGCCCGAAGCGGAGCGGCTGGTGCAGCGCGCGCTGACGCTGCGGCCAGACACCGGCGCCTTCCTGGACTCGCTGGGCTGGGTGTACTTCCAGCGCGGCGAGTACCAGCGCGCGGTGGAGGCCCTGGAGCGCGCCTCGCAGCTCGAGCCCGACGAGCCCGTCATCCTCGAGCACCTGGGAGACGCCTACCAGAAGGCCTCCCGCGGCGCCGAGGCGGCGGGGGCCTGGCGCCGGGCCCTGGAGATCCTCCGGCTGGATCCCGAGGCCGCGGACCCACCCCAGCAGCGCGAACAGCTCGAGCGGAAGCTGAAGATGCTGTCCACGGAGCCTGGGGGCCGCTAAGGTCCCCGCCCCATGGTGCGCCGCGACGAAGGCTTCTTCACCGCGAAGGATCACCTTCGGCTCTACTGGACGTTCGATCTCCCCGAGGCGCCGCGCGCCCACGTGGTGGTGGTGCATGGCTACGCCGACCACGTTGGACGCTACAGGCCTGTGACCGAGGCGCTGGTGGCCGAGGGCTTTGGCGTGCACGGCTTCGACTACCGGGGGCACGGGCGGGCCGATGGCCGCCGGGGCTTCTGTGACAAGTGGCCGGACTACCTGGACGATCTGGCCCTCTACTGGGAGCGGGTGCGCAAGGCCGCCGCCGGGCAGAAGCTCTTCGTGCTGGCCCACAGCCATGGGGCGCTGATGGCGGTGCACCAATTGGCCGCGGGCGGCCTGCCGGGCCTGAGCGGGGCGGTGCTGACAGCCCCGTACTTCAAGCTGGCCATCACCCCGCCCACCTCCAAGGTCCTGGCCGCGAAGGTGGCCGGGAAGCTGTTGCCCTGGTTGCCCATCCCCACCGAGATGAAGATCGAGGATCTCACCCGGGATCCGGACATTCAGCGCGCCACCCGGGAGGATCCGCTCTACATTGGCACCGTGACGCCGCGCTGGTTCATCGAGTCCACCCAGGCCCAGCTCCAGGCCCTGGAGCGGGCCGTTCGGGTGACAGTACCCATTTTCATCTTGTGCGGATCGGCGGACGGTGTGGCCGCTCCCACCGCGGCGCGGTCTTTCTTCGAGACGGTCGGCTCGGCCGACAAGAAGTTCAAGGAGTATCCCGGCATGCGGCATGAGCCGCTCAATGAGCTGGGGCGGGAGGAGGTCTTCCGGGATATCTCCGGCTGGATCTCCGCCCATCTCTGACATAATCAGGGCACATTCTTCAGTCGGTCGGCGCTTCCGAGGACCACCGCATGGCAACGGGCGAAACGGGCATCATCGGTAGGGGCATCGTCATCAAGGGCAGCCTCACGGGTGGCGGAGATCTCGTCATCGAGGGCAGGGTGGAGGGGCAGATCGCCCTCAAGAACCACCTCACCATCGAGGGCACTGGCAAGGTCCAGGCGGACATCCGCGCCGAGGAGCTCACCATCAACGGCGAGGCCAGCGGCAACATCGACGCCTCGGCGCGCGTGTCCATCAACGCGTCGGCCAAGGTGGCCGGTGACATCAAGGCTCCGCGCGTCGTCATCGAGGACGGCGCGGTGTTCAACGGCTCCATCGAGATGGACGTGAAGCTGCCGGACGACATCTAGTCCCAGCCGCACCGGGACGACACAGCATTACCCTTCGGGAGGGGTTTAGCACTCATGGCGAATACGGTCATTGGTTCGAGCATCGTCATCGACGGAGAGATCTCCGGAGACGAGGACCTGGTCATTCAGGGCACGGTCAAGGGGAAGATCTCCCTCAAGGAGAGCCTCTTCGTGGAGGGCAGCGGCGTCGTCGAGGCGGACATCGAGACGCAGAACGTGGAGATCGCCGGCCGGGTGACGGGCAACATCGTCGCCAGTGACAAGGTGGAGCTGAAGACGGACTGCCGCGTGGTGGGCGACATCAAGGCCCCGCGCATCCTCATTGCCGACGGCGCCTCGTTCAAGGGCAACGTCGACATGGACCAGAAGGAGCGCTGATCCGTGGCCACGGCGAAGGACTTAGCCGGCGGGTCCGGCGACAACACGGTGGTGGGCCCCTCCATCCTCATCAGCGGCAAGCTGACGGGTGACGAGGACCTGACCGTGCGTGGCCGCGTGGAGGGCGAGCTGACGCTCAGCAAGGCCCTCATCGTGGAGACCACGGGCGTGGTGAAGGCGAACGTGGCGGTGAAGAACGCCATCGTGAGCGGAGTGGTGGTGGGCAACATCAACGCCACCGAGAGCGTGGAGCTCACCCGCGAGGGCCGCATGGTGGGCGACATCCGCGCCCCGCGCGTCATCATCGTGGACGGCGCCAGCTTCCGGGGCCGGGTGGACATGGGCGAGGTGGAGCCGGGCCGCGTGCCTGTCTCGCGCCCCGCGGTGACGCGGCCCACGGTGCGCCCGGGCGCCACGCCCCCGCGCCCGACGACGCCTCCGGCGCGTCCTGCGGCGGCAACCAGGCCCGCGCCGCCGCCTCCTCCGGCGGCCAGGCCGGCCTCCAAGCCGTTGCCTCCTCCTCCTCCCGCCGCCGCTCCGGCGACTGCTGCCCCCGCGACAGCGCCGAAGACAGAGCCGGCCGCGCCGGTTCCTCCCGTGTTAGGAGCGGGTGCCAAGAAGAAGGTCGTGGTGAAGAAGAAGGCCCGCTAGAGCGGGCTTTCGCCGTGCCACCGCGGTACGCGTGTGGCACGGTGCCGGACCGAGCCAGGGGTGCCGATGGACGCCGAGAGCAGGGTCGACGGAGAGGATGGGAACCAGGGAGCGTCGGAGGAGTCTCCGGCCGCTGCCCAGGGAGAGGGCGCGCCTTCAGAGCAGCAGCCGGGCGCCGCCGAAGCCGTTTCGCAGCCAGCCGGAGAAGCCTCCGAGCAGGCCGCCGAGCAGCCCGCTGGCCAGGGTTCGGATGAGCCCGCCGCGGAGGCCACGGCGGAGGCCGCCGGAGAGGCCACGGCTGAGACCGCCGCGGAGGCCACCGGAGAGGCCGCCGAAGCCGGAGACGCGCCGGATGAGTCCCAGCGCGAGGGCTCGTCCGAGGATGAGGACGAGGACGGGGACGAAGTCACCTATGAGCTGCGTCCGCCCGCGCAGGGGATGGTGACGTCCCTCTCGGTGGAGCAGGTGGACGAGGACGCCACCTTCCGCATCCGTCCCGAGGGAGAGATTACGCAACTGGCGACGGACCTGGCGCGGCTGGGGCAGTTGTTCCCAGTGGACGTGCGTCCGCTGGGGGCCGACCGCTACCAGATCATCTGCGGCTTCCGGCGGGTGGCGGCGCTGCGCTTCCTCAAGCGGGATCAGGTGCAGGCGCGGGTGCACGAGGGGCTGTCGGACGACGACGCGCTGATGATGGCGTTGGCGTCGGCCATCCACGCCTCGCCGGTGGATCGCGAGGAGCTGGAGACCAAGCGCGACCAGCTCGAGGAGCAGGGGCGCCTGAGCGCCGCCGCGCGCGACATGCTGGAGAAGGCGCTGGCGACGGAAGACGGCCTGGCGCCCGAGACGATGGAGGAGGAGGTCGACGCGGACGAGCTGGCCGGGGCCGTGTCGCAGCGGCTGGGCGAGATCAACCAGGATCTCTCGCTGCTGGCGGATGTGTTCAAGTCCCTGGATGAGTCGCGCCGCGCGGAGCTGCTGATGCAACTGCGCTACTCGGCCGAGCTCGTGGCCTACCTGGAGGGCCTGTAGATGAATAGCGCGCTGGCGCGGGACCATGCACGGCTTCTGGAGCTGCTCACCGAGCGCTCCTTCGAGCGGCGCAAGGTGGTGCTGTCCTCCGGCAAGGAGTCGGACTTCTACATCGACTGCAAGCGCACGGCGCTGCTGGCCGAGGGGCACTTCCTCATCGGCCGGCTGCTGATGGACCTCATCTACCGCGAGGCGCCGCTGGCGGTGGGCGTGGGCGGGCTGACGCTGGGCGCCGATCCCATCGCCTCGGCGGTGAGCCTCACCAGCTACCTGGCGGGCGCGCCGCTGGAGGCCTTCATCGTGCGCAAGGAGCCCAAGGGGCACGGCACGGGCCAGTGGCTCGAGGGCCGGGAGGCGCTGGGCAGCAGCTCGCTGGTCGCCATCGTCGAGGACGTGGTGACGACGGGCGGCTCCACCCTCAAGGCCATCGAGCGGGCGCAGGCCGAGGGGCTCAAGGTGGTCGGAGCGTTCGCCCTGGTGGACAGGCTCGAGGGCGGGCGCGAGGCGGTGGAGGCCGCGGGCCACAAGCTCTTCTCGCTCTACACCCGTAAGGACTTCATCCCGTGAAGCAGGCCCTCTGTATCTCCGGGTTGCTGCTGGTGCTGGCGGCCGGCTGCACCACCACTCCGCCCACCATTGGCGATCCGCCCCCGCAGCTCACCGATCGGCGGGCCGAGCAGGCCTACCAGGACGCCTTCGCGAGCTTCTCGGACCGGGCGGAGATCTACGACGGCTTCGACACGCGCCTGTTCGCCGGGGCGACGTTCCAGACGGTGGCGTTCCGCGAGGCGCGGGTGCAGCGGGTGGCGCAGTTCCAGTTCCTGCCCAAGACGCGCGTGGAAGAGCTGCTGGCCAAGGAGCGCGCCGAGGAGGCGCAGTTCCACGAGTTCTTCCTGGGCGTGCACGTCAACGACTACCGCTTCGACGACTTCGATCAGAAGGACTCCATCTGGCGCGTGGTGATGCTGACGCCCTCGGTGGAAGTGGAGCCGCTGAGCATCCAGCGTATTGGCCGGGCGGACCTGAACATGCGCACCATGTACCCGTACATGGGGGTGTTCTGGGTGGCCTACTCGGTGCGCTTCCCCAAGGTGCTGCCCAACGGCGCGCCCGTCATCCCCGAGAGTGCCTCGCACGTGCAGCTGCGGCTGGCCTCCACGCTGGGCCACGCGGAGCTGCGCGTCCACGCCCGCTGAGGCTCAGGTCTCCTCGCTGCGGCGAATCCACTTCTCGGTGGCCTGCATCGTCGGGCCGGCCTGGAGCCGCTCCAGCAGCTCGCCCGCCGAGGGGCTCACGGCGAAGGGCTGCGCATGGGCCTCGGGGATGAAGCCGTCCTCCACGCCGCGGCGCACCATGGCCATCAGCGGCTGGAAGTAGCCGCCCACATCCAGCAGGCCAATGGGCTTCTGGTGCAGGCCAAGCTGGCCCCAGGTGACGATCTCGAACAGCTCGTCGAAGGTGCCGAAGCCGCCGGGCATGGCGATGAAGGCATCCGCGCGCTTGGCCATGAGCGCCTTGCGCTCGTGCATGGAGTTGACCAGGTGCAGCTCGTGGAGCCCCTGGTGGCCCAGCTCCCGCTCCTGGAGGCTGAAGGGCAGCACTCCCACCGCGCGCCCGCCGCCCGCGAGCACCGCA
This sequence comes from Myxococcaceae bacterium, assembly GCA_035296065.1. GTDB lineage: Bacteria > Myxococcota > Myxococcia > Myxococcales > Myxococcaceae > DATHBR01. The sequence goes on along the minus strand of DATHBR010000008.1, from coordinate 5,558 downwards.
TCCGCGATGGTGCCCATCAGGCCCACGCTGGCGCCGCCGTAGATGAGGGTCATCTTTCGGCGCGCCAGCTCGGCGCCCAGCTCCCGCGCGGCGGCGATGAAGTCCGGCCCGTTGCCAGGCCGTGAGCCACAGAAGACACAGACGGTGCGCAGTTCCATGGCTGGCCCTTAGAGCTCGCGCGAGACGACGGTGTCGCGCTTCCAGTGGTGATCGTCGGTGTTGGGGTAGTCCAGGGTGAAGTGCAGGCCGCGGCTCTCCTTGCGGCGGCTGGCGCAGTCGACGATCAGGTGGGCCACATCGGCGATGTTGCGCAGCTCGATGACGTCCCGGGTGACCTTGAAGCGCCAGTAGTAGTCGCGGATCTCCTCGCGCAGCAGATCCAACCGGCGCCGTGCGCGCATGAGCCGCTTGTCCGTGCGGACGATGCCCACGTAGTTCCACATGAGCCGGCGGATCTCGTCCCAGTTGTGGGTGACGACGACGCTCTCGTCCGAGTCCACCGCGCTGCCGGGATCCCAGTCGGGAGGATCCTGCGCCAGCGCGGGCAGCGAGCGGATCTCCTCGGCGGACACCTGCGCGGCCCGGTGGCCGAACACCAGCCCCTCGAGCAGCGAGTTGGACGCCAGGCGGTTGGCGCCGTGCAGGCCCGTGTGGGCCGTCTCGCCAATGGCGTAGAGGCCGGGCACGTTGGTGCGGCCCTGCAGATCCGTCACCACGCCGCCGCACATGTAGTGGGCCGCGGGCACCACGGGGATGGGCTGCACGCCCATGTCGATGTTGAACGCCTTGCAGGTGGCGTAGATGTTGGGGAAGCGCTCGGAGACGAAGGCGCGGCCCAGGTGTGTCATGTCCAGGTAGACGCAGTCATCACCGGTGCGCTTGAGCTCCGCGTCGATGGCGCGGGCCACCACGTCACGCGGGGCCAGCGCGCCCAGCGGGTGGTAGCGCTCCATGAAGCTCTGCCCGCTCTTGAGCCTCAGCTTGCCGCCCTCGCCGCGCAGCGCCTCGCTGATCAGGAAGCTCTTGGCCTCGGGGTGGTACAGGCAGGTGGGGTGGAACTGGTAGAACTCCATGTTGGAGATCTGCGCCCCGGCCCGGTACGCCATGGCCACGCCGTCCCCGGTGGCCACGTCCGGGTTGGAGGTGTACAGGTACACCTTGCCCGCGCCGCCGGTGGCCAGCACCGTCACCTTGGCCAGGAACGTGTCGATGTGGCCGTTCTCCTGCAGCGCGTAGATGCCCAGGCACCGGCCGGTGCGGCCCGGGCCGGAGCGCCGGTCCACGATGAGGTCCACCGCGGCGGTGTGCTGGAAGAAGGTGATGTTCTTCGTCTCGTCGCACGCGGACAGCAGCGCGCGCTGCACCTCGCGGCCGGTAATGTCGCCCGCGTGGATGATGCGGCGGGCCGAGTGGCCGCCCTCGCGCGTCAGATCGAACTCGCCGGTGGTGCGGCGGTTGAACTCCGCGCCCAGGGCCACCAGCTCGCGGATGCGGTCGGGGCCCTCGCGCACCGTCACCTCCACCGCGTCCTGGTGGTTGATGCCGGCGCCGGCCACCAGGGTGTCCTCGACGTGGGCCTCGAAGGTGTCGGTAGGAGCCAGCACGCTGGCGATGCCACCCTGGGCGTACTGGGTGTTGCCCTCGTAGCGCTCACGCTTGGTGAGCACCGCCACCGAGCCATGCTTGGCCGCCTGCAGAGCGAAGGAGAGGCCTGCGACGCCGCCACCCAGAACGAGGAAGTCGAAGCGCTGTGGCATGAGCGTCAGCCTTAACGGGTGTAAGTGCTGGAAACAAGGCGTTTTCTTGAGGACTTTTCGGCGCGGATCTAAGGTTTGCGGGCCGATATGCGCCCGAGCCCCACCTTCCTACTGGCCCTGTTGTGGCTGCCCCTCGGGGCGTCTGCCTCCGAGGGCATCTATCGGTACGTCGAGAAGGACGGGACGATCATCTACACGAACGTGGCGCCGCCGGGCAGCAAGCGGGCCAAGAAGCTCAAGGGCACCTTCACCCAGACGCAGGGCCCTGCGGCGCCGGTGCGAGGCCGCGCCAGCACTCCGGCGGACCTGGAGCCCTACATCCAGGAGTCCTCCAAGCGCTACCGCATCCCCGCCAGCCTGGTGCGCGCCATCATGCAGGCGGAGAGCAACTTCAACCCCAACGCCGTGTCCCCCAAGGGCGCCTGTGGGCTGATGCAGCTGATGCCTCCCACGGCGGCGGAGATGTACGTGAAGGACATCTTCGACGAGAAGGAGAACATCGAGGGTGGGGTGCGCTACCTGCGGGTGCTCGCCAACACATTCGACGGGGACATGGTGAAGATGATCGCCGGGTACAACGCAGGCCCGGACGCGGTGCGCAAGTACGGGGGGAAAGTGCCGCCGTACGCCGAGACGCAGGACTACGTGCGCAAGGTCCTCCAGCTCTACTACCACTACAAAGAGCGCGAGCGGCTCGCACAGAACGAGCCCCGCGAAGCGAATGCCGATGGCGACGACGCGAGCGACGGGGCCTCAGACGCCAGTTCCCGTTGACGATGAGTTCCTGCAGCTCCTCTACCGTGGCGGCGAGCTGCTGGCCGCGGGCAAGGTGATCGAGGCCAAGGACTTCCTCGAGCGCGCCCACCAACTACAGCCCAAGCATGAGAAGGGGCAGAACATGCTCGGGCTGACGTACTTCAAGCTGGGGCTGTTCGACCGGGCCGCCGAGCTCTACGAGATGCTGGTGCGCGACAACCCGGTGGACCCGACGCTGCGGGTGAACCTGGGGCTGGTTTATCTCAAGACGAACGCGCTGCAGCGCGCGGTGCGCGAGTTCGAGGTGGCGGTGGATCTGGCGCCGGACCACAAGAAGGCGCACAACTACCTGGGGCTGGCGCTGGCGCAGCAGGGCGAGTACGGCCGGGCGCGCGAGCACTTCCTGTTGGCCGGCAGCGACGCGATGGCGGAGAAGATGTCGCGCGCCATCGCCGGAGAGGCCTTCAACCGGCCGGAGCCGGCGCAGCCCGCGCGCGAGCGGGGCTTCTCGGAGCTCGAAGGCACCGAGGTGGTGCGCGAGCAGGGCGGGGTGCCGGTGGCGGAGACGCCGCCGCCATTGCCCCCGAAGCCGCAGGCCCACGCGGCTGAAGCGCAGCCGCCAGTGGCCCGCGAGCCAGAGCTCGAGATCCTGGAGGAGACGCCTACGCAACAGGCCGCTGCCGAGCCCGCTGCGCCTCAGCCCGCCGCCGAGGCGGCGGAGGAGCCGCGCAAGGCCGTGCCTCCGCCTCCGCCCGCCGAGGAGGACTGGGGCGCGCAGTTTGGGCTCGACGACACAGGCCATCCGACGGACGGCCAGGCTCCACCCGAGGCGCCTTTGGAGGCTCAGGCTCCCGCGGAGGCTCCCGAGGCCTACGCGGAGGGCATGGAGGCGCCGACGCCCACGGGCCGGGCGGAGCTGGATGGAGCCGAAGGGCCGGTGATGGTGGTGAGCCAGCCAGTGGCTCCACCGTCCTCCGTGGCTTCGGCTGCCCAGGACGCTTCGCTCTCCGAAGACATCACCATCACGATGGACGAGCCGCCCAGGACCTCCGTCATCGACATTCCCACCGTGGAGTCGGCCGCCGAGGCCAACCTGCCGGTGATGGGGGTGGACGAGGTCTCCGAGGACGGGCTGCCGGTGCTGACGGCGGAGCCCGAGGATCCGGAGGATCTGGCCGCCATCGCCCAGCACCAGGAGGCGCTTCCGGAGACTCCGCCGGCTCCCCCGATGGAAGCCGCGCCAGAGGCCTACGCCCCGGAGAATGCCGCCCCGGGGATGGCGCAGGAGTTCACCGCGTCCGGCCATGCGGAGTACGTGCCGGAGGCCCCCGCGCCTGCCGAGGACGCGCAGCACCATGCTGCATCCGAGCTGGTGCCAGCGTCGCAGGAAGGCGCCGCGCCCATCCTGGGAGAGCTGGCGCTCGCGCTGTCGCTGGAGAACACGCTCCACGGGGGGCGGTTCAACGTGGGGCCCGGAGGCTTCTCGGCGGTGGTGGACGGAGAGCTGCTCACGCGGCTGGAGGGGCTGGTGGCGTTCAGCGGGCAGCTCACCTTCCTGCCGGAGAAGAAGCGCTTCCGGGGCCGCGCCACGGACAAGCCGTTTGGCGAGGGGGCGGCGCGGATGGTGCGGGCCAGTGGCCGGGGCCTGCTCTTCATCGAGCCGGTGGGGCGCCACGTCTTCCAGGCGGTGGACCTGGGAGAGGAGTCCGCGTACTTCCGGGACGAGTGCGTGTTCGCGTTCGAGGAGCCGGTGATGTTCGAGAATGGCCGGGTGCCCTCGGAGATGGCGCCGGACCTGGAGCTGGTGCACCTGCGGGGCAACGGCAAGGTGCTGCTGAGCCTGACGGGGCCGCTGCGCTCGGTGCCGGTGCGGATGGAGGGCCCGGTGACGGTGCCGCTGGGGCACCTGGTGGGCTGGCAGGGCAACCTCACGCCGAAGGTGGTGTCGCTGGTGCTGGGGCCGGAAGGTGAAGTCTTCAAGACAGGAGTGGAGCTGAGCGGCGAAGGATTTGCCCTCATCTGCCTGCCAGTCCGCTAGAACGGGGGCATGGATCGAGCCGCCAGGAAGCAGAAGAAGAAGGAGGAGCGGGCCAAGCGCCGCGCGGGACGCAAGCAGAGCATCCTCGTGCAGGAGTTCTGGAACCTCCCCAACATGCTGACGCTGGGCCGGATCCTGCTGATCCCGGTCTTCGTGTGGTTCACCTACGACGCGGACCCCTTCTATTCGATGATGGCGGGGGTGGTGTTCGCGGTGGCGGCCATTACGGACGTGGTGGACGGGTACCTGGCGCGCAAGTGGAACCTCATCACGGTGGTGGGCAAGTTCATGGACCCACTGGCCGACAAGCTGATCGTCATGGCGGCGCTGGTGATGATGGTGCGGCTGGGGCGCATTGCGGCCTGGGTGGTGATCGTGCTGCTGGCACGCGAGCTGATCGTCAGCGGGCTGAGGACCATCGCGGCGAGCGAGGGCATGGTGATCGCGGCGGGGCAGGAGGGGAAGTGGAAGACGAGCTTGCAGTTGGTGGGGGTGATTTCACTCTGCGTTCACTACGTGCACCCATTGGACCTGGGGTTCCGGGTGGTGCCGGTGGATTACAACCTGGTGGGCAAGGTGTTGGTGTACCTGTCGGGAGCGTTCTCGGTATGGAGCGCGGTGGTGTACTTCCGGGCGTTCCTCGCCATGCTGGCCAAGCGAGGAGGAGGCACGGACGCACAGAACGCTTGACGTGCCCGGAACAGGTCGGTATATCCGCCCTCGCTTCGACGGTGCGGCAACGCAGCGGCGGAACAATAGATGCGGGAATAGCTCAGCGGTAGAGCATCGCCTTGCCAAGGCGAGGGTCGAGGGTTCAAATCCCTTTTCCCGCTCCAGAATGAAGTCCGGCGGCCGGAACTCCTCAAAGGGTTCCGGCCGTTGGCGTTTCAGCCGCCTGCGAGGGCTCACTTAGGTCCACTTCGTCGTGAGCCGTAAAGTCGGCGAATGGCACAGCGTGGCTTGGGGGCTCGGGGAGCTCCACCCCGAACAGTCCCGCGGAATGGAAC
>DATHBR010000007.1:0-5238 GCA_035296065.1 Myxococcaceae bacterium | reverse complement strand
CCACCGCTTGCCACCAGGCCACCAATAACGAAGCGCAGGCGCCCGGTCAGGGTTCCTCCGAGGTGGGCTGCCGGCCGTTCTCGACGACGGGCCCGTAGCACCGCTCTTCGTGCTCATACTCACCCTTGGCACAGGGTGGCTTCTCATCAAGCCTCCACCAGCAGAACCCGAGGATGACCCGCTGGCGCGGATTCTCACACGGCGCCTTGCGCTGCCCCGGGACAGGTTTCTTGAGCACCGACTGGCCCAGCACGCTGTTGGGCACGCCGTAAACGGGGGCCTGTTCCGCCGCGGCGAGGACCTCGTCCACGCCCCCATCGGCCAGCGCCACGGGCTTCTTGCTGACAGCGGCCTGCTCCTGCTCCTCCGCGTTGACGGCGGCGAGCTGTTCAGGCCGCGCTTCACTGGCGGGCCTTGAGAGCGGATGCAGCAGCCCCCCGGCCAGCACGCCAGCGGCGAGGGCGCCCGCCACGGTCAGCCGCTTCGAGTGCTTGCGCAGCGCCTGGCTGGCCAGGTGCCACCGCGTGGGACCCGGGCGTGTGGCTGTTTCGGTGGTCAGCATGGAGCGAGAGGGCCGCACCTGCTCGTTCGCCACGCGCCCGGCACTCTTCTCTGCCTGTTCGAGGGCCTCGGCAAGCTGGCCCGCGGTGCCGCGAGCCTGGGTGTTCTCCGAGAGCATGCGCAGGATAAGGGCCTCCAGCTCCGGGGCCACGGAGGCCAACTCGCCCGGAGCCAGCAGGCGCGGTGCGTCCTCGGAGCCCTGTGGTGGGTAGGTGCCCGTCACCAGGTAGTAGGCCGTTACGCCCAGGGCGTACACGTCATCCTCCGGAGTGCCCACGTAGCGGTCCGCTGGGTTGCCCTCGCGCTCGTGGCGCAGGGCCTGCGGGCTGCGGTAGGGCCGGGTGCCGGGCGGAAGCACTCCCGTGGTGAGCTCGCGAGCGCCCGGGTAGCGGCAGCAGCCGAAATCCACCAGCACCGCGTGGTCCTCGGAGGTGACGAGCACGTTGTCGCCCTTCACATCCCGGTGCACCCCGTGGCGGTGGGTGGCCTGCAGCGCTCGCGCCAGGTGGGCCAGCACCCGCAGAGTCTGGCGCGAGGTGAGCCCCCGCACCTTCGCCCAATCGTAGAGCGGCAGGCCCTCCACCCACTGCATCACGAGGTAGGGGTAGCCCCTGCGCTGGCTGTCGTGCCATACGCCCCTGTCCCTCAAACCAGGCACGTGGGGGTGGCGAATGCGTGAGAGCAGCTCGCCCTCCCGCTCGAAGCGCAAATCCCCAGGCTCGCGCGCCAGCTTCAGGGCGTACTCGCCAGCTCCTGGCTCCTCGGCCAGGCACACCCGGTAGACGATGCCGAAGGTGCCGCTGCCCCTGTGCCCCAGAATGCGCCAGGGGCCAACCCGCGAGCCGGTGGCGAGGCCATGCACCTCGGAAGCGAACATGAGCAACCCTCGGGGGAAGTGGGCAGCCGCGCACCCTACCTCATGGGATGGCATACCCGCCAGCCGCCGCACAGGTTCCAAGGCGCGTGTCCGGTCCCGACCGATCGGCAGTAGCCAGTGACTGGTCCCACCTGGTGGTAGCCGACTCACTCTCCCAACCATGCTGCCAGGCAAGCACGCAAGACGCCGGGAGTTCTGGCTGCGTGGTGAGACACAGTGAGAGGCTCTCCACCTCGCGCGAAAGAGGGGGAGAGATGACAAGAGCGGTGAGCAAGGTGGCGGTGTGGGTGGCGACCGCGGTGCTTGCCGTGGGGTGCGCCAGCACACGGCAGGATGGACGGGTGCTGCGCGAGGACACCTCGGTGGGCCCCTCCTCGGTGCGGCACCCCGACGCGGCACCCTCAGGGCCCCCGTTGTACCGTCGCCACCGGGAGCGGCGCTTCTCCGCCCGGGTAGGGACTCCCGCCGAGCCCGGGATGGCTGCCACCGAGCTGCTTGCGGTGGTGCCGCGGGGGTGGCCTGAACTGGAAGACGACCAACAGGTGCTGGGGCCCTTCCTGGCCTGTGCCGCGGTGGCCCAGTTCCTCGAGTTGCAGGCCACGGTGGACATGGTGGCGGTGGTGGAGCGGCTGGAGGAGTGGAGCGCGGTGCGCCTGGGCGCGGTGGGGCCGCTGCTCAGTGCCGAGGCTGGGCAGGCCCTCGCGCTCAAGCGTTATGCCTTCCTGCGCTCGGCTGGCGAGCGCTACGGGCCCGCTTACGCCGAGGTGTTCCTCCTGTTCCTGTTGCACTCGGCGTATGACGACGAGGTGCGGGAGCTGCTGCGGCGGCTGGCCGCGGAGAGGCAGTTGGCGCGCACCCTGGGGCCCTACCGCGCGGTGAGCCAGCACCTGGCCAGGCGGGGCCTGCCCCTGTCCTCTTTCCCGGAGCGGGGGCAGCAGGCCGGGGACGTGGTGCGGGGGCTGGGCCGTGCGGCCTCCGAGGCGCTTGGCACCAGCCCCGTGGCGGATGGGGCGCGCTACCTGAACATGTCCACGCAGCGCGCCCACCTGCCGCCGCCCTACCAACGCGCCCTGGAGGAGCAGGAGCGCGCCCTGTCTCAGCAGCACCTGGCCCCTGGAAGCACGGCGCTGGGCGGCTTCGACTCGATGACTTTCGGGGTACCGCTGGGCTTCTACCACCTGCTGGCGGGCACCACGCAGGGGCTGTCCACGCTGGCTGAGGGTGAGTTGGAGGAAGCCACGTACCAACTGGCCCCGGCCATGCTGCTGGTGAGCGTGTACGCGGGGGGCAAGGGGATGCGCGCCGCCGGGGCCCGCGTCAGCCCGGGCACAGGTACGGGCCTCAGCCCCGAGGCTTACCTGAGGGGACTGCGCGAGGCGGCCGAGCGGCTGCGCGAGCAGTTAGGCCAGGAGGCAGTGGAGAAGCTGGCCCGGTACCTTCAGGCCAGCCGCGAGGCGGCTGTGTATGTGGGCGCCGGCGGGGAGCGCGCCGCGATGGCCCTATACGAGGCTGGAGGAAATGTGCCTCGCGCTCAGGCCATGCTCTCCAAGGCCCGGCCCGGCAGCACAGGTGCTGGCCCCACACAGGATGCAGCCACGCCACGCGCTGCTCCGGAGGTCCGGGCCACCGCCAGCCTGGCCACTTTGGTGGACACCCGTGTGGGCCACACCGCCGAGGTGCTCGCCTCCAAGTTGCGAATGGCGGAACTGGAGTCCGCTGGCGCGCGGCTCTCCGGCGAGGTGGCTGTGTTGGAGCGGCAGCGGCCGGTGCTGGAGGCGCCTCCGCTGGGTCTCCAGGGCAACCCGCTGTGGGGCGAGTATGTCACCTACTTCGAGGGCCGCCTTCAGGAGTTGAAAGCGGGCAGCTCCACCAAGGCTCCGCTCACCTGGCTCTCCTACGAGAGGATGCGTGGGGTGTTCGCCCGGGGCCTGGCCTTCGAGCGCTTCATGGTGGGACTGCTGCGTGAGGACGCGGCCCTGCCCAGGGCACAACGCCGCTGGCTTCAGGATTTCAACGAGCCACGCATCGAAACCAACGTGGGCATGACCAAGGACGGCGTGGCGGGCATCCGCTACGCGGACGTGCTCATCATCGAGAACCAGCCTCCAGCAGGACAGCCTCCTCGCGTGGAGACCTTGAGCTTCAAGAGCCGCAACCTCGCGCCACTGGACAGAGATATCCTTGGAGAGCAAGTAGCAACTGACGCACGTGATGCCCTGCGGCATTACGCCGGGGAGGTGAACATCCTGCGGAAGTCGCTCCGGCTTCGCGTCCGGATACAGCGTGTCCGTCTCGTGTATGAGGGAGGTGACCTCAAGCCGAGGGACTTGAAGAACTGGAAGGCCGCCGTGAAAGATGCCAAGCAGCGCTACGCTGACATCGAGGTGCTACTCCATTGAAGCGGCTGACCCGTCAAGAAGACATGGGCAAAGAGGACAGTCTCGAGTTCTGCTTCACCGGGATCTTCGATCATCACGCCGAGCTCGAACGCGAACTGGAGCCCTTCCTTGATGCGCTCGAGCAGTACGCGGGCGACTGGATGCCGCACCTCGTAAGAGGGAAGCGGTTCCGGAAATACTCCCGCCAGGCCGTCTTCAAAGCCCTCGAGGAGCGCGGCGACGAGGTCGGTGGCAGCCTCGGGCTTTACCGGACGGCCCCCCCCGCCCTTGATTGCCTGGTCATTCTCGGGCTCACGGACAATTACCACATTATCTACATCTCCTTCGAGATTGAGCCGCTCTCCTTCTTCGCGCGGGAGGAGCGTTGCCGCTCCTTCGTGGAGCTGATCCGCGCGTGGCTTTCACGCTACCCAGCACCCTCCGCGTTGGCGCACAGCAGCGCGGACTTCCACCTGGCGGGGGCGCCCCTTTACGGGCGGAGCGAAGAGACGTGGGACAGGGATGGGTACGACAACGTCTACCAGCTGTGCTGGCTCAATGTCTTCGGCCCCCAGTTGGTGGAGAAGCTGGGCCGTGAGCGCGTGCTCTCCACCCCGGCACATCGGGTCGAGGAACTCCCCAATGGCTCCATCCTCCTGGTCTCGTGGCCTACCGCCGCTGACTTCGCCTCGGAGCCCGCGCGCGTAGCGCAGGCCCGCGCCCTCGTTCACCTGCGCCCGGAGCTCGACTTCGACTCGGTCCTCGCCACCCTGCGCGAGCGCTCCGCCGCCCTCGCCCCCGTCGAGCCTCGCTTCCACCCGGACATCGCCCCGCTGCTCTCGCGCATGGTGGACCACGCCCCCTTCGCCGAGCGCCAACGGAAAATCGCCGAGTTCAACGCCTACCAGCCGCCCACTCCAGAGGAGTGGCTGCCAGCCAAGGCCGCCCTCCCGGCGGACGTACCGGATCCCGAAGCGGCACGCGCTGCTTATTCCACCGCGGCCGAGCACCTGGTGGCACTGCTGCACTCCTCGGCGCCCTCCGTCTTCACCGAGACGCCCGAATCCCTCACCGACGTGGACTTCTACTTCTGGCGCGAGGAGTTCCCCCGGGTGTTCGAGCGCGTCGCGATCGACACCTCGGCGGTGCCAGCGGCGGGGGCCTATCTGGGTGAGGTGCTGGTGCGCCGCTTGGGGGGCCGGTGGCTGCCCCGGAAGAACTTTCAGGAAGCCCAGGTGTTGGTGGGCCAGCGCGTGTGGCTGCCCTTCCTGCGCGCCCACCGCTACTTGCAAACCCTCCAATCGCTGCTGGACTACTCGCTCACTCAACTGTACCGCGAGGCCGAGCGCCACCGCTTGCCACCAGGCCACCAATAACGAAGCGCAGGCGCCCGGTCAGGGTTCCTCCGAGGTGGGCTGCCGG
>DATHBR010000006.1:0-10620 GCA_035296065.1 Myxococcaceae bacterium | reverse complement strand
CAGGTGCAGGCCAAGGCCCCAGGCCATGGCGGCGCCCAGCGAGACACGGACGATGGCGAAGCGCAGCGGCGTGTTGGGATCTTTCAGCGCGTAGAAGGCGGAGGAATACAGCCGCCCCACCGTGGCGGACACCAGGCCCACCGCGGAGCCCATGAGCAGGTACCAGACGTAGCGCGAGTCCGCGGCGGTGAACTTTCCCGTCTGCAGCAGCGTGGCGGCCACCACGTCTCCAATGAGGAGGAACGCGGCGGCCGAAGGCACCACGAAGAAGGCCACCCGGCGGGCGCCTGCCTCGATGCGCTCGCGCAGCTTGGCGTTCACCTCTTCGCTGGCGCCGCCGGTGGCGCGGGCCATCTCGGGCAGCTCGGCCGCGGACACCGCCATGCCGAAGAGGCTCACGGGGATGAGGTAGATGGTCTGCGCGTAGAAGAGCGAAGACAGGGCTCGCTCGGACAGCAGCGACGCGATGGCCGTGTCCACGTAGGCGCTGATCTGCACCACGCCGCGGCCAATCACCACGGAGACGAAGCTGCGCAGCACCCGGCGCACCGACTCGCCCGCGGTGGAGAACGAGGGCCTGAACCGCCCCAGCAGCCGCATCACCGAGGGCACCTGCACGGCGAACTGGAGCAGCCCGCCCAGCACCACGGCGTAGGCGAGCACCTCCACCAGCCGGGCCTCGTCCACCTGGCCCCCGGCGGCCACCAGCGCGGCGATGACGACGAGGTTCCACACCACCGGCGCCAGGTACGAGAGCAGGAAGCGGCGGTGGCTGTTGAGGATGCCCAGGCACCACGCCGACAGCACCAGCAGCCCCGTGCCCGGGAAGACGATGCGCACCAGGTGAATGGCCATCGTCCGCGACTCGCCCTCGAAGCCCGGGGCGATCAGGTCCACGAACAGGGGCGTGGCCACCATGCCCACCGCCACCATGATGCTGGTGGCCAGCGCCAGCAGCCCGAAGATGGCCCCGGCCAGCCGGTCCGCCTCCCGATGGTCCTTCTGCCCCAGTAGCTGCGCATACACGGGGATGAAGGAGCCGGAGAGCACCCCTTCGCCAAACAGGTTCTGCAGGAAGTTGGGGATGCGCAGCGCGGCCTTGAAGACGGCGGCCGCCTCGGCATTGCCCAGGTAGTGCGCGAAGACGCGCTCTCGCACCAGCCCCATCAGCCGCGAGGCGAGGATGCCCGCCGCGACGAACAGCGCGCCCTTTCCACTGCCCTGCTCCGGAGGCCGGACAGGCGCCGCGGGCTGCGGATCGGGCGACGGACCCTGATGTGGAGGGGGAGCGGGCAAGCGGACGCGCGAATGTACGCGGGCGGCTCCTCTTCACGAAGCAAATGAAGCAACCCAACAGACGACCACTGTTTTGCTTGACGGTCCCCCCGGCAGGCCGCAATGGTCCCGCGCGATGGCTGGCCCCTCCGACAGCGAGTTGCTCAACGACGTGGCGCGCATTCGCCGCGTGCTGGCGCGTGAGCTCGAGACCATCAACGAATACGAGGCCTTCGCCCAGCTCAGCTCGAGCCCCGAGGTCCGCGCCTTCTTCGCGCACCTGGCCGCCGAGGAGAAGGAGCACGTGGCCGAGGCCACCCAGATGCTGCGCATGCTGGATGCCGCCCAGGACAGCCACTTCCAGCAGCCCATCGCCCCGGGCCACTTTCAGAAGGCCGTAGGCGCTCAGAAGGCCCCGGGCGCCCCGGCCTCACCGGCCGCGCCCTCCTCCGCTCCCGCGCACGGCCCCGGCTCGCAGAACGTGGGCAGGCCGGGCCCCGAGCCCATTTCGCTGCTTCCTCCTAACCGTGTGATGTACGGACTCACCGCCCCGCCCTCCAAGGACGCCTACCCGCTGACCGTGGGATCGCTCAGGCGCCAAGGAGGAGGGACCGGTGGCCGTGGCGGCACCCGCTGACGATTCCTCTCCTGAGGAGACTTTCCTATGGCCGACTTCCTTGGACATGCCGAGAACCCCCTGCGCGAGGAGGAGTGGGCGCGCCTGAATGAGACGGTGATTCAGGTGGCTCGCCGCTCGCTCGTGGGCCGCCGCATCCTGGACATCTATGGTCCCCTGGGCGCGGGCGTGCAGACGGTGCCCCACGACGAGTACCAGGGCGTCTCCGCCGGCGCGGTGGACATCGTCGGCGAGCAGGAGACGGCGATGGTCTTCACGGACGCTCGCAAGTTCAAGACCATTCCCATCATCTACAAGGACTTCCTGCTGCACTGGCGCGACATGGAGGCGGCGCGCATCCACAACATGCCGCTGGACGTGTCGGCCGCCGCGGGCGCCGCCGCCCTCTGCGCGCAGCAGGAGGACGAGCTCATCTTCTACGGGGACCCGAAGCTGGGCCACGAGGGGCTGATGACGGCCAATGGCCGGCTCACCACCCAGCTGGGTGATTGGACCCACTCGGGCGCCGGCTACATGTCCATCGTCGAGGCCACCCGGAAGCTCAACGAGCACGGCCACTATGGGCCCTATGCCGTGGTGCTCTCGCCGCGCCTGTTCTCGCAACTGCACCGCATCTTCGAGAAGACGGGCGTGCTGGAGATCGAGACCATTCGCCAGCTCGCCTCGGACGGGGTGTACCAGTCCAACCGGCTGCGCGGAGACTCGGGCGTGGTGGTGTCCACCGGCCGCGAGAACATGGACCTGGCGGTGGCCATGGACATGGTCACCTCGTACCTGGGCGCCTCGAACATGAACCACCCGTTCCGCGTGCTCGAGGCGCTCATCCTGCGCATCAAGCACCCTGACGCCATCTGCACGCTCGAGGGCGCTCCGGCCCCGCGCAAGTAGTGGCGACCGTGGAATCGCGCATGGCCAAGGTCCTGGTCCTCGACGACGAGGCAAACCTGCGCAAGGTGCTCGCCGCCATGCTGCGGCGAGAGGGCTACGACGTCACCGTGGCCGCCGATGGCGAGCAGGGGCTCGCCGAGTTCAACAAGAACGGCGCCGACATCATCGTCACGGATCTGGTGATGCCCAAGGTGGGCGGCATGGAGGTGCTGGGCTCTGTCAGGAGCGCCAACCCGGACGTGCCCGTCATCATCATCACCGCGCACGGCACGGTGGACTCGGCCGTCGAGGCCATCAAGGCCGGCGCGTTCGACTACATCACCAAGCCCTTCGATCAGACGGAGCTGTCGGCCGTCATCGCCAAGGCCTCCAAGGCCCACGAGAGCGCCCGGCGCTCGGTGCGCCCGGACATCAAGGCCCGGGCGGCCATCATCGGCGAGTCTCCGCAGATCCAGGACGTCTACAAAGTCATCGACAAGGTGGCGGACACACCCTCCACGGTGCTGATCACCGGCGAGAGCGGCACGGGCAAGGAGCTCATCGCCACCGCGCTGCACGGGGCCTCCAGCCGCCGCGACAAGCCGTTCATCAAGATCAACTGCGCGGCCATTCCCCACAACCTCATCGAGAGCGAGCTGTTCGGCTATGAGCGCGGCGCCTTCACTGGCGCGGTGACCTCCAAGCCCGGCCGCTTCGAGCTGGCCGACGGGGGCACCCTCTTCCTGGACGAGATCGGCGAGATCCCCGTGGAGATGCAGGTGAAGCTGCTGCGCGCGCTGCAGGAGGGCGAGTTCGAGCGCGTGGGCGGCATCAAGACCACGCGCGTGGACGTGCGCCTCATCGCCGCCACCAACCGCGATCTGCAGGCGGAGATCGAGGCCGGGCGCTTCCGAAAGGATCTGTACTACCGGCTGGCGGTGGTGCCCATCGGGCTGCCGACGCTGCGCGAGCGGCGCACGGACATCCCCATGCTCGCGCGCTACTTCGTGGACAAGTACAACCGCCGCCTCAACAAGAAGATCGAGGCCATCGCCGACGACGCCATGGCGGTGCTCCAGGCCTACGCCTGGCCCGGCAACATCCGCGAGCTGGAGAACCTCATCGAGCGCGTGCTGCTGTTCGCCGACGGGCCCTTCATCACCGCCAAGGACCTGCCCGAGCCGGTGCGCCAGGGGAACGGCGCGGCGCTGAGCTCGCCCGCCAGCTCCTCGGCCGTGGAGGCGCCCACGGGCGAGGCGGGGCTCAAGGACATCATCCGCATGAAGTCCGCCGAGCTCGAAAAGGACCTCATCACCAAGGCCCTCGAAGAGACCGGCGGCAACGTCACCCGGGCGGCGAAGCTGCTGCAGATCAGCCGCAAGTCCCTGCAGACCAAGATGAAGGAATTCGGCCTGCGGGACACCGCCCCCGAGGGCAAGGACGAGGGGGCAGGCAGGGACGACGGCCCCGACGAATGAAGTTTGCCGAAATAACGCAGAAAAGACGGCGGTTTCGGCCCCGCGTACCCGCTCGACACAGGGAGCTAGCTTGCGGCCATCTCTTCCCACTCTCGGTCAACCTCAGAAGAAGAGCCGCCTCGGCTCGGTGCTCCTCATCTCGCTGCTCTTCGGAGGCGCCGCCGGTGGCATCTACTGGTGGAAGCAGCCCAAGGCCGCTCCGGAGCCTGTAGCGACTGCTCCTGTCATCGCCCCCACCGTGGTGGCCGAGCCGGCTCCGCCTCCCGTGCCCGCCGATCCGCTCGTGGCCGCGGGGCTGTCCCGCGCCTCGGTGAAGATCGAAGGCCCGCTGGAGACGGCGCTCGTCCAGGCCACGGACCCCAGCGTGGGGCCTGCGCTGGCGCAGGTGGTGACGCGCAGCCTGGTGTGGTGGGTGGCGGTGCCCAACGAGCTGTTGCGTGGTGACACCCTGGACGTGCTCTACCAGACGCGCCCGGGAGAGGAGCCCCTGGTGTACGCCGTGCGCTTTGGCAGCAACAAGACCGGCCAGACGCACCGCGCCTACCGCTTCCAGGCCCCCGGCGAGAGCAACGCGCGCTACTACCTGCCCACCGGCGAGGAGATGGAGCTGCGCCTGGAGCACTCTCCGCTCGAGGACTACGAGCAGATCACCTCGCTTTTGCGCGACGGCCGCCGCCACAAGGGCGTGGACTTCAAGGCCGCCGTGGGCACTCCCGTGAAGGCCCCCTTCACCGGCGTGGTGAAGCGCAAGAACTGGAACTTCAGCTCCAACGGCAACTGCATCGAGCTGGAGGAGCTTGGCGGCAAGCGCCGGCGCGCGCTGTTCCTCCACCTGGCGGAGCTGCCGCGCGATCTCAAGCCCGGCACCCGCTTCTCCGTCGGCCAGGTCATCGCCGCCAGCGGCAACAGCGGCCGTTCCTTCGCCCCGCACCTGCACTACCAGCTCATGACGCAGGATGACCGCGTGCTGGATCCCTTCGACAGCCACCGCACCTTCCGGCGCTCGCTGCCCGAGGGCCAGCGCGGAGAGCTGGAGGCGGAGATTCGCCGTCTGGATTCGCTGCTCAACCCGGCTGTCGCCGCCAACTGAGCACCATTTCTTGACACCCCTGGGCCCGGGGACTAGCGTCCCCTGAACAATTTCTCAACAGTTCCCAGGGGTTAGGCCACCGCAGGTAGCAGTCCCGAGGGGGGCTGGCGGCATCCGCGGGCCCAGGGAACCCCAGAGGGTTCTTCGGAGGTCGGATGTTCAGGCTTCGCGCCGTTCTCGCCGCGCTGTTGCTCGGCGCACCGTTCACCGCCAGCGCGGCGGAGGTTACCCGCCTCGCTTCCTCGTTCGATGAGGACGATCCGTTCGATCTGTTCATCGACGTGGGCTTCTCGCGCACGCAGAACCGCTCGAAGATCGTCCGCGAGCAGCTGGCCCCCGGAGGTGGCGGCCGCTCGGACGCCACGGAGCTGTGGTTCCGGGGCAGCGACTCGCGGCTGAACATCGATCTGTCGATCGGGCTCTACAAGGATCTGCAGTTCTCGTTCTCGCTGCCGCTGGTGCTGCAGCAGAACGACAACTACGCCTTCGTCGCGGGGACGACGGAGGAGAACTCCACCATCATCAACAACTGCATCAACCCGGATGGCACCCTGACCAACCCGGCCTGCCCCAGCACGGGCGCGGGAGAGCGGGCCCTGTTCACGGTGGGCTCCAACGGCATCACCAGCCGGCGCGGCGGCCTGGGCAACATGCGCTTCGGGCTGGCGTACGCCTTCTTCAACCAGCGCACGGACCCCAGCAAGCCGGACTGGCTCATCGGCCTGGACTACGAGGCGCCCACCGCCGCCCAGCGCGATCCCAGCATCGACAACACGCTGGATGACGAGCGCGGCAACGTGGGCGACCGCGTGCACAAGTACACCTTCTATACGGCCCTCTCGCGGCGCATTGGCGTGGCCGAGCCGTACTTCAAGGCCCACTACACGCTGCCGGTGGCCGGCCCGGGCATCTACTCCAACTGCTTCAACCGGACGGTGAACACCAACGGCACCTTCTCCTCGCCCACCCTGGGCCGGCCGGAGAACTGCTTCGCGGCCAACACCCCCTGGGGCCGCAAGGAGACGGGCATCCAGGCGCCGCACATGGCGGGCTTCCTGTTCGGCTCGGAGTTCCTGGCGTTCAACGACAAGACCAAGGGCCAGCAGTTCGCCCTGGATGTGCGCGCCATTGGCAACTACGTGGGCCGGGGCCGGTACTACAACGAGCTGAGCGCGGCGATGCGCAAGCTGCTGGCCACGCAGGACTACTTCCAGGCGGGCGGCCAGTTGGGCGTCACCGCGAGCGCGGGCAGCGCCTTCCGGCTGCGCGCCTCGGGCACCTTCCTCTACAACACGGACCACACGCTGACGGACGAGGTGATTGGCAAGGACAGTGACGACGCCGGAGAGGAGATTGACGTGACGGGCAACCCGGCCGAGCTCAATCCGAACTTCGACTTCCGCACGGACCTGGTCTCCCGCCGCTTCCGCGCCACCGAGAGCAAGACGTTCCGGCTGGATGTGATGGCGTCGTTCATGTTCTGAGCGGCGGCGGCTACCGCTTGAGGCTCAGCCCCAGGCGGTAGACGTCCTGCCCAGACCAGCCCGCGCGGCGGGCCAGCTCGGTGCTCAGCGCCTTGAGCTTCTCGCCGCGCTCCAGGCCCTCCTCCAGGGCCCGCCGCAGCTCCTCCTCGGACCAGCGACGCTCACCGGTGCGCCCCTCCACCAGCACCACCACCTCGCCCCGGGGCTCCTCGGTGGCGTAGCGCGCGGCCAGCTCGGACAGCGTACCGCGCGCGAACTCCTCGTGCAGCTTGGTCAGCTCCCGGGCCACGCACGCGCGCCGGTCTCCCCAGGCCTCCTGCAGATCCACCAGCGTCTCACCCAGGCGGCGCGGGGACTCGTAGAGCACCAGCGTGGCGGACAATTGCGCCACCTCCTCCAGCATGGCGCGGCGCTCGGGGCCCTTGCGCGGCGGGAAGCCCAGGAAGTGGAAGCGGCCCGTGGGCAGCCCCGAGGCGCTCAGCGCGGCCACCAGGGCCGTGGGGCCCGGCACCGGCACCACGGTGATGCCCCGCTCGAGCGCCTCGGCCACCAGCCGCTCTCCTGGATCGCTGATGCCGGGGCTGCCCGCGTCGGTGACGAGGGCACAGTCCTCCCCTGCCCCAATGCGGTCCAGGATGCGGCCGGCGCGCTGGCCCTCGGCGAAGGCGGGCAGGCTCACCGTGTCGCGAGAGATGCCGAAGTGGTCCAACAGCACGCGCGAGTGCCGGGTGTCCTCACAGGCGATGAAGGCCACGGCGCGCAGCGTCGCCAGGGCCCGGGAGGAGATGTCCCCCAGGTTCCCGATGGGTGTCGCGACGAGGTAGAGCGTCCCGGCCATATTCCTGCCTCACATGCCTGCGTCGAAGGCGTTGGGAATGTGCTCCACGCTGGCCTTCTCACCGTGGCCCACCACCGAGACGACGTCGAAGCGCATCATCTTGTCACTCAAGTCATGCGCGAAGAGATAGTGCAGCGCGGCTTTCACCACCCGACGCTGCTTGGCGAAGGACACCGTGTGCGAGGGATCTCCCCACACCGCCGTGGAGCGCATGCGCACCTCCACGAAGCACACGGTGTCCGCCAGCTCGGCGACGATGTCCAGCTCACCGTATCGGCACCGGAAGTTGCGCGCCCGGATACGGTAGCCCCGCGCCTCCAGGAAGCGCACCACCGCCGCCTCCGCCTCGTTGCCGTACCCTCGCCTGTCCACCGCTGCTCGCCCCATGCACGCCTCCCAGCCCGTTCCAGGCTGGGGCATTGCACATGTGGTGCCAGGCACCGGGCACCAGGCGGCTAGATGTTGACGGTGCTGTCAGCCAGCTGGGCGAAGCCGGGGTGCGCGGTGACGTGCAGCACCTGAGTGAGCGTGCCCAGGTGCTTGAGCATGCGGCCCACCAGCGGCAGCTTCACCTCGTCCATGCCGGCAAAGGGGTGCTCGAGGATGAACGGGTACTTCACCCGGGCGCTGGCCTTCTCCACCACCGTCATGCGCAGCGCCAGGTAGTACATGTCCAGATCCCGGGGGATGATCTCCCCCACGGGCACCGAGCGGCCCGCGGAGATGACGAACCCGCGGCCCTCCATGTCCCAGTCCACGCCCTGGTAGCGCCGGTCCGTGAGCGCGGTGAGGTACTGGTTGCAGCGATCGCGCACCATGCCGCTCACGGTGGGGATGTCCACCTGGAAGATGTCCGCCGCCTGCTTCATCAGCGCCGGAGACGGATCCTCCAGCGGATCGCTGGGCCCACCCACCGGGCCGGTGGCCGCGGCGGGCGACTTGGCCAGCGCGATGGACTCCTTGGTCCGGGCCATCTCGCGCTCCACCTCGCGCACGTCGCGCACGTAGGTGCCGATCTTGGCGATCTTCGCGTTGAGCTCCTCGATGCCGCGCTTGGTCTCCTCGCGCTCCCCGGCGGCGGCCATGAACTCCGGCGCGTTCTCCATGGCGGTGAGCTGCTCGCGCAGATCGCGCACCTTCTGCTCCAGCAGGGCCTTGCGCTCGAAGACGGCGGGGATCTCCTCGTGGCTCTCCAGCTCGAGCGCCTTCATGGCCTTGCGCACCGGCGCGGCCTCCAGGTCGAACTCCTCGAGGATCTTCTTCTCGCGCGCGGCGAACATGCCCTCCTTGCTGCGCACGCTCGTGGTGCTGGACAGATCATCCACGTAGCGCAGCGCCAGCATCGCCGCGAAGCCGTAGGCGGGGATGTCCAGCAGCACCATGTAGCGCCACGCGGTGTTCTCCAGCACCACGCTCAGGATGATGCCCAGCAGCAAAAACAGCGTGCCCGCGGCGATGCCCGCCCAGAACAGGGGGTTCTTCTTCAGCGGCGCCACCGCTTGAGGCACCGCCGCCGCCTCCTGCTCGCGCTCGACCTGCAGCCGGCCCATCGCGTCGTCCCGCTTGGCGATCACCTTGGGGTAGCGCTCCACGCGGGCGAGGATGTCCGCGGGCAGCCCCAGGTTCTCGGGGGTGGGCGCGGCGTTCCACGCGTTCTCCGCGTCGCGGATGGCCACCTTGAGGCCCTCGGTGCTGTTGAGCTTGCGCTCCACCTCGAAGAGCGTCGAGTTGAGCCCATCCAGCTTGAACTGCAGCTCGTCCACCTCGCGCGAGCGCTGCATCTCCTGCTCCAGCGCCTTCACCCGGGCCTCGGCGGCGGGAATGTCCTCCGCGGGCTCCACGGCCTGGTTGCTGGCCAGCTGCGGCCCGGACGAGAGCGACGGCCGCTTGGGATCTCCCGGGCGGGCCACGCGCACCCGGGGCCGCCGAGACGGCATCTGGTTGGCCATCAAGCAGTACACCTGCTCGAAGGTGGAGCGCGCCGGCAGCCCCGCCTGCGAGCGCAGGTACTGGGCGATCTCCGCCGCGTCATCGGACACCAGCTCCGGCGGCTGGCCCGTCACCGTCTGCTTGTGCAGGGTGCCCGAGCCGCCCAGCTCGCGCAGCAGCCGGTAGGTGAGGTTGTCCTGGCCAACGAAGGTGAAGGCGGACTTGCCGGACTTCTGGCCCGTGGCCACGAACTTACTGTCCTCGCCTCGCCCGTCCGAATACAGCAGCGCCAGCGACAGGCCCGCCAGCGGGCTGACCTCGGCCGAGGGCGGCTTGAGGACGAGGTAGCCCTGCTTGAAGGGAAATCGGCCCTGGGCGGTGAAACCCCGGACGTTCTGGACGGCGACCTCGACGAAGTGCATGCGCCCCCCATCTTAGCGCGAACGAAAAGAGGAGCGCCCGAGAACGGACGCCCCTCTTCGCGAGACAGCAGGAATACCGGGGCCCCCAGGGGCCCCAGGGACTAAGCCGAGGTGGTCGGCTGAGCCGCCTTCTTGCCCGCGTTGGTGGCGGCCGCCGCGCTGGCGGTGTTCTCCTCCTGCGTGTCGACGCGGGAGGCCTTGCCCTTGAGGTTGCGGAGATAGAACAGGCGGTTGCGGTTGACGCTGCCGCGCGAGAGGACCTCGATCTTCTCGTAGCGGGGGCTGTGCAGCGGGAACACGCGCTCCACGCCGATGCCGAAGGACACCTTGCGCACGGTGAAGGTCGAGCGGTTGTTGCCCTTCTTCTTGCGGATGACGATCCCCTCGAAGGCCTGCACGCGCTCCTTGTCGCCTTCCTTGACCTTCCAGTGAACGCGAACAGAGTCACCGGTGCGGAACTGGGTGACGTCCTTACGGAGGTTCTTGGCCTCCACGTACTCGATGGCGCTGCGACGCATGACTGACTCCAGAAAGCTCGGACTCGAGTCCATTAGGCTCAGACTCGGGGTGTAGAGAGCGGGCCGTACTACCAGAGAGCGG
>DATHBR010000005.1:0-4233 GCA_035296065.1 Myxococcaceae bacterium | reverse complement strand
GCCGGAGGCAGCCTCCTTCGAAGAGGTGTGCCAGCAGGAGGGCAGCCTCCTCGCCGTGTGCGCGGGGCGGCAGTGCGCGGCGTACCGGTGCAGGGAGGTGGCCGAGCACCTGCAATTGGGCCAGGTGGTGCGCACGCGGGGCCTCATGCGGCCGCCCCAGTCCAGTTCTCAACCGAGGGCGGAGGTAGGCACGGCCTGGAGCGGCCCGCAGGGACTGCCGCGGCACGTGCGGCCGGTGCTCATCATCCCCTGGGGCAACACCTCGCGGCCGCTGCTGCCGCATGGGCGGGTGTTGGGGGGCCAGGAGCAGCCACGCGGCAAGCCCTACGAGAAGCACCACATCTATCCTCAAGAGGAACTTCTCAAAACCTGGTTCGAGAGCAAGGGCATCAACATCCATGAATGGACGCTGGCACTGGAGGTGGAGGAACACCGGCGCATCCATCGGGGAGCGCAAGGGGGGCCGTGGAATGAGGCGTGGCGCCGGTTCCAGAAGGCGAACTTCACCGCAACGAAGCTGGAGATAGAACTGCACGCGGGGCAGCTCATCTATGAGTTCAACCTCTATGGCGTGGTGGTGCCCTACGGGCGGCAGCTGTTAAGACTGCCGTCCAACATGCTTGACCCAGACTGAACGAGGCCTCGTGAGGTATTACTGGTTGGATGAGGTTCGTAATCCGCGTTACTCAGGCTCGTTCAACGCGGCGAACAAGTGGAGCCTGCCTGGAGTCCACTGCCCAGTATGTGGTGCCATCTGGTCGAATGGCTCGGACAGCTATCCTTCCGTAGATCTGTCGCACCTGCCAGAGCGGGACAAGTACTCAGCCAGGTTGGAGAAGAATTACGCGGAGTTCGAACGGTTGCGCGAGCAGGTGCGCCCGCTGGTGCCCGCAGGCGTGCCGCTCAAGCCGGGAACACGGCTGGGCCCGTTGGTGGGTACGGCAAAGGGTGAATTCGGCCCACTGCTGCTGTACTACCCGTGGGTTCTCCTCATCCGGCGCGAGGCGCTGGAGCAACTGCAAGCCGCAGGAGTCCGGGGGCTGAAAGGCTGCCGGACCGAGTTGAGCTTCCGGCAAAAGAACCCTCCCGCGATGTTGGAGCCAGAGCTTGTGCCTCGCGGCCGTGTTCATCCCGACTGCCTACCCCCCGACAGGCCCGCGCCATGTGAGAAATGTGGCCGCGTTGGCTGGCGACTTCCGGAGGAGCCCATCCTGGAGGCAGCCTCAAAGCCAGAGGAACTGGACCTGTTCCGGATGGACGAGTTCACGCAGCTCATCGTATGCACCGAGCGCTTCGTCGAGGCGGTGCGCCGGCTGGGCTTCGAGCAGGACATCCACTTCCGGGAACTCCCCCTGCGCTGAGTGCCTGTCCGTCCCCGCCAGCAGGCAGGCAGCCAGGCTGCAAGCAGGGCTCCTGTCACGCTATAAAGGGCCTCCCAACAGACAACGGAGCTTCCCGCCATGGTGGATACGAATCGACGCACCATCCGGGCCCTCGCCGTGGGCCGTGTGGGCAGTGGGCAGGACGCCTACGAGAAAGAGGCGCTGGAGGGAGACGCCGCCAGCCCCCTCGCGGCCCAGAGGCGCGAGCAGCGCGCCGCCAACGTGCTGCCGCCCCACTCCACCAAGGGCAGCTTCTCCGAGCGGCTCCAGCAGAAGTCCACCCCCGACAAGCCTCGCAAGCCCTGAGTGGGCAGCGCCTCCGGGCGCAGCAGCCACGAGGACTCCGTGGGCGCGCGGCCCTCGAAGGACAGGGCCACCTGGCCCTTGCGGGCCCGCAGCAGCGCCGTCAGCGCCCGGAGCAGCGTCCACGGCATCAACCGCCGCAGCAGCGGCACCGCGGGCATTTGCTCCGCCCCCGCCGTGCGCGCCACCAGCGCGGCCACCGTGTCCCCGTGCAGCGGCGGCAGCCGCGTGAAGGTGGCCCGGTACAGGCACTCCACCGTGGCCAGCAGCACCACGCTGCTGATGCCCACCACCCACAGACCGCGCCGCAATTGCCTCCAGAGCCTCATGCCCCAGGCTCATTGCATGGCCGGGGCCAGCCCCCGTGCGGCCACCGGGACACGGTGGGCAGGTGCCAACCGAGGCTCAGTTCGATAACAAGGCCCCACCTTGCGTGAACGCGACAGCCACGGGACGACAGGAAGGCGGGGGCAGCGGGGGCTCAGCCGCCGCGCGCGGGTGCTCGGCCCTCGCTCCTGGGCCCTTACGCTCGTCGCCGCCGCCGGCCTGGGCCTGCTCGTCGCCGTGGCCACCACCAGCCTGCCCTACCTCGTCTCCTCGCCCACCACGGACCCTCACTTCGGCGCGCTCAACCACTGCCTCACCGCCGCGCTCCCGGGGCCCCGGCTGGGCTGGGCCGTCTCGCCCGATGGCACCCGCGCGGCCACCTTCGGGGCCCGGGCCGTGGCCCTCTGCGGCCCCCAGGGGCCCGCCACCGTCTTCCCCGCCCCGGGCGCGACGGCGATCACCTTCGATGGGCAGGGCCAACTGTGGGTGGGCACCCATGAGCGGCTGCTGCGCCAGGAGGCGGGAGAGCTGCGCCCCATTGGAGACCTGGCGCCCGTGGCCCTGGCGGGGCACGCGGCCGGAGTGATTGCCCTGGACTCGGCCGGGCAGCTGCTCTCCATCTCCCCCGAGGGGGAGGTGTTGGGGCAGGCCCGGGTGCCCGCGCCTGGCGCCCTCTCCGTGGGCCCCGAGGGCCTGCTGGCGGCCGTGGTGGTGCACGGCGGCGTGGTGGCCTACGAGGCGCGCACCCTGGCCCTGCTCCGCACCGAGACTCCCTGCCATGTGGGCCAGCTCTGGTGGCTGGACACCCCGGCACACGTCCTGCTCGCCTGTGGGCCAGGAGAGCAGCCCGTACTCAGAGTGGATCTTCGATCCGGACTGAGAGAAGAAGCACCGCGCCATTCTCGGACACCTGCCCGCAGGCTCTCCGGCCGGCCCCTCTATGTGCAGGGCTGCGATGGGCTTCCTTGCACTGCCCCGGCCCCCTGAAAGCGTTAGCAGTGGGGCCCTGTTCTCTGGCCACCCTCCGGAGAATGGTTCCGCAGTGGTAGGAGGTTGAGTTCTGAACCGTTGATCCGGGCATTGCTGCGCGGCAATCGACAAGGTTCCGAACTTCTCTAGAAGTGGCATCCCCTGAGCACCCGTGCCCCCACGGTTGCGCGGCTTTCATCCTCGCCGAGGTTTCTCTTGGATTCGAACGACAATTTCTCTCCCCCCGATGGCAAGAAGCGCGGCCAGCGCCGCAAGGAGCAGGCCTCCGGGACCGAGACTCCGGCGACGGAGACCCCCGGCACGCGCAACCGCGTCCGCTCGCGTCTGGCCGCCGAGAAGGCCGAGGCGCAGGCCGCCGCGCAGGCCGCCGCCGAGCTCGCCGCCGCTGACGGCACCAAGCGCAATGGCAACGGCAAGAACGGCAACGGCAACGGCCATGGCAAGCAGGCCGCCGCCGAGGCCGTCCGGGCCTCCCGTGCGCGGGGGCCGCACCCCTTCCTGCCGCTGCTCAGCGCGCTGAAGTCCGCCGAGTCGGGTGACTTCTCCGTCCGCCTGCCGCTGACGCCCGGTGACGAGGTGCTCAGCGACATCGCCATGGCCTTCAACGCCCTGGTGGACCGCAACGCCACCTTCACGGACGAGATGGTGCGCGTCGAGCGCGTCGTCGGCCGCGAGGGCCGCATGGGCGAGCGCGTCTCGCTGGGTGATGTACGCGGCGGCTGGGCCACCAGCGTCAGCTCCATCAACGCGCTGATCGGCGACCTGGTGCTGCCGACCACGGAAGTGGCCCGCGTGCTCGTCGCGGTGGCCGAAGGCGACCTGACGCAGAAGATGGCGCTCGAGATCGACGGCCAGTCGGTCAAGGGCGAGTTCCTCCGCATCGGTACCACCGTGAATACGATGGTGGATCAGCTCCGCGCCTTCGCCTCGGAAGTCACGCGCGTCGCCAAGGAAGTGGGCAGCGACGGCAAGCTGGGTGGTCAGGCCGACGTGAAGGGCGTTGCCGGTACGTGGAAGGACCTCACCGACAACGTGAACATCATGGCGAGCAACCTCACCGCCCAGGTGCGAAACATCGCCGAGGTGTCCACGGCAGTGGCCCGCGGCGACCTGTCCAAGAAGATCACGGTGGACGCCAAGGGCGAGGTGCTGGAGCTGAAGAACACCATCAACACGATGGTGGACCAGCTCAACAGCTTCGCCGCCGAGGTGACCCGCGTGGCTCGTGAGG
>DATHBR010000004.1:0-5485 GCA_035296065.1 Myxococcaceae bacterium | reverse complement strand
TGGCCCAATTGCAGGTGCTCGGCCACCTCCCTGCACCGGTACGCCGCGCACTGCCGCCCCGCGCACACGGCGAGGAGGCTGCCCTCCTGCTGGCACACCTCTTCGAAGGAGGCTGCCTCCGGCTCGCACCCCGCCTCCTCTTGCCTCACGGAGGATGACGCGCTGGCGCAGGCCGTCAGCACCGCGCACAGCAACAACCCCAGCCACCCAGGAGCGGTTTGTTTTCGCATGGCGCGAGAGTACCAGCGCAGGGCCAAGCCCCGCGGGTAGCGAGGCCCGCGGCACCCCGCGCTTGTTGGAGCGATGGCCCTGCCCACGCCCTGGCCGCCGCGCCAACACGGCCACCTGTCACAACAGCCGCATGGTGTACTCGCTCAGCTCCCGGGGCACGCGTGGGTTGATGACGTGAGGAGGCGGCGCGCCGGGCCCGGGGTGCTGGTGCGTCAACACCTCGTACAGCATGGCGCCCACGGCGTGTAAATCCAGCGCCAGCTCCTGGCTCGTGAGCCGGCGTCCAACGGCCACCACACCGCTCAGGTCCACCATCACGGGGCTATGGCTTGCCTCGCGGATCACCACATCGCCGCACGTCAGGCCGGGATTGCACATGCCTCGCTGATGGAGTTCATCGACAGCTCCCACGAGCGCGTGGAACACCCGCACGATGTCGTGAGCAGTGGGCCCAGGCTTGCGGCACCACTGGGCCAGCGACAGCCCCGGGATGTGCTCGAGCACGAGGAAGGGCGTGCCCCGCGCCTTGTCCGGCCACCGGCCATGGAACTCCAACTTCACGAAGCCGGGGCCTGTCACGCCGCGCAAGCAGGCCAGCTCCTGCTTGGCGAGCACTGTCCGCACCAGGCCCGAGGGGGATAACCACTTGAGCACGGAGAAGCGGCCCGCGCGCTCCACCAGGTAGAGCGGACCGTTGCGGCTGTGCCCCAGCGGCTGGACGACCTTCCAGTCGTGAATGCGCGCGCCCACCACGGGCGGGCTCCAGGGGAACAGTTGGGGGAAGACCCGGCGCAGCAGCTGCATGGGCTCACGCTCCGACGTCGCAGGTAGGTTGGATTCGATGTAACCTGGTGAGCCTACAACGAGCTGCTCCGGGGTGCGCAAGGGGCGGCGCTGCTCACGCTCAGGCCGGCCCCAACTCCGCCATCGGAGCCATGCCCCAAGGAGCCCTCGGCGCAAGCCCATGTGGCGTTCATTTCACGCCGCGCGGGCTGAACTCCGGATAGGCTGTGACCCTGGAGGTTCTGCGCCTGTGTTCCAACCCTCGCGCCAGTGGGCGCCGCTCATGCTGCTGGCCGCGCACCTGGCTCACGCGGGGCCGCCACCCGCGGAGCCCGGCCTTCAGGCCGGCCCGGTGGCATAGAGGAGCCCGCCACCCGCGTGCGCATGGGCGTGGGCGTGCTGACGCTGGTGCGGTTCGACGCACCGATTGTCCTCGCCTCGGTGCAGGCGGACACCACGCTGGTGAAGGTGGTGAAGGGCGACGAGCGCTCCCTTCTGCTCACCCTGCTGCGCACGCCGGCCCCGGAGGAGCAGCCCACCTTGCGCGTGCGCTACGCGGACGGCGCCAGCCCTGGCTGGGCCTCCTTCACGGTGCTGGCGCCCCCCACCGGGGCGGACGCTCAGGTCGAGGTGCGGCGCCAGCCCGGGCCGCTCGAAGGCTGCCAGGCGGAGCTGGCCCAGGCGCGGATGCGCTGCCAGGGGGGGCCAGCGCCGGGCTGTGGGGGCTTGTCCTCCGACTGGGGGAGGCGGACGCCACCTTCGACTCCCTCTCGGTCCCCGAGCGCGAGAAAAACGCGAGCGGCCCGAGCGTGTACTCAGCCGGGCTCTACCGGGCGGGCACCTTCTGGCTGTTCGTGTTGACGCTGGAGAACGCACCGGACCAACAAGCCTGGGTCCCCACCGGGGCCACCTGCATCATCACGAGCATGGAATCGCCGGGGCTGGCGGTGCCGGTGAGCACCGTATCGCTCGAAGCGGACGCCCTGGCCCCAGGCGCGCGGGGGCGCCTGATGGTGGAGACGGAGCTGCCCCCCGCCGGGGTAACCGGGACGCTCATTCTCACGGTGAGCGGCCATGGGGGCCGTTCGCTGGTGTACCGCGTGAAGCTTTCCGAGCTCATGCGGGGGAAGAGGCAGGGGCGATGAGGGAGAACGACCCGGACAACCTGCTGCCCGGGCAGTGGGTGGACAACTTTCGGGTGGTGAAGCGGCTGGGCTCCGGCAGCTATGGCATCGTCTACCAGGTGGAGAAGGAGGGCCACCTCTTCGCGTTGAAGCTGGCCCGCCACCGCCAGGCCAGCCGGGATGAGCAGCAGGCGGACGCGCGCACCCAGCGCGAGCTTGCGTGTCTGGTGGTGCTGCGCCACCCCCACATCGCCCGGGTGTGGGCGCACGGCCGCTGGCCTCACCCCATTGAAGGCTACTTCTACCTGGTGATGGATTTCGTGGAGGGCTTCACCCTGGCGCGGTGGGTGGAAGAGACCGCCCCTACCGCGCATGAGCTGGCGGTGCTGGGCGAGAAGGCCGCCGCGGCGCTGGCGCATGCGCACGCGCTGGGCATCTTCCACCGCGACATCAAGCCGGAGAACCTCATGGTGCGCTCCAGCGATGGCGAGCCCGTGCTCGTCGATTACGGCGCGGCCGCCTTTCCCCTCGGGCCGGCATTGACCGATCAACGGCTGCCGCCAGGCACCCCCGCTACACCACGCCCGAGGCCCTGCGCTTTGACCGCGAGCACCGGGGCCAGCCCGACGCGCGGTACGAGTTCAAGGCCTCTGACGACATCTACGCGCTGGGTGTCACCCTGTATGACGTGTTGACCGTGCCCCGGCTGCACAGCAACCCGAGGTACCTGCCGGTGGACAGCGCGGTCATTCCCCCGAAGCCCGCGGCCAAGGTGAACGAGCGGGTGCCGGTGGCGCTGAGCGAGCTGGTGGATGCGATGATGGCGCGTCAGCCCGAGCGGCGGCCCGTGAGCATGGAGCAGGTGCGCCGCTCGTTCACGGAGTTCACCCCGCTGCTGGACGAGGAGTGGAAGCAGCGCACGCTGCACCCGCCCTCGGCGCAGCTGGCCCGCCCAGGGCCTCCGCCCCCTCCGCCCCCTCCGCCCCCTCCGCCCGCCCGCCAGCCTCGCCGGATCCCCCAGGCCCGGGCGCTGGCGGGCGCCGCGGGTGTCCTCCTCGTGCTCGCGCTGCTGGCCCTGGGAGCACTCCGCCAGGACGGGCCCGTGCCCGCCGGGCCCATGCCGCCGCCGACCGCTGCCTCACCGGGCCCTGAAACGGCCCCCGGCGCCAGCCCCGCTCCACCCGCGCCAGCTCTCACCACACCGGCCCCACCGGCGCCGGAGCCCCGCCACCCCCGCCCCACCCTCTCTGAAGAAAGGCCCCCCGTGACAAGCTCCAGCCCACCTTCCCATTCCGCTGAAGCGCTCTGCCAGCGCACGAAGCCTCCCCCTCGTGGGTCCAGGGACTTTCGCGCCTGGTGCAAGTGCGCGGCGTTGGTGGGCACCCTGGCCGCCGCCAACGCGGGGTGCGCGGGAGCCCTGCCCCAGCTCACGCCGTATGCAGGGCGCTGCCCCCCGGAGGCCGTGGAGACGATGGAGCGGCGGCTGTTCGCCAAGGACGATCAACCCGGCAGGTGGGACGGCCGTCTGTACATCAGCCTCGTCAACGAGCCCGTGCCCGATGGCCGGCCCGCGAGGGTGGGCTTCGGCGTCGACCCCGGTGAAGGGCGCCACGATACCCACAAGGAAGGTCCCTTGACCGCCAGGGTCATCCGCATCGATTCCGAATATTCGATGCGGAACGTCCCCGTGGGGAGCCTGCTGTTCGGGTACCTGTGGCTGAGCACGGACTACGGCCCGGAGTACGCCATGCTGCGCTTCAACCGTGTGCAGACACCCGACGGCAAGAGCTATCCGGTGTGTATGGCGGGGTTTGACGAAGATGGGTTGATCCTCAAGCGCGAGGGCTCCAAGCCGGGGGCTGCCATGCTCGAGCGCTACGGATACGTGGAGGCCGTATGGGACGGCTGGCCGCCTCCCCCGGGCCCGCTCAATCATGACGATTGAAGCCGTGGGCCGACGGCCGGGCGCGGCGCTCGCGCTCCTGCTCAGCGCAGCGGCAGCTCCCGGAAGACGATGTCCTGCTCGTAGCCCAGCCGCCTCGCCGCCGCCACGAACCGCTCGCTGCCCACGATCATCGTCGTGAAGCCCTCCACCCGGAACAGGTCCACGTCATCAGGCAGAGCGGCGGCTTCTAGAATCGGCTCCTCAGGCCTTCTCCATCCCTTCCGGCCACACTTTTCGCACGGCGCGGGCCTGTCTTTCGGCAGGCAGTCCGGGTGCAGTTGGCCTCGGGGGAGCAGTTCGGGCTCCAGCAACTCCGGCGGGTTCCTCTTCCGGAAGCGCAGCTCGGTGCGACAACCCTTGAGCCCCTGCACTCCCTCGGCTTGCAACTGCTCCAGGGCGTCGCCTCGCAACAGCAACTTCCACGGGGAGTCCATGAACAGGGGTCCGAATTCGCCCTGAGCCGTGCCCACGAGCGGTCCGATGCTGGTGCCCGGCCACAGCGGTACGCCGGGAGGCACCAACGGGCGCACCTGCTCACGCAACCGCTCGAATTCGGCGTAATCCTCTTCCAGCCTCGCTGCGTACTTCTCTTGCTCAGGTAACCGAGAGAGATCCACCGAGGGGTATGCATCCGAACCCAGTGACCAAATGGCGCCACACAGCGGGCAGTGAACTCCGGGCAGCCCCCACTTGTTCGCCGCGTTGCATGAGCCTGAGAAGCGCGGAGCCGGCACGTCTCTCAGCCAGAAGAACTTCATGAGGCCTCACTCAGTCCGGGTCGAGCACGTTGGATGGTAGCCTTAGCAACTGGCGGCTGTAGGGCACCACGACACCGTACAAGTTGAACTCGTAGATGAGTTGGCCCGCGTGCAGTTCGATCTCCAGCTTTGTCGCACCATCATTCGCGTCCCTGAACTTTCGCCAGGCCTCGTTCCACGGTCCTCCGTTGGCTCCCCGGTGGATGCGCCGGTGCTCCTCCACCTCCAGCGCCAGCGTCCATTCATGGATGTTGATGCCCTTGCTCTCGAACCACCCCTTCAGCTTCGGCTCCTGGGGATAGATGTGGTGCTTCTCGTAGGGCTTGCCGCGCGGCGGCTCCTGGCCCTCCAGCACCCGCCCAGGCGGCAGTAGCGGCCGCGAGGTGTTGCCCCAGGGGATGAGGAGCACCGGCCGCACGTGCCCCGGCAGTCCCTGGGGGCCGCTCCAGGCCGTGCCTACCTCCGCCCTTGTCCGCGGCGCGGGCTGTGGCGGCCGAAGAGGCCCCCGCGTGCGCACCACCTGGCCCAATTGCAGGTGCTCGGCCACCTCCCTGCACCGGTACGCCGCGCACTGCCGCCCCGCGCACACGGCGAGGAGGCTGCCCTCCTGCTGGCACACCTCTTCGAAGGAGGCTGCCTCCGGC
>DATHBR010000003.1:0-148586 GCA_035296065.1 Myxococcaceae bacterium | reverse complement strand
CAGGCGCGGCAAGCCGAGGGTCCACGTGAGCCGCCCGCCGTGCCCGCTGCGCCGCGCCTCCCACCGCTCCCAGCGCACGAGCCACCCTCCGAGCCTGCCGCGGGCGCTGCCGCGCGGGCTCGCCCGCGCCGTGCGTGGCTGCGTCCGACACTCGCCGCGCCCTGGCTGGCGCTCGCGGCCCTGGCGGTGCTCGCGCTCGCCTTCCTACTTCACAGGCCAGCACCACCGCAGCCGCCCCTCGCAACCCGTGGCGCCCCAGCGGAGCAACCCCCAGCCTCCAGCCTGCTGGCCGAAAAGCCGACAAGCCGCCCTGAACAGTTAGCCTTGCCCCTCCCTACCCAGCAGGAGGCGCGCCCTTCCGTGAAACAGTCCGACAAGTCCCCCACGCTCACCCACGGTACCCCCAGCCCCGAGCAGGCCCAGAGAGCCAACTCGCGGCGCGCGCTTATCAAGAAGTGCGCGGCCCTCGTGGCCTCCTCCGCATGGCTTGCAGCGGGCTGCACTGGCGTGCAGACACGCCCGGATCCCGAGGACTGCCCGAAGGAATCCATCCGGGCGATGAAAGAGCTTGGGTGGAGTACTCAGGGGGGAACACAGCCCTTCATCCTGCTGGACGTGACGAAGGGCTCACTGGACCTAGAGGAGTTGCGCGCGCAACCCGTGACCGTCTGGAAGGATGGGCCGGTTACCGGCGCGCTGATCGATGCAGAGGGCAAGGCGCCTGCGGGAACACGGCTCGATGGGCACCTGTGGACGATGGGGGATAAGATCTATGGCCGTTATGTCCGTGCCCACCTTGCAGGTGGGCGCGTCGTGCCCATCTGCGTTGAACTCCAGAGTGGGGCCTCGTTGGGCATCGAGAAGGAAGAGGGCTCGAAGCCCGGCCACACCGTAGGGGACAAGTTTGCAGACGCGATGGCAGTTGAGCGGTGGAGGTGAGCCGTGCCCGGTGGAGCCCGCGCTCGGCGGACAAGTGAAACTGGGCTGGCTGACGCGCGCATCGAGGCTCGCCTGCTGAACCCATGGAAGCCCCGCGCGCGGCGGACAGGCAAGGGGCGCGGTAGACAGATGAAGTTGGACCCGTTCCTCCTTCGCGTGTCCAGCCTCGGCGGCTCATCCCCTTCAGCAAAGTTGCCAAAGGGTGAGGGAGGATGATGTCCAGCGGTGCATCCGTCGTCCCCAGCCTGCTCCCACGGATAAGTTGGTCATCGCAGCGCGGTCAGGGGGTTAACCATGTTAGACGTAGCAGCCAGGGTATCGCAGTCCCTCATGGAGCACCGTACTGGCCTTGGGCAGGGCGCATCGGAAGGATAACGGCCCCCCGGACATCTTCGACTTCCCCAGAGGTGTTTCAACGGCCGTTCGCGGCCTTCGTCTCGATGGTTCAGCCCTCGGCGGGAATAGCGGAGGAGGAACCTTTGACCAGAATGGCCTCTTGTGCGGCTTGATTTGCGCAAGTCCGCTTCAGGTCAGCGAGCGGCAGCTCTACACGCTGCTGGCATCTCAGAATGGCGGACAGGGGCTGATCGGCGGCTGCGGGGTCTTCTTGAAGAACTCTACTCAACAACTTGCCCTGGTATCGCCTACGCAGTAGGCGTGGAAGAGATTCAGTCGGTGCTGCCGACGTTGCTCCAACGACTCTCATGAGGGTCGCATTCGAGCCGAACATCCTGCTGGGGCGTTCCGCTGACGCTGCAGTCCGGCCCCCTGCCGCTCCCAACCGCCCGCGTCGTTCATTCTCCTATCACACGCTGGGTAGTGTTTCGCTCCGTTGCGCGGCGCCCTTCGCGCCGCGAGGAGTCGACCCCTCACTGCGGCATTCGCATTTTCGGATAACTCCCCAACAAGGTGTCCAAGGAGGCCGAAGGAATGCAGGAGCAGGACAGCGTCGCCCAGCAGAGGAGCGAACGAATCAACCTTCTCCTTCCTGATCTGAATGGATTTCGTCCGAGTCCTCGCTATCACTACTGCCTAGTTCCTCAAATTCGATCCGGGAACCCCATATGTCCTCCCAGTTCTTGGTGTCAGTGTTGTAGGCGCCGACGATGACAGCGACTGGTTGGACCTTGTCGAACAGAAGATCGTGTGGGAGTCGCCACTCTCGCTCGTGCAAGAAGTCGTGTTTGCTACTCTCTGGTGTCACAGAGGGGATGCGTAGCAAGTTCAAGAACGGCTTCATCTCGTCGCAGAACCCACCCTTGCTCTTTTGAGCATGGATTAACGTCTCAGACAGGTAAATGGCCGGCCCGCCACCCTCCGCAATCAAGTCGCGCTTCAAGAATACATAGCCGAAAGCACCATGCCGCCTTTGAAGTTCCTTCCAATTCCCCGCTGGGGTTTCTGTCAGGCAGACCGCTGGAACACGGAAGTACCCAGTCCTTCCCGCCCTGATTTTCCGCTCTTGGTAGATGCTGACGAACTCATGCGGTTCACAAAAGTGGATAATAGCCTCCCAGTAGTCCGTCCTGCCTTTACGTTTCAACCGCTCCTCGTCAGGGCCATTGTATTTCCAGTGATAGATGGCTTCGAAGTACCACCATGAACCATCGACATGAATAGAGCCTTCGTTGAAGCCGCGCCCCTTGCAGGCCATGCATCCCGTCTCCATCGTGAACCTCGCCTCATCCAATTCGGAGACGTTGAACACATCGGAACAAATGTGACACTCGAGGTCGAGGGGCGACACAAGCGTCAAGAGCCCCTCACACTCCGAGCAGTCGTACTCTCCTGAGTGGATGAGTCTCTCCAACTTGGTGGCCGCGAGTTCCTGCACGTGACCCTCATCACACTTCACCTCGTATATCCGTAAGTGTGCATCTTGATGTCGCATCGTCGCCTTCTCTTAGATTAAGTCTTTTCAGGGATAGTCTCGTCGCTTACCCTTTGGGATAGGGATGAACGGCGCGATGGCCCCTCATTGAGGTGAACGGGAGCTGGTGTGCAACGCTTTCTCCAGGCGCTGGGCAGCCTCTGACCAAGCCTCTCTCTCGACGCGCATGGCTTCCGGGTCCTTCATGATGGCCAGCTGGATCTCGACGAGGCGTGGATCTTCGAGCCCAGTTGAAGCGAGCTGGTACCAGCTCGCCCACGTTTCAGGGTGCCGGGATCCCCAGCGCTCGAGCCGCTCCGCGTTGAGGGCACGCTCCATGGCCTTCGCCAGCAGTTGACTGCGCCGCTGGTCGTCCTCAAGGAAGCGGCCCGCCTCCCGCAGCGCCTCCACCGCGCGGATGAAGCTATTGGCGCCCGGACCCGGAAAGTCAGACTCCGCCTCGGGCCATGGCCTGCCCTCATCGGCCAGGCCCGTCTCGGATACCGCCTCAATGAACGCGCGTGGCCACTGCACTCCGGGCTGATGACGCTCGAAGGCGGGTACGCGCCGGGAGACGAAATCGCGCACCAACGGCAGGGCCAGGTGCGAGGGGAGCCGCCGCAGCAGCTTCTGGGTAGCCTCCCAACAGCCATTTCTGTCGTGACGCTCGGCTGCCAGCCGTAGAGCTTGCAACTCCTCCTCAGCGGATTGAGTCTCAGTCATGCGCGACGGAAAGGCCTACCAGACAATACGGCACTTGGTCCATTCAACGGGATCAGGATCGGCGTCTACGCAGCACGGGCAGCAAGCGATAGAGCCCGCCCTCTCACCATTCCTGCGCACATTGTAGTGCCTTCCGATGATGGGACAGGGACCTGCCTCCGCATCATCCGGGCTGTGCAGGACGAGATTTTTTGCCCCCAGCCTCTGCTTCATCGCGTTCAGGGCCTGCTGAACGCTGTGATAGGTGTAATCGCCGGGCAGATCATGGCAAACGGGGTGGTCGGGTAATTGCGTGCTGCAGTTCCGCCGCTCGCCAGCTGGGTCCCCCAGGTCCACCCACGGGTCAACAGGCCGGGAGCGTTCGGGGCTGGTCTGCCGTGACTGCTGTTCCCGGCTCTGGCGGATGGCCTCCTGCAGTCGTGAGGCGGCTTCCTGGGAGAGCAGACCTGCGGCAATCGCATGAAGAAGGAGCTGCTCCGCCTCCGTGAGGTGGCCTTTGGCGATGAGGATGGGGAGGCGAACCGTGGCGCTGTCACCTCCCTTGGTACGCACGGTCGGTTCATCACGCGCGGCAGCGGAAGAGTGGGCGCAACTCCCAGAAAGCAGGGTCAGAGCACAGCACAGCAGGGCTCTCCAGGAGGACATGCCCGGCTCCTTGAGCGGGTGGAGCTTGCGAGCGCAACTATAGGTTCGCGCTTGCACGCGCGGAACGACCTGATGCGTTCACACTGCGGGCGATACGCCAAGCGTCAGCCATGGAGTGATCAGCGGCATGGGCGAGTGCTTGCACATCAATTACGCCGTTCGCCCAGGCGGGGCTGAGCCGCAGGCCGCGGCTTCAGATGCGCTGGCCGCTGCCCAGCGTCGGGCTGAACGCGGTGGAGCCCGAGCGCCACGGGAAGCTGAGCCCGCGCACCCAGCTGCCCAGCCTGGCCGCGAGGAAGCAGGCCGCGAGCAGCCCCGCGCCCACCAGCAACGCTGGACCCAGCTCGAGCGTGGGCCCCACGCGCTCGACGAGGCCCGGGGTGCCCGCCCAGCCGTACACCAGGGGCAGGTGCAGCACGTAGACCCAGAGCGACAGCCGCCCCATGGGCACGAAGAGCCGCGACAGCCACAGGGGCGCGAAGTTCATCGCCGCCAGCACCAGGCAGCCCTGGCCCACGCGGTAGGCCACGAGCCAGGCGCTGGTGGCGGTCCAGTCCGCGGTGAGCTGGCCGGTGAGCCCCAGCAGGCCCAGGCCCAGCAGCGTCAACATGAGGCCCTGGGGCCAGCCCGGCCGCAGCAGCCGCAGCAGGTGGGCGGCCAGCGCGCCAGCGAAGAAGAAGCCTCCCCACGGGAAGAAGGGGAACGGGCTGCCGGTGGCGCCCATGGCCTGGTGCAGCACGGTGGGCATGCCTACCCCCAGCTTCCACAGCAGCGCGCTGCCCACGGGGATGCCCACCGCCAGCACCGTCAGCGCGAGCGCTCGTGTCCAGGTGCCCTGCGCGAGCACCAGCACCGCGGCGCCCACCATCAGGCTGAGGCCAATCACCTGCAGCGCATCGAAGGCGAAGAAGTGGACCAGCAGCCCCTGCGTCCAGCCCTGGGTGTGAATGGCCTCCCAGCCCGGCCAGTGCAGCAGGTAGCCGAGGAACAGCAGCAGCAGCGCTCGGCGCACCCGGCGCCCGAACGTGGACCGGGCGGCATCGGGGCGGTTGTCGAGCGCGGCCACCACGGCCCAGCCACTCACCAGCAGGAACAGCGGCGCGGTGATGCCCCGCAGGCTCCAGTAGAACTGCACCCCGGGCAGCGTGCGGACCGCGGGAGACAGGAGTGCATCCAGGGTATGGCCCAGAACCATCGCCATCACGGCGAGGCCGCGGGCGCCATCGAGCGCGGGGTGGCGCGCGGGCCGCAAGCTGAAGGGGCCAGGGAGGATCACGCGCACCGAAGCATACGTGGGGAGTTACCTCCCGTCGCCAAAACGGCCAGGATCCGGCCGGTTGACCGATGATCAGCCCTCCTACAGAGACTCTAAGTGTGAGCCGGTGCTACAGGACTGACGCCATGAGTCTCAACGTCTGGAGCCATAGAGGCGCGCTGCTCGCCCTCTTGCTTGGAACGGGCAGAAGCCAGGCCTTCCGCCTGTTACCGTGCACCGGCGTGCGACCGGAACTCTCGGAGACTCGCGAATGAACTACCGCACCTGGCTGCTGACGCTGGGAGCCGTTGCGTTCCATGGGTGTGCTCGCTCTCCCAGCGAGCAGCCCGCCCCCCCGGCGCCCTCGCCGGTGGTGGCCGCTGCGCCCGCCCTGTCGACGCCCCCGCCGCTGGACGCCGCCAGGCTGCGGGCGCCCTTCAAGCCAGCGCCGGGCGCGAAAGAGGCCTCCGGGCCCGCGGACACCGAGGCTCAGGTTTCCCTGGGGTACAAGCTGTTCTTCGATGCGCGGCTGTCCAAGAACCACGACATCTCCTGCAACAGCTGCCACAACCTGGCCACCTTCGGGGTGGACAACAAGCCGGTGTCCGACGGGCACCGGGGCCAGAAGGGCACACGCAACTCGCCCACCGTGTACAACGCCGCGGGCCACATCGCGCAGTTCTGGGACGGACGCGCGCCCACGCTGGAGGTGCAGGCCGAAGGCCCCCTCTTCAACCCCGTGGAGATG
Organism: Myxococcaceae bacterium; assembly: GCA_035296065.1. Taxonomy (GTDB): domain Bacteria; phylum Myxococcota; class Myxococcia; order Myxococcales; family Myxococcaceae; genus DATHBR01. The sequence goes on along the minus strand of DATHBR010000003.1, from coordinate 142,406 downwards.
GCCCTGCCCGATGACAAGCGCCTCATCGCCACGCTCTCCTCCATGCCCGAGTACACCCGGCACTTCCAGCAGGCCTTCCCGGGAGAGAACACGCCGGTGAGCCCGGACAACGTGGTGCGCGCCATCGCCGCCTTCGAGCGCCAGCTCACCACCCCCTCGCGCTTCGACACCTTCCTCGCGGGCGAGGAGCGCGCGCTCACCGAGCAGGAGCGCCGGGGCCTGGAGCTGTTCGTCTCCACCGGCTGCACCACGTGCCACAACGGCCCCGCGGTGGGCGGCACCTCGTTCCAGAAGCTGGGCCTGGCCAAGGACTGGCCCGCGCTCGAGGACCCAGGCCGCTTCGAGGTGACGAAGAACGAGGAGGACCGGGCCCGCTTCCGCGTGCCCACGCTGCGCAACGTGGACAAGACCGGGCCCTACCTGCACGACGGCTCCATTCAGGCGCTGCCCGAGATGGTGCGGCTGATGGCCAAGCACCAGTTGGGCACGGACCTGGCCGAGCCTCAGGTGCAGGACGTGGTGGCCTTTCTGCGCAGCCTCACCGGCGAGCTGCCCCAGCGCTACATCCAGCCGCCCCCGCTGCCCGCCAGCACCGCGAAGACGCCCCCACCCGACCCGTTGTGATGAGGAGGCGTGCGCGGCGCGCCCCTGGATAGTAAGAGGGCGGGCATGAACTTCCTGTTTCATGCCCACTCCGGGCTGCGCTACCTGGTGCTGCTCGCGGGCCTCGTGGCCCTGGCGTATTTCATCTCGGGAATGGTGGCCAAGCGCCCCGTCGGCAAGGGCGTGCGCGTGCTCGGCGCCATCTTCAACGGGCTGCTGGACTTGCAGGTGATGCTGGGCATCATCATGGTCGCCATGGGCCGGTACTTCCCGCAGCTCATCGGCCACATCGTCATGATGGTGCTGGCCTCGGGGCTGGCGCACGCGCTGCTGAGCATCAACCGCAAGCGCCCCAACCCGGGCTACACGCTGCCGATCATCGCCGTGGCGGGAGCGCTGGTGCTCATCGTCGGTGGCATCATGGCCATTGGCAGAGGGGTGTTCTCCTCCACTGCCGGCATGAGCTAGCGCGCCCTCAGGACAGCTGGCCGCGCCGGTCCAGCATCTGCTGGCCCAGCTGCGCCAGCGTCTGTGGCTCGAGCCGCTCGCGGATGAGCGGGAACAGGAACTGCTCCTCCAGCGTGAGGTGGTCCTCGAGCTGCGCCTGGAGCTGGCGGCCCTGGCGCGTCAGCCGGTCGGCCAGCGCGGCGTGCCGCTCGGGGGAGTCGCGCACGGCGGCCCACATGGGCACCAGCTCGTCCACCAGCTGCTCGAGCTCCTCATGCTGGCGGCCCATCTCCCACAGGTGCCTCATCATCTCGGGAGGCAGGCTGGTGGCGAACAGGTGCGGCACCAGCGCGTAGTCCTCGTCTTCGATGTGCATGGGCAGCCCCAGCGTGAAGTAGCGGATGACGCGTGAGGCGGTCTCCGCCAGCTGCGCGGGAGTCTTGTCCCGGGCCTGGCCCAGCTGCACCGCGAGCGCGGCGGCGGCGCGGATGTGCCGGTGGCCTTCCAGCAGCAGCTGGAGCGCATCCGGGGTGTGGGGCAACGCGGGGGCGGAGGGAAGGTGAGCGGAGGTTTGCATGGCGGTCGAGTCGTGCGCGAGCAGGTTGGAGAACGCTGCGTTCATGGGTTGATTCCGCGGTGGCCTCGACAACATGGGTGCCCCTGCCACGTGCGGGAAGTCTCTTTCCGGTCCAAGAGGTAAAACGAAGAAATTAAGCCATCCAAGTATTAACTGAAAATCAGGGAAAGCCAAATACACTGTGAAGTAGCGGACAACAAGGGGCTCAACCGCCCTCCAGGAAGCGCCGCACCTCGGCGGCGGTGCGGGCGGGGTCCTCCTCGATGGGCACATGGCCCAGGTCCGGGTAGAGGACGAGGCGCGAGTCGGAGATGGCCTGGTCGAAGTCGTGTGCGTAGCGCACCGGCACCCAGCGGTCCTTCTCTCCCCAGAGAATGAGGGTGGGCTGGCGCACCTCGCCCAGGCGCTGCCACAGCCCGTCGTCCGCGCTCTGGCGCATGCGCTCGCGGGTGGCGGTGCGGTTGCCTTCGCGCAGCAGCAGCGCGTGGTAGCGCTCCACCTGGGCGGGCGTCACCTTGTCCGGGTCGCCGTACATCTGCCGCAGGTTGCGCTCCACCACCCAGCGGGGCGTCACCACCGAGAGCAGCTCGCCCAGCACGGGCAGCCGCGCCAGGCGGTAGATGAGCGGCGGCGGCTCGTGGCGCGGCAGGCCCGAGGCGTCCACGAGCACCAGCCGCTCCACCCGCTGGGGGAAGAGCACCGTGTAGCGCCAGGCCACCGAGCCGCCCATGGAGTTGCCCGCCAGGTGGAAGCGCTCCAGCCCCAGCCGGGCGCGGAAGGCCTCCAGGAAGTGGGCCATGTCGGTGGGGCCGTAGCGTGCCTGGGGGTGGGGCCCGGTGAGGCCGTGGCCGGGCAGATCCAGCGAGATGACGCGGTAGTGGCCAGCGAGCTCCCGCGCCCAGCCCTCCCACGAGAAGAGGCAGGCGTTGGAGCCGTGCAGCAGCAGCAGCACGGGCCCCTGGCCCTCGTCGCGGTAGTGCACGCGCAGGCCGTCGACCTCCAGGAAGCGCGAGGGGGCCTGGGCATAACGCGCCTCCAGCTCCGTGGCGGGTAGATCCCCCCGCACCGCCGTGGCCAGGACAAGGCCCACCCCCAGCAATGGCAATACGAACCATGAAAGGCGCTTGCGCACGCGAACGTCCCCCCGCGACAGCTGCCGGGCAAACCTAACAGGTCTTTGCCGCCAATGCCGACGGCGGCATGCGAAACAGTGACGTGGCCTCTTGTAGCGCGGCCTGGGGGTGGGGGCGCTTCACTTGGGGTGCAGTCCAGTAACGTGCTGGCCGGGAGCCGAACGGGTACGATGGGGTTTGATCAGAAACGTCCGGCGTGGATCCCCCCCGCTCTCCCCACCCGATTGTGTCTCCATCGCAAGAAGAGGACGACATGACTGAAGTGACACCGCTCGCCGGCTCGCCGGCTGGAGCGAACCGGCACGCGCGCCCAGCGCCCGTGTTGGCGCGCCTGCTGGCGCTCACCACGCTGCTGACGGGCGCCAGTGCGCTCGCGCAGGAAGTGCCCCAACTGGAGCTGGAGCGCCTGACGCTCAACCCCAGCGGTGGCGGCTCGTTGCTGGTGGGCACCGGTGAGCAGCTCAAGGGCCGCGGCTACCGCTTCTCGTTCACCGGCCACTACCAGAACGCCCCCCTGGTGCTCTTCGAGGACGGGCAAGAGGTGGGCGCGCTGGTGAGCGGGCGTGTGACGGGGCACCTGACGGCGGCGTACGGCCTGTTCGACTGGCTGGAGCTGTCGGCGCAGCTGCCCGTGCTGCTGACGCAGAGCGGCGATGACCTGACGTCGCGCGGCCTGGCGAAGCCCGCGTCGGGGCCGGCGCTGGGCACACCCTACCTGGGCGCGCGGCTGGGGCTGCTGGCCCAGCGGGACGAGGATCCGGTGGACCTGTCGGTGGGGGCGCAGGTGGGGTTGCCGGTGGGCAGCGCCGCGGCGCTGGCGCGTGACAGCTCGCTGCGCACCATTCCCAGCGTGATGGTGGGCCGGCGCTTCGGCTTCCTGCGCGCGGGGCTGGACGCGGGCCTGTCGCTGCGGGCGAAGACGGCGCTGAGCGAGGACGAGAACATTCAGGACGAGGTGGGCACCGCCATGCGGCTGGGCGCGGTGCTGGCCACCACGGGCGAGCGGCTGCGCGGCGAGCTGAACGTGATCGCCTCCGTGCCGCTGCAGCGCGAGAGCAGCGCGATCGAGGCGCTGGCCGGCCTGCGGCTGCCGCTGAGCGAGCGGGTGGAGGCCTACGCGCTGGCGGGCCTGGGCCTGGGCGACGCGCCCGGCACTCCCGGGTTCCGCGCGCTGCTGGGCGTGGCCTACCAGTACACGCCGCCCAAGTGCGTGGTGGGCGGCAAGCACACGCCCGACGAGTGCCCGGACCTGGACGAGGACAACGACGGGGTGCGCAACGGCGAGGACACGTGCGCCAACCAGGGTGGGCGGGTAGATGAGAAGGGCTGCCCGGTGAAGGACACGGACGGCGACGGCGTCATGGATCCGGAGGACAAGTGCGTGACGGTGCCCGGAGTGGCGCGGTTCCAGGGCTGCCCGGACACGGACAAGGACGGCATCCAGGACTCGGAGGACAAGTGCGTGACGGTGGCCGGAGAGGCGCGGTTCCAGGGCTGCCCGGACACGGACAAGGACGGCATCCAGGACTCGGAGGACCGCTGCCGCGAGGTGCCGGGCGTGGCCGAGTTCCAGGGCTGCCCGGACACGGACAAGGACGGCATCGAGGACGCGAAGGACCGGTGCCCGACCGAGCCCGGCATCGCCGAGCTGCAGGGCTGCCCGTCCAAGGACACCGACGGCGACACGCTGCCGGATCACCGCGACAACTGCCGGACCGAGCCCGGCCCGGTGGAGAACCAGGGCTGCCCGGTGGAGCAGAAGCAGCTGGTGGAGATCCGGCAGGACCGCATCGAGATCAAGGAGAAGGTGTACTTCGACAGTGACAAGGCGACCATCCAGCGCCGCAGCTTCAAGGTGCTGGATCAGGTGGCCAAGATCATCCTCGAGCGCCCCGAGCTGGAGAAAGTCTGGATCGAAGGCCACACGGACGACGTCGGCACGTTGGAGCACAACCGCCAGCTGTCGCAGCGGCGCGCGGACGCGGTGCGCGCCTACCTGATCAAGAAGGGTGTGGCGCCCGGGCGGCTGGAGGCCCGGGGCTTCGGCAAGGATCGCCCCGTTGCACGGGGCAACACGGAGAAGGACCGGGCGGCCAACCGCCGGGTCGAATTCCTCACCACGCCCCGCGAGGGCGAGCAGCAGCGCTAACGCGGGAGACGAGACACATGATGAACGTATCTTCGAGGAACCTCATCTCCACCGCGCTGCTGGCGCTGCTGGCACTCTCGCTGCCAGCGCTGGCCGGGCCGGACGTGTACGGCCTGGGCACTGGGCGTAACGGCGGGCTTTCGGTAGGCGCGTCCAACACCGTCATCAATAGCTACGCCCGGATATCGGCGGCGGTGGCATCCGGTAGCAGCTCCATCGTGATTGCCTCCAACCCGGGCATCGCGGCGGGCGATCTGGTGATGGTGATCCAGATGACGGGCATTACTCCCGAGCCCCCGTCTGGGCATCCCGGCCCGGTGGATATCAGCAATGATCCAGTGGGCCGCTGGGAGCTGGGCCGGGTCCTCTCGGCGACGGCCACCACGGTGACGCTGACCGAGCCGCTGCTCTACTCGTACGGGGCGACAGGCGCGCAACTCGTCCGCGTGCCCGAGTACACCTCGGTCTCCATCACGGCCGGCGGACTCGTCCCAGAGTCATGGAACGGGACGACCGGTGGTGTGCTGGCGTTCCTCGCCACGGGCACGGTGTTCAATAACGCGGCCATCACCGCCCTGAACCGCGGGTTCCGCGGGGGGCCCGCCGTCCGGGACCTGACGGCCAGCCGCACCGGATGCAGCAACCTGGATGATCCGCAGCAGGTGAGTGGACGCAAGGGCGAAGGCATCGCCCCGACGCGCTACGGAGTGAATCAGGCAGGGCGTGGCCGGGTGACGCACGGTGGCGGTGGCGGTGCGTGTTACCGGGCGGGTGGTGGTGGTGGTGGCAACGGCGGAGCCGGTGGCCAGGGTGGAAACAGCGACCTGGCCCTGGACGGTAACCGGCCGGTGGGAGGACAGCCAGGTGCCGCGCTGGTCTATTCCGAGCTCAACCGCCTGGTGCCTGGCGGTGGTGGTGGTGCGGGCCATGCTCCGACCAGCACGCTCTCGTCGGGTGGCACGGGTGGCGGCATCATCTTCTTCCGAGCGGCGGAGCTGACCGGCACTGGCAGAATCGTGAGTGACGGCGTCAACGCCCCAGCCCTCGGCAACGTCCAGGACGCGGGCGGAGGCGGTGGTGCCGGCGGCACCATCCATGTCCGCCTGGCGGGCAACGCGAGCTGCAACGCGTTGCAGGCCAATGGAGGCACCGGAAGCAACACCCCGGTCTTGGGGGCTGGGCCGGGTGGTGGCGGTGGTGGTGGCCGGGTTCTCTTCCAGGCCTGTGGCATCGTCACCTGCGTGCCGTCGCTTGCCAATGTGGTGGGCGGTAACGCGGGCACGCAGGGGGACCCCACGGCTCCAGGCGGGCCGAACTATGGTGCGGAGAATGGCGCCACCGGTGTCATCGGCACGGTGCCGGGCTGCTACTCGCCGCTGCCCGTGCCGGTGGTGGTGACGCCCGCGGACAACTCCAGCACCAATGACACGACGCCGACGTACACCGGCACGCTGTCCACGCCATTCCCGGCGGGCACCGAGGTGGCCATCTTCGTGGATGGGGCCCAGGTGGGCCGGGTAACGCCGGATGCGGCGGGCAACTGGTCCTTCACCCCGGGCGCGCCGCTGGCTCAGGGCGTTCACACCGTCTACGCCGTGGCGATCAACACGGGGCTGGGCCAGCAGAGCGCCCGGAGCAATACCAACACCTTCACGGTGGACCTGACGCCTCCGCCAGCGCCGGTGGTGCTGGCTCCGGCGGATGGCTCGGTGACGAATGACAACACGCCGACCTACGGCGGCACGGCGGAGCCGGGCGTCACGGTGAACATCATCGTGGACGGTGTGCCTGTCGGGACGACGACGGCCACGGCGGCGGGCACCTGGAGCTTCACTCCGGTGGTGCCCCTGGCGGATGGCCCTCACCAGGTGCGGGCCACGGCCACGGATCCGGCGGGCAACACCAGCGGCAGCTCCAACACCAATAACTTCACGGTGGACACGATTCCTCCGGCTGCTCCAGTGGTGCTCACCCCGGCCGATGGCTCGGTGACGAGCGACAACACGCCGACCTACAGCGGCACGGCGGAGGCGGGCGTTACCGTCACCATCATCGTGGATGGCGCCTCGGTGGGGACGACGACAGCCTCGGCGGCGGGTACCTGGAGCTTCACCCCGGCCGCGGCCCTGGCGGACGGCCAGCACACGGTGCGGGCCACGGCCATGGATACGGCGGGCAACACCAGCGCCAGCTCCAACACCAACACCTTCACGGTGGACACCATGCCTCCGGCTGCTCCCGTGGTGAGCACGCCGGCCAACGGCTCGGTGACGAATGACAACACGCCGACCTACATCGGTACGGCGGAGCCCGGCTCGACGGTGACTGTCTTCGTGGACGGCGCCTCGGTGGGTACCACCACGGCCACGGCGGCGGGCACCTGGAGCTTCACCCCGGCCACGGCGCTGGCGGATGGCACGCATACGGTGCGGGCTACGGCCACTGATGCGGCGGGCAATACCAGCCCCAACTCCAACACCAACACCTTCACGGTGGACACCACGCCTCCGGCCGCTCCGGTGGTGAGCACGCCGGCCAACGGCTCGGTGACGAGCGACAACACGCCGACCTACAGCGGCACGGCGGAGGCAGGCAGCACCGTCACCATCATCGTGAATGGCGCTTCGGTTGGGACCACCACGGCCACGGCGGCGGGCACCTGGAGCTTCACGTCAGCTACGGCGCTGGCGGACGGTACGTACACGGTGCGGGCCACGGCGACGGACGCGGCGGGCAACACCAGCCCCAGCTCCAACACCAACACGTTCATCGTGGACACCACGCCTCCGGCCGCTCCGGTGGTGAGCACGCCGGCCAACGGCTCGGTAACGAGTGACAACACTCCGGCCTACAGCGGCACGGCGGAGGCGGGCTCCACCGTCACCGTCATCGTGGACGGCACCCCTGTGGGCACCACCACGGCCACGGCAGCGGGCACCTGGACCTTCACGTCAGCTACGGCCCTGGCGGACGGCCAGCACACGGTGCGGGTCACGGCGACGGACGCGGCGGGCAACACCAGCGCCAGCTCCAACACCAACACGTTCATCGTGGACACCACGCCTCCGGCCGCTCCGGTGGTGAGCACGCCGGCCAACGGCTCGGTAACGAGTGACAACACTCCGGTCTACAGCGGCACGGCGGAGGCGGGCTCCACCGTCACCGTCATCGTGGATGGCACCCAGGTGGGTACCACCACGGCCACGGCGGCGGGCACCTGGAGCTTCACCCCGGCCACGGCCCTGGCGGACGGCCAGCACACGGTGCGGGCCACGGCGACGGATGCGGCGGGCAACACCAGCCCCAACTCCAACACCAACACGTTCATTGTGGACACCGCGGCCCCCGCGGCTCCGGTGGTGAGCACGCCGGCCAACGGCTCGGTGACGAGTGACAACACGCCGACCTACAGCGGCACAGCGGAGGCGGGCTCCACCGTTACCGTCATCGTGGATGGCACCCCGGTGGGTACCACCACGGCCACGGCGGCGGGCGCCTGGAGCTTCACGCCCGGCACGGCGCTGGTGGACGGCACGTACACGGTGCGGGCCACGGCGACGGATGCGGCGGGCAACACCAGCGCCAACTCCAACACCAACACCTTCACGGTGGACACCACGCCTCCGGCCGCCCCGGTGGTGAACGCTCCGGCAGACGGCGCGACGATCAGCGACAACACGCCGACCTACAGCGGCACGGCGGAGGCAGGCTCCACCGTCACCGTCATCGTGGATGGCACCCCGGTGGGCACCACCACGGCCAACGCGGCGGGCGCCTGGAGCTTCACGCCGGCCGTGGCGCTGGCGGATGGGCCTCACACGGTGCGGGCGACGGCGACGGATGCGGCGGGCAACACCAGCCCCAGCTCCAACACCAACGCCTTCACGGTGGACACCACCGGTCCTGAGATCCCAGTGGTGCTCACGCCGGCCGATGGCACGGTGACGAGCGACAACACGCCGACCTACAGCGGCACGGCGGAGGCGGGCTCCACCGTCACCATCTTCGTGGACGGAGCCTCGGTGGGCACCACCACGGCCACGGCGGCGGGCACCTGGAGCTTCACGCCCACCACGGCCCTGGCGGACGGCCAGCACACGGTGCGGGTCACGGCCACGGATACGACGGGCAACACCAGCCCCAACTCCAACACCAATACCTTCACGGTGGATACGACGTCCCCGGCCGCTCCAGTGGTGCTCATGCCAGCGGACGGCTCGGTGACGAATGACAACACGCCGACCTACAGCGGCACGGCGGAGGGGGGCAGCACCGTCACCATCTTCGTGAACGGCGCTTCGGTGGGCACCACCACGGCCACCGCGGGGGGCAACTGGAGCTTCACGCCCGCTACGGTGCTGGCGGATGGCACGTACACGGTGAGGGCCACGGCCACGGACCTGGCGGGCAACACCAGCCCCAACTCGAACACCAACACCTTCACGGTGGACACGGTGGCCCCCGCGGCCCCAGTGGTGCTCACGCCGGCCGATGGCACGGTGACGAGCGACAACACGCCGACCTACAGCGGCACGGCGGAGGGAGGCTCCACCGTCGTCGTCATCGTGGATGGCACTCCCGTGGGGACGGCTACGGCGGATGCCTCGGGCGCCTGGAGCTTCACGCCGATCGTGGCGCTGGCGGATGGGCCTCACACGGTGCGGGCCACGGCGACGGATGCCGCGGGCAACACCAGCCTCAGCTCCAACACCAACGCCTTCACGGTGGATACGCTTGCTCCGGCGGCGCCGGTGGTGCTCGCCCCGGCCGACGGCTCGGTGACGAGCGACAACACGCCGACCTACAGCGGCACGGCGGAGGCGGGCTCCACCGTGAACATCTTCGTGGACGGCGCCTCGGTGGGTACCACCACGGCCAACGCAGCGGGCGCCTGGAGCTTCACGCCCACCACGGCCCTGGCGGACGGCCAGCACACAGTGAGGGCCACGGCGACGGACGCGGCGGGCAACACCAGCGCCAACTCCAACACCAACACCTTCACGGTGGACACCACGCCTCCGGCCGCTCCGGTGGTGCTCACCCCGGCGGATGGCGCGGTCATCACCGACAACACGCCGGCCTACAGCGGCACGGCGGAGGCGGGCGTCACCGTCACCATCATCGTGGACGGGGCCTCGGTAGGCACCACCACGGCGGATGCGACGGGGGCCTGGAGCTTCACGCCCACCACGGCGCTGGCCGATGGCCAGCACACGGTGAGGGCCACGGCGACGGACACGGTGGGTAACACCAGCCCGAGCTCCAACACCAACACCTTCATGGTGGACACCGCGGCGCCAGCGGCCCCGGTGGTGCTCACTCCTGCCGACGGCGTGACGATCAACGACAACACGCCGACCTACAGCGGCACGGCGGAGCCGGGCTCCACCGTGGCGGTCATCGTGGACGGCACGCAGGTGGGCACCACCACGGCTACCGCGGCGGGCACCTGGAGCTTCACGCCCACCACGGGCCTGCTCAACGGCACCCACACGGTGAGGGCCACGGCCACGGACGCGGTGGGCAACACCAGCCCCAGCTCCAACACCAACACGTTCATCGTGGACGCCACGCCTCCGCCCGCTCCGGTGGTGCTCACGCCGGCCAACGGCGCGACGATCAACGACAACACGCCGACCTACAGCGGCACCGCGGAGCCGGGCAGCACCGTCACCGTCATCGTGGACGGGGCTTCGGTGGGCACCATCACGGCGGACGCGGCGGGCAACTGGAGCTTCACTCCGGGCACGGCGCTGGCCGATGGCGCTCACGCGGTGAAGGCCACGGCCGAGGACGCCACGGGCAACGTCAGCCAGGACTCCAACACCAACACCTTCACGGTGGACACCACCGCGCAGGCGCCGGTGGTGCTCACGCCGGCCAATGGCGCGGTCATCACCGACAACACGCCGGCCTACAGCGGCACGGCGGAGGCCGGTAACACCGTCACCGTCATCGTGGACGGCGCGGTGGTGGGTACCGTCATCGCGGATGGCACGGGGGCCTGGAGCTTCACGCCCACCACGGCGCTGGCGGAAGGCCAGCACACGGTGAAGGCCACGGCGACGGATCCGGTGGGCAACACCAGCGCGGACTCGAACACCCACACGTTCACGGTGGACACCACGCCTCCGGAGGCTCCGGTGCTCATCACTCCGGCGAACAACGCGGAGACGAACGACACCACGCCGGACTTCACCGGCATCGCCGAGCCCGGTGTCACCGTCATCGTCTTCCTGGATGGCACGCAGCTGGGCACCACCACCGCGGACGCGGCGGGCAGCTGGACGTTCACCCCCGCCACACCGCTGGCGCAGGGCACGTACGACGCCAGCGCCGAGGCCCGGGACGCGGCGGGCAACACCAGCCCCCGCTCCAACGTCAACCGCTTCATCATCGACACCACGGTGGTGGGCGTGCCCGTGGTGCTCACCCCGGTGCAGAACGCGGTGACGAGCGACAACACGCCCACCATCACCGGCACCGCGGATGCGAACAACACGGTGACGGTGCGCTTGAACGGCTCGCCGGTGGGAACGGTGACGGCGGACGCTTCGGGCAACTGGAGCTTCACGCCCACCACCGCGCTGGCGGATGGGCCCTACGCCATCGTGGCCATCGCCACGGATGCCCGGGGCCGCAACAGCACCCCGTCCGCCGAGAGGAACTTCACCGTGGACACCACGCCTCCGGACACGAGCATCGTCACCGGGCCCACGCAGGAGACCGAGAACCCGGACGCGGCCTTCACCTTCAGCGCGACCGAGCCGGACGTGACATATGAGTGCAGCCTCGATGGCGCGGCCTTCGCCCCGTGCTCGGCCTCGGTCACCTTCGAGGACCTGGCCCTGGGGGAGCACACGCTCCAGGTGCGCGCGCGGGATGCCGCGGGCAACCAGGACGCGACGCCGGCCTCGGCCACCTGGACGGTGGTGCCCCGGAAGATCGATCGGGCGCTGCTGGGCAGCGGCTGCGCGGCCTCCGGGGGCTCGCCCTCCTCGCTGGCGATGATGGGCCTGGCGGTGCTCTCGGTGCTGCTGGCCCGCCGGCGCCGGCAGTAAGCGGCCAGCCTGGCATCCGGGCGCGCAATCCTTGCGCCCGGGTGCCAATCCTGCGCGGCGGCCAGGGCCCTCGCGCTGGGACAGGGGTTGGCACGGGGCTTGGAATCACCAGGGGGTATGCTCGCCCCCCTGGAAGTCCCGACTCCCTCTGAAGAGTTGATGCGCCGGTACGACGTCCCTGGGCCGCGCTACACCAGCTACCCCACCGTTCCCGAGTGGCGGCATGATCTCAACGCCTCCGCCTTCGCCGAGCGCCTGGAGCTCGCTGGGCGAGCAGGCCCCGCCGAGCCCCTCTCGCTCTACATTCACCTGCCGTTCTGCCGCAGCCTCTGCTGGTACTGCGGATGCAACGTCGTCGTCGCTCGGGAGATGTGCGCGACGGATCGCTACCTCGACCAGCTGACGCAGGAGCTGGACCTGGTGGTGGAGCGGCTGGGCTCGCGGCGCACCCTGTCGCAGGTGCACTGGGGCGGTGGCACGCCCACGTTCCTCTCCGAGGCGCAGCTCGAGCGGCTGTGGACCGAGCTCACCCGGCGCTTCACGCCGCTGCCGGACGCGGAGATCGCCATCGAGGCGCACCCCGCGGTGACGAGCCCGGGGCAGCTCGAGCTGCTGCGCCAGCTGGGCTTCAACCGCGTCTCCATGGGCCTGCAGGACTTCAACCCCCGGGTGCAGCACGCGACCAACCGCCTGCAGACGCCCCAGCAGACGCGGGCGCTGCTGGAGCAGGCGCGGGAGCTGGGCTTCACCGGGGTGAACTTCGATCTCATCTACGGGCTGCCGCACCAGGAGCCGGAGGGCTGGGCGCGCACGCTCTCTCAGGTGCTGGAGATGAGGCCGGACCGGCTGGCGGTGTACTCCTTCGCCTTCATGCCGGACGTGCTCAAGCACCAGCGGCGGATGCCCGCGGAGGCCATTCCCACCGGGCGGGCCAAGCTGGAGCTGTTCCGCGCCGCCTACGCCACCTTCGTGGAGGCGGGCTACCGGCCCATCGGCATGGACCACTTCGCGGTGCCGGAGGACGAGCTGGCGCGAGCCCAGGAGCGGCGCAAGCTGGGGCGCAACTTCCAGGGCTACACGGTGAAGTCCGCCACGGACGTGGTGGCGCTGGGCAGCACGGGCATCAGCGATGTGGCGGGGGCCTACTTCCAGAACGTCCGCCAGCTTCCGCGCTACGCGGCGAACGTCAAACAGGGGAGCTTCGCCACCGAGCGGGGCATCTACCTGTCCGAGGACGACAAGCGCCGCCGAGCGATCATCACCCAGCTCATGTGCAACTTCTGGGTGGACCTGGGCCCCCACGCCACGCGCGACTTCGCGCTGGAGCTGGAGCGGCTGCGCTCCTTCGAGGAGGACGGGCTGGTGATTCGCACCGGCAGCCAGCTCGAGCTCACGCCGCTGGGCCGGCTCTTCGTGCGCAACGTCGCCATGGTCTTCGACGCCTACCTGGCCTGGCGCGACAAGCCCCGCTTCTCTCAGACGGTGTAGCCGCGGGCCCGCGCCAGCCAGCCAGCCAGCCGCCTGTCGGCGGCACCGGCCCGGTAGGCGGACCGCCGGGGCCCTGGTGCTTTCTTCCGCAGCTCACACCCGGCGTTTGAGGTACAGACAAGGCATGGCCGACAAGCGCCGTTTCGATCTCTTCGCCAGCTTTATCGTCGAGCGCTTCGCCGCCCCTCGCATCTTCGACATCGCCGGAGGTCAGGGAAGGCTGAACGAAGCTTTGACAAAGCTGGGGCGCACCGTCACCACGTTCGATCTGCGCCACAAGCACCTACCTGTGCGCTTCGCCGAGCGCGCCTTCACGCTGGAGGAGCCCTGCGAGGCGGACCTGCTGGTGGGGATGCACCCGGACGGAGCGACGCGGATCATCATCGAGTACGCGGCCCTGCACCGAAGGCCATTCGCCGTGGTCCCCTGCTGCTCCGACAACAGCATGCCGTACAATCCCTGGAGGCGTTACCTGGCGGAGCTGGCACGTGAGCGGGGCTTTACCACCGTGGAGGAACACTCGCTGCCCATGGAAGGCCGGGCCCGGGTCATCCTGGGTGCGTTCTCGGAAGGATGAGGCTCGGTGCAAGTCATTCTGTTGAAGGTGCCACCGCCGCTGCGCGAGCAGCTTGAGCGGCGGCTCCGGGGTGAGGGTGGACAGGAGCCACGCAGCGCCGTGCTCCAGGTGGACGGGTTGCACCAACTGCCCGACAGGCTGCCTCCGGGCCTGGTGGTGCTGGGGGATGCCGAGCCCTCCCTGGAGGCGCTGGTCTCGCTGTGCCGCCAGGTGCATGCGCGGCGCTCCTCCACCCGCACCCAGCTGATCGTCTTGACGCAGCGGCCAGAGGCCGAGCGCGAGGTGCTGGCGCGCGCGGGCGCGGACGAGTGCCTGGCGCCGCCGGGAGATGGCTGGGGCGTGCGGCTCATTGCCCTCAGCCGCCGGCTGCACCTGGATGGCATGGAGACGCCCGCGCTGAACCGGTTGGAGCAGCCGGGAGTCACCCCGCAGGAGGCGCTCTACACGCTGCTCTCCAGCACCTCGGCGGAGAGTGGCCAGGACTTCTTCCACTCGCTGGTGGCGCACGTGGGGCAGGCGTTCCGCGTGAGCACCGCGCTGGTGGGCACGCTCACGCCCGATCGCCAGCACTTGCAGGTGCTCGCGGTGTGGACGGAGGGGGGCCCCCAGGCGCCGCTCACCCAGCCCCTGCGGGGCACGGCGCATCAGGCGGCCATCGAGCTGGGCACCAGCCATGTCGCCGATGAGCTGGGGACGCGCTTCCCGGAGGACGAGCTGCTGCGGCGGGTGGGCGCGCGGGCCTACCTGGGGATGGCGCTGAGGAATGCCCGGCACGAGCCCGTGGGAGTGCTGGCCGTGGCGCACCGGCAGCCCTTCGAGGCGGGCATCATGGACTATGCGCTGCTGGGCGCGCTGGGAGCCCGGGCCGGAGCGGAGCTGGCGCGCATCCGGGCGCAGGCGCAGCTGGAGCGCACGCGGGACTTCTTGAAGAACACCCTGGACGCGGTGCCGGATCCGGTCTTCGTGAAGGACCGGGAGCACCGCTTCTCCGCCATGAACGCCGCCTTCTTGCGCATGATGGGCCACCCGGAGGAGGTGATGCTGGGCAAGTCCGACTACGACTTCGTGCCCGCGCACCAGGCGGACCTCTTCTGGCAGAAGGACGAAGAGGTCTTCGCCGCCGGCAAGCCCAACGAGAACGAAGAGGTGCTCACCGACAGCCTGGGCAAGGCGCGCACCATCATCACCACGAAGGCGCCCTTCACCGGGGGGGGCGGAGAGCGCTTCCTCGTCGCCGTCATCCGCGATGTCACCGAGGCGCGGCGGCTGGAGATGCAGCTGCGGCTGGCGGACCGGATGGCGTCGGTGGGCACGCTGGCGGCGGGCGTGGCGCACGAGATCAACAACCCGCTGGCGTATATCTCCTCCAACCTGTCCTTCATCGCCGAGCAGCTCGCGCAGGATGAGCTGGATCCCGCCTCTCGCGCCGAGCTGCGCGAGGCGGTGCTCGAGTCGCTGGAGGGCGCCGGGCGCGTGCGGGGCATCGTCCAGGATCTGAAGTTCTTCGCGCGGGCGGATGACGACGCCCTGGGCGCGGTGGATGTGCACCGGGTCATCCAGAGCGCGCTGCGCATCGTGCGCAACGAGGTGCAGCACCGCGCGCGCATCACCCGGGCGCTCGATGAGGTGCCTCCGGTGCGCGGCAGCGAGGCCCGCCTGGGGCAGGTCATCGTCAACCTGCTGGTGAACGCCATTCAGGCGCTGCCCACGGACCGGCCCGTCGAGCAGAACAGCCTGCGCATCGCCACCCGGCCCCAGGGAGACCGCGTCTACATCGAAGTCGAGGACAACGGGCAGGGCATGACGCCCGAGGTGCAGCGGCACATCTTCGATCCGTTCTTCACCACCAAGCCGGTGGGCGTGGGCACGGGGCTGGGGTTGTCCATCTCCAACTCGCTGGTGCAGGTGATGGGCGGCTGGATCGAGGTCAACAGCACACCGGGGCGGGGCAGCATGTTCCGGCTGGTGATGCCCATCTTCACCAACCGGGAGGAGACGCCCGCGCTGCCCCCCACGGCGGTCAGCAGCGCCATGGTCGCGCGGCGGCGGGTGCTGCTCATCGACGATGAGCCCTCGGTGGGCACGGCGGTGCGGCGGCTTTTGCGCGGGCTGCACGAGGTGCACGCCGTGCAGGATGCCCGCGAGGCGCTGCGGCTCATCGGCCGGGGTGAGCGCTACGACAGCATCCTGTGCGATGTGATGATGCTGGAGATGAACGGCGTCCAGTTCCTCCAGGAGCTGGAGCGCATGTCGCCCGACATGGCCCGGCGCACGGGCCTGATGTCCGGAGGCGTCTTCGATCCGCATGCGCGGGCCTTCATCCAGAGCCGGGAGCTGGAGTGTCTACCCAAGCCGTTCGATCTCGAGCGCCTGCGGCGCTTCCTGGAGCGGCTGCATGGCTGAGGCGCGCGCCTCGGGAGCCCTATGGCCGCCCAGAAGCTGACCGTACCCCGGGAGGCCGCCGGAGAGCGGCTGGACAAGCACCTGTCCAAGCAGGTGCCGGGCCTGTCGCTGGAGCGGGCGCGCGCGCTGATCTCCCAGGGGCGCGTGCGCATCCGCGGCAAGCAGTGCCAGCCGACGCGCAAGCTCTGGGGCGGTGAGGAGATCGAGCTCGAGCTGCCACCCCCGCGCGGCGCCCCGCGGCGCCCGGTGGAAGGGCCCGGGCTGCCGGTGCTCCACGATGACGAGGCGCTGGTCATCGTCAACAAGCCGCCGGGGCTCGTGGTGGAGCCGGGCGGCGCGGAGGCCTCGGTGGTGGAGCTGCTCGCGGCGCGGCTGCCACCCTTCGACGTGGAGGGCGTCGCGCGGCCCGGGGTGGTGCACCGGTTGGACCGCGAGACGAGCGGCTGCCTGGTGCTGGCGCGCACGGACGCCGCCGTCGCGGCGCTGGACAAAGCCTTCCAGGACAAGCGCGTGGACAAGCGCTACTGGACGCTCGTGCTCGGAGAGACGCCCGAGCAGGGCCGGCTGGAAGGCCCTTACGGCCGCGACCCGGAGAACCCCCGGAAGTACACCACCCGGGTGCGCTCGGCCCGGCGCGCGGCGCTCTCGTTCGAGGTGCGCGAGCGGCTCGTGGGCGCCACGCTGCTGGAGGTGCGGCTGGAGACGGGGCGCACGCACCAGATTCGCGTGCAGCTCTCGGAGGCGGGCCACCCGGTGCTGGGAGATGGCCTCTATGGCCCGCGAGAGGCCCGGGAGCACCCGGCCGCGCTGGCGCTGGGGCGGCAGGCACTGCACGCGCTGCGCCTCACGCTGCCACACCCCGCCACGGACCAGGAGCTGCGCGTCGAGGCCCCGCTGCCCGAGGACTTCCAGCGGGCCCTGGCGCTGCTGCGGCAGCCCGCCACCCATTAGGTGTTCGGCGGCTCCGGGGGCTCACTCGGCAGGGTGAAGGAGAAGCTCGTGCCCTGGCCCACCGTGCTCTCCACCGAGAGCACCCCGCCGTGCGCGTCCACCAGGGCCTTGGCGATCGACAGGCCCAGGCCCAGGCCATTGCGGTCGGCGGGGTTCACCTGAAAGAAGCGCTCGAAGAGGCGCGGCAGGTGCTCAGAGGGGATGCCGGGCCCGGTGTCCTTCACCCCGAACAGCACGCCATGGTCCCTGGGCGAGCTGACCAGGGTGATCTCTCCCCCCTCGGGGGTGAACTTGATGGCGTTGCCCACCAGGTTGGAGAAGACCTGGAGCACGCGCTCGCGGTCGCACAGCACCTGGGCCACCGGCTCATGCAGATCCATGCGCAGCCGCACGGACTTCTCCGCGGCCTGCACCACATGGCTGTCATGAACCTCCTGGAGCAGCTCGCTCGCCGGGTGCGGCTTTTGGCGCAGCACGAGCGTGCCGGCCTGGAACCGGGCCAGATCCAGCAGATCCTGGATGAGGTGGTTCATGCGCTGGGCCGCGCGCTCGATGGAGTCCAGCTTCGGGGTCAGCTTCTGCGCCCCCAGCGCGGGCAGGTTCCTGCGGATGAGGCCCGCGGACGTCGTCACCGTGGTGAGCGGGTTGCGCAGGTCATGCGCCACGATGGCCAGCAGCTCCTCACGCGAGCGGGTGAGGGCGCGGGCCCGGGAGTACAACTGTGCCCGATCGATGGCCTGGCCAGACTGGTGCGCCAGGGTCACCATGAAGTCGCGGTCATGGTTGCCGAAGGTACGCCACTGGGAGAACGACAGCGCCAGGCAGCCGCGCAGCCCCGTGCTCGTGGAGAAGGGCAACGCCACGCGCGAGCCTCCCACCACGTTGATGTGAGAGATGGAGGGGAACTTGCGCTGCATTGCCTCGAGACTCTCCAGATAGACGGGCTCGTCTCGCACGATGGCGTGGCAGATGGGGGTCGGCGCGCTCAGCGGCTGGACGCGGAAGCTCTCGACGACCTCCTGGGGGTAGCCGCGCGAGCTCACCAGCTCCACGTGCTGCTCATCCGCCGCGAGCAGGGCCACCGCGCCAGCGGTCGCCCGCAGCGCCTCGAGCCCCTGCTGAAGGATGACGTCGTTGACCTCTTCGGAGCTCGCCGCATCGCACAGCGCGGCGGTGACGTGCTGGAGCCGCGACAGCCGGTCATGGCTCTCCAAGAGGTTTCTGCGTGCGCGCAGCAGGGCATTCACCCAGGCCAGCAGCTCCCGTTCCTCGTAGGGCTGAGACAGGTAGCCGTCCGCCCCGGCCTCCAGCCCCAGCGTGCGTGCCTGGCCACTGATGTCCGCCGCCGACGTCTGAAGCACCGCGATGGCGCTGGTCTTGGGGTTGGACTTCAGGCGTGAGCACACCTCGTGGCCGCTCAGGTCCGGGAGCCGTACATCCAACAGGACGAGATCAGGCGCTCGCTCCGCTGCTCGCAGCGCCTCGATTCCGGACCGGGCTTCGAGCACGTCGTAGCCCGCGCGCTGCAGCGTCAACGAGGTGAGATACAGCGCCGCCGGATTGTCATTCACATTGAGGATGCAAGGTCGCTCGCGATGCACGCGGGGATTCTTTCATGGGCGTTGAGAACGAGGGCGGCGCCACCACGGGGCTGGGCTGGCAACACGCCAACGTTCGTCAAAAACCCCACGAAGCAAGCAGGCGGATCCAGGCTCGCCTGCTCACCATGCGAGGTACCCTTGAAAGCCTCAGCCCGGGCGCTGCCCATGCTCGTGAGGCTTGAGCACACCGTAGAAAGTGGCCATCACCGGAGTCGGCACGTTGGCCGCGCGCCCCCGGCGGACCACGGAGCCCAGCAGGGCCTCCACCTCGATGGGTTTGCCCTGTTCCAGGTCCACCAGGAGCGAGGCGCGGATGTCGGGCGTGAGCTTGCTCACGGTCTGCTCCAACTGGTCCATCCGTGTCTCGATCGCCACACCCTCGGCCCTGGCGACGCTGGCCACCTCGGCCGCCGCCGCGAGGTACGTCTCTCGCGAGGCGGGCAGGGCCCACAGCCGGCCCAGCGGCAGCCGGGCACAGCCCAGCAGGCCGGCGAAGGGCGCCAGGAAGATGAGCTTGTCCCAGAGCGACACCTTCGCATCGGGTACGGCGGTGACGTTGATGCCCGCGCTGGCGAGCGCATCGCGGATGGACTCCACGCGCGGGGACAGGCGGGAGGTGTCCCCGAAGAACTCGCCCAGGGTGATGCGCTGGTGCGCTCCCGTCTGGGTGATGACGCCCGGCGCGGTGACCGCCGTGGAGATATAGGCCGAGCCGCCCAACACGGCTTGCTGGCCCATGAGCGCCGCCAGCTCGCTGGGGCTGTCGACGCCATTCTGCAGAGGCAGCACGACGGAGCGCTCCGCCGAGGAGAGCAGGGCGCGTACCGTGGGCAGCGCGGTGGCGTTGTCGTACGTCTTGACGGCGAGCATCACCACGTCCACCGGCCCTACCTGAGCGGGCTCGGACTCGGCGCGGGCCTGGACGGTGAAGTCTCCCGAGGGACTGCGAATCTCCAGCCCCGCTCGCGGATGGCGGCCAGGTGTGAGCCCCGGGCGAGGAAGGTGACTTCATGTCCCGCGCGGACGAGCCGCGCGCCGAAGTAGCCCCCCACGGCGCCGGCTCCAATGATGGCGAAGCGCATGGGGCAAGGAGGTACATTGCGGCCCCATGAATGTCGAGCATGGTCCGGAGCAGGGCCCGCGGTGGCTGTACCTGCATGGCTTCGCCTCGGGGCCCGAGTCCTCGAAGGGCGTGGCGCTCTCGGAGCACTACGCGCGCCAGGGCATCCAGCTTCGGCGGCTGAACCTGCGGCAGCCCTCGCTGGAGCACCTGCGCCTGAGCGCCATGTTGCGCACGGTGCGCGAGGCCATGGGCGAGGAGCGAGAGCGGGCGGTGCTCTTCGGCTCGAGCCTGGGTGGGCTGGCGGCCTGCCGGGTGGCGGAGGAGGACGCGCGGGTGTGCGCGCTGGTGCTGCTGGCCCCCGCGCTGAGGGGCATGGAGCAGATGCGCCGCCGCGTGGGCGAGCCGGGCATGCGCCGGTGGGAAGAGAGCGGCTGGATAGAGCTGCAGGACCACGCCGAGAAGCGCATGGCCCGGGTGGACTTCGGCTTCGTCCAGGACCTGGAGGCCATCGACGCGCGCGGAGGCGGCTGGCCCGACGTGCGCGTGCCCACCCTCATCGTCCACGGGCGTCAGGATGACACGTGCGACATCGCCACCTCGCGGCAGTGGGCGCGGGGCAAGCGCCACGTGCGGCTCGTCGAGGTGGATGATGGCCACGAGCTGGTGGCCTCGCTGGGGCGCGTTGCGGCGGAGGCGGACGACTTCCTTCGGCCGTTCCGCAACTCCACCGGGGCTTAAGCCCGGCGCTTACAGCTTGGGAGAGAGCGGGTCCACCTCGGCGAGCAGCTTGGTCATGCGCGCCTCGTCGATGCGGGCGGTGATGCGCTGCTGCTCGTGCACGTCGCGCAGCGTCTTGGCCAGGCTGAAGGTAGAGCCGATGGTGAAGAGCAGGCCCATGCTCAGGAAAGCCTTGATCCAGCCATCCACGGGCAGGTGGTAGACGCCCATCGCCGTCACGCCCACGGCCAGGACGAACGAGAGCCACGTCTGAATCACCCAGGCATGGCTGTGGACGGGCTGCACGGCGGTGGTGTTGGGGGTGCGCGACATGGGGTTTCCTCCGGAACTCGTTGCGTTGACAGGGATGAGAATGCCCATTTGCGTCGCCAACTGCATGGAACTAATCCATGCGGTTTCGATAACGTGGAGTGAATGATTCAGCTCCAGCGGCTCGAGGGCTTCTACTGGGTGGCACGGTGCGAGGGGTACGCGCGCGCGGCTCGTTCATTCCCGTACCCCATCACCCAGCCAGGCGTGCACCAGCAGGTCAAGCGGCTGGAGTCCGAGCTGGGCGTGCGGCTCTTCGAGCGGGTAGGCAAGGACCGGGTCATCCTCACGCCACAGGGCCGGGCGCTGTACGGCTACGTGGCGCCCTTCCTGGAGGGGCTGGGCGCGGTGGCGCGCTCGCTGCGCTCGGGGGAGGTGGGAGGCCGGCTGCGCATCCACGCCTCGGGGCATGTGCTGCGCTACCTGCTGCCTCCGTGGCTGCGGCGGCTGCAGCGCCAGCGGGCCGACATCGAGGTGGAGCTCTTCGAGTCCAAGGTCCCCGCGGTGGCCCTGGTGCGCTCGGGCGAGGCGGATCTGCTGGTGGATCACCTCACCGAAGTGCCCGCGGATCTGGAGGCCCGCCCGGTGGGCAAGACGCGCCCTTTCCTCGTCTTCCCGTCCGATCATCCCCTGGCGCAGAAGGGAAGGGTGGAGCCCCGGCAGCTCGGGGACGAGCCCTTCATCACCTACAGCGCGGATCTCCAGCTTCGGGAGCTCCAGCTGTCCGCGCTCGCGCACCATGGGGTGACGCCCCGCCGGCTGCACGCAGCGGACTCCTCGGAGACGATCCTGGGCTTCGTGGCAGCGGGGCTGGGCTACTCGCTGCTGGCCTCGCTGCAGCCCAAGGGGCCACGGGTGCCCGGCGTCGTGGCGCTGCCACTCACTCAGCCCGTGCGCGAGTTCCCCATTTACGCGGCCTGGCGAAAGAGCGCGCACGCCAACCCGTTGCTGGAGGCACTGCTGACGCTGGCTCCTCAGCCCTGACTCCGGGCGGGGCAGCGCGCGCCGGCCTTACTGCGCCCGGCGCTCCTCGGCCCTGCGGCGGCGCTCGGCCTCGGCGGGAGTCTCGGGCGGCACCAGCGCGTGGGGGCCCCGGCCGATGAGGTCCTCGCGCCCGGCCTGCTCCAGCGCCTCGCGCACCAGCGGCCACTGCTCGGGGTTCCAGTACAGCAGCAGCGCCTTCTGCAGCTTCTTCTCCCGTAGCCCGCGCGCGGTGTAGACGGGCTCCATCTTCAGCGGATCGAAGCCCGAGTAGTACATCGCGGTGGCCACGGCCATGGGCGTGGGGATGAAGTCCTGCACCTGGCGCGGGCGCTTGCCGTTCTGCTTCAGCCACAGCGCCAGGTCGATCATGTCCTCCAGCGCCGAGCCGGGGTGGCCGCTGATGAAGTACGGAATGTCGTACTGCTCCTTGCCGGCCTCCTCGCTGGCGCAGGCGAACATGTGCTGGAAGCGCTCGAAGCTCTCGATGCCGGGCTTCTTCATCTTCTCCAGCACGCGCGGAGACACGTGCTCGGGCGCCACCGAGAGCTGCCCGCCCACGTGGTGCGCGGCAAGCTCCTTCACGTACTCGGGCGAGCGCTCGGCCAGATCGTACCGCACGCCGCTGGCGATGAAGACGTGCTTCACGCCCTCCTCGGCGCGCACCTGCTTCATCACGTCGATCAGCGGCCCGTGGTCCGTCTGGAGGTTCTCGCACACCCCGGGGTGCACACACGACAGCTTGCGGCACTTGCGCTCGATGTCCTCGCTCTTGCACTTGAGCTTGTACATGTTGGCGGTGGGGCCACCCAGGTCCGTAATCGTTCCGCGGAAGTCGCCCATGCGCCGCAGCGCCCGCACCTCGCGCAGCACGCTCTCCGCCGAGCGGCTCTGGATGACGCGGCCCTCGTGCTCGGTGATGGAGCAGAAGGTGCACCCGCCGAAGCACCCGCGCATCAGCACGATGGAGTGCTTCACCGTCTCGTAGGCGGGGATGCCCTCCTTGTACATGGGGTGAGGCACGCGGTTGAACGGCAAGTCGTACATCTCGTCCATCGCCACCGCGCCGGCGCCCGTGCCCACGCCGTCCTCCAGCGGCAGCGCGGGCGGGTTCATGAAGATGCCGCGGTTGCCGTGGCGCTGCGCCACCGCGCGCGCGTTGCCCGGGTTGGTCTCCATCTGGAAGTCGCGCGTCATCACCGCGAAGGCGCGCTTGTCGGCGATCACCTCTTCATACGAGGGCAGCACCACCGTCTTGCGGTCCGCGGCGCGCTTGGCGGGGTCCGCCTCGTGCACCTTCATCTCCGCGTCGTTGATGAGGTACGCGGTGCCGCGCACGTCGCGGATCTGATCGATGGTCTCTCCGCGGCGCAGGCGGTCGGCCACCTCCCACACGGGGCGCTCTCCCATGCCGAAGATGAGCAGGTCCGCCTTGGCGTCCAGGAGGATGGAGCGGCGCACCTTGTCGCTCCAGTAGTCGTAGTGCGCGATGCGGCGCAGCGAGGCCTCGATGCCGCCCAGGACGATGGGCACCTCCGGGTAGGCCTCGCGGCAGCGCTGGGCGTAGACGATGGTGGCGCGGTCGGGCCGGCAGTTGGTGCGCCCGCCGGGGCTGTACTGGTCCTCCGAGCGGTTCTTCTTCTGCGCGGTGAGCCGGTTGAGCATCGAGTCGAGGTTGCCGGCGGCCACCCCGAAGAACAGCCGCGGCTTGCCCAGGACCTTGAAGGGGTCCGCCGACTGCCAGTCCGGCTGGGCGATGATGCCCACCTTGAAGCCGCGCCCCTCGAGGAACCGGGCGATGAGCACCGGGCCGAAGGCGGGGTGGTCCACATAGGCGTCCCCGCTGACGATGATGATGTCGAGCTGGTCCCAGCCCCGTGCCTGCATGTCGGCGCGGGTGGTGGGCAGGAACGGATGGGGGAAGCGAGCGAGCGTGGCCATGGTCAGTACCTCTCCCCTAATCTCGGAGTGAGAGGGGAAGCAACCCCTGGTAACACCTACCTGCGTCAAAGTGATACCAGTGGGGCGCGGCTGGCGGCCTCGGGAGAGCCCGCCCGGCGCCAACCAGGGCAGGCAGCCCAGCGCAGCGCACTCTCTCCACGGGGTGAATCGACACGTGAACGCACCTACCCGCCGGCCTCGCCGTTCTCTGTGGGCGCTCTGGGCGCCCTTGCTGCTGGTGGTGCTCACGTCGTGCCGGGAGGAGGGGGCGCCAGGGCTCGAGCGCGTGCAGCGCGCGGGAGTGCTCCGCTGGGGCGCCGATGCCCAGGGGGGCGAGCCCTACGCCATGGAGGACCCCGACGCTCCGGGCAAGTACCGGGGCTTCGAGGTGGAGCTGGCGGACGCGCTGGCGCGGGAGCTGGGGGTCAAAGCCCAGCTCGTCCAGAACGACTGGTCCAACCTCATCCCCTCGCTGGAGCGCGGCTCGTTCGACGTGGCGATGAACGGCATGGAGATCACCCCCGCCCGCTCGGGCCGGGTGCTCTTCACCCGCCCGTACTACCTCTTCAACCTGCGGCTCATGGCGCAGCGCGACAACGCCACCGTCACGGGGTTGGACTCGCTGAAGGGCCGCCGGGTGGGGACGCTGTCCAACTCCCAGGCGTGGGAGCTGCTGCTGCGCAGCGGCGCGCAGGCGGTGCCTTACGAGGGCGTGGAGGAGCCCTACATCGACCTGGAGCAGGGCCGGCTGGACGCGGTGCTGATGGACGACCTGATCGCCCAGCGCTACGGCCAGCCGCGCGCGAACCTGCGGGTGGTGGGCGACGTGGGCGAGGGCTACTACTCCATCGCGGTGCGCAAGGGAGAGGACGACCTGCGCCTGGCGCTGGATGACGCGCTGGGCCGGATTGCCCGCTCCGGAGAGCTGCGGGCCATTCTGAGGCGCTGGAACATCGACGGCGCGGCGCAGCAGCGCATGGTGGACTGGACGGAGGCGCAGACGCGCGAGGTGCTCTCCGAGACGCGCACCACGCGCATGAGCGGCGGGCACGTGCAGCTGTTCCTCCAGGGCGCGGGGGTGACGCTGCTGGTGTCGGTGGGCGCCATGGCGCTGGCCATCCCGCTGGGCATGTTGCTGGCGCTGGTGCGGCTGTATGGGCCGAAGTGGCTGGGCGGGCTGTCCACGGCCTATGTGGAGCTGCTGCGGGGCACCCCGGTGCTGCTGCAGCTGTACGTGCTCTATTACGGGCTGGCGAGCGTGCTGAAGCTGGACCCCATCACCGCCGCCATCCTGGGCCTGGGGCTCAACTACGCCGCCTACGAGTCCGAGGTGTACCGCGCCGGCATCCTGGCGGTGCCCAAGGGGCAGCTGGAGGCGGCGCTCGCGCTGGGAATGCCTACTCGCCTGGCGCTCAGGCGGGTGGTGATTCCGCAGGCGTTCCGGGTGGCGCTGCCCGGCGCGACGAACGACTTCATCGCGCTGCTGAAGGACAGCTCGCTGGTGTCGGTGATTTCGGTGGTGGAGCTGACCAAGCGGATGACTATCACCGCGGTGGATGTTCGGAGCTGGTTGCTACCTGGCGCGTTGTGTGCGGCGCTCTACCTGGCAATGAGTTACCCTCTGTCCCGTCTCGCGCGTCGCCTCGAGGCGAAGTTGGAGCGTGCATGATCGAAGTACAGAACCTGACCAAGCGCTACGAGGGCCGTACGGTGCTGGACGGCATCAGCGCCCGCTTTGGCAAAGGCGAGGTGGTGGCGTTGGTGGGGCCCTCGGGAGGCGGCAAGAGCACGCTCTTGCGGTGCCTCAATGGGCTGGAGTCCTTTGATTCGGGTTCGATCCAGGTGGGCGACATCCCCCTGGAGGCCGGCCGCGGGAAGAAGCAGGCGGCGCAGCTGCTGAGCATCCGCCAGCGGGTGGGCTTCGTGTTCCAGCAGTGGCACCTGTTCGCGCACCGCACGGCGCTGGGCAACATCATCGAGGCGCCGGTGCACGTGAGGAAGCAGAGCGTGCAGGAGGCCACCGAGCGGGCCCGGGCGCTGCTGGCCAAGGTGGGCATGTCCCACCGCGAGGGCGCCTATCCCGCGGAGCTGTCAGGCGGAGAGCAGCAGCGGGTGGCCATCGCGCGGGCGCTGGCGATGGAGCCCCAGGTGCTGCTGATGGACGAGCCCACGAGCGCGCTGGATCCCGAGCGGGTAGGGGACCTCATCGCGCTGCTGGAGCAGCTGCGCTCCGAGGGGCTGACGATGGTGACGGTGACGCACGAGATGCGCTTCGCGCAGACGCTGGCGACGCGGATGCTGGTGCTCCACGGCGGGCACATCATCGAGGAGGGGGCTCCAGCGGAGATCCTCATCCGCCCGCGCCACGAGCGCACGCGCGCCTTCCTCGGGTTCGGCTACGCGGTGAACTGAGCGCGCAGCCTCAGTGAGGCGCCGGTGCGGGCTCCTCCCGCTCCTCGGGCTGCGAGCCGCGCCGCACGTGCGTGAGGATATCGATGCGCAGCTGGAGCCAGTCCACGCCCTTGCGCCCGATGTAATCGTGGGCCGAGAAGTAGCTCGTCACCGTGCCGGCCCTGAGGGCAAAGCGCGCTTCGCGCTTCTGATACGTGACGCGGAAGCCCTTCTCCCGGCCCACCTCGATCAGGTCCCGGGTGATGGCCTTGGCCTGCCGCTCCGCCTCTTCCGCCCAGTCAGAAGCCATGGGTCCCCTTCGCACGCGAGAGTTCCCCTGAAATGTGGGCACGAGGCGTGGGCATGAGCCTGCCCGCCTGGCTGTTGAGCCAGACGGGCAGCCAGGCGCTCCTCTACAGCGACTGGAGCACCGCGCCCAGCCGGCGCATGCCCTCGTCGATCAGCTCCGGCGGACGGTTGGAGTAGTTCAACCGGATGAACTGCGGCTGCGGGTTCGCCGCGAAGAACGAGCTGCCCGGCACGAACGCCACCCGCTGCTCCAGCGCGCGCGGGAACACCGCGTCTCCGCTCAGCCCGCGCGGCAGCTCCGCCCACACGAACATGCCGCCGTCGGGCTTGGTCCACCGCATGCCCTCGGGCATGTACGTCTCCAGCGCGTCCAGCATCGCCTGACACCGCGCCCCGTAGTGCACGCTCAGATGCTTCAGGTGCGCGTCGTAGTCGAACTGGCTCAGCAGCCGGTACGCCGCCCGCTGCGCCAGCGTCGCCGTGTGCAGGTCCGCCGCCTGCTTGATGATGGTCATCGCGCGGATCACCTCGCGCGGCCCGATCGCCCAGCCAATGCGCAGCCCGGGCGCCAGCGTCTTGGAGAACGTGCCCAGGTGCATCACCACTCCGGCGTCGTCCAGCGACGCCATCGAGGGCAGCGCCTCGCCCCGGAAGCGCAGCTCGCCGTACGGGTTGTCCTCGAGGATGAGCACCCCGTGCCGCTGCGCGAACGCCACCAGCGCGTGCCGCCGCTCCAGCGACAGCGTGGTGCCCTTCGGGTTGTGGAAGTTCGGCACGATGTAGATGAGCTTCGGGTGGCACTCGGTGACGAGCTCCTCCAGCTCCTCCACCCGCATGCCGTGGTCATCACTGCCCACCGCGCGGATGTCCGCCTCGTAGCCCGCGAAGTTCTGCAGCGCCGCCAGGTAGCTGGGGTTCTCCACCACCACCACGTCGCCCGGATCCAGCAGCGCCTTGGCCACCAGATCGATGCCCTGCTGAGAGCCGTTGGTGATGAGCACCTGGTCCGTCGAGCCGCGGATGCCGCGCTGCTCCATGTGCCCGCGGATCCACTCGCGCAGCGGCGCGAAACCCTCGGTGGTGCTGTACTGCAGCGCCGCGCGGCCCTCCTCCTTGAGGACCTCCTCGTGCGCCCGGGCGATCGCCTCCATCGGGAACAGCTCGGGCGCCGGCAGCCCTCCCGCGAACGAGAGGATGTCGGGGCGCTCGGCCACCTTGAGGATCTCTCGCACCGCGGACGGCTTGAGCCGTTGCATGCGCTGCGCCAGAGCGATGCTTACCGCGGGAGTGAGCGTAGCGCTAACGGCCAGAGTCACGGTCATGCTCCTTTCGACTGCTCGGGGGAGACCTGCACATGCGTCTCCTCCTTGATCGACGACAAAACGATGGTGGTGTTCGTCTTCGTGACGCCCGCGATCATCCGCAGCGTCTCCACGAGGAGCAGATCCAACGTCCGCGTGTTCGAAGTCTTCACCTTGAGGATGTACGAGTCCTGGCCCGCCACCCGGTGCGCCTCGAGGATCTCCGGCAGCGCCATGACTTTCTTGGCGAAGCCCTCGAAGTACTTGGGGTGCTCGATGGTCACCCCGATGAAGGCGGTGATGTCCTTGCCCAGCTTCTTGGCGTCCACTCGCGCCGTGTAGCCGGTGATGACCCCACGCTCCTCCAGCTTGCGGATCCGCTCCGCCACCGCGGGCTGTGACAGCCCCACCGTGCGGGAGATCTCCAGCTGGGTCGCCCGCCCGTCACGCTGCAGCAGGTCGAGGATGCTGTGGTCCAATGCGTCCATGAGCCGTGTAGACCTTATCTTTATAAGTACTCAAGGTCTTCGGCAGATAGAATAATGTTGCTGCTCCAAGTTGACAAGGGGGTTGATCAATCTCCCCCGGGGCAGGGCGGTTCCAAGCTGGCGCGCCAGGGTATTCTGGAGTCTGGGGGTTATGAGAGAGCGACTTCTCATTACGAGCATCATCGTCTTGCTGCTGCTGCTGGGCGTGGGGACCTACCTCACCCTGAGCCGCCTGACGGGCGACCTGCAGCGCATCGTGTCCCTCTACGAGCGCTCCCTGGCGGCCGCCGCGGATTCCCAGCACCTGGTGGCCTCCAGCGAGCGGGCCGCGCGCTATGTGCGCACCTATCTGCTGTCTCCGGGCCCCGAGCCCCTGGAGCAGCTTGCCGTCGCGCGGCGGGAGTTCTCCGTCGCCCTCCAGCGCCTGCGGGGGGCCCACGAGATGCCCGGAGGCCCGCACCTCTTCGAGGCCATCGCGCAGGCGCAGAGCCGGGTTCAGCACAGCGCGGACGCGCTGATGGAGGCCCGGCGCGCGGGAGAGAGCTTCGAGAGCGTGGGCCAGCAGTTCGAGCAGCAGCTCGTCCCCGCCCGCCGGGACCTGGATGGCGCCATCACCGCCATGGAAGAGGCGACACGGGCGCGGGTGCAGGTGGACCGGGAGGCGGCCCAGCAGCTGCTGCGGCAGGGGGTGCGGCTGTTCGCCGGCAGCCTGGGCACCATCGTGATGGCGCTGCTGGGGATGATGGCCCTGCTGTCCCGTCTGTTTCGCCAGAACAGCCAGCGCGAGCAGCTGCTCGAGGCCTCGGAGGCGAAGTTCTCCGGCATCGTCTCCATTGCCGCTGACGCCATCGTCAGCATCGACGAGCAGCGGCGCATTGCCATCTTCAACAAGGGGGCCGAGGCCATCTTCGGCTTCCAGGCCTCCGAGGTGCTCGGACAGAAGCTGGAGGTGCTGCTGCCCACGCGCTTCCACGAGGCGCACTCGCGCCATGTTCAGTCCTTTGGCGCGGGCCCCACCATGGCCCGCCACATGGGTGAGCGCAGGGAGATTCTCGGGCGGCGCAAGAATGGCGAGGAGTTCCCCGCCGAGGCCGCCATCTCGAAGCTGGACGTGGGCGGCAAGCCGGTGATGACCGCCGTGCTCCGGGACATCTCGGAGCGCCGGCGGGCCGAACGCGAGCAGCGCTTTTTGTCCGCCGCCACCGCGGCGCTGGCCGAGTCGCTGGACACGCAGGTGACGCTCGACCGGCTGGCGCGGCTGGTCGTCCCCGAGCTGGCCGACAGCTGCGCCATCCATCTGCTCGAGAAGGACACCCTCACCGTCGCGGCCGTGGCCCATGTGGACGCCGCTCTGGCCCAGGTCCTGCGCGAGTCCCTGACGCGCGGCCCCATTGCCCTGCACTCGGAGCACCCCATCGCGCAAGCGGCGCGCGCCAGCGAGCCCCGGCTGGTGGCGGGGGTGTCCGAGGCCCAGCTGTGCGTGCCCCTGCGCGTGCGAGGCGCCTGCATCGGGGCAATCTCATTGAGCATGGGGCCCTCTGAGCGGACCCTGAGCAGCAGGGACCTGCCGCTGGCCGAGGAGCTGGCGCGCCGGGCCGCGCTGGCCATCGAGAACACCCGCC
This sequence comes from Myxococcaceae bacterium, assembly GCA_035296065.1. GTDB lineage: Bacteria > Myxococcota > Myxococcia > Myxococcales > Myxococcaceae > DATHBR01. The sequence goes on along the minus strand of DATHBR010000003.1, from coordinate 112,273 downwards.
TGTACGCCGAGCAGCAGCGCGCCACCCGCTCCCGCGACGAGATGCTGGGCATCGTGGCGCATGATCTGCGCAGCCCCGTGAACGCGATGACGCTGGCCACCAGCGGCGTGCTCCGCAAGCTCAAGAAGCAGGGCGCTGACGCGGAGCAGATCCAGAGCATCGAGTCCGTCATCCAGTCCGCCCGGCGGATGAATCGCCTCATCGAGGATCTGCTCGATGTGGTGCGCATGGAGGCGGGCCGGCTGTCCGTTCAGTGCACCCGGTGGCCGGCGGCTCAGCTGGTGCGTGATGCCCTCATGGCGCACCAGGGGCTGTGCGCCGAGGCGGCCATCGAGCTGGGGCACCAGCTGCCCGAACAGCTCCCCGAGCTCTCGGTGGATCCGGACCGCATCCTCCAGGTCTTCACGAACCTGCTGGGCAACGCCATCAAGTTCACCCCCAAGGGCGGCAAGGTGACGGTGGGTGCTTCACTCGAGCCGGATCAGGTCGTCTTCTGGGTCACCGACTCGGGCCCCGGCATTCCCGAGGAGCACCTGCCGCACCTGTTCGATCGCTTCTGGCAGGCACGCAGCATGGATCGGCGCGGCGCGGGGCTGGGGCTCGCCATCGCCAAGGGCATCGTCGAGGCCCACGGCGGCCGCATCTGGGCGCGCAGCGTGCTGGGACAAGGGAGCACCTTCTCCTTCTGCGTCCCACTGCCCGCTCGGACGCCGATGCATTGATTGCTAGTTTGTCGTGTTTTATTTGAATTTCGTTTTATACTGGGAGCGGTCCGAATGATGGGCGTTCCCACAGATGATGCGCGGGGGCTCGAGCAACGTGCCGAAGAGGTGCGACGCTGGAGCGAGCTGTTCACCAAGATTCAGCGAGGGGAGGCCTCCGAGGAGGAGATCCACCGCTACTACGACTACCTACGGGCGGTATCGGAGGACTTCATCGCGCTGGCGGGAGCGATGCTCACCAAGCACAGCGATCGCTTGCCTGATCAGGAGCGGGGACTGTTGGCGCTGAGCGTGGAGCTGCACCAGGCCCGGCTGCAAGCCATCCCCCGGCAGGTGGAGGAGGCGCTGGCGCGCAAGCGGCTGCAGGATCAACGTCGCGAGGAGCTGCGCCGGAACAACAAGCTGAACTGAGCCTGCCTGCTCTGCTGTCGTGGGTGAAGCGCAGCCAGTGCGTGCGCGGGCAGCGCGCGGCGCAAGATCTGCGGACACGGCGCGCCAACCTGGCGTCTTCCGGTGACTGAGAGGACTGGCCTGGGGCCTGCAAAGCCTGGGTGGGTTCCAGTTGCCACCGGAAGGGAAGCCATGAAGGCCAGCCGCATCATGACCGTGCAGGTCACCTGCATTACCCCCGACACGACACTGCGCCAGGCTCAGCAGCTGATGAAGCAGCTGCGTGTGAGGCACCTGCCGGTGGTGTCCCACGGCGTGCTGTGCGGCATCCTCTCGGACAGGGACCTGCTGGCCCGTGGCTCGCTGGAGGACGGAGCCCTCGTGGTGCCCGAGCTGCCCACCGTGCAGGCGATGACGCTGCATCCGATCACCTGCCGTCCGGGCGCGCCTGTCTCCCAGCTGGCCTCGCTGATGCTCGAGCACCGCATCGACTCGCTGCCCATCGTCAACTCGCGCAACGAGCTGGTGGGGCTGGTCACCTCGAGTGACTTGCTCGCGCTGCTGCGCGAGCCGGAGCACGTCACTGACACGCTGCCCTTCAGCTTCCAGCTGCGCACCGCGGACGAGGTGTTGGTGCCCGCCGCCTGAGCGGTGAGGCGGGCCGCGCGCGCTGGGGCTCTTCACTTGAAGAGCCTGGGCAGCTCGGTGACGAGGGTGTGGCCTCCCATGTACGTCATCACCAGCACGACGAGCCCACCGTAGATCGTCAGCCAGAGCGGGTGCCGGTAGCCGCCGATGATCTTCGTCCGGTAGGCAGCCGCCAACATCGTCGCGAGCGCGATGGGGAGGATGAGCCCGTTGAGCGCCCCGGCCAGCACCAACACCTTCACCGGCCGGCCGATGGCGATGAAGACGAGGGTGGACACGAGGATGAACCCGATGATGAGCCAGCGGTGGTTGCGCTCCAGGGAGGGGCTGAACGTCCGGATGAAGGAGACGGAGGTATAGGCCGAGCCGATCACCGAGGTGATGGCCGCCGACCACATGACGACTCCGAAGAGCCGGTAGCCCAGCGGCCCCGCCGCCAGCTTGAAGACGGAGGCAGGAGGGTTGGCCGCGTCGAGCGCGAGCCCCTGGCTCACCACGCCCAGCGCCGCCAGGAACAGGAGGACCCGCATGACGGACGCCAGGGTGATGCCGGAGACGGCGCTGCGCGTCGCCTCGGGCAGGGCGCTGCTTCCACGCACCCCGGCTTCCAGCAGCCGATGGCCTCCGGCGAAGGTGATGTAGCCGCCGACGGTGCCTCCCACCAGCGTGACGATCGCCATCATGCTCACCGTCTCGGGCGCCACGCTCCGGATGAGGGCCTCCGCCATGGGGGGCGCCGAGGTGAACGCGACATAGAGCGTCAGGCCGATCATCAGCGTGCCCATGAGCTGCGAGAAGCGGTCCATGGCCTTGCCGGCCTCTCGCACCAGGAAGAGGGCGATCGCGATGACGGCGCTGATCACCGCGCCGGTCTCCGTCGAGAGGCCCGAGAGCGCGTTGAGGCCGAGTCCGGCGCCCGCGATGTTGCCGATGTTGAACGCCAGGCCGCCGAAGACGATGAGCCCCGCGAGGAAGTAGCCGAGCCCGGGGACCACCAGGTTGGCCACCTCCTGCCCCCGCTTCTCGGCCACGACGATGATGCGCCAGATGTTCAGCTGCGCGCCGATGTCCAGGACGACCGACACCAGGATCGCGAAGCCGAAGCTCGCCGCCAGCTGCTGCGTGAAGACGGTCGTCTGAGTCAGGAACCCCGGCCCGATCGCCGAGGTCGCCATGAGGAAGGCCGCCCCGAGCACGAGGCTCCAGCGTGATTGCGTCCGCGCGGCTGATGGGCGTGGCTCTGACATGGGAGGGGATTGTAGGGTGCGCGGCCATGAACCGCTCCTTCTCTCCCTGGGCCCTGGCCCTGCTGTGCGGCGCGCTGACCGTTCATGCTGCTCCGCCCGCGCGTCCCGCGGCCGCCGCGCCTCCGGGCTGGCAGCTCGAGTGGGCTCGCGGCGCTGTCTTCTATGAGGTCTTCGTCCGCAGCTTCGCGGACTCGAACGGCGACGGGGTGGGGGACTTCAACGGCCTCACCGCCAGGCTGGACTACCTACGTGACCTGGGCGTGGAGGGGCTGTGGCTCATGCCCATCTTCGAGTCGCCCAGCTACCACGGCTACGACGTCGTCAATTACGAGAAGGTGGACTCGGAGTACGGCACCGAGGAGGACTTCGACCGGCTGCTGAAGGAGGCCCACAAGCGGGGCATCCGCATCGTGGTGGACTTCGTCATCAACCACTCGGGGGCCGGACACCCGTGGTTCGTGGAGTCCTCCTCCTCGCCGGACTCTCCCAAGCGCGACTGGTACGTGTGGCGCAAGGACAACCCCGGCTGGAAGCAGCCGTGGGGCGAGGGGCCCACGTGGCACGCCAAGGGGGACGCCTACTACTACGGCATCTTCTGGAGCGGCATGCCGGACCTCAACTACCGTAACCCCCAGGTGCGCGCCGAGATGAAGCGGCTGGCCTCGCTGTGGCTCGCGCGCGGCGTGGACGGCTTCCGGCTGGATGCCGCCAAGCACATTACCGAGAAGGGGCCTGGCAAGGAGCAGAACGACACGCCGGAGACGCACGAGTTCTGGCGCGAGTTCTCCGCTCACGTGCGCGGCGTGCGTCCGGATGCGCTGCTGGTGGGCGAGGTGTGGAGCGATCTGCAGGACATCGTCCCGTACTACGGCTCGACGTCGAAGCTGCCAGGTGGGGATGAGCTGCCCATGCTCTTCAACTTCCCGGTGGGCGACTCCACGCTCAAGGCGCTCGAGTCCGGCGATGCGGCGGGCTTGCATGCCACCCTCGCGGCGGTGAGCAAGGTGTACCCGCGGGGCGTGCTGGATGCGCCGTTCCTGGCCAACCATGATCAGGTCCGTGTCGCCACGGTGCTCGAGGCCAGCGAGCCGAAGCTGCGCACCGCTCCGGCGCTGCTGCTGACGCTGCCGGGCACGCCGTTCCTCTATTACGGCGAGGAGATTGGCCTGCCCAATGGCCCCAGGAACGAGGGAGATCCCGCCAAGCGCCGGCCGCTGCCGTGGGACGGCTCGGACAAGGGCGGCTTCACCACCGGCACGGCCTGGAAGCCCTTCGTCGAGGGCTGGCGGCAGCGCAACGTGGCCGCGCAGCTCGGGGACACCGGCTCGCTGCTGCACCGCTACCGGCTGCTCATCCACGTGCGCCGGGCCTCGCCCGCGCTGCGCCTGGGCGCGCTGCGCCTGCTGCCTCAGGACGACAAGGCGCCCTCGGTGGTGGCCTTCCTCCGTGAGGCCGCGGGCGAGCGCGTGCTCGTGGTGCACAACGTGGGGGCCTCTGCCGCCACGGTGAGCCATGCGCTCCCCGCCGCGCCCGGCGAGGCGCTCTTCTCGGACCCCGAGGTGACTGCCGCCTCCGAGCCGGGCAAGCGGGGCACCTGGAAGCTGTCGGTCCCCGCCTACTCCTCCGCCGTCTGGCGTCTGCGCTGAGCAAGGAACCACCCACCATGAAAGCCATCATCACCGGAGCCAGCGGCACCGTCGGCTCTCGCCTGAGCGAGCACCTGAAGCAGCAGGGCTTCGACGTCATCCCCTGGGATCGCCAGCGGGTGCCGGTGGACGACTACTGGGCAATGGAGCGCTTCGTGCGCGAGGCGGCGCCGGACGTGCTGTTCCACCTGGCCACGGCCTCTCAGCCCACGGGCCGGGCGGGCGAGTCGTGGCTGATCAACTACGAGTGGACCAGCGAGCTGGCGTGGATCACCCGGACGCTGGGCGTGCGCTACGTGTTCTCCAGCACCACGCTGGTGTTCACCAACGACGCCAAGGGCCCCTTCACCGTGGATTCACCGCCGGACGCCACCGAGGGCTACGGGTACGAGAAGCGCCGGGCCGAGGCGCGCGTCTTCTTCCAGAACCCTGACGCCCGGGTGGCGCGGCTGGGCTGGCAGATTGGTGACCGGTACTCGGGCAACAACATGCTGGCCTTCTTCGAGGACAAGATGCGCCAGGAGAGCCGGGTGGAGGCCAGCACCCGATGGTACCCCGCCTGCTCGATGCTGGAGGACACGGTGCGCGAGCTGCACCGCATCGCCTGGGCCGAGCCCGGGCTCTACATGCTCGACTCTAATGAGCGGTGGACCTTTTACGAGATCGCCCGTGCGCTGAACGGGCTTCACGGCAACCGGTGGCGCGTGGAGCCCTCGGAGAGCTTCGTCTACGACCAGCGGATGCGCGATGCGCGCACCCAGCTGCCCTCGTTGAAGCAGCGGCTGACGGCGCTGCCTTAGCCTTGGGATGGAGGCCCCTGGTTCCGAATGAGGACCGCCTGGCGCAGCCGCCTCCCACTGGGGCGATTCAGCAGCGGAGAGCGCAGCTCCGCTTCCTGCTCCCAGAGCACCTGATAGCCCCGGGCGGTGAAGTCCTCCACGGCCAGCCCGTACCACCACTGGCCCACCATGTTGTCCCAGATGGCGACGGTGCCCGCGGGCAGCTGCTCGATGCGCTTCACGGCCAGCTCCCGCGAGGCGCGGAGCCGGGCATCCCTCGGCCCCGGATCGATATCGAGGAAGACGAAGGCGTGCAGATCCGACGCGATGACGAAGCGATCCGTGAAGTCCACCCGTGAGCGGGCCTCGTGCAGCGTCTGGAGCGTGGCCTGGGGCAGGTGCGCGAGCGGCTGTGAGTCAATCCAGATCAGCCCGTGCACCGCTTGAAGGGCCAGCGCGGGTGGCAGCACGAGCCGCAGCCACCGGAGGCCCCGCTCCACCAGCCACGCCACTCCCACCAGCGCGATGAGGCCGTTGGTGGGCGACAGCGTGGCGAAGTAGCGCTCGAAGCCCGTGGAGGCGAAGCCGCCCGTGGCGAACAGAAAGGCGTGCACACCCAGCACCGCGCTGATGAAGAGCACACCAAGCCGCAGGCTTCCGCCCGCGCGCCACGAGGGCCTCAGCCCTACCAGCCAGGGCACCAGCCCCGCGGCGCCCAGAATGAGCGGCCAGCGCAGCAGGTAGTGGAACGGAGAGCCCTGCCACCTGTCGCTCTGCACCGGCCACGGAAAGGTGTCGAGCAGGTAGCGCCAGTTGCCCGTGAGCGCCAACACGGCGGCCTCCCACAGCACCAGGCCCAGGCCCAGACCCAACAGCGGCACCAGCGCCCGCCGGTCGCGCAGGGCCTCCAGGCCCCACACCACTCCAAGCACCGCCAGCACCAGCCCTCCCTCGGGCCGCGCCAGCGGCAGCAGCGACAGGAGGCACGCGGCCAGCAGCCTCCGCCCGGACTCCAGCGCCAGCATCCCCGCGGCGAGCACCAGCGCGAAGATGGGCTCGGTCATCACATCCACGCCCACCTGGAGCATCACCGGCTGCAGCAGCACCAGCGGCACCGCCAGCCACGGGTGGGGCAGCGCCAGCCGCCGCGCCAGCAGGTACGTGAGCCAGCCCGTCACCACGCACAGGGCCAGGGTGAAGAGCCGCATCCCGGTGAAGCCCAGCTGCCCCGGCAGCGCGTACGCCAGCGCGAAAATGGGCCGGGACCACACCGTCAGCACCCGGTACGGGAAGGGCGCGGGGTTGGGCTCCATCGGCCACCGGCTGTAGATGGCGTGGATGGCGGCGTCCTGATCTCCCGAGGCGGGAATTCCCACCAGCAGCACGACGTAGGGCACCAGGGTGGCCAACAGCGCGGCCACGGCGGCACGGTGGGCTCTCATTTGGCGCCCACACTACCGAGATTCCTCAGCTTTTCCGCTATCTTGCACTCGCAGTGCGAGCAGTCTGCCCCGCCTGGAAACGTTTTCTCCGCCAGGCCGTACCTGAAGGAGCGGATGGGGATCCCAACGGACGAAGAGCTCATGGAACGTTTCTGCCAAGGTGACGAAGCCGCGTTCGAAGCCCTCTTCGGCCGGCATGCCGGCAGGGTGCAGGGCTTTCTGGCGCGCATGGTGCGCGACGGCGCGCTGGCGGAGGACCTGCTTCAGCAGACCTTCCTGTCCGTCATTCGCGCCCGCGGGCGCTACGAGCCCGGCACCCGCTTCGGCTCCTGGCTGCTCACCATCGCGGCCAACGCCGCCCGGGATGCGCTGCGCCACCAGCGCCACGTGGAGGCCTACTCGAACGCGCCTCCGCCCAACGACGGCACCGTGCAGCCCGGCGTGGGAGATCCCGGCATCCGCAAGCACCTGGTGGACGCGCTGCAGCAGATTCCCCCCGAGCAGCGTGAGGCCGTGGTGCTCAGCAAGGTCGAGGGCTGGTCGTTCGAAGAGATTGCCTCGCTGCGGGGAATCAGCGTGGGCGCGGCGCGGCTCAGGGCGCACCGGGGCTATGAGAAGCTCCGGGGGCTGCTGGGCGGGTTGGGAGAGGCCTGATGCAACCGACTTCCGTCGACAACCTGCTCCTGCAAGAGCCTGCCTCCAACGCCACTTCGCTCGAGCGGGCCCTGGCCGCGGCCCGCCAGGAGCTGGCGCTCAAGCGCCCCGTGCGGCGCTGGCGCACCCAGGCCGTCTGGGTGTTCTTCTCCTCGGTGGCCGTGGTGGGCCTGGTGGCCGCGGTGCTGCTCATCCAGGAGCAGATGACGTGGCAGACGCTGCTGGACCGCGCGCCGCTGTTCGCGCTGCTGTGGAGCACCTCGGCGGTGTGCGCCTGGAGCTCGCTGTCTCCCCGGGGCCGGTGGCTGCGGCTGGTGGGCGGGCTGATGGCGATGGCCAGCGCCGCCGCGCTCGTGCTCATGCGGGGCTCGGTCGCCCCTGTGTCCTCGGTGCCCGCCTGGGTCTGCACGCTCAGCCACTTCGCTGTCGGGCTGGGCCCGCTCGCTGTCTCGGTGATTGCGCTGCGGGCCTGCGTCTTCCGTCCGGCGCGGGCCCTGATCGCCGGCCTGGCCGTGGGCACCAGCGGCGCCCTGCTGGGTGAGCTCGCGTGCGCGCAGGACTGGCGGCATGTGGCCGGCTACCACCTGACGGCGTGGGCGCTCATCGCGGTGGTGGAGGTGGTGGTCTCCCGGTTCCTCAAGCCCAGATCGTTCGCTCCATGAGCCAGGACCCCTCTCTCATCGTGACAGTGGACGTGGAAGGCGCCCCGCTGCGCATCGGCGAGACGGTGGAGATCATCAGCGCGCCGCTGGATGAGCCCCGTGGCGCCCGGTTCGTCGGGCGCCTGGGCATCGTCGTGGCGCTGGTGTTCGATGATCCGCACCGGCAGTTCCCCGAGGATCCGCTCGTCCAGGTCCGCGTGCCCGGGGTGGGCATGGACCTGTTCTTCCCCGAGGAGCTGGAGGCCCGGCCGACGTCCCGGGGCTTGTCCGAGGGGCCCAGCGGAAGCTACCCGCCGGATTGTCAGACCCGGCGTGCATAGTTCCTCTCACTGAGGGGAACAACCGCTATGAATTTCGCCCACACTGGCCGCCAGCCGCTTGCGTCGTCTTGCCCGCCGCCCGTTGAGCCGCCTGCCCAGCAGACGCCGTTCTTCGAGCGCCGCCCCCTGGAGCCGGACCATGTGAGGCCCCGCCGTACGGCCTTCCGCTTCCAGTCCATCTCGCGGCACTGGCTGGCGGGAAACCCCGTGCGCACCCACTTCTTCAACGCCATCAACCTGTTCGTGGTGTCGTTCGAGGACTTCATGGGGCGGGTGATGCGCTCGCGGCTGCCCTACCTGGCGCAGGACGTGGCGTTCCAGCGGCAGGTGCGAGGCTTCATCGGCCAGGAGTCCACGCACGCCTATGTGCACGCGAAGTACCTCACCCGGCTGCGCGAGCAGGGCTACCGGATCGACGGCTACCTGGCCACCTCCGAGCGGGTGTTCGCCGGCCTCGAGAAGCGGCTGGGGGCGCGCGTGTGCGTGGCCACCATCGCGGGCTTCGAGCACCTCACCGCGCTCTTGGCGGAGATCATCATCGCGGGCCGGATGCTGCAGGGCGCCGAGCCGGAGATGAAGGAGATGTGGGAGTGGCACGCGGCCGAGGAGCTGGAGCACAAGGCGCTGGCGTTCGAGCTGCTGCGGCGCACCAGCGGCTCGGTGCTGCTGCGGCTGCTGGGCGCGGTGCTGGGGGCCCTGGTGGTGGTGGGCTTCATCGCCGCGGGCCTGGTGCTGCTGCTGCGCCAGGATGGAGTGCTGGGGCACGCGCGGACGCGGGCGGATCTGCGTGAGCTGTTCTTCGGTGAGAGCCGGATGGCCTCGCGCGCCGTGAGCCTCTTCGTGGAGTACTTCCGTCCGGGTTTCCACCCGGATCAGCACGACACCTCGGCCCTGGCGGCGCAGGTGCTAGAGGAGGCGCCGGCGCGGCAGCCGGAGCCCGCTCCGCTCCAGGACCGCGCGGCGGCCCCCGGTAGGGCTCAGCCGGCCATCGGGGTGTGGGGAAGCTCGGTGCCAGTCATTCGCCCGGAGCGGTGGATGGCCTGAAGGGGCGGGGGAGGGGGCGTGGGCCTCAGGGCTTGATGCGCTCACGCCACCCGGCTTCGAAGCCGCGCTCGGCCGAGAGGATGCGCCGCACGTCCTCGTGAGCAGCGGCCTCGGCTTGCTCTCGCGGCTGGCCGCCCAGGAACTCGCGGATGGCGGCGCGCTCTTCGAAGAGGGCACGCTCGGCCTCCGAGCCCATGGGCAGATCCATCGGTGGACGTGGCTTTATGCGACCCATACAGAGGCAGGTTGTAGCTTGCTTGTCTGACAGGCGTCCTGCTCTGGCAGTCGGGGTTCTCTGCACGACCTGATACGTCTTGCTGGACTCCTCACCGCGCTGGGTAGAGATTGGGCGGCCCCTCGCTCGGACGGCTGGGGCGCCGGGGGCCAAGAAGGGGTGGGCGAAGGCCGCAAAGCAGGGTAGATGAATACCCCATGGTGTCCTACCCCATGCCACTGAGTGTGGCGCCGATGATGGACTGGACGGACCGCAATTGCCGGTTCTTCCACCGCCAGCTCAGCCGGCACACCCTGCTGTACACGGAGATGCTGACCACCGGCGCCGTGCTGCACGGAGACCGGGAGCGGCTGCTGGGTTTCTCGCCCGCGGAGCACCCGGTGGCCCTGCAGCTGGGGGGCTCGGATCCGGCGCAGCTCGCCCAGGCGGCGCGCATCGGCGAGGAGTGGGGGTACGACGAGATCAACCTCAACTGTGGCTGCCCGAGTGATCGGGTGCAGTCGGGCCGCTTTGGCGCGTGCCTGATGGCGGAGCCGGAGCTCGTGGCGCGGCTGGTGGGGGCGATGCGTGAGGCGGTGCGCATTCCCGTGACGGTCAAGTCGCGCATCGCCATCGACGAGATGGAGGAGTGGCCCACGCTGGTGGACTTCGTGCGCCGGATCTCCGCCGCGGGCTGCACGCGCTTCATCGTGCACGCGCGCAAGGCGTGGCTGCAGGGGCTCAGCCCCAAGGAGAACCGGGACGTTCCTCCGCTGCGCTACGAGCTGGTGCACCGGCTCAAGGCCGAGTTCCCGCACCTGGACATCAGCATCAACGGTGGCATTCGCACCCTGGACGCCGCGGCCGAGCACCTGCGCCACGTGGACGGGGTGATGATCGGCCGCGCCGCGTACGAGAACCCGTACATCCTGGCCGACGCGGACCGGCGCTTCTTTGGCGGCACGCAGGCGCCCCTCGAGCGCCATGCCGTGGTGGAGGCGATGCTGCCGTACATCGAGGAGCGCCTGAAGCAGGGGGCTCCGCTGAGCGCGATCACCCGGCACATGCTGGGGCTGTTTCAGGGACTGCCCGGCGCCCGCGCCTGGCGCAGGTACCTGAGCGAGAACGTGCACAAGCCTGGCGCGGGCCCCGAGCTGGTGTCCGCCGCGCTGGCGCAGGTGCGCCGGGGGCCCGCCTCCGAAGTCGCGGCCTGAGCGCTGGGCACGGGTGGAAGATTCAATCCATCGCCGCAATCTTCCAATCGCTGAATCGCCACACTTATCTCTGTTTGTGAGAAGCAGATCCACTGTGGGAGAGTGAGCCGGATGTACCCCGGTTTCCGCTGCCCCAGGGCTTGTGTCCGGTGCCAGGGCGCGTTGAGCGCAATCACGGACGAGTCGCATGCCTGATGACAGGTGGATGGCGCTGTACCGAACCTACGGCCCCCTCATCTATACGCGGTGCCGAAAGATGCTGCGGGACGAGACCGCTGCGGAGGACGCCACCCAGGAGACCTTCATGCGTGCCTACAAGCACCTTGCCAAGGTGAAGGACATGAGCGAGGCGCTGCCGTGGATCTACAACATCGCCACGCGCTACTGCCTGAACCTCCTGCGCGACGGGCGGCGGCAGGCCGAACCGATGGCGCAGATGCCCGAGCGCAGCGGGCAACACGCCGAGGAGGGCTTCGGCGACCGCGACTTCCTGTTGCGGCTGTTCGAACGCGTACCCGAACAGGTGCGTGTGGTGGCCTGGCTGCACTACATGGAAGGCCTGGACCAATCGGAAGTTGCTCGCGTGCTGGGCCTGTCCCGCCGTACCGTGGTGTACAAGCTGACTGAACTGGCCGAGGCCGCTGTCCGGCTCCGGACGGGGGGAGAATGAACATGGGCAGCGATCCTCAGCCGCACCTGTCCGCGCTCACCCTGGACGCGCTCCACCTGGGCGCACTGTCAGCCGAGGAGGAGAGCAAAGCCCGGGCCCACCTGGCGCAGTGCCCGGCCTGCACCCGGCTGCTGACCGAGACAACCTCCTCGGCCGAGCACTTCAAGAAGGTCATTCAGCCCAGAACCCTGGAGCAGCTGCGCGAGCGCATGCAGCAGCCGGCGCCATGGTTGTCGCGCCCGGGCGTGCGCTGGGGGCTGGCCGTTCTGGGCGCGGTGCTCGTCTCACTGATCGCCTGGCTGATGCTCGGGCGCGGGTGACGCAACCCTGGAAGATCCGCCAGGCGGATAAGGGCGCTGGGGACGCGCCTACCTTCAGTAGCTGCAGTAGAGCTGGTGGTAGATACCGGGCGTGATCGTGGTGACCTCGCCCTGGGTCAGCCCCTTGTCCGTGCGGCGGTGGTAATACTTGAACTGGCTGACGCTGCCCACGGAGTCGTCGTTGTAGGCGCCGTTGCAATGGGTGGCGTCATAGTAAGGCGCGTTCGGATGGCCGAGACAGTCAGGGTCGGTGCGGTTCATCCCCGCGAGCAGCAGGGAGCGCGACGGGTCCCGGGGGTCGATGGCGAAGGCATAGACCTCCGTGCCAAAGCCTCCGCCGAGGTCCCGGATGGTGCTGCTGAAGTAGTTCGCCGGCACATCGGTGTAGTCGGCATTGTTCTGGTTGTAGAACTCAACGCCGATGGCGATGCTCTCCTTGGCGATGACGAGCACGTCAACGCGCTCTCCAGCGCTCACGTTGAGGATGTCCTGGCCGTTGCCACTCAGGCCGCCCAGGCATCCCGTGCCCCACTGACGCTTCCCGAAGTGGCCCATGGCATCGTAGTAGGGCACTCCCGTGACCATGAAGACGCGAGGGCGCATGAAGGAGTAGCCGTCCAGCTGCGGCGAGGCGCAGGAGGTGTCGCTCACGGGCAGCCGGTACGTGGTCAGGCCGGCCCAGTAGTTCTGCACGAAGCCCGAGGGGGTGACCGCGCCGTGGAGGAACCCCAACGGCGTGCGCTGGTTGCTCGAGTCCATCGCGACCGGCAGGTAGGCCATGAACGAGGTGGTGCGGGCGGCGTAGTACGGGTTGCCCGTGTGCCCCGCCAGCGGGCAGTCCCATAGCAGCCAGCTCCAGTACTGCTGGTCGTCGTCGAAGCGGTAGGCCGGCACCGTCATGGACTGGCGGACCGCCGGATCTCCGGGCGAGGTGTCGGCCGCCGCGCCCGGCGTGGTGCACGGGTAGGGTTGCGCCATGGTGGTGGTGTTGAGGCCGCCATTACACAGCTTCCAGTTCGTGGCGCCGCGCCCATGGCCGTAGACGTTGAAGTCCTGCGTCCCCGAGAAGAACTGCCATGGCTCGGTGGTCGGCGTCCGAAGCCTCATCGGCGTGCGCACCAGGATTTCACGAATGCCATACATGGGCCAGTCATTGAAGGTGGTAGGTGGGAGGAGGCGCGGGCGTGGTGGCCGGACAGGCTGGCGGCGACCAGCTCGCCGTGGCGGGAAGGCTCAGAGCCAGTGCGGCGCCCAGGAGTGCTCGCGCGAGGCAATGGGCAAGTCGAGAACCATGGTTCGGCCGCTTCATGCCGCGTGCTCCTTGTGAGGGCTGCTTCAACCGAAGAGCCCCTGCGCGAGGCTGAAGCCTTCGTGCAGGGGCTCTGTGTGGACAGCGACTTCACCGAGCCTGGCGATACCTACTGGCGGGTGTAGAGGGCGGGCGTGTTGCCCTGGAAGCGCATCGACACCGTCTGGCCGTTCTGGGCCACAATCCACTCGGCGTTGTGCCAGGTGCCGCCGTACCAGCCCGGGCACTCGCTCCAGAGGGCCTGACCCCAGTAGGTGCGCGTGCCGTCAGAGTTCACCTGCTTAAGGTAGAGGTAATCCCAGATCACCCGTCCCACGGGCCAGCACGTGGCGTTGGGCGTGGCGGTGAGCTTTCCGAAATTCTGCACGTGCACCTGCACGACATACGCGCCATCAGCCCACGAGCCGATGAACGGATCGTTGGACGCCAGCGCCTGCTCGCTCTGCTGCACCGGCACCTCGGCGCCCTCGTTCATGGCGTCCTGCTGCTCGGGCATACCGCCGCAGCCCCAAAAAAACACAACCGCCGCCAACGTCATCAGGTTCTTCATGATTTACTCCGGTTTGTGGTTTGTTCGGTCAAGCAGTGAGTTCCGCTTGATGAGATTGTTGTAGAGTTGTCTGGCTTTGTTGTCAACTGGGGTTGTGTCTGCTTTTGAAGCGACTGGTAATGCAAGACGTCAGGCATTGCAAAGCTTTGCCAATGCGCGTGAGTGCACAGGCCTGCGAGTCTTTACGACGGCAGGTAAAAGGGCTCGCAGGGTATGTCTGGCATCGCAACTACAAACGCAGATGAATAAATGGCACGTCTGCCCTTGCAGACGTGGTTGTTTTCACCTCGGGGCCCCGGATCGAAGGCGCCTCGGTCTTCTCAGGTCTCTGCGTTCGCTCGTCCTCCTGCCTCCTCCTAGAGAACACCGGAGGGTATTTTTTTGCGCAATTCCCTGGATTTTCCGACTGTCCGGCTTGCCTGTGGGCACCCGCAAGCGTGCGGAATTGCTGAAGAATGAAGCTCGGCCCCCGGGCTGGCGCTCGTCGGTCCGCCCGCTCCTCAGACGACCCGTCGTATCCCGGGTATGCCGCGCTGGGGATCACATTCTTACCTTGAGGGCATGAGTGCTCAGGCGCAGGCCATTCTCGACGAGGGCGCGAGCGGCGATCGCCATGTGAAGCTTGGCGGCCGGGAACTTCGGCTTACTCACCTGGAGAAGCCCTTCTGGCCCGAGCTGGGCATCACCAAGGGCGACCTGCTGCGCTACTACGCCCAGGTGGCCCCGGTGCTCCTGCCCCATGTGCAGGAGCGCGCCATGGTGATGAAGCGCTACCCGAATGGCGCGTTCGGCGAGTTCTTCTTCATGAAGCGCGCTCCGGATCCGCGCCCTGCCTGGGTTCGCACCTGCGCTATCTCCCATGCCTCGGGCAGCGTCATCGACTTTCCCGTGGTGGATGATCTCGCCGCGCTGCTGTGGGTGGTGAACCTGGGCTGCATCGATCTCAACCCCTGGTACGGCCGGTGCGACGATGTGCAGCGGCCCGACTACCTGCACTTCGATCTGGACCCGTGCAAGGCCACCTGGGAGCAGGTGGTGGAGACGGGGATGGTGCTGCGCGACACGCTGAAGAGCCTGAAGATGCCCACGCTGGTGAAGACCTCGGGCTCCAAGGGCCTGCACGTCTATGTCCCCATCAAGCGCGGCCCCACGCAGAAAGAGGTGTGGACCATCGCCAAGGCCCTGGCGCAAGAGCTGGCCAAGCAGCGTCCGGACCTGATCACCGCCGAGTACCGCATCGCCAAGCGCCCCCGGGGCCGCGTGCTCGTGGACTACAACCAGAACGCCTGGGGACGCACGCTTGCGTCCATCTACTCGGTGCGGCCCACGCGCCACGCCAGCGTGTCCGCCCCCGTCACCTGGGAGGAGCTCGAGGACGGCGCGCGCATCGAGGACTTCACGCTTCGCAACATGCCCGAGCGCATCAAGCGCAAGGGAGACCTGTGGAAGCCGCTGCTCTCCGCGAAGAAGCGCGTGGACCTGGAGAAGTTCCTATGAGACCGCCCCGCTCGGACGCGGCCCCTGCCACCTGGGAGCCGATGGACCTGCCGCTCACGCCGTCATACCCGCCCATGGAGGCGGAGCTGGCGCGGGACATTCCCGAGGGCGGTGATTGGCAATACGAGCCCAAGTGGGATGGCTTCCGGTGCATTGCCTACAAGGACGGAGACCACGTGGAATTGCAGTCCAAGGCGGGCCAGCCGCTGGGGCGCTATTTCCCCGAGATGGTCTCCGCGGTGCGCAAGCTGGGGCCCCGGCGGCTCGTGGTGGACGGCGAGCTGGTCATTCCCGAGAACGGCGCGCTCTCGTTCGATGCGCTGCTCTTGCGCATCCACCCCGCCGCCAGCCGGGTGGCGAAGCTGGCCGCGCAGAGCCCCTCGCGCTTCTACGTGTTCGACATGCTCGTGGACACCCGGGGGCAGCGGCTCACCGACAAGCCCCTGCGCGAGCGGCGCAAGCGCCTGGAGACCTTCGCCGTGCGCTACCTGCCCACCACCGGGCAGATCCGCCTGTCTCCCGCCACGCGCTCGGAGGACATCGCCCGGGCCTGGCTCGGCTCGCAGGGCATGGACGGCGTGGTGGCCAAGCGCATGGACGCCACGTACGCCTCCGGCGAGCGCACCGGGATGGTGAAGGTGAAGCCGCAGCGCACCGTGGAGTGCGTGGTGGGCGGCTTCCGCTGGGCCGAGCGCAAGGAGAGCGGGGTGGGCTCGCTGTTGCTGGGGCTGTATGACGATGACGGGCTGCTGCACCACGTGGGCTTCTGCTCCAGCTTCTCCTCGAAGGCGAAGAAGGAGCTGGTCAAGCCGCTCGAGTCCCTTCGTGGAGGGCAGGGGTTCACCGGCAAGGCGCCCGGAGGCCCCAGCCGCTGGAGCAAGCGGGACGGTGCCTGGGAGCCCCTGCAGACACGCCTGGTGGTGGAGGTGGGGTACGATCACTTCAGCCAGGGCCGCTTCCGCCACGGCACTCAATTCCTGCGCTGGCGGCCAGACAAGGCTCCCGAGCAATGCCGCATGGAGCAGGTGCTGCGCCGACGCTCACGCGCCGACGTGCCGCGCATGGAACTGGACGAAGCCACCGCACACTGAGTGAGAGAGCCCTGGAATAGGGCGGCCTGCTCTGCTAGTACTCTCCGTGGCGCTTCACGGCGCCGTCCCATGATCTCCCTGCGCTGACACCAGACTTCTGTGACCGCTGTCGCCGCCCGGCATCCTCGCCGTGGCGTCGCGGTCTGCTGTGTGCGCGCTTTTTGGGAGATCCCTTATGAGAAAGCTCATTTACCACGTTGCATCCACCGTTGATGGCTTCATCGCCCGCGAGGACGATTCCTACGATTGCTTCCCCCTCAATCCGCAGGACGAGCACCTCACGGACTACTTCGCGTCACTGGCTTCCTACGGCGTGATCTTGATGGGCCGTAGGACCTATGAGCCCGCGCTCAAGGCCGGGGTGACGGACCCTTACCCTCACCTGGAGACGTACGTCTTCTCCCGCTCGATGAAACAGAGCCCTCACCCCAAGGTGAAGCTCGTCTCGGAGGACGCCGCGAACGTCGTCAGGCGTCTGAAGGAGCAGGAGGGCAAGCCCATCTACCTGTGTGGAGGCGGAGAGTTCGCCTCCATGCTGTTCGCCGAGGGGCTCATCGACGAGGTGCTACTCAAGCTCAACCCGCTGCTGCTGGGGGCTGGAAAGCCGCTCTCCCCCAGGCTTCCAGGGACGATCAACCTCCAGTTGATGTCCACCAAGGTCTACAGCACGGGCGTGCTGCTGCTGCGCTATGTCGTTCAGCGCACCAGTTGACGTGAGCTGATGGGAGCAGGGCTCTCGGGTTCGCGAGCCCTGCTCCTGTCCATGTCGAGTTTCGGTCACGGCGCGCCTTTGTCTTTGACGCTGCGCGCGTGTCTGCCAGACGCTGCCTGCGTGAAGAAATCCCTGACCCTCGTGGCTTCTCTGCTCGGCCTGCTGGCCGCGGGAGGGTGCCGGCGGCAGCCGGACGCTTCCGATGCTCAGCTGGCCACGCTGCCCCCGGTCGCCCCCGGCGAGCTTCGCGCTCCCGAGGCCTTCGCCGTCATCACCGACCCGGGCACCCGCTCCAAGGCGCTCTTCCTCGAGGCCAGCAAGGTGCTGCTGCACCCGCGCTGCGCCAACTGCCACCCTGATGGGGACTCGCCCCTTCACGGCATGGACGCGCAGCCGCACAACCCGCCCGTCGTGCGCGGCCCCGACAACCACGGCGTCGTCGGCATGCAGTGCGAGAGCTGCCACCAGGACAAGAACCTGGAGCTCGCCCGGGTGCCGGGCGCGCCCAACTGGCACCTGGCCCCGCGCTCCATGGCCTGGGTGGGCAAGAGCCCGCGCCACATCTGCGAGCAGCTCAAGGACAAGGATCGCAACGGCGGCAAGACGCTGGCGCAGAT
The DNA here is from genome assembly GCA_035296065.1 of Myxococcaceae bacterium. Lineage (GTDB taxonomy): Bacteria > Myxococcota > Myxococcia > Myxococcales > Myxococcaceae > DATHBR01. Next base: position 94,525 of record DATHBR010000003.1, on the reverse strand, counting down.
CGTCGAGCACAACGCGCATGACGAGCTGGTGGGCTGGGGCTGGGCGCCTGGCTCGGGCCGGGAGCCGGCCCCCGGAAATCAGAAGCTTTTTGGCGCCATTGTCGCCGCGTGGGTGGAGACGGGCGCGGAGTGTCCCGCCGAGGAGGCACGGCCATGACGATTCGAGTTCGCATCAACGGTGAGGAGCGGGACCTGGACGTGGACCCCGAGATGCCGCTGCTCTGGGCGCTGCGGGACGTGGTGGGGCTGACGGGCACCAAGTACGGCTGCGGCCAGGCGCTCTGCGGCTCGTGCACCATTCACATCGATGGGCAGGTGGTCCGCGCCTGTGTCACGCCCGTGCGCCGCGCCGAGGGCCGCTCGGTGACGACCATCGAAGGGCTGTCGGCCGATGGCAGCCACCCGCTGCAGCGCGCCTGGGTGGACATGGGCGTGCCTCAGTGCGGCTTCTGCCAGGCGGGGCAGATCATGACCGCCGCGGCGCTGCTTGCCAAGAAGCCCAAGCCCACGGACACGGACATCGATCAGTCGCTGGCGGGCAACCTGTGCCGCTGCGGCACGTACACACGCATCCGCGCGGCGGTGAAGAAGGCCGCGGGCCTGAGCGAGGAGTAGCGGGGACGCCATGAGCCAATCGCGTACGCTGATCGCCCGGCGCACCTTCCTCAAGGGCCTGAACCTCTCCGTGGGAGGCCTCGCGCTGGGCTTCTTCGCCGCCGACAGTCTGGCCAAGGAGCCCTCCGGTGAGCTGGGGGGCCCCAAGCCCAAGACGAGCTCGCAGGCCGAGGAGCTGAAGTCTCCGGGCCTCAACCCCAACGTGTTCGTGCACGTGGGCCTGGACGGCCTGGTCACCATCGTCTGCCACCGCTCGGAGATGGGGCAGGGCATCCGCAGCTCGCTGCCCGTGCTGATCGCCGACGAGCTCGGGGCGGACATGGCCCGGGTGAAGATCCTCCAGGCCGATGGGGACAAGAAATACGGAGACCAGAACACCGACGGCTCCAACAGCGTGCGCGGCATCTACGAGGACATGCGCCGCGCGGGTGCCACGGCCCGCACCATGCTGGTGGCCGCCGCGGCGAAGCGGTGGAAGGTGAAGCCCGAGGCCTGCGACGCCTTCGAGCACTCCATCGTGCACCGTGACAGCCAGCGCAAGCTGAGCTTCGCCGAGCTGGCGGCCGAGGCGGGCAAGCTGCCGGTGCCCAAGCCCGAGGCCGTGAAGCTGCGGCCCAGGGCGGAGCTGCGCCGGGTCAACGCCGGGAAGCTGCCGCTCATCGACGGGCCCGCCTACGTCACCGGCGCCGCCATCTTCGGAGCCGATGTGCGGCTGCCGGGCATGTTGACGGCGGTGGTGGCCCGGCCTCCCGTCGTCGGGGGCAAGGTGGCCCGGTATGACGCCGCCAAGGCCCTGGCCATTCCCGGCGTCAAGCGCGTCATCGAGCTGCCCGTGCCCAAGGCGCCGTACATGTTCCAGCCGTGGGGCGGCATCGCCGTGCTCGCGGAGAACACCTGGGCGGCCATGCGCGGGCGCGCCGCGCTGGACATCACCTGGGAGGATGGCCCGAACGCGGCGTATGACTCGGAGAAGTTCCGCGAGGCGCTCCTGGCCTCGGTGCAGGCGCCGGGCACCGTCTTGCGCAAGGTGGGCGATGCCGAGGCGGCCCTGTCCAAGGCCGCGCGCGTCATCGAGGCCGACTACCACGTGCCTCACCTGCCGCACGTGTCCATGGAGCCGCCCGTCGCGGTGGCCAGATTCGAGAACGGCACCTGCGAGGTGTGGGCGCCCACCCAGCACCCCCAGGCGGCGCGCACCGAGGCCGCGCGCGCCCTGGGGCTCACCGAGGACAAGGTCCAGGTCCACGTGACGTTCCTGGGCGGAGGCTTCGGCCGCAAGTCCAAGGCGGACTTCATCTCCGAGACGGTGTTCCTGGCCCGGGAGGCCGGCGTGCCAGTGCGCGTGCAGTGGACGCGCGAGGACGATGTCCAGCACGACTACTACAACGCCGTGTGCACCCAGCGGCTGAGCGCGGGCCTGGACGCGCAGGGCAAGGTGGTTGCCTGGAGGCACCGCACGGCGTTTCCTCCCATTGGCACGACGTTCGGAGCCCCCCCGCGCCCGAGCCCGAATGATCTTCAGCAGGGCGTGCTGGACCTGGCGCTCGCGGTGCCCAACATCTCCGCCGAGGCGTGCGAGGCGAAGGCGTACAACCGCGTGGGCTGGCTGCGGTCCGTCTACAACATCTTCCACGCGTTCTCGGTCAACTCGTTCATCGACGAGCTGGCGCAGGCCCGGGGAGAGGACACCCGGGAGGTGATGCTGGAGGTGTTCGGGCCGCCGCGCACCCTGTCCCTGGCGGACCTGGGCATCGAGGCGCTGCGCAACTATGGCCAGCCGCTCGAGAAGCACCCGGTGGATGCCGGGCGCCTGCGAGGTGTCGTCGAGCGGGTGACGGCGCTCTCACGCTGGAGCGAGCGCAAGAAGGACGGCCGGGCGTTGGGGCTCGCCGCGCACCGCAGCTTCAACAGCTACACGGCGGTGGTGGCCTCGGTGGTGCGCACTCCGGGTGGCAAGGTCGCGGTGGACGAGGCGTGGATCGTCATCGACGCGGGCATCGTCATCAACCAGGACCGCGTGCGCGCTCAGATGGAGGGCTCGGTCATCTTCGGGATGAGCCTGGCCATGCACGGGGTGACGATGAAGGGCGGCGCGGTGCAGCAGTCGAACTTCCGCGACATCCGCCTGGTGCGCATCGGCGAGGCCCCGAGGAAGATCCACGTCGAGATCGTCCCCAGCGAGGCGCCTCCCGGAGGCGTGGGCGAGCCCGGTGTGCCGCCCGTGGCTCCCGCCATCGCCAACGCCCTCTTCGCGCTCACCGGCACCCGCGTGCGGGATCTGCCGCTGTCTCGCTCACTTCAGCTCTGAGCTCGCGCTGGCGGGGGCTGGGTGCCCGGCCAGCCACTGCACGCTCTTCGCGGCCATGGCGGAGTGCCCCAGGCGCTGCCAGGTGTCCCGCGCCTCGGTGGCCAGGCTCACCGCGCGTAAGCGCTCGGAGGGCCTGGCCTCCCAGAGCGCGCGAGCCAACCTGAAGCGTACCTCGGCGTGGATGGCGCCCTGTGGGGCAAGCTTCACGGCGCGCTCCAGCAGGGCCACGGCCTCCGCCGGCTTGCCGCGGGCCAGCAACAGGTCTCCCTGCGCCGAGAGCGCATAGCTCACATCCGGGTGCTCCCGCCCGTACGCCTTCTCCAGGATGGCCATCGCGCGATCCAGCCGCTGCTGAGCCTCGCTGTACCGCCCCAGCCGTGTCAGCTCGCTGGCCAGCACGGTGAGCGGCATCGCCACGTACGGATGATGGGGACCCATCGCCTTCTCGGCCAGCGCCTGGGAGCGGGCCAGGTGGGACATCGCTTCCTCATGGTGCTCCAGATTCGAGAGCGCGTTGCCCAGCGTGTTGAGGACACTGGTCAGATCCGGGTGTTCGGGGCCCAGCTGCTTCTGCTTCATGGCCAGGGCGCGCTGGGCCAGCTGCCGGGACTCCTCGAACCGGCCCAGATCATTGAGCAGCACCCCCAGATTGGCCACGGCGGTGGACACGGCCGGGTGCTCGGGCCCGAGCACCTTCTCCCTGAGCGCCCGCACCTGCTCCAGCCGCTGGAGCGCCTCGTCGAATCTGCCCAGGTCGCGAAGCACGCCTGCCACGGTGCTGAGCGCGCTGATGGCCTCGGGGTGCTCGGGGCCCTGGGCCTTCTGCTTCAGCGCGAGCGCGCGCTCGGTCAGCGGCAGCGCCCGCGGGTATTCGCCCATCCACCACAGCACGCTGCCCAGCTCCTGGAGGGCGGAGGCGACCTCGGGGTGCTCCGGGCCCAGGGCCTTCTCTCTCAGGGCGAGCGCCTGGGTGAACTTCTCCCGCGCTTCCGGGTAGCGGGCCTGCTCCTTGAACAAGGCGCCCAGGCTGAAGAGCGCGGTGGCCCGTGTCACCTCATCCCCCGTGCTCTCCGCCACCGCCTCCACCATCTGCTCCAGGGGGACTGTCTCCAACGGGCGGGTGTCCCGCACGCCCACGGTGACGACCAGGTGGCTGAGCGCCCGGGACATCAGCCGCGGATCCCTGCCTCGCGCGGCCACGGCGATCGCCTGCCGGGTGAGCTGCTCCGAGCCCTTGTAGTCCCCAGTCCCGCCGCGCAGCTGGGCCACCTGGAAGAGCACCTGCGCGTGGAGCGGGGCGTACCCCACCGGCTCCACCTGCCGCAGCAGCGGCTCCGCCTCGGCCAGGCCCTCCTTGTACTTGCCGGTCTCCAGGCGGGCCTCCACCCGGTCCACCTTCTCCAGCAGCGCCTCCACCGCCGCGCGCACCGCGGGCTCCTCGGGCGGAGGCACCGTGGCCGTGAGCACCTTGTCGTCCGCGCAGTCCTCGAGCGGTGGCAGGGACTGGACCATCAGCACCGCCTTGTCCAGCAGCTGCCGGTCCGCGCCCTGGGACAGCAGCTCCGTGGTGGCGCGCAGCCGGCTGCGCCGCCGCTCCAGGCAGGACTCGCGCAGCGCCGCCAGGCGCGAGCCCTGCACGCCCTGCTCCGCCTCGCACAGCGCGGTGCTCTGGGCCACCCACTGCCCGGCGTACCCGTCCAGCACGGTGGAGACACGCGCCACGGTGTCCCCCGCGTACGGCAGGCCCGTGCCCAGCAGGGACTCGCTCAGCCGCGTCTGCACCGCGCCATCCCAGATGCCGTGCAGCCTGCGCGCCACCTGGTCGCACGAGGCCAGGGGCGGCTGCTGGCCCGCCCAGCCCCAGATGGCCAGGGCCGCCAGCACCACGCCCCCCGAGGCCACGGCCGCCAGGCGCCGCTGGCCCTGGCGCTTCAGCGCGGGATCATTCTCCAGGGTGGCCAGCAGCGCGGTCATGGAAGCGGGGCGCTGGAGCGGATCCACCTGGAGCCCCTGGGCCACGGTGCGTGCCACCCAGGCAGGCACCTGGGACTGCGCGGGGGGAGGACAGAGGCGGCCCTCGCGCCGGGCCCGCGAGTAGTCGGCCATGCTCTGGCCCGCGAAGGGCAGCTGCTCGTAGAGCGCTTCGTAGAGCGAGACGCAGAAGGCGTAGAGGTCCGTGCGCACGCCCGCGGGCTCTCCGCGCATCAGCTCGGGGGCCATGTACTTCGGCGTGCCCATCAACATGCCCGCCTCGGTGAGCGCGCTGTCCCACGTCTCTGAGGACAGGGTGGGCGCGGGCTGCTCGGGCGAAGGGGAGCCGGAGTCCGCCCGGGCCAGGCCGAAGTCCGTCACCCGGACACGGCCATCCTGGCCCACCAGGACGTTGTCGGGCTTGAAGTCCCGGTGGATGAGCCCCGCCGCATGGGCCGCCGCCAGCCCCCGGCCCGCGTCGAGGTAGGCCCGCAGCACCTCGCGCCACGAGCGCTTCTGCCGCGTGCACCAACGCCGCAGCGTCTCGCCCTCCACGTACTCCATGGCGATGAAGAGCGAGCCGTCTTCCAGGGAGCCCGCGTCGTAGACAGCCACCACCTGGGGGTGATTGAGGCGGGCCATGGCCTGGGCCTCGCGCACCAGTCGGGCCTGGCCATCCCCCGTGGTGAGCTCCTGGGACTGCTCGGCGCGCAGCAGCTTGATGGCCACGCGCCGGTCCAGCCGCGTGTCATAGGCGGCGACCACCACGCCCATGCCACCCTGTCCCAGCTGGTCGAAGACCATGTAGCGGCCCGCCAGGATGTGGCCCGGCGAAGGCACCACGGGCACGTGCTGCTCCCGGGCCGAAGAGGCCAGCCAGGTGTCCGCCTCGCCCAGGGACACCGCCGAAGCCCGCACGACGGTGGGGGCCTCTTCCTGAGCGGGGGGGACCGGGACAGTCTTCGGCTCGTCCTTCATGGCAGGCACGCTAACTCAACAGGGCGGGTTCTTGCGCAACGCCTGCCTGGCAGGACGCTCCGTGCCCGGGGGGGCTGAGCCTCGTGAAGGCTGACTGCGCCGCGAGGGGGTGGCGTAGAGTCGTGGCCGCATGGTTCACAGCTGCCCGGACTGCCGCGTCTTCCTCTCCTTTCAGCGCAAGGAGACGCTCAATCCGGACCTCGTCTCGGGCCACTGGTACGGGTGTCCCGGCTGCGCGCGCAACGTGTGCGCGGACTGTGGCAGGGCCTCGGGCCGGCGCTGCCGCGAGTGTGGCGCCACGCTGGAGCCGGACCAGTTCTTCCCCCGTGAGCTGAAGCCCCTGGAGGACTGGAGGCAGTACCTGCCTGGCGAGGAGGAGCTGGACTTGCGCAACTCGCTGGAGCTGATCGCGTGCTCCACCGAGGCTTCCATGCCGGAGATTGACGCGGCGCTCGATGACTGGAGCCGCGACGCGTTCCGCGGGGAGATCTTCACGTACGAGCTGATGCGGCGGCTGGGGAGCACCGACTACTTCACCGAGTGGGGAAGCACGGCACGGGAGCTGCGGTGGACGCCGGAGTGGGAGCGCAGGCTCGCCGTGGCCGCCGCGTACTACCGCGACAGGGCCGAGCCCGCTGTGCTGGAGGCGCTCGCGCTCCGGGAGTTGCTGTGCGGCTGGAGCGAGCTGGCTCCTGCCTCCCAGTCCGCGCTCGCGGACATTCTGGAGGCCACCCTGCACCCGGACGAGGGCGTGGCCGAGGAGGCGCTTCGGGTCTTTGACCGGCTGGCACCTCCCGAGGCGGAGGTGCTCGCCTGGAGCATCCCCGTGCTTCGCTGTGGGGATGCGAGGAAGGTGCTGGCGGGGCTGGCGACGCTTCGCAAGGTTCGTCGCTGGGGTGGGCCCGAGCTCGACAAGAAGGCGAGCCTGGCGCTGGCACAGCGGCTGGGTGAGGCGCTCGCCGAGCGCACGGAGCCCGAGGTCGAGGCGCTCGTGAGGCGCATGCTCTTCACCCAGGAGCCCTGGCGGATGGATGTGCTCGCCGTGGCCATCGTCGCGCTGGGCCTCACCGGGGAGCTGGTGCCCGTGCTCAATGAGCTGCTGGCCTCGCGGCGGCCACGAGCGCGGCTGCGAGTGCAGAACTTCATGGCCTCGCTGGGAGAGCCGGCCGCGATGGCGAGCGTACGGGCCCGGTTCCTCGAAGGGCTCTCGCGAGCGGGCACCCCCGACGGCGCGCTGTGGCTGCTCATGGACCTGGATCGGGGGCGGGACGTTTCGGGCGAGCTGCTGCCGCATCTGGAGCGCTGGACGGACACCGGGCCCACGCAGAAGCGGCTGGAGGTGCTGCGCTTCCTCATCGAGGCGCAGGGGGCCAGGGCCTCGGGCGGGCCCGAGGCGCTCCGCGTCCGGTGTCAGCAGGTGCTGGCGGAGGTCCGCACGGGCGAGGATCGCATGGCGCTCATCAAGCTGTTGTTCTGGCTGGAGCCCGAGCAGCGCGGCGCGCTCTTCCCCGCGCTGCCAGCGCCCGCGGAGCTGCTCCACGCCCTGCTTCGGGAGACAGACGGCTCCTTCGCCGCCAGCGTCCAGGAGGAGTGGGTGAAGGAGCTTCTGGGCGCGCCTCACGCACGGGCCTGGCTGACGTCCCATGCCGCCCGGGAGCCTCACCACTACCTCACCAGTCTCACCTTCCGTATGGCGGGGCCTGAGTGCGAGGGGCTGCTCGTGCTCCTGCAGCGGCTCCTCGCCGACCGGAGCACCGGCCCAGCCGATCGCGAGCGCTGGGTCGAGACGCTGGGCCGCATCTCCCACGGTCCCGAGGCTCCGGCCTGCCCGCTGCTGCAGCAGGTGTTCCTCGATACGCGTGAGAGTGTCTCCACCCGGCGGGTGGCCGCGCGCTCGCTGTGGCTGCTTGGCGTGCGCGGACTTCCCGGCTCGGAGCTGGCGCCTGCCCTGCGCGACCGCTCCGCCATGATTCGGAGCTGGACGCTCCTGCTGGCGGACGAGGTGCCCGAGGAGCTGCTCGCGCCGCTCCGGGACGACCCCAGCCCCCTGGTGCGCTGGGTGGCCTCCCGCGCATGACCCGGCGAGTGGGCGATCTTCCGGCGCCGTCACTGATCGAGAAGATGCTGGGTGACAACTTCCAGGCGGGTCTGAGTAATCTTGAGGCTCAGGCCGGGAAGCGCCGGGCCGCTCAGGCTCCGGCGGTGGCTCAGCCCACGACGCCGTAGCGAACCTGGAGGTCGCGATGAAGCTCTACGAAGAGTTGGCGGAGTGGTGGACGTTGATCTCCCCACCCGCCGATTACGCCGAGGAGGCCGGGATTTATCTGGGGCTCCTGCGGGGTGCCGCGACCGGGCCGATCCAGAACATGCTCGAGCTGGGCAGCGGCGGCGGCAACAACGCCAGCTTCCTCAAGCGTGAGTTCTCGCTCACCCTGGTGGACCTGTCCGAGCGGATGCTCGCGATGAGCCGCGCGCTCAACCCCGAGTGCGAGCACCTGGCCGGCGACATGCGGACCGTGCGCCTGGGCCGCGTGTTCGACGCCGTGTTCGTACACGATGCCGTCGCGTACATGACCACGGAGGCGGACCTGCGCGCGGCGCTGGAGACGGTCGCCGTGCACCTGCGCCCCGGGGGCGTGGCGCTGGTGGCTCCGGATGACACGCTGGAGACCTTCGAGCCCGGGGAGCAGGTGGAGGGGGCGGACGAGCCGGTGGGGCCGGATGGACGCGGTCGCTCGGTTCGCTACCTCATGTGGAACCTGCCGCTGGAGCCCGGCAGCACCGTCTCCGCGGAGCACTTCGCGCTGCTGCTGAAGGAGCGCGACGGCAGCGTCCGCTGCGTGCATGACGCGCACTCCTTCGGCGTGTTCTCGCGGGCCACCTGGCTGCGCCTCTTCGACGAGGTGGGGCTCGACGCGCGGCTCGAGCCGCGGACGATCGAGGGCAACGAGTACGACACCTTCGTTGCCATCAAGCGCCGCTAGCCCGGCTCACCAGGAGAGGCGCTCGCCCCGGTAGTCGAAGAAGCCACCGCTGTCCTGCAAGGTGAGCCCGTCGATCACGCGGATGAGCCCCGCGGCGGACTCGGCCACGGGGGTGGGCGCGTCCGAGCCGCCCATGTCCGTCTGCACCCAGCCTGGGCTGATCGCCACGGCGACCAGGCCGTCGTCCCGTAAATCAGCGGCCAGCGAGCGCGAAGCCATGTTCAGCGCGGCCTTGGACATGCGGTAGCCATAGGCTCCGCCCGAGGTGTTGTTCCCAAGGGAGCCCAGCGCCGAGCTCAGGTTGACGATCTTCGCCCCGCTGGAGCGCCGCAGCAGTGGCAGCAGCGCGTCCGTCATCCGCAGGGCGCCCAGTGCGTTCACCTGGAGCATCCGCGCCGCGTTATCCAGGTCGGGCTTCTCCAGGCTGTCCGGCCGGGTCCTCATGCCCGCGTTGTTGATCAGCAGATCGACGGGCTCCGCCACCGCGGCCGCGAACGAGGCCACGCTGGGCTCGCGCGTCACGTCGCAGGCGGTGATTCGCAGCCGGCCGTTGGAAGACCCGGCAAGGGCGCTGAGCTCCACCGCTTCGGCGGGTGCGCGGACGCCCGCATGAACGGAGTCTCCTCGGGAAAGGTACTGGCGCGCCAGCTCGAGCCCGATGCCCCGGTTGGCTCCGGTGATGACAATCTTCATGGTCCGTCCCTGGACATCCAGCAGTTGAAGCACCGGTTCATCATCCACCCGTTGATCTTTCAAGTGTCCGGGTGGCTCAAGCGCCCGTTCCAGGTGGGGGCGTTCTTCGACCGCATCCGTGACGGCATCATCGAGCGGATGAACCCCCAGCGCGCCGAAGAGGGCTCCAACTCTCCCGGGTGATGGGGAGCTTGCGACTTCTGGAGGCTGCTCGTACATTGGCTCCGTGAGTGTGAAACGCGCCCCCTCTCGTGCTCCGAAGAAGAAGAAGAAGAGCACTCCGGAATGGATTGAGGCGCTGTTCTCCGCAGCGGAGAGCCAGCACAGCGATTCGCCCCTGCCTGCTGTCGTTGCGCGTAACCGGCGCAAGCGCGCCAGGAAGCGGCTACTCGATGCCCTGGAGTCACGTGGCACGAGCATCATCCCCGACGAGCTGCGGGCGGATACGGAGAGGCTGATCCGGCGATGGGCCGAGCGGCACTTCGAAGATGCCTTCGGTGAGATGGAGGCCTTTGAAATCCGGTGCGCGGAAGAGAGTGAACTGCGCCGTGCCGAGGCCTCGGGTAACCGTAAGCAGGTCTTTGTGGCCATGGAGCGGGCGTTCCGGCAGCAGGTCATCAAGCGTTACGGCCAGATCGAGATACGCGGTCTCCAGCTGAGCGAGCGGGTCGTTCAGAAACTGGAGACCGCATACGTGCCGCTCTACCTGGAGGATCCCAGCCGCAATCGCGTCATCAAGTCGAAAGTGATCGAGGGGATGGAGGTACATGAGACGCCTCGGAGAGAGGTGACCCAAGTGCTCTCCGATCACAAGAGTGTGCTTGTCATCGGAGGCCCTGGTAGCGGAAAGACCACGCTGCTGAGCTACCTGGCGGCTCAGGTCGCCGATAAGGGCTTGAAGCTGGAGAGCGGGAAGGTCGAAAAGCGGGTGCCCCTCGTTGTCCCTGTCCGCTCACTCAAGAGCACGCACCTCGACGAAGCCGCGATAGCCGAGACGACGGAATGCGATCCGTCGTTCCTATCGCAGGTGCTTGCCGAGGGCAGGGCGCTGCTGCTGGTCGATGGCATCGACGAAGCGCGCGGCAATGGTGCCAACTCGCTCCTGGGAGACCTCAGAGCGTTCATGGCGGCCCACCCTCGAAATCGTCTGCTCGTCACCAGCCGACCATCTGGCCTCCCAGGCACGAGGAACACGCCGATTGAGGGTTTTGCCTCGACGCACCTGGTTGCGATGACGCGGGGCGAGGTGGACGACTTCATCGACAAATGGTGTCTTGCTGCGGAGTTGTCGGTTCAGAAGGAAGAGTCCAAGGCAAGGAATGATGCTCGAGCGGCCGCGGAGGACTTGAAGCGCCGTGTCCATATGAGCCGCGCCGTTGAGCAGCTCGCGGAAACGCCACTGCTCTGCACCATCCTGTGCGTCGTCCACCGCTTCCTGGGCCAGCAAATCCCGGAGCGCCGCGCGGCTCTCTATGACACATGCACCAATGTGCTCTTGTATGAATGGGATAGAGCAAAGTTCCCTCCGGGAGCTTTCATTGGCAAGCTCGACGCTCATGCGAAGCGACGCATTCTGAGTGCCGTGGCGCGTGATATGCACGAGGCCAAGCAAGCAGAGATGGGGGCGGCGGAAGTCGTTCAGCGATTCGCTGCACTGCTTCCCTCATTGGGCGGCAGGAGAGAAGAAGCAGAGCAAATCATCAGCGAGATCCGGGATCGAAGCGGTCTCCTTGTTGAGCGGCGCCCGGGATACTTTGCATTCTCTCACTTGACGTTTCAGGAGTATCTGACGGCGACGGACTACGTCCGCGAGGGGGCGTACGAAAAGTTGCTCGGACATGCGGATGATCCCTGGTGGGATGAAGTCATTATGCTGGCGAGCGGTATCCCTGGTGCGGATGCCGCGCGCCTAGTGGACGCGCTTCTCCGGATCGACGGGAACCGGACCGGTCGTGCAACCCTGCTGGCGGCGCGCTGTGTCGAGACCGCCATTGAGTTGCCGCAGTCAATTCGAAAAGACATCGAACAGCGTCTGGAGGCGCTGATACCGCCGAAGAGTGAAGAGGACGTAAAACTCCTCGTTGGCTTTGGCAACCTTATCGGCCCAGTACTTCTCAAAGCACTTGCGAAGACCTCTGGCGGAGATTGGAGTATCCCTGTAGCAATAGCACTTGGGCGACTGCGCTATGAGCCAGCTTGTCCAGCCATTGCTAAATTGATAAGCAGTTCGGTAGTAATTGGATTCGTTGGGGATTTTTATGTCAGACTCGGAGTGGAAGATGTCCGCGTGAGTAGTGGAGTTATGGTGAAAATTGTTGCTGTGATGGTGCTTCTCGATATGGCGACGCACTCGGCTGTAGCTTTAAATAGTTTGAGAGCAGGGATGATGCAGAACGCAGACGAAAGAATAGCGGCGGTTGTGAAATACGTGGCCAGGGGATTGTTCGGCTCCGAAGTGGCTAGAATTGCTGCTTCGCTTGTTGGTACTCCGCATCCGTCTAAAGCAGGTGCTGCGGGAAGGCATCGTTCCAAACGCGACGCACATTCTGATGGATAGCCGCTGAATAAGGGCCGGGCTTCTGGAATCTGCGCAGCAGACGCTTCACATGCTTTTTCGCTTCCGTTGCTGGCCTTGAGCCTTTCTTGACCGCTCTGACCAGGTCCTGCACATCCTCAACAGGTCCCTTTATTGCGACGGAGCGCTCTTTCTTCAAATCAGGCCGGTTGAGACCGAGGTTCTCGATGGTCCTCTTCGCTTCGAGGTCGCTCGCGATCGCGACGATTTCACCGTTCTTCTTGAACTCGAATCGTGAGGAGGGATCTCCCCGGTCTGGCCTCACATACTCGCCACTGTCGGGCCACTTGTCGCTCTTCGTGTGGTTGCAGAGCTCGCAGCAATAGAAGTAGTTCTTCCAGTCGTATGCGAGCGATGGAAAAAGAGACTTGGGCCTGAAGTGATCGATACGCCCATGCTCGCACGCCGCGCCGGGAGACTGGCAGTACGAGCAATACCCAGCGGTCATCTTCTTGAACGCAGGTTTGACGTAGTCGTTCTTCCACACCGCTGGGAAGTCCGCCTTGCCCTTGATCAAGGGGAGGGCCTTGGGCGCGTAAGAACGAAAGCCTGTCCGCCTTCGTGAATCCGTCAGCAGAAGTTTCTCGAAGGCGCGGGCACGTGCCTGATAGTGGCGATAGTTCGTGAAGCTAGCCGCGACGCTTACTGCCCACTTGGCGGGAGCGGCTACCCCTCTTCGTTGAAGTCGGATCATGCTTCTTCCTGGTCTGACGGGAGAGATCCTTTAGGAACGCGATGCGGACACGCGCGATCTCGGACAAGAACGGTGCCTCTCCACGCCGTTCCTCCTCCGTGGCTTGATAAAGCCTCAGCTGCTTGAGCAGGCGCAACAGCTCCTTGCGATCCTGGTCATTCGCTTCGCCGGACTCTTCCCGCTGCCGCAGCGTCCGGACTTTCTCCTCCATGGCTTCGACCTCGGGAGAAAAGCGCGAGGGGACATTGAAGAGTGCATCGTCGACGAGGATCGAGCCAACGGTCGCGTGTTCGAGGCCTCGCAGCTCCCTCTCGGTGAGCACGTGAGGAGTGACTCCTGCCGCGGTGTCCCTCAACACCACCACCTGGTAATCCTCGTCGATGGCGTTCTGCACGACTGCAGGGGAATGGGTCGTCACAAGGAAGCGGGTGCCCGGAAACATCAGCGCCAGTTGTTGCACCACGCGGCGCTGCCACCTGGGGTGGAGGTGGAGGTCAATCTCGTCAATGATGACCACAGCCTCACCCTCCAGCGGGTTCGCCGCCAGTGGGAAGAGGTACATGTAGCGGAACGCGAGATCGAAGATGATCGAGAGGATGGACTGATAGCCGTCAGACAGCTCGTTCAGTTCATCCTGCTTCCCTCGCCGCAGAATGACGGGGACAAGGTGATCGTCTCGTGTGATCACCTCAAGTCCGTCAATGACGTCAGCCAGCGACTTCTCCAGGCCTTTCCACATCTGGTTCCAACGCTGGTCGGCGGAGCGCATCTTGTGGGCGTATAGAAGAAAACGATGCAGGCTTCGCTGCAGCACGTTGTCCGGGCCCGAAAGTGTCCGCGTCCGCCGCGGGTACACGAGTGGAGACACATCCCTGTCGGGATCCGGGTCTGGCTCGGGTGGAGCCGCGACGGCAAGGCCCGACTCCGGGTCAAATTCCTTGCGCGTCGGGCCTGAGCGCAGCCGCCGATACCGCCCATACGCGAAGAGGTAGAAGTCGGTGGGCAGCCGCTGACGGCCCGCCTCGGCGCTGCTCTGCCAGCGAGCCATGAGCTTTCCGCTCGTGTCGCGCAGGCTGATGCTCCCGCTCTTCGCGCCGCGTCGTAATGGGAAGGCGTCCAGCCCTTCGTCATCTCCAGATGACAGAGAGGCGAGCGCCTCCACGAGCGTCGTCTTGCCGGAACCATTCTCGCCGAGTACCACCGTGATTCTTTTGTCGAGCGGAAGCTCCAGCGAGCGGAAGCACCGCACGTTCTCAAGGGTGAGGACCCCGATGCCATCGGAACTGGGCTTTTTCCGGCGCGATGTCGTGGGACTCATGCGGTTCTGCTTCTCCTGGCCGAGTGAGGACGAAACTAGCATCCACTTTCGGTGCAAGCAGAGTGCCCGCCACGTTTCGCTCCTGAGTCCCAGCACCTCGCTCAGGTCTCGGGGGCTCCATTCAGGGACGGCAGTCTCCCGGATGAGACGGCCGTCCACGAAGTGAGATGGCGGCGGGCGGCTCGTGAGGCCTCTCAGGATGAAGCGACGGGCTCCCGAGGCCCCGGAGCTTCCCGGGCTTTGTCAGCCCTGGCTATGGCGGGTCCGAAGTGGCCGGGGCTTCAGTGGTGACGAGGGGCACGTAGCAGCCTCCCTTCCACGCGTAGGCGTGCTGCGGGCAGTTGGGCGGCTGGTCTTGGAGCCTGGCCCAGCACCCTCCTCGAGCCTCGAGATAACCCCGTGGACACGGGGGTCTGAGCTGCCCCTTGACGAGCTTGTCGGGCAGGCCCTCTCGCATGCCCTTGGGAGACGGCTGGGAGGGAGAGGCCACCCTGGACTGGGGCCGTGCTTCATCACCCAATGCCACCACGCCCCCGTCCTCCTCGCCCACCCGCATGGGATAGCCGAAGCCCCGCAGCCCCGCCCACCCGCCGCCCACCACCAGCACGCCCGCTGTCAGCGCGATGAGCCGGCGCCTCCAGGGTGAGAAGGGTGCCCGGGTTGGATCCCGCTTGGTCCTTGCGCGGGCCCGGGCGAGAGCCTCCCGCTCCTGGCGCTCCTGCTCCTCTTTCTCGGAGGCATCGTGCTGGGCTGTCAGCCGGGCCACCTCCATGTCCCGCTGCCGGGGACGCTGCCGAGTCTCCACCGCGATGAGCACATCCTCCGGGCCCCACGAGGCTGGTGACAGCGCCTCCCAGGCGAACAGAGGCACATCCCCCTCGGGGCCCAGCTGCTCCGCGGCCTCTTCGAGCCTGACGGCCAGCTCCTTCGCGGTCCCCCGGGCCTCGGGCGGCTCGGACAACAGCTGGAGAATCAGTGCGTTGAGCCGTGGTGCCACCCGGGAGTTGAGCTCCGCCGGAGGTGTCGGTTCCCCCGCGAACGGCCCGAGCTGTGCCGAGGCGGGGTACTCGTCTGTCACCAGCCGGTACGCGGTCACCCCCAGGGCAAACAGATCATCCGCGGGCGTGGCCACGTAGCGCGCCGTGGGCTTGTTGCCGAAGCGCAGCACGAAGCGCCACGCCTCGGGGCTGCGGTAGCAGAGCGTGCCTGGAGGATAGGGCTGCGGCGTCAGCTCCTCGGCCCCTGTGTACGAGGCCAGCCCCAGGTCCATCAGAAACACCCGGCCATCCCCGGGCCTCACCAGCAGGTTGTCGCCCTTCACGTCGCGGTGCACCGCCTGGAGCGCGTGCACCGCCTGGAGCGCTCGGGCCACCTGCGCCAGCATCCGAAGCACCTGCCGCGAGCTGGGGTTTCGCATGGCGGACCAGTCGTAGAGCGGCCGGCCCTGGATCCACTCCATGGCCACGTAGGGATGCATGGCCCCCGAGCCGTGCCGCCAGGCGCCGTGGCCCAGGTAGCGGGGCACATTCGGGTGGCGCAGGCGCGACAGCAGCTTCACCTCCCGCTCGAAGCGCGGATCCTCCGGGTGCAGCGCCACCTTGAGCCCCACGGTCCCCGTCTCATCGTGGCCCACCCGGGTGGCGCGATAGACGGCGCCGTAGGTGCCGCGTCCTCCCCAGCGCTCCACACGCCAGGGCCCTACCACCGTCCCCACTGGAAAGGCGGCGGGGTCCAGCTCGGGCGTGGCAGGGGGCGGCATCGGTGTCCTCACCGCGTCATCCTACCTCAGAGGTGGTCCCCCGACGACAGCAGAGCGGCACGCGATCTCCCCGGGTGGTGTTGGGAGCACTGGGCGTCTACGGCGTCACCGGACCCGCGGGAGATGCGCAAGCGGCTCTGGCGCGGTGTCGACTCGGGGGCTACCACCGCACCCGCGAGCCCAGGCCCAGGGTGAGGAAGTTCTGCAGGTCCTCTCCCGAGTTCCTGTCCAGGTTGATGTGGAAGCGCGCATCGAGGGCCAGGGGAGGCAGGTTCTCGAAGGGGCGCATCTCCACCTCCGCTCCCACGGTGCCTCCGAAGTTGCTGTTGCGGTTGGAGTGCACGCCCAGGCCCACCAGCACGGCGGGCCGCACGGGCCCCGCCTGAATCGACCCACGCACCAGCCCGTGGAACTGAACCAGGCTTCGCTCCCGGCGGGAGATCTGTCCCTGGCCGATGTTCCGGTTCTCGTCGCCCACGTTGGCGTAGAAGGCGAACTCGGGGCCGATGGCGAAGTGCTCGCTCAAAGCGAACACGTGGATCCGGCCTCCCCAGCCCTCGGTGGGACTGGAGATGCCCACGTCCCGCGCATAGCCCAGCTGCAGCCCCAGCTCACCCCGGCGGCCCACGCCGGAGGACAGGCGCGAGGCCACGTTGGGATCCTCCAGCTGGAGCGACAGCTCCCCGTCCTTCTCCTTTTCATACAGCGTGGACCAGCTCACCGTCGCCAGGCCCGCGATCAGCCCCGCCCCTCCGCCAATCACCGCTCCCACCAGCGCTCCTCCGCCGGTGCACTCCAGCACGTCGACGTCTCCTTCCGTCGAGGCAAGGAGGCAGAAGAAGCCCACCACCACCGTGCCGGCCAGCGCGCCGACGCCGCCTCCCGCCAGCGTGGTCTTTGCCCACGGGCGCTCTGACTGCTCCAGCTTCTGCACGTCGGACACAAGCAGGCGCACCTCCTGCCTGGTGCGCAGCTTCAGCGTCACCTCTCCGGGCCGCAGGCTGAGCACCTCTCCGGAGTAGCGCAGCCCATCTGGCATGTAGATGATCAGGTCGTCGCCCACGCCCAGGTGGATCGATTTGATCGTGGGCGCGTCCGAGGGCCGCTTGGGTGGCTCGGGCTGCGGCTCCGCGTCCACCAGCGGCGGAGCAGGCAGCGGTGGAGCGGGAGCTTCCTGCTGCGCGTGCGCGGCCCGTGTCAGCAGCAGGACCAGGAGGAGCAGGCACAGGCGCATGGGCATCCCTTCGGACAGGCTTCGGGGGAGCCCGGATGCTACCCGCCAGAGGGCCTGGCTCCCGTGCCATTTTCCCTCCGCTGACCTGACGGCGGGAAAGGCGGACAACAGCCTCGCGGCCGAAATCCCGGCCGATGGAGGTGTTGCGTGCCCTATCAACCCAGAGTCAGTGAGTTGCTGCAGGCGCTCAGGCGCATCGGGTGTCATCCCACAAGGCCTCGTGGTGGCTCACACCAGAAGTGGACGACACCCCGGGGCGCAGCGCTCATCGTGGTCATCTCTCGCCCAGGCAACCGGGTCTCCCGAACCGTCCTGAGCTCCGTTCGGCGTATTCTACGCCGGGAACACCTCATCCTGGATTTCCATACACGTTGAGCACCAGGGCGGGGGCCTGCTTGCCGGAATCACTCCGCTGCCAGGGGGCGTGGGGAGCCTCAAGATGGCCTGGATGAGAGAGGCCCAGGAATATGAGCCTGGGAAAGGAGGAACATGAAGCGCAAACCCCGGCAGCCACGATGGAAGGGACTTCTCCCCACGAGCGGTGAGTTCCTGGGCACACTGGCCATGCTGTGCGACTGGAAGCCCAGGCACAGTGCCAAGGAGCGCACCTGGCGCAAGTTCTGCCACGGCGAGTCCATTCACCAGAGCACCCGCCATGAGATCCTGAAGGAACTGGTTGAAAGTCTCGTCGGCAAGCTGGGGCAGCCTCAAGCGGCCCAGGGGGTGGTGCCCTCTCGGGAAGAGATGGTCCACGGGCTACTTACCCTCATCCAACTGCATGCCGCCTGGTGGGATCTGCTCTGCGAGAGGATCCAGTCAGCCCTACCGGCCAAGCCCACGGTGTTCACCACCACGATTGCATTGCGGCTGGCGCTCGTGGAGCTGGTCATGCGCCTGAGCGCGCTGTTCATGGCAAACGACGTCAAGTTGCAGTTTCCCACCGACCTCGCGGAGCGTCAGGTGGATGCCACCAGGCTGTTGTTGCCCTATGTGCTGCGTGAAGTGACCAAGAGCGCGGGCATCACCCGACTGGAGCTCGCAGAGGCGTTGGACGTGAGTCGGGAGGCGGTGGACCAGTGGCTGGAGTCCACGGCGATCATCCCGCCTGAGCGGGTCGACGATATCGCGGAAGTCATCGCCGAGAAGATGGGCATTGAGCCCACCGCGCTGGGCCTGGGGTTGCAGGTCGTGCGGCGGATGTCCCTGGTGCTCATGCCCCTGGCGGACATGGTCGGCAAGGAAGAGCTGGGGCAGCTTCTGCGGGGCAGCATGAGGCTGCTGGCGGTCGCCCAGGAAACGCTGCCCGAGCATACGCGCCACTTCGATGCGCAGGTGCGGACCGAGGCACTGAGCCTCCTGGTCACCATCGGGAGCGAGTCTCCACTAGGGGCGGCGTTGCGCGGTGCCATGCTCGACAAGGTGCCGGATGAGCAGTGGCGGCGAGCCATCGCTACTTCCATTGGGCGATGGGGTGAGTTCCTCGCGGAGGTTGCGTCGGCGGAGGTCATCTCCGGCCGGCTGCGCCACTTCCTCACGGAGCAGGACTTTCCCAGCCGTGAGGAGGAGATGGATCAACTCCGCCAGCACCTGCTGCTCCCCAAGGAGAGCCGGTCCGGTCCCTACATGTCCTTGCTCAGCCTGCCATCCCAGGAGCGGGACGAGGCCTGTTTGTTGCTGCTCGTCAAATCCTTCGACTCACTCGCGGCGTTGAAGCAAGACGAAGAGTCCCTGCAGAGCGTGGGCTTGCTCAGCGAATTCTTCGGCATGATGGCCCCATTCCTGGAGGGTGAGCTCAAGTCGATAGCCGAGGAGTACCGGTGGCGCAGTCTGATTCTCTTCGTCGTTGGGAGCATGGGGATGGGACAGGACCACCTCGCGAAGGGTGAGCACCAGCTGGCTACGCTCTGGGTTGAGCGCATGATGAAGGTGCTCAGGGCGCTGCCGCCGATTCCAGAGCAAGCCGAGGAGTCGTTGAAGCCGCTGCTCAAGTGCCTCCGGCTGATGAAGCGCATGCAGGAGGACCTGGATGCGGGCAGGGCTCCCAGCGTGAGCCCCCGGGATTTCACCTTCCTCGACGAGCTGAAGGCCCACCCGACAGAAGGGGAGGGCTCCGCGACACTCCCGCCCTCTTGACCGCGTGGGCTGTGCCAGAGTGCGCGCCCATGATCACGCTCCCCGAAGACGCGGCGATGAAGGAGTACCAGCGCTACATCCACGAGCTGGAGACGATGCATGGCTGGTTGAAGGTGGACCTGGTGCACAACTGCTTCCTGATGGGCGAGGAGGTGGGCGAGCTGTTCAAGGCCGTGCGCCGCTACAACCGGCTCTTCGACGAGGGCAAGGCCGCCGCTCCCGAGGAGGCCCGCGCCGCTGTCGCCGAAGAGCTGGTGGACGTCTTCAACTACCTGCTCGCCATCGCCAACCGCACCGGCGTCAACCTGGAGGAGGCGTTCCGGCAGAAGAACGCCCGCAACCAGGAGCGCAAGTGGAGCTGAGCCGCCACGCGGCTCCCGTGCAACCGGAAACGCCAGCCTGCGTCCCCAGGTAAAGTGCACCCCATGCCCCAGCCGCTACCCGAAGGACACGCGCCGCTCATCGCCTCGCGCTACCGGGTGCTGGCGCTGCTGGGCGAGGGGGGCATGGGCTCGGTGTACCGCGTGCGGGACGAGACCCAGGGGGGGCGGCTGCTGGCGCTCAAGCGCCTGGGGCTGGGCGCGCAGGTGGACACGCTGCGCTTTCGCCGCGAGTTCCACACGCTCGCCAACCTGCGCCACCCTGGCATCGTCCAGGTGTACGAGTTCGGCGTGGAGCCGCGAGGCCCCTTCTACACCATGGAGTTGATGGAGGGACGGGACCTGTCCGAGGTGGGCTCGCTGCCGGTGCCTACCGCCCTGCGCGTGCTGCGCGATGTGGCGGAGACGCTGGCCTTCATCCACTCGCGCCGGCTGATCCACCGCGATCTCACCCCGCGCAACATCCGCCTGGATGATCAGGGCCGCGCGCGGCTGCTCGACTTCGGCATCCTCTCCACCCTGGGAGTGCCAGGCGAGGTGGCCGGCACCCCGCCGTACATCGCCCCGGAGACGCTGCGCCAGCAGCCGCTGGATCAGCGCACGGACCTGTTCAGCTTTGGCGCCCTGGCGTACTGGCTGCTCACCGGAAAGCATGCCTTCTCGACAGGCAAGCTGGAGCAGCTGGAGGCGCTGTGGAGCCGGCCTCCGGTGTCGCTCCGGGAATTGCAGCCGCAGGCGCCCGCGGAGCTGGAGGCGCTGGTGCACTCGCTGCTGAGCGTGGATCCGCAGCGCCGGCCCCGCAGCGCCGCGGAGGTGGTGGAGCGGCTGGATGCGCTGCTGGGCGAGCGCCACCAGCCCCATGACGAGGTGGCGGAGGGCTACCTGGCCAGCCCTCCGCTCGTGGGCCGGCGCCACGAGGTGGCGCTGGTGGAGCAGCTGCTGGAGCGCACCACGCAGCCGGTGGGCCGCGGCGCCGTGCTGCTGGTGCAGGGAGAGACGGGCAGCGGCAAGAGCCGCATGTTGCGCGAGGTCGCCCTGCACGCCCAGGTGGTGGGCGCCCGGGTGGTGCAGGCGCGCGCCGAGTCCGGCAGCCAGCCCTACGCGCTGGTGCAGGCGCTGGTGCGCTCGCTGTTCGCCACGGACTCGGCCGAGGCCACCGCCGCCGCCCAGGGCCTGGCGCCGGTGCTGGCCCGCTTCCCGGTGCTCGAGCCGCTGCTGTCCACGCCGCCCGCCGCGCCGCTGGAGGATCCCGCCGAGGAGCGGCTGCGGCTGCTGTCCGCCCTGGCCGAGTGGCTGGTGGCGCTGTGCCGCGAGCGGCCGCTGGTGCTGGTGGTGGACGACGTGCACGCCGCGGACGAGTCCTCGCTGGCGCTGCTGGTGCGCATGGCGAGCCTCACCCCGCGCAACCGCCTGGTGCTGGCCTTCTCGTGCACCGCCGAGGTGCGCGCGGGGGCTCCCGAGACGCTGTCGGCGCTGCACCGCATGGCCAGCCGCATGTACCTGCACCCGCTCAAGCCCGCCCAGGTGGAGGAACTGCTGCGCGGCACCTTCGGCGAGGCGGCGGAGCTCAAGGCGCTGGCCCACTGGCTGTACCGCAGCTCTCACGGCAGCCCGCTGCACACCATCGAGCTGGCGCGCCACCTGGTGGAGCGCGGCACGGTGCGCTACCTGGATGGCATGTGGCTGGTGGGCGAGCTGTCCGGAGTGGAGGCCCCCGCGCTGCCCACGGACGCGTTCGCCGTGCGCCTGGCGCGGCTGCCTCCCCGCGCGCGCGCCCTGGCCGAGGCCCTGGCGGTGCACGAGAGCGAGCTGCCGCTGCACCTGTGCGTGGGGGTGATGGAGGAGCCCGAGGACGTCGTCTTCTCGCTGCTCGACGAGCTGGTGCGCGCGGACGTGCTGGTGGGCAGCGGCCTCACCTACCGCTTCCGCCACGCGGTGCTGCGCCAGGCGCTGCTCAGCGCGCTGCCCCCCGAGCGGCGGGTGGTGCTGCACCGGGCCATGGGCCTGGCGCTGCAGCGGCTGGGGCTGGCGGAGCTGCGGGAGCAGACGGGCTGGCACCTGCTGTGGGGCAAGGAGGAGCTGGCTGGCGCCGCGCTGCTGGAGGCGGTGGGCCGCAAGCGCTTCGAGGGCAACAACTACGGCGAGGCCGTGCCCCTGCTGGAGGCCGCGGTGGAGGCCTACGAGCGCGCCGGCGTGCGCCCCCGGGCCGTGCTGGAGATGCGCTTCCGGCTGGCGTACTGCGGCGCCATCGCCAACCGCGAGGCGCTGCAGCGCCACGCGTACCAGGCGGTGCAGGGGCTCTTCGAGGCCGCCGGGCTGTGGTGGGCCCAGCGGCTGCGGCGCTACGTGGGGCCCTCGCTGGCGCTGGTGCTGGGGCTGAGCGCGGCCAGCGTGCGCTGGCTCTTCACCCTGCCCATGCGGCCCACCGTGCCGCCGTTCCGGGCCCTGGTGGACTCGGTGCTCGTGCTGGCCTGCACCTCCACCACCTACAACACGCTCAATGATCTGGACGCGGTGGAGCGCGACGCGAAGCTGGCCGAGGTGGCCGCCGTGTGGCCCAGCCGCATTCCCTACTGCATCGTCCTCTACCTGAGGAACATGCTGGCCGGGGCCCAGGGAGACTGGGCCACGCTGGAGCGCAACGCCCGCCACTCCATTCACGTGCTGCACACCGATCGGCTCACGCCCCTGGGCTCGCAGTTCGTGCGCCTCACCGAGGCGGCCCTGCGCATTCAGCAGATGCTGCCCATGTGGCTGCTGCGGCAGCAGCCCCAGCGCTTCACCGAGGAGCTCCAGGCCGTGGGCCCGCTGCAGATCCACGCCACCGCCGCGTACCAGGTCTGCCTGCAGGCGGCCTTCCACCGGCTGAGGGGCGAGGAGCCCCGGGCGCTGGAGCTGGATGAGCAGGCGGAGATGCTCATCCTCCAGCTGGGCGCGGGCTGGGGCATGGACGTGCTGCGCACCAACCTGGGCTCCATGGCGTACGCGCTCACCCGCGACGTGCTGGGGCTCAAGCGCACCGCGGAGAAGCTGGGACGGCTGGTGGAGCAGGGGGCCGCCTACGGCGGGCAGCTGGGCCTGGTGCGAGGGGACCACCACCGCGAGCGGGGCGAGCTGGAGGAGGCCGAGGCGGTGCTGAAGCAGGCGCTGGCGGAGCCGGGCCCGCGCGAGGAGATGCTGCGCCAGGGGCTGCTGGCGGCGCTGGCGGAGACGGAGCTGGCGCTGGGCAAGGCCGAGCAGGCGCTGGGGCACGCGCGCGAGGCGGTGGGGCTGGGGGCGCTGCGGCAGCCGCGCAACGCCTTCCATGCCCTGCGGGCGGAGCGGGCGCTGGCGCTGGCGCTGGCGGCCTCGGGCGAGGTGGCGGAGGCCAGGCGGCGGCTCGAGGACGCGCTGGAGGCGGTGCGGGAGATGGACAACCCGCTGCTCACCGGGGTGCTGCACGAGGCGCTGGCGAAGCTTGCGGGCCAGGCGCCCGCGGCGCAGGCGCACCGCGAGGCCATGGAGCGCTGCTACGCGGCCACCGGAAACCCCGTGCTGCTGCGGCGGGTGCAGCCGGTGTCCCTCACGGTGCCCGAGTGCACGGGCGCGCCCGCCCTGGGCGAAGAGGTGGCGACGCAGAGGCTCGAGCCCGCGCCGCGCCAGGGGGACGTGCCCTGGGCCGAGCCAGGGCGCGAGGTGACGCTGGTGGCGGATGGCGCGGGCATGGAGGAGCGCGCGGCGCGAGCGCTGGCGCTGCTGCTGGCGGAGGCGGAGGCGGCGGTGGGCTACCTGTTCCTGTCACGGTTTGGGCGGCTGGAGCTGGCCGCGCCCACCAGCGGCGCCGAGCCCGCGGCGGAGCTGGCGCGCGCGTGCATGAGGCTGTTCGAGGCGGCTCGGCGGGGCCAGGGCGAGCACGCGCGCCTGGAGGCGGACGGGCGCGTGTGGCACGTGGTGCCGCTGTGGGGCGAGGTGCTGGAGCGCCGCGAGGTGCTGGGCATGGTGGCGCTCGGCGGCGGAGAGCGGCCTTACCGCGAGCTGCCCGCCTGGCTGAGGGAGAAGCTCGCCCTGGAGCTGTGGCGCTCCGGAGACGTCACCACCGTGTTCCCCCACGTGGGCTGAGCCCCGCCAGCCAGGCTTCGACGTCCGCCTTCTTCTGGGCCTCGAGTGGCTGGGAGCCATAGAAGTCCAGCACCTGCCGCGCCAGCGCCCGGGCCCGCGCCCGCTGCTCCGGCATTGTCCAGAGCGCCTGCGCCAGGGCAAAGCGCGTGTCGGCGATGATGGCGGGCTCGGCCTGCTCGAGCCCGTCGAGCTGGAGCGCGCGCTCGAGCGAGGCCACGGCCTGCTCATGGCGCCCGAGCGCATGTTGCGCCTGGCCCATCGTCAGCAGGTACTCGCCCAGCATCGGGTTTCTGGGGCCCAGGGCGCGGCTCTCCAGCTCGAGGGCCTGCTGCGTGAGCGCCAGCGCCTCGGCCGCGTGGCCCTGTCCCAGCCGCGCCTGCGCCAGCAGATGCAGGGGGCTCGCCAGCTCCGCAGAGCCCTCGCCATGGTGGCGCCGGGTGATGGCCAGGGGACGCTCGATGGCCTCCTGTGCGCGCGCATACTCCTTGCGCAGCAGGTAGACGTGGCTGAGGAACCGCCCGGCCTCCGCGGCCTGAATGCTCTCCGGGCCGAAGGCCTGCTCGAAGGTGGCCAGGGCCTGCCGCACCTGCACGAGCGCCTCGTCCGTGCGCTTGGCGTTCGTGCTGGCCAACGCCGCGTTCAGCCGCAGCCGGGCCACCTTGGGGTGGTGGGGGCCCAGCCACTTCAGGGCAATGGCCAGCCCCCGGTGGGTGGCCTCGAGCGCCTCGGGGTAGCGCCCCTGGTTCATCATCGCCGTGCCGTAGTTGGACCAGATGCCCGACAGCTGGGGGTGATCCTCTCCCAGCTGGGCGGTGGCCAGCTCCCGGGCGCGCAGCAGCCGCTCGGAGGCCTCCTTGTAGCGGCCCTGCTGCGCCAGCGCCGAGCCCATGTGATTGTGGAGCCGGACCTGGATGTCCGGTGCTCCCCCCAGCCGCTCGATGGTGGCCTGCGCATGGCTGGCCCAGGCCTCGGCCTGCTCGTGCTGCTTGAGCAGGGTGCCCGTCAGCCACACCAGCTCGAGCTGGACGCGGGCCTTCAGCTCGTCCCGGCCGAGCGCCTCGGTGATGAAGAAGGCCTGCTGCAGGGTGCGCTGGGCCGCCTCGGTCTCGAACAGCTGCGAGTGCAGGTAGCCCTTGCGGTAGAGGCCCTCGGCCTCCAGCTCCCTGTCCCCGAGCTGCCTGGCGCGGGCCAGGACTGTATCGGCCTGAGCCAGGCCCTCCTTGTACTTGCCGGCCGCGCGCAGCGCGTCGATGCGCGTCAGCACCGCGCGCAGCTGGGTCTGCTCGGGAGCCGCCTCGGACGGCGCGGGGGCTGGGGCCGCGGGCTGGACTCCCGCCCGCGTGCACGCCTCCAGGCCCGGCAGCGAGCCGATGATGGTGGCCGCCTCGCGCACCTCGCTGGTGCTGGCCTGGGACAGCACCTCGGTGAGGGTGCGCAGCTTCTCGCGGCGCAGCTCCAGGCACTGGTGGCGGCGGACCATCACCTCCTCGGGCTGCTGGGCGTGGATCCGCGTGGCCTCGCAGGCCTGGGTCCACTCACTCTTCCAGCGGCCCGTGTAGCCGTCCAGCAGCCGCTCCACGGAGGACCAGGCATCGGACGCATAGGGCATCTTCGTCGCCAGGAAGACCTGGGACATGGCCTGCTTGCGCGCGGTGTCCCAGATGCCCGCCAGCTGCCGCTCCGCGCCCAGGCAGGACTCCAGCCGCTGCTGGTGGGTGTGGTAGCCCAGGGCGCCCGCCGCGCCCAGCACCAGCCCCACCGCCAGGGCCAGCTGGCGCCAGCGCACCGTCCGCGGCGCCTGCTCCAGCTCCTCCAGCAGCGCCTCCATGGACTCGAAGCGCGCGTCCGGCTCGGCCTCCAGTCCGCGCAGCAGCACCTTGCGCAGCCACAGGGGCCCGTTGCCGCGGCTGGGCGCGGGGGCCAGGCGGTGCTCCATCACGCTCTGGCGCACGTCCTCGAAGGTGTCTCCCTTGAAGGGGCGCTCGCCGTAGAGCGCCTCGTACAGCGCCACGCAGAAGCTGAATTGATCCGAGCGCGCGTCCACATTCCTGGACTGGAACTGCTCTGGGGACATGTAAGCCGGAGAGCCCACCAGCACCCCCGTGCGGGTGAGCTGCGGCTCGTCCAGCCACGTGGTGAATTCACCGGGCGTCAGGCTCACGGAGTGTTCGGCCCCCAGGTCCCTGGCCAGGCCGAAGTCCGTGACGCGCACGCGCCCGTCCCGGCTGATGAGCATGTTGTCCGGCTTGAAGTCCCGGTGGACCAGGTCCGCGGCGTGCGCGGCGGCCAGGCCTCGCCCCGCGCTGATGAACACCTGGAGGATCTCTCGCCAGGAGCGCCGTCGCCGCGCCAGCCACGCGGTGACGGTGCTGCCCCGCACCAGCTCCATGGCGATGAACACCTCGTCGCCCAGGGTGCCCGCGTCGTATACGGCCAGCACGTTGGGGTGCTGCAGCCGGGCCATCGCCTGGGCCTCGCGCAGCAGCCGCGCCTGGCTGACCTTCCGCTCCGCCTGGCGCACCCGCAGCAGCTTCACCGCCACCTTGCGATCCAGCTCCGGATCGTACGCGCTGTACACCACGGCCATGGCGCCCGAGCCCACCTGGTCCAGCAGCAGGTAGCGGCCCACCGTGCGGCCGCGCTCCAGCCGCTGCTGCACCAACCGCTCCGCGGGCGAGGCGGGGCCACTCAGCGAGGCGCTGGCCGCCTTCGGCGCGCCGGGCCCGGGCGGACCGGCGTCGCTGTCCCGGGCGAGCTCGGACAGGAACTGACGGCACAGCTCGCACCCGTCCACATGCCGCTCGATGGCCTTCACCTGCGCTGGAGAGCAGCGGCCCTCGACGAAGTCGAGGGCGAGATCCGGGTCCACGCACTCCGGAGCAGTGGAGCCGGAGTCCGAAGGAGGGGGCCGAGGAGCCATGGTGTGGCGATTGTAGAGGCGGGAGAGGCCCGGTGTCCGTCCCCTCCCGCCCGTGACGTACCTGTTACGCGCGGCGGCGGCGCAGCACCCCCGAGGTGGAGCTGTCCGACGCGCCGGCCCTGGAGCTGTCCGCGCGCACCACCGAGCCGACCTGGAGCTATTGGACGCGCGCACCCCGGCAAGGACGTGCTCGTTGGCGGCAAGCGCTTTGATGCGCTGCAAGTCGGCGTGCGCGTGCTGTGGGAGATCAAGACCCATCGATTTGACACGTACAATGCCTTCATCCAGCGGATGACGATCCTGGAGGAACTGCCGTTGTTGTGGGAAGAGCGGGAATGACCACTCCAAAGTCCCTCGTCCTCATCGTCTACGCGCCAGCGCTCCTGGGTGACGACAGCCGCCCACTCGCAGTCATCCACGGAATCGAGCGGGCCTTTCCCGGTGTGCGCCTGGAATGGGAGCTGACAAAGGCGGGGCGGCCCATCGTGTTGAAGCAGCGCGATGGGTGGCTCGCTGCGGCGGCCTCGCGCGGGGAGTTCCCGCTGCTGTGCAAGGGCGACGAGAGTTACCCGGTAACGGTTTATGGGTTGCGGACATCCGGGCGCCAGGCGCCGGGTGGCCAGCCGTTGCTCGATGTCCATGCAGAGCTGCCGCTGGATGCGGCCGGCATCGCAGCAGCGACGGATGTGCTGGAAGGCGTGGCAGAAGGCGCTCGCGCTTTCTGGGGGCACGCGACGCCGCACGGCGCGGCAGTAGAGATTGCGGGGCAGACGAGAGATCCGGTGCATAAGCCGGGTGTTCCGCCACGGGGGCTACCAGCGCTCAGGTTCCCAGATAAGTTCCGCTCGCCTGCGATTCCGCATTGCCTGGGGTGGCTGAACTACTGGTCGGCAGCCGCTGCACAAGCCATCGAGTTCCCGGCTCCCTCTCGTGATGCGGACCTGCTCTCTCGGGCGCGGCGCACGGCGACGGGCGGGTGGGTCGTTCGGCTCACGGAGACGCCGCTCGATCTCGACACCCCCGCGCACCTTGCGGCGCTCTTACGCGCGTATGAGCGCTTCCCTGAGATTGGCGGGCGTGTGACTCCGGGCTGAGTGAGGCTGTCCAAAGCCCGCCGAGAAGGGTGGGGCCCTGGTGCCAGTGCGCGCGTCAGCAAAAGCGTACGAGCTCAGCAGGGGCAGACGGAGAACTGCGAGCAAGTCACCGTCGTCGAGCGCGGCTTCGTACTGCGCCGCGTGCGCCGGCCAGCTTGAGACCCCAGATCAGCTCTGCGACCTGACGAAGCGGCGCGCTTTGGCTCTGGCCTGGCTAGGTTCCTGGCTCTGGCGTCCAGAAACTCACCTCGGACGCCTCTTCGTCGATACAGCGGATGAGGCGCGTTGCTACGAGCACGAGGTACTGATCCGGTTGGCCCTCAGGTGGCTAGGGGGGCCCGCCCCGCTCGGTGATGATGTCCTCTTCCGTCACCATGGCGGGCGGCAACTGGCTCTCGCTCGTGGGCCCCAGAACGTCCCGGCTCATGCTGGCCCCCGTCAGCGAGAGCAGAACCTCGTTTAGCGCCTCAGTGGCTCCGTAGGGGGCTCCCAGCGCAGCGAGGCCCGCCCGCAGATCGGCCTCCAGTGCAGCCGCCGACTGATAGCGATCTTCCGGGTTCCGCTGGAGCAACTTGTGGACGATGGAGCGCAGCGGATGCGCTAGAGGCTCGGTGAGCTCGTCCACTTCCTGCCGGGTGAACGTGGCCGCCCGCAGGATGCAGTCTTCCGCATGGTCCGGTAGCTCTGCCTCCATGGCCGTTATGGAAGCGTCTAGAACCTGCGCCTTGACCTTCTTCGTTAGCGCCTCCTCCAGGTCGTCGGGCGATACGGTGGCCGTGCTGTAGAGGTGGCGCCAACAGGCCAGTTCCAACAGCACCAGCCCCAGCGAGAACAGATCCGAGCGCGGATCTGTCTCCTCGCATAGCAGCGCCTCGGGGGAGCAATAGAACACGTCGCCATGAGGGCGCGGCAGCGTCGTTGCCACTCGGCCCGGCAGCAGGGAGCGTGCGCGGGCGAAGTCCGTCAGCATCACCCCGCCCTCTGGCTCCAGGAAGATGCGCGCGGGGTTCAAGTCCCGATGAACGATGCCCAGCGGGGCGCCGCGCTCGTCCTTGCAGGTGTGCGCGGAGTGCAGCGCGCCCGCAACCTCGGCGCCCACGTAAAGGCAGAACGCCGGGGATAGGAACTTCTCGCGCATCTGGGAGTAGCTGATCAGGGTGTTGATCGAGGTGCCCGCTACACGGTCAGACACGATGTAGAGAACGCCTTGGACTTCGTAGGGCCCGAGGGTGCGGGCGATGCTCGGGTGTTGCAGGTAGGTGGCCAGGCGCGCCTCTTCCCGGAGCCGCGCGCGCATCCTGGCCAGCGTCTCGGGATCGTCCGACGAAGTGGGCGGCAAACTGCGGACGATGACTTCCCGCAGGCGCTTCTTCCCGGTGCGTTCAAAGGCTGGGACGGTTCTTTCCCCCAGCCTGGATTGCGCCAACTCTTCGACCAGCGGACGCGACAGATCCACCTCATACGAGAGCTCGCCGTGAGAGAAGAGAATCACCCCCGGGACGCTCCAGGGCTGCCGCGAAGTAGCCATGTGGGATCGACTCCTGGCGGCGCGCGAAAGGGCGCCGCGCAACAGAGCAAAACACTACCCGGGACGTGCTGGGAGATTGAACGATGCCGAAGGTTGGGCGCGGCGCGCTCCCTGGCTACAGCGTCAGCGGAATGCCCCAGTGGGCCCTCTTGGCCCGGGCTCGCTACCGCGTGTCGCGGCCTCGTGTTAAGCGGCCTCCGTGAATCTTCGCAAGGTCGTCCTTCCCACGCGAGCGGCCCAGGAGCTTGCAGGGCTCCCGGCAGACATTCGGGTCTACGTGGAAGCGTACCTGGAGAACCTGGACGTTCTGCTCGGGAGCGTTCCTCTCGGGCGGATCTCCATGCTTTGGGAAAAGTCGCAGGACCCTGGCGGTTTCGTGGCTCACGTAGAGGGGGCGCGCCTCCTCATCGCCACAGACAACGCCTCGGGTGTGCCCATCATCAGCCGGATCGAACGCCACGCCCCGCCCGCGGCTACGTAGGCCCTTCCTGGGCTGCTCTCCGACGCTGAGCATGCGCGCGCCACCGGGCCCGCTTCACCTCCAGCGCTCAACCGCCGTCGTCTCGGAGAACTTCTCCGAAACGGGGGCCCCGGGCTTCGAGCCCTCTTCCAGGTCCATGCCCAAGGTACCGAAATCCTCTACTAGTTCGAGGCAGATCGGCACGGTGCGCCCGCCTGGAAGGTGGGCGCGCAGATAGCGGCCATAGATGCGATCTCCCGTCGTCCACAGGTGCCCATCTACCCGCATCCCCGCAGGCGCCTTTTCGTGTGGCTTGATCAGCGCACCCGTAACGGGCCCATCCTTATAAACGGTGTAAGGTTGCTCGCGTGCCTCCTCAACGCTCCCCTTGGTCACGTCCAACAGGATGAAGGGCGCATGGGCGGTGTTCAGCACCCACCCTAGCTCTTGCCGCATCGCCTTAACGGCTTCCTCGGGGCACGGCTCGGGATCCGGGCGCGTCTGCACACCCGTGCAGCCCGCTTCAAGCCATGCGACGGAGGCCACGAGCGCCGCGCACCTCTTGATGCGCGCGCGCCGTCCGCGGGCCTTCTGTACCTGCTGCGGGTTGGGTATGCCGTTGGTGAGAGTCGGGGAGTTGTCGGGCAGCTTCACGGACGGGCTGGCCTCCTGCTGGGTAGGGAGAGGGGAGGCTAACCGTTCGGGGCGGCTTGTCGGCTTTTCGGCCAGAGTGCTTGAGGCTGCGGGTGGGTCCGCTGGTGCGCTCCTGGCCACGGGGGGCGGCACGGGTGGCGCTGGCCTGTGCAGCAGGGAGGCGGCCACCACTGCCGCGAAGACAGAGAGCGCCAGCGTCCCGACGAACACCGGGCGCAGCCAAGCACGGCGGGGGCTGTGCTGCGCAGCAGCCCCCGCAGCGGAAGGCACGGGGGGCGCACCCGCTGGCGCCACTTGCACCGGAAGCGGGTGGAAGGGAATCGGCTCCCGCGGGGCCTCGGGTTCTTGCGCCTCGACTGGCACGGGCTCCCCTTCGGCGGGTTCTGGTGGCAGCTGCGCGGATACCGGGTGAATGGGGAGCTCTCGCCAGTCTCCCCCCTCGAAGCGCACCAGCTCCTCCAGCAGGCGCCGCGCATCCTTCGCCATCGCGGGCCGCACCTCCAGATCGCGACTGATCAGCTTCATCGCGAAGGCGCTCAACTCCATGGGAACGCGCCCCTTGGTCTTCCGGTGAGGGGTGGGCGGCTCGATCAGCGCGTTACCGAGGAGGGCCCGCGTCTCGCCTCGCGTCGGCGTGGGGTCAGTCAGCACGTCGTAGAGGTCCGCTCCGAGCGCGAAAATATCGTCCGTCGCTTTGAACGTGTAACGGGCCTGGGGATTGAAGCGGTTTTCATCCCAGAAGCGCTGAGCCTCCGGGCTACGGTTGCGCAGAGTGCCAGGGGGCAGTGGCCCGTCCGTCAACTCCTCGGCTGTCGCGTAGTCCGCCGCGCCAAAGTCGATGATTACTGGCTCGCCGTCCTTGGCAACCATGATGTTTCGCAGGCTCAAGTCCCGGTGGAACACGCCCCGCGCGTGCATGTGCTCCAGGGCGCCAAACAGCTTGAGGAACAGCACGGCGACTTCATGCGGTGTCGGGTGCGTCCGCTCCACCCACTGAGCCAGCGTGTAGCCGTCCACGAAATCGAGAACGATGTAGAGGAAGCCCGAGCGTGTATCCGGCCACCGGCCTTGCCCCAACATGCGGATGATGTGCCGGTGGTTCAGTTGCTGGAGACAGGCGGCCTCCCGCCGCGCGCGCGCGTCGGTCTGCTTCGGATCAAGGCTGCGCTCCGTCTGACAGGCCAACTTGAGCGCGAAGCGCTGGCCGTCCTTCTCCACCTCGTAGACGACGGCATAGCCGCCCCTCCCCAAGCGTCGGACGATGCACCAGCCGTCCACCATTTGGCCGGGCTTGAGGTTCAAGGGATCAAAATCCGCGAACATTCCGTGCACCTCTCGCCAGTGGCTACAACTTCACCTGGGAAACGGACAGACAGCGGCTCGCGTCACCGTTGCACACCCGCACCGTGTGCGGCGCCCGCAGCCATTCTTCGGGGTCCTTACGATTCGGCATCTCCACCTCCACGGCCACGCTCACCGCACCGCCCGGGGGAATGGTTGCCTGTACGGGGAGCACCACGCGAGCGCGGCGCGGCTCGCCTCCTACGGGCGTCACCTCTGCCCACGCGGGCGTCCACGGCTCGCGCCCGGTGTTGCTCACTTCGAGGACAGCCACGCTCCACGTTGCCCCCCCGATGCCCCAGCACTCAACGGGGCGAAGCTCGCCACCGCTCGCCGTGAGGCACTCATCGTTAAAGTGCTTTCCCCTCATGCCGTTACTGTTCACGAAGCCCGCGAGCGCCACGGCTGCCGGGCTCACGGCCGCGGGCTGTGCCTTCAATGCTTTCAGTTCCTGGGCTTGCGCCTCGCATCGCTCGCGCGTGGCGGCCAACTCCACGCGGCACGCCTCGAAGGTCTGCTGCGGGCGGCTGACGTTCACCAGGCCATCCACAGTGCCCGGCTGCCCGGTGAGCAGGAGCACCACGCTCGAGGGCGAGCCCTCGCGGTAGGCGGCTCGCAGCGCGAGCCGTTCCCCGGGCTCGAGCGCAACGGCGGGCGAGAGCGTGACGCTTTGATCCCCCACCTCGATCACAGCGAAGCGGGCGCGGCCCTCCACCTGGACGGACTCAGGAAGGATCCGAGCGCCTAGACGGATCATCGTGACGACGCCAGGCGCCAGGTAGATCAACGGGGGCTCGCCCGCCTTGCCCGTGAGAACGACGGAGCGCCCCGCGGGTGCGACCTGTGCCGTAGCGGTGAGGCCCACCAGCAGGCAGACGAGCGCAAAACTGGGTGAGAAGGGTTGGGGCACGGCGGGGGAACCTCGCAGGTAGGCTCCCACAGTAGCAGACGCGAGAGGACGCCCGCGTCGAAGTCAGACGCCCTTGGCAGCAGGGCACCCGTGTTCTTTCCGCGCTTCCTTCACGTGGTACCTGCCCGAACTGGTGCTGTCGGACGAGTGCTCCCCCATCGGCTCTCGCTGCTGGGGCGTGCTGACATGCTCCGGCGGAGAACCGGAGCCTTGACCCGCAGCACCTCGTTTGATTGAAAGGACGTGGCCATGCGTTCGAGAGCTTGCAGCGCCCCCCTGCTCCTGCTCCTGCTCTCGGCCTGCGCCACGATGGATCCAAGCCCGGGAGAACTGGAGGACCCGAGTCCCCCGAGTCCGAGATTCGCCAACCTTCAGCGAGCGGCGCAGTACCCGTGGACGGATGATGGGAAATGCGTGGTGCGGGAAGCCTCCAACGAGTGGCCGATCCTTGCGGAGCGGTGCTTTCATGCTCTCGACCGCGACAGGGTCAGGTTGAGGGATGTCACCAAAAGATGCGCTGTCGCCTCCGCGAATGCAGCCGCTCCCGCAGTCGTGGCCCTCTGTGTTTTTGCGGCACCCGAGATCGCCGTCGGTGCAGTGATTGTTATTGGCGCGGTGGTGGTATCCGCCGCCATCCAGGAGGGGATTGATGCTTATCAACGGAACGCATCTCGCGAGCGCGCGAAGCCCAAGGCTCAAACGCAGCCCGCTCAGGAACCGTTCGCGAACCGAACGCCAAAGCCAAAGGGCTCACCCACCGGAGACATCTTCCCCCCACCGCCAGAAACCACGCCGCGTCGTCCGTCGTGCGAGCCCATCCCGGTGCGGCACGCGGGCGGAGATGTCCCGCATAATGAGTGCGCCGATAAGTTTCCGCCCAACCGTTATCCCGGTATGGACGTATTCGTGGGCGGTGAGCGCTTTGATGCACTGCAAGTTGGCGTGCGTGTGCTGTAGGAGATCAAGACCCACCGATTTGACACCTATCCTGACTTTATCCGGGAGCGGGAGATTGCGAAGGAGGTGGTGCAATTGAGGAAGGAACGCGACGCTGCGCGGGCCTGTGGATACGACTTCGTCGTTGGGGTGAGCACGCAAGCGCACAGACTCGCGCTGATCGCCCGGATTCCCACCCTCCATGTCGTTGTCACGGAATGCACACGATGATCATACCTAGAGTCCTTGTCTTCATCGTCTACGCGCCCGCGCTCGTGGGCAAAGACGGCCGCGTGCTTGATGTCATCCATGGGATGGAAAAGGCGCTTCCCGGTTTGCGCCTCGCGTGGAGGATCTCCGAAAGCGGGCGCCCCATCGCATTGCCGCATCGCGACGCGTGGCTCGCGGAGAGGACGCAGAACGGGGGATTCCCTCTTCTGTGCAACGGGGACGTGAGTTACCCCGTGACGGTGAACGGGTCAGAAAACTCGGCACTCTTCAGCCCGGGCGGTCAGCCGCAGCTCGACGTTCATGCGAAGTTGCCACTAGACGAGGCTGTTATCTCGGCAGCGCCGGCAATGCTTGAGGCCGTGGCGGAGGGGGCGCGCTCGTTCTGGGGGCATGCGTCACGGTATGGTTACGGGTCGGAAGTCTCGCAGCAATTTCGCCGCTCCGCTAATGGACCGGAGCGCTCACCCCGTGGGCTTCCCATGCTCAATCTTCCAGAGAACCTCCCCGCGCCTGAGCTTCCCTGTTTCCTTGGGTGGTTGAACTATTGGTCTGCTGCTGCCGCGCAGGCCATCGGGTTCCCGGATCCTGCTCGCGACGCCGAGCTGCTCACGCGGGCGCGGCGCACGCCGTCGGGCGGATGGGTTGTGAAGCTCACGGATGCGCCGCTCGATTATGACAACCCCGCCCACCTAGAGGCGCTCAAGCGGGCCTACGAGCGCTTCCCGAAGATCGGCGGGCGTGACTCTCCACGCTGAAGGAGGTTGCTGCCCGGGTGCGCGGATACAGGGCGGGAGAGGCCCGGAAGCCTCTCCCACCTCAACCGCGCCAGTGCTTACGCCCGGCGGCGGCGCATCACCAGCAGCCCACCCAGCGCCAGCAGCATCATCAGCGCCGGCTGGGAGCCTCCCGCCGAGGCGCAGCCGCTGCCCTGGTACCAGGCCTCATCCAGCACCGTGGTGTCGTGGGGGCCGGAGGTGTTCTGGAACCCGCCCCACTGCGCATCGGCGGTGAGCTCGTGCGGGCCCACCGCGAGCGTGGCGTCGCACTGCCAGTTGCCGCTGCTGTCCGCCTTCGTGGTGCACACGGTGTTGCCCTGCTTGTCCTTCACGGTGACGTCGGCGTCCGGGTGCGCGGTGCCGGTCACCTTCACCTCTTTGTTGTTCACGGTGGACGGCGGCCCGGTGATGACCGTCGAGTTGATGCCCTCACGCCGGGTCACCAGCACGCCGGACGAGGTTCCCGAGTCGTTGCCGGATGAGTCCCTCGAGGTGGCCGTGATGACGTTCTGGCCCACGGGGAGCTCCGCCTGGCAGCTCCACTGTCCCTGAGCGTCGGCCACCACGGTGCACACCGTCTGCCCGTTGGCCTTCACGGTGACGGTGTGGCCGGGTTCGGCCGTGCCCGTGAGGGTGTTGTCCTTCTGGTACACCACCGAGCCCGCCGCCGGTCCGGTCACCACCGGAGCGCACGGGGTGTGGGGACCGCTGGGCTGGCCCGAGCTGACGACGAAGTCGGCCTGAGAGGTCTGCCCCGCCGTGGTGGTGACGGTGTTGGAGGTCACCGTGCCGCCGGAGGGGAACGTCATGCCGCTGCCGCCCGCGCTCACACTGGCGAAGACCGGGGTATAGGCGTTGGTGCCCGACAGCCTGAGCTTGTAGCCCGCCGACCAGACGGGGAACTCCACGCTGCCGTCCGCCGCGGTCACCGCGGAGGCCGGCTGGCCATTGGCGTCCAGCACGGGGTTGCCCGCGCTGTCGAGCAGGAGCACCCTGGCTCCGGCCACGGGGCTGCCGTCGGTCAGCGTCACCACGGTCGCGCGCAGGCGGCTGCCGCCGCAGTTGTTGTAGTTGGGCGGGTTGGTGTTGACGGTGGGGGTGAGCACCTGGTCGGTGAAGGGCGTGTTGTTCGCGCCGGTGCGGAACGAGCCCTTCGCCGTGATGGTGGTCGGCCGGGGGCCCGGCATCTCATTGCCGGCCAGTCCGGGCCCGACGGGGCAGACCAGCGGGGTCTCCGCCAGGTCCCAGCACATCTGCGGAGGCGAGCCGGTGGTGACGCGGAACTCACCCTGGGGCACCACGGTGGTGTTGGTGAAGCCCACGGCGGTCACGTCGAAGGTCGGCTCGTTGCCCG
This sequence comes from Myxococcaceae bacterium, assembly GCA_035296065.1. Classification (GTDB taxonomy): domain Bacteria; phylum Myxococcota; class Myxococcia; order Myxococcales; family Myxococcaceae; genus DATHBR01. The sequence goes on along the minus strand of DATHBR010000003.1, from coordinate 58,581 downwards.
CCACCGCCGGGCTCAGGCCGGTCAGGTCCACGATGGTGCTGGCGGGGATCGGCCGGTTGATCCACCCGGGGATGGGCGCGCCGTTGGGGTCCTTCACCGTCAGCGTGGCGGAGGTGTACTGCGAGGGGCTGGGGGCGATGAGCCTGAAGGTCTTGTACTGGTAGACGCGAGAGGCCGGGTCGCAGCTCAGCCGCGGAATGGAGACGGCGGCCTTGAAGGAGATGCGCGGCGGCCCACCGCCACAGCCCGAGGCGCCGGTGCGGACGTTCCAGTTGCGGATGACGCCGTCATCCCCGTTGGTCCACAGGCAGTTCGGGTCCTCGGGATCCATCACGGACGTGTAGAGGGCGGGCACCGGGATGGGGAACGCCGCGGAGCACAGCGCGTCGGTCGTCATGTCCCAGCAGACGGACTTGTTGGTGTTGATGGACCAGGCGGCCCGGGTGCCCACGCTGGAGCCGTTGCCCACCTGATGGCTGGTGATGGAGAAGCCCACCACGGGATTGGCGGCCAGGTAGGCCAGGAAGTTCGGCGGCAGCGTGGACGGGCCGCCGTCCAGCGCGAAGCACTCGTTGTTGGTGCAGATGTTGTTCATCAGGCTGTCGGGGCCGCGCACGCCCCAGATGGGGCTGGAGTCCACGGGCTTGGGCCAGGAGCCGGGGCAGCGCTGCCAGGTGGTGCTGTCGAAGCAGTCCAGGTTCAGGTTGCGCGTGGGCAGCACGTAGAGCCGGTTGCCCACCGCTCCCAGGCCCGAGTGGGTGAAGGAGCCGTTCTGGGCCAGCTGGACGCCGGGGCACTCGGTGCCGGTGGCCATGTCCAGACAGGTGATGAAGCTGACGCCGTTCGCCGCGAAGCCAATGGCGTACATCTTCCGGCCAATGACGACCGGGTCCACGTGGCTGTTGTAGCTGTCGCTCGCCGCGGACAGCTGGGAGAGCACCACCGGGGTGGCGCAGCGCGAGGCGGTGTTCAGGTCCACGCAGTCCCACGCCAGCTTGGGGCCGGCCTTGACGACGGTGGGCTGCCACAGCTTGTTGGAGGGCGTGTCGATGCGGCCCGTGGAGCGGTCGCTCGTCTGGGTCAGCTGCATGGGGAAGCCCGGGCACGGGGTGGAGTCCGCCAGGTTGTGGCACATCACCGTGTTGGGGCCGTTGTGGTGGTGGACGTTGAAGACCTTGGTGTAGGCCGCATCGAAGAACACATCCCAGCCGTCACCCGTGCTGCCACTGGAGAAGGTGGGCGCCACCACCGGGGGAGGCGCGGTGACGTTGGAGATGAGGGCCTGCCGCTCGCCGTCCAGCGCCTCCACGTCGATGGAGCCGGTGGTGACCATGCGAGACACCCGCGCCCAGCCGCTGGCCGTGGTGGGGGCCGCCGGCAGCTTCGTGCCGCCCGCGTAGTAGTCGATGCTCCAGCCCTGCGGGAAGATGGGCGCCTGGCCGATGGACAGGTGGCCGGGGTTCCACTGGGCCTCGATCGTCTGAGAGACGGTGCCCACCACCGCGGCCGGCGGCACCGTGGCGATGTACGAGCGCGTGGCGCCATTGACGGTCTCGGTGGCCGTCAGGTCCGTCTGTGCCAGGGCCTGCGCGGTGGTCCTGGCCGCGGGCGGCGCGGAGTTGCTGCTGTCGGCGCAGGCCACGCTCAGCAGAAGCGCGCCAAGACTGGCAATCCGCGCCACTGCTGGGAGCGCGCGCCGTGAGAGTTCGCTATTCGTTTTCATGGGTTTTCGGATGGGAGAGGAAAAAGGGGTGGGCTACTCGCTGATGGAATGGAACTCGGTGCGGCGGTTCTTCTGTCGGCCCGCCGCCGTGTCATTGGTGTCGATGGGCTGGTCCGGGCCGTAGCCCTTCGCCTGCAGGCGGCTGGGCTCCACGCCCCGCTCGATGAGGAAGCGGCGCACGGCATCCGCGCGGTCCTGCGACAGCTTGATGTTGTAGTCACGCGCGCCCCGGTTGTCGGTGTGGCCGCTGATCTCCAGCTTCACCAGCTCCGGGTGCTCCTTGAGGATCTTCGCCACCTCCTCGAGCAGCGGGAAGGACTCGGCGAGGATCTCCGACTTGCTGGTGGCGAAGCGGACCTGGTCCCGGATCTCGATGCGGCTGCCCTTGAGCTCGGCCAGCTTGGGCTGCTTGGGCTCGGCGGGCGGAGGCGGGGCGGGAGCGGGGGGCGGCGGAGGCGGCGGCGGGCACCCACCGTGGGCCGCCACTCCGGCCTGGTTGGGGCACGCGTCCCACTGATCGGGGATGCCGTCACCGTCCGAGTCCGGAGGCGGGGGCGGCTGGGGGCACTGGGGCGCGGCCGGTGCGGGAGGACACACGGGGGCGGCCAAGGGCTCCTGCGCGGCCGGGGGGGCTTCCTTCACCCGCTCCTTGGGGGAAGGACGCATGGCCAGGCCCAGGAAGGCGCGGAAGGAGGGGTTGCCCGGCATCTTTCCGATACCCGGGCCCGCCAGCGCGAACACCTCGAGGTTGCCGGGCACCGGGTAGCGGGCGCCGGCCATCACCTCACCGGCGTTCATGGTCTGCGTGGCCGCCACGAGGGCGCGCGCGGTCAGCTCGCCGCGCAGCCCATCGCCCAGCGTGGTGGCGGTGACGCCCAGGGTAAAGTAGCTGCCCACCTGGTCGATGATCCGCGGCGTGTAGTTGGAGAGCCGCTCGCGCCTGCGGACCACCGCGCCCACTTCCGTGCCCAGCCGGAACAGCGAGCCGAACTCGCGGCCGAGCCCGAGGCCGGCGTTGAAGGCCAGCCCCGGCCCCGGGTCCTGCGCCAGCCCCGTGCTGCTGCCAAAGGGCAGCGACAGGCCCAGGTTCAGGCCAATGTCACCCAGCGCCGAGGGGGACTGGCGCGCGAGCACGAAGCGGCCCTGCAGCAAGGGCGCGCCCAGCGCCGTGCCCGAGACGGGCGCGATGCCCTGAGAGGACAGATCGTCGCCCGCCTGCGAGAGAATCACGGGCAGCTGCAGCGCCAGCTCCACGCTGTCGCTCAGGCCGTAGGCGAAGCCCAGGTGGCCGCTGAAGCGGCGGCCCACGACGGCGCCCTGACGCACGTCACTGCGCACGAACACCAGGGGGTTGCGCTGGTACTGAGCGGCCAGGGAGAAGCGAAGATCCCCTTCGGCCAGGGTGTCGCCGGTGCTGAGCAGCAGCGAGTGCTGGCCACCCGGGCTGAGCGCCACCTGCTCGAGATCGAAGGTCTTGACCGGTGTCGTCTGCGAGAGAGCGGGCGAGGCGGCGAGCGCTCCGATCAGAAGCGCGGACCGTGGCCTTAAGGCCAGCCTGGGGATCATCATGACTGCACGGTGAAACAAACACATGGACAGCTCCGGGGTTGTTGCCTGTCTCATACAGCAATCCCCACGCCATGCTAGTGGTGGGCGCCGCGCACACGCTCTTCACCTTGGCGCCAGGCCCGAGCTGCTCGGCATTAGGGGATTGAGCGTCAAGGCCGTAAGCAATCCGCGTCAGAAAGTGACGAGCTTCCCTGGCCGACGCCGCGTTCGCGCTGGTGAGGCGCGCGGGCACGCACCTTGCTCAGGGCTTCGCATCATCAAACGTCGCGGTCGGGCGACATCGCAGGGGAAGAGATGCAACCGAGGGTGAGCAGGAGCCGCATTGTGAAGTGGGTGTGCGTGGTGCTGTGCGTGTCGAGCCTGGCGCAGGCAGGGGAGTCTTCCCCTTCGGCCAGGTCCCGCGCCAAGCCGTGTCAGCGCCAGCAGTCCGAGCGCATCGTCTGGCCTCAGGGCACACACCTGTGGGGGACTCAGCGCCAGGTGGAGAAGGACGAGACGAGCAGCGTGCTGGTCTCCGTGTCGCTCGGGGAGCTGCAACTCTCGGGCGGTGAGAAAAAGCAGGTGCGCCTGGAGGGCGGACGCCTCGAGGTGCCGGGGCTCACCACGCAGGGCCTCGTCGGCGCTGTCCTCGAGGGTACCTCCAGTGAGGCGGAGCCCATGGACGTGGCCATCTGCGGCGCCGAGCCGTCGCCCCAGGATGAGCGCATGGTGTGGTACCACGTGCAGCTCTGGGACGCCCAGAAGGCCAGCTGGGAGAACCCGTGCGTGGCCACCAGCCGTGTGCTCAACCCCCGGGCGCTCGCCGTGCCGGGTGTGTGGAACGAGCGCGGCGCGCGCCAGGACATTCCGGGCCGCTTCACCTTCGCCTGTGAGAACGGCGCCATCGCCAAGTGCGTCGACTGGGGCTACAGGCCCTGGGCGCAGAAGGACGGGCTGGCGCTGACGGAGCTGCATCAGGCCTGCACGCGCATGGCGCGGGCCGACTACTGCGGTGACGGCCGCAGCCACACGCACCAGAACACCTTCATCGATATGTATGACAACCTGGGGCTGCTCACGCCGGCCACTCAGGCCGTGGCGGGGTGGGATCCGATGAAGGCCTCCTTCGAGGCGGCCTGGGCTCCCGATGGCGCGCAGTGCCTGGCGCGCACCCGCGATGGGCGGGCGCTGGAGTCGGTGCTGGCCTCGTGCCCCGACCGGTTCGAGCCGGTGGCCGAGGACCTGGGCCAGGGCGATCGCTGCACCCACCGCCGCAAGGGCGCTGACAGCCAGGCGGCGCTGATTCGCAACCGCTCTTACGAGTAGCGCGCGGGGCTATGGCGCTGGCGCGCACAGCCGCAGCCCCACCAGGGCATCCCTCAGCGTGGGGGTGCCCGCCTGGCGGTTGGCGACGAGCGCGCCCACCTGATCGAAGTACCAGGCGCCTCCGCGGAGGACGATGCTCCCCAGGTCCTGCGTCAGCGGCTGGGTGGGCTCGAAGGCGTTGCCCGCCATGTCCAGCACGCCGAAGGGGCTGGCGGAGGCGGGGTGCGAGCCCACCTCGTCCGGGCCGAAGCCGTCGGGCTTTCGGCCGTACGTCACGTCGATGTTGACGTCATCCGGCTGGAGCCGGTTGCCATGCGGGTACCTGCGCTCATCGGCTCCCCGGGCGGCGCGCTCCCACTGGTGCTCGGTGCACAGGCGGGCCCCCGGCAGGCGCCCGGAGCGGTCCAGCCAGGCCAGGTAGCCCGCGGCGTCCTGGGTGGAGATGCCGGCCAGCGGCAGGCGGCGCCAGTCCACCGTGTCGCGGTGAGCGCGGCCCGGGTAGCGAAGAGGCTCGCCGGCCCGCGCCGTGAGCACCTTGCCGTTCACCAGGTGCAGCGAGAAGCTCCAGTCGCCGCCGGGCAGCTGCCGCAGGGTGAGCGCGCCGCTGTAGCCGAAGCTCGGCTTCTCGAGCAGGCGCCGCGCCGGTGCGTCCGCGGGCAGCGTCTCGAGGTAGCGCACCCACTCGCCCAGCGTCACCTCGGTGCGCCCGATGAGGTAGCCCTCGCTCAGGCAGACGCGCCGCAGGGGCACGCTGCGCAGGAACTCACGCACCTCCTCCGCCTCGGCGCTGCCGAGCAGCGAGCAGCCGGGGGGGATGTACACCATGCCTTCGGGCAGCGAGACGGGCAGCTTCAGGTGCACCCGGGCCTGCTCGCCCTGGGTGAGCACCAGGGGAAGGTCCACCGGGACATGGCCCTCTCGCGTGAGCCGCAGGTGGTACGAGCCCGCGGGCAGCCGCACCTGGCTCATGGGCGTCGCGGCGAGCGCGAGGGGCTGCTCCAGGGGCTGGCGCCTCAGCACTCCGGAGTCCTCCACGTAGCGCAGCAGCTCCACCTTCGCGCCGGGCGGCTCGGTGATCAGCTCCAGGCTGGCTGGCGCCCTGGCCCGCGCCAGCCACCCGGAGCTCTCGCGCTCCATGCGCTCGAGCTGCTCCAGGAAAGCGGCGCGCTGCTGCTTCTGACGCAAGCCCTCGGCCAGCAGCAGGCGCTCATGGGTGAGCGCCGCGTACAGCCGTCGCACCTCCGGCTCATCCCGATCGCGCTCCAGCGCGTCTTCCAGGGCCCGCTGCGCGCGCGAGTGCGTGGCCTGGGCCCGCTCCAGCTCCTCCAGGGCCCGCCGCCACACCTGCTCGGCCTGCCACCAGCGCTCCCGCGAGGCCTCCTCGCTCGGGGCCTCGCCCTCGGGCTTGCTCTCGAACAGCGCGAGCGCCTCCTCGCGGAGCGCGAACGCGCGCTGGGTCTCGCGCTGGCCCTGGGCGTGCGCCTGGCGAGCGCTCTCCAGCGCCTCCTGGACGAAGCGGCGGTCGGCCTGGTAGGCCTGCAGCAGCGGCACGGTGTAGCTGGCGGCCGCCGCCAGCAGCAACACCAGCAGGGCGCCCCAGCGGCGCAGGCGCCGCCGCCGCACGGTGCCGCGCGAGGCCTGGAGGAAGGCCTGCTCCCGGGGGGCCAGTTGCGCGGGCGGCAGGTGCCGCACCTCTTCCAGCTGGCGCTCCCGCCAGAGGAACTCCTCGGCGCGAGCCATGCGCTCCCACTCGGCGCTCGCCGCCTCCACGCGCTGGCGCAGCGCCCGCTGGCTGTCGTCCTCCTTGAGCAGGGCCCGAAGCGTGCCCCAGCTCGCGATGAGGGCCTCGTGGGCAATGGCGAGCCGGGCCCGCTTGCCCTCCGCGCGCGCGTGCAGCAGCCGCCCCTCCACCAGGGCGCGCAGGGCGGAGCGGGCCTCGGCCGAGGAGGCGGTGAGCTCCTCCTCGCTCAGCTCCGCGCGTGTGCCCTCGGCGGTGACCAGCCGCACCAGCATGCGGCCCGCGGCCTGACGCTCGGGCTCGCTCAGGCGCGCCAGCACCGCGTCCGCATGCCGCGACAGCGCCCCGGCCACGCCCCCCATCTGCTCCAGCGCCGCGCGGGTGATGAGCCCCCGCGCCGTGTCCCGCCGCTCCCACAGCTCGGCCAGGGTGAACTGCAGCAGCGGCAGGCTGCCCACGCCCTGCGAGGTGGACGCCAGCAGCGTGCCCAGCAGCTCCTCGGACTCGAAGACGGCGCCCTGGCCACGCGCGGGGCCGACGATGGCTTCGCGCATGCCCTCGGGGGTCAGGGGCCGCAGCAGGTACAGCGCCCGCTCCAGCTCGCCGCCCAGGCCCGGCAGCCCTCCCAGGCGGGCCAGGAAGTCGCCGCGCACCGTGAGCAGCACCCGCACGCCCGGCGAGGGCAGGGCCAGCTCTCCCAGCAGCCGCGAGAAGCGCAGGGCCTGCTCCGGCTCGCTCAGGGTGAGCAGCTCCTCGAGCTGATCGACGAACAGCAGCAGGCCCTTGCCCTCCTTGTAGGCCCTGCGCAGCATGGAGGCGAGCCGCTCGGGCGCCTCGACGAGCAGGGCGCTCAGCTCCGCCTCCGGCTGCCCCAGCAGCGGCGCGAGCCCCGCGGTGAGCGCGGCGAGCGGTTGCTGGCCGGGCCACAGCGTGAGCAAAGAGAAGTTCCGCTGCTCGTCCAGCGCGCCCTGGGCAAGGCGCGGCAGCAGGCCCGCGCGGCACAGCGAGGACTTGCCCACTCCGGAGTCTCCGGCGACCAGCACCAGGGACTGGTTGCGCAGCCGCTCGAGCACGGCGCGGATGTCCGCGTCACGGCCGAAGAACAGCGAGCGATGCTCCGCCTCGAAGGGCGCCAGGCCCCGGTAGGGGTTGCCCGCGGCCAGCGGGCTCAGCTCCAGGGGCTGCTCCAGGCGCTCGAGCGCGGCGAAGAGCGCCTCGGCCGAGCCAAAGCGCTCCGAGGGCTCCGGGTGCAGGCACCGCTCGATGAGCGCGGCGAACTCCGGATCCATGCCGGGCACGCGCTCGGTGAGCGCGGACACGCCGGGGGGCCGCGCGGCTCCCACCGCCCGGGGCGAGGGCGGGCGCCGGCGCCGGGGCAGCGCGCCGGTGCACAGCTCGTAGAGCACCATGCCCAGCGAGTAGATGTCGCTGCGGGGCGTGGCGGAGATGTCCGAGAAGAGCTCGGGCGCCATGTACCGGGGCGTGCCCTGCGTGGGGCGCTCGAGCCCAACGCCCGTGGCGCCGCTCGCATCGACGAGCTCCGCCAGGCCGAAGTCCAACAGCTTCACCTCGCCCTCGGCGGTGAGGAAGACGTTGGAGGGTTTGATGTCCCGGTGCAGCACGCCCTGGCGATGGGCCGCGGACAGCCCCCGCGCCAGCCCCACGCCCAGGCTCAGCGCGCGGCGCCAGGGCACCGGCAGCGCCAGCTCGCCCAGGCTCTGGCCGCGCAGGTACTCCGAGACGAGGTACGGGTGGCCCCCCACCGTGCCCACGCGGTACACGGTGACGACGTTGGGGTGCTGCAGCCGGGCGATGGCGCGCGCCTCGGCCTGGAAGTGCGCGCGGGCCTCGGCATCTGGCTGGGCCGCGGAGATGAACTTCACCGCCACCTGCCGCTCCAGGGAGCGATCATTGGCCAGGTACACCACACCCATGGCGCCCTGGCCCAGCACGCGCAGCAGGTGGAACTCATCGAACTCGGTGGGCGGCATCCAGCTGGAGGCCGGGGGCACGGGGGCGGGAGTCGGCGGCATGGCGGCCTAGGGCGCGAGGCCTTCCAGGGGACTGTCCACGCCGATGGCGACGAAGGGAGCCCAGTAATAGGGGTGAGCGTGCCTGGCGCGCAGCGAGCGCATCGCCTCGGCCAGCGCGGCGGCACGCCCCTCACCGGCCAGCAGCCGGCGGTAGTAGTCCACCATCAGCTCCCGCGTCGTCTCGTCGTTGACCTTCCACAGGCTCATCACCACCGTCTGCGCGCCCGCCACGCGCAGCGCCCTTCGAAGGCCGTACACGCCCTGGCCCAGCTTCACCTCGCCCTGGCCCGTGTCACAGGCCGACAGCACCACCAGCTGGGTGCCCCACAGGTTCATGCTCGACAGCTCCAGCGCCGTGGCCAGCGAGTCCTTCACGTGAGCGGCCTCGCTCGACGCCTCGCGCGCTCCGGCCAGCACCAGCCCCGAGCGCAGCAGCGGGTTGGGGGGCAGGTTGCGCGGGCCCGGATCCGCCACCGCTCCGAACTGCCCCACGGCCCGGGTCCCCGGCGCGGCCGTGGTGTCATCCAGGAAGAAGCCATGCGTGGCCACGTGGAGGATGCCCGGCGTCGGCAGCCGCAGCAGGGCCTGCTTGGAAGCCTCGGCGCCCAGCAGCAGCCGCGCCTGGGGCAGCAGATGCTGAATGGCGAGCGCCTCCTGGCGGGTGCCCGGCAGCGGAGCCCAGGGCCGGCTGATCAGCTCCGGGCTCCTCGTGGAGAAGAACGTCTCGAGCGCGGCGGAGCGCTCGGCGCTCGCGAGCGCGGCCGGGGCGCTGTCGAAGTCCGGATCGGCCACGACGATGACCGTGCTCGCGGACTTCGAGCGCTCCGGGCGGGGCAGCAGCTCCTTGCCGGAGGTGTGGTAGCCCAGGTGGAAGGCCTCCGCGAGGAAGCGCTGGCCATCGTGCAGGGCGGCGAAGGGGACGAGGGACAGCTGGCCATCGGTGCTCAGCGAGAGCCGGCGCGCCTTGCCCAGCACCGGCAGCAGCGGCTTGAAGGCGAGCCGGTACAGCTCCCGCGAGGCGCTCTGCCAGGTGGCGGTGCGGCGCACCAGCGCCTTGCGCAGGCGCTCCACCGCCTGGTGAATGGGCGCGGCGGGGCCCAGATCGATGACGCTGACGCGGCCGTCCGCCAGCAGCACGAGCGCCAGGAAGCGCAGCTCGCTGGGCAGCTGCTCCTCGAGGGTGCCGGGCCGGGGGACGAGGGGACGATCCTCGTAGGCGACGAACTCGACGAGGGCGCTGTCGCTGGGGAGGGCCTGGGCCACGCGATCGACGATCTGCGCGGGGGAGGGCAGGGCGCTGAGCGCGCGCAGGGGGGCCGAGTGCTCGATCAGCTCGGTCTGCAGCGCCTCGGCCTGGTCCGCCAGCTCCTGGAGCTGACGCTGGTGCCGCGCGGGCTCCTGCTTGCCCGCGCCCGCCAGGGCCAGCTCGGCATACCGGGTGCGCAGCTCGCGCAGGCGCATGAAGGTGTCCCGGTCCCCGGGGCCCAGGTCCCGGTAGATGGCGCGCGAGGTGTGGGCCAGCTCCTCGGCGGAGCGGCCCTTGAGCAGCAGGGCGGCGGCGAGCGCCAGGCGGTGCACGCGCGCGTCACCCGGCGAGGCCCTGGCGAACGCATAGAGCCGCTCCTCGTCGCCGCGCACCAGCTCGAGGAAGCTGGCCATGCGCTCCTCGGAGAAGGTGAGCGCCTCCTGGCGCAGGCGGGCCTCGGCCCGGGCAAAGGCCTGCTCGAACAGCTCGCGCGCCTCGTCGCGGCGCCCCTGGGCCACCCGCAGCAGGCCCAGCTCGCGCAGCGAGTCCATGGTGAAGCCCAGGCCCGGGCTGACGGCCTCGCGGATGGCCAGGGCGCGCTCCAGCGCCGGCTCGGCCTGGGCGTAGTGCCCCTGGTTGCGGTGCAGGCGCGCGAGGTTGACCAGCACGTGGGAGACGACGAGGTGATTCTTGCCGGCGAGCTCCTCCACCATGGTGAGCGCGCGCTGGTACAGCGCCTCGGCCTGCGCGTAGCGGCCCTGCCGCGCATGAAGCGTGGCCAGCTGATCCAGCGCCTGGGCCACCAGCGGATGGCGCTTGCCGAAGTTCGCCTCCTGAATGGCCAGGGCCCGCTCCTGCAGCGGCTCGGCGCGCGCGTACTGCCGCTGCTTCAGGTAGGCCCGGGCGAGGTTCTGCAGCGAGTGGGCCACCATGTGGTGCTGGGGGCCCAGCCCCGCCTCCGCCAGGGCCCGCGCGCGCTCAAAGGCGGCCTCGGCCCGCGCGTAAGCGCCCTGGTTCAAGTAGACGATGCCCAGATCATTGAGCGCGCTGGCCAGCTCCGGATGCTCCTTGCCCAGCGACGCCTCCCAGATGTCGTACGCGCGCTGGTACAGCGGCTCGGCCTGCGAGTAGAGCCCCTGGGAGAAGTACACCTGCCCCAGGAAGCGCAGCGAGCTGGCGACCTCCGGGTGCTCCTTGCCCAGGGTCGCCTCCTGAAGGGTGAGCGCGCGCTGGATGACGTGCTCCGCCCTGGAGTAGAGGCCCAGGTTCACGTAGACGGAGTGCAGCGACTTGAGCTGCGGGACGAGCTCGGGCGCCTGGGGCCCATACGCCGCCTCCTGGATGGCGAGCGCGCGCAGGTAGAGCGGCTCGGCGGCGGCCGCATCCGTGGGCCACACCGTCTCGCCCAGCTGGCGCAGGCTGTCGGCCACCCGCGGGTGCGTGGGGCCCAGCACCTCCTCGCGCAGCTTCAGCGAACGCTCCGCCTCCGCCCGGGCCTCGGCCCACTTGCGCTCAGCCCGCAGCTTCTGGCTCGCCTCGAAGGCGCGCTGCGCCTCCTCCAGCCGGGTGTCAGCGGCGGCGGGAACCTCGGCGACGGGAGCCTGGGAGACGGGGGGCTTGTCGACCGTGGCACACCCGGCCCCCCCCAGCGCCAGGACCACCATCCACGTGAACGCCCCCAGAGTGAATGCGTTCATGGGCTGGCACCCTAACACCTCCCCGGGTGGTTCAAGACTCAGGCTCCTTGCCACCCAGAATATCGGCGAAGGGAACGCTCTCCAGGTTCAGCGCCTTGGCCAGCAGCTCCAGGCGCTCGAGCTCTCGCTTGAAGAGCCGGTGGTGGTTGCGGCTGCGCAGCAGGGGCTCCCGGTCCAGCAGCCGCAGGGCGCCCTCCAGCCCCAGCTGCTGCACGGCGCTGCCCAGCACCAGGCCCTTGAATGCGTCGGCCAGGTCCAGATCCCACGGTGCCGCGGAGCGCTTGGCCTCTTGCACGAAGGCCTCGGCGGCGGCGCGCAGGGTGCTCAGCAGCGCCGAGCGGTTGGGGGCCGACTCGTACTGCAGCGCCCGCTCCACGTGCGCCTGCTGGAGCACCAGCTCTCGCGCCGCCTCGCCGTGCTCCACCAGGGCCAGGCTGTAGGCGCGGCGGATGATGTTGTCCAACTGCCGCAGGTTGCCGGGCCACAGCCTGGCCAGCAGCGCCAGCTCGGCCTCGCGCGACAGCCGGGCCTGCGCGCCCGGGTACATCTCCTGGTGGCGGCGCTCGACCATGAACCGTGCCCACAGCGGCAGCTCGTCCCGGCGATCGTCCAGCGGGGGCAGGCGCACCGGCAGCACGTTGATGCGGTAGTACAGGTCCTCGCGGAAGCGGCCCTCCTTCACCTCGGTGCGCAAGTCCCGGTTGGTGCCCACCATGAAGCGCACGTTGGCGGTCCGTGGCGGCGAGCCATCTCCCAGCATGCGGTACACCCGGCTCTCCAGCAGGTTGAGCAGTCCGGCCTGGGCGCGCAGCGACAGCTTGTCGATCTCGTCGATGAAGAGCGTGCCTCCCTCGGCGCGCCCCAGGCTGCCCTGCGAGTCGCGGTTGGCTCCGGTGAAGGCGCCCTTCTTCCAGCCGAACAGCTCGGCCATCTGGATCTCCTCGGGCACCGTCATCAGATCCAGCACCTCGAAGGGCCCGTCCTTGCGCGGCGACTTCGAGTGGCACCAGCGCGCCAGCCGGGACTTGCCCGCGCCGGTGGGGCCGTTGATGAGCAGCGTCTCCTCCTGCCGGGCGAACACCGAGAGCACGGCGATCAGCTCGGCCATGGAGGCGCCCACCACGGGCAGCAGCGCGTCGGTCTTCACCTCCGCGTGGGGGCGCAGCGGCAGCTGGCTCAGGTACGGGGTGGCCACATCCGCGGCCACCTGCAACGCCTGAGCGCAGTCGGGCCAGACGAAGTCCTCGCCAATGGCCACCATGCACTCGGCCTCCAGGGAGATCAGCCCCTGCACCTCTCCGCCCGGGCTGCGCAGGGGCAGCACACAGACGTGCGTGGCCTTGCGGCCCATGAAGCGCCGGATGCTCTCGCTGCCCTTGAAGGAGCTGCCGTGCAGGGGCCTGGGCTCCAGCCCCGCCTCTCCCTGCCCCAGCAACTGGAAGGTGCCCGAGTGCACGTCGATGGCCACCGCGCAGCGGTGCTCGAGCACGCTGCGCCACGCGGTGGCCGAGGCGAGCAGGTTGGCGTCGGCACCCACCGACAGGGTGGAGGCATCCGCCTGCTGGGCCTGGGCGTCGTCCCACTCCAGCGCGACGATGCGCTGATAGGTGTCATGGGGGCGAAGCTGAATGAGCCCCCGGAGCACCCGGCCCTGCTCGCCGTAGTGGCGAGAGGATTCCTCCGCCACCCGCCGCAGCATCGCGCGCAGCACGGCGACGGCCGCCTGCTCGAACTGCTTCGCGGACACCAGAGAGGGCAGCAGACTCGACAGCACCTCGTCCATAGGAGGAAATTGACCTCAGGCCGGCCGACCCGACATGGGGCGGCGCCGAAACCTTAACGCACGTTACTCCCAAGGGCCGGGTGGCACCGCGAAGTGAGTCCGGGCGTCGTGAAAACCGGATGCTTGGAATCTGAGAAACTGACGGTCTGGGTATGCTGAAGGCTCTTTCAAGGAGCGCAAGCCATCGTGAGTCCGGAGTCAGCGTCGCGCAAGCGGGTCGCCATCGTGGGAGCAGGGCCCGCGGGGCTGGTCACAGCCAGGTACCTTGCGGCCCACGGCTTCGAGCCCGTGCTCTTCGAGCAGAGCGGCGACATCGGCGGCCAGTGGAACGCGGCGGGAGCGCACAGCGGTGTATGGCCCTCCATGCGCACCAACTCCACGCGCGTGACGACGTGCTTCAGCGATCTGCCCCATGAGGCCGGGACGGCGATGTTCCCGCGCAACCAGGAGATGCTGGCGTACCTGCACCGGTATGCCGGGAGGTTCGGCCTCATGCGGCACGTGCGCCTGCGCACTCCGGTCGAGCGCATCGAGCGCGCGCCGGAGGGCGGGCGCTACCTCGTGTCTTCCCGGCTGGAGGGCGGCGGCTCACGGCAGGAGGTGTTCGAGCACGTCGTCATTGCCTCCGGCCGCTTCAACAAGCCGCACACCCCTTCTATCCCCGGGCTGGAGTCCTTCACGGGCGCGGGCGGCGTGACGCACTCCTTCCAATACAAGGAGCCGGAGAAGTATCGCGGCATGCGGGTGCTGGTGGCCGGCTGCAGCATCAGCGCGCTGGAGATCGCCAGCGATCTGGCGATGCTCGGCACCCAGCGGGTGCTCTCTTCGATGCGGCGCCAGCGCTACATCATGCAGAAGATCAGCGGAGGGGTGCCCAATGAGCATGTGGCCTTCACCCGCTGGGGCGCGTACGCCGGTGAGGTCTTCCCGCTCGAGCTGATCGCCAGCGGCGTCAAGGAGTTCATCGTCCGCACGAGCGGAAGCCCCGAGCAGTACGGAGCCTTCAAGCCCGCGGACAACATCTTCGAGGCGGGGATCACGCTGGGCCAGAGCTACCTGCCGCTCATCGCGGAAGATCGCATCACCCAGAAGCCGTGGATCACCGGCATTCAGGGCCAGCGCGTGTCGTTCGCGGATGGCACGAGCGAAGAGCTGGACGCCATCATCCTGGGCACGGGCTATGAGCTGAACCTGCCGTTCCTGTCGGAGGAGCTTCGCCAGACGTTGAACGTGGACGCGCGGCACGTCGACCTGGACCGCTTCACGTTCCACCCGGACCTGGAGGGGCTGGCGTTCGCCGGCATCTTCGAGGTGGGCGGCCCCTTCTTCCCGCTGCTCGAGCTGCAGGCGCGCTGGATTACCTATACCTGGGCCAACGTGCGGCCCAGGCCCTCGGTGGACGAGCTGAAGCAGGGCGTGGCCCGCTACCAGGCCCGGCGGGGCCAGCCGCAGGAGCAGGTGATGGAGGCCATGGCGCTCATGTTCTCCCGGCTCGTGGGCTCGGAGCCCTCCCCCGAGCAGTATCCCCAACTGCTGCGGGCGCTGATGTTCGGGCCGCTCTCCCCGCCGTCGTTCCGGCTGACCGGGCCGGACGCTCTGCCTGACGCGGAAGAGCGCTATGCGGCGGACGCGGCGGCCTTCGGAGTCGTCACCTCGCCCGAGCTGACGGAAGCAGAGCGCCTGCGGCTCGAGGCGTTGATGAGAGCGCTCGAGGAGCGCGCCGGGCCCGTGGAGCGTAAGGCCTCGGCAGGCTGAGGAGCGCGGGTCCAGCCCTGGAGGATTGCTCGATGGAGAAGCCCCTGAATCGCGCGGAGCGCTTCTGCCTCCGCTTTGGCCTGAAGGCGCCCATCCTGCTCGCGCCCATGGCGGGAGCGTGTCCGCCCTCGTTGTCCATCGCGGTGGCCAACGCGGGCGGGCTGGGCGCCGGTGGCGTCGTGATGATGTCTCCCGCTGAGATTCTGGAGTGGGTGCACGCCGTCCGGGCACAGACGCGCGGGCCCTTTCAGCTCAACAACTGGATCCCCGGGCCGCCGCCACACAGGGACGTCTCGCACGAGGCCCGGGTGCGCGCGTTCCTGGCCCGCTGGGGGCCTCCGGTTCCGGCCGAGGACGCGGACAAGGCGCTACCGGACTATCAGGCGCAATGCGACGCCATGCTGCGGGCCGCGCCGGCCGCGGTCTCCTCCATCATGGGCATGTTCGCGCCGGAGCTCGTGGAGCGCTTGAAGAAGCAGGGCATCGCCTGGTTCGCCACCGTCACCACCGTGGAGGAGGCCCGGCAGGCGGAGGCCGCCGGGGCGGATGTGATTGTCGCCCAGGGCGCCGAGGCGGGGGGCCACCGCGGCAGCTTCCAGAGCGAGGGCGCGGAGGCCCGGCTCGTGGGGCTGTTCTCCCTGTTGCCGTGCGTGGTGGATGCGGTGCGTGTCCCGGTGGTGGCCGCCGGAGGCATCGCGGATGGGCGGGGCGTGGCGGCGGCGCTGCTGCTCGGAGCCAGCGCCGTGCAGATCGGCACGGGCTTTCTGCGCTGCCCGGAGGCGCGGCTGCACCCGGCGTGGGCGGAGACGCTGGCGCGGACGCTGCCCGAGCAGACGGTGCTCACTCGCGCGTTCAGCGGCCGTGCGGGACGGGGCCTGGCGACTGCGTATGTGCAGGCGGCCATGAGCCCGGAGGCGCCCGCGCCCGCGCCTTACCCCGTTCAGCGGATGCTCACCGCCCGGATGCGAAGCGCCGCCCAGCAGGAGGGGGACCTCCAGCGGATGCAGTCCTGGGCGGGCCAGTCCGCCTCGCTGGCCAGAGCGGTGCCCGCGGGCGAGCTGCTGGCGGACCTCTGGGCGACGGCGCAACAGCTGCTCTCATGAGCGTCGCGCTCGGGGCGCTGAGCCCACGGCAGGTCAGAGGTCCTCCCGGGCTTGAGCCAGGGTGTATTCCTTCCGGGCGCGGACGAGCGAACCCGTCTTCTCCACCAGCCAGGCGGGAGCGCCCTCTGGCAGATAGAAGTGCTCCTCGAAAGGAGAGAGCCCCAGGTGCTGGAGGTACTCCTTGAGCATGTCGAAGGTGAACCGGTCCCTCACCCGGCGGGCCTGGTAGCGCTCCAACTTCTCGAAGGGGAAGGGCTCACCGGACTGGTCGAAGACCCAGGGGCCGCCGTCATTGGAAGCGCTCACGACGCGCAGGTAGTTGAGCCAGTGGGTTTGATGCGGGCCATACACCTCGAGCATCACGGCCCCATAGCGGCCTTGGCCCTTGCGGTAAGTATGGGGCACCGCGACCACCCGCATACCCCGGCAACCCAACGTCCGGGCCATGTAGCCCATGGCACTGGAGGCATCGGTCCCCCGGTACGAGTTCTCGAGGTAGCCCGTCCAGGGGCTGCGTGTGGGAAGGAAGAGGTATCGCTGTATCTCGGAGTCCGTGAGGGGTAGCAACGAGGAGAGCACCTGTTCCAGGGAGCCGGTGACCGGGCGCACCTGCACGGTGACTCCGTCCGAGGCCAGCAGCCCGGCCTGCCAGGTGGCGAAGGCGCGGGCGGCGTACTCTGCGCGGGCCTCCAGAAATCCCATTTCGGAGGTGACGGGCGCCCAGCGGTCATCCAGCAGCAGCCCCTTCATGTCCTCGGCCATGGCGTAGAACCTCGCCCGTCAGGGCACGATCAGGAGGATGATCTCCGCGTTCGGGTCGTTGGACGTGGTGCGCGACTGGTGTGCAGTGCCACGGCCCGACGTGGTGGTGTCGGACTCCACGTGGTAGCGACGGTTCTTATAGTCGAATTGCAAGTCCGGGCGGTTGATTCCAACTCGCTGGCCTGAGCGGTCCCGGCGGGTGATGGCGGACCTCTGGGCACGGCGCGGCAGCTGCTCTCGTGTGCCGTGACGGACCAGTAGCAAAGCAAGCGCGCGGGTGACCCGTGAGGTAGGCTTGCCGGAGGGGGCGGAGTGAGCCGCCCCACGCGCGAGAAAGCCCATGGGAACAAAGCGAGCGTTGCAGGAAGTGGATCCGCTCTGTCTGCCGGTGGGGCTGAAGGTGGGGCCGTGGCGGGTGAAGGGCTGGAGAGGCCGGGGCGCGTACGGCACTCTGTACTGTGTGGAGCGCGAGGGCCACGAGGCCGAAGGAGAGTTCGCGCTCAAGGTGGCCATCGAGCCCGGGGACGAGCGCTTCGGGCGCGAGGCGGAGCTGCTCTCGCGCATCACCAGTGGGCACGTGCCGCGCTTTCGAGAGAAGGGCGTGTGGGAGCACCCGGCCGGCGCATTTCCATATGTGGTGATGGAGTGGGTGGAGGGCGAAGCGCTGTACCAGTGGGCGGGAAGGCGCAACCCCACCTCGCGCCAGGTGCTGAGGCTGCTGGCTCAGGTGGCGCGAGCGCTGGAGGCCACGCACGCGGCGGAGGGCGTGCACCGGGACGTGAAGGGCTCCAACGTGCTGGTGCGGCCTGGAGATGGGCGGGCCTTCCTCACGGACTTCGGAGCCGGGTACTACCGGGGCGCGGCCACGCTCACTTCGCGGCTGTTGCCGCCAGGGACACCGGCCTACCGCAGCCCGGAGGCGTGGGCGTTCGTGAACGCCTTCCTGCGTCACCCCACGGCGCACTATCCGGCTAGCACGTGTGATGACCTGTTCGCGCTGGGAGTCACGGCGTACCGGCTGGTGACGGACGAGTACCCGCCGCCGACTCAGCCCGGGGAGAGCGGCTCGGAGGTGTGGCGCGAAGATGGGGCGGGCCCGCGTCCGCCGCGAGAGCTGAACTCACGGGTGAGCCCGGCACTGAATGAGCTCATTCTCCGGCTGCTGGCGGTTGCGCCCGTTGAGCGTTTCCGGGGCCGGGCCACGCGGGCGGCCGAGGCGCTGGAGCAAGCGGCGGAGAGGGAGGGGCCCGAGGCGGATGAGCTGCTGTTCATCTGGAGTGACGAGCACCGTCCCCGGTGGCGTTCTCGCGGAGGCGCACGATTGGCCGAGGAGCAGGACGCCGCCGCAAGGGAGGACCAGGCGCAGCGCGAGGAGGAGGCGCGGACCAGGGCCCAGACTGGCCGTGAGCAGGCCCCGGCCCAGAGCTTCGCACCCGAGTGGAGGCTGGAGATGGCAGTGGCATTCACGGCACTGCTGGCCGCGGCACTCCTCGTGGCGGTTCAGCTCCGAGGCCAAGACGTGGTTTCGGCCACGTCGAACAGAGCCGTCCAGAAGCGAAGCAGCGTGGCGGTAGGAGACAGCGCGAGTACCACTCCGTCCGGGACAGAGGCTCCCGGGCGGGCCAATGACAAGAGGCAGGGCGTGAGGGCCCCGCTGCCCGATCAGCCGTTCCCGGGGCAGAGCAAACCACCCTGTAAGAGATCGGGGGAGGTGGAGATCCGGGGTGGGTGTTGGTTCCGCCTGGACGTCAAGCCGCCGTGCAAAGAGGAAGGCAAACAGGAGGTGTACCTGTGGAAGGGGGCCTGCTACGGGCCTGCTTATTCAGGTGGGCGCGAGCCCACCTCCAGTCCACCGTGAGGCCCCGTAAACCACAGGTTTTACGGGCGCGCTTACCCAAACGCCTACTTGTCAGGTCTTACGAGCCGACCCGTTTCGTCGGATAGGGCTACCTGCTCGTCACTTCTAACCAGTTAGAAGTGGCCGTCGTTCGAGACTTCTAACCAGTTAGAAGTGGCCATCGATCGAGACTTCTAACCAGTTAGAAGTGGCCGTCGTTCGTCTACTCATCGCCCTGGACGAACCACTCCCAGTCATCCTCGGGGGGCGAGAGCGTTCCCCGCTGGTGCTGGACTTCGGCTTGCCATGCGCCCTTGCCGCCTCGCAGTGCCCAGGCCCGGATGACCGCTCCGCGCCGGCAGGGGGCGTGCTCGCGCAGGAGCAGGCGATTGGCGGCATCCACGTCCGCGGGCGTGCTCCGCGCCCGCAGCCTCGCCTGGGCCGCGATGAGAGCTCCCTCGCGCCGTGCGGCGTCCTCCGGGGCTGCCTCCTCGGCGAAGTGCCACAGCCCGAGCAACGGGGGAGGGCGCCCTTTGAGGAGCGCCGCCTGCAAGCAGTCGTGCCCGTCGAGGACGAGCCACTTGCCCAGCACGGGCAAGGCCCACAGTAGCTTCGTGGCGGCTGGCTCATGCCTTCTCCGCGAGGCCCTCCGCGGGCACCTGCTCGTCCTGAGCCTGGGGCGGCGTGTACAGCACGCGCGCACGGTTCTTCTTGAGCAGCTCTTCGCGCAGCGTGGCGCCACCTCTGCGCAGCATGACGCGGCGCCAGATCTCGTTCTGGCGGTACCACTCCTCGCCCTGCTGCTCGAAGCGGTGGTTGCGCTCGAAGATGGTGTACGTGTGCTCGGGCTCGGTGTCGCTTCTCAGCTCGCCCCACAGGTCGCGCTCCGTCATCCACAGGCGGAGCTGGAACGTGTGGGGCGTGTCGTTGCGCAGCCGCAGGTCCACGTAGTTGTAGAAGATCGCCGCTCCCGTGCCGAAGGGGATGGAGCGGTTGTGGTCCGGGAACGGATCGAAGCTGTGGTTGCTCCGCTCGATGACGGACAGCGGGCTGTGCAGGGCCAGCCAGTGGATCATATTGGCCAGCTGGCACAGCCCCCCGCCCACGCCGGGCCGCACCTTGCCGCGCGACAGCTCCATGCCTTCGACGTAGCCCTTCTCGCGCGTGGGCCGGCCCACCAGGCGGCAGAAGGAGAACGTCTCTCCCGGGCGCAGGAGGATGTCCGTCATCCGGGGAATGGCGATGGCCAGGTTGCGCACCTTGTTGTGCTGGAGCCACATCTCGCTCTCGCCCAGCTGCTTGAGCAGGCGCGAGGAGTGCCGCTTGACGCGGAAGGGCAGCGGCGAGGCCTGGTACTGGGAGCACCACCGCTCAGCTCCCAGATACCCTTCGACGTGGCGCTTGGTGCGGTGGAGCCAGACCGCCAGCGTATAGAGCAGAGGATGCAGCTCGCTGAGCCGTCGCCTGGAGCGTGCGAGGGGGACCATGAAGCAACATCTTACCCTTCAGGCGAGCCGGGTACCCTAGGGCTTCGGCCAGAAGGTGAGCGTGTCCTTGTTCTCCAGCACCGCGACGATCTTCCGCGTCTTCACGTTCCACAACCGCGCTACGCGTTTGCGGCCGCCAGCAAGGGACTCCAGCAGGACCAGATCGCCCCGCCTGCTCACCGTGAGCTCGGTATCGGAAGAGAGGCCCTCGGGCTCGACGAGGCCCTCTTTTCCACCCAGACGCACCAGCGCCGGGTGCGGCTGTGGATCATTGCTCGGATCATTCCAATCGTAGATGTACAGCGTCCCTCCCGCCGTCTGCAGCTGCTTCCAGCTCCCGATGTCCGAGGGCTCACGCACCGCGTTCAGCGCCGCGAAGTCAGGAGCGTCTTCGGGCACGTCCTCGAGAGCCCTCTCCACGCTGCCAGGAATCGTGTTGAGATTAGCGGAAACGGGCGCCATCGCGCGGAAGGCCCTGGGTGCGCAACTACCGCTGGCCCATCTACTTCTTCGTCTCGGTGGTCTTCTGGAACCTGGTGGGCGCGGGCCTCTTCGGCTTCATGATCAACCCGCCCATCGCACTGTATTACATGCAGGGCCTCAACACGACGCCCGTGCACGGCCACGCGGCGCTCTTCGGCGTGTACGGCATGCTGGGCATCGGGCTGATGCTCTTCTGCCTGCGCACGTTGGATCCGGGGCAGGAGTGGAAGGAGCGCCTGGTGCGCTTCTCCTTCTGGGCCATCAACGCGGGGCTGATGACCATGGTGGTGCTCAGCCTGCTGCCGGTGGGGCTGATGCAGACGTGGGCCTCGGTGGAGCACGGGTACTGGTACGCGCGCAGCGCCGAGTTCCTGCAGACGCCGGTGATGAACTTCCTGCGCTGGATGCGCGTGCCCGGCGACACCCTCTTCACGCTGGGCGCCATGGCGCTGGTCCTCTTCGTGCTGAGGGTGGGCCGGGGCCGGCCACTGCGTCGGGCAGTGGCCGGGGCACCCGCGGCCGCGGAGGCAGGGCTCCCCGCGAACAGGCGCGGAGAGCCGCCGCTCAGCGCCCGGTGAGGTGGATCACCAGGCCGCTGCTGCCGGTGGTGGCGAACAGCAGCGAGCCATCGCGGGAGATGCGCATGCGCCCGTTGCCGAAGGCGTGGTTGCCGGTCCACGAGAAGAGGCCCGGGGTGGGGGCGATGTCACGCAGCTTCCGCAGCGTCGTCGCGCTGTACACGTCGATCGACGTGCTGGCGCCATACCAGGCCAGGTAGAGCTCGTCGGCGACGGGGCTGTACACCGCGCCGATGGGCAGCGTGGTGGCGTAGGTGCCCAGGATGGCCTGCTGCTGCAGGGCGCCGTCGAAGATGAAGAGCCCGCCATAGGTGGGGATGGCGTACTGGGTGGCCTGCCGGCTGACGGCGATCTCGTAGACGAACCAGTTCGTCCTGGCCTCGGCGAACGTCTGCGTGCCGAGCTGGTAGCGCCCCACTCACCGCTGGAGATGTTCGACTCGGCATAGGCGACGGTGGAGCCGTCGGCGGCCGCGGCCAGCATGGTCGCCTGGCGCACGCTGGCGATCGACTGCGCCGTGCGAGCCGTCAGGTTGACCTTGCGCATGGGCACCCAGCCCGAGCCGTTGTACTGCGAGGTGACGAGCGCCTCGGTGTCGGAGGTGAACACCGCCGTGAACGTGCCGCCCTCGCCAAAGGCCCGGGTGAAGAAGATCCGCTGGGCGGTGCCGGTGATGAGATCGACATGGTGGACCCAGTTCTGGTTGTTGGCGTCGGTCAGCAGGTCCGCGACGATCAGCTGATCTCCACAGGATAACCCGAGATGGGAGATAGCGTGGATCTCGCCGGGTGTGGCACCATCCGCTACCCATGCCTTCCCCAGTAGAAGTGCGCACCCACCTCATCTGGCTCGAGGCCGACGGGATCGTCCGCGTGAAGGTGAAGCCCAACATCGAGATCTCCCTGCAGGACGCGCAGGCGGCCATTCGCGCCGTCAGTGACGTGTGCGGCGGCAAGCGGTGTCCCGCCCTGGTGGATATGCGGGGGCTGGTGGGCATGGACCGTGGAGCGCGGCTGTACTTCGCGGGAGAGGAGACCGCGAAGGTGGAGTCGGCCGCGGCGCTGATCATCGAATCGCCGCTGAGCAAGGCCGTCGGCAACTTCTTCATGGGGCTCAACAAGCCGATCATTCCCACGCGCCTGTTCACCTCCGAGGAAGAGGCCCTCACCTGGCTCAAGGGCCTGGGGCAATGAGCCAGGATCCCCGCCTCCTGGCGGCCCGGGCGCTCATCCTGGATCTGGCCAGGGACCGTCCCGGGGAGCAGGACACGCGGGTGCGCAGGGTGCTGGCGACCCTGGACGAGGTCTCCGGCGAGCTGGGCCACCTGCAGCAGACCGAGCAGCGGCTCCAGGAGGTAGCCGAGGCGCTGTTCAGACTGGCCGCGCTCGACTTCAGCGTGAGCCCCGTGTTCCGGGGCGATGGGAGCGTGCTGGATGCGGTGATGAGCTGTGTGAGCATGCTCTCCGAGGAGCTGGCCTCCTACGTCGAGCAACGCTCGGCCATCGAGCAGGAGCTGGAGCGCCGGGTCGAGGCCCGTACCTCGGAGCTCCTGCGAGCCAATGAGCTGCTACGGCACGAGATCGAGGAGCGTAGCCGCGCCGAGCAGGCGCTGCGCAGAAGTGAGGCGCACCTGAGCCAGGCCGGGAAGATGGAGGCCGTGGGCAGGCTCTCGGGAGGCGTCGCCCATGACTTCAACAACCTGCTGTCGGTGATCATCAGCTACACGGCGGGCTTGCTCGACGACCTGCCCGCGGGCGACCCCATGCGCCAGGACCTGGAGGAGATCCGGCGCGCGGGCCATCGCGCCGCCGAGCTCACACGCCAGCTACTGGCCTTCAGCCGCCGCCAGGTGCTGGAGCCGAAGAACGTCGACCTCAACGAGCTGGTCTCCAACACCGGCAGCATGCTGCGCAGGCTGATCGGCGAGGACCTGGAGCTGGAGCTGGAGCTGGATCCGGACATCGGCAGGGTCCGGGTGGATCCCGGGCAGATGGTCCAGGTGCTGATGAACCTGGCGGTCAACGCCCGGGACGCGATGCCCTCGGGGGGCGCGCTGCGCATCAGCACGTCCCAGGTGGAGCACCTGGAGGACGTGGCCCTGGCGCCGTCCTTCGAGGCGCTCTCGTGTCCCTGTGTGCTGCTGCGCATGAGTGACACGGGCGTGGGCATGGACGAGGCCACGAAGGCGCGGATCTTCGAGCCCTTCTTCACGACGAAGGGGCCCGGCGTGGGCACGGGCCTGGGGCTGGCGACAGTGTTCGGGATCGTCAAGCAGAGCGGCGGTTCCATCCGGGTACTGAGCGAGCCCGGCGCGGGCACCACGTTCGAGGTGTACCTGCCCCGGAGCGAGGAGACCGGGAGGGACAGCCCCTCCAGCCCCGGGCACACGCGAGGGACGGGGGGCTCGGAGACGATCCTGCTCGTCGAGGACAATGATCAGGTGCGGCAGCTCATCCGGCGCATCCTCGAGAGCAACGGGTATCAGGTGCTCGACGCGGCCAGCCCCCAGGAGGCGGTGGCGCTCTTCGAGCGGCACCAGAGCTCCATTCACCTGCTGTTGACGGACGTGGTGATGCCGCAGCTGAGCGGCCGGCAGCTCGCGGAGAAGCTGCTTGCCTCGCGCGGTGAGCTGAAGGTGCTCTACATGTCCGGCTACACGGAGGATGTCGCCCTGCGGCACGGAATCGTCGAGGCCTCGGTCGCCTTCCTGCAGAAGCCCGTCACGCCCGAGACGCTGTTGGGCAAGCTGCGCGAGGTTCTCGGCGAGGGTAGGCTCAGCGTCTAATCGCAGGAGGAGCTCAAAATGACTTCGAACCGTTGGTTGGGACTGGCCGCACTGACAGTGTTGTTCGCCACGAGCGCCCTGGCCCAGGAGCCGAGTCCAGTGGGGCGTTGGACGACCATTGATGACGAGACGAAGAAGCCCAAGTCCGTCATCGCCATCTACGAAGAGAAGGGCAAGCTGTTCGGGAAAATCGAGAAGCTCTACCGCGAGCCCAACGAGCCGCAGAATCCGGTCTGCGACAAGTGCGAGGGAGGGCTGAAGAACCAGCCCATCATCGGGATGATCATCATGCGCGACCTCGAGAAGGACGATGACGAGTGGTCGGGCGGAACGATCCTCGATCCGGCCAACGGCAAGAAGTACAAGTGCAAGATCGCGGTGGAGGACGGGGGCAAGAAGTTGAAGGTCCGCGGCTACATCGGCATGTCGCTGCTGGGGCGCACCCAGCACTGGGTCCGTGCCGAGTAGCGCCGCACTCCTGAAGCTCAGACGCCGAAAAGACGAAGGGCCCGGAACCTTGCGATTCCGGGCCCTTCTTTTTGGCGAGGAGTACGGGACTTGAACCCGTGGACGAGGGGTGCCCTAAACCCGCGACGGCACACGCCTTTCGCTGAATCGGGAGGGAATCCGGGCACTTCGAGTCCACGGGCCAGCCCTCGCTAGTCCCACTTTTCCCCAGGAGTCCCCTCCAGTCTTGGAGACATTTTGGAGACAGAACCAGGGGCGCATGGTGCGCCAGGGAGGTGCGTGGGAGCCCATCAGTAGCGTGCACCCTGGCGAGGTGTGCCTAGGAAGGGGCAGGTGGTAGAGCGCGAGTGGGCGCACCGGCGGAGGCAGCCGGTGGGGATAGTGCTGTACGAGGCGGTCAGGGGCCACCTCGCCACATTGCTGCGGAGGCGAACAAGGTGGGGCGCGGCAGGCCGTATTTGCGCGGTCGGAGCGGGCGCATGTAGTACAACAGGTGGCAATGAGCGACGCCGCATCGTCGGGCGCCCACCGCTTGAGCAATCTGGAGTGCCCGAAATGAACTCGGAGCCGATCGACCTCCTGCTCCTGACTGCGCTCACGGAGGAGGCGCAAGTCACAGTGGCCGTTCTCGATGCCGTGGCGACCCAGGTGGACGTGACTGGCAGGGTCCGGCTCTACGACTATCCGCTCTCGGCGGGCAGGGTTGCCCGTGTCGCCGTGGTGAGCGCCCACCAGATGGGGGCTGTGGCGATGGGCGTTTTCGCCGCTCCGCTTCTCTCCAGCCTCCGACCCAGAACGGCGTGCCTGATTGGCATCGCCGCAGCTGTGGATACGGCGGCGGTGCATCTCGGTGATGTTCCCTTCGCGAGCCAAGTCTTCAGCTACGATGACATTGCCGTCGAGGACGGCGTCCTCACGTTCCGAACCCAGGGATATCAAGTCGACCCAATGATGAGGGCAGCGGTCGGCGAACTGCGCTTATCGGCGGCGACGTACCGACCTTGGCAGGACGAATGCGAACGGGTGATCGAGACGGTTGTCGGTGTCCTCAATCAACTCCGCCAGGTACCGATCAAGCCACCTAAATTGGAACGGCCGTCGCACCTTGTCGTCGAGATCGTTGCCGGCGGGCCCTTCCTCTTGCGCGATCAGGACTTCCGAGAAGCCCTGCACGATCTGCCGAAACACCGTTCGGTCAGTGTCGCGGCGCCGGTTCATCCGAAGCTCGTGTCTGCCGAGATGGAGTCGCACGGATTCATGCGCGCGGCGCACGAGCACAATGTCGGAGCCATCGTCTTGAAGGGTATCAGCGACGTCGGCGACAAGGACAAGGCCAGGGTCGAAAAGGAGACCGGCGGATTCTTCCGAGCATACGCCTGTTCCAATGCCGTGCTGGCAGCGCTCCACATCCTCCGCAGACGGGAGGCAATCTCGGACCAAAGCCACGGCGTGTCAAAGGGCGGAACGTCCTTCGCGCACAGCGATCCGACGGCGTCTGCAATTGCGTCTCCGGCTACAAAGAAACCCGCTTCTAGCCTACTTGCGAACATCCAACCCCCGCAGCTCGACGTCTTCTGGAGGGCTTGGTTGGACAAGAGCCTGCCGAGACCCGACCTCGGGGAAATCACGGCGTTCATGTCGGACGCACTGCTCCGGCTCAAGGCCAAGGCCCAGCCCGTGTTCACCTTGAACCTTCCTCGAATGAACGAGGCTCAAGCGTATGTTGAGGAACTCAATACGCGCGGCAACCTCTCGCCCGAGGAGCGGACCCAGAGGGCCGCCGCCATCGAGGTCTTCGAGGGCCAGCACCGGATTGCCTTGCGGTTGCAGCAATGTATCGAGTTCCTACTGGATGAGTACACCACCCAAAATTTCGGCTGGAACTTCTTTAGCGTTGCTGATCTGGCAGTGGTACTGCAGGGGATTCTTGAGTGCCGCTTCTACAGATCCAGCTTCACGCTGGACCTCATGTTCGACAACAAAAGCGAACTCTACGTCCCTGTTGCCACCACAGACGAGGAACTCAACAGGCTTATGGGACGCGAGCCTGATGCGCCTCCACCTGAAGAGGATGCTCTGCGCTGGAAGTTCATGTGGGACCACCCTCCTTTACTAGGGATGCCCAATTGGTTCATCCATGGCACTGCGCTCCCGGCCATCCTTTATGAGCTCATTATCAAAAAAGGAATTTCACCGGAGGGCTACGGGCCCTCGTTGAATCTCACTCGCTGGACCGTGGGCCTGCACTGACTGGCTTGCTGATGTCCTGACGTGTGGCCGCGCTGTCAGGAAAATCTCCGCGCCTTGGCGGGATAAGGACCGAGGAGAAGGCTTCGTCCCCGTACCTGTCACGGTGCGGGCGAGGCGTGATCAGTCCGGCGGGAAGGGGGTGAACGCCATGCTGAGCGCCATGAGGAAGCTGCTGGCCTCGACACTCACCCGAAAGATGATGGCGGCTGTCGTCTTCGCGCTGGCCGAGCATCTTCGGGAACGGGTGAGGCACGGGCCTTAGTGCCCAGGGAGGAGGCCCGTTGCGGATGTGACGGGGCTCCTCCTGCCCTTGGAGAAGGCCGCATCGTCGAGGTGCGGCCTTCACTACTTCACCCCAGGAGGAACCGCACGATGCACAAGGCCATCAGCTTGAGTGCGGAGTTGGCGGAGATCAGGAACGCCGTCGAGGGGGCTCGCTTCCTCGCGGATGAGCTGGCGACAGGCGGCATGGAAGATCGGAAGCGCGAGCTTCAAGCTCCGCTCACCATCTCGGCCATCCTGGTCCTGGTAGAACTGCGGCTCCATCAGGTCGAGCGTGTGCTGCGGGGGGAGGAAGACCCGCTGCTCCTGTGGGCGCCGCACAATGACGTGTCCCCCATCCAAGCCGAGGATGAGGAGCACGATCTGGTGCTCCGTTCGTGGAGCAAGCCAGAGGAGGAAGAGGAGCCCTCGACCCGGAGGAAGATACCGCCGCCCTCAGTGCAGGGCACGACCAGGAGGACCGGCCCGCCGCCAGAGACTGCACCCGATCAACCCGGGGAAGGTGGCCATGAGCCGCCCACCACGGAGCCGAAGAGCTGAGACACCCGGTACCGGAACGTTCACCGGGCGTGGGGGGATGCAGGACGCGATCACCGGATCTGGGGCTTCGCGTCCTGTTTCTTATCTCTCATGGCTGAACCTCGGACATGCAGTCCGGGGCACGAGGTCTGTTGCGAAAGTGGCCGGGGAGTTCCGCAGGAGATCCCCGAGCGCAAGAAGTCCCCGGAGGCAGTGGACCCCTCGTGCGCGAGGAGCGAGAGGGCGAACCCAGGGTACGGTCATCAGAAGGAGATGGCCGCAGGTCGGCCAGGACCGGAGATGGACTCCTCCAGGTGGGCCGAGAAAATTTCGAGTCCACCCCCAACACCAGGGATCCATGAAGGGGCCGGGCCCCGTGAAAAATGGACCTGCGGCAAGGGAACCCCCGTCCCCCTGGGGGGTGGGGGGCCATCTCCGAATCCGATAGCCCTACCAATAGGCGAGGACCGTGAGCTGGCCCGAAAGAGCCGTCAGAACGAACCCGACAGAGCCTCGCGGGGGCTTCAGGCTCTCTTCATCCTCACGGCATCGAAGTCCTGCCGCAGTTCCTTTGCGACGATAAGGCACACGTCAGCGAGTGAGGAGCCCTGCGCGTTGTGGCTCCAGGTACTGACCGGCGGGAGGAAGCGGTTGCCCTCCAGCTTAGGAGAGTAGAACACCTCGGCGACCAGGACGTGCGCTCCACCAACCACAGTGGCGTGGTAGCTGAGGTCGTGGATGACGGAGAACTGCGGCACCTCGGATTCCTGCACGACGCGGAATCCCTGAGCGCTGAGTGCCTCCACGAGGCATCTCTCGACGGTGGTATCCTTGCTGGTGTCCAGCATCGGCAGCAGGTGGATGGCCTCCAGCTTCGCCAACACCTCTCGCTGCGTCACGCTCAACTTGGTCAGCATCGTCTCCTCCTTACATCTCGTGATCTACGAATTCCCGGAGGATTTTCAACTGGGTATGCACGCTGGACAAGACATGAAGGTCGATCACTTCACGACTCGGAGCCGCACACGCAGCTCCTTGGCCTCGGCTTGGTGCTCGGGCCGGGCGGAAGCCACCTGGGAGCGTACCTGTCCGAGCAGATCGAGTTGGCGCTGCATGGAGGACTCCAGCAGCTTGCGGTGGCGCTCCAGCTTCTTGATGGCCACGTCCTCCAGCAGCAGCATCTCGGCTGCCAGCCGCTCACGCACCAGCCCGAGGGCGGCCTGCTCTTGGTCGAGCTTCTCGGCGAGGGCTCCCCGCGCCACCTTGGCCATGTTCCCGAGGTGCTCATAAGCGGCCTGCTCCAGGCACCCCTCCTGGCGGGTGTCGCGGACCTCCTGAAGCGCGAGGCTCAGCGGCTGGAGCACGGCATCCGGCAGCCCCGGCACCTCGCGCAAAAGGGCCAGGGTGCCATCCAGGCCACGCAGGAGGGTCTCCGTCAGCTCTGGGTCCTTCGGGACCGTTGGTCGGGCGTCCACGACGGCCACAAGGCCGGAGAGCGCCTCCAGAGCCCTGCGCGTGCTGGTGACGAGCCCGAAGGCGTCGGTCCCCTCCAGCGCCTCCTCCAGCAGTGCGAGCACCCGTCCATCCTCCAGTTTGGACAGGCGCTTGAGCTTCCAGGCGAGGTCCGCCACCTGCACAACGACGTGAGCCTCGGGCAAGGTGGTTGGCGCGAAGCTGGAGAAGTAGCCGTCGAGGTGCTGCTCATACTCGGCCGCATCCTCCCCGGGCAGCAGCAGGTTGCTCGCGCTCAGCCCGTGACGGAGGGCATTGAGCGAGGAACTGGCCTTCCCGTCCCGAGTTTTCGGGCCGTGGGACTTGGCCCCGTTGAGCGCGCTGGTGGCGGCCTGGAGGGCGGAGCGGACGGTGGCGTTCATGTTGGAATTCTCCGGCTGGGTCTGCTCGCGTGGGAAGGGCGAGGTGCGGCCCCGTGGCGCGCGTTACGGCTTGCGCTCCTGCCAGGTCATCGGGGCGAAGGCGGGTAGGCGCCGGTGCTCGCGCCAGCGCTGGAGGGCCACGTTGACACTGGGCCGCTGGTAGAAGGGAGCGAGCAATTCTGCTGGTTCGCCCACGTCCACCGCCACGCGCTCCAGGTCGAAGCCGTGGCGGATGAGCAGCAGGACGAAGGCGGCCTCGCCCTCGGTGCAGCAGTAACGCGGCATCTTCAGCCCCAGCTTGCGTGTCTTGGAGTCCCGCCACTCCGATTTCGCGGTGGTGCGGGGGATGGACTCGCCGCTGTCGAGGCTCTTCATCTCCCCCCACAGCGCTTCTACCCGCTGGGCCAGCTTCCATTCCACCCGGAGGACGCGCTCGCGGAAGGTGGTGGCTCGCGGGGGCGTCGTGGCCACGGGCGCGGGGAGAGCTACGAGATCAGGGCGGTTGACGACACGCGCAGGCTGAGGCGGGTGGTAGCGAAGTCCTCCAAGATCGTGACGCTCACGAGGGCTGTAACGCCGAGCCTTGGAGTTGTGCGCCCGAGCGTGACTGGTGGGGTTGCCTCGGCCAAGGCGCTTGATGCGGGCGTCCAGCTTGTCGCCCCGCTGGTGGTGGATCACGTCGCCCTTCTTGCGCATGGGACGCAGGCCACGTGCGGCGTAGAAGTCCCAGACGAAGTGGTGCAGCCACATCCACCGCAGCGGGGCGCGAGGGTGGCCGCAATGCGTGAGGCCGCACGAGGGACACTGCGGTCTGATGTTCGCCACCCATGGGTAGCCGTCCTCGCCCATGACGATGACAAGGCCCTTGGCCTGGAGATCCACCAGCACCTCGTTGTTCACCTTCACGCCGTTCACTTCGGTCCAGTTCTGCCTGCTCATCGCCGTCCTTCTCCTCGGAGGCGTTGGCCTCCCGGGGCCATGGACGGGGACCTGGGCGAGGTGGATGGCGGAAGGTGAAGAACGCGCAGCGTTCACACCTCCGGCCTGTAGAGACACTCCGACCAGGTCCCCGATCTATCTATAGAGATGGGAACCGCTCTGGAAGTCCTCGGGGGCCTGCTGGAAGCTGCCTCGCTGCTGCATCGGGCCAGGATCGAGCGTGCTGCTTGCCGTCCGAGGGGAACTGCCGTGCGCCCCGGCCTATGGGAGGCGGCCCTGGCGCACGGTCACCGGCGAGGTGACGCTGGAACCATGGGGCTCCTCGAAAATGAGCACCAGCGGGGGACGAGCCGCGTCTCTGGAGCCGGAATCCTCCCCATGAAGAGATCCCGCGTGGGTCGTGTAGGGGGAGGCCTTGGGCTGACTTTGGCTCGGAATGCTCCCCCGATCCCCGAGAACTGGAGGGTGCAATCAGGGGAGGGGAGACATCGGAGCCGTTTCGGTGTGGAACACTCCCCCTCCCGGACAGCCCCGGTCATGGCAATGCTGGGAGTGGGGCTAGGGTTCGCGACCCGAAAGGCTGTCCTTCCTCGGCGGCTTGCCCCGCTTTCATCCGAGGACCGCCGCGCCTTCCAAGGGCGCATGAGGAGGCGGAAGATGGGTACACCTCGCACGGGCGGTGTTCACCGCGAGCCACCCAAGCATCGCTTCAAGGAGGAGGAGGACGCCATGCAGTTACTTCTGCGGCGGCGTTCGCAGCCCCAGATCGACGCCCTCTGTGCGACTGGCAACCTGGCTCCTTACCAGGCGAGGACGTTCGCGTGGGTGCATCGCAACAGGGAGTGGCTGCTCTCGGGCGACTACTTGCGCGCACCGCCCGAGTTCCCGCCCGGCCGGGGAGGCACGGACACCAGCCAGCTCACGGCCATGTTGGGCCCGCAGTTGAGCCTGCTCGTTCATGGCGATGAGGTTGGTGCGGCGTACCGCGAGCTTGTCCAGGCAGGCCAGCGGCTCCACGCCGCCGTCAACCGTTTCTACGAGCAGCACCCTTGGGCGAAGGAGCACACACGGCTCTGGCAGAGCGAGCAGCGGCTGTTCTGCGCCTTCGCCATGCTCACGGTAGAGGCCGAGAACATGGGGCCCAAGCTCTCGCCGCAGGAGATGGAGGCGCTTGCGCTCCTTGTGGGCATTCGGGAGCCGGGCGAGGAATTCGATCAGGATCCCAAGTCCAACGAGCAGCGGCAGGCCGCCTGGAAGGAGATGATGAAGGACGTGGTTGAAAGTGGAGTGCTTCCGCTCCTTCGGAGTATTGCCACCCAGCACCGCCCGCCGGAGATGGTCGCCATGACCCCTCCTGCATCACCCGCGCAGCAGGTCGTATCGATGTCGAGCACCTCGACGGAGCACCTGGGGCAGCTCGCTACGACATCTCCTGAGCAGCCCGCTTCGATATCTCCCGAGCAGTTCAAGGAGGAAGAGGGGGATAAGAAGTAGGCCGGAGCGTGTGGAATCCTCCCGCTCCCGCCCCAGCTGCGACACGCCCACCATGAGCCTCGTCTTCACGAGGTTCAGATGCAGGACGGGATTCGCTCCAGCAGTGACGATGGGAGGTCGCCGTGGCCAGCGTAGAGGCCGGACTGCGTGACCTCATCCGCGCCCTGGTGCGCGAGGAACTGGCGGCGCTTCACGGGGATCCAGCGCTCCGCGAGCGGGTGCAGGCGGGTTCTCCCAGCAGCAGCCCCCCGGAGGGACAGCCACCGCTCGACAAGGCTGTCTACACCGCCGAGGAGGTGGCTCGCCTCCTCGGGTGCAGCCCCAAGGCCGTGTACGCGAAGGTGTCGCGCGGCCAGCTTCCAGGCGCGTTCCGCGTGGGCCGTTCGCTGCGGTTCCGGGGGAGCGAGCTTCTGTCGTTCATTCTCGAAGGGCGTGCGCCGTCGCCGAGGAGGGCTCGGTGATGAGCGTGAAGGTCAGGCCGTACATCAAACGCGGTAAGAGCGGATGGGAGGTGGACATCATGTTCAAGTGGCCCGATGGCGAGCTGTACCGCGAGCGCGTGAAGGCTCCGGTCAGCTCGAAGTCGGGCGCGAAGGCGTGGGGCGAACAGCGGCAGTCCGAGCTGCTCGCACGTGGCAAGCAGACCAAGGAGGAGGTGAAGCGAAGGGATGTTCCGACGCTGGAGGAGTTCGTTCCCAGGTTCATCGAGGGCTACGCTCGGGCCAATCGGCAGAAGCCCAGCACCATCATCAGCAAGGAGTCCGTGCTGCGGATCTACCTGGGCCCCCGGTTTGGCCAGCGGCGGCTGGACACGCTGACGCACGAGGACATCCAGCGCCTCAAGGCCGACCTGAAGGAGCTGTCCACGAAGACCGTGAACAACGTCCTCACCGTCTTCAACAAGCTGCTGAAGGTGGCGGTGGAGTGGGGCGTCCTCGACAAGCTGCCGGTCACCATCAAGCTGCTCAAGGCTCCGAAGCCCACCATGTCGTTCTACGACTTCGAGGAGTACGAGCGGCTGGTCGAGGCGGCCAGCAAGCTGGACTGGCGCATCCAGGCCATGGTGCTGCTCGGTGGAGACGCGGGCCTGCGCAGTGGGGAGATCCTCGCCTTGGAGTGGACGGACGTGGACTTCCGGCGAGGACAGCTCCACATCCGGCAGTCAGAGTGGCAGGGGCATGTCACCGTGCCCAAGGGCGGGCGTGATCGACGGGTGCCCATGACGAAGCGGCTGGCAGCGTTGCTGGCAGCCAATCGGCACCTGAAAGGACCGCGTGTCCTCTACCGGGACAACGGCCAACCGGCGACCCGGGCGGCCGTCTCCCGCTGGATGGCGAAGGCGCAGAAGCGGGCCGGGCTGCCGGTGACACGAGCGCTCCACGTCCTTCGGCACACCTTCTGCTCGCGGCTGGCGATGCGAGGGGCGCCCGCTAAGGCCATCCAGGAACTGGCCGGGCACGAGAACCTCTCCACCACCCAGCGGTACATGCACCTGTCCCCGGCAGCCAAGGACGCGGCAATCAGCCTGCTGGATGAGGCGGCCTCCCAGATTTCTGGAGACATCCTGGAGACGGAGATCGCACCGAAGGAGAAGCCGGGGCGCTGAAAAGACGAAGGGCCTGGAATCTTTGAGGTTTCCCTCTCGATTCCAGGCCCTTCTATTGGCGAGGAGTACGGGACTTGAACCCGTGGCCTCCGGCGTGACAGGCCGGCGTTCTAACCAACTGAACTAACTCCCCACAACCATGGGCGGAACAGGGATCGAACCTGTGACCCTCGCCTTGTAAGGGCGACGCTCTACCGCTGAGCTATCCGCCCTGAGCGCGGCCGCCGTGTGACGACGAGGCGCCTTCTATCGATGGCCTCCGTCACTGTCAAGCCTACGTTTTTGTCGACGTGATCATTCCCCCCGCACCTGACGTGGCTTGCCGCCTGCTCCACAGGGGGCCACTTTCACCCCGTCACAATTCCGTAGTTTCCGGGTTGGGCGCGTTGACTTTACTGCCTGGGTAGTGCTGGAAGGCAGCTCTACGGGCAAGCGCGGGCCCAATCCCCCACCTGCAAGACGCCGCGACGGGAGCTGTCCCCATGACGATTTCCTCTACCTCTGGCAGAGCCGCTCGGCTGCTGCCCTGGCGCCACCTTCTGGCCGCTGGACTTGCCGCTGCCCTGGCCGCCTGCGGCCCCTCGGACCCCAACGCCGCGCTGCTCGACGAGCAGCTGGTGGACACCGGCGTGCAACAGCAGGCCGCCGTCACCTGGACTCTGGGTGCGAGCTACGACTCCACCAAGAGCAACATCACCTTCCGCGTCTTCTCCGCGCGCGCCACCCGCCTCGAGGTGTGGATCTACAAGACCCCGTACGGCGCCCAGGAAGCCGTCAAGTACGTGATGACCAAGGACACGACCACCAACGTGTGGTCGAAGACCGTGGCCGTCTCCACCCTGCAGACCACCTACGGCATTACCGGCCCGGTGTACTACGGCTACCGCGCCTGGGGCCCGAACTGGAACTACAACGCCAGCTGGACCAAGGGCTCGAACCTGGGCTTCGTGGCGGACGTGGACGCCAACGGCAACCGCTTCAACCCCAACAAGCTGCTGCTGGATCCCTACGCCAAGGAGATCAGCCACGACCCGAGCAACATGAACAGCACCGACGGCACGGTGTTCGCCTCGGGCCCGCTGCACCGGCTGAAGGACAGCGGCGCCCGGGCGCCCAAGGGCATCGTGCTGGCGGGCGACGCCCAGTCCATTGGCACCAAGCCCACGCGCGCCCTCAAGGATGACGTCATCTACG
This sequence comes from Myxococcaceae bacterium, assembly GCA_035296065.1. Taxonomy (GTDB): domain Bacteria; phylum Myxococcota; class Myxococcia; order Myxococcales; family Myxococcaceae; genus DATHBR01. The sequence continues at coordinate 24,071 of DATHBR010000003.1, read as the reverse complement.
AGGTGCACGTGCGCGGCCTCACCAAGAACGACCCCAGCATCCAGGACATCTACCGGGGCACGTACAAGGGCGCGGGCCTGAAGGCTCCGGCGCTGGCGGCGCTGGGCATCACCGCCGTGGAGTTCCTGCCGCTGCAGGAGACGGAGAACGACGCCAACGACTTCAGCGCCACCACCACCACGGGGGACAACTACTGGGGCTACATGACGCTGAACTACTTCGCCCCGGACCGCCGCTATGCCTACGACAAGTCGGCGGGCGGCCCCACGCGTGAGTTCAAGGAGATGGTGAAGGCCTTCCACGACAACGGCATCAAGGTCATGGTCGACGTGGTCTACAACCACACGGGCGAGGGCGGCGCGTGGAACGGCACGGACTCGAGCACCTTCAACGTCTACACCTTCCGCGGCCTGGACAACCCCACCTACTACAGCCTGACGGGGGACAAGCAGTTCAACTGGGACAACACGGGCGTGGGCGGCAACTACAACACGTTCAACCCCAAGGCGCAGGACCTGATCATCCACTCGCTGGCGTACTGGAAGGACACGCTGGGCGTGGACGGCTTCCGGTTCGATCTGGCCTCGGTGCTGGGCAACACGTGCGAGCACGGCTGCTTCAACTACGACAAGCTCAACACCGGCACGGCGCTCAACCGCATCCTGCGTGACTTGGAGCCGCGCCCGGCCGCGGGCGGCGTGGGCACGGACTACATCGCCGAGCCGTGGGCCATTGGCGGCAACTCGTACCAGGTGGGCAACTTCCCGGGCATCTGGGCCGAGTGGAACGGCATCTACCGCGACACGCTGCGCAAGGACCAGAACCAGATGGGCGTGGAGAACGTGACGCCGGGCCAGCTGGCCTCGCGCTTCGCGGGCTCGTCGGACCTGTACGGCGATGACGGCCGCAAGCCGTACAACTCCATCAACTTCATGGTGGCGCACGACGGCATGTCGCTGAAGGACCTGTACGCCTGCAACAGCAAGAACAACAACCAGCCGTGGCCCTACGGCCCGTCCGACGGTGGCGAGGACAACAACCACAGCTGGGACCAGGGTGGCATCGTGGCGGACCAGCGCAAGGCGGCGCGCAACGGCCTGGCCTTCCTGATGGTGAGCGCGGGCACGCCCATGTTCACCGGCGGCGACGAGGTGCTGCGCACCCAGTACTGCAACAACAACGTGTACAACCTGGACTCGGACAAGAACTGGCTGAACTACACGCTGACGACGGACCAGACGAACTTCAAGACGTTCACCCAGCGGCTGCTCGCGTTCCGCAAGGCGCACCCGGCGCTGCGGCCGCTGAACTTCTACAGCTCGGTGGACAACAACGGCAACGTGATGGAGCAGCACCGCTGGTTCAAGCCGGATGGCACCGTGCCGGACGCCACCTACTTCAACAGCGCCAGCAACCACGCCCTGGCCTTCCGCGTGGACGGCACCGAGTTTGGCGACCCGGCCAGCGCCATCTACGTGGCCTACAACGGCTGGTCCGGCCAGGTGGACTTCCGGCTGCCGTGGCCGGGCACGGGCAAGAGCTGGTACCGGGTGACGGACACCTGCAACTGGGCCGAGGGCCCCAACCAGGTGGCCGCCCCCGGCTCCGAGGTCTTCCTCGGCGGCGAGAACTACCTCTACGGCCTGTGCGGCCGCGGCGTGCTGCTGCTGATCGCCAAGTAGCCCGCTGACAGGGCCACGGGTACGGCCACGGGGCCGGGCGCTCTCCTTACGCGGGAGGGGGTCCGGCCCTGGTCATTTGGGGTGGGGCACAAGCGCGTGGGAGAGGACTTCCGCGCTGAAGTCCGGTATGGGCGAGGGGTGGCGCCAGGCGGCGCCGGAGGGCTCTTCCATGAACGACAGACTGTTGAAGGCGGCGCGCCGCCAGCCCACGGATACCACCCCGGTGTGGCTCATGCGCCAGGCGGGCCGCTACCTACCCGAGTACCGGGCCATTCGCGGCAACATCGCGTTCCTCGACCTGTGCAAGAACCCGGACCTGGCGGCCGAAGTGACGGTGCAGCCCGTCACCCGGCTGGGCGTGGACGCGGCCATCATCTTCTCGGACATCCTCATCCCCGTGGAGGCCATGGGCATCCACCTGGAGCTGGGCGACAAGGGGCCGCACTTCCCCAGCCCCGTGCGCACCCAGGCGGACATCGAGAAGCTGGCGGTGCCGGATCCGGTGGAGGGCACGGGCTTCGTGGCCGAGGCCATCCGCCGCACGCGCAAGGCGCTCAATGACTCGGTGCCCGTGATTGGCTTCGCGGGCGCGCCCTTCACCCTGGCGGCGTACATGGTCGAGGGCGGCGGCTCGAAGAGCTACATCCTCATCAAGCGCCTGCTGTTCGAGCAGCCGAAGCTCGCGCACACCTTCTTCGAGAAGCTGACGGACACGCTCATCCCGTACCTCAAGATGCAGGTGGAGGCGGGGGCCAAGATTGTCCAGATCTTCGACTCGTGGGGCGGAGAGCTGGGGCCGTACGACTTCGAGCGCTTCAGCCTGCCGTACCTCACGCGCATGGTGAAGGAGCTGCAGGCCACGGGGGTGCCCGTCATCGTGTTCGGCACGGGCATGTCGCCGCACCTGCCGCTGCTCAAGCGCACGGGGGCGGACGTCATCGGCCTGGACTGGCGCATTCAGATGGACGAGGGCCGGCGCGTGCTGGGGCCGGACGTGGCCGTGCAGGGCAACCTGGACCCGCTGCACCTGTTCCTGCCGCGCGAGGAGCTGGACGCTCGCGTGGCCGACATCGTCAAGCGCGCCGGGCCCACCGGCCACATCTTCAACCTGGGCCACGGCATCCTCCCGCCCACGGACCCCGAAGCCGCCAAATTCCTGATCGACGCCGTGCACCGCCACGGGGCCGCGCTTCGCCAGAGCCCCTGAGCTGTAAGTGCCCCTCGGATTTGACTGACGCGCAGTGGCAGCGGGTCGAGCCTTCGTGCGCGGCAACCCTGTGGGCTGAGCAATCCCTTTTAGAGAGGCGGCATCGCAACCAGCACCTCTTGCTGAGCCGGCTGCTGCGTGACGGTGAGGGAGGAGCATTTGGCGGCCTGGGGGGTGCCACCGTCCTGAGAAAGGTTCACCTCCATAGGCGACATGCAGAGCAGGTATTCGCCTGGGAGGACACTGCCGAAGCGGGCCGGCTCTGGCGGCGTCAGCATCTGCACCTGGGCGGGCTGGGCCGCGACGCCAGGCTGTAACTTCCCCATCAAGAGGAGCCGGGCGGAGGCCGCTCTTGCCCCCTCGGCGGGCTGGGCCCGGACGAACACCGTCACGTCACCGCGTGGGAACTCCAACTCCACCTGGGCCGCCTTCCGGGACTGGACGGCCACCGTGGTGCGCTGGACCTGTTGTCCTCCTCCCGCATCCGCCATGGCCAGGATGGAGTACGTCCCCGGTGCCAGGTTGGTGAACCGGAAGCTGCCATCCGTCCCCGTGGTGCCGCTGGTGCCTCCAGCGGGAGCCGACGGATTCGTCACCAGCACCAGCACACCACTGATGGGCTGTCCCCCCGCGCGCACCATCCCCTCCAACTCCCCGGTCGCCGCAAGCCGCAGCTCCACCTTGAGATCAGTCACGCCCGGCTGAATCTGGAGTGGCTCCGAGCGCCCCTCATGAGGGTGCTCGGCGGCCAGTTGCAGGGAGGAGATGTGGAGCCCCTCGAACGTGAAGCTGCCATCGGCCTCCGTCTTCGTCTGCCGTAGCCCATATTCCAGCTCCGCCAGCGCTCCCACCACGACACCACTTCCCTTCAAGGGCTGAGAGCTTGACACCGTCGCGGCGGCTACTGGTGTGCCATTGGCCGTCAGCACACGGCCCTGGATCCGCCGCCCTCGCTGAACCACCACCAAGCCCAGTTCGGTCTGCTGTGCCTCCTGGATCTGCACGGGCACAGCCTTGGTGATGAAGCGGGGGCCAGTGATGTAGAGCGTGTGCTGGCCCGCCGGCACGCTCGCCAGGACAAACCTCCCATCTCCGCCACCGTGTTGAACGGCTGCCGCCCCGCGCAGCACTACCGAGAAGCTCTCAGGGACTGTGTTGTCCTCATGGCGCACTTGCCCCGCGATAGTGCCTCCCCCACTGAGCCTCAGCAGGACTTCCGGGCCTCTCGTCTCGGCCTGCACCGGGGGGACAAGCCAGGCCATGCGCCGCTGAGGGGGGGTACCGGGAGGCGCGGCTCGGAGCAGGTAGGTGCCGGGTACCAGCCCGCGCAGTTCGAACTCACCTGAAGGATTCGCGGTGGTGGCCAACTGCCCTCTCAGCGTCTGCTCCACCCGGTTGCGCATCCGCGCCGCAGGCATCTCCGCCAGCACCACGGCCTCCGCGACAGGCTGGCCATTGGAGGACTCCACCCGGCCGCGGATGACCTCCGTCGCCTCCAGCACCAGCACCAGGGGCTCCCGCTGGGCGACCTCCTGAGACAGGTCCACATAGCGGGTGGCTGAACTGGCTGTCTCGTTCAGCGCGAGCACCGCCACGCGCCGCTGCGGCAGGCCCTCCAGCACGAACTCGCCCCGTACGTCGCTCGCCGTCTGCCGCGCCATGGCACGGCTCACCCCCTCGTCGAGGGCCACGCGCACCAGCGCGTAGGGCACCGCCTGGCCCTGAGCATCGAGAACCTGGCCGGCGAGCCGGGCCGAGTCAGGCAGGGTGATGGTGACACCTTGCGTCTCCTCGTTTCCGGCCAGCGTCACTGGCACCGAGGTGGCGGGGGCGCGCTGGGAACTTGAGGCCTCGAAACGATAGAGCCCAGCCTCCAGGTGTTCGAAGCGCCAGCGGCCAGCCTCATCGGTCACCACGCCATCCCACCGCCCATCGGTGAGGGACTGCGCCGTGTTGGCGGAGGGCGAGGGGGTAACGGTGACTCCCGCCACGGGAGCGCCCCGCGCATCCACCACCACGCCGGAGACGGCGGCCCCGGCGTTGAGGGAAACCACCAGCCGCTGAGGCACTGGCGAGGCTTCCCCCACGTTGACCAACTGCCACACGGGGGAGAACCCCCTCGCGGAGACCTTGAGAACATGCCGCCCCGTGGGGAGCGCCTGCAGCAACGCAAGGCCGGCCTCGTCCGTCTCCGTGGCGCGTGGCTGGTGGGCACGCAGCTCCACGGAGGCTCTTGGGAGCGCGCGGCGTGAGTGGGCCTCTACGACACGGACCTCAAGCGAAGCGGCCTTGCGCAGATGAAGCACGAAGGGCTCGGTCTTTTCACCCAGCCACACGGAGAAGGGGCCCCCCTGCAGGGAGCCGTGCCTGGCCTCGAGCTGGTAGGCGCGCGGAGACAGCCCAGTGAAGACGAACGTGCCGTTCTTCTCCGTGCGCACCGAGCGCACCGGGCTCGAGTCCAGTAGCACTGTGGCGTCCGCGATGGGGAGTTCCTGGTCATCCAGCACCAGCCCTTGGAGCTGAAGTGGGCCCGCGCGGTCGGCGTCCAGGGCCATGGGGAGAGCGGATGGCTCGGCGAGCCCCAGCCCCCGGGCCACCACGTTCTGGGAGCGCACCACGAGTTGCGTTGCCGGAGCAGGCTGGGCTGGCCTCTGCCCACTACCTGTCTCGCCAGGCTCCGGGACACTCAGTTCCCTCCATGCGAGCAGGCCCACTCCCACCACCAACAGGCCAAGCACTAGGACACCCAGACGCTTCATCGCTATCGCCTCACGTTGAGAAGCAAGGGGGCGCGTGGCTGATGAAGCCACGGCCCCCCTGGAACTACGAAGCCTTGCGCGGAAGGGCGCAGCGGCTCTACTGATCGAAGGCCGCGTCGGTCAGCGCGCTGGACGGAGCGGCGGCGTTGGTGTTGTCCGTCAGGCCGTACACCTCGACCCAGTAGTAGTCCTCGCCGATGACGATGATGATGACCGCGTCCTCGGTGCTCGTGGTCGGGCCTTGGTAAGAGGTGTTCTGATCAACGGCAGCCGCGTTAGCGGGCACAGCGTAGGACGACAAAGCCAGGCCAGCGAACAGCCCCAGCAGCGACAGACGCGTAAAGAACTTCTTCATGATGTTCTTCTCCTTGGGTGTACACGGTGGGTTGAGCAGCCCTGACAGTCGGCCCACGTACGGTGAAACCGCTCGCCAGGATCTACCCGCCAGATCAGCCTGGCGGGTGAGATTCCGATGACGATCCGGTGCCCATATTCGGCTCTGCTAGTACAGAGGGGCTTTGCCGGTTCGAAAAACGTTGTCGAAGTCGGCCGAACCAGCGGCCGATCGCGCGGTAGTCCTCATCGCTCATGAGCGCCAGATCCACCGACGTCATGAAGAGCGAGAAGGTGATCAGCCCCAGGAAGATGGCAATCCCGAGGTGGAAGCTGAAGCCCAGCACCACGGCGACCCGGCGGGTGTATCGGTTGAGGAAGAGCAGGAAGGGAAAAGACACCTGGAATGCCACGGTGGCGTACGTGAGTGCCGTCACCACATAGGCGTTGCGGTAGATCCACTCGGTGACGCCGGGCCAGACAAACTGGCCTCCCCGGAAGGCGTAGTAGATGGCGGTGCCTTCCTGCCACACCGAGCCCTGGACCTTGTAGAGGCCGGCAACTCCATAGACAAGGCTGATTTGGATGGCGAAGGCCAGCAGCGCGGTATTGTGGAACATCGCACTGGCACGCGCCCACGGGCCTGGCTCCTGCGACGAAGCAGACCGCCTGCTCGCATCCAGGGAGAAGTAGGCGCTCACATCCGCGAACACCGCGTACAGCAACACCAAGTGGATGATGTTGTCCCCGCCGTCCCAGATGCCCGGGAAGCGCTGGTGAAGCGACCAGAGAAACACGTAGTTGAGCGGGGTAATGAGGCGGGTGCGCCAACCCAATAGCCATAGCACCGCCACCAGGAGGCCTAGGTGGAAGCACACCTCGAAGTACACCGGTGAGTTGCTCCAGGCGTACAGCGAGAAACTGGCCGACTGATCCATCTCCGCAGCAAAGAACTCGAAGGGCCAGAGCCCGTTAGGGCCAAAGAGGTAGCGCCGCTGGGCATAGTTACTCAGGTACTCAATGAGAATGGCCGAGCCAGCACAGATGCGGAACAGACTGGCGCCGATCTGGAACCGAGGCAGAGACAGATGATCGATAAGCTGCTGCCACCAGCCCCCGGGCGGTGCTGGCATTGCCGGCAAGGAGGTGCTCACGGGGACTGCACCTCCTCATAGGGCTGCCAGGGCAGTTCCGTAAAGGTGGTGTCTCCGTGGGCCTCGGATGCCATGCGCTGGGAAAAAGGGGGGGCCTTGATGGTCGCCACCCGCACGCGCACCTCGCGGATAAGCAGCGCTGGGTAAAGGCTGGCGCAAGCGGAGGAAGCCACGCGCCTGAGCAGCCGCATTCCCCGACTCTTGCGCTGCTCGCGCTGCCGCTCGAACCCGGCCACGGCCTGCCGGTATTGATCGGTGTCTTCCGGCTTGGCCAGCAGTTTGCTGATCACCTCATCGTCCTGCGGGGTGAGCTGACTGACCCCCGCCACCTGGGCTCGATCCAGCCGGTCTGCGGGTGTCAGGCGATAGCGCTGCTTGAGTTGGTGCAATGGTAGCGTGATGTTGACCCAGGGCTGTTCCTGCATGACTCCTCTGGCGTCTTCTCCCCGGCAGGACACCAGCACGTACCGCGTCTGTGCTTCCACCTCCGGCGCGAACAGCGACCAGCGCTGGTGGAAGAAGGGATTGATATAGGAGTCCAGCAAAGGCAGCAGCCGCAGCTTCACGGGATTGAGCGGCGTCAGGAACGCCAGCGTCAGGCTGAAATGCAGGAACAACAGGCCGAGCAGCACGCCAGGGAGAACCCGGATCATTTTTTCCGCTAGGGAATGAGTTCGCCCGAACGGCATATTTCTGCCCCGGATAAAACTGAGGTTGAGAGGGCTACAGCTCTATTAATGGCAGTAACACAATCATCAACAGCAGTCAATTTGACTCTGACTCCTCGCGAAGAAAGAAGGTGATATGTCCTTTAGGGAAGGTCCTGGTGCCTCAATCATTGTCGAAGCTGGTTACTCCCACGCTGTACCCGTCTAAGCCGAACAGCGAGGCAGGCCGAACAGTAAGGCGCAGGAGAAGCCCTGGAGCCAGGCCGTGGGAGCGCCAGGACAGGCACTGGCCTTACCGGACGCCCTCTCCCACCGGCAGGTGCTCGTAAGAGTTTCTCTAGAAGCGGCATGGCTGTCCTGTTCCCGCGCCAGCTGGCAATTCGTTCCGCCCACACGCGGAGGTGAGCGGTGTCCGGCGTGCGCGCTGGCATGAGCGAGGCGGCCACCTGTACCAGCAGCCAGCGCAACCTGGGCTTGGTAATCCGGCCCTTGCGCTGCTGCTCGTTGCTGCTCCTCTCACTGGGCACCATGCCAAAGTAGGGCCCATTTGGGGAGCGGTGCTGAGCTACCTGCGCCAAGGCTTGCTTCATTGAGCCAGGCAATCTGCTCGTTGAGCGGCTGTATGAGTTCTAAACTCCGGTCTGCTCAGCGATGGCTTGGACACCAGGGCCTTGATAGCCCCTGTCGGCCCACACCTTCTGGAGCGTGGGGAACTGCTCTGCGGCCAGTGGCAACACGGCGGCGGCCGCGTCGCGATCCTGCACATCGGCTGAGGTGAGCCACGCCACCAGCACCAGGCCCAACGTGTCCACCAACAGGTGGCGCTTGCGACCCTTCACCTTCTTGTTGGCGTCGTAGCCTCGAGTCTCCGCCTCTATATCCGTCTTCACGCTCTGGCTGTCGATGATGCCTGCGGTGGGCTGTGGGGCGCGCCCCTGTTGCCGACGCACCTTGCCGCGAAGCACATCGTGGAGGAGTTTGAGCGTGCCGTCCTTCTTCCACTGGCGCAAGTACGAGGAGACGCTCTGCCAGTCGGGAAAGTCGTGCGGCAGGTCACGCCACTGCACTCCGGTGCGCGAGAGGTAGAGGATGGCGTTGACCACCCCGCGTCGCGAGTGCACCACCGCCTGCGGGCCAACAGGGTTGCCACGAACGAAGAGTTCCCCAACTCCCACTGTGCGTCGGTCAAATCCGAAGGGTCGCGCTTTGTCGGCAACCTGGGCAGTAGGGCTCATGGCAGAGCCCTAGGCCAAGGCCTCCGCTCCAGGCAACCTCAAGGGTTTCACTCAGGGTCGCCTACCTTACAGAGCAGCAGAAGCTTCAAGCGCTCGGTCGGCTCTATCCAGGAGCCTTGTGCTTGATAAGATGCTGGGGAGCACTACATCTTGGGCCTGCTCACCCCTTCTCAACGCCCTCTTACGCCAATTGGAAGAATTCTTGCTCGGGAAACTTGCCCCATAGCAGGCGGAGCAACAACCCCGGTCAGCTGTAGGGGGGGCGGGTGAGCGCTCGCCAGTTGACTCTAGAATCAATTCGTCGTTGACGCGCCGCATCAAGGCTCGCTAGAAGTGCCTCACTCGTAATCTGGAGGTGAGGCACATGGCACGTGAGAGCAACGGGCAGCGGCGGGTGGCCATCGTCCGCGGGCTGCGGACCCCGTTCGTGAAGGCGGGCAGCGTCTTCTCCGGGCTCACCGCCCTGGACCTGGGCCGCATGGTGGTTCAGGAGCTGGTGCAGCGCTCGGACATCGATCCCAACGAGATCAACCAGCTCGTCTTCGGGCAGGTCATCCCCACGCTGACGGCGCCGTCCATCGCGCGCGAGGTGGTCATCGCCGCGGGGCTGCCGCGCAGGATTGAAGCGTTCACCGTGGCGCGGGCGTGCGCCACGTCCATTCAGGCCATGACGACGGCGGCCAACGCCATTGCCGTGGGCGAGGCGGACGTCGTCATCGCGGGCGGCACCGAGTCCATGTCGGACGCGCCCATCTTCACCAGCCGGCCGCTGGCGCACGCGCTGGTGGCGGCCTCCAAGGCCAAGAGCTTGCCGGACAAGCTCAAGCCCTTCCAGCGGCTCAAGGCGAAGGACCTGCTGCCGGTGCCGCCGGCCATCGCCGAGTACTCCACCGGCATGAGCATGGGCGAGAGCGCGGAGAAGATGGCCAAGGAGAACGGCATCTCCCGCCAGGAGCAGGACCGCATCGCCATGGCTTCGCACCACAACGCCGCGCGCGCGTGGAAGGAGGGCAAGTTCGCCGACGAGGTGATGCACGTCGTCGTCCCGCCGAAGTTCGAGGATGTGGCGGCCCAGGACAACATCGTGCGCGAGGACACCAGCCTGGAGGCGCTCTCGCAGCTGCGCCCGGTGTTCGACCGCAAGTACGGCACCATCACCGCGGGCAACGCCTCGCCGCTCACCGACGGCGCCGCTGCCCTGCTGCTGATGAGCGAGGAGAGGGCGAAGCAGCTGGGCTACGAGCCGCTGGGCTTCCTGCGTGCCCACGCCTACGCGGCCACGGATCCGGCGGACCAGCTGCTGCAGGGCCCGGCCTACGCGGCGCCCATCGCCCTGAAGCGCGCGGGCATGAGCCTGGCGGACGTGGACCTGGTGGAGATGCACGAGGCGTTCGCCGCGCAGGTGGCGAGCAACCTGCAAGCGCTGGCCTCGGAGGCGTTCGCGAAGAAGGCCGGCTGGAGCGGCCCGGTGGGAGAGGTGGACCGCGAGCGGCTCAACGTCAACGGCGGCTCCATCTCGTTGGGGCACCCGTTCGGAGCCACGGGGGCGCGCATCGTCACCCAGGCCCTGAATGAGCTGAAGCGTCGGAACAAGAACACGGTGCTGTGCACCGTCTGCGCCGCTGGCGGCCTGGGGGCCGCGGTGGTTCTGGAGCGTGCGTAATGGCCATCAAACTCGAAGAGCTCGAGGCGAAGCAGGGCTTCACCTACCAGGTCGAGGACGGGGTGGCCGTCCTCACGTTCGACTTGCCGGGCGAGTCGGTGAACACGCTCTCTCCGGAGACGGGAGGGGCGTTCGCCGAGCTGCTCTCCCGCGCGGAGAAGGATCCGGCGGCGCGGGCGGTGATCTTCATCTCTGGCAAGAAGGACAACTTCGTGGCCGGGGCGAAGATCGACTTCCTGCAGCAGATCAAGACGGCGGCCGAGGCCACGAAGGTTTCTCGCGACGGGCAGGAGGGCTTCGACCGGCTGGACGCGTTCCCCAAGCCGGTGGTGGCGGCCATCCACGGCGCGTGTCTGGGCGGCGGCCTGGAGTGGGCGCTGGCGTGTGATTACCGCATCGCCACCGACAGCCCGAAGACGACGCTGGGCCTGCCCGAGGTGCAGCTGGGGCTGCTGCCGGGCGCGGGCGGCACGCAGCGGCTGCCGGCGCTCATTGGCGTCCAGGCGGCGTTGGACCTCATCCTCACGGGCAAGAACGTGAAGCCGGCCAAGGCGAAGAAGCTGGGCCTGGTGGACGAGGTGGTGCCGGTGCCGCTGCTGCGCCAGGTGGCCATTCAGCGCGCGCGGGAGCTGGCGGCCGGGGCGCTGAAGGTGGAGCGTCCGCACGGGCAGCGGCTCAAGGCGGTGGCGGCGCAGTCGAAGAAGGGGCTGACGGGGCTCATCCAGAGCCTGGCCAACAAGGAGCTGTGGTCCGAGGTGGCGCTGGAGGCCAACCCGGTGGGCCGGAAGATCCTCTTCGAGCAGGCGCGCAAGCAGCTGCAGAAGAAGACGCGCGGCAAGTACCCGGCGCCGGAGAAGGCGCTGGAGGCCATCCGCACGGGCGTGGAGTCGGGCCGCAAGGCGGGGCTGGAGGCCGAGGCGCGGCTGTTCGGCGAGCTGGTGGTGTCGGACGTGTCTCGGCGGCTGGTGGAGATCTTCTTCGCCACCACGGCGCTGAAGAAGGAGAACGGCACGGCGGACGCGAGCGTGAAGGCGCGCGAGGTGAAGAAGATCGGCGTGCTGGGCGGCGGGCTGATGGGCGGCGGCATCGCCTACGTGGCCACGGCGCTGCAGGGCGTGCCGGCGCGCGTGAAGGACAAGGACGACGCGGGCGTGGGCCGCGCGCTCAAGCAGGTGCAGAGCGTGCTGGATGAGCGGGTGAAGAAGCGCTCGCTGACCTGGCGCGAGGCGTCCGCGAAGATGGCGATGGTGACGGCGGGAACGGACTACGCGGGCTTCAAGAACGTGGACATCGTCATCGAGGCGGTGTTCGAGGACCTGAAGCTCAAGCACCGGGTGATCGCCGAGACGGAGGCGGTGACGCGCGAGGACTGCATCTTCGCCTCGAACACGTCGAGCCTGCCCATCACCGAGCTGGCCAAGGGCAGCAGGCGGCCGGAGCAGGTGATCGGGATGCACTACTTCAGCCCGGTGCACAAGATGCCGCTGCTGGAGATCATCACCCACAAGGGCACGGCGGACTGGGTGACGGCCACGTGCGTGGAGGTGGGGCGCAAGCAGGGCAAGACGGTCATCGTGGTGAACGACGGGGTGGGCTTCTACACCTCGCGCATCCTGTCGCCGTACATGAACGAGGCGGCGTTCCTGCTGGCCGAGGGCGCGGACATCGCGGAGCTGGACAAGGCGCTGGTGGACTTCGGCTTCCCGGTGGGGCCCATCACCCTGCTGGACGAGGTGGGCATCGACGTGGCGCAGAAGGTGGGCCCCATCATGGAGGCGGCGTTCGGCAAGCGCATGGCGGCGCCCAGGACGCTCGAGCGCGTCATCCAGGACGGGCGCCTGGGCCGCAAGAACAAGAAGGGCTTCTACACCTACGACGGGAAGAAGAAGGAGGTGGACGCCACGGTGTACGCGCTGCTGCCCAGCGGCACGGAGCGCCGCAAGTTCGAGCGGGCGGAGATGGCCGAGCGCTGCGCGCTGCAGATGGTGAACGAGGCCATCCGCTGCCTGGGCGAGGGCATCCTGCGCAGCCCGAGGGACGGAGACGTGGGCGCCATCTTCGGGCTGGGCTTCCCGCCGTTCCTGGGCGGGCCGTTCCGGTACGCGGACAGCCTGACGCCGGACGGGCTGCTCAAGCGGCTGGAGCACTACCACGACAAGTTCGGGGAGCGCTTCACGCCCGCGCCGCTGCTGGTGGACATGGTGAAGGAAGGCAAGACGTTCTTCCCTCGCTAGCCCTGCCTGGCCACGCTTGACCGCGGGGCGGTTCTGAACGAAGTCCCAGCTTCATGAACCGCTCCGCTCCCCGAGTCGTCGCCCTGGCCGCGCTCTGCGGACTGGTGGTGTGCACGGTGGCGGTGTCCGTCACCTCGTACCTGGTGCCCGAAGGCCACAGCCCGGCGCGAGCCACGTGGCCCGAGCTGCCGCCGCCGCTGGGGTGGGCGCGCTACGACGCGGGCTGGTACGCCCACATCGCCACGGAGGGCTACAGCTACACGCCGGGCCAGCAGAGCCCGGTGGCCTTCTTCCCCACGTACCCGCTGGCGGTCCGCGGCATTACAGCGCTGGGCGTGGACGTGTTCCTGGCGGGCGTGCTGCTCACCATGGTGTGCGGCGTGCTGGCGCTGGTGCTCTTCACGCACTGGGCCCGGGCTAAGGCGGACGAGTCCACGGTGCGCGACGCGGGGCTGCTGCTGGCGCTGTACCCGTTCGCCTTCTTCCTCTACGGGGCGATGTACTCGGACGCGCTCTTCCTGCTGCTCATCGTGGGCGCCTTCCTGCTCTTGGAGCGGGGCCACCTGGTGCCCGCCGTGCTGCTGGGAGTGATGGCCACCGCCGCGCGGCCGGTGGCGCCCGCCCTGGTGCTGGGCCTGCTGGCCCGCCGGCTGGAGTGGAAACACGAGCGGGGCCAGCGGTGGAGCGTGGTGGACCTGCTGCCGGTGCTCGCCGCCACCGGGCTGCTGCTCTACATCCTCTACCTGTGGCGCACCTTCGGCGAGCCGATGGCCTTCGTGAAGGTGCAGTCGGCGCAGGGCTGGGACCAGATGCCCGGGTGGCGCACGTGGGCCAAGGTCCGCTGGGCGCAGAGCTTCTCCTGGGGCATGAAGGGGGATGACTTCCTGCGGCTGGCGGGGCACGCCGCCTTCTCCGTGGGAGCGCTGGCGCTGGTGTGGCCCACCGTGAAGCGGCTGGGCTGGGGCTATGGGTTGTACTCGTTGGCCATCGTCGGGCTGCCCACGCTCTCCAGTAAGGACTTCATGGGCATGGGCCGCTACCTGCTGGCGGCGTTCCCGCTGTTCCTCACGCTGGCGCTGCTGCTGCGAGAGCGCCCGCGCCTACGACTGGCGGTGATGGCGCTCAGTGCAGTGCTCATGGTCGCGCTGGCCGCCGCCTATGGCGCAGCGCACTATGTCTCCTGAGTACCTGTCCCAGGTCCCAAAGACACTTGACCCGGACAGTGGCGCTAGACGATGCCTCGGCCCCCCATGCCGCGCTCCGCACCCAAAGCTGTCGCACTCCTCGTGCTTGCCGCCGTCATCATCTGTAGCGCGGCGGCCGCGGCGGGGGCCTGGCGCCTGCACCACAAGGACCCGGCGGCCGTGGCGGTGAGCCTCGGGGACTACGTCACCCTGGGCTGGGTGGCATGGGACTCGGGCTGGTACAAGCTCATCGCCGAGCAGGGCTACACGTACACCCCGGGCCAGCAGAGCCCGGTGGCGTTCTTCCCGCTCTACCCTCTGGCCATCCGGGCAGCGCTGGCGCTGGGGGTTCCCATCTACCAGGCGGGCATCCTGATTACGCTGCTGTGCGGGCCGCTGGCGCTGGTGCTCTTCGCGGCGTGGGCGCGCACCCGGGTGGACGAGCGCACCGCGCTGCAGGCGGGGATGCTGCTGGCCCTGTACCCGTTCACCTTCTACCTCTACGGCGTCATGTACTCGGACGCGCTCTTCGTGCTGCTGGTGGTGAGCGCCTTCCTGCTGCTGGAGAAGGGGCACCTGGTACCGGCGGTGGTGCTGGGCGCCATCGCCACGGCGGCGCGGCCCGTGGCGCCCGCGGTGGTGCTCGGGCTGCTGGTGCGCCGGCTCGAGTGGAAGCGCCAGCGCGGCGAGCCCTGGAACGTGTGGGACTTCCTGCCGCTGTTGTCCGGGCTGGGCTTTGGCCTCTACCTGCTCTACCTGCAGCAGAAGTTCGGAGCGCCCTTCGCCTTCGTGGAGACGCAGGGCTCGCCCGGCTGGGAGCAGGCGCCCGGCTGGCGCACGTGGCTCAAGCTCTACTGGTTCGAGACCGTCTTCTTCTCGGACCACAGTGCGGAGGTCATCATCCGCTACGTGGTGCAGGCGGGCCTCACGCTCCTGGCGCTGGTGATGGTGATCCCCACCGTGCGCCTGCTGGGGTGGGGGTATGCCGTCTTCGCGCTGGCCATCATTGGCCTGCCCGCGCTGGGCACCAAGGACTTCATGGGCATGGGGCGCTACCTCATCTCCGCCTTTCCGCTGTTCCTCACGCTGGCGCTGCTGCTGCGTGAGCGCCCCCGCCTGCGCCAGGGCTTGCTGGCCACGAGCGCGCTGGGGCTCGTCATCCTCTCCGCGGCCTTTGGCCTGGAACGGTACATCTCGTGAGCACGCTCCTGGATCGAACCCTCGCGCTGTTCTCCTCGCTGCCCCGGGCCGAGCGCTTCCACGTGCGCGCCCGGGCCTTCTCCGCCCCCCTGGAGGCGGTGGTGGACCGGGTCCCCACGGGCGCCACCGTGGCGGATGTGGGCTGTGGCCACGGGCTGCTGTCCGGGCTGCTGGCGCTGGCGGACCCCGGCCGCACCGTGCACGGGGTGGACCCGGATCCGCGCAAGGTGGAATGGGCCTTGCGGGGGCCGGGCCGGCTCCCCAACGTCCGCGCCGAGGTGGGCACGGTGGAGAGCCTCATGGCCCAGCGCCCGGGCCAGTTCGATGCCGCGGTGGTGTGTGATGTGCTGTACCTGCTGCCCGAGGAGCGGTGGGCGGAGTTCCTGCGCACGGTGCGCGGCCTGCTGCGCCCTGGCGGGAGGTTTTTGCTCAAGGAGGCGGAAGGCGACGGCTCCTGGAAGCACTACAAGTGCCTGGCGCAGGAGTGGGTGATGGTGAAACTGCTGGGGCGCACGAAGGCCGGAGGCGGACTGGTGCTAAAGTCCCGCGGCGACATGGAAGCGCTGCTGCGCACCGTGGGGTTCACCGTGCGCGAGACAGTTGAACTGGACGCGGGCTACACCACGCCGCACATTCTCTACGTGGCGGAGGCTACACCTTGATTACGCATGTCGCGTTCGACTTCGACGGAACGCTGGCGAACTCGGCGAAGGTAGCCATCGACAGCTACAACGAGATCGCCGCGGAGCAGGGCTACGGCAAGCTGACGGAGGAGAACCTCCAGCAGATGCGCGAGCTGTCCATCATGGAGCGGTGCAAGGCGCTGGGCGTCCCCTCCTACAAGCTGCCAGCGCTGATCATTCAGGTCAGCCATGTCTACCGGAAGGGGGTTCCCTCGATCGCGTTCAACGAGGGAATTCCCGAGCTGTTGCAAGAGCTGAAGGGCAGGGGCCTCAGCAGTGTGATCGTCTCCTCCAACGAGGAGGAGAACATCCGCGCGTTTCTCGAGGGCAAGCCGGCGGAGGCGTGGGTGGACGATGTCATCTGCAGCAGCCGCATCTTCGGTAAGGCCCAGCTGCTGCGGAAGCTGATGAAGCGCCAGCGGCTCGAGCCGCACCAGCTCGTCTACGTGGGCGATGAGCACCGGGACATCATCGCAAGCAAGCAGGCGGGCGTGAAGGTGATCGCGGTGCGCTGGGGCTTTGACGCGGAGAGCCGGCTCCGCGAGGCCGAGCCTGACGCCATCGTCACGCACCCGGCGGAGGTCGCCGATTACCTGCGGCGCTGGTCGGAGATGTGAGCCGGATCGCGGACAAGCTCCTGACGCGCAGAGCGCTCAACCGGGCCACGCTGGCGCGCCAGCTGTTGCTCGAGCGTGAGGAGACCAGCGCCCTTCGCGCGATCGAGCAGCTGGTGGGGCTGCAGGCCCAACTGGCGAGGCCCCCGTACATCGGGCTCTGGTCCCGCGTCGAAGGCTTCCAGCGCGAGGCGCTCACGCGGCTGGTGCTGAGCCGCAAGGTCGTCCGCGCCACGCTGATGCGCTGCACGCTGCACCTGATGAGCGCCAGGGATTACGTGCAGCTGCGGCCCGCGCTCCAGCCTGTCCTCACCCGGGCCATGGGCTCGGTGTTGGGAGAGCGGCTCGGGGACGTGAAGCTCGATCAGGTCCTCGCCGCCGCGCGCACCTACCTGGAGCAGGAGCCACGGACCTTCAACGAGCTGCGCCCCCTGCTCATGAAGCTCGATCCGAAGGGGGACGAGCGGGCCATGGGCTTCGCCGTGCGGACGCAGCTGCCGCTCGTCCAGGTGCCCACGGACACGAAGTGGGGCTACCCGGGCACGGCGGACTTCACCGTGGCCGAGTCCTGGCTGGGAGAGCCGCTGGGCACGGACGCCAAACCCCACACGCTGGTGCTGCGCTTCCTGGAGGCGTTCGGCCCGGCGTCGGTGGGCGATGCGCAGACGTGGTCCGGCCTGACGGGGCTGCGCGAGGTGCTCGAGGAGCTGAGGCCCCGGCTGCGCGTGTTCCGCGACGAGCGGGGCCGCGAGCTGTTCGATCTCCCCAAGGCGCCACGCCCCGCCGAGGAGACCCAGGCGCCCGTGCGGTTCCTGCCGGACTACGACAACCTGCTGCTGGCGCATGAGGACCGGACGCGGATCATCGCGGACGAGCATCGCCGGTTGATCACCCCGTCGAAGAACCTGCGCGTCCTGCCCTCGTTCCTGGTGGACGGCTTCGTCGCGGGCACGTGGGAGCTCGAGCGTAAGAAGGCGGTGGCGACGCTCGTGCTCCACCCGTTCTCGGCCCTGCCGAAGACGGTGCGCGAGGAGCTTGCCGAGGAGGGAGAGAAGCTCACCCGCTTCGTCGAGAGCGATGCGCGCACATTCGAGCTGCGGCTCGAGAAGAACGCGCGCTGAGCTAGTCCTCCCGCAGCGTCTCCATGGGGTCCACCCGGGAGGCCTTGAACGCGGGCGGGCACGTGGCCACCAGCGCCACGCTGAGCAACACCAGCGGCGCGGCGATGTACGCGATGGGGTCCATCGTGCTCACCGAGTACAGCAGGTGCGCCAGCAGCCGGTTGAGCGCGAAGGCGCCCGCCATGCCCAGCACGGCGCCTGTCGCCACGGTGGCCAGTCCCTGGCGCACCACCAGCCACATCACCTGGGCCCGGGTGGCTCCCAGCGCCATGCGGATGCCCAGCTCCCGGGTGCGCTGGCTCACCAGATAGGACAGCACGCCGTAGATGCCCACCGCGGCCAGCACCAGCGCCAGCCCCGCCAGCAGCCCCAGCATCAGGGTGTTGAAGCGCTGCGAGCCCATCGAGCGCGAGATGAGCTCCTCCATGCTGGCGATCTCGGTCACCGTCTGCAGCGAGTCCACGGCGTGAATCTCATTCCGCACCGCCGTCAGCAGCGCCCCCGTGTCCCCCTGCGCCCGGACCAGCAGGCACTGAGGCCGCAGCCGCGCGTTGCGGGCCAGGAGCGTCGGGGACACCTGCCCGATGGGCAGGTAGACGATGGCCGGGGCGCCCGCCTCCATGCCGTCCTCGTGCACGTCGCGCACCACGCCGATGATCTCCCGGGGCACCGCGTCGGCGATCTGCGGGAGCAGGGAGCCCAGGATGATCCGCTCGCCCAGGGGCTCCTGGTTCGGCCAGAAGCGCCTCGCCGTCGTCTCGTTGATGACGGCCACCGGCGCGCTCTGGTGGTGATCCAGATCATCCAGCAGCCGGCCCCGCACCAGGCCAATCTTCAGCGCCTCGAAGTAGCCGCGCGTCACCGGGCGGTAGAGCGCCATGCCCGTCCTGGCGGCAACCCCCTCCCGGGGCTCGCGGGGCTGGATGGAGAACGTCATGCGCAGGCCCGTCTCGAAGGGCAGCGTCAGCGCGAAGCCCGCGGCCTGGACGCCGGGCACGGTCCGGATCCGCTCCACCACGCGCTGGGTGAAGCGCTCCAGGCCCTGGGCAGTGCCATAGCGCGACTCGGGCAGCACGAGCTTCATCGTCAGCACGTTGTGGGGATCCAGGCCCGGCTCCACGCCGCGCAGGCGGGCAAAGCTCTTCACCAGCAAGATGGCGCCGATGAGGAGGATGACGGTGAGCGCCACCTCGCTCACCACCAGCAGCCGCCGGGTGCGGCGGCCCACCAGGCCGGGGACGGTGCTCCCGAGGCTCTGCTGGAGTGAGCCCTGGGGATCCACCTGGGAGAACTGCCATGCGGGCAGCACGCCGAACAGCAGGCCGGTGATGACGGAGACGCACAGCGTGAAGCCGAGCACCGCCCCATCAATGGAGATGTCCGCCGGCAGCGAGGGAGACCTGGGCGCCAGCGCCAGCAGCGCGGGCAGGCCCCAGGCGGCCAGCAGCAGCCCCAGCAGGCCCCCCATTCCCGCCAGCACGACGCTCTCGGTGAGCAGCTGCTTCATCAGCCGCCTCGGGCGGGCTCCCAGGGCGCTGCGCAGGGCCAGCTCCCGCTCCCGGCTGGCGGCCCGCGCCAGCTGGAGGTTGGCCAGGTTCACGCACGCGATGAGCAGCACCATGCCCACCGCGCCCAGCAGCACCAGCACCGCGGGCTTCAGCGTCTGGGTCTGCAGGGCCTTCAGCCCCACGGCGTCGATCCGGTGCTGGGCCGGGAGCGCTCCCGGACGAAGCGCGCGCAGCCGCTCGCCCTGCTCGTGGACCAGCGAGGCCACGTGCTCGGGCTCCACCCCGGGCTTCAGCCGGCCCAGCAGCGTGAGGTAGTGCGCATTCTCGGTGCTCGTCAGGTCGGGCCGCAGCGGAGTCCACAGCTGCATCCCCTCGGGGAACTGAAAGGTGGACGGCGCGATGCCGACGATGGTGTAGGGCTCCCCGTTGAGGGTGACCGAGTGGCCCAGCACCTCCGGCTTTCCTCCGAACCGGCGCATCCACAGGCCATGGCTCAGCACCACCACGCGGGGCCCGCCCTGGCGATCCTCCTCGGGCAGGAAGCCCCGGCCGAGCGCGGGCGGCACTCCCAGCACCTCGAAGAAAGGCTGTGTCACCCGCACGCCGGTCACATACTCGGGGTCTCCTTCTCCGCTGAGGTTGAAGCCGCTGACAGTGAAGGGCCAGGCCGTCAGGTGCGCGAACGGCTGGCTCTGCGCGGACAGGAACGCGTACTGCTGCACGGAGACAGGGGTGACGCCGCCCTGCGGATCCCTGCGCACCACATGGAACAGGTGCTCGGACCTGGGGAAGGGCAGGGGCCGCAGCAGCACGGCGTTGACGACGCTGAAGATGGCGGTGTTGGCCCCGATGGCCAGCGCCAGGGTGATCAGCGCGACGGTGGTGAACCCCGGGTGCTTCCGGAGCAGCCGGAAGGTAAAGCGGAGATCATCGCGCAGCTCGGACATCCGGCCCCCTGCGGCGCCCCGTGGAGAGCGGCCGGTCGCGCGATTTCAGAAGCTGGGTAGGCAAATCACAAGGCTCTAACAGGTAGGTTCACACGCTGGTGAGTCAAACCTTAGCCCGCAGTGAGGCATAGGTGGCCAGGGTGATTCCCCGCTCCCGCAGCCGGGCCTTCACCCGGGGGCTGGTGAGCGCCTCCAGCTCCGCCTGCCAGCCATAGCTCCACGCGGGATCCTCCGGCACGTGCGGCCTGCCCTCTCCGGGGTGGCACCCCACCTCGAAGTCCCCCTCGGGCAGCGTGTCCAACAGGGCCAGAAGGGTCGCCTCGTCCAGCCGCCCCGCCTCGAACACTCCCCCCGCGCTCACCCGCCTCACGCCCGAGCCGGGGCGCGGAGCGGTGCGTGCCAGCAAGCTGAGCAACAGCGTCTTCACCGCGGGGCCCGGCGCCCGCAGCCAGGTGGGGCGGGGCAGCCTGTCCGGCCAGCGCACGGGAAGCCCCTCGCGCCGCGCCAGGGCCTCCACCAGCGGGCGAATGCCCGGCAGCAGGTGCAGGTGCTGGTGCGCGTCCAGGTGGTCCACCTCGGCGCCCAGCGCGCGGGCCCGGGCCAGCTGCGCCGCCAGCTCCCGCTCCACCTCCACGCGCCGCACCCGCCCCGTGAGCCAGCCGCGGGCGAACTGTGCCCAGCTGGCCCGCAGCCGCCCGCCCGGAGCCACCGTGGGCACCTCGGCCGCGGCAGCCGCGGGGGCCAGCGCGGTGGACAGGGCCAGGTGCACGCCCAGCGCCAGCCCCTGCTCCCGGGCGCGAGCCACGGCCTCGGCCGCGCTGGGCCCCATCACCAGCACCGTGGCGCTGGTGACGATGCCCTCGCGGTGCGCCCGGAGGATGCCCGCGTCCAGCGACGGGTGCAGCCCCAGGTCATCCGCGTTGACGATGAGCCGCGTCAGGCCCCGTGCCACGGTGCGCTCCGGCTAGCCGTGCTTGCGGCGCCAGGCCGCGGGCGTGGAGTGCAGCGGCGCCACGTCCGGCGGCAGCCGCACCGGCTTGGCCGGCGGCGCCGGCTCGCGCGTCTCCGGGTACAGCTCCACCAGCTCGCGGATCATCTTCATGATGACCGACGGCGAGGCCAGTGTGGACACCCCGCGCGTGCGCGGGAAGTAGTCCACACCCATCTGGAACACGCGGAAGCCCTTGCGCATGGCCTTCACCACCAGCTCCGCGTCGATGAACGAGCCCAGGCTCTTCAGCTCGATGGACTCCAGCACCCGGCGGTGCATCACCTTGAAGCTGAAGTTCACGTCCTTGATGTTGATGTCGAACAGCGAGCGGATCAGCAGGTTGTAGACGAACGAGTACAGGATCCGCTTGGGGCCCTCGCTCGTGCGGTCGAACCGGAAGGCGCAGATCATGTCCGCCTCCAGGTACTCCATCAGGTGCAGCGCCCGCTCCAGCTCCCTCAGGTCCCACGGCAGATCGATGTCCGAGTAGACGACGATGTCCTTGGTGGACGCCGCCAGCCCGGTGCGCATCGCCCCGCCCAGCTTGAGGTTCACCGGGTGGGTGATGACCTTCACCTGGGGAATCTTCGCCGCCAGCCCGTCGGCGATCTCCTGGGTGCGGTCAGTGGACGCGTCATTGACGACGATGATCTCGAAGTCATCGGTGAGCCGGGGCAGTACATCCAACGCGCGCGTCACGGCGCGTTCGACGTAGTCCTCCTCGTTCCAGGCGGGGAGGAAGAGGCTGATGCTGGGATAGTTGGCCACGGCGAGAGACCTCGGAGTGTGCGATCGATGTGAGACGCAGCGCTGGCTAGCAGAGGGGAGCCTTCCAACGCAATTGTTGGGGTCCCCATGAGCAGAGGCCCATGGTAGCGTCCAGCCGCGACACTCGACGGGGAGATCAGTGGGAGACAAGCCGCTCGCCGTGCTGGTGGTGGATGATGCCCGCGCGACGGCGCAGAGGTTCGTGCGGGCGCTGGGGCCGGAAGGGTATGTCCCGCGCGTCGTCCCCGCGGGCCCAGACGTACCCCGGCTCGCCCTGGACGCGGACCTCATCGTGCTGTGCCTGGGGCAGGACGAGGACCTGTCACCGCTGCGCCGCCTGCTGGAGAGCGGGGGAGCAGGCAGGGGCACGCCCGTGCTCGTCAGCGTCCCCGCCGAGGCCCGCGCGGTGCGCGTGGCGGCGCTGCGCCTGGGCGCCGAGGTGGTGTCCGAGCCGTGGGAAGAGGACGAGCTGCGCGCCCGGCTTCAGCGCTGCGTGCAGGGGCAGCAGGTGGTGAACACCCTGACGGCGCGCGTGCTCGAGCTGCAGAAGCTCTCCGTGCTGGACGGGCTGACGCTGCTGCACAACCACCGCTACTTCCAGGAGCGGCTGCGCGAGGAGTTCCGCAGCGCTCAGCGCTATGACGACGCGCTGGCCCTCATCCTCGTGGACCTGGACCACTTCAAGGATCTCAACGATCGCCACGGCCACCCCATGGGCGATGACGTGCTGCGCGGCGTGGCCCGCTCGCTCCAGAAGAGCGTGCGCGAGACGGACATCGTCGCCCGCTACGGCGGCGAGGAGTTCGCCGTGCTCCTGCCGCGCACCCACCTGGCCGGCGCCATCACCGTGGCCGAGCGCATCTGGAAAGAGCTGGGCGCCCTGCGTCTGGAGCCCAGGGAGAGCACCGCCCAGGGCTTGCAGCTCACCGCCTCGCTGGGCGTGTCCGGCTTCCCCAACCGCACCGTGCTCACCCCGGATCAGCTGCTGCTCACCGCGGACGAGGCCCTGGCGCGCGCCAAGAGCGAGGGCCGTAACCGCATCTGCCTCCATTCGCCGCTGCCGCTCCTGTCCGGTTCCCGGAGGGGGTAGCGCCTGCCCGCCTGTGCGTGATTGACCCGGGTCATTCCGCGTTATACCCGGGTCGCCCTTGACCCTTTGTCACCCAACGGGGTAAGAATCGACCCGGGCAGGGCTTTGTTACCAACCAGAAAAAACAGAGTAATCAACAGGTTGGCAGTAGCCCGCGCTTCCGGGTCGATGGCCACAGCATTGCAAATGTTTGACACGGAAAGATAGGTGAGGGCTGAGAGTGGGACTTGCACATACACAAGAGGCGGGTTCCCGTGGGCGACTGCTGTTGGTGGACGACGAGGAGAACATCCTCAAGTCCATCCGGCGCGTGCTGCGCCGGGGCGATTGGGAGATTGAGACCGCCACGGATGCGGAAGAGGGCCTGAAGCGGCTGGAGCAGTTCGGCCCGCAGGTGGTCATTTCTGACTTCCGCATGCCGGGGATGAACGGGGTGGAGTTTCTGACCCGGGTCAAGGAGCAGGTGCCGCGCGCGCAGCGCATCATGCTCACGGGCCAGGCGGACCAGACGGCCATCGAAGAGGCCATTAACCGCTCGGAGATTTTCCGCTTCATCTCCAAGCCGTGGAACGACAGCCACCTGGTGCTCACGGTGAAGAGCGCCTTCGAGCAGTACGCGCTGCTGGCGGAGAACGAGCGGCTGTACCGGGTGACGCAGGAGCAGAACGCGGAGCTGAAGAAGCTCAACACCGAGCTCGAGGCCCGCGTGGAGTCGCGCACGCTGATGCTCAGCCAGGCCAAGCGCGACTGGGAGCAGACGTTCGACTGCATCGAGTCCCCGCTGGCGGTGATGCAGGGGGACTACTCGGTGCGCCGCGCCAACCTGGCGTACCTGAAGGTGGCCTCGCAGGGCGAGGGGGCCAACGCCTCGGCGGCCACGTGTTACCAGTACCTGTTCGGCCGCGACATGCCCTGCCAGAACTGCCCGCTGCCGGTGGCGCTGGAGACGGGCAAGAGCGCCCGGGGAGAGATCCACCAGAAGGGCCGCTCGTTCTCCGCCAGCAGCGCGTACTGCTCGAAGGCGCTCTTC
>DATHBR010000002.1:0-3183 GCA_035296065.1 Myxococcaceae bacterium | reverse complement strand
CCGCGGGGGCCGCGGCAGCCGCCGGACGCGCGGACTTCTTCTCCAGGTAGCGCTGCCAGTGGTGGCCGGTGTCGTTCTTGCGGCCCTCGCGCGCGGCGCTGATGCACAGCTCGGACATCTTCTCGAGGCACCACTCGTAGTTGTCCGGCAGAATGTGGTGCGGGTACATGTCCGGCGCGGGGTTGGTGAAGTCGATCGCGTAGGGCACGCCGTCCTTGATGGCGAACTCCACCGAGTTCATGTCGTAGCCCAGCGCCCGGTTGAGCTCGCGCGCCCCGTCGATGATGCGCTTCTCCAGCTCCGCCGGCAGGAAGTTCTTCTGCGGCAGGTAGCTGCGCGTCTTCACGTCGTAGCGGATCATCCGCACGTTGTCCCGGCCGATGACGAGGCAGCGCACGTAGTCATCGAACTCGATGAACTGCTGCAGCGTCAGCACCAGCTGGCCCGAGTCGTTATAGACGCTCATCAGCTCGTCCATGTTGTTGACCCGGTTGACGTTCTTCCACCCGCCGCCGTCGGCCGGCTTGCAGATGGCGGGGAAGCCCACGTACTTGGCGATGCCCTCCCAGTCCAACGGGTAGACCAGGTTGTTGAGCGAGCGCTTGGGATCAATGGCCGGCAGGTACTCGCGCTGCGGCAGCATCATCGTGCGGGGCACGGTGACGCCAATGCGCGTGGCCAGCGAGAAGCCGAAGAACTTGTCATCGGCCGAGAACCAGAACGGATCGTTGATGACGTAGGTGCCCGCCAGCATCGCCGCCTTCAAGTGGAAGCGGTAGAAGGGCACCTCGTGGCTGATGCGGTCCACCAGCACGTCATACTTCGCCGTGAAGTTCTCCGGGGTGGCGTCGATCTTCGCCAGCTCCGCCTCGAACCCGGGCACCTTGTTGATGCGCTCGATGAGCGCCATCGGGAAATGGTCCCACTCCATCCCCGCCAGAATTCCGATCTTCTTGTTCACGAGTTGCTCCCCACGGCGACCGAGGCTTCCGCCGGTCGTCCAAATGCGTCGAGGCCCAGCGCCGCGTCATAGGTCGGCATGTCGACCTGGGCCCAGTCACGTTCCAGTGCCAGCGTGTTGAAGGTGCGCGCCATCCAGCCGGGCAGCAGCAGCGCGTAGGTGCGCGCCAGGCGGGTGGGATCATCAATCGTCTTGCACATGCGGCGGTAGATGAGCTCGCCGTAGGTCTCGATGACGGCCTTGGCCTGCTCGGGGCGCTCCAGCCAGTTGAGCACGCCGGGGCGGTCCGCCTCGGGGTGGAAGATGGTGCCCTCGATGCCCTTGGTGAACTGGAAGGCCATCAGCCCCTTGCCCTTGCTGTGGCCGTCGCGGCTCTCGCGCGCCAGCAGCGTGCCGCCCAGCTCCTTGAGCTTCTTCTCGTCCAGGTCCACCGCCTGCCAGCTGCGGTGCTCCCAGACGAAGAGCCGGTCCCCGAAGGGGGCGAACATGGGGTGCGCCAGGCCCGCTTCCGTGGGGTACACGGGCATGATGCCGAACTTGCGCTCGCGCGGAATCATCTGCACCAGGCCGAAGTGCATCACCGTCAGCTCGAACGAGTAGCAGACCGAGAAGAGCGAGGGCGCGGTGGGGCCGTGCTGCTGCTGCCCGTCGGCGATGCGATCGAAGAAGTTGCGCATGCCGGTGGCCCAGCTCTCCTTGAAGCCGTCCACGGGAGAGTCCGGCCCGCCGGTGCTCAGGTAGAGATCGCAGTCGGTGGGCGGCAGCTCCGCCAGGTTGCGCGGCTGCACGTGCACGGGGGTGACAGTGAGCCCGGGGTTGCGGGCCCGGACGCGTTCCCCGAACGCGGCGATGATGGACCGGAACGAACGGATGGCCTGGTTGGGCACTCCGTTGTTCATGTCGATGAGGCCAATGCGGAGGGAACGGGAGCTGCCGGAGGAAGTCATGTCCCCCCCGTCTACCCGTTTTGTCACCACAGTGGAAAGGGGGTAGGGCCCCCTTGCGTTACCGGCGGCGTTCCGCCTCGGTTATGGCCGCCGCCGGCTGCACCACTCCCCACCCCTGGCGCTCCACCGCCACGCTGGGCAGCCGCCGCGCCGTGTCGATGAGAATTCGTTTGACCTCCCAAGGAGTCAGCTTGGGGTTGGCCTCCAGCATGGTGCCGACGATGCTGGTGACGATGGGGGCGGCGAAGGAGGTGCCGTCCACGTGCTTGTAACCCCCTGAAACCACTTTCTGATCCTTCAGCTTGGAGCCAATCAGCTGTCGGATGAGGTAGGGCTCGTCGTTCTTGACGGCGTCCAGCTCGCGGATGATGCCGGGGTGCTTGTCCACCACCTGGCTGAGCTCGGCGTCCGGGGTCTTGTCCAGCAGGGTGAGCAGCGCGGCCTCCTGGGCGGTGGGGGTGTCCGGGAGGATGGGGGCCACCACCCAGATGGCGGGGGCCATGACTTCCGGCTTTTGCAGGCCATCAATGGTGGGGCCGTAGCAGGACCAGTAGGTGCCCATGCGGCCCAGGCGGGGGTCGCCCCGGTCATCCAGGCCGCCCACGGTGATGACGGCGGGGGTGCTGGCGGGGGAGATGACGCGGTGCTTGCCATGGGCGGCGTTGCCCACGGCGCACACGACGGTGATGCCGGCGCGCACGGCCTCCTCGGCGGCCTGGCAGATGGGGTCCACCAGGTAGCTGGCCTCGTAGTCACCTCCGGCGGAGATGTTGAGGATGCGGATGCCCAGCTCGTTCTTGCGCTCGATGACCCAGCGGATGCCGCGGGCGATGTCGTCGTGCTTCACGCGCGACAGGTGGCCCACCTTCACGAGCACCACGTCCATCTCGGGGGCCAGGGACTTGTACTTGCCCCCTGAGTTGAAGCCGTTCCCCGCGGCCACGGTGGACGTCATCATCCCGTGCCACATGGAGTTGTCCGGCTTGCGGATGAGGTCCATGCCCTCCTGGTTGTTGATGAGATCGTAGTACCAGCGGATGCGGTTGCGCGGGTGGGTGAGGTCCGGGTGGGCGAAGAAGCCCGAGTCGAGGAACGCCGCGGTGACGCCCCGGCCCTGGTACCTGGGGTTGACGGCGAGCCGGTCGGCGATGGGGCGGATCTCCTCCAGCGCGGGCTCACCCTGGGGCCAGATGGTGTGGGGCTCTTGCTCGAGGAGCGGGCGCTCTCCGTAGACGACGTCAGCAGGGGGCTTCGCGGGGTCGGACATGGTTGTGC
>DATHBR010000001.1:0-218382 GCA_035296065.1 Myxococcaceae bacterium | reverse complement strand
GCCAGCTGCCAGGACTACGTGGGCCGCTACTTCAACTCGTGGAGCCGGCTGCTGCAGCTCGAGGACGAGGACATCGACTTCATCGTCTTCCTGGGCGACTACATCTACGAGACGACGGGTGACCCGGCCTTCCAGTCCACCGGCGCGCTGCGTGAGGTGAAGTTCACCGAGCCCGAGGGGGCCATCACGCAGAAGACGGGCATCTTCCAGTACCAGGCGGCTTCGGCGCTCTCCAACTACCGGGATCTCTACAAGAACGTGAGAGCCGACCCGGTGTTCCAGCAGGTGCACGAGCGCTACCCGTTCATCGTCATGTGGGACGACCACGAGTTCACCAATGACTGCTGGCAGTCGAACGCCACGTACGAGAACGGCAGGAGGGACGAGCGGCAGGACGACCGCCGGCGCCGCGCGGAGCAGGCCTTCTTCGAGTACATCCCCATCGACGCGGTGGGCACGGCGGGCGAGGGCGCCATCGACGTGGACGCGGAGCCGAAGTTCCCCAATACCCGCATCTACCGGGACTTCGACTTCGGAAAGAACCTGAAGCTCATCGTCACCGACTACCGCACCTACCGGCCCGATCACCTCGTCCCCGAGGACGCGTACCCGGGCACGGTGGCGATGGAGAAGAACGTGCTGGCGGGCACCATCGCGGGCCTGCCGTTCCCGCAGCCGGTGAAGGATCAGATCGCCGCGCAGTTCGCCAATGACTTGTTCGCCTACGTGAACATCGACGACGCGGCGTACGCGCAGCACAAGGCGGTGCTGCAGGGGGCCTACAGCGCGCAGGCGCAGGGCTCGGGGCTGAAGAAGGCGGAGGCGGACGCCAAGGCGGGTGCGCTGGTGAAGGGCAACCTGGCGCTGGCCTACATCAACCAGGTGCTGGCCGGAGCGGGCTTCTCGCAGCTGTCCATCTCCCCGTCGGGCAAGGACCGGGGCATGGCCTTCGTGCACATGGGCAAGGTGAACCTGTTCGACTCGCGGGGCACGCGCAACATCGTCATCAAGGACACGTACGACCTGTACGCGGCCTACCGCTACGCGGTCACGCAGCGGGCCAGCGAGAACGTGTACGGCGATGCCCAGGAGACCTGGCTCAAGGACAAGCTGAAGGCCACCAATACCTGGAAGATCATCGTCAGCTCGGTGTCCCTGTCGGCCCTGATCTTCGATCTGCGCAACAAGACGGACGTGTTGGACCCCACGCTGCGCCAGCGCTTCTATCTGACGACGGACCAGTGGGATGGCTTCCCCACCAAGAAGCAGGAGCTGCTGGGGTACCTGCGCCAGAACAACGTGAGCAACGCGCTGTTCATCTCCGGCGACATTCATGCCTCGTTCGCCTCGGTGGAGAGCGGCATTCCCACGCTGACGGCGCCAGCCATCTCCTCGGGCTCCATCAAGGAGGAGGCGGGCAACGTGGTGGTCGGCGCGGGCTATGCGACGGGCAGCTCGATTCACAAGTACCTCGCCGTCGAGCTGGACAAGACGCTCAAGGAGGGCAACCCCAGCCTGGTCTTCACCAACACCGACGCCCACGGCTTCGTGGTGCTCGAGGCCAAGCCCAATGAGGCCCTGGCGGCCTACCACCTCATCCCCAGCACCGAGGTGGACAAGGACTACTCGCTAAGGTCCGCCGAGGAGCTGCAGGGCAAGTTCACCCAGCAGACGCTGCGCGTGCAGAACGGCACCATCACCCCCGTCTGAGCCCCTGCCGCCCGGGAGGCGCAGGCGGTAGGCTGCGCCTCCCATGAGCACCCCTGAAGTCCGGCTCGTCCCCGCGCTGCCCGAGCACCTGGACGCCTGGATCGCCATCCGGGCCGGCGCCACCTCGCGCCGCCTGGTGGCCATGGATGACGACAGCCGCGAGAGCCTGCTCAAGCGCCTGCGGGAGTCGAGCAGCGACGTGACGGATCCCCATGCCAAGAGCTTCCGGTGGATGGTGGAGGCCGACGGGCGCATTGCCGGCACCGTGTCCGCGCGTGAGCTGTCACGCACGCATGGGCGCGTGGAGGTGGGCTACATGCTGGCCGAGGAGTTCATCGGCCGCGGCATCGGCACCCGGGCGGTGGCGCTCATGCTCGAGCGCCTCTTCACCCTGCCGTGGCTGCACCGCGTGTGGCTGACGACGACTGCCGAGAACCTTGGCTCGCAGGCGGTGGCGCGCAAGCTGGGCTTCCGTCTGGAGGGTGTGCTGCGCGGGCACTGTGTCGTTCAGGGTCGGCGGGTGGATCAGCAGGTGTGGGGACTGCTTCACTCCGAGTGGCGACTGTAAAAGCAAGAACAGTGCAACCTCTCGTTGGAACTGCGCGAGCGCGGTGGCGATCCAGAGTCCGGGGCTCAACGCAAACAGCGGTGTCACGAGGTAGCGACCTGGCCGGGGACGCTCCGTGACCATGGAGAGGTGCAACTTGGTGCGACTGAAGAATCAACTGTGGATTGCTGTAGCGACGCTGGTTCTCGCGGCTTGCGGTGGAGACACCGTCAAGGTGCGCGGGAAGGTGAGCGACCAGGAAGGCACGCAGCAGCAGAGCATTGGCGCTTTCGGCGGAGAGGGCCTGGGCGGTACGGGCACGGTGTCCTCCGCGACGAAGGTGCGCGCGAGCACGGTGGCCCAGGGTGGCCAGCTGTCGCTGGTGGGCGAGGTGGAGGTGTCCGCTCAGGGCAGCTACTCGCTCGAGGTGCCCGCCGAGGAGCAGCGCCTGGTGATCCAGGCGGTGGACAGCTCGGGCACGGTGGTGGCCTCGGCGCTGCTGGATGCCAGCGGTGAGGCGGGCAGCGAGACGGTGGCCCCGCCGATGGACAGCGAGAGCTCGCTGGAGGCCGAGGTGTTCGTTCAGATGATGGTGGACGGGGCCCAGGCGGCGGAGACCAACACGGTGGACCTGCGCACGCGCATCAACGCGAGGATGGCGGCGGCGGCCAGGCAGGGCGTCACCACGCGCGAGGCGGTGCGCACGCGGGTGGAGGCGCTGGCCAGGGCCGTGCGCGCCGCGCAGGAGACGGAAGTGCGCGCCTACGCGAAGGCGGGCGTGAACACGAGCCAGTCGGCGCTGTTCCAGGCGGAGCTGGCCGCTTCGGCCAAGCTCAACGCCGCGCTGGACGCGGGCACCGCCGTGGAGGCCGCGTACCAGACATTCTACACGGAGCTGGCCGCCGCCGCCCAGGCCGCGGGCGCCAAGGCCGAGGAACAGGCCCGGGCGGAGAGCTCGGCGAGCGTGGCCTTCCGCGCCACGGTGAAGGCGCGCCTGTCCGCGCAGGACACCCAGCCGCTGCTGGATGCCTCGCTGCGCGCGGCGGCGGCGGCCGAGGCGCGCACCTCTGGCGCGGCGCTGACGGCCATTCTGCAGACGGCGGGGGCCACGGATGAGGCCACGCGGCAGGCGGGCACGGCGGCCACCACGCTGCGCACCAGCGTGAGCGCGGCGGCCACGGCCTCGGCGGCGGCGCAGGCGTACACGAGCTTCTCGGCCACCGTGGCCACCGGCGCGGACGTGCGCGCCACCGTGCTGGGCTCGTACCTGGGCGTCACCACGACGAACCAGCTGGCGGTGTCCACCGCCGTGCAGGCCACCGCGGCCGCGGCGGCCGCGCTGGATGTGGCGCTGAACGCGGCGGTGAATGCCGCCATCTCCGGCACCCAGACGGACACCACGAAGCTGGCCACCGGCATCGCCGATGCCTACGCCGCCTATGCCGCCACCGTGGAGGCTCAGGCCTCCACGCTCGCGCTGTTTGGCACCAAGGCGGCTCCCGCGGTGGATGTGCTGCTCGTCACTGAAGGCTCGTTCCGGCTGCGGTAGTCCCCGGGGTGACGTTGGCGGCACGAGGCGCGCTGTTGCCTCGTGCCGCGACGGGGCGGACGCCCGCGGCGGGTGATAAGGTGCGCCTGCCATGCACGTCTACGCCGTGGAGCTTTCCCAGGAGCTGGGCCTCAAGCCCGAGCAGGTGGACAGGACCCTCGCCCTTCACGAGGAGGGCGCCACCGTTCCCTTCATCGCCCGCTACCGCAAGGAAGCCACCGGCGGCATGGATGAGGTGCAGATCCAGGCCGTCATCGACCGCGCCCAGGAGCGCGGGGAGCTGGACTCGCGGCGCGACACCATCCTGCGCACCATCGAGGGGCAGGGCAAGCTCACCCCCGAGCTGAAGCGGGCGCTCGACCAGGCCCGCACGCGCGCCGAGCTGGAGGACCTGTACCTTCCCTACAAGCCCAAGCGCCGCACCCGCGCCGCCATTGCCCGCGAGCGCGGCCTGGAGCCGCTGGCGGACCTCATCTGGAAGCAGGAGGGCAAGCGGGGCGAGGATCGGGACGCGCGGGTGCGCCCCTATGTGGATGCCGCCAAGGAGGTGCCGGACGTGGACGCGGCGCTCGCGGGGGCCCGGGACATCTGCGCCGAGCGGGTGGCCGAGGACGCCACGCTCAGGCGCCTGGCCCGCGAGCTGTGCGTGCAGAAGGGGCGCCTGCGCTCGGAGGTGCTGCCCGCCAAGAAGAACGAGACCACCAAGTTCGAGGCCTACTACTCCCACGAGGAGCCGCTGGCCCAGGCGCCCTCGCACCGCGTGCTGGCGCTGCTGCGCGGCGAGGCCGAGCAGGTGCTGCGCGTGAAGCTCTCCTTCCCGGATGACGAGGTGAAGGGGCTGCTGGCTCCTCGCGTGGTGACCAAGCCCCAGGCCCTGTTCGCCCCCGAGCTGCGCGCGGCGGCGGAGGATGCGTGGGAGCGGCTCATGGAGCCCTCGCTGGAGTCGGAGCTGCGCGCCGAGCTGAAGGAGCGCGCGGACCGGCAGGCCATTGGCGTGTTCGGCGAGAACCTGCGCCACCTGCTGCTGGCCCCGCCCGCGGGCACCCGGGCCGTGGTGGCGTTGGATCCCGGGCTGCGCACCGGCGTGAAGATGGTGATGCTGGACGCCACCGG
The DNA here is from genome assembly GCA_035296065.1 of Myxococcaceae bacterium. Classification (GTDB taxonomy): domain Bacteria; phylum Myxococcota; class Myxococcia; order Myxococcales; family Myxococcaceae; genus DATHBR01. The sequence goes on along the minus strand of DATHBR010000001.1, from coordinate 213,463 downwards.
CACCGTGGTGGAGACGGCCACGCTCTACACGGAGCGCTCGCCGGATGAGCGGGTTCGCGCCGCCAAGCAGCTCTCCGAGGTGATTCGCAAGCACAAGCCCGAGCTGATCGCCGTGGGCAACGGCACCGGCAGCCGCGAGGCCGAGGGCTTCGTGCGCCAGGTGCTCGAGATGCTCGGGACGAAGGTAACCATGGTGTCCGTGAGCGAGCAGGGCGCCTCGGTGTACTCGGCCTCCGAGGTGGCGCGCGAGGAGTTCCCCGAGCTGGACGTGTCGCTGCGCGGCGCGGTGTCCATCGGGCGCCGGCTGCAGGATCCGCTGGCCGAGCTGGTGAAGATCGACCCGAAGAGCATCGGCGTGGGCCAGTACCAGCACGACGTGGACCCCGGGCTGCTCAAGAAGAAGCTGGGCGAGGTGGTGGACTCGTGCGTGAACGCGGTGGGCGTGGACGTGAACACCGCCTCGCCGCAGCTGCTGGAGCACGTGTCCGGCGTGGGGCCCTCGCTGGCGAAGAAGCTGGTGGCCTACCGCAGCCAGAAGGGCGCTTTCTCCACCCGGCGCGAGCTGCTCAAGGTGAGCGGCCTGGGGCCCAAGACCTTCGAGCAGGCGGCGGGCTTCCTGCGCGTGCGGGGCCCGCACCCGTTGGATGCGAGCGCGGTGCACCCCGAGCGCTACGCCGTGGTGGAGCGCATGGCGAAGGACCTGGGCGTGGAGGTCGGCGCGCTGGTGGGCAACGCGGCCCTGGTGCGGAAGATCGACGCGAAGCGCTACCTGGGGCCGGACCTGGGAGAGCTGACGCTGCAGGACATCCTCGCCGAGCTGGAGAAGCCCAGCCGCGACCCGCGTGGAGACTTCTCCGCGCCCACGCTGCGCGATGATCTCAAGACGCTGGAGGACGTGAAGGAGGGCATGGTGCTGCAGGGCGTGGTGACCAACGTCACCGCGTTTGGCGCCTTCGTGGACGTAGGCGTGCACCAGGACGGGCTCGTCCACGTGTCCCAGCTCTCCACGCGCTTCGTGAAGGACCCCTCCGAGGTGGCGAAGGTGGGCGACCGGCTCACGGTGAAGGTCCTCTCGGTGGACCTGGCGCGCAAGCGGCTGGCGCTCTCGGTGCGCGCGGCGCAGGAGGGCGGGCCGCCTCAGCCGTCCGCTCCGAGCCGGGCTCCGGGTGGAAGCCCGGGCCGGGTAACGTCCGGCGCGCCTGCCCCGAAGCCCGCTGGCGCCAAGCCCGCGCCGGCTGAGAAGAAGGGCCCCGAGCCCTTCAACAACCCGTTCCGCAACCTCAAGCGCTGAGGCTCGCAAGGAGTGCGCTGATGTCCCCACTGCCCGCGCTTCAAGCCCTGCGGTTCGATGTCACGGGCTGGGCGCCTGATGCTCAGTCCGAGGATGAGGTGCGCTGGACGAGCGCCTTGGGTGACGTGCTCTCGCTTCACCTCATCGCCGTGCCGCCCGAGCTTCCCGCGGCGCTCGACGACGTGCAGGGGCTGCGAGCCTTCTACCGGAAGCTGACCGTCGAGGCCGGCGGCGGCATCATCGAGGTGGACGTGGTGTCCCAGGCGCAGCTGCGCCTGGTGCGCACGCTCTGCAAGTTCCCGCAGCGGCCCACGGGCATGGCGTACATCGGCTCGCTGGCGCTGCCGTTCGCCGCGTTCAGCTACCTCATCAAGGTCCAGTGCCCGGAGCAGGCCATCACGGGGCTGCGCGACACGCTCATCCTCTCGACGCTGATCCCTCCTGATGACCAGGACCCCCAGCGCTGGGTCGAGGAGGAGTGGGCGAAGGACCCGTACGAGCCCTCGGATCGCAGCCGCCTCCGCCGCAACCTCTCCGAGGACGAGCAGTATGACGCGGAGTTCCCCGACCACCCGCTGTCCCGGGCGCGGCGCTACCTGGCCAGCATCCTGCGCACCCTCGAGGTGGAGCCCTCGCTGCGTGAGGCGGCGCCCTTCTAGCGGGGCTCCGCGTCGAGCGGGAAGGGCCGCACGTCGTTCACCAGCCCGTGCGTGCGCTCGAGTAGCTTCTGGAAACGGTCCGTGCCGTTGCGCGCGTCGAACCGCCCGCCGAGCTCCTTCGCCTGATCTTCCAGCCAGCCGTGCAGCGCCTTCGTCTCGTACGTGCCCTGGGGCTGATGCAGCGGGAACTCCCTGGGCAGCCGCAGGCTCACCGTCTCCCGGCCCTCGGCCACCAGGCGCGAGAGCAGGAAGCTGGCCGCCGCGTGGAAGGTGAACCGGTCCCGGTAGCTCGCGTGGGTGAGCCCCCACACCAGGTGCTTCTCGAACAGCGTGAGCCCCCGTGCCAGGTTGTTCGTCAGCGCCAGGAACTCGATGTGCTCACCCACCGTGGGCAGGAAGTCCCGGTTGCGCGAGATCATCGGATAGCCGTGCAGGTGGCAGTCCCGCGCCTCCTCCAGCCGGCCCAGCTTCAGCAGGGGGTAGAGCACGCTGCCGTACGTCAGGTGCGGAATCTCCGCGCACCTCAGCCGCCCCTCCAGAATCGGCCGGGCCTTCTCCACCGCCGGGCCGTACTCACCCCGGTCGATGAAGTAGTCGATCTCGTCGTCCCGGTCGCACGCCTGGCAGTCGGTGAGGTGGTCCCGCGGCGCCTCCACCCACTGCGCCCAGTACTGCTCGGCCTGGGCCTGAGCGCCCATGTCGCGCGCCGCCTGGTAGCGCAGCTTCATCACCGAGCGCTTGCCCGCGTCCGCCTTCGCGTACGTCTGCTCGATGTCATCCAGCGCGTCCTGGATCTGCTTAAGCGTCACGTGGGGGAAGTCATCCAGCCGACCCACCACCCACTTCTGTTTCCACAGCAGCGTGCTCTCGTCGAACCGGTCCGGGTTCTTCTTCGAGTGGGCCCGGCACCAGGCGAACGACACCAGCGCCTTGTCCGGGAACCCTCCGAAGGTCGCCGCGTCGACGAGCGACTCCCTTACCTCGTAGGCCAGGTCCAGGTCCCCGTGCGTGTCCGCCAGCCGCGCCGCCTCCTCCAGGGCCATCACCTTGGCCTCGCCCTCCTTCATCCGCGAGGCGCGCTCCTGCAGCTCCATCGCCTGCTCGCGCCAGTCCTGGGCCTTCAATGCACGCCTCCCTGGCCACCCGAGTCCTCACCCTCGAGCCGCCCGGCGATAAGCCCCAGCAGCCCCTGGTTGAGCAGCTTCATCTCCAGGGCGTTGAGCGGGCGGTGGCCCAAGAGCAGCGCCTGCACGTAGAGCATCTCCACCGAGAGCTTCATCAGCTCGCGGTCCGTCACCCCCGAAAGCTTCCTCACCACCGGGTTCTGGTAGTTGAGCGTCAGCAGCGGCCTGTCTCTGCCAGGCGTGGCCTCCATCACGCTGTCGAGCACCGAGGCATACAGGTCATCACTGTCCTCGCGCGCCCGATCCACGTCCCTGCGGAAGGTGCCCTCCGCGTCGGTGCTGTAGAGCGTGGGCACCTCCTTGGGGCGGAACTTCTTCACCGTCACGTCGCAGCGCAGCGGCTCCAGCGCCGCCTCGGCCACCTTGAGCAGCCGGAACACCGTCTCGCGCTCGTCCAGGTTCAGCTCCTCGAAGCTCTGCGGCAGCTCCGCGGCCGAGAAGGGCTCCACCTGCGCGTCGGCGAACACCCGCGGCAGCTTCTCGATCAGGTCCGTGTCATACGTGTACGCGGCGTTCATCACGCACAGCCCCTGCGCCGCCGCCACCCGCGCCACCTGGCGGAAGTCATCCAGCGCGGACACGTAGCGCACCGTGCCGTGCGTGCGCCGGTAGTCCGTGAGCGTCATCATCCCCATCGTCGTCTCGAAGGGCAGCCAGCCGATGACCAGGCGGTAGAAGTCGTCATCGTCCAGCGCCAGCGCCTTCACCGACAGGCCATGCAGGGAGATGAGCCGCTGCAGCGCGCGCGCGTCATCCCGGGCCAGGTCCATCAGGTAGCGGCGCAGCCCCTGGCCCAGCAGCTCGCGCGCCTTGGCCAGCGTCTTGTCCTCGTAGAAGGACTCGCGGCTGGCGGTGGGGCGCAGCCCGTTGGCGTTCACCACGCATTTGACGAAGAAGGCCCAGTCGGGCAGCAGGTTCTCCGCGCTCTCCGACAGCAGCATGTTCTTTAGGTACACGCGGTGCTTCTGCTTGGCGTTGTAGTGCGGGCTGAAGGGCAGCACGAAGGCGACGCCCTCCACGTCTCCCGCGCTGGACTTCAGCGGAATGCTGTCGATGAAGTCCGTGCCGAACACCTCGCGCCCGTAGGCCAGCAGCGCCTTGCGCCGCTCCGAGGCGCTCTCGTACTTGCGCCGCCAGGGGGCACCCTCCGCGTTGACGCGCTCGGTGCCCTCGCCCGTCACCAGGTGAATGGGGAAGGGCAACAGCCCCCCGTAGTGCTGGGCCAGCTGCCGCACGCGCTCGGGGGTGAAGAACTCGGCCGCGTCCTGCCTCGCCACCAGGAATACCTGGGTCCCCGGACGCTCCAGCGGGTGCTCGGAGGCTCGCACGGAGTAGGTGCCGTCATGCCGGCCCCGCCACTCCACCGTGCGTCCCTCGCCCTTCACCGAGCGCGTCACCACCAGCAGCTCGTCGCACACCATGAAGCACGACAGCAGCCCAATGCCGAACTGGCCGATGAAGTCGTTGCGCCGCTCCGCCAGCGCCTCGCGCTTGGAGCTCTCGCCAATGGTGGCCAGGAAGCGGTGCAGCTCCTCCTCCGTCAGCCCCACCCCGTCGTCGCTGAACAGCAGCGTGGGCAGCCCTCCGTCCTGCTTTTCAATCAGCTCCACCCGGACGCTGCCCGGGTGCCCCGGCTCCAGCAGCTGGCGGGCCCGGATGGCGTCCGTGGCGTTCTGCAGCAGCTCCCGAACGTAGACACCCGGCGAGCTGTAGAGGTGGTGGGACAGGAGGTCGATGACCCCACGGAGGTTGATCTGAAATCGGTGGTCCACGTGCCCACGGAGCGTAGCGCACCCGCTCCCCTGACTGGTCCACAGAAGGGCTGCACTCCAGGGCCGCACTCCCAGTACGGCAGCGTACTTCGCCAGCCCCTCTCGAAGAGGTGGGGCGGAGTGGGTAGCATCCGCGCCCCGGGTAGGTTATTTCCATGCCGACGCCGGGCGTGTGGCGTCACTGGGTGGAACAGCGTCATGGATCTCGGCAAGGCGGGTTGGCTCTCCTCGCTCCTCGGGGAAGCGGTTGCGGCGCATGCCGGTGTGCCCACCCTCGCGCTGCTGCCCACCCTGCCCGAGGGCACCCCTGGGCGAGCCCGGGCCCGGGCGTACCTGCGCCGCACGCTGCGCGCCTCGGGCCTGCTGTATGGCACCCCCACGGACAACAAGGCCCAGGCCGAGGCTGCCGTAAAACCCAGGGCGCGTGCGCCCGAGGAGCAGCTGTTCCTGGCCGTGGTGCGCACCCTGGCGCGCCTGGCGCTGGACATCGCCGTGCTGACGGGGGCGGGGGCGGGGCGCCGGCAGGAGGAGCTGCTGCTGCTGTTCGCCATGCTCACCGGCGAGGTGGAGGTGGCCCAGGCCATCGACGCGAAGCTGAGGGACGGGGCCGAGGTGTCCCGGCGGCTGCAGGGCAAGGTGGAGGGGGCGCTGGCGCGGCGGGCCATCTCGCTGGCGGGGGACCCGGTGTACGGGCTGGTGCTGCACAACGGCGCGCTCTACGCGGACGCGCAGATGTTCGGCCGGCAGGCGATTGACTACTTCTCGCGCGGGCGCTTCGAGCTCAAGGCGGCGCAGCGGCGCATGGACTTCGCGGCGCGGCAGAAGGCGCTGCTGGTGGAGGTGCTGGCGGGGCTGGCCTGCGCCGACCGCGAGCCGAGCCCGGCCATGCGGCGGGCCATTCTGCGGCAGGTGGAGGACCTGGCGCTGCCGGACGCCATCGAGTCCGAGGTGAAGGTGGCGGTGAAGAAGTCCTTCGAGCACCGGCTGGCCGTGAGCACCATGGTGGCGGGGGTGCGCAGCTACGACATGAAGCACTTCATCGTCGAGCAGGCGCTGCTGGCCTCGCTGGTGGACGGGCAGCGCTCGCGTGGTGAGCGCGCCTTTCTGCGGGAGCTGACCCAGGCGCTGCGGGTGCCCGAGGCGGAGGTGCAGCAGCTGGAGCTGCAGATGGCGGAGTTCTACGCCAAGCACCGCTCGGTGGTGGACGTGTTCACCGTGACGGCGGCCGCGGGGTTGATGGGCGAGGACTTCGTCGCCCGCATCCAGGAGGCGCTGGACAAGAACTTCCACCGGGTGATGCAGGAGGTGCGCGAGACGGGGGACCTGGCGGTGCTGCTGGCCAAGGCGGCGCGCGGGGTGAAGCTCTCCGGCGAGGAGCGCCGCCGGATGCGCGCCCAGCTCATCGACGTGGCCAAGGTGATTCCCGCGTTGGCCATCTTCGCCGCGCCGGGCGGGGTGCTGGTGCTGCTGGCCCTGTCCAAGGTGCTGCCCTTCAACCTGCTGCCCAGCGCGTTCCAGGACGAGCCGGCGCCCCCGCCGCCGCCGCTGCCCGCGCTGGGGCCCGGCAAGCCCGCGCTGGCCGCCGAGCCCGAGTCCGAGTCCTTGTCCGAGCGTCAGGCGGGCTGAGGGCACACGCCGAATGGGAAGGCCCCGGATGGTTGAGACTTCGAAGCGACGGCTCGGCCTGGCCCTGGTGCTGGCCCTGGCGTGGGTGAGCGGGTGCAAGTGCGGACAGAGCCAGGCCCCGGTGGACGCCGGTGCCCCAGCCGCCGCGCAGGAGGCCCGCGCGGAGGATGAGGTGCGCTCGGTGTACTCCACCCGGGCCGTGGAGCCCGCTCCGCTGGCTCAGCGCCTGTGCGCGGCCCTGCACGAGGTTCCCGCCAGGCGGCGTGCCGAGTGCTGCGGTGGAGGCGCGCCCCTGCTGCTGGTGGCGGGGGAGTGCGTGCGCACGCTCAGCGTGGCCCTGGCCTCCGGAGCCGTGAAGCTGGAGCCCGCGGCTGTCGAGGCCTGCGCCCAGGCGATGGAGAAGTCCCACGCGGGCTGTGAGTGGGTGGGCCCCGAGGCGCCTCCGGTGCCTGGCGCGTGCCTGGGCATCCTCGGGGGGACGCTGGCGGCTGGAGCCCGCTGCCGCTCCTCCCTGGAGTGCGCCAGCGGGCTGCGCTGCCTGGGCGTGGGGCCTACCGACACGGGCGTGTGCGGCGCGCCGCTGCAGGCGGGCCAGCCCTGTGCCTACTCGGTGGACACGCTCTCCACGTACACGCGGCAAGTCACGCTGGAGGCCGCGCACCCGGAGTGCCAGGGGCACTGCTTCGGGCGGCGGTGCGTGGACAACGTGGCCCCCGGGGGCACGTGCCTGCTCTCGGAGCAGTGTGGCCCGGGCCAGCACTGCGCCGGTGGCCAGTGCGCGCAAGGCGCCGTGGCCGGGCTGGGCCAGCCCTGTGTGAGCGGAGGCTGCGAGGAGGGGGCCCGCTGTATTCAGGGCACCTGCGCCACGCCGAAGCCCTCGGGCGCCGCGTGCGAGCGCGACGGGGAGTGCCTGGGCGGCTGCGTGAGGCCGGATGGTGGCGCTCGGGGCACGTGCGGCCCCCGGTGCGAGGCGCTGTAGCCCGAGCCTGGTGCCCCTCAGTCTCCAAGCACCCGGAGGATGAACCAGCCCACGCCCAGCAGCACCACCACCGAGCTCAGGCCCCGGACGCCATAGACGCGGAACCACTCGCTTTTCCGGGCCCACAGCAGCAGCGGCAGCACCACCGCCAACACCGAGAGCTGCCCCAGCTCCACCCCCACGTTGAAGGACACCAGCGCCGGCACCAGCTGATCCTTCGGTACGGCCAGCTCGCCCAGCGCTCCGGCGAAGCCAAACCCGTGCACCAGGCCGAAGGGGAAGGTGATGAGCCAGCGGCGATCCGCGTTCTTCACGAAGAAGTTCTCGATGCCCACGTAGGCCACCGACAGCGCGATGGCCGGCTCGATGAGCGAGGGACTGGCCGACCACACTCCGAGCACCGCCAGCGCGATGGTGATGGAGTGCGCCACCGTGAAGGCGGTGATGGTGGCCACCAGCCCGCGCACGCTGCCGCCCACCAGCAGCAGGGCGAAGAGGAACACCAGGTGATCGAAGCCCCCCAGGATGTGGATGATGCCCATCCACAGCATGCCGCCCACCACGGAGCCCGGCTCGACGCCGGCTCCCAGCTCCAACGTGGGCGCGCTCTGGAGAAGCACCGCGTCCGCCACCTGGCCACTGGAGGACGTGCGGGCCAGGTGGCGATGGCCAGGCGCGAACCCTTGCAGCAGCCGGACCTCCACTGAGACGCGCTCGGTGGGGAGGGCGCAGACGAACCTGGCCTCCAGCTCCGCGCCGTCCTCTTCCACCAGCCGCACGTCCTGGGACTCCAGCACGCAGTCCTCGGCGCCGGCTCGCACCCCAAGCCCCGAGCGCACCGTGGCCTTGAGCAGCTCGCGCCCCGCGATGAGGTCCCCCGCCGAGAGCACCCCATCCTTCTCCTCATCCAGCCCGGGCAGCAGCCCCAGCAGCTCCGGCCGGGCAAAGACGAGCTGCACCCGGAGCGCGGCCCCCTCCAGGGTGTACTCGCCGCGAGACAGGCCCACCTCGTGCGCGTGGGTGGTGAGCGGTGCAAGCCCACCCAGCAACCCCACGACTACCGCCAGCGCCAGCCTCCAGGGCCTCGCGCTCCCGCCGCTCATGGCTTCCTCGCTTCCGGGGCCGTGGCACGCCCCGGGGGGGCCTTGCCCAGCAACCGCCGCGCCTCGGCGGCGCTGGTGACGTCGAAGGCGGGGTTGAGCTCCAGCGCCTGCTTCACCAGCGCCTGGCCCGCGGCCGTCTCTCCCTGAGCGATTCGGATGGCGCCCGCGTGGAACAGCAGCCGTGGCTCCTTCGTGCCCAGCGCCAGGGCCCGCTCGCTGGCCGCGCGCGCCTCGGGCAGCTGGCCGGCGCGGTAGAGCGCCCAGGCGTAGGCGTCCTCCACCCAGAGGTTGGGCCGGGCCTCGTGCTCGGCCCGCGCCAGCCGCAGCGCCTCCTCGGGGCTCGTGCCCTTGGTGGCGTGGAAGAGCGCCAGCATGAGGTGGTCCGCCTGTCGGCCCAGCCGCACGGCCTCGGCGTGAGCGGCCCGGGCGCCTTCGGCATCCCCCGCGGCCTCCCGCGCATCCCCCAGCAGCCAGGCCGTCTCGGTCAGGGGCGTCTGCGCCTGAGCGCGCTCGAGCAGCTCCACCGCCCGGCGAGCCTCGCCCCGCGCCAGCGCCACCCGCGCCTTGCCCACCAGCGCGGGCGGGTAGCCCTCGAGCCGCCCCAGCGCGGTGTCGAAGCCCGCGTCCGCCCCCTCCACGTCCCCCTCGTTCCAGAAGATCATCGCCGTCTGCACCAGGGCCCACGCCAGGGGCTCCAGGTCGCGCGTGTCCGCGCCCGCGTCCAGCGCCAGCCGGTAGAAACGCTTGGCGCCCTGCGCGTCCCCCTGCAGCCACCGCAGGTGCGCGGCGCGGCTGTACGAGGGCAGGTTGGGCTTGAGGTCCACCATGCGCTGGGTGGCCTCCGCGGCCGCCTGGAAGTTGCCCAGCTCCAGGTGCGCGTCGCTGAGCACCCCCAGCGCCAGCACATCGTCCGGATCCTGCTCGAGCACCGCCTCGGCCAGCGCGCGCGCCTCGCTGAAGCGGTGGGCATTGAGCAGCACCAGGCCCTTGAGGCTCAGGGCCATGCGGTGCTCCGGCGCCAGCTTGCGCGCCACGTCCGCGCAGGCGCCCGCGTTGAGGTAGTAGCCCGGATCTCCCGTGACGCGCGCCTTGCGCACCCACGCGTGCCCCAGGGCCAGCCAGGTCTCCACCTGCTCGGGGCTCAGTCGGGCCCTTTCCTGGAGCTGCGTCAGCTGCTCATCCACCGGCGTCTTCCCACCGGGAGGCGCCAGGGCCAGCGTCTTGTTGTCATCCCGCGGCTGCTGCGCGGCGGCGGGCGCCACGGGAGCCTCCGCGGGCTTCTGCTTGCACCCCGCCACCGTGGCCAGCAGCACCACGGCGAGCGGGCCCAGCTTCAGACGAACCAAGGTGGCCTCTTTGAGAAGGAGCCAGAAACACGACGGCCCCCCGCGAGAGTATCGCGAGAGGCCGCCTCACTGCCCAGGGGGAGGCTACGGCGTCGTCTTGCCGTGGCCTTCCTTGTCACCCGCCCAGGGCAGCGCCAGCCACGGCGTGCCCGGCAGGAAGTCCCTGTCGTTGTAGTCCACACCATCCGAGATGGCCGCCGCCCCCTTGGTGAGGATGACGCTCAGCAGCACGTTGGTGACGTCCGCCTGCTCGCGGTTGGGCGTGGTGCCGCCCGCGATGGGGCGCCCGTTCGGGAAGCCCGAGTCCGTGGCCAGGTCCACGCGCAGCACGTCTCCCACCGTCTGCAGGTTGTGCGCGCCCGTCGTGGGGATGTTCTTCAGGTTGATGATGTCGAGGATGTCCGTGCGGTTCGTCTTCGGCGCGCTGATGCCCGCCAGCGGACCGGTGCCGGCGTAGAAGCCGGCGAACTCCGCGTCACGCACCAGGATGGGGTTGAGGAAGTACGCCGCGAAGTTGGTCGCGTCGTTCTTCGGGTGGGTGCGGTTGAACTTGTCCTTGTCCTGCAGGCCGATGAGCGCCTCGTTCACCAGCGGCAGGCCCAGGCGGGACACCTGCACCCACGGGCCGTAGTCATCGCTCTTGCCGTTGTTGCGCAGCACCGTCACCTTGCGCCGGCTGGCCGAGGCCCACACGCCAATGGTGGTGGCGTCGCTGGGCGTGTTGCCCGGCAGCTGCCCGTTGGCCGTCAGCTTCGTGGTGGGGATCTCCAGCGCGATGGCGTGGCAGTTGAACCCGGCCACTCCGTCCTGCGCGGTGCCCTTGGCCCGCAGCCCCGCCAGATCGAAGATGCCGCCCAGGTCCACGTAGAAGCCGTCATCGCGCGGGCCCGCCCACACCTTGCCCTCGGCGCCGCCCTGGCCCAGGTTGGTGATGAACGAGGCGGCGAACGCGTTGTTGTACGACGGCTCCGTCGAGCCGTACTGCCCCTTGGTGACGATGTCGAAGGTGCGCTGGCCCACGTTGGGCGGGGCCACCTTCACGTTCTGGGCGATGACGACGGGCTTCTTGCCCGCCTCCACCTTGGTCACCGTGTACGTCTGCACCGGGAAGCCGCCGCCCGCGCCGGCCGCCAGCTGCAGGAAGAACTCCTTGCCGCCGCCCGGAGGCGCGTTCTGGTCCGCCACGTCCACCCGCGCCGGAGCCGCCGTCTGGAAGCGGATCTGGTAGGTCACCACGTCCTCCAGGCTCGCGCCGCCCCGGTTGATGTGGACCTCGTACAGCACGTCGTCCGAGAAGGAGTGGAAGTTGGGGCCGCCCGAGGGCTGCTCGAGCGGGTTGTACGCCGCGACGATGTAGAGCGTGTCGTGCGAGCCCGGCTTCACCCAGGCCCACAGGTCCGTGTTGTCCGCCGCCGGATCAAACGCGATGGCGGGGGCCTCGCGGTGGCTCGAGGCGTGAGCGGTCATCGGCACCGCCGTCGCGCCCAGCGCGAGGGCAGCCGCGGTCATCCATACATTGCGAATCTTCATCGTGAAGTTCCTCGAAGAAAGGGGGAGAGGGCTCACTGGGGGGTGAGCACGAAGACGGTTCCAGAGCCATTGGCGCTGCTGTCACACCACGCGTACACCTCGGCGTTCGCGGCGCGGTGCAGGCCCGCCGCCTCCTCGAACGCGTCGATGCCGGTGGAGTACGAGGACTGCTCCTTCGTCGCGAGGTTCACCTTCACGACGAGGTCCGTGGACTTCGTGGGGTCCACCGCGGAGATGAGCACCACCGATTCATCCTGGGACAGCGCGATGCCGGCCGGGAAGCCGACCTTCAGGCCCTCCTGGAACACGGTGGCCGTGTTGTTGGCCACCTGGATGACGCGCGCCGAGCCGGCGGTGAGGTCCTCCGCCGCGCTGTCGACGACGTAGATGGTGCCTTGCTTGGTCACCGCCAGGCCGTTGGGGTCGCTGAACGGCGCGCCCTTGACGAGCCCCTCCACGGTGCCGCCCGAGGTGGAGACCTTGAAGACGCCCGGCTCGTTGCCGGCCGGCGTCTTGCCGGTGAAGTAGAGCTGGTCTCGGCCGCCCTCGTTGAGCAGGGTGATGCCGCGCGGCCCATGGCCCGCGGTGCCGCTGACCAGCGTGGGGGCGCCGCCGCCGGTGGGCACCATCCAGATGGCGCCCTGGTCCTCGTCATTGATCGAGGCGCCGGGGTCGGCGATGAAGAGCATCGCGTTGTCGCTGGAGACGGTGATGCCCACGGGGCCCGAGATGGGGTCGCCCACGTGCAGCGGGGTGATGGTGCCACCCGAGGCCGAAGTCTTGAAGACGCCCGAGCCCTCCGCGGTGCGCGCCGTGAAGTACACGTCCTTGCCATCGGGGCTTGGCGTCGCGTCCAGCGGGGCGGTGAAGCCACCGGTGGCGCCAGTGGCCGCGGGCGCGATGGCTCCGATGTCTCCCTTCCCAAGGACGACGTTTGGAGGCTTCTGTTCCTCACCACAGTTGCAACCTGTCACCGCGAACAAGCCGAGACAGGCCCCTACAAGCCATCGACGAAGAGGCATCCAACGGTCCTTTCCCTGGAGCACGAACTCTACGGAGAGGACCAATCTTCGGATTTACCGACGTGAATTATCGGCCTGCTCGTACCTTGTAAGCGCCCGTCTTCAGGTCCACGCTCACGCGGGGCGGGCGCCGCGTCTGCTCGAAGAGGCTGAAGCCCGGCTCCAGGCCTTGCCAGAACGCCAGCAGCGCCGTGTCCGAGCCCGCCGTCTTCTTCAGCTCCGCCAACCCTTTCTCATCCAGCTGGCGTGGAAAGATATGGATAGGCACGTTGCGCCCCATGCGCTTTCTGGCATCCAGCGTCATGAGGTACAGCTCCTCGATGGGCTCGTCCTCGATGGCGATGCAGCCAATGCTCACGCAGTTGCCGTGCACCATGATGGCGCCGCCCAGCGGCCGCCGGCCCAGGATGCGGTCCGACTCGTTGGGGTAGCTCACCCGGAAGGACAGGTGGTAGGCGCTCGTCGGGTTGAAGAGATCCACCGTGTAGAAGCCCTCGGGCACCTGGAGATCTCCCTCCTGGCGCTTGGGCCCCAGCTCGCCCGACGCGGCGCAGAACGGATACGTCTTCACCTTCTTCAGCGGCTTACCCGGCGTGCCCGCCCAGACCTCCAACTGCCGCTCGTGCTTGAAGGCGCGCAGGTACAGCTCCGGCGGCGGGTATTCCACGCCCGCGGCGGCGAAAAGCTCTGACACGGCGCGTGATTGGTTTTGACGCGCGGCGGCAACACGGTCCTTCGCCTGCGCGCAGAGTGCGAAGATCAAAACGAGACAGAACAGGGCGGGTTTCACAGCGCCATGGGACGCCGCCTGGCACCCCACCGTTCCTCCTACCGTATGGGTTTTCGTTCGCACCGGGGGACACCTACCTGTCCGGGTCGCTTTGCTCTTATCCTGCGCACCCGCGTCCCTCGTGGCGCGTGGCCCCCAAACACGAAAGGCAAGTCCGAATGACGAAGGTCTATGAAGCCCCCGGTCAGCCTGGCAGCAAGATTCAGTACGCGAGCCGTTACGGTAATTACATCGGCGGTGAGTTCGTTCCCCCGACGAAGGGCCAGTACTTCGAGAACATCACCCCGGTGACGGGCAAGGCGTTCTGCGAGATTCCCCGCTCCACCCACGAGGACATCGACAAGGCGCTGGACGCGGCCCACAAGGCCAAGAACGCCTGGGGCAAAACCTCCGTCACCGCCCGCGCGGAGATCCTCAACAAGATCGCCGACCGGATGCAGGCCAACCTCGAGATGCTGGCCGTCAGCGAGACGTGGGACAACGGCAAGCCCATTCGCGAGTCGCTGGCCGCGGACCTGCCGCTGGCCATTGATCACTTCCGCTACTTCGCCGGCGTCATCCGCGCTCAGGAAGGCACCATGGGCGAGCTGGATGAGAACACGGTGGCCTACCACTTCCAGGAGCCGCTGGGCGTGGTGGGGCAGATCATCCCGTGGAACTTCCCGCTGCTGATGGCGGCGTGGAAGCTGGCTCCGGCGCTGGCCGCGGGCAACTGCGTGGTGCTCAAGCCCGCCGAGCAGACGCCCGTCACCATCCTCGAGTTCATGAAGCTGGTAGGCGATCTGCTGCCCGCCGGCGTGCTCAACGTGGTGAACGGCTTTGGCGTCGAGGCGGGCAAGCCGCTGGCCAGCAGCAACCGCGTCGCCAAGGTGGCCTTCACGGGTGAGACGACCACGGGCCGGCTCATCATGCAGTACGCCTCGGAGAACATCATCCCGGTGACGCTGGAGCTGGGCGGCAAGTCGCCCAACATCTTCTTCGCGGACGTGTTCGACAAGAACGACGCCTTCGCCGAGAAGGTGCTCGAGGGCTTCGCCATGTTCGCCCTCAACCAGGGCGAGGTGTGCACCTGCCCGTCGCGCGCGCTGGTGCAGGACAAGTTCTACGACTCGTTCATGCAGAAGGCCGTGGAGCGCACCAAGAAGATCGTCCAGGGCAACCCGCTGGACACCGCGACGATGATTGGCGCCCAGGCGTCCAATGATCAGCTGGAGAAGATCCTCTCGTACATCGACATCGGCAAGAAGGAGGGCGCCAAGGTGCTCACCGGTGGTGGCCGCGCCAACCTGAAGGGCGCGCTGGCCGAGGGCTACTACGTGGAGCCCACCATCTTCGAGGGCCACAACAAGATGCGCGTCTTCCAGGAGGAGATCTTCGGCCCGGTCGTCTCGGTGGCGAAGTTCAAGGACGCCGAGGACGCGCTGGCCACCGCCAATGACACGCTGTACGGCCTGGGCGCGGGCGTGTGGACGCGCGACACGAACACCGCCTACCGCATGGGCCGCGCCATCCAGGCGGGCCGCGTGTGGGTCAACTGCTACCACCTGTACCCGGCGCACGCCGCGTTCGGTGGCTACAAGCAGTCGGGCATCGGCCGCGAGACGCACAAGATGATGCTCAACCACTACCAGCAGACCAAGAACATGCTGGTGAGCTACGACCCGAAGCCGATGGGCTTCTTCTAGGCCATGGCGGTTCCACGCGTGTCAGTGACGCCCGAGGCCGAGGCGTTGCTGCGCAAGCTGCAGGGGATGCATGGCCCGCTGATGTTCCATCAGTCGGGAGGCTGCTGTGATGGCAGCGCGCCCATGTGTTACCCGAGGGGTGACTTCAAGATTGGCCAGCAGGACGTGTTCCTGGGGACCATCGTGGACACGCCCTTCTACATCTCCGGCCCGCAGTTCGAGTACTGGCAGCACACCCACCTGACGGTGGATGTGGTGAAGGGACGGGGCAGCGGCTTCTCGGTGGAAGCTCCCGAGGGCGTGCGCTTCCTCATCCGTTCGCGGGTGTTCGAGGACGCGGAGCACCGCGAGCTGCAGCAGGCGGGCCCTCCGCCTCGCGGGCTGCAGCACTGAAACAGCACGGGCCGGGGTGGGGCACAGCGCCCTCACCCCGGCCCGCTTGCTTCAGCGACGGCTTAGTACTTCTTGTCGGTGTTGTTCTCGATGGGGCCCTTGCCGTCCTCGAGGAAAGTGCCTTCGGCCTCGTTCTGCTCCAGGGGGCCCTCGCCGTCGTTGATCACGCCCTCGCGGTCACCCACGTCGAGGTCCGTGTTGCCCGAGCCGCCGGTGCCCTCGCGCAGATCCTCGTTCGCCTCGCGGCCGAACTGGTTCACGTCCCGGGCGGCGTTGTCCGCGGCGTTGTCGATGCCCTGGCCTACCTCGCGGGTGTCCTCGCGCAGCTGGCCCTCGCGGTTGTCCTGGCAGCCCACCGCCAGCCCCGTCACCCCCAGCAGCCCCGCGACAACGAAACCCTTCAGCATGTGCTTAGCCATGTGTGTTTCCTCCCCTGTGTTTGTTTGCCCCTGGGGGAAAGCTAGGCATCCATTCCTGAACGGAACCCCGAGGGCAGGCGAGGGGCCAGGCGCCTTCTGCGCCTATTCGCCGGCATGCAAGTGCCGGTATCCTGGGCGCAAGGAAAGGCGTGGCCCATGGCGGAGCCGGAGCTGGAGTTGGTGATGTTGGCCCGGAGCGTCGATCTGCCGGGCGGGATGCCCGTACGGCGGGCCATTCCCCAGGCCCGCCGCCGGATGGTGGGCCCGTTCGTCTTCGTGGATCAGATGGGGCCCGCCTTGCTCCCGGCCGACCACGAGTCCACCGTGCTGGCCCACCCGCACATTGGCCTGTCCACCATCACCTATCTCTTCGAGGGCGAGGGTGTGCACCGCGACAGCCTGGGCACGGTGCAGCGCATCCTGCCTGGCGAGGTGAACTGGATGACGGCGGGCCAGGGCATCGTCCACTCCGAGCGGATGCGCGTGGGGGCCTCCGGGCGCATGTACGGCGTGCAGATCTGGGTCGCGCTGCCTCAGCGCCTGGAGGAGAGCACGCCCACCTTCGAGCACTATGACGTGAGCGCCGTGCCGCTGCTGGTGGACGGGGGCATCACCACCCGGCTGATCGCCGGCTCGCTATTTGGCGCCAAATCCGGAGTGAAGACCTCCTCCGCGCTCTTCTACGCCGAGGCGCAGTTGGAGGAGGGCGCCGTGCTGCGGCTGCCGGCCGAGTACGACGAGCGCGCCACCTTCGTGGTGGAGGGCTCGGTGACGCTGACCGAGACGACGCTGCGCAGCGGGGAGATCGCCTTCTTCCAGCGGGGCGCGGAGGTGCTGCTGCGCGCCAACGAGCCCACCCGGCTGCTGCTGCTGGGCGGTGAGCCGCTGGAGGGCCCTCGCTACATCTCCTGGAACTTCGTCTCCAGCTCCAAGGAGCGGCTCAAGCAGGCCGCCAGCGACTGGCGCCACCAGCGCTTTGCCCGCATCCCCGGGGAGACGGCGTACATCCCGCTCCCCGAGGACGGCAATACGCCGGTCAATTACCCCTGAAGCTCAGGTCTTCTCGAGCCGGGTGACGAGCCGGCGCAGATCCTCGTTCACCTTCACGAAGCGCGAGTTGCCCTTCTCGTCAGCGAGCTGGGCCTGAATCCTGGGCAGGGCCTCGCGCGCCTTGGACGCCGCGTCCTTCGAGTCCACCATCCAGTCCAGGGCCTGGATGAGCGCCAGCCGCGTGTCCACGTCCTTCTCCGAGAGCCGCCCGGCCAGCGCGCCCGCGTGCGCCGCCGCGCCGCCGCGCCCCAATTCCAGCGCCGCCCGCTCCACCAGCCGCGCGTCCGTGTCGGTCAGCTTCTGGGCCCAGCAGCCGCTCTCCGTGCCACAGGCCTGCGCCGCCTCCAGCACCTTGCCGTAGCGCGCCAGCGCCTCCGCGCGCTTCTTCGCCAGCGCCGCTGGATCCTCACAGCCGTCGCCGCCGTACTCCGAGCACTCGGTGGCCGTGCGCGCGGCTTCCGCCTGGGCCCACCTGGTGAACAGCGGCTGCTCCCGCGCGTCTCCCAGCATCGCCACGCCCTGCATCGCCACCTCGCGCGCGTACCAGTCTCCCTGCGCCGCCGCCTTCTCCAGCGCTGGCAGCGCCTCGCGCCCGCCCAGCAGCACCAGCGCCCGTACGTATGAGGCGCGCACCGTCGGGTCCTCCTCCATCACCAGCCCCGACAGCGGCTTCACCGCCGTGGCCGCCCGCATCCGTCCCAGCGCGTCCGCCGCCTGCATCCGCACCAGCGCCTGAATGCGCGGGTCCTCGTTCTTGAAGGCCAGCTGCTTGAGCAGCGCCGCCTCCGCCCTGCGGTCCCTCAGGTCCCCGAGGATCTGCGCGGACTTCATCGTGTAGCTGGCCGGGTGCACTCCCTGCTGCTTGGCCCACTCGGCCAGCGCCGCGTCCTTGCCCTCCAGCGCCGCCAGCAGCGCGTCCGCCGCTGGCGTACCCATCTGGTACAGCGCGAACGAGCTCTCTACATAAAAGGAGATGCCCCGCCGCTCCTTCGTCAGCATCTTCACCAGCTGGGGCACCGCGCGCGCGTCTCCAATCCGGCCCAGCGCCTCGATGGCCTTCTTGTGCAGCAGCGGCTCGGCGCTGTCATCCGCCACCAGTTGCAAGAGCGGCTCCACCCCCACCGGCGCGCGCATCGCCCCCAGCGCCTGAATGGCTTCGATGCGGGTGTAGTTGTCGCGTGAGCGCAAGAGCCCCGCCAGCGTCGGGGCCGCCCGGGCATCTCCCAGCTTGCCCAGCGCCGCCGCCAGCTCCTTGTTCGCCAGGGACACGTCCGTGTCCGAGGTGGCCGGATCCAGCGCCGCCTGCAGCGGCTCCAGCGAGGACGGGTGCTTCATGTCCCCCAGCACCCGGGCCAGCGCCGCCTTCACCTCGGGCCGCTTCTCCGAGGCCAGCCGCCCGTGAAGCATGGGCAGGAAGCTCTCATTGAGGTGGCCGGAGCCGCGCAGCGCGTCCACCACCTGCACCCGGGCGTCCTTCTTGCGCGCGTCACTCAGCTGCTTCTCCCAGTACTCGGGCGTCTTGGGGTCTCCCTTGCACCCTGGGAGCAGACAGAGGACGAGCGCCACACTCAGTGCGGTGAGCCAACGGGACATGGAACCTCCTGGGCGGATGTGTCCACGTCGTAGCGCTGGGATGAAGAACGGGTCAAACCCCCCGGGTTGGTTAGGGTAGGCTTCTCAACGGCATGCCCCCTGAATCTGTCATCGCCTCGCAAAAGCGCTCCTGGCGGCGGCGCACCTACCTCATCGACCGTGAGTTCCAGCTCAAGTACATCATCATGCTGGCCTCCATTGGCGCGGGCAGCATTGGCCTGTTCGGCGCTCTGGCCTGGTGGGCGCACACCGCGGCGCTCGAAGCGGGCTCGTCCGCCGAGGGCCTGGCCGGAATGACCATTGTGTGGCTCACCGTGCTGGCGGTGGTGGGCATTGGGGTGGCCCTGGGCCTGTTCGGCCTGGTCTTCACCCACCGTGTGGCCGGCCCCGTCTATGTGATGAACCTGTACGTGGAGGCGCTGGCGGCGGGGCACTACCCGCGGCTGCGCCAGCTGCGCAAGTACGACGAGCTGAAGAAGTTCTTCGACAGGTTCAGCCACGCGGTGGAGCGCATCCGCGCGCGCGAGGCGGACGAGGCCCGGGCCCTGGCGGACGCGATGGCCGCCTTCCAGCCGCTGGCCACCACCGAGGAGGCCCGCGCCGCGCTCAAGGTGCTCGAGGAGCTGCACTCCCGCAAGCGCGAGGCGGTGGACAAGCCCGTCAGCGGTGGCCACCCCGTCACTCCCACCCGCTGAGGCACACGGATGAGCCGACCCCGTATCGTCTTCATGGGCACCCCCGAGTTCGCCGTGGCCTCGCTGGCCGCCCTCTTCGACATTGGCGAGGTGGTGGCCGTCGTCACCCAGCCGGACAAGCCCAAGGGCCGCGGCAACGCCATCTCCATCTCTCCGGTGAAGGCGCTGGCGCTCGAGCGCGGGCTAACGGTGCTCCAGCCGCAGAAGCTGCGCACGCCGCCGTTCGCCGAGGAGCTGCGCAAGCTCTCTCCGGACGTGTGCGTGGTGACGGCGTACGGGAAGATCCTGCCCAAGGACGTGCTGGAGGTGCCGCCCCACGGCTGCGTCAACGTGCACGCCTCGCTGCTGCCGCGTTTCCGGGGCGCCGCGCCCATTCAGTGGGCCATCGCCCACGGGGACACCGAGACGGGCGTGGCCCTCATGCGCATGGACGAGGGGCTGGACACCGGCCCCGTCATCTCCATGAAGCGCCTGCCCATCGAGCATGAGGACACCAGCGCCACCCTGCACGGGAAGCTGTCGCGGCTGGGCGGGGACATTCTGCGCGAGGCCCTGCCGGCGTACCTGCGCGGAGAGCTGAAGCCCGCGCCGCAGCCCTCCGAGGGCATGGTGCTGGCCCCCATCATTCAGAAGGAGGATGGGCTGCTGGACTTCTCCCGCCCCGCGGTGGAGCTGGAGCGGCGGCTGCGCGCCTTCACCCCGTGGCCCGGTGTGTACACCGGGCTCAACGGGGCCCGCCTCAAGGTGCACCGGGTGCGGGTAGGCTCGGGCCAGGGGGCACCAGGCACGGTGCTGAGCGCGGGCCCCCAGGGGCTGGAGGTGGCATGTGGCGAGGGCTCGCTCGTGCTGCTGGACGTTCAGCTGGAGGGCAAGCGGGTGATGAGCGCCGCCGAGTTTCTCTCGGGCCACAAGCTGGCGCCGGGCAGCCAGCCGTTCTCGGCCCCGGCTGAGAGCAAGAGCTGAGAGCTGTTCGTCTCAACAGAAGGAGAGAAGGGCATGAGCATGAAAGTCCTGGTGCTGCACGGGCCGAACCTGAACCTGCTGGGGGAGCGCGAGGGCACCGCCGGCGGCCGGTTCGAGGACCTCAACCGCGCGCTGCGCGCCGAGGCCACCCAGCAGGGATTGGAGCTGAAGATCGTCCAGTCCAACCATGAGGGCGTGCTCATCGATACCCTGCACGCCGAGCGCCGCAACGTGGCCGGCGTGGTGGTGAACCCCTCGGGCCTCTTCGGCTCCCACGCGCTGAGGGATGCGCTGGAGGCCATTGGCCTGCCCGCCGTCGAGGTGCACCTGGACGGGGCCCGCGCCAAGCAGTCCGTGCTGAAGGAGGCGTGCGCGGCGCAGATCTCCGGCAAGGGCTTCGAGCCGTACCTCCAGGCCATTACCCGCTTCGGCAAGGGCGAGTTCGCCGCCCGGGGGGAGCGCGCCAAGGTGGCCCTCGCCGCGAAGGAGAAGACGCTGGGCCGCAAGGCGGAGGCTCCTGCCGCCTCTCCGGCCAAGGCCCTGGCGCGCACCGCCGAGGCGGGCTCTCCGTCCAAAACGCTGGGCCGCAAGGCTCAGGCCGCGGACAAGCCCGCCAAGGGCGGCAAGACGATTGGGCGCGGCGGCTCGAAGGACACACCCGCCGCGGACATGCTCACCCGGGCGCTGGTGCGCGAGAAGATCGCCGACCGGCTGGCCGGCAAGCTCAGCCCCGCGGCGCTGGCCACCTGGGCGCGCACCCAGTGGCTGGAGGTGCAGCGCGGCGCCCCCGCCGAGAGCGGCCACCGCGACATGCTCGAGGACAGCCTGCAGACGCTCACTCTCTCCACCCTGCCTGCCACCCGGCTGACGGATGAGCAGTTGGTGGACATGATGACGCAGCTCGAAGAATGAGCGCCCGGGTCCTCGCCATTCAGGTGCTGGCGCGGGTGCGCGCCACGGACGCGTACCTCAACGTGGTGCTCGACACCGCGCTGTCCGAGTCTCCGCTGAAGGATCCGCGCGACGCGGGCTTCGTCACCGAGCTCGTCTATGGCGCCACCCGGCGGCAGCTCGCGCTGGACTACGCCATTGCCCGCTTCGCGGACCGGAAGCTGGACGCGATGGAGGACCGGGTGCTCGCCGCGCTCCGGCTGGGGGCCTACCAGCTGTTCCACACCCGGGTGCCCGCCCGTGCCGCCGTGGCCGAGACGGTGCAGGCGCTCAAGGACGTGGGGCTCGCGCGCGCCTCGGGCTTCGTCAACGCCATCCTCCGCAAGCTGGCGGGGCTGCCCAGCCCGCCGCTGCCTGACGCGAGCGAGGTGGCCGAGTACCTGTCCATCCGCGAGAGCCACCCCCGCTGGCTGGTGGAGCGGTGGATCCGCCACTTCGGCCGCGAGCGCGCCGAGGCCATGCTGGTGGCGGACAACCAGACGCCGCCCGTGGTGGTGCGCGTGAACACCACGAAGGTGACGCGCGAGGCGCTGCTCACCCAGCTGCGCGAGGTGGGCCTGGAGGTGCAGCCCACGCCGGTGTCCCCGCTGGGCATCATCCTGCCTCCGCTGGGAAGGCTGGAGGACGTGTACGGCTACGCCGAGGGCCTGTGGCAGGTGCAGGACGAGGCCGCGCAGCTCGTCGGCGTCTACGGCGCCGTGCCCGAGACGGCCCGCGTGCTGGACGCGTGCGCCGCGCCGGGCGGCAAGGCCTGCCACCTGGCCCAGGAGCACGAGCAGGTGGTGGCGTTGGACCTGCACGCCAACAAGCTGCCCAAAATCCAGAGCGAGGCGAAGCGGCTGGGCCTGTCCGGGCGGCTGCGGGCGGTGGCGCATGATGCGACGCAGCCCCTGCCCGAGGGCCTGGGCGAGTTCCACGCGGTGCTGGTGGACGCGCCGTGCTCGGGGCTGGGCACGCTGCGGCGCCACCCGGAGCTGCGCTACCGGCGCAAGGAGGAGGACATTGGCCGGTTGGCCTCGCTCCAGCGCCGCATTCTGGAGAACTGCCAGGAGGCCGTGCCCCCTGGCGGGCTGCTGGTGTACGCGGTGTGCACCACCGAGCCCCAGGAGGGCCAGGATCAGGTGGACATGTTCCTACGCAGCCACCCCGAGTGGACCGCCGAGCCGGCCGTGCTGCCGCACCTGAAGCTGCCCACGAGCCAGGCGTGGCTGCGCACCCTGCCAGGCCCCGAGGGCTGGGACGGCTTCTTCGCCGCCCGGCTGCGCAAGCTGTACTGAGCTACACCGCCAGGCCGCGCTCGCGCGCCAGCTGAATGATGGGAGCGGCGTCCTTGCCCAGCCGCCGGCTCACGTCCGGCGCAATCGAGTCGATGTTCTTGTGCACCGAGAGGTAGTCGTCATACGTCCGGGTGACGATCAGCATCCCCGAGATGATGACGCGCTGAAGGCTGTTCTGCAGATCGCTCCCCTCGATGACGATGTGCGCCGACTCCGCCAGCGTGCGGCCCCGGCTCAGCATGTCGTTGAGGTTGGCGCGCTCCTCCGCGTTGGGGATCTTCACCCGCGAGTCGATGCAGGCCACGTAGATGAGCGGCGGGCCCAGCCGCTCGCGCAGCGCCGTCGCCTCGCCCAGCAGCGTCGTGACGTCCTGTTTTGACGGGGGGTTGGTCCACCGTGCGAACAGCACGCGGTCGATGACTTCCCACCTGACTGCAGTGCTCACCGCGTCCTCCCGCTCCTCCGCCCAACCAGCAGAACCCGCCTGCCCACGAAGATCAACACTGGCCATGTAGGGAAGGAAGCGTCCGCCGCAGGCCAGGTAGGCCGGGCCTACTCCTCCAGCTGCGCGGCCAGCTTGAAGGCCTCGAGCACGGCGGCGGAGGCGCGGTCCAGGTACTTGCCCTTGCGAATCAGCAGGCCAATGGGGCGCGACACCGGCCCCTCGGCGAACGGCTTCACCACCAGCGAGCCGGCTGTCACCTCGGCATGGCACGTGGACAGCGGCAGAATGGCCACTCCCAGCCCCATCTCCACCGCGCGCTTGATGGTCTCCACGTTGTCCATCTCCATCACGGGGTTGAGGTCCAGGTTCTTCTCGCGGAACAGCCGGTCCAGCGCCTTGCGCGTGGGCGCCTCGCGATCGAAGGCGATGAAGGGCACCCCCGACAGCGCCGTGAGGCTCACCTTGGCCTTCGAAGCGAACGCGTGGCCCGGCGCGCACACCACCCCCAGCTTGTCGTCGCGGAAGGGGAGGATGTCCACGCCCGCGCGCGGCTGCGGGTAGGCGACGATGCCAATCTCCGCCGCGCCCAGAATCACGTCGTCGTACACCTGGTCATTGCGCCGGTAGTTCAGGCGCATGTTCACCTTGGGGTGCGTCTTCAGCAGCTGCTTCTGCACGCTCTGCAGCTCGTGCAGCCCCACCGAGTAGATGGTGGACACCGTGCTGGTGCCCTGCACCTCGGTGGCCTGCTCGCGGATTTCGGCCTCCACCTCGGCGAAGCGCGCCAGAATCTCCTTGCACCCGCGGAACAGGCGCTCGCCGGCGGGCGTGGGCGTCACCTGGCGCGCGCTGCGCGACAGCAGCTTCTGCTCATAGCGGTTCTCCAGCGCGCGGATCTGCTGGCTCACCGCCGACTGCGTCACATGGTTGAGCTGCGCGGCGCGAGAGAAAGAACCCGTCTCCACCACGTCACAGAACATCTTCAGGGATTCAAGCTGCATAAGGGCGCCTCCTACACCGAAGGCCGAGCATAAGGCTAGGGGTAATTAGCTGGCCTTAAGCCTGGGCGCTACCCAGAGTGGTGGCCTGCTGGCTCGTCCGCTCCAGGGGCAAGGAGCCTCGAGGCCCGGGGCTCACGGCTGGGGAGGAGGCTGGGACGGGGAGGCGGGCGGAGCGAAGAAGCGGGGGCGGGCGAGGATGAAGACGGACGCGGCCAGGGCGATGAGCGCGCCGCCGCAGAGCGTCTGCACCCGTCCTACATGGAAGAAGGCCTCGATGATGAGCTCGCACTCCTGCTCGCCCAGGCCAATGCAGTTGGGCTGGCCAAACATGCCGCGCAGGCCGAGCACCAGCAGCCCCACCCCCCCAATGAACATGCCGCCACACAGGCCGACCACGGCGGCGCGGCCGAAGCCGGCCTGGGCGGGGGTGCCGGGAGCGGGGGAGGGGGGCGTCATGGCCCCTGGAGCTATCACCGAGCGGGCAAGGACGCCACATCCTGCATATGCTGCGGGGCCATGCGAATTCTCTACGGAGTGGTGGGCGAGGGCATGGGCCATGCGACGCGTTCGCGGGTGCTGCTCGAGGAGCTCACCAAGCAGCACGAGGTCCACATCGTCGTGTCCGGACGGGCGCGGGACTACCTGGCCAAGCGCTTCGAGAACGTGCACGGCATCTGGGGCTACACCCTGGCCTATGAAGGCAACTCGGTGAGCAAGTGGCAGACGCTGCTGCAGAACCTGCAGGGCGCGGTGACGGGCTGGCCGCAGAACATCCGCCAGTACTTCGAGCTGGTGGAGAAGTTCCAGCCGGACGTCGTCGTCAGCGACTTCGAGAGCTTCAGCTACATGTTCGCCAAGCTGCACCGGCTGCCCGTCATCAGCGTGGACAACATGCAGATCATCAACCGGTGCAAGCACGAGCCGGAGCTGCTCGCGGGCTTCGAGGACGCCTACGAGGGCACGCGCGCCATCGTGAAGGCGAAGCTGCCCGGGGCGTTCCACTACCTCATCACCACGTTCTTCTACCCGCCGGTGCGCAAGGAGCGCACCACGCTGGCGCCCTCCATTCTGCGTCCGGAGATCCTGGCGGCGAAGTCCGAGCCGGGTGAGCACCTGCTGGTGTACCAGACGTCCACGACGAACACGGAGCTGCCCAACATCCTCAAGAAGAGCGGGCTGCCGTGCCGCATCTACGGCCTGCGCCGTGACATCACCGAGGACGTGGTGGACGGCAACCTGATGTACCGGCCGTTCAGCGAGAAGGGCTTCATCGACGACCTGCGCACCTCGCGCGCGGTGGTGGCCGGCGGCGGGTACACGCTGATGAGCGAGGCGGTGTACCTGCACAAGCCGCTGCTGTCGATCCCGGTGGAGGGCCAGTTCGAGCAGGTCATCAACGGGCTGTACCTGGAGAAGCTGGGCTACGGCATGTACACGAAGCAGCTCACCCAGCCAGTGCTCGACGAGTTCCTGTCCCGCGTGCCGCAGTGCCAGAAGGCGCTCGAGGGCTACACCCAGGACGGCAACGAGCAGCTGATCGCCGCCCTGCGTGAGCAATTGGCCCGAGCCTACGAGCACCGCGGGCACTGGCGCGCCGAGCTGTCCGAGAAGTAACGGGCGCTCAGGCGGGCGAGAGCAGCCGGGGGGCCGCGGTGCCCACCTCGCGCCACCACGGGGTGGGCTGCTCCTGGTAGGCCGGCTCGATGGCGGCGCCCAGGCGCGGGGTGAGCAGCCGCACGCCCTGCTCCGAGGCCTGCCGCAGCAGCGTCTCCACCGGCTCGTCCCAGGCGTGCAGCGCCAGGTTGAAGGTGCCCCAGTGCACCGGCAGCAGCGTGCCGCCGCCGAGCATCGCGTGCGCCTTGAGCGCGTTCTCCGGCCCCAGGTGCACGGCGCTCCAGCTGGGGTGGAACGCGCCCACCTCGAGCATCACCAGCTCGAAAGGGCCCTGGCGGCGGCCAATCTCCTCGAACTCGGTGGTCAGCCCCGTGTCTCCGCTGAAGAAGACGCGGCGCTTGTCGGTGCTCAGCACCCACGAGGCCCACAGCGTCTGGTTCCGGTCCGCCAGCCCCCGCCCGGAGAAGTGCTGGGCCGGCGTCGCGGTGAAGCCCAGGGGCCCCACGGTGGCATGCTCCCACCAGTCCAGCTCGGTGATCAGCTCCGGGGCCACGCCCAGCGCCTCGAGGCGCGCGCCCACGCCCAGCGAGGTGACGAAGGGCACGCGCCGCTTCGCCAGCGCCGCGATCGTCGGACGGCAGAAGTGATCATAGTGGTCGTGCGACACCAGCACCGCATCCAGCTTCGGCAGCGCCTCGAGCGCCACGGGCACGGGGTGGAAGCGCTTGGGGCCAGCGAACGTCATCGGTGAGGCACGCTCACCAAACACGGGGTCCGTCAGGACGCGCGCTCCGTCCAGCTCCAGCAGCACCGTGCTGTGGCCCAGCCAGGTGACGCGCATGCCGCTCTGCGGCTGGCGTGCCCACGTCTCCAGCGGGCTCTCCAGCGGAAGCACTCCGGGCGGAGTGCGCTGCTCGCCACCGAAGAAGAACTCACCCAGCAAGGGCAACGGGTTGCCCTGAAGCCCTGGCCCCACGGGCGCCGTGTTGCGGAAGCGGCCGTCCTCGAACTGCCGCGAGGCACGCACGCGCTCCAGGCGCAGCCCATCAAAGAGACAATGATTGCGGGAAGAAGGCATGGCCCAGTCTAACCGCCTACCCGAGCACCTTCACAGCCTTCACCATCTCCTCTGTAGGGTCCTCGGCGCCAAGGATCTCGAAGCCCAGCTTGCGGCACACCCGCTGCATGGGCGTGTTGCGCGCCAGGATGTCCGCCACGATGCGGGCAAGGCCCCACTCGCGGCCGATCTCCACCAGCCGCTGTAGCAGCTGGGTGCCCAGGCCCTGGCACTGCATCCGGTCGCTGATGAGCATGGCGAACTCGCCATCCTGGGTACCAGGCAGCCGTGTCAGCCGGCCCACCCCGACAATCTCGCCCCCGTCCACTCCGGGGTTCTCCGCCACCAGGGCGATCTCCCGCGCGTAGTCGATGAAGCAGATGCGCGCCAGCCGCTCGTGGGCCACGCGCTGCTCCAGGCGCAGCATGCCCGCGTACCGGGTGAACACGCTCTGCTCGGACAGCGTGCGGTGGAACGCCACCATCCTCGGCTCGTCCTCCGGGCGGATGGGGCGCAGGTTCAGCACCTCGCCATTCCGCCCCACCAGCCGTCCCTGGTACTGCTGGGGGTAGGGCTGAATGGCCAGCGGTGGCAGCTCGGACTCCTTCGCCTCCAGCGGGTGCAGCACCACGCGCGCATCCAGCACTACCAGGCGCTCATGCGAGACGAGCAGCGGGTTGATGTCCACCTCGCGGATGAGGCGCTGCTCCACCACCAGCTGGCTGAAGCGCACCAGCAGCTTCTCCAGCGCCACCAGGTCCACCGGCGGCCTGCCCCGTACGCCCTTCAGCGCCTGGAAGATTCGGGTGCGCTCCATCATCCTCCGCGCCAGCGTGGTGTTCAGCGGTGGTAGCCCCAGCGCCCGGTCCCGCACCACCTCCACCAGCACCCCGCCCGCGCCGAACAGCAGCACCGGGCCCAGCTGCGCGTCCACGCCGCTGCCGAGGATGAGCTCGTACCCATCCAGCTTCACCATGGGCTGCACCGTCACCCCGTCGAAGCCCTGGGCTCGGCCCAGCTCCACGAGCCGTGCGCGGATGCCCTCCACCGCCTCGTGTACCTCCGCCGCGCTGCCCAGGTTCAGCCGCACCCCGCCCACGTCCGTCTTGTGGATGATGGTGTGCGAGTGCAGCTTCACCACCACCGGGTAGCCCAGCGCCCCGGCCTGCGCCACCGCCTCGTCCGCCGTGGCCGCCAGCCGCGTCTCCACCGTGGGAATGCCGTACGCCTCCAGCAGCAGCTTGGACTCGTGCTCCGTCAGCGCCGTGCGCCCCTGCGCGCGCACCGCCAGGATCAGCTCCCGTGCCTGCTCGCGCCCGTTGCCCGTGGGCTCCTCGGCCAGCGTGGGCGTCTCGTACAGCGCGCTGAGGTTGTAGCTGTAGCGCCACATGTAATTGAAGATGCGCGCCGCCGTGTCCGGATAGCCGAACGTGGGAATGCCCGCGTCCGTGAGGATCTTCTCCCCCGCGGCCACCTCCGAGCCTCCCATCCAGCACGCCAGCACCGGCTTGCCCAGCCGCGCATACGCCTTGAGCCGGTCCGCCGTCTGCGTGGGCTGCGTCTTGTCCTGCGGGGTGAGCATCACGAGCAGCCCGTCGCTGTTCTCGTCCGCTCCCGCGGCCTGCACCACCTGGGCGTACCGCTCCGCGTCCGCGTCTCCGAGGATGTCCACCGGGTTGGCGTGGCTCCACTGGGGCGGCAGCAGCTTGTCCAGCTCCTGCACCGTGGCGGCTGACAGCCTGGCCACCTCGCCTCCACCGGACACCAGCGTGTCGGTGGCCAGCACGCCCAGTCCGCCCGAGTTCGTCACCAGCGTGAGCCTGCGTCCATCGGGCCGGGGCTGCTTGGCCAGCACCTGGGCCATGGAGAACAGATCCTCCACGCTGTCCACTCTCAGCACGCCCGCTCGGCGGAACGCGGCGCTGAGCACCTCGTCGCTGCCCACCAGCATGCCCGTGTGCGAGGCCGCCGCCCGCGCTGCCTGCTCGGTGCGCCCCGCCTTGATGACGATGATGGGCTTCTGCAGCGCCACCTCTCGCGCCGCCGAGAGGAATGCGCGCGCGTCTCCAATGGACTCCATGTACAGCAAGATGCTGCGCGTGCGTGCGTCATTGCCCAGGTAGTCGATGAGGTCTCCCCAGCCCACGTCCAGCATGGAGCCCAGAGAGACGACGGTGCTGAAGCCCACGGTCTCGCGCAGGCTCCAGTCCAGGATGGCGCTGAGCAGCGCGCCGCTCTGGCTGATCAGCGCCACGTTGCCGGGGCGGGGCATGGCGCGGGCGAAGGTGGCGTTCAGCCCCGTGGTGGGCCGCATCAACCCCAGGCAGTTGGGGCCAATCAGGCGCATGCGCCCGCGACGGGCCTCGCGCAGCACCTCCTGCTCCAGCTGGGCGCCCTCGGCGCCCGTCTCCTTGAACCCGGAGGAGAGAATGAGGGCGCCTGAAATCCCCATGTCCACGCACTCGCGGATGACGGCGGGCACGGTAGGCGCGGGCGTCACCACCACCGCCAGGTCCACCGGCTCGGGCAGCGCGCCGAGCGAGGCCCACGCGCGGATGCCGAGCACGTTGGGCCGCTTGGGGTTGATGGGGTAGACGGTGCCGCCAAAGGGGCTGCTGATGAGGTTCCACAGCACGGTGCGGCCCACGCTGCCCGCGCGCTCGCTGGCGCCCACCACCGCCACGCTGCGCGGGGAGAAGAGCGCATCCAACGGTTGCCGGGTCTGCTGGTGCAGCAGGTCGAGCGCGGGATCCGAAGGGGGCCGGGTGGACATGGTGGACAGCCTCACACAGGTCCTTGGTGCCGTCACACCTCCTCGAACTTCGTACCAGTGACTTCCAGGAGCTCCAAGGCGTCCTTGAGCCGCTCAGAGATGATCAGCGTGCCTGGCCATCCCTCGGGGCGAAACACTTCTGCCTGCTCAACCTTCGCCTTGTCGATACGCATATCCCGAACATCTCTGTACTGGCCCACCTTGTGAGGCACGCCATCTTCATGAGTCCAGAGGCGGATTCTGGAAGCCTTCTCGTCAACACAGCGGATCAACCGCGTGGCAACCATGATCACGTACTGATCAGGCTGGCCTTCGATATCCACGGAGATCAGTTGTACATCCCCAGGAGCCAGCTCCACGAAGATGGACGCGGCCTTGACATGAAGAACAGGGATCCTTGAGTTGGTCTCGGAGAAGCCGAGCGGCGTACCTGGGCGTTCCAGCAAGATATTCAGACGCCCCTCGACGTGCACAGGCGTTCCAAGCCTGAAGGACCAGTCATCCAGCGCGATGCCCCTGGTATCCGTAGGATTCTTCAGGTGCCAGCGACCGCGGATATAGAGATCATCGTAGAGTTCAAAAAAGCGCGCCGCCATGGTGGCTCTCTACCGGGCTTTATTCCGGGTTACGAGTTGGTTCAGCTCGGTGCCAGGCGTAACGATCTCTTGTGCAAGGTCATCAAGCTCACGCGTCAACATCTCGCGGCACTGAGCCATGCTGCGACACCCTCTTGTTGCGTCGTCCAACCGCCGATGGACGATTCGATGGTACTTCTCAGGATGCGGTCCGTAGTGTCCCTCGACGGGTACCACATTCTCCGGGTCCTTCAGCCTCATTCCCGCCTTGGCGAAAATCTCCTGGAAGCGGGGTGTCCAAGGACCACCACGCAGGGGGGACTTACTGTTCGAGATGGTCGCCATGTGATGCTGCTGCTTGCGGCCGCTTGGTCCCTTATTGGCTGTCATGGCCATGGCGAACGGTGGCAGCGCTACGCTGAAGCCCTCGGCCGTCACCGCCACCGACTCCACCGCGCTCACTTCGGACAGCAGCAGGCTGTCCCGTCCCGCCGCTTGCATCGACACCTGCGCCGAGCCCGGCAGCCTCGCCACCTGCTCCCCAAAGCCCTTCGCCGTGTGCGTCAGCAGCGCCATCGTTACCAGCGCGAACGCCTGCGCCGCCTCCCGCGAGAACAATCGGCCGAATCGCTCTCCCGCGTCCCGTATCTGCCCGAAGGTGGTGGCCTCCCTCACCTCCTTCATCAGCTCGAACCACCCTGTAATCAGGTTGTAGAGCGTGCTGGCACCCACCCAGACGATCAGCGCCACCGTCGTCCACGCGGCCACCACCTTTGTCACCGGCTCGGGCAGCGCCAGCAGCACCAGCAGCGTCACCATGGCGCCCAGCGCCGCCTGCACCACCGCCCGCATGCTCACCATCTCTCCCAGCGCCCGCTGGAACTCCTCCAGCACCGGGCTCTTGCTCAGCGCCATGGCCCACATGTACCGGCCCCGGGGGTCCAGGTACTTGCCCTCCACCAGGGCTCCTCCTAGGCAGTCCCCCTCGTACCCATGCGCGCTGCGGCACCAGGCCTTGTAGCGACTCACCAACTGCTGCTCTTCTGGCGTCAGCGCGCCTTCCAACGGCATTCCCGCCCCCTGCGGCACCAACTTGTGCTCTCCCGTCAGGTACAGGTAGTTGCCGTACTGCGCGTCCAACTCCAGCAACCGGTCCACCGTCTCTCTCGGCGTACCCGTCAGCCGCACCTCGCGTGCCATGCTCCGAAGGGCCTGGCGCACCTCTTCTGCCGACACCTCCACCGGCTCAACCCGCTCCGTGCGCGGAATGAAGAGCACGGTTTCACCTCTGGCCCCCGTGTCCACCCGCAGCACCTGCGGCGTGCCGCTGCAGCCCACCATCACCGCCAGCAGCAGCGCCTCCATGCGCCAGAGCACCTGCCAGGCTCTCATCGCTTTGCCTCCTCTTGAGTGGAAGGCTCAGCGTAGAAAGTCCTCTCCATACGGAGGAGAACGTGCCAGGTGGGCTTGCAGATCCTGGGACTGCTCGAACTCGATTGGCACCGTGAGCGGGCGCGGGCACTGTGCTTGCGGTTCAACATTGATGCGGACCGGGCCGGGGCCTGCCCCGATGGTGCGTGTATGACAACCCGTTGACTCGGAGGTGGTATGCGCGCTGTGCAGACCCTGTCGTTGGTGCTGTGGCTCGTGGGCGCTGGTTGCAGCGGCGCGAAAGACTCCAGGACGCTGTCCACCGACGAGCGCCCCCGGACGCTGATCGAAGTGCGCAACCAACGGCCCATCGACTTCAATGTGCACGTGCTGGATGGAACGCGGCGCATCCGCCTGGGCACCGTGCCGGGCATGACTCAGCGCACCTTCGTCATTCCCGCGCACATGGTCATTGATCAGGGCGCGCTGAACTTCCAGCTCGATCCCATCGGCTCGGACCAGGTGGGCACCACCGAAGAGGCGCTCACGGTGCGAGAGGGTGACTCGCTCTCGCTGACCATCCGCTAGGCTGGCGCCCGAGAGGCTTCATGTCCGAGGAAGACAGGCACAGGTGGAACAGTCGCTACCGTGAGGCGGCGCAGGCTCGCGAGCCCGCGGCTTTTCTGCGCTCGCTCTCGGGCCAGCTGCCGGGCACCGGGCGGGCGCTGGACGTGGCGGGAGGCCCCGGGCACGACGCGCTCTGGCTGGCACACCGGGGGCTGGACGTCACCCTGCTGGACATCTCGGACGTGGCGCTCGAGCGGGCTGCCGCCGTCGCGCGTGAGGCCGGAGTGGCCCTTCGCACCCAGCGGGTGGACGTGGAGTGCGAGCCGCTGCCACCTGGGCCGTACGCGCTGGTGCTGTGCCTGAACTTCCTCTGGCGCCCGCTGTTCGCCGCCATTTCCCAGGTGCTCGCTCCGGGCGGGCTGCTCGTCTTCTCACAGCCCACCCGGGCCAACCTCCAGCGCCACCCACACCCCTCCGCCCGCTTCCTGCTCGAGGACGGAGAGCTGCCACGGCTGGTGCAGGGGCTGGAGCTCATCTCGTACACCGAGGGATGGACGGAGGAGGGCCGGCACGAGGCGCGGCTGGTGGCCTCGCGCCCACGCTGAGCCCGTTGCCTCACGGGGTGCACGTCTGTACAGTGCCCAGCCCCATGAAGCCTGAGAAGGAAGCGGAAGCGTTCGCTGGGCCCCGACGTAGCCCGTGGCTCGGTCCTCGAGGGCTCGACGCGGTGCTCCAGGGGTGGCGCAACGATCGGCAGCTGTGGCCCGCGTTCGCGCTGGATCAGGTGCTGCCGGCCCGGCCCGGCGTCTACGCGCCCATTCCCGACGAGGTGGCGCCCCAGGTGCGAGAGGCCCTGCGCCACCGCAAGATTGATCAGCTCTTCTCCCACCAGGCCGAGGCCTTCCGTCTGGCGCGCGCCGGGCAGAGCCTGGTCATCGCCACGCCCACCGCCTCGGGCAAGAGCCTCTGCTACAACCTGCCGCTGCTGGACTTGTTCGCCCGCGAGCCGCAGGCGCGCGCCCTCTACCTGTTCCCCACCAAGGCGCTCTCGAGAGATCAAGAGGAGTCGCTGCGCATCTTCATGCGCGAGGCGGGGCTGGAGCACGGCGCCATCACCTTCGACGGAGACACCCCGGCCGACGCGCGCCGGGCCGCCCGGGAGCGCAGCGGCGTGCTGCTCACCAACCCGGACATGCTGCACACCGGCATTCTTCCGCACCACGCCAACTGGGCGCGGCTGTTCTCCAACCTGCGCTACGTCGTCATCGACGAGCTGCACACGTACCGGGGCGTGTTCGGCTCGCACCTGGCCAACGTGCTGCGCAGGCTGCAGCGGGTGGCGCGCTTCCATGGCGCCTCGCCGGTGTTCATCCTCGCCTCGGCCACGATTGGTAACCCCAAGGCCCACGCCGAGCGGATGCTGGGCCGCAAGGTGGAGCTCGTCTCGGAGAGCGGCGCGCCCTCGGGCGAGCGCCGCATCATGGTCTACAACCCGCCGGTGGTGAACGCCGAGCTGGGCATCCGCGCCAGCTACCTGAAGAGCTCGGTGCGGCTGGTGTCGGACCTGGTCCGCTCGGGCGTGTCCACGCTGCTGTTCGGCCAGTCGCGCAACTCGGTGGAGGTGATGCTCAAGTACCTGAGGGATCGCTTCGTCGAGGAGAAGCTGGATCCCAACCTCATTCAGGGCTACCGGGGCGGCTACCTGCCGGGCACCCGCCGGGCCACCGAGGCGGCCCTGCGCGCTGGAGAGGTGCGCTGCGTGGTGGCCACCAACGCGCTGGAGCTGGGCATCGACATCGGCTCGCTGGACGCGGTGGTGTGCGCCGGCTACCCGGGCTCGGTGGCGGCGCTGTGGCAGCGCTTCGGCCGGGCCGGGCGCCGGGGGCACGGCAGCCTTGCGCTGCTCGTCACCTCGAGCGCGCCGTTGGACCAGTACTTCGCCGGGGATCCGCGCTTCCTCACGGGCGCGCCGGTGGAGCACGCGCGCATCGATCCGGACAACGTGGAGATCCTCGTGCAGCACATGAAGTGCGCCGCCTTCGAGCTGCCCTTCGAGGAGGGAGACGGCTTCGGGGATGTTCCGGTGGAGTCCACCACGGACGCGCTGGGCTTCCTGGAGCAGCACGAGGTGGTGCACGCCTCGAGCGGAGAGGGGGGCCGCCGGGTGTTCCACTGGTCGGCGGACGCGTACCCCGCCAACCACGTCTCGCTGCGCAGCGTGGGCTGGGACAACGTCGTCATCATCGAGCGGGGCACGGACCGGACGCTGGCGGAGATGGACTTCCGCTCGGCGCACACCATGTTGCACGAGCAGGCCATCTACCAGCACGAGGGCGAGCAGTACCAGGTGGAGCGCTTCGACTACGACAACCACAAGGCCTACGTGCGCAAGGTGGCGCCCGACTACTTCACCGACGCGATGACGTACGTGCGCGTCAATGTGCTGCAGGAGGACCAGGGCGCCCACCTGGGCGCGGAGCTGCGCGCGGGCATGGGCGAGGTGAGCGTCATCGAGAAGGTGGTGGGCTACAAGAAGATCAAGTTCCACACCCACGAGAACGTGGGCTACGGGGACGTGACGCTGCCCGAGATGCAGATGCACACCACCTCGCTGTGGCTCACGGTGCCCGAGTCCGTGGTGCGCTCGATGGCGGTGCCCCGGCCCGCGGTGATCGACGCGCTGCGCGGGGTGGCCAACGCGCTGCGCACGGTGGCCTGCGTGGGGTTGATGATCGATCCGCGCGACGTGGGCAAGACGATTGGCAGCCGGGACGAGGCGGAGGGGCCGCCGCGCAAGGATGGGGCGGTGGGGTACGATCCGACCATCTTCCTCTACGACAACGTGCCGGGCGGAGTGGGGCTGGCGGCGCGGCTCTTCGATCAGCGCGAGGAGCTGCTGCGACGCACCCGCCACCTGCTGGAGTCCTGCCAGTGCGAGGAGGGCTGTCCGGCCTGCATCGGTCCGGCCGCGGGGACTCAGCCCGGGAGCGCGCCGGTGGATCCTCACCCCCGCAAGCGGCTGGGGCTCGAGGTGCTCTCCGCGCTCGGCGTGGCCGGCGTGCAATAGGAGAGGTGCGCCGTGGACCTGAAGCGCAAGCTGGCACGGCTCTCCACGGTAGGCCCGGGTGGCAAGCCGTCTGCCCCGGCGCCCTCGGTGGAGGTGCCCGCGGCGCCCGTGGCTCCAGCACCGGACCCGGCTTCCGCCACCGCCGAGGCGCCCCGCTCGAAGGATCCTCGCATCGAGGCCCTGCGCCAGATGATGGCGCAGTGGTCCCAGCGGCAGAGCACGGTGGCGGCGCGCAAGGCGGAGGCCGCTCCCCGTCCCGGCCCGCTGCCGGTGGAGGCGCGCAGCACCCCGCACGGCCAGGTGCACGTGTCCGAGCGCGTGCTGTCGCCCGAGCACCGCCACGGTAACGCCCCGGTGGCGAGCGCGCTGGACGTGGAGGCGCGCATCGTCGCCAGCCTGGCGCTGCACCCCGAGCTGGCCGAGGTGGACTTCCGGCGGATGCTCTTCCTGGACACGGAGACGACAGGGCTGGCCGGAGGCACGGGCACGGTGCCCTTCCTGGTGGGGCTGGCCTGGTTCGAGGGCCGCTCGCTGCGGGTGCACCAGCTGTTCCTACGCCGGCTGGGCGAGGAGGCCCCACTGCTGCGGGTGCTGGCCGAGCGGATGGCGGCTTCCTCGTGCCTGGTGACCTTCAACGGCAAGAGCTTCGACTGGCCGCTGCTGCGCACCCGCTTCGTGCTCAACCGCGTACCGGTGCCCGCCACGCTGCCGCACCTGGACCTGCTGCACTGCGCGCGCCGCGTCTTCAAGCACCGGGGCGCGGGCACGCGGCTGGTGCACGTGGAGGAGCAGGTGCTGGGCCACCGCCGGGTGGGAGACGTGGATGGCTCGCTGATACCGGACCTCTACTTCCGCTTCCTCCGGGGCGGAGACGGCTCCACGCTGACGCCGGTGCTGGAGCACAACGCCAATGACTTGCTGCTGCTGGCGGCGCTGCTGGGCGAGTTGGGCCGGCGCTTCGAGGCGGTGAGCGCCCAGGACCCCAGGGACTTACTGGGCTTCGCCGGGGTGGCCGAGCGGGCGCGGGACTATGAGCGGGCGCATGCCTTCGCCCGGGCGGCGGCGGCGGGTGGCGGCACGGTGAGCGTCGAGGCGCTCACCCTGGCCGCCCGACTCTCCCGCAGGGCCGGAGACACCCGGGCCGCCGCGGAGCACCTGCAGCGGGCGCTCGGCGCGGCGCGGGGCGCGCAGGAGCCTCCGCTGCACCTGGCGCTCACCAAGCTCTACGAGCACTCGCTGAAGGACTTCCCGCGCGCGCTGCACCACGCGCGGCTCGCGGCGCCACTTGAGTCCCCCGAGGAGCACCGCCTTCGCCTGTCCCGCCTGGAGGGCAAGCTTCGCCTGGCCAGTACCCGGTGAGCGCCTCTTGAGGTAGGACCCCGTGCCACGGTTGCCGCGCATGAGCAGTGCGGGCACGGCGAGGAGCAAGGCATGCGGCTGCGATGGGGAAGCGGTGTCGTCCTGGCGTGTGGACTGCTGCTGGCGCTGCCAGCGCTGGCCGAGACGAAGGCCTTTGATCCGGTCGCCGCGACGGACGCGTACCTGGCCAGCGTGCCGGCGGACGCGAAGGCGAAGTCCGACGCCTACTTCGAGGGCGGCTACTGGCTGCAACTGTGGAACCTGCTCTACGGGCTGGCGGTGGCGTGGGTGCTGCTGCGCTTCGGGCTGGCCACCCGCATGCGCGCGTTGGCCCAGCGCGTGGCGGGCCGGGGCTTCTTCGGCAGCGCGCTGCTGGGGGCCCTGTACCTGCTGGCGGTGGCCGTGCTCAGCTTCCCGCTCACGGTGTACGAGGGCTTCATCCGCGAGCACCAGTACGACTTGTCCAATCAGACCTTCGGCGGCTGGTTCGGCGAGCTGATGATCGGCCTGGTGGTGAACGTGCTGATCATCGGGCTGGCGATCGGCGCGCTCTACGCGGCCATTCGCGCCGCGCCTCGGCGCTGGTGGCTGTGGGGCACGGGGCTGGGCGTGGTGTTCCTGGTGATCGGCCTGCTCATTGGCCCGGTGTTCATCTCCCCGCTCTTCAATGACTACAAGCCGCTGGAGCCCGGGCCGGTGCGCGACCAGGTGCTCTCGATGGCGCGTGCCAACGGGGTGCCGGCCCATGACGTGTTGACCTGGGCCTTCCCGCGGGTGCTGGCCCACTGGGGCGCGGGGTGGGGTGTGGAGGACCTCCAGGATCCCGCCGGGCTGCCGCTGCTCATGGCGCTGCTGTCCGTGTACTTCCTGCTCGCCTCGCCGGTGATGAACACCCTCATCCGTAGCCAGGAGGCGGAGGCGGACCTGTTTGGCCTCAACGCCTCGCGCCAGCCGGACGGCTTCGCCACCGTGGCGCTCAAGCTGGGCGAGTACCGCAAGCTGGACCCGGGCCCGCTCGAGGAACTGCTCTTCTTCGATCACCCGAGCGGGCGCTCGCGCATCCTCATGGCCATGCGCTGGAAGGCCGAGCACCTGGACAAGTGAGCCACCGGGGCTACTGGTAGAACGTCACGCTCTTGCTGGCCAGCGAGGTGCCCGTCGTATAGGTGGTGTCGTTGACCCAGGTCCACGTGCCGCGCTTGTACGTCACCGCGACCATTGAAGAGCACGTGTCCGTGAACGAGCACGTCTTCAGGCTCACCGCCGAGGTGAGAGGGCCGGCCACCGAGGCCTTCAGCGTGATGAGCTCCACCGGCGCGGTGCACGTCGTCTTGAAGTGGAAGTACATCCTTCCGCTGAATCCGAACGTGGGCCCTGACACGGTGGCGGTGCAGGTAGTCGCCGTCGTCTCGGGCAGCTCCGCCGGGGCGTAATTCACCGAGGCCAGCGCGATGAGCAGCATCTTCGTCATCATGGGGGATTCTCCGAGCAGAGCGAGCGACTGATACAGGCTCATGCATGGATGAAGCCGCTCGTTGCGCGGCGGCTGCTCGTCGAATCGCACTGAACTGATACAGACAGCTTGCGTGCAGGCAGGCTCAAACGCGCGCGGGTGCGGGGCTCACCTGTCACACGGAGTGTTTGTCACGCGGGAGCCGGGCCGAAGGTGCACGGGTCGGTCGCCACCCATGAGTCAGCACCTGACCCCCCGCGCTTCAGGCCCAGGCTCAGGCCTTGCCGGGCGGCTGAGTGGAGCCCTCGGTCAGCACCTCATGCACGGAGGCGGGCTTGTCGGAGCCGTCCGCCAGCTCCTCGGCCTCCTCGGAGAGGGCCTGCGCCACATACGGGTACATGCGCCCGTAGAGCCAGCCAACGATCACCAGCGCCAGCAGCGCGATGAGCAGCGCGATGACGGCGATGACCAGAGCAACCACTTCCATGGAGATCTCCCGGAGTTGTCTCGACGAGCGGCGGCCCTTGGCGCGCCGCGAGAGCGCCCCCTGACCATCGTACACCGATTCATCCCGTGCGAAGTGCATGCCACGTGAGATGAGGCTCTGGCGCGCCGAGTCAGAGGCGAGAGCGGCCTCACGCCCGGGTCGGCTGCGAGACAGAGCACGTTGTGCCTACCTTGGGAACTCGGCGCACGCTGCCTACCCGATAGCGCCATGAGAACTCCCGGGCGCATTCCACTCGTTGTGTTGGTGTGGGTCTCTCTCGCTCCAGTCCTCGCGGCCCGGGCTCAACCCCAGACGGCCACCTTCGCGCCGGTGGCGGACGCCTCGGTCGAAGGCTCGAAGCACGATCGCTCGAGGAATTTCGGTACGGCCACCACGCTGCAGGTCGACAAAACTCCGGTGGTCCGCAGCTTCCTGCGCTTCGAAGTCGCTGTTCCCCCGGGCGCGATCATCACCGGGGCCACCCTCAAGCTCCACACCACCACGGCTTCCTCCTCGGCGGGGTGGACGCTCTACAAGGTCGCGGACAACACCTGGAGTGAGACGCTCATCACCTACGACACGCAGCCCGCGCTGGGCGCGCAGCTTGGCGTCTCGGGGCCCTGGGCGGGTTGTCCCTGCTTCACCCAGGTCTCCATCGCTGGGGCGCACCTCACCCAGGGGCTCAACTCCTTCGGCATCGTCACGACGCACAAGTCCCATCAGGTGTTCCACTCGCGCGAGGGCACGAACGTGCCTCAGCTGGTCGTCACCTATACGCCCGCTCCACTTCCCGCGGTGTCCATCAACGACATCACCGTCACCGAGGGTAACGGGGGTACCGCCAGCGCGACTTTCTCCGTCTCGCTCTCGGCGCCCAGCACGCTGCCCGTCACCGTCTCGTACTCCACCGCGGATGGTACGGCGGTGGCGCCGGGGGACTACCAGCCCACGGCGGGCCTGCTCACCTTCGCGCCCAACGAGACGCTTCACACGATTGTGGTTCCCGTGGTGGGGGACCTGCTCTCCGAGCCGTCCGAGAGCTTCGCGGTGAACCTCTCGGGCCCGCTCAACGCCGTGCTCGCCGATGCGCAGGGCGTGGGCACGGTGCTGGACAACGAGGCGCCTGCACTCACGCTCCCCTTGAGGGCCGCGTTCTACGCCGCGCGCTACCCCGAGGCCTGGCAGGTGGGCGGGCAGTACTCGCATGACATGCCCGTGCTCGGCCACTACGACTCCAGCAGCCAGAGCGTGGTGGATGCGCACCTCACGGCGCTCGGGGCCGCGAAGGTGCGGGTGAGTATCGCCTCATGGTCGGGGCAGGGCGTGCACCAGGAGCACACCCGCCTTCCGTTGCTGCTGGGCCGCACCCGGGCGCTGCAGGCGCCGCTTCGCTGGGCGCTCTCGTATGAGAAGGAGGGCCTGGGCTCGCCGAGCATCACCGAGCTTCAGGCGGACCTGGACTACCTGTGGCGCAACTATGCGACGGATCCTTCGTACGCGGTGCTCGAGGGCAAGCCGGTGCTCTTCGTGAGCACCGCGGATGACACGGGCTGCGAAGTCATGGACCGCTGGGCCGCCGCGAATGGGGCCTACGGCTTCCATCTCATCCTCCAGGCGTTCCCGGGCCACCAGGAGTGTGTGAATCAGCCAGCTGGTTGGTACCCGCATGCTCCGGCCTCGGCCGAGAGCCGTCAGCCGGGCCAGGCCTTCGCCATCTCGCCCGGCTTCTGGAAGGCGGATGAGCCCACGGCGCGCCTGACGCGAGACGTGGCGCGGTGGAGGCAGAACATCCGCAACATGGTGGCCTCGGGCGAGCCGTGGCAGCTCATCACCACCTTCAACGATTGGGGGCAGGGCACCGCCGCCGAGGAGGCCAATGGTTGGGCGACCGCCGCGCACGGTGTGTACCTGGACGCGCTGGCCAATGATGGAGCGGAGCCGCCCACGGCCGACCCGGTCCTCGTGACCGCGGGGGACATTGCCGGACCCTGGACTCAGGACGAGGCCACCGCCCAGTTGATCGACACGCTCAACCCGGATGGCGTCCTGCTGCTGGGCGACAATGTCTACGGCTCGGGCAGCCCCAGCGAGTACACCAACTACTACGCATCCAACTGGGGACGGCACAAGGCGAAGACGTACCCCGCCGCTGGCAACCATGACCACGCGACAGCGAACCTGGCGGGCTACTGCGGCTACTTCGGCGCGGCCGCCCAGTGCAAGAACGGCTACTCGTACTACTCGTTCGATCTGGGGAACTGGCACATCATCGTGCTGGACTCGGGCTGCTCCTCGCCCGCCACGTGCGCCAACCCGATGGTGGCCGGCTCGGAGATGAGGGCCTGGCTCACGGCGGACCTTGCCGCCAACACGAAGCCCTGCACGCTGGCGGTGTGGCATCACCCGCGCTTCTCCTCGGGACTTTATGGAAATGATCCGCGCTCGAGCGAGGTGTTCACGGAGCTGTACAACGCGGGCACGGAGCTGGTGCTGAGCGGCCACGAGCACGACTACGAGCGCTTCGCGCCCCAGAACCCCGCGGGAGAGGCGGACCCGGCGGGCATCCGCCAGTTCGTCGTGGGCACGGGCGGCACGGGGCTGCGCCCCTTCGGAACGGTGAAGCCCAACTCCGAGGTGCGTGAGGCGAGCACGCATGGCGTGCTCAAGCTGACCCTGCGCGCCAACGGCTACGACTGGCAGTTCGTCCCCATCGAGGGACAGACGTTCACCGACACGGGCACGGGCGCGTGCCATTGAGCGAGGGCCACGTCAGCGGGAAGCGAAGACCTCGTTGCGCGCCGCCTCCGAGATGGCCACGGCGGCGGGGTGCTTCAGCTTGCGCTCCACGGTGATGACGTAGAAGCGCTCCCGGATGGA
Source organism: Myxococcaceae bacterium (assembly GCA_035296065.1). Lineage (GTDB taxonomy): Bacteria > Myxococcota > Myxococcia > Myxococcales > Myxococcaceae > DATHBR01. The sequence continues at coordinate 172,489 of DATHBR010000001.1, read as the reverse complement.
GTCGATGCGTCCGACGAGCTCCACGCCGTACTGACTCCGCACCTCATGCTCGATGGCCGAGGGGGCTGGAAAGGCGCCAGCCCCCGCCTGGCCGAAGACCTTCAGGAGCGCGCTGTCCTGGAACTCGCCCCGGACCTGGGGCCGCACTCCGTGCTCCTCGAACCACTGGCCCAGCGCGCGCCGGATCGTGGCCGTCTCGGGTGGCAGGAGGAAGGGGGCTCCATCGAGTGACTTCGGAAAGCCCCGCTTCAAGCGCGCCGCCAGCGCTGGCGCGGCGAAGAGGCTCACTGCGCACTCACCCAGCAGGTGGTTGAACGCACGCACGTTGGAGGAGGGGCCCACGGGTGCATCCGTGATGATCAGATCCAGCTCATGAAGCGCCAGCGAGGCCAGCAACGGCTCGGTCCGGTCCTCCTTGCAGACGAGCTGCTGCGGCTCGGGCCCCTTCAACGCGGGCTCCAGCAGCCGGTAGGCGATGAGCTTGGGCACCACGTCGGACACTCCGACGATCAGCTTCCGGGGCCGCCCCGTGGGCCGCCCCTTCAACCCCTCCTGCAGCTCACGGCCCAGGGTGAAGATCTCATCGGCGTACCGGTACACGAAGGTGCCTGTCTCGGTCAGCTCCAGGCGCCGGCCCACCCGCTCGAACAGTTTCTCTCCCAGCGCCTGCTCCAGCGCCCGGATCTGCCCTGTCACGGTGGGCTGCCGCAGGCGCAGCTTCTTGCTGGCCGCCAGCACTCCGCCTTCCCGGACGACCGTCCAGAAGTACAGCAGGTGGTGGTAGTTGAGCCATTCCATGGCTGGGCAATCTATCGGTTTTTTTGACTGTTCGCGCCGACGATTACCTATTTGCCGATGAATCGCGGGCCCTTAGATCAAGGGGGTCGGCGCGATGCGGCCTGCCGGCACCTGCCCCACCTGCCGCGAGGAACCAAAAACCGTGGAACTACAAACCGTTGGCAGCCCCCTGTTGTGGGGCGGCTTCATCCTCTTCGTGCTGGCGATGCTGGCGCTGGACCTGGGTGTCTTCCACCGCAAGGCCCACGTGGTGAAGTTCAAGGAGGCCGCGGTCTGGAGCGCCATCTGGGTGAGCCTGGCGTTGGTGTTCGGCGTGGGCGTGTGGTGGAAGTTCGGCGCTCAGCCCGGCATGGAGTTCTTCACCGGCTATCTCATCGAGAAGTCGCTGTCGGTGGACAACATCTTCGTCTTCGTCATCATCTTCTCGTCGCTGGCCATTCCGGCGCTGTACCAGCACCGGGTGTTGTTCTGGGGCATCCTCAGCGCGCTGGTGCTGCGCGCGGTGATGATCTTCGCCGGAGCCGCGGCGCTGGAGCGCTTCCACTGGCTCATCTACGTGTTCGGCGCCTTCCTCATCTTCACGGGCCTGAAGCTCTTCTGGATGTGGAAGAAGGGCAAGCAGGACAACCCCGAGGACTCGTGGGCCATGCGGATGGCGCGCCGGGTGATTCCGTCCACCCAGCGGATGGACGGGGACCGCTTCTTCACCCGGGAGGGCGGCAAGTGGCTGGCCACGCCGCTGTTCATGGCGCTGCTGCTGGTGGAGGTGACGGACGTCATCTTCGCGCTGGATTCGATTCCCGCCATCTTCGCGGTGACGAGGGATCCGTTCATCGTCTTCACCTCGAACATCTTCGCCATCCTGGGCCTGCGCAGCCTCTTCTTCCTGTTGGCCGGCATGGTGGAGAAGTTCAGCTACCTCAAGGTGGGGCTGTCGGCGGTGCTCGTCTTCGTCGGTCTGAAGATGGCGCTGATCGATGTGGTGAAGGTGGCGCCGCCGGTGTCGCTGGGAGTCATCGCGGTGCTGCTGGGCGGCTCCATCGTGGTGTCGCTGCTCAAGGCCCGCCGCACCGCGACGACTGAGCCGGGGCAGAGCGCTGCGCCCGTGCTGCCGCGCAAGCCGGGGGCTGAAGGGGCGTAAGGGGGAGTGGGAAGGGAGTGGGGAGGGCGAGCGGTACGAGAGGGGGCATGACCGGACGTCGCGGTCATGCCCCTCTGTTGTAGGAGCACTCACCGGCTACGGCCTGGGCTGCTGGGACTTGATGGGCCCGATCAGTTGCATCGCGCGGTCCTGTTCAATGCTCTCGACCTCGGGCTCCTTCTCGAGTGCCGCGGCTTTTTCTTCACTCAACCCATCGAGGGCGAAGCCTGGGAGGGTCTCGTAGATGAACGTGACTTTTCCGCCGTAGCGCTCAGCGAGCCGCCGCGCCACCGTATGGGCATTGACAGGCTTCCCATCCGGCCCCTGCTCCTGCAGCAGGACGATGTAGCTGCCGGGAATGGCCCCCAGGGAAGGCAAGACTCTGGCTTGGGGTGTACCAGCATCCAGGAGGCCAGCGTCCGGACGGGCCGGGTTCCCATCGCCCGCGTCCCTTGCGCTGGGCTCCGTTCTGGGCGCTGGCTGCCTGTTCCCTTGAGGGGAAGGCTCCGTGCAGGCGAGGAGGCAGAGCAGTGCGGCGGCGGTGGAGCGAAGGTTCACGGGAATGAGAGCCTATCCCAGGAGGAGCAAACGGGTACAGGACTCGAGCCCGTAGCCTCCGCTCAGTGAATCGGCACCTCGTTCTCGTTGTTGCGCTCGGCGGCGCGGCGCGACAGCTCCGTGAGCCAGGAGCGCGTCAGGGGCGTCTCGCTCTGGCTGCCCCTGAACCGGTCCTGCGTGCTGTCCTGCGGCAGCCACCGGTTCACCTGGGCCAGCACCGCCGCCGTCAGGTTCGGCGCCAGCGTGCGCACCACCGCCGCCGCCTTCGCCGGCAGCCCCACCAGCGCCTCCGAGTCTCCGCGGCGGCACGCCTCGACGATCTTCCGGCCCGCCCGCTCCGAGTTCAGCGACAGCCCCGGCATCGAGTCGCTCAGGAAGAACCACGCGTACTCCTTCTCGTGGGCCCCCTTGAACGTCGCGTTCTGCGGGCTGCCCGTGCGCATCAGGCTCGGGCACACCGTCGTCACCTTGATGCCGTCCTGCGCCAGCTCCGCCCGCATGCCGTCGGACAACCCCACCAGCGCGAACTTGCTCGCGCTGTACGGCACCAGGTGCGGAATGCTCACCCGCCCACCAATGGACGAGATGTTGACGATGCGCCCCTCGCCCCGCCGCTTCATCGCCGGCAGCACCGCCAGCGTCGTGTAGAGCGGCGCCCACAGGTGCGTGTCCATCGCCTCCTGGAAGTCCTCCAGCGTCATCGCCTCCACCGGGCCCGCCTGGATGATGCCCGCGTTGTTCACCAGCACCTCCACCGGGCCCATCCGCTCCTGCACCTGCGCCACCATCGCCTCCACCTGCACCGGATCCTTCACGTCGCAGGTCAGCGTCAGCACCTCTCCGCCCACCTGCTCCAGCTCCTTGCGGGCCCGCTCGAGGGTCTCCTCGTCCCGGCCGCAGATGGCCACCCGCGCCCCCTCTTTCAGGAAGCACCGGGCCAGCACCAGCCCCAGCCCGCGCGAGCCTCCGGTGATGAGCACCGTCTTGGCCGCGAAGCTCAGCCTGGGGCGCAGCATCCTCCGCAGCCCCAGCGCCGCGCCGACTCCGGCCGCGGCCAGCTTGCCCAGTGAGATGCCCGTGGACTTCCTGGAGTGGCGATCTGCCATGTGCGGTGCTCCGTCAAAGGTGGAGAGTGGGTAGGGCTCAGGGAGCGAAGGCGCCCGTGGTCGCGTCAGGTCCGGTCAGCCGCTCCAGCAACAGGCGCAGGTCCCCCGAGTCCTCCAGGTCCGATGCGCGCAGCCGCAGGATTCCCTGCGTGTCGAACAGCAGGTAGGACGGGTGCTCCTCCACTCCGTACGCGCTCGCCATCGAGCCGTCATCCACCGCGATGGGGTGCCGCAGCCCGTGCTCCCGCGCGAACCCCTCCACCGCGTTGGTGTCCCGCAGCTCCTCCTCCGAGTGCGTCACGTCCACGCCAATCACCACCAGCCCCCGCGGCCCATAGTCGCGGACCCAGTCCTGCAAGCGGGTGATCTGATCGATGCAGGAGCCGCAATCCATCGACCAGAAGTGCATCAGCACTGGACGGCCACGCAGTTGGGACACGTGGACTGGGGCGTTGATCCAGCCACCAGTCGGGTCCAACAGCGTCAACGGGACGTAACGCGCATCAGAATCCATCGGGGCGCTCCGCGAAAAAGAGTCGGACTGGATGCGACTCAAGCTATGCATCCCCCGCCGGGGGCCCCCACACCGGCACCAGGTTCAGCTTGCCTGCCTGGATGGTGAGGAGGGGAGGCGCCCCACCTGGCCCCAGGTGGCCCGCGCGGGAGGCCAGCCATGCGTATTCCGGACTTCAAGCTCGAGCGGTACTTCGCCAAGTGGGAGTTCTCCGCCCCGTACCTGCTGTGCACCTCGGACCTCGAGGGCTGGCGCATGGCCGACCTGCTCGCCCTGGCCGACCCGGACAGCCGCGCCCGCTGGGAGGCCCTCACGCTGGGCTACACCGAGTCCACCGGCCTGCCCGCCCTGCGCGAGGCCATTGCCGGGCTCTACGCGGGCCTTGCCCCCGAGCAGGTGCTCACCTTCGCCGGTGCCGAGGAGGCCGTGTTCATCCTCATGAACGTGCTGCTGGGCCCGGCGGAGCACACCGTCGTCACCTGGCCCGGCTACCAGTCGCTGCACGAGGTGGCCCGCGCCACTGGTGCGCAGGTGACGCTGCTGCCCCTGCGCGAGGAGGATGGCTGGGCGCTGGACCTGGATGCGCTTCGCCAGGCGCTGCGGCCCAACACCCGGCTCATCGTGGTGAACTTCCCCCACAACCCCACGGGCGCGCTGCCCGAGCCCGCCACCTTCGAGGCCCTGTGCGCCCTGGCCGAGGAGCGCGGCATCTACCTGCTGTCCGATGAGGTGTACCGGCTGCTGGAGCACGCTCCGGCCCGCACGCTGCCCGCCGCGGTGGAGCGCACCGCGCGCGGCCTCAGCCTGGGCGTCATGTCCAAGGCCTTTGGCCTCGCGGGCCTGCGCGTGGGCTGGCTGGCGTGCCGCGACGCGGAGCTGCTCAGCCGCTGCGCCGCGTACAAGGACTACACCTCCATCTGCAACGCGGCTCCCAGCGAGCTGCTGGCCCTCATCGCTCTGCGCGCCAAGCAGCAGGTGCTCTCGCGCAGCCGGGCCCTGCTCGAGGCCAACCTGAAGCAGCTGGATGCCTTCTTCGCCCGCCACCCGGACACCTTCCGTTGGGTGCGCCCCCGCGCTGGCAGCGTCGCCTTCCCGCGCCTGCTGCGAGACATGCCTGTCAGCGCTTTCTGCCAGGCCCTCGTCGAGCGCGAGGGCGTGCTGCTGCTGCCCGGCGACGTCTATGACTTCCCCGGCAATCACTTCCGGCTGGGGCTCGGCCGCGCCAACCTGCCCGAGGCGCTGGCCCACCTGGAGCGCTTCTGCCAGGCCACCTTCCGCTGAGAGCGGCACTGCCTTGCCGATCCTGGATCAGCTCCGGTGCCGCTCGGCCACGCGGTACAGTTGGCTCAGAGAGAAGTCCAGCAGCGACTGATTGGAGCGCATGTACCGGTAGGCACGCACGAACGGAAGCCACACCCGCTGGCCTACCCGTACCTGCGCTTCCTCTAGCTTCTTGCGAGGAATCCACTGTGCTCCGAGGTGACGCACCAGCACCTGGCCCAGGTAGGCGCCCACTGCTGGCACAGCCCGCTGGTCGATGTTGTGCCGCTCGAAGACCTCCGGGAAATTCTCGAGCCAGAACTGGAGGTCCACGTCGGTGAGGGACTCGGGTGTCCCCTCGAAGACGTAGGGGACCTGGGTGTGAAACAGCGCTACCAGGTGCTCAGCCAGCAGCGAGTAGTGCTCCAGCGCCGCCTGGGTGTCCGGCACGTCCGAGGGCAGGGCCGCGTTGGCGGGCAGCCACTCCTTCGGCTCCGGCGGGTGGTAGGCGTTGAGCTCGGCGATTCTGCGCTGACGCTCGCTGATGGCGACATGGTCCACCAGGCGCGAAAGCAGGGGCGCCACGTCCGGGTGGAAGCGCGGCTCCACGGGGGCCAGGGCGGAGTGACGCTCGCGCAGGGAGCGCAGCACGGTGTCGAAGTCGAGCTCCGGGCGAAGGTGAACGAGCGCGCGGGCCTGGGCCTGGCGCGCCTCCTCGCGGGTGAAGTCCGCCGCGGTGGGCCACGTCACCAGCAGAATGGAGCCGTTGGGCAGCTCCTCCACCCGGTGGGCCGGGGTGGACAGCATGCGCTCGCGGCCCACCGTCTCCACCAGCTTGGGGCCAAAGACGTTGAGCCAGTGCACCTCGTAGATCTTGTCGAACCCGTCATCGCGAGCTGTCTTCTGGTCGCGGCCGTACTGGGGGGCGCCCGCCAGCTGGCGGTCCGCCGTGCTGTGCGACGAGGCATAGGGAACGGGATAGTGGGAGGACCAGACACGCACCAACTCCACGAACTTGCGGCATTGCTCCTCGTCCGTGAAGAAAGTCAGCGGTTGAACATGAAGGCTGACTCTCAATTGGCGGGGCACATGCGCCAGCAAGAGGTGGAGCGTCAGGGATACTGCGGGATCCGTTGCACGATAGAGACCGATGACTGAGCCGGTTTCATCGAGTCGCTCTTCCAGTGCCTTCCAGACAGCGGCGCGGGAGTACTTGCGCCTCCGCTTGGCCTTGGCAATTTCTGGCATCCACTCGTCCGCATACTCCTCGATCGCTTCGAGAAAGGGCTGCAAGGCGCGCTGGAGCTCCATCTGAGGGTCGAACGTTCCTCTGAAGAAGAGGGCAAGGCTGTCCTCCACGTCCAGGTCCTGCAGCGTCAGCGTCTTCACTGGACCAGCACCTCCACTCCCCTGACTTCTTCTTTGATGGTGTCCATGGCTTCGTCCAGTACTTCCCGTTTCTTGGGCAGAAGTGCGCCGCCCTCGTAAATCAGGCGAACGTGCTGCACCTCTGCACGACGCTTGAGTGAGCGCCGTAGAATGTCCACGGTTCCTCCGTAGTAATTCAGGGCAGCGCGTGCATCCATCTTCATCTGCGTCGCCAAGTCGTCGCCGTCGAGTAGCGCGAGGTAGCGGCTCTTGAAGCTGAAGGTCTCCACGCGGGCACTCTGGCCCGCGGGCGGTTGTTGTTCGATGACGAGCACGTCCGCGAAGCGGGTTCCGGGCACAGGGGGCTTGGACACCCCCACGTGCACCTCGATGAGCGGCTGGTTGAAGCCCTGAAGCCACCGGCGCTGCGCCACCGGCAGGTCCGCATCCTCGCGCAGCACTTTCACCATGGCGCGCTCGAAGGCCAGCCCCCGAGCGAACGCCCCCCGCATCCGCTCGTACGCCACCCACCGCAGCGGGCCCTGCGTGGCCTTGCCCTGCTCCAACTCCGCCATGCGCCGCTGCCGGTAGGAGACGTACTCGCTCCACAGCGCGTAGCCCTCCGGCACTCCCGGCGGCGGAGCATCCAGCGTGGTGCGCAGCTTCTCGAGCAGCACCCCGTCCGCGGGCAGGCGCGGGCCCGGGGCTTCCAGCTCCGCCTGCCGCAGCTTGGCCTCCACCACCTCCGCGCTGTAGCCCGCCGCCTCGTCCACCAGCGAGGCCACACCGCCCAGCGCCTTGCCCGTGGCCGGCCTTGGCTCCGGGGCTCCCGCGCGCTCGGGCTTCGCCTCGGACAGCCACGCCTGAGCCCGTGCAGCGTTGCCGCGCGCCTCGTACAGGGCCACGGCCGCGGGCTCTCCTCCCGCGCCCACGAACACCGCGGCTTTCCGGCTGGAGCGAAGGTAGCGCGCCAGCTCTCCCAGCCCCTCGAGCCCCAGCCGCTCCCGCAACTGCCACGCCACCTGCTTGAGCGCTTCCAGCCGAAGCTCCGGCACCGCCAGCCGCGCTTGGGCCCCCGCGCCTCGCGCCTCGGCCAGGTACCGGGCGCTCTTGCCTCCGGCGTACAGCGCCACCAGCACCGCCGAGGGTGCCAGCTCACGCGTGGCCTGCTCGTATTGCCCCCGCGCCAGTGTCTGCACCCCATGCCTCGTGCCGGCCACCAGGTGGTAGAAGCCCAGCGGCACGCCGAACGTCAGGTGGTCGAAGCCGCCCAGCGCCACGCTGCCGGGGGTGTAGTGCTCGCGGCCTACCGCCTGCGTCAGCCCGTCCACCGCCTGCTGGTAGGCCGGGGGTAGCTGCCGGCTCTTATTCCACATGCCCAGGAAGCGGCCGTCCTGGCTTACCGGGCTGCTGTTGAGCGCATCGCGCGCCGCGCGCCCCAGTCCCCGCAGCACATCCCCGCCCTGCTCGTCCCGGTCCGCGTAGTCCGAGAGCTTGAAGCCTCGCCGCTCCAGCTCCTCTCGCACCGCCTCCATGGGCCCCAGCGTCTGTGCCAGTTGCTTCTGCCCAGCCAGCAGCCGCAGCAGTGGGTGCAACTCGTCATCGAAGGAGGTGTGGACAATGAAGAGGGCGAATACCTGTGCGTACACCCCGTGGTCCGCCACGGAGGTGAGCAGGAACGCGGCGCGCTTACGGATGAGCAGTTGGGAGGCCCGCACTTCCACCAGGGGCCCCAGCGCGCCCAGCCGCACGGCGCTCCAATCCCCGAGCCGTTGCACCACCCGCGCCATGTCCACCCCGCGCTGCAGGGCGAGGAAGTCCGCTGTCGAGGCACAGGCCAGAAAGGGCGCCAGCAGCTCGTCGTCTCCACCGGCATCTTCCGGCCAACCGGGAGGCACCTGGGGGCGGCCCGGATCGATGCGCTCCCCACGCGGCTCCTCTTGCCATGCCCATTCCGAGTCCTGCGTCCACGATGAGTCCGCTCCCCTCATGAGGTGGTAGGTGCCGCCCGAGCCACGCGGCCCAGGCGCCGTAGCGCAGCCGGTGGCCAGCAGCGCCACGCTCAGCAACAGCCACCCATATCCGTGCCTCGGGAGTTGCAAGAAAGGCCTCACTCTCAAAAACGAGGGCTCGAAGCCCGGGGAGGCCCATCTACCACGGGAGTGGATCGTCACCGCTGTCCGCTTCTGCTCTGAGTGTAGCGAGCCATGGCGCAATGGCGCCGAGAGCGGTTCGACCTTACCCATTTTTCCCTGGGCCAGAGGGCGGCGGAGGGGGCTTGGAAGGGGAACTTGAGCGGGGTGTCAGCGACGCCGGGGTGAGATAGCAGCCTACGTCATCGGCAGCTTCTTAGGAGCAGGGGAGCAGGCACGTCGCTAGCGCCGTTCTTTGCTAGGGTGATGACCTCGGAGGTTCTTCTTCCTTGGTACTACCCACGAAGTGGCTACTCCTCGCCCTGCTCTTGGTGGCGAGCACGGCCGCCGCTCAGCCCCAACTCGCCGCCCGGCAGCGCCAGGATCGCCGCGCCTCGCTGTCCACCACGCCCGCCGAGCCCATGCTTGAGCTGTACGTGGCCGCAGGCAACCTCACTACGGCGGCGTTCAACGCGAAGCTGGACCCGGACACCTTGGTGGTGGACAGGACGCGCTTCAAGTGGGCTGAGGCGAGCGAGCACTTCCTCATGCTCGAGCCCTTCGGGGACGTGAGCGAGAAGCTCATTGTCCAAGTCGGCTTCAAGGATCGCGCCCTGCCCGCCAGGGCCATCATCGCCGTCGTCTCCAAGGTGGACGTGATGGACGGGAAGGTAGAGGTGGACCGACGGGCGAACAGCCCCGAGGCCCTGCTCGCGGCCCTCAAGCAGAAGGAGGCGGAGTTGGAGGAGATCAAGACTCGGTATGCGGGGAATGGCCCCGCGAGCCTCGTCCTCTCCGAGTGGCTCAACAAGTACATGCTGCCCATCAAGTTCACCACGGAGGTGGCGCCTGCTGACGCCAGCGGCTTAGGTGTGCTGGAGAGCATCGGCTACGCGGGCAAGTTCTCAGCGCTCGTGGCCATCCGCCTGCGCAATCTTCCGGGCCAAGCTTCCTGGGGGGTAGGGCAGGCGCGGCTCACCAACTCGAGTGGAACTCCCGTGAAGGTGCTCTCGGTGCAGATGAAGCCGGCGGAGTTAGCCCAGGGAGAAGAGGGGCTGGTAGTTGTGGAAGTGCAGGCCCCACCCTGGATCGCAGGCAGGCCGTTCAGCGTGACGCTTACGGACACCAGCGGCCAACGCCGCCTTTCCCTCAACCTGATGACGAAGTAGGAAGCCCCAGCCCATTGACGACCGACGCCCTTCATCCGGATCATCTCCAGCCGGGGCACATGGTGGGGCCCTGGCGCATCCTGGAGCCGTTGGGAAGCGGCGGCTTCGGCCGTACCTTCAAGGTCGAGTGTGAGGGGGTGCTGGCCTCGCTGAAGATGGCGCTGCGCCCGGCCTCGGAGAACAGGGAGGTGGATGGGCGGGCCTCACATGAAGGCGCCGCCCTCATGGCCAACTCCAGTCACCCCAACCTACCCCGTCTGTACGCGGTGGGCTGCTGGCCTCACCCCACCAAGGGCTATCGCTACTTCGTCACCGAGTATGTGGAGGGGCAGAACTTCAACGACTGGCGAGCTCGGGCCCGTCCTACCGCAGCGCAACTCGTGGACATCTTCCTCGCGGTGGTGCTTGGGGTCATGGAACTGCATCGTCGCAAACTGCTGCACCGCGACCTGACGGGCTCCAACATCGTCATCCGCAAGGGGGACAACAGGCCCTTCTTCATCGACTTGGGCAGCGTCCGGCTGCCGGGCTCCTCCACCCTCACGGAGAAGCTACCGCCGAGCATGGTCCATACGTTGCCTCCCGAGTGCGTCGCCTTCCTGCGGCGGAGTGCCGACGCGCTGGGTGAGCACTTTGATGCGGGTGTGGCGGGCGACTTGTACCAACTCGGGGTGTTCATGTTCGAGGCGCTCACCGAACACCACCCTTTCGATCCTAAGAAGCTCCCCGCCGCGGAGCTGTTCGCCGCCATCGAGACGCTCGTCCCACGCCCTCCGCACTACCTCAACCCGGATGTCCCCGAGTCCCTGAGCCGCATTGTCATGCGGTTGCTGGAGAAGCACCCCGAGGATCGGTACGAGAGTGCCGAGGCCCTGCACCAGGCGCTCTGGGAGGCCGCCAAGGAGCGTAAGAGCCGGAACTGGAAGGTGCCGCTGATGCTCCCGGAGAGCGGGCCACCTCCCGTCACCCCGGAGGAGGTGGATGAGCGCAAGGCCCTGCAGCGAGAGTCCGAACTCAGAGCCCAGGAGGCTCGGAAGCAGGAGGCGGAAGCGCTCTCCGATAAGCAGGCTCTGGAGCAGATCCGCGCCGCCGCCAAGGAGTTCGAAGCGGAACTCAATGTCGTCGAGGAACAGCTTGCCCGCCGCAGGAAGCGGCGCAGGAGGATTGCTGCTGGAGTAGGCGTGTTCCTCCTGGGACTTGCATTCATGGCCGTTGGGTGGGCGTGGCTTGCGCCCGCCACGGCTTTCCCCGCTGCATCCGAGAAAGGAAGCTGGCTCGTGTCCACCCTCAGCAACTCCCGGCCCGTGAGGGCCGTCGCCGCCTGGCTGTGCGCCACCTTCAGCGTCGGATGCACTGCTGCCCAGGTGCGGCCTCTTCCAGAGGACTGCCCCGCAGAGGCTGTCCGAAGCATGGAGGAACTGAACCTCCTCAACCAAGACTCCTACCAGGTCATCATCGACATCAACCAGCCCGGCAAGGAGCAGCAGGAGGGCACCTACCGCCCGGGGCCCATCGTCAGCAAGGTGGTGAAGTACTCGTGGACGGGCCCGCTGCCTGAGGGCTCTCTCCTGTACGGGCAACTCTGGACGGAGGGGCTCACGAAGGAGGGGCAGGAGGCCGTCCTGGGCCGCTACACCGAGGCCCTCCTGCCGGATGGGCGCCGCGTCCAGGTCTGCTTCGTATTGGGGGACCTCACGGGCCTCACCATCAAGAACCCGGGCTCGAAGCCTGGCGAGGCACGCCTGCCGCGGGAGTGGAGTGCTCTGGCCCTTCGACGCTGGCCGTGAACCTGCTGCCAACCGGGCTTCCACAGGGCCCAAGGCTTATCAGCAGGAGAACTTGTCGGAGAGATCCTGCTACCGCTTGATGCTCCAGGACCCAGTTCCTCTACCTACCAGCAGTAGTGGTTCCTTGTTACCCTACCACCAGTGTCATATCCATGAGCCATGGTTCAAGCTCTCGGAATGCATGGTAACTATTGGAATCTTAAGGGGTTTTTAGGGGGGGAGCTTTAAGCTTGAAAAGGTCATACGCAAGCTCTTGTCCTAAGCTTCCCCCAGAGCATTGACGAGGGCAGGGAAGCTTGGCATCCTCTGTACCCATGGGGATCAAACTGACACTGCCGGGAGGCCTGGTCATCGAAGGGGATGAGCCTGGACAGGTTGCGCAAACCTACCAGCAGATTGCTCATCTGCAACCCTCCCCACTAGAGACTAAAGCACCTCCCAGGGAGGCAGCACCTACTAAGGAGGCGGCACCCAGGGAGGCGGCACCCAGGGCCCAGGTGGCCAGCAGGCCCACCGGGTTGGCTGACCTGCTCCCTCGGATGAGTGAAGGCTCGCGAAAGGTCCTTGAGGCACTGAGAACACGAGGTGAAGCATCTATGGCCGAGGTTCGAGAGCTAACGGGCCTCGACAATCAGAAGATTGGGGGCTCCATCACGGGCCTCCGCAGAATGGCAGAGGCCGCCCAACTTGACCCAGATGACTACATTCGGCGCGAGGACCGAGTTGGGATACCAATGGTCATCGTTGGCCCAGCGGTCATGAATCATCCGGGGCCGATCATGTAGGCAGGCCCCAAAAGAAAAGGCCAAGGCAGTAAGCCAAGGCCTTATCCCATCCGGAGCTCGTAACTCCGGATTCACCGGCCCCCGTTGCGCAGGAGCAGTGCAAGTACCTTGAACCGTAGCTCAGGGGAGAGGTCTGCGTCAACGTCGGGCCTACACATGTAGGAGGAAGTATGTACCGGCGTGGAAGCAAACCCACTTGGGGTTTTTCGCGGACTGTCACACTGAGGAATGGGCGAATCCTGCGAGCCGAGGACTATGGCTTGAAGGCATTCCCCCTGAGGAACTGGCGTCGGCCGAGGTGGGCTCGCCGGAGGCTGCCTATGCCCCCACCTGTGGGAGCGCGGAGGCAGCCTTCCAAGCAGGCAGCCCCGCGCAAGCCGAAGTCCAAGAAGTAGGCCGCACCTGAGTAGTTGAGGGGGCCGCTCTGGTGGGAACACTGGAGCGGCCCTCTTCTTTTAAGGGCACTATCCATGGCCACTCGCAGCAGGCGACCGATGCCCTCCAGAAGCCGATATGGGCTTGCCCCTCGCTGGACAACAGCAGCCGTGTCAGCGCCCCGTCCTCGTCCAGCTCCGGCGGCAGCGGCTAACTCAGCTTGGCAACATTCGCTCGGCTCAGGTACCCGCCCACCGTGATCGGCGACAACGAGCAACTGCGCGCGATTGCCCGCGCACTCAGCCCCAGCTCCAGATGCAGCCTCAGTATCTCTCTCAGCTTCCGCATGGACAGCCTCTCTCCCGCCACAGCCCCCTCCTTGTTCGGGAGGCGGACTGCTCGGCTCTCTGTCCAGCGTCGTCAACGCTCCGGCTTCACCCTGAGAGCTTGCTACAGCCCTGTTCCGGCCTGTCTCAACCCCTCGGGTGATCGGCTTGCCCGGAATCTGTGATCGGCATGGTCCGGAACAGGTGATCGGCTTGCTCCAGAATCGGTGATCGGCTTGCTCCAGAATCGGTGATCGACATGGTCCGGAGCACGCATGCTGACGCACTGAGTCAGTTTCTTCTCGACAAACGTGATCTCCAGGGCTCTCGATTTTTCAGGAGCTGAAACCATAGAGTGCGCGCGCCCCGTTGCCTGGCTGCTGGCCGGGTAGGGGCTCAATCCCCCGAAGTGCGCCGGAGGCGCTCGCATGAACAAGCTCATTAGCGCAGTCATCATCACGGTCTCGGTCCTGGTAGCTCCCGAGGCCTCCGCGACCAACTATTCGCTGTGGATTCACGGCCGCAATGGCGGCTCCACCCAGGCCGGTAACTATGGAGACTTCAGCTACTGGGGTCCCAGCTCCACCGCCGCCGGTGTGAACAAGCGCGCCGTCAACTGGGACGGCCGTCAGCGCATTGGCGGGCAGAACTTCCGCATCCGCGACGCGCTGGACTGCTACTGCACCGGCGCCAACTGGTGCTACATCGCCTCGCACAGCGCCGGTAACCTTCAGATCGGCTACGCGCTGTCGCTCCACGGCGGCTCCGCGCGCTACAAGAAGAACGGCGTGCCCAACTCCAGCGGCGTGTGCGGCAACACGGACGGCACCACCCAGGTGGGCTGGAACATCAAGTGGGTGGACGTGGCCTCGGGCGCCGGCGGCGGCAGCGAGCTGGCCGACAACGGCGAGTGGGCCACGAGCGATCCGCTGGTGAGCGACCTGGTCACCACCACGGCGCGCGCCATGTACAACCACAACACCACGCGCGCGAAGTGGTTCTACATGTTCGCGGGCGCCAAGGGCACGGCCTACTCGGGCATCCTGCCGGGCCAGGACGACGAGGCGGTGGCCTACCACTCCACCGGCGGCGTGTCGGGCTCCTCGGGCAGTTCGCAGTGCAACCCCGGTGACTGGTTCTGCGGCGGCACGCTGAACACCGGCACCGCCGCGTGCAGCGATGGCCGCGCCAAGTGGAGCTACCACAACGTGGAGCTGCGCGACGACGGCGAGGCCTATGATCACTACGCCGCGGGCAACTGGGCCGGCATCGTGGGCCCGGTGCGCGCGGACATGGCCACCTACGCCTACTGATTCACCCCATGGCCTCGAACAGCCCCGTGCCTCCCGTCTCGCCCAAGCCCCGCCGTGCCGTCTGGTGGTGGGTGCTCGTGCCCCTCGTGCTGATGGGCGTGGGGCTGTGGTGGGGCGCAAGGAGCGCGGGGCTGGACGGGGAGGCGGAGCCCTCGTCCTCGACGGGGGCCGAGCCGTCCGCGGGTTCCCGAGGAGCCAGGCCGCCCACGGCCCCCACCGCGAGTGGCTCGGCGCCTCAGAGAAGTCCGGCACCCGCGGCGGCGCCGGCGCCCGCGCTCTCGGCCGAGGAGCAGGAGCGCGAGGCGCGCAGGGCGCTGTGGGAGAAGCGGCTGAACCGGGCGAAGTTCACGCTCGAGACGTATGTGGCGGGAACACGCTACCCGCCCGAGTCCCGCCCCATCCGCGAGCACCCGGACCAGGAGCAGCTGGCGGCCCCCGAGCGCACGCGTCCCATCAGCAAGGACGCCCCGGAGGTGCAGCTCAAGCTCAAGCAGGACAAGGTGTTCGTCGCCGGAGACGAGGCGGTGCTCTTCTCCGTGGGCTGCGAGAACTCGGCGCGCACCCCCCTGCCGTGCGAGGTGGTGGGCGGCATGGCGCACGAGGCCGAGCACATGCTGGGCGAGGGCGTACCGGTCAACGGCGTGCCACTGGCCTTCTTGGATAACGGGAGCGGGGGAGACGCGCTGGCCGGGGATGGAACCTCCACCGCGCGCTTTCAGCCCTCCAAGCAGGGCTTCCCGCTGTACTCCGGCACGCTGAGGATCTCCTTTCAGGTGCGCTCGGGCAAGGCCGAGGGACGGGCCTTCTTCGACATCCTCTATACGCCCGCGCCGCCGGGCCGCTTCACCGGCAAGGTGCGCGAGGCGGTGGAGCAGGGCTCGCTGCACCTGTACCTGGGCCTGCAGGTGCGCAAGGCCGGGCGGTATGTGGTGGCGGGCCGGGTGGATGACGAGGCAGGAGCGCCCTTCGCGTATGTGGCCTTCAACGAGGAGCTGCCCGAGGGCACGCAGGAGGTGAAGCTCACGGTGTTCGGCAAGCTCATCCTGGACGAGGCGCCCACCTTCCCGCTGAAGCTGCGCGATGTGGAGGGCTTTCTCCTCAAGGAGTCGGGGGATCCGGACCGCGAGCTGCTCACCCCGCTGCGGGGCTACGTGTACACCACCCGCGAGCACCCGGTGTCCGCCTTCTCCGCCGACGAGTGGCAGAGCGAGGAGCGCACCCGCTACATCGATGAGTACACCAAGGATGTGAACGAGGCCCAGAAGCAGCTCGAGGCTGTCACGCCTGGGTCACGCCCCCCCTGATAAGCTTCACCCCTCTGAGGTGTGTGCCTCGAGCGGGACGGTGAAGCCGTTCGTGGGGGTTGCATGGACATCCATGTTCTTGGCGATGCCTGGGTAAAGGATGCCCATGGCGAGAGGCAGGAGCCGAAGATCAAGGCCATGACGTTGCTGGCCTACCTGGCGCTGAACGGGCGAACGTCGCGTGAGGAGCTGGTGGGGCTGCTGTGGCCGAATGCGAATGGCCATTCCTCCGGGCTCGCTAACCTGCGGCAGGCGTTGTTGCGCACGAGGAAGCTGCTCGGTGGTTTGGACTACGTCGAGGGCGGCGACTACCTGGAGCTGCGTGCGGGGGTCGCTGTGGATGTGCTCGAGTTGCGCGCGGCCCACGCGATAAAGGATTTCGCGCGGGCAGCGTCTTTCCAGGGGGAATTACTCGAGAAGCTCCGCTACGGCAGTAAGGATGAGGATTTCTCGGAGCTGATCAGCTGGCTGGAGCCTCAGCGTAGGGCGCTGAAAGCCATGCAGCGCTCCGCGAAGGTGCACGAGGTGGAGCGGCTGGAGCGGGATGGCCGGTTAAAAGAGGCGCTGGACATGGCGCAAGGGCTGCTGGCACTGGATCCCGATTCGGAGGATCCATATCGGCACGTGATGCGCCTGTTGCACCGGCTGGCAGATCGCCCCGGGGCGCTGAAGGTCTTTCTCGAGTGTCAGGAGAGGTTCAGGCGGGAAATGAAGGTTGAGCTCTCGCCGGAGACGCACGCGCTGGTTCGGGAGATCAGGAGCGTTGAGGTGCCTCCCGTGCGGTCCACCGTGCCGCTATCGGTGGTCCATCCGCGCGTGCTGGCGGGACGTGAGCACGAGTGGAGGCTGATGACGAGGGCCTGGGAGGAGCGCAAGCCGATGATCGTCGATGGGGAGCCCGGCATCGGCAAGTCGCGGCTGGTAAGGGACTTCGCACACAGCCTGGGGACCTGCCTGCTCGTCGAGGGCAGGCCTGGAGACAAGAAGTCGCGCTATGCCACGCACATCTGGAACCTGAGTGAACTGGTGCGCACCATGCCTGACGCGCCGATGGCGCCGTGGGTTCGGCGCGAGCTGTCGCGCCTGGTGCGAAGCCTGCAGGACGAGCGGCTTCCCTTGCCTCAGAGTCCAGAGGAGCACACCCAGCTCTCACTGGCGGTCATTGAGTTCCTTCGGGGGGCTCTCGAGGGCGTGAAGGTGATTGTCTTCGATAACGCGCAGTACATGGATCGTGAAAGCGCGGAGCTGGGGATTCAGATCCACATGGCATTCAGCGAGGAGATGGCCGCGGGGCGCTTCCCGCTCATCATCAATGTGTTCCGCACCTCCGAGACTGGCGAGTGGGAGCGGGAGAAGATCGACAGCGTGATCGCGGAAGGACTGATGCGCCGGGTGACGGTGGGGCTGTTGGACCTGGCGGCCATCAGGCAGATGCTCGACGGAATGGGAGCGCCGGAGCTGTCCGCGGAGAAGCTCATGGTCTACACGGGGGGCAACCCGCTCTTCATCGTGGAGGTGGTGCGCCACCTGCGGGAGTCCGGCAGTACTGGCGGGAAGGTTCCGGACGACTTGCCGCCGCCCGAGCGCATCCGGCTGATGCTCGAGCAGCGCTTGAAGCGGCTCTCGGAGGGGGCCCTGGACCTGGCGTACTTCTTCGCCGTGGCCCGTACGAACTTCGACGCGGTGTTGGCCTCCAAGGTGCTGGAGGTGGAGCTGAAACAGCTCGAGGCGCCCTGGCGGGAACTCGAACAGGCCGAGATCATCAAGGGGAATTGGTTCTCTAACAATCTGATCGCGGAGGTGCTCCTGACCATGTTGTCAGAGCCCCGCCGCGCCGATTTAACCCGGCGCATCGAGCTCCACCGCCCCAGTCACGCTCCAGTCACGCGGGCTCTGGCAGGCTCCGGGTACCAGTTCCCAAGGGACCTGGGGGGCCCTGGGGATCCGCTCGCGTAAGGGGGGGAGCGAGCGGGAAGGGCCTTCCAGGTCCCGTCTGGTCAGTCGAGCGACGGCACCAGAGCGCCAAGCATGGCGGCGGTGAGCCCCGGGTCGCCCGCGGCCGCGCCGCCGACGAACAGCGTGGCGCCATGCCCCTGGGACTCTGCCAGCGCCTGCTCTGGCGAGAGCTCTCCGGCGGAGAGCCGCTCACACAGCTCCTCGTTGCCCAGCACCGCCACGGCGCGCGCGGCGCTCGCGGCGTAGTGCTCCGCCGCCGTGGTGGCAGGCGTCTCGGGTGGCAGGCTCTGGCTGAACACCTCATGCGCTCGAAGCCCGGGCACCACCGCCTCCCAGGGGAAGAGCCCCACCGCGCCGCTCACGAGCAACACCCGGAGCACCTGCGCGCGCGTCTGTGCGTCCGCGTCCCGCAGCGCGGCTATCCGCTCCGCGTTACCGAGCAGTCCCGCCCAGGCGCTGCTCAGGCCCTCGGTGTCGCCCTGGAGCAGCACGGGCATGAGCTCCTCCAGCAGGTCGCCCGCGTCATCATCGAGCCCCGCCAGCTGCGTGGCGTACAGCTGCGCCAGCGCCGAAGTCACCTCGCTCAGCGCGCCCGGGGCCAGGCCCAGGCCTGGTACTCCGAGCACCTCACCGGCCACCGCTCCCAACGGCATCCGTCCTCCGGCGCGCAGCGCGTCCACCGCCTGGAAGACATGCCGCGCCACCCGGAGCGAGGCCGCCTCGCCAATGGGGCCTCCGAGCGCCATGCCCAGGTGGCTCACGCTGGTGGAGATCAGCTCGCGTGCCACGCCGTCCACCGCGCTGGCGGTGCCCGGGGGCTGCTCGCGCCGGGCCAGCGCGTCCTGGGTGAGCAGCGCGAGGCTCTGGAGCGCCGCCTGGTGCTGGAGCCCGCCAAGCACCAGCGCCTGGGCAACCCAGCGCGAGTCCGTCGCGAGCCGAAGTTGCCCCGCCAACGCCCGCAGCCCCTCGGCCGCCAGGCTGGCGAAGGCGCCCCGGGGCTCCTTCACGGGTGAGTCCTCCAGGCTCGCGGCGAACACGTCATCCGCGAGCGCCTCCAGCATCCTCAAGGCCTGATCAGGCCGCAGCACATGCGGCACCAGCAGGGCGATGGACTGGGCACTCACGGGCGGCTCGATGGCCGTGAGGTCCGGGAAGCGCGGCACCAGCGCGGTGGGAAAGCGCGCGATGGGCGCCACCTGCTCCGGCTCGAAGGACTGCAGCGCCAGCTGCGCCTCGTGGGCCGTCACCTGCGTGAGGTCTCCCTGGCACGGGCCGAGCAACTCCAGGGGGAACTCGGGCCGGAAGAGGAAGAAGCAGAGGTTGCTCAGGCGCTGCTCGGCGGAGAGCTCCGGGGCGCTCAGCAGCCGCTGGCCCAGCGGATCCGAGAGCAGGGCCTCCCACTGCGCCGCGTCCCGGGCTCGCGTCTCTTCGTCCTCCGGGTAGCGGGCGCTGGCGAGGCAGGCGGCGAGGCCCGCGCGCAGCTCGGGGCTCTGCAGGGCCTGGGCGTCCGCCTGGCGCAGCGCCTGGGTGACGAGGGTGTCCGTGGAGGCCTGGCGAGGCAGCTGTGCCGCCGAGAACAGCAGGCGGCCCAGCAGCGCGGGCCCCGGCGCCGGTGCCGTGTCCGAGGGCGTCTCCATCACGCCTGGAGCACCGTCCGGACGAAGTCCTCCATGCGCGGCTCACCCACCTGCTGGAGCAGGGCCTGTGTGGCCTCGGGGCTGAAGGCGGCCGCCAGCGCCGCTGCCTGCTGGTACGCGGCCGTCTCGCTCGCGCCGGGGGCCTGGCTCCGCTCGTAGAGCGTGGTGGCCACGCGGCTCTGCTGCTCGGGGCTGCCACGCTGCGCCACCTGCGCGGCCACGTCCGCCGGGCGCTGTCCCTCGGCCAGCTCTCCGCTGGGCAGCAGCAGCGCGTCCAGCTCCTCGGCCGAGAGCAGCCGGTCCTCTCCGCCCGTGTCCTCCAGCGCCTGCCGCGGCTCGGAGCTCGTGGGCAGGTCCTCCACCGAGGGCATGAAGGCGTCACTGCTCGCGGCCGCCTCGTCGGGCCCGGTGCTCACCGGCAGATCATCGAACGAGGGCATGAAGTCATCCGCCGAGGCGCTGGAGGGCTTCAGCGCGCTGAAGCTGTCCCCGTTGACCAGCTCCGAGAGCACCTCGTCCCGCGAGGCGCCCTCGGGCATCGCCAGCACCAGCTCCAGATCATCGCGCGACAGCGAGGCGGCGTGCGTGAGGCCCGGGTTGGCGCGCTCCCACGCGGCCGTGTCCTCGAAGCGGCTCTGGGGCGCCTTCGGATCCGTGACGCTGCCGTCCGCGTGCTGTACCACCGAGCGTCCGGCCTCGGGGCTCCCGCCCGCGTACAGCCGCACCTGATCATCCTCCCGCGCCGCCTCGAACGCCTGCTGCAGGTCCGCCGTGGCGGTGAGGCTTGGGCGGGAGGCGCTCTCGCTCGCCGCCTCTTGCTTCACCGGGGAGGCCTGCTGGAAGCGCGCCGGGGGTGCGAAGCGGGAGGGTGGAGGTGGGATATTGACGCCTAGCAGGTGCTGGTAGCGGGGCAGGGCGGACTGGAAGTCGCTCAGGCCGGCGTAGACGCGCATCGCCTCGCGCGCCTGGCGCGAGCTGCCCGCCAGGTAGGGCGCGGAGGCCCCCAGGGGCGAGCGCTCCGCCTCGTCCGCGGACTGAAAGTCGCTCTGGTCCGAGAAGCCCCGGCGCAGCACCGGCTCCACGGGCGCGGTGGGCTTGTGGCGGATGGGGGCGCTCACCTCGTACCGGGCGGCCCACGTCGCCGAGGTGGAGATGCCGGAGAGCAGGCGGCGGATGGAGCTCATGCGTTCACCTCGCGCGGGACGGACCCCGGGCAGTATCGCCCCTATTCTCTCCTCAAGGCCCCCAAAGTTGCCACCCGGGGTGTGGGGAGAGGCCCCCCTGTACATCCTGTCACTGGGGATCAGCCCCCCTGGGGTGTACAGTCCCCGCCTGGATGCCCGCGGCGAGCCGAGGTGGGGAGTGGAGACCCCGCACGTCGGTGTGCTTTCGCATGCTTGGAGGTGGCCCCCTGCTTGCTGTCCCAGGGGGGTAACGAGGAGGACGGTATGCGAATCGAGAGCACGGGACAGACGCACATCGGGCGACGCACTCAGAACGAGGACGCTTTCTGCGTCCGGCCGGAGCTGGGGTTGTTCGTCGTGGCCGATGGACTGGGGGGCCAGGAGGGCGGCGAGGTGGCCAGCCGCTGCGTGGTGGAGGCCTTCGTCGAGTTCGGCGAGCAGGTGGCGCGCGACGCGGAGTCCACCTGGTCGCACCAGCTGGAGCCCCAGCGCAGCCGCGAGGAGAACCTGCTGGCGGCGGGCACGGAGCTGGCTCAGCGCGCCGTGCAGACGCGCCGCGTCGGTTACCTGCGGGACATGGGCTCCACCGTGGTGGCGTTCGCGGTGGGGGAGAAGGGTGGCGCGGTGGCGCACGTGGGCGACAGCCGCCTGTACCGGCTGCGCGACGGCAAGCTCGAGGTGCTCACCACGGACCACTCCATCACCGAGGAGCTGCGCGCGCAGGGCATGGAGCCGCCGCCCCGGGGGCAGAGCTCCTTTGGCCACATCATCACGCGGGCGCTGGGCACCGAGCGCGCCGAGCCCACGGTGAAGGGGCTGGAGCTGCGGGTGGGGGATGTGTACCTGCTGTGCTCGGACGGCCTCTATGAGCCGCTGGGGCCCGAGCGGATCGCCGCGGGGCTAGCGCTGGCGGACCTGAAGCAGGCCTGCGACAGCCTGGTCTCTGGCGCGTACGAGGCCGGGGGCCGCGACAACATCACCGCGGTGCTGGTGCGCATCGCCGAGGGGTGAGCCCCGGCGTCAGGACTTCGGCAGGCCGAGCCGCTCCTGAATGGTGGCGATCAGCTCTTTCTCGCGCTTGGCGATGTGGCCGTCCGAGACGGAGAGGGCGCGCGCCGCCTCGATGACGTCATCGGGGCGGGTGCGCAGGATCTCCATGTCGGGCTCGGGCAGGGCGCCGCCGGCCTTGAGCTTGCCGAGCAGGGACTGGAGCTCCAGCTCGGGCACGTTCCAGCTGCGGCCCAGGCCAAAGACGACCAGGTGCTCGGCCTGGGTGAGCTGCCGGTCACTCCAGGCCACCTGGAGCAGCAGCTTGATGACCTCGGTGTTGAAGCGGTCCTCGGTGGAGATCGTCATGGCCACATCCTCGGGGAGAGAGCGGGCCGACTGTACACCGGGGGCAGCCAGCACCACGCGGGAATGGCGCGGCCCCGGGCCGAACCGTCCACCGGGAACCATGAGGCGGCCTTCAGCGCACGACGCCGGCCCATTCCCTGTACGCGAGCACCAGCTGCGCACCGTCTCTCCAGAGCAGCGCGCCGTGAAGGAAGCCCGGCCACAGCTCCGCGTTCAGCACCCGGCCAAGCCCTTGCGCGACGAAGGGCCCCAGCAGCGTGTCGTGCGTCACGAAGACATGCACTCCCGGTGCAGCTGGCAGGTGCCTGGACAGGTGCGCGGCGAGAGCCCGGGTCGCCTGTCCGGGCTCCGCGAAGCCAGGCGGTACCTCGTGGCCCGTCATCAGGGCGCGGGCGATGGCATCAGCTCCCCACCCCAGCCACGAGGTCCAGGCCTGCTTCGGGTCCACGACGAATACCCCCGGGTCCCCCAGCATCCGGTCCTGCACGACAGGGCAGCTGGCGCCCGCTCCGGCCCGGAGTATCTCGGCGGTCTCCAGGCAGCGCGGCACGGGGCTGGTATTCAGCCCGAGGAGTTGGTGCCCCAGCGCCTGTCCCAGCCGCTGGCAGGCCTCGCGGCCCGCGGCTGTCAGGGCTACCTCAGTGCCGGGCTCGTGGGGGGGCAGCGGGGGACGCTCGGCGTGCCTCAGCAGCAGCGCCAGCGGCACTCCGGAGGGCACGCGCACCCGGAGGCCCAGTGGCTCCCAGTCCATGCTCACGCGGGCACCGCCACGAGCAGTTGAGGCAGGCAGGGAGTTGGCTCCACGCGCTCCAAGCGCAGGCCCGCGCTGGAGAACAGCTGCTCGAACTGTCGCCGTGTCCGCTCCTGGCCTCCTGTCACGGCCAGCAGGTGAAGATCGCACAGCCCGCCTTCGGGGCGCTGCTCGTCCAGCACCAGCTCGAGCGCGATGAGCCAGCCTCCAGGCCGCAGCGCGGCCCGTGCCCGGCGCAGCAGCTGGACTGCCCTGCCATCGTCCCAGTCATGCAGCACCCGGGCGAGCAACACGACGTCGGCGGTGAGCGGCCAGGGCTCGAAGAAGTCCGCACCCACTCCGCGTACACCCGAGGGCTCCGGGGAGGCTGTCAGCTCCGCCACGACGGCCGGCAGATCCAGCACCACCACCTCCGCGCCCGGGTGGCGCCGTGCCAACAGCGTGGCCAGCGCCCCCGTGCCTCCTCCCGCGTCCACCACCACCTGGCCCGCGGACACCGGCAGCTGGGGCAGCAGCGGCGCGTAGTCGTGGAGCGCATAGCTGCGGAGCATCCGGTGGTGCGGCGCGCGCCGGGCCTCGCTCGCGGCCACCTGACGGAAGATGTCCTCGGGCTGCCAGGACCCGGCGCGGAGCGCTTCACCCAGCTGCTGCCAGCGCTCGCGCAGGGGCCCGGCATACTCCAGCGCCGCGTCCGCCAAGGTCAGCGGATGGGAGGCGCGTAGGTGCTCGCCCCTGGGGGTTGGCGCCCAATCGCCCGTGGGCTCACCCCGGACGAGCTGAAGCTCTCCCAGCGCGCGCAGCAGGCGTGCGGCGCGTTCCGCGGGCAGGCCGCAGCGGGTGGCCAGCTCGGCGGTGGAGCCAGGAAGCGCGTCGAAGATGCCGAGCCCGACCGCCGTGGCGATGGTGTCCGTCTTCCACGCGCCCACCATGTCAGCGGAGAGCGCCGCCAGCTCGCTGTGCCGGGCGGGCCGCAGCTCCACCACCGTCTGGCCCGCTTCGTCGATGACCTCGAGCCCACCGTCAAAGCGCTCCACGCGGGCCTGCCCATTGTAGAAGGGCTCGACCATGGCGAAGCGGCGCTCCGAGACAGCGCGGCCCTGCCGATCCACGTGCGTCCAGCCCCGTGTGTCCTTCGCCCGCGCGAATCCCTTGTGGAAGACATCCAGGTCCAGGAAGCGCTGGCCGTGGATGGGCGCACCCTTCATGTCCACGTGGGTGCACAGGCCCGAGTCGTCCTGCACGACGGCGATCGCCTCGCGGTAGTCCCCCGCGTAGCGCCAGCGTGAAGGGCCCACCGGCCGGCCCTCGGGCGTCAGGTAGAGGTAGAGCCCCTGTGCGTCGCGAACGGCGCAGCGCCGGCCCTGGTAGTTTCCGCACCAGGCGTAGCGCTCGGGGTAGAGGTCCGTTCCATCCGGCAGGATGTGGTGCCAGCCCTGCTCGTCCGTGACGGCCGCGCGCCCTTCGTAGAAGCCGAAGGCGCGGAGGAAGCGGCGGGCGTAGGCCGCGCTGCCACGCGCGTCGATGTGCCACGCCTCGGAGCCCAGGCGGACAGGGGCCAGCCCCGGCTCGTGGTAGGCCAGCACCTCGTCAAAGCGCCGCTCGTAGGCGGGACGGCCCTCCAGGGTGTGGTGGGTCCCATCCGCGGAGGGACGCAGGTGGCGCCAGTCCATCAGCTCTCCGCCACCGGCTTGCGCATGTTGCAGCTCAGGCAGAGCGTGCGGTTGCGGTAGCCCTTCATCAGCCGCTGGTACTTTTCGCCGCTCCAGATTTCATGCAGCCCGGTGTCCTGAAGGTTGCCGAACTCCCCCAGGGTGCGCCGCTGCGCGTCCGGAGCGCAGCACGGATCGAACCTCCCGGTGGCGCTCACCCACGCCTCCTGCCCGAGGAAGGGGCAGGGGCCTCCGGGCGCCAGGTCCTCGCTGGCCGAAGCGTCCAGGAGAAAGAGGTTTTCCAGCAGCACGGGCCGGCCATTGGGCAGCGGGCGCTCGGCGGCGGCGGCGCGAGCGGCGAGCACCGCCTGGTTCCACCGCTCAATGGCCTCCGGGCTTCGCCGCATGGACAGGGACTTGATGGCGTCGAAGTGCGCCCATAGGTGGTGGCCCTTCACGCGGTCCACGCCCAGCGAGACGGCCAGCCGGACGATATCGGCCAGCTCCGCCACGTTGGTCTCCAGGAAGGTGAGCTGGAAGGTGACGCGGCAGCGATTGCCGCCGCTGGCCGCATGCGCATCTCTTACCGCGATGAAGGCGCGCACGTTCTCCAGCACCTGCTCCCAGCGGGCGCCTACCATGATGCGCTCCTGGGTGCGCGCGGTGGCGCCATTCCAGGAGATCTTCACGTCCGAGGTGACGGGGACGATGCGCTCGGCCCACGCCTGAGCGCCCTTGCCCGGGAAGGTGCCGTTGGTGGTCAGGTTGAGCTTCACGCCGTGCTGGCGGCACAGCTCCAGAATCTCGTCGAAGTGCTTGTAGAGCAGCGGCTCGCCCATGGTGGACGGAATCACCTCGCGCAGCCCCCGGGGTGCCGCCTCCGCGAACACCCGGCGCAGCAGCTCGATGGGCATGAAGCGCTGGGGCCGGCCGGCCGCCTTGCGCTCGGTCTGCAAGGTGCTGTGGGGCGAGTGCTCCTCGCACATGATGCAGTGCAGGTTGCACGTGTCCGGGTTGGTGTCGAAGGTGATGCGCCAGGGCCCCGCCTGCGGGCGGACTCGCGCCGAGTTCCTGCGGGTGAGCACCTGCTCGTAGAGCTGCTCCACGGCCCGCACGTGGGTGGCGATGTCCGGCACATCCCCCGTCTCGGACTGGAGGTAGCCACGCTGGCCGAGCCGGTGAGCCAGGGCAGGCTCGTCCACGAAGCGCTGCAGTTGTGCGGCGAGCGAGAGGGGATCCCGGTGCTCGAAGAGCAGGCCGTTCTGCTCATGGTGGACGTACTCGGCCATGCCGCCGGCGTTGGCGGTAATGACGGGGACGCGAGCCTGAAGCGCCTCGTGAATGACGAGGGGCGAGTTCTCCACCCAGACGGACGGCACGACGATGGCGTCCACCTTGTCGAACACGTCCCGGACGATGTCCGCGTTGCGGTACTCGGGCAGCCACTCGACGCGGCTGGAGGCATCGCCCGGCAGCCGGCCGGCCAGCGCCTTGAGCGCATCGGTGTCCTGGCCACGGTGACGGCCCCAGATGCGCAGGCGTGGGTTGCCCTTCACGCGGCCGAAGGCCTCGAGCAGGTGGTGGATGCCCTTGGCGGGAATGTGCGTGCCGATGTAGCCGAAGGTGAAGGGCTCGTTGGCGGTGCGCTGCCGCCCCATGAGCCGCCGCGAGTCGAAGCCGTAGTCCAGGTAGACGAGCTTGCGCTCCGGCAGTCCGAAGGCATCCCGGTAGCGCTGGTACAGGTAGCGCGCGGGCGCGATGAAGAGATCCACCTCCTGCGCCACCTCGCGCAGGTGCGCCATGCGGCGTGACACCCAGCGCGTCCAGTGGGCCACGTCCTCCTCGTTCTCGGAGGGAGCGCCAGAGAAGTAACGGGCATAGCAGCGCTCAGCGCACTTGCGGTCCTCCTGGCCGTCACAGGCGGCCCACAGGTTCCCAGGGTCCTCCGGGTGCATCTGCATGAACTGACCACGCGGGCACATCACCCAGTAGTCATGCAGCGTGTAGAGGATGGGAACCTCGCGTGCGGAGGCCTCGGTGACCAGCGAGGTGGACAGGTGGTTGAGGTGGCCGATGTGGACCACGTCGGGCTTGAGCGTGTCGAGCAGCTCGGCGAAGCGTTGATCCACCCCCACGTGCCGGTAGCGGTCCCGGGTGCGGGGGACATTCACCAGGTGCAGGCTCACGCGCGGGTCGTCAGGGTCCGTCTCGCGGCGCAGCGCGTAGTCCTGCGCGAAGGAGTCCTCCTCGCGGGTGAAGACATGCACCTCGTGGCGCTCGGCCAGCGCCTGAGAGAGCGTCTGGGTGTAGACCTCGGACCCCGCGTTGTAGCGCATGGGATAGCCGTGGATGACTTGAAGCACTTTCATGGCAGCGTCCCCAGAGACAAGAGAAGGGCCGGGCCCCCACCGCTCGGCAAGACGCGGCGGGGACCTGGCGAAGCTGACTTCGTTGGGACTTACTTCGGGGACGGCTTGCCCGGGTGCTGGGCCACGCCACCATGCTCAGCGGCCGCTTCGGCCGCCAGCCGCTGGGCTTCCTCGGGTGAGGCGCCTCGCGACAGGTGATAGGCAGGATGACGGGGATTGAGCTGATTGGCGCGGTTGTCCACGCCCTGCGGATCGGTCTTCATGATGCGCTCCTGTGCAAGTCAGCCTTACCGTGCCCCCTTCCTCGAGTCTCGGAAGGGTGCTTGGAGCGGTGCATATCCGGCACGGTGCAGCTGACAGGGTCGTTGGCTTCACGTCACGCAGGTACCGCCCCAGCGGCTGCCCACTCTTCGTGGGTTGCCGCCCCCTGACCCGTTCGGAGCAAGGGAGCCAGTAGCTACGCAGTTTGAAAATTATTTACCGCCCTGATGGCTGTCAAGCCAAGTGGCTACGCCAGGCGGGCAGTCGGGGCCCCGGTGCTCAGGAGCCCGGAGTCTCCTCCGCCACGGCGCGCACCTCGGTGGGGGCCTGGGCGTCCACGGCGGGCTGCACCAGGGCCTCCACGGCGGGCTCGGGCTGCGCGGCCACCGGGGGCATGGCGTGCAGCTGCACCGGAGCGCGGCGCGGCGGCACCACCACCGGCGGCGGCACCGGGCAGCGCGTGCACGGCCCGCGCAGCGGCACCGAGAGCACCTGGCCAATGCGCAGCATGTGGCCGCGGATCCGGTTCACGTTGCGGATGGACGGCACCGTGGAGTTGTAGCGCATGGCGATGGCGCCCAGCGTGTCGCCCGAGCGCACCTTGTGCATCGCGATGTTGTGCTCGGGCTGCAGCGCCAGCAGCGGGGCGATGCGCCGCCCCAGCTCCTGGGCGCGCGGGTTGAAGAAGCGCACGTGGAAGTGATCCCTGTGCCCACGCGCGTGCTTGATGATCGACGCCTCGCCCGCGTGGAACAGCGAGTCCAGCCACGCCTTGTCCTCGCCCGTCTTGAGCGCGTAGTCGTACAGCACCTTCTGCACCCGGCGATCCACCAGGATGAGCTGCACGTCGGTGAAGGTGACCAGCGCCTTGACGAGCTCCCAGTTCATCACCGGATCGATGTACTTCTCGCGCGCCCGGGCCCGCACCACGTTGCCGCCCGGGTAGTAGAAGCCCAGGTCCACGTCCCGGCCGTTCTGGTGGCTCTTGTGCGGCCGGATGTAGCCGCCGTCCCTGTTGCTGATCTGGTTCACCCGCAGCAGCGGGGCCTCGGGGAAGCGCGCCCGCAGCTCGCGGATGACGCGCGTGAGGTAGTCCACCGTCTCCTGCGTCGTGTACGCCTTCTCGGGCGAGACGACGAGCCAGTCCTTCTCCTGCGGAAAGCGCACGCTGTTGACCAGCCGGCCGCTGTGCACGAAGCCCACCGACACCGAGCCGAGCAAGGCGGGCTCGTCCTTCCACCGCCTCAGCAGCTCCTCATCGGAGAGGTCCGCCGTGTACATCATGTCCGGGACGTTGGCGTCGCTCGTGGCGGGGGCCTCGGTCTCGTCCGCCTCGGTCGAGTCGAACCCGGCCACCTCCGCCGAGCCATCATCCTCCTCCGCCGCCTCACCCTCGGGCGCATCCGCCGCATCAGGGCCCTCGGCGGGCGCGGGCTCCGCGAGCGCTACGGCCGGAGCCGAAGGCTGAGCGGGGCTCTGCTCCGCACCCGGCACGGACAAGGGCGCGGGACTGGGCGCCACCGCCGCCATGGGCGCTGGCTGCGCGCTCGCGCTGGGCGCGGACGCGGTGGTGGTAGGGGCCACGTGCGCGGTACAGCCGACGCACAGCAACAGGATCAGACAAGGAAGGAGACGCACGCGGGCCGAAGAATTACCCGAAATCAGCCGAACCTGAAGCGCCCGACCCCCGGATCCGGGGCGTCTGAAAAGTTGACGTGGCAGTGCGGCTGGAGGGCAGGCAAGCCCAGGTGTGAAAGAGAAGAGCACACACCGGGAGCCTGGGGGATGATGGCCCGCGAGGCCCTCTGTGACAGTGACCGTGATTCCGCCCCCCGCCGCGCCCGAGCGTCCCCCGTCCTCGGGGGCACCCGCACCCGAGCTCACCGCCCGGCTGTTCTTCATCTGGTCACTGGTGGCGGGCATCCTTCCCTGCTTCGGGCTGCCCGTGGTGTGGACGCTGGCCGCCATGGGCTGGAGGAAGGATGGGGACCCAGCGCAGCGCCCCTGGCGGCGCGCGCTGGTGGCGCTGGCCATCCTGGACACCCTGGTGGCGGGGGCCGCCGTGTACATGGCGGCGACGAAGGGCGCCGAGACGAAGCTCGGGCAGGTGTCTCCCGCCGGGCCCGCGAGGGTGCTGGGCGTCAACATGGATCCGGACTACCGCGGCCCCGGAGTGAAGGTGCTGCGGGTGTTCGAGCGCAGCCCCGCGGCTGGCGCGGACGTGCGGGTGGGCGACCTGGTGCATCGGGCCAATGGCAAGCCGCTCGATGAGCCGAAGCAGCTGCAGGAGGTGGTGCGCGCCACGCCCCCCGACTCACCCGTGACGCTGGAGGTGGAGCGTGAGGCCGTGCGCCGCGAGGTGTCCGTGGTGCCGGTGGATCCGCGCTCCTTCGCGCCCCCGCCCTCGGGCCTGTTCGAGCCGGCGGGCCCGGAGGGCTCCGCCGGTGAGGCCTCGTCGTCCGGCCGGGAGCTGATTGGCGCCGCGCTGGCCTCGGGCGCGCTGCTCGCGTTGTGGCTCGTGGGCCGCAAGCGGGGGGCCACCGGTACCCGCCCGCTTCAGGTGCTCGGGGTGCTCGCGCTGGCGGTGGTTGGCTTCTCCCTGACGGGCCGGGGCCTGGCCGCGGCGCTGGGCGGGCCCACCCGGGGCGCAGTGCTGCTGGGCATGTGGGCGCAGACCGGCATTCTCTGCGTGGCCTCGCTGCTGCTGCTACGGCGCGCGGGCGTCCCTGCCTCCGGCGAGGGCGCTCCCGGCTGGGCGCGCACGTACCTCGTGAGCCTGGGGCTGCTCATCACCCTGGCGCCTCGCGTGCTGTTCACCCTGGCGTTTCTGGCCGTGCTGCTGTCCGTGCTTCCTCAGGACAACCAGCACCCGCTGGTGGGGCTCGTTCAGCAGGGGTCCATGGGCACGCTGGGGTGGGTGCTGCTGGCAGTGCCGGCGGCCCTGCTGGCTCCGGTGGGCGAGGAGCTGCTGTTTCGCGGGCTGCTGCTGCCGTGGCTGCACTCGTGGATGGGGCGCGTGGCGGCCCTGGTGATCAGCGCCGCCATCTTCGCCTCGCTGCACGCCTTCTACGGCGTCTTCACCGGGTGGATTCTCTTCCTGGGCGTGCTGCTGGGCTGGGCGCGGCTGCACAGCGGAGGAGTGGGCGCGCCCATCCTCCTACACATCACCATCAACAGCTTCGCGCTGCTGATGCAGGCTCGCACGCTGGGCGGGTAAGCATGGCCCGGGGGCTCCTGGGCAGGGGCGAGCCCGGTCCGCTAAGCTGCCGCGCATTTCCTGTTCTCGGAGGTTTCAAAGGATGCGTCGTCTGATCGGCCTGCTCGTCTTCACCTGCCTCGCCACTGGCTGTAAGAGCCGCGAGGAGAAGCTCCAGGCTGCCGAGGAGCAGGGCAACCTGCTCGCCGCCACCAAGGCCCGGGTCGTCAAGGGCGTGGGCGAGGCGCTGAAGACCGACGGCAAGGAGGCGGCCCAGTCCGTCACCGAGGGCTCCGGCGAGGTGGTGAAGGCGGTGGGCGCCGGCTTCGACAAGAGCCTGAGCCAGGTGAAGCTCGCCGTGCACCAGGAACTGCAGCCCAAGGGCGTGGGCGCCACCCGCGCCGCCCGGCAGGACGTGGCCGCCGCGCGCCACTCCGTCACCGTCTACGTCACGGTGGACAAGCCGTACACCGGGCCGCTGGAGCTGCGCGCCTATGACGCCGCCAACCTGGAGATCGGCCGCGCCAAGGTGACGCTGGACGAGAAGGAGTCCACCGCGAAGTACGTGGACTTCCAGTTCGATCCGCGCACGCCGCTGCTCACCGCGGACCACTTCGAGCTGCGCTAGCGCCTCACGGCCTGCTCCCGGGCCCGCAAAAGACAAGGGCTCCCGGGGTGTCCCGGGAGCCCTTCTCTCGAGCGGCCACCGTGGGGTGGCCGCTTGGGTATGGCGGACGGCTTACTTCGTCGTCTTCAGCGCCGCGATGGGCTGGGCGACCGTGAAGACCATGTCGTCACGCTCGTTGTAGCTGCCCGCGGTGCAGGTGCTGGCCATGCCGCCGTAGCGCACCTGCGCGCGCACCGCGTGCTGGCCCGCCGTGGCGCCCACCGTGAAGTTCTGGCTGAACACCTTCAGGCTCGCGGTGGAGCAGGCCAGGTTGGTGGCCAGCGGCGTCCACGAGGGGTTGGAGGCGTTGGTGGTGTAGTACAGGTCCACCTTGTCGGTGCTGTTCACGCAGTACACCGTCACATCCAGCTTCACCGGCTTGTTCGGGACGATCAGGCCCTTGTCCGGAGTGCTGAGCAGCAGCTTCTCGATGCTCTCATCGCGCTTGTAGGCGCCCGAGTTGCCGTCCGCGCACGAGCGGTTGATGGTGTTCGGGTTGTTCTGCTCGAAGCCGCCCGTCATGGTGCCGCGGCCGCGAACCAGCGACACGGTGTCACACCCGCAGCCAGCGCCGCACGAGGGGGCCTGGAAGGTGGGGTTGTACGTGGCGCTGGAGGGCGAGCAGATGTTCGCCGTGGTGAAGCTCCCCGAGGCGGTGTAGGGGCCCACGCCGCAGGTGTCCGTCGCGCGAACGCGCCAGTAGTACTTGGTGTTCGGCGACAGCGCCGGGTTCACCGTCCACTCGCTGTTGAACACGCCGGTGGTGGAGCGGGCGATGTTGGTGAAGTTGGCATCCAGCGCCACCTGCACCTCGTACGCGTCCGCCAGGGCCAGGGTGCTCCAGTCCAGCTTCGGGGTGTACGAGGTGTTCGCCGCGCCGTCGTTGGGCGAGGTCAGGCTGGGGGCGGCCAGGGCGATGCACGCGCGCGTGGTGAACGAGCGCACCGCGGTCCAGCCGCTGGCGCCGCCGCACTGGGTGCGGGCGCGAACGCGCCAGTAGAACGTCGTCTCCGGCGTCAGCGCGGGGGTGACGTTCCACAGGCTGGCCGTCAGGCCCGAGGCCGAGCGCACCACGTTGTTGAAGTCGGGGTCGGAGGCCACCTGCACGTCATAGGTGGTGTTCTCCACGTCGCTCCAGTCCAGCGCCGCGGCGAAGTTCACGTCCGCGGTGCCGTCCTCCGGGAAGCCCGCGAGCGGGGCGGCCGACGGCGCGTTGCACGCGGGCGCCAGGCAGGTGCACTCGCTGGCGGGGGCGTAGCAGGCGTTGGAGCTGGCGGCGACCACCGAGTAGCAGTACTGGCGGCCGTTGGACACGTCCGTGTCGGAGTAAGAGGTGCCGGTGACGGTGGCCACCTTCGCCTTGCCGAAGTTGCAGCCGGCGAAGCCCTCCGTCTTCATCACCCAGTACTCGCTGGCGTTGGGCACCGTGCTCCAGGACAGGCCGATCTGGAACTCGCCCGAGGTGGCAATCACCTGCGGAGCGATGGCCGGGCCCGTGGCGCAGCCCACCTTCGTCGTCGGCGCCGTCGGCGTGCTGCAGGCGATGCCGTGGCGGTTGAAGGCCGTGTACAGGGCGGCCATGTGCGGGGTGCCGTCGGCCAGGTTGCCGTTGTCGTCATCGGCCGCCAGCCACTGCATATAGGCGTTGGTGGTGCCGCAGCCGTCCGAGGTGCCGGCGGTGCAGTCACAGCCGTGCCACGAGCCCACGTTGCCGCTGCCCTGGTAGAAGATCTTGTTGGCGACGATGAACGCGGTGTTCGAGTCGTAGTTGTACGGCGGGTTGCGCAAGTCGCGGGCGACGAAGTCCCACGCGGCCTGACGCGCCGGCGAGGCCGAGCAGTGCACCTGCTTGCCGCACGGGCCCGAGCCCGAGTTGCAGCGGGTGCAGGTGAAGTTGGCCGGGGTGGCCGGGGTGTTGGGCGCCATCTTCGTGTAGTCGGTGTCGCGCACGCCCGAGCAGTTCAGGTCGCACCACGCCCCGCCCGTCTGGGCCTCGTTCTGGTTGAAGCCCGTGCCGTCGGCCGTCATGCCGCAGCCGTTGTTGATCGTCTGGAAGAAGCCGTGGCCCACGCACGAGGTCTGCAGGCGGTACACCGCGGCGATGTCCGCGTAGCCCTCGGAGGAGCTGGACAGCGTGCCGTTGGCGTCGAAGTCGTCGATGCCGTGGCCCCACTCGTGATCGAACACGGCGCCAATCTCACCGGTGTTCCGGCAGCCGCCGCCGCTCTTGTAGAAGTTCACCGTCGAGCCGTCCCAGAACGCGTTGCAGGTGCTGTTGAGGTTGACGTTGGCGGTGAGCTGCTGCGTCAGCCACTGGTTGGTCGGCAGCCAGCCGCGAGCCTGCTCGGCCAGCTTGTTCAGCTCGTAGAACGCCGAGCGCGAGGCGGGGGTGTTGCCCGCCAGGCCACCGGCGGTGGTGCAGTCGTGCTGGCCGTTGACGCCGCCCATCAGCATGTTGCCGCTGGTGAGGTCCGCGTTGAAGCCCACCGGGCCGCAGCCATCGGTGATCTTCACGTACTTGCCGTTGAGCGTGGTGCTGGCGGCGGCGCCCGCGGCGTAGTTGTAGATGCCGGCGCCGTTGGTGAAGTTATTGGGCGCGGGCAGGCCCGTGTTGGCGTACGGCATGGGAGAGTCCGGCTGCATCACGCCGCAGAACTCGTTGCTGGGGCACACCTCGGTGTTGGTGGACGGGTAGATGCCGCCGGTGATCTTGGCCTCGAAGTAGTGGTTCTGGTCCTCCACGGCCAGCACCTCGCCGGTGGTGGCGTCCACCGTCACGCGCCAGCGCTCGTGCTCCTTCTCCTGCTGGAAGCCGTACGTCCACACCAGGCGGTGCTCGTAGCCGTTGCCGAAGGTGCCAATGAAGGTCTGCCCGTTCTGCGACCCGGCGCGGGTCATCGGGACGACCTCCAGCTGGGGCTGCTGCCACACCAGGCTGGGGGTCTCGTACATGCCCAGGTAGTCACCGCCGGAGGCGAAGGCCTGCTCGGCGGTGATGGCGGGCTTGGTGCTCACGGTGCTGTTGGTCCACGACTCGGTGCCCACCAGGATGAGGTTGCCGTGGTTGATGGTGGCCGCCACGCGCGCGTGACGCACCGTCACCCCGTCGACCAGCTGGGGAATGTGCACCTGCCACAGGTAGTCATTGATGGCGGTGATGCGCGCGGGGCCCAGCTGCTTCGGGTTCACGCCCAGGATGGCCTGGTTCTCGGTGATGAACTGGGTGATGAGCTCGGAGATGAGCGCCTCGTCCACCTTGGAGACCGTGTGGCCCAGCGAGGTGCGCAGGCTCTCGAGCGTCACCTTGTTGCCCACGCCCGTGCCCGGGATGAAGGGGATGGAGCCCTGCAGCGCGGTGACGGCGCCGGTGCGCGCGTCCACGTAGACGTTGAAGTCCTTGCCGTTGCGCGCGAAGAAGTCCTCCCACGCGCCAGCGTTCAGCCCCGCGAACTGCTGCCGAGCCTCCTTGAGGGGAACGTTGGTGATGGGAAGCGTGAGCTCAGGCTTGAAGAAGGCCTTGCTCGTGAGCGACGTGGACCCTGACTGGGGCGGAACGATCGCCCAGCTCGCCGCGGACAACAGCAGCGCGAGACAGGCGGTCAGCTTTGCTACTTGGCGCATGTACGGCTCTCCTGGTGAGGACTGACAACTACAAGACACGGGACCGGGGAGTCCCAAGAGGGGGATGGGCTGCGGCGCTGGGTGGGGAAGACGGCATCAGGTCGCCAGCGGACCTGTGTTCCGAATCGAGACGTCTAAAACAGAACTTAGCGATGATACAAGAAGAGGTGACCCATAAGGAATGCTTCCTAAAACCTGAGAATCTGAGCAGCCGTGTTACTCGTTTTCCTGCTCTTCGGAAGGCGGAAAGCAGGCCATGGCGCTCGGCGGCGGTGTCGCTCAAGGAGGGCGCCATCCTAGAGCGGATGAGGGAGCCGCCGACAACCGGGGCCCGACCGCCCGCTTCGCCGCCTGGAGGCCGGAGTGATGGCGGAGACGGTGCGGGAGGAGGGTGAGACGCAGGAGTGCTGGGTGGCGGCCTCAGCGCGGGCCGACTAGGTTCGGCGCGCGTATGACGACCGAGACCGCGGGCTACTGGGGGCCGCCAACCGCGACGGTGGACTGGTGCGAGACGAACTACGAGCACGTCCACCACGTGAGCGAGCTGTTCAACTCGGTCTCCAGCCTGGCCATGGTGCTGGTGGGCGTGCTGGGCATCGCGCTGCACCGCGGGGTGCTGGAGCGGCGCTTCACCCTGGCGTTCGCGCTGGTGGCGGTGGTGGGGCTGGGCAGCGTCGCCTTCCACAGCACGCTGCGCTTCGAGCACCAGATGATGGATGAGCTGCCCATGCTCTACCTGGTGAGCGTCATCGCCTACATCCTGGTCGAGAACCGCCCCGAGCGCAGGTTCGGCGTGTGGTTCCCCCTGGCCCTGCTGGGCTACGCGCTGGTGGCCACGGCGCTGACGGCGGGCATGCGAGGCAAGCTCCAGTCCTACCTCTTTCTCTCCAGCTTCACGACGCTGGAGGTCCTCGCGCTGGTGGGCACATACCTCATTCACCGCCGCAGCCAGGACGCGCTGGGCCGGCGCGTCTTCCGCTTCGGCATGAGCTCGTACGCCATCGCCCTCATCGCGTGGGACAGCGACACGCGGTTCTGCGCCACCCTCAACCAGGCGCTGCCGTCGATGGGCATCCCCAACCCGCAGCTCCACGCGTGGTGGCACGTGCTGGTGTCCATCGGCTTCTACACGCTGCTGCTCGTCATCGCGCACAACCGGCTGAAGACGCTGGGCAAGGCGCCCCGCTTCGGCTTTGCCGCAGGCTTCATCCCCTTCGTCCGTCCCTCCACTGCGTGAAGGAACAGCCATGAGCCAGATCGCCTTTCTGTGCCACCCCACCGTGGGCCACCTCAACACGCTGCTGTCGATGGCGCTGCGCATGGGCGAGGAGGGGCACTCCACCCGGTTCTTCATCCCCACCGCGCCCTCGCTCCCGTTCCGGCTGCGCCCGGACATCCTCAACAACGCGGTGGACGTGCCCGTGTCCATCGAGCGCATGGGGCTGGCCCTGGAGCGCGTGGCGCTGCCGTTCGCCACGGTGTTCCACGCCATCCTGCTGTCGCGCAGCAGCGGCTACCCCGAGGTGCGCCGCGCCCAGTCCCTGTTCGCCGGAGGAGTGGTGCCCACCGCGCGCGACATCATCCGCCGCATGGAGCGCCAGCGTCCGGACGTGATGGTGCTGGACTTCACCTTCCACGCCGGCCAGCTCGCCGCGGAGAAGCTGGGCATCCCGTACGTCAGCATCTACCACTCGGGCCTTCCGTTCCGGGGGCCGGGAGTGCCTCCGTTCGGTAGCGGCCTGCCCATTGGCACGGCGGACCCCACGCAGCTGCGCGCCGCCGAGGCCGCCGAGCAGGAGCTGATGGGCCTCATCCGCGGCAAGCTCGAGAGTGCCCGCCGCGCGCTGGGGCTGGGGCCCGGGCCCGAGGACTTCCTGCGCTCGCCCTCCTCGCCGTGGCTCAACCTCATCCCCAGCCACGAGTGCCTCGAGGCGCCCCGTACCGGGCTGGGGCCCAGCACCTTCTATATCGGCCCGTGCTTCGCCACGCGGCGCGGCAGCGCTGCCGAGGCCTTCCCCTTCGAGCGCCTGGAGCCGGGCGCTTTCAAGGTCTACGTCTCGCTGGGCACCGTCTTCAACAACCGGCCCGAGGTGTTCCGCACGCTGATCGAGGCGCTGGACACCCCTGGGGTGCAGACCCTCGTCAGCGCGGGCGCTTCCTATGCGGAGCTCTCCGCCGGGAAGCTGCCGGGCAACGTGTTGCTCTTCCGCCGCGTGCCCCAGGTGGATCTGCTGCCACGGGTGGACCTGGTCATCGGCCACGGCGGCAACAACACCACCAACGAGACGCTCGCCTCGGGCAAGCCGCTGCTCGTCATCCCCGTGGGAGGCGAGCAGCAGGACAACTCCCGGCGCGTGGAGCTCATCGGAGCAGGAGTGTCCCTGCGGCCCGAGCAGCTCTCGGTGGACAAGGTGCGCCAGGCGGTGAAGCGGCTGCGCGAGGAGCCCTCCTTCGCCCAGAGGGCGCGGGAGCTTCAGGCACGGCTCGACGAGACGGACGGCACCGGCACGGCCGCCAGGC
Organism: Myxococcaceae bacterium; assembly: GCA_035296065.1. Lineage (GTDB taxonomy): Bacteria > Myxococcota > Myxococcia > Myxococcales > Myxococcaceae > DATHBR01. The sequence continues at coordinate 135,386 of DATHBR010000001.1, read as the reverse complement.
TCATCGCCTGGCTGGCGCGAAACAAGGCGCCGCTGCGCACGCCCGAGGGGACTTCGCGCTCCCTCACCCGCGAGGGAGCGCAAGAGGTGCTGCGCACCGCGCCCGCGGCTTAGCGGGGGATGACGCCGGTGATGGGCGAGCTGGCCTCGAAGGCGGCCATCGAGGACTCGTGCACGCCGCGGCCGGGGATGGAGTGAATCACCGTGCCCTGCTCCGTCATGATGCCCACGTGGCCCCAGGGCGCCGGCTGCGCCGAGGTGACCACGTCACCCGGCTTCGGATCCACGCCCGGCTGCGCCATGGACGCCAGCTCCGGCGCGCGCGGCGGCAGGTCCGGGTACACCGCGTTCACGAACTGCGCGCAGTGCATGAAAGGCGAGTCCGGGCCCACCGCCTCGCCCGAGGCCCCGGCCGGATCGCCGTACGCACGGCCAATCAGGCCCCGCGCCTGCTCCAGCGCCGCCTGCGTGGAAGAGGAGGTGCCACCCACCTGATCCGCCTCGCCCGTCGGCGCCACGGCCTGCGGCCCGCCCGTCAACGACGGACCCTGCACCGGCGCACCGGCGCCCGCGAAGTCGTCGCGCTGCCCGGGGATGACCAGCTTCTGGTCCGCGGAGATCTCGTTGACGTTCGCGATGTCGTTGACCTTCGCCAGGCGATTCACGGACGTGTCGGTCCGCAGGGCAATGTGGCTCAGGGTGTCACCAGCACGAACGTTGTAGACGGACATGTACGCTCCAGGCAGTGGATGTCCACATTGTCTGACTTCGCCTCCACAAGTTTCGTCAACCTCTCAAATTTTAAGAGGCCGAAGGAAAACAAGGAGTTACGGGAGGATTAAGCAAGAAGAGAAAAGAAATTCCGAATTGGGGGCTTTTCTAGGAGAACGCCCAGGCCGCACGCAGCGCGAAGTCGCCGTCCCCCCCAACGGAGGAGTCCCCCCATGAAGAAGCATGCCCTGGTTGCCCTGATGCTGTTGAGCGCCCCGCCCGCCTTCGCCGAGCCCAAGGAGAAGGACAAGGATGTGTGGGTCACCCTTGGCGCGGATGCCATCGAGCCCATGCGGGCCGCGTTCGTGCACGAGGGCTGGGCGGATCCTGCGCCGGAGGCCGAGCGCAACCAGGTGGCGATGTTCCGGGTACGCGAGTCGCAGCTGGACCGGCTGTCGCGGATGATGCACGACAAGTTCAACCGCTGCGCGGGCTTCATCACCCACGAGAGCCGTGAAGAGGCGCTGGCCTCGCTGGAGCCCGCCGCCGAGCCGGTGCAGGCGCTCGTCACCTACAGCCTGAACAATGCCACCACCGTCAACGCGCTGATGAGCTCGGTGCTCGAGACGAACGTGCGCGGCACCATCACCTCGCTGTCCAGCTACTCCACGCGCTACTACACCTCGCAGGGCGGGGTGGACGCGGCCAACTGGCTGCGCAGCAGGTGGGCCACCTATGCCGGCACGCGCACGGACGTGTCCGTGGAGCTGTTCCGTCACGCCTCGTGGGCGCAGCCCTCGGTCATCTTCACCCTCCGCGGCACCACCCTGCCCAGCGAGGTGGTGGTGATCGGCGGGCACCTGGACTCCATCAACAGCTCGGGCGGCAGCGCGCCGGGCGCGGATGACGACGCCTCGGGCATCGCCTCGTTCACCGAGGTGATCCGCGTGGCCATGGAGCGCAACTACCGGCCGCAGCGCACCGTGAAGTTCATCGCCTACGCCGCCGAGGAGGTGGGCCTGCGCGGCTCGAAGGAGATCGCCGCGTACCACAAGAACAACGGCATCAACGTGGTGGGCGTGCTGCAGCTGGATATGACGAACTACAAGGGCTCCACGGTGGATGTGGGCCTGGTGACCGACTACACCAACGCCGCGCAGAACCAGTTCCTGCGCGACCTGATGACCACGTACGCGAAGATTACGTACACCAACACCACGTGCGGCTACGGGTGCTCGGACCATGCCGCGTGGCACAACCTGGGCTACGCCGCCTCCATCCCGTTCGAGGCCACGGTGAGCGCCAGCAACCCGTACATCCACACCTCGAGCGACACGATTGCCCGCTCGGGCAGCGTGGCGACGCACGCGACCAAGTTCTCTCGGCTGGCTGCCGCGTACATGGCCGAGCTGGCCAAGGGCACCGCGCAGTAGGCACACGGCGCGTCTCTGGGCCATCTGTTGACGAGTGGACAGTATCGGGGGCACAAGTTCCTGCCCCCGATATGACCCAGTCCCGCGTCGTTCCGAGTCCGGCCCTGCCTGTTGCGGGCCTTTCGCAGTCCGAGCCGTCCCGTGCGTCCAACGAAGTCCGCCCGGAGCGGCTGCATACCGTGAAGGGCGCGGGTGGGTTGGACCTGTGCGTGGCCGAGGCGGGCAACCCCGAAGGCCCCCCGGTGCTGCTGGTGCACGGGTTCTGCCAGTCGTACGTGTCGTGGCGGCCAGTGCTGCACAGCGCGCTGGGGTTGGACTTGCGGCTGGTGGCGGTGGACCTGCGCGGGCACGGCGGCTCGGCGAAGCCCGAGAGCGGGTACACCGAGGGCCGCCTGTGGGCGGAGGATCTGCACGCCGTCATCACCGCGCTGCGCCTGGAGCGGCCGGTGCTGGTGGGCTGGTCCTACGGGGGCGTGGTCATCACCGACTACCTGCGCCACTACGGGCAGAAGAACGTGGCGGGCGCGCACTTCGTGGGCGCGCTCACGCGCCTGGGCAAGCCGGAGTTCTACGCGGACTTCGGGCCCGAGTTCCTGCCCATTCTTCCGGAGCTGCTCTCGCCGGATGCGGCCACGGGCCTGCGCGCGGTGGACCGGTTCGTGACGCTGCTGACGCAGCAGCCGCTGCCGCTGGCGATGCGCGACGAGGTGGTGGGCTACAACGCGGCGGTGCCGCACCCGGTGCGCCTGGGCGTGAGCCAGCGGGGGGAGGACGCCAGCGACGTGCTGCGCGGGCTGAGCATTCCCGTGCTGGCCACGCACGGCGAGGCGGACCGGGTGGTGGTGCCGGCGACGAGCCAGCACATCGCCTCGCTGGTGCCCCACGCGGAGCTGTCTCTCTATGCCGGGGTGGGGCACTCGCCCTTCTGGGAGGACTCGCGGCGCTTCAACGCGGAGCTGTCCCGCTTCGTGGCGCGGTGCCGCTAGCCCTCCGGAGTTCGATTCGACGAAGGCGTCGGCAGCAAGGGAGCCGTGGACAATTGTGCTTCAGGTGTCTCGCTCTTGACTTTATCCAACCACGCCTTGATGGAGTGCGTGCTTGTGAAAAGCGAGAGCGTCTTGCCGTCCTTGTCCGTGACTCTTTCCGAGGCGATCCCGACAAGTTCCAAAGAGCCTTTGCCGGAGTTGCGGAAGCACGGGCCGCCGCTGTCACCGCCTAAAAGATGTGCATGAGGTTGGCCGACCGCGAAGACGACGATTTCCGATCGTTTAGGCGGAGGTATAAACCCCTCAACCTTATTATTTCCATAATGGCGTGTTCCAGGGATCCCGCCGTCTGTCGTAGGCCCATACCCAACCATGATGATTTCATCCTTTTGGGGTTGGACCTCGGTGCGCCCAAGCTCAAACACAGGAACCCCTGTTATGGCGCGCTGAAGAACAATGACGGCGATATCTGCTTCGCTTTCCAGCGTGGCCAGCTTCAACCGGTTGCCATTCGTCTGAAGCCTGAACTCGGCTTTGAGCTTTGGATGCGGGCGCACTTCCGCTGCTTTGTACTCTCCGGTAGTCCAGCCAGGCGCATTGTCCTGGTCTCCAGGATGATAAATAGATTTGATGATGGTGATGTCCTTGGCGCAGGCCGAGCTGTCAAGGGTCACGAGTTCCGCTGAGGATGCAGGATCCTTCCGACGGTTTCTCAACTTACATACGCAGTGACCCGATGTGAGAACGAGGTTCGGTTTGATGAGCACGCCACTGCACTCGTGCAGACTGTGTTTTTTTCTGGGTATTCGGGGATTCTAGAAGAGGTTCATTCAGGACGACTCTGACGGTTGAGATATGGCGGTTTTCGATGTCTTGAGTGCCGTCCTCCACGACGGCAATCGCTGTGAGCAAAGATTCTCGAGGAATCCAATGAGTGTTGTCCGTTGTGCAGTCAAAAAGTAGCGGGGTCAGCAAGACTAGTAACAACGTAGAGGGGGACTTTTGCTTTTCAAGCACTGGGGTCTCCGAAGACCGGTTGAGCTACTGTTGCTCATGGGACGAAGTCCGCGTCTTTTGGAGGGGCACGGTTCAGCTCACCCTGTAGCCAGTTACGATGGGAAAAAATGCTTGTGAAAGTCGGTTCCTGGCCCAGACCTCTAGTTGAGATGCCTACGAGTTCATCGCCTCCATCGGTCGGACGTAAGCAGGGGCCGCCGCTGTCACCCGTGTAAAGGTCCCGCTGGGGTTGCTCGAACAAAAACCTTCCGCCGGGCTCAAGGGTTTTGAGAATCTTGTAGTCCTTGAAGCGCCGTTTCCCGTGAAGGTTGGGGTTCAACTTGTCGTACCCATAGCTGACCATGACAATGGACTCAGTGCCCTGCAGTTCCTTGAGGGGCAGTCGAGTTGCTGGAGAGATGCCTTTGACTGATTGTTGAAGTGAGATGATGGCAAGGTCGGCGTTGCTTGATAGGAGCCTCTCCTGATCGTCCAGGGTGAGCTTGATTTCGGGGTGAGGACGGACTTCGCCTTTGTACTCTCCACTTCGTGAGCTTGCTAAGCCTGTCTCTTTTGAGATTCCGTAGAGCACGGTTGTTACAAGGGCGCTTCTTGCGCATTTTGAGCTGTCTATTATGTGCCCGGCTTTGTTTCCTGCCAGGGTTGCTTTTTGCCGCGCGCATACACAATGCCCTGCCGTGAGCACAAGGCCTGGGGCTACAAGAACGCCGCTGCAGTGTATGCTTTCCGCTCCTGCCTCAATGCTTGTTGATACCATGACGGTAGACGAATATCGATTCTCGGAGTCTGTCTGACCGGCAAGTGAGAAAAGACTTTCGTCGATAAGGTAGGTCTCCTGCCTTGTTAGCGGGCCGCCGTTGTAAGTGCCCTGGGTCAAGCCTGAGTCAGCCTTCATGGTGGGCGCAGTTGAAACGTGAGCCGGCGGGCTTGAGCTATCCTTGCATCCTTTGCACTCTCCAAAAGACAACGACACCATCGCTACAAAAAAGACAGGATGGAGGATCAGACGGCGGAAGTTCATCTCGTTAGCTCAGTAGGCTGGGCATGAGTCATGGAATGGAGTGTTGATCAACTCCATATTACTCGTTGGCGGTGAGGATGGCCCGGGCCGCCGCGCGAATCCCTGGCCGGGAGTGCTCGCGCAGGGTGCGCAGGCGCCGGGCCGCGTCCTCGCGCCAGTGCAACCGCTCTCCCGCCGCCTTCACGAGTGTGAGCGCTACGAGCGGCGCTGCCTCCGCGATGCGATCCGCTACCTCCAATAGCGCCTCCGGTTCCCACCCGGAGCTGGGATCGCCCACCGCGGAGGCCACCGTGTCGGCCAGGGCCGGGGCGAACAGCGGCTCGTCATGCACCTCGTGCGCGAGCGCGAGCAGCACGCTGGCCACGGCGCCCGCATCCTTCCACTCGAGCAAGCCCAGCCGGAGCCCCGCGCTCGTGGGCCACAGCGAGGCGTCCGTGGCGATGAGGCGCGCCACCTCCTGCAACCCGGAGCGCAGGCGCAGGCGCACGGGCCGAGGCAGGCCGCGCAGCGTCTCCGCCAACGTGCGCAGGCGCTGCCGGGCGGGGAGATCCCGCTCGGGCTTCGCGTTCTGGCGCTCCTCCGTCGGCGCGGTGACGAGCGCGGCGACCGTGGAGACCACATGCTGGAACGCCACGCCGTCGCGCACCGTCTCCACCAGGGCCTGGGTCGCCTCGCGCCACTCCGCGCCCCCCGTGAGGTCCAGCACGCGCTCGGCGGCTGAGCGTGCCACCGGCTCCTCCGAGCCGGGGGACCACGCCGGCAGGTTGCCGAAGGCCTGGCGGCGCACGTTCAGGTCCGGGTGGCGGGCCACCTGCAACACCAGGGCGGCGTAGCGTGGGCGCAGCTCGGGGCGCAGCTGCCAGGGGCTCTGGTCCAGCAGGCTGGCGGCCACGTACGTGTCGGGGCTCTGGGCCATGGCGCCCAGCAGCTCCCACGCCTCGTCCGCGTCGAGCAGCCGCCGCGCCGCATGGCCCACGGCGATGCGCACGTCCCGGTGCAGCTGGGGCCGGTCCCACTGCTCACGCAGCAGCGCCAGGCTGCGCGCCGAGCGGAACGCCCCGAGCAGCCGCACCACCTCTTTATGCACCGTCACCTTGAGCTTCTCGCGCCCCAGCAGGCTGGCCAGGGTGGCCGACAGGGTGTCGCCGCTCACCTGGCTGGCCACGCGGGGCACGGCGTACATGGCCACGCGCGCCCGGTCGCCGTCCAGGTGCTCCAGCAGCAGGGGCAGCGCCGTCTCCGGCCGATCGATCCACGCCAGCGCGCCGAGCGCGGCCTCCACGGTGGGCACGTCCTTGAGCCCGAGGAACGGCGTGAGCCAGTCGGTCGTCACCACCGGAAGCCGGGCCAGGGCGCCCAGCACGCTCATGCGCTCCCGGGAGCTGCGCTGCTCATCCTGCGCCACGCTCACCAGCAGCGTGGCGAGCTGCCGCTGCTGTCGGGGCAGCCAGCGCTGAAAGCCGCTGCTCACCCCGGGCACCCAGCCCGTCTTGCCCGTGACGAAGCGCCCCTTCAGCCGCCGCCCCTGGATGAACGGATCCAGCCACTCCTGCCGGCGCTCATGCAGGTGGTCGAACACCGCGGGAATCGTCACCGTCGACTCGTCCCGGTCCAGCAGCTTGCGCACGCGCACATCCCGCGTCCGCGGCGGCGCGAGCCACAGGGTGATGGCGGTCCGGGCCACTCCGTCGGGCGAGGCCTCGGTGGCGGGCTCGAGCAGCGCCTGGAGCATGTCCACCTTCCACGCCCGCCGGCCGAGCGCCTGCGCCAGGGTGATGGCCAGCGCGTGGCTGTCCCGCTCGGCGGCGGAGCGAATCATGGGCAGCAGGGCGGAGGTGATGCGCAGCTCCGCGCCGCGAGGCAGGTTGCGCTCCAGCGGCGGCAGGGCGAGGTTGCCGGTCTGCCCCGCCAGCCGCTGGAGCGTGTCGATGGCGAACTGGAACAGCGGGCCCTGGGGCTCGTTGGCGTGGCCCTGGATCAGCCGGAAGGCCAGCCGCTGCAGCGCCGCGCGCGTGGTGGGCGAAGAGTCGCGCGCCTCGACGACACACACCACCAGCTGCGTGAGCGAGGCGATGTGCTCGGCGGTGAAGGTGGACAGGGGCACGGTGGACAGCTCCTGGAGCACCACCATGCGCACCGGGTCCTGCTCGTTGCGCAGCCGCATCAGGTGAGTGAGCGTCTCCGTCATGCCCCGGCGCGAGCGGCCCGTGGCGCGCACCAGCAAGCCGAGCGCCTGCGCCCGGTCCTCGGCCCTGGCGGCGAAGGCGGCCTGGGTGAGCGGCTCACGCGCGTGCTCGATGGTGCGCAGGGCCTGGGTGGCCAGCAGCCGCTCGCGGCTGTCCTTCACCTCGCGGAACGACAGCCGCCGCTCCGCCTCGGCGTCGCGCAGCGTGTGGGGCAGGGCGGCCAGCAGCGTGTCCGGCAGCTCCCGCGCGGGGATGCCCTCGAACGCGTGGGTGTAGAGGGCCTCGCGCCGCGAGGGTGCCAGCGCCTCCAGCAGCGGCGCCAGGTGGTGAGCGGTCTCCGCCAGCGCCCTGGCCAGCGCGCGCAGCTGCTCGGGCGAGAAGGCGTCCACTTCGGTGAGCACGCCGGACGGCAGGCCCTGGTTGCGCAGCCAGCCCCGGAGCGACGGCCGCAGCAGGATGTCGAGGATCTGCTCCGGGTGGCGCCGGGTGAGCCGGCGGATGCCCGTGAGCAGCGGGGTGGGCATCACCTCGAAGGTGGCGAAGTCCCGCGCGAGCGCCAGCACCTGGGCGCTGCGCATGTGGGTGAGCTCGGCCAGCGGCGCGTGGTAGCTGAAGAAGAGCGAGGAGCGCTCGCGGTCCGCCGCGGCGGCGAAGCGGGCCTGGAGGTACTGGAGCACCGCGTCCGGGTAGCGCCACACCAGCGTGTGCCAGCTGCGCAGCTGGTGGCCCAGCTCCGGCAGCAGGCGCCGCACCGAGGCCTCGTCCAGGGCGGGCAGCAGCAGCACGGCCTCCGCCGAGCCCTGCCGCGCGAGCACCTGGGGCAGCAGCTTCGCGGCCAGCGCGGACCGCCGGGCCAGCGCTACCCCCTTGAGCACGCGCCGCCGCACCGTGGGAGCCAGCTCCGGCAGCACCCGCTCCAGCGCGGCGTCATCCCGGATGCAGGGCCCCGCCAGCGAGGCCGAGAGCATGCGGATCATCCGCGAGGGGTGAGTCAGGGCGCGCAGCAGGTGCGCCTGGGCCTGCGAGGCCCGCGCCAGCTGCAGCGCCAGGCTGGCCTCGTACGCCTCGCCGGCGAGCAGCTCGTCCATGAGCGCGGTGAGCTCCGCGGAGCCTCGCGCCTGCCGGCCCAGGCGCCCCACGTGCGCCATGCGTGCCCCGTGGTTCAGTGCGTCCAGTTGCTCGAGCAGCGCCTTGCGTGTGGGGACCTGCATGGGACCTCCTGGGGCCGGGAGCGGAGGGTAGATCAGTCCGCGCACCGGCGTCCGTTCGCGGGTGTGCGCTTGGCGCCTCATGCCCCTTGCCGCCCCGAAGCGCCTCCGTCACCCTGAGCGGGTGCACGGACTGCGCTTTCTCGCCATTCTGATGGTGGGCATGACTGCCACGGGCTGCGTCTCGATGGGCGCGATGCAGCGCGCGGACACGCTGAAGCCCGGTGCATCCCAGGTGCTCGTGGAGACGTCGATCCAGGGCGCGGTGGGCGAGGACCTGGGGGACGGCTCCCGCATCGGCTGGCCGTACCTCGGGGTGCACTACCGCCGCGGGCTGAGCGAGCGCGTGGAGCTGAGCGTGGGCGCCGCCCTGCTGGCGCTCCAGGGCGCGCTCAAGGTGCGGCTGGATGAGCCCCGCGAGGACGGGATGATCGTCTCCGTCGCTCCGGGGATAGGAGGCTCCATCTGGGGCGAGGAGGGCCGTCGCAGCGGCGTGTTCACCGCCACGCTCCCGGTGCTGCTGGGCTGGAGGCTGGGGGAGCGGGGCCAACTGGTGCTCAGCCCGCGCGCGCAGTACCTGCGCACCTTTCCCCAACCGGGCAGCACCCGTGAGCCCATCAACCTCTTCGCAGTGGGCTCCTCGCTGGGCGTGCTCATTCCCCTGTCCCAGAGCCTGGGCGTGATGCCCGAGGTGAGCATGCTCGTCCCCTTCGGCACCGACAGGTTCGAGCTGTACGAGCGCCTGTCGCCGCGCATCGGTGGCACCCGGGGCGTGCTGTTCCAACTGGGGCTGGGCCTACTCTTCGGCGGCCTTGACCAGAATGAGTAGGCAAGCAGGCGCAGGACCCCAACGGGAGAAGTCGTTCTCCTGTTTTCCTTGATTTCGGGTTAGGCTGGTTTTCCACCACGGGTTCCGCCCTGTCCGCTCCGCACCTCATATGAAGCTCAGCCTCGCCTCACGGGTGACTGCCGCCTTCCTGTTGGTGGTCCTGGTGCTGACCTTCGGGAGCGTGGCCCTGGTGGCCATGTCCCTGCGAGCAAGCCTCGAGGAGGGGCTGGTGCGCCGGCTGGAGCAGGACCTGGCCAACTGGCGCGTGTTGCTGGCGCAGGAGGAGCGGGTGCTGTCAGCGGCCGCCCGTGGCGCGGCGAGCGGACCGGTGCTGCGCGCGGCGCTCGCCAGCAACGATGTGGACCTGGATACGCTGGAGGGCATCGCCGCGGAGCAGCGCTCGTTGCTGGGCGTGGACCTCTTCGTGCTGACGGACCCCAGGGGCAAGGTGCACGCGGGCAGCGCGGTGGGCGCGCTGCCCACGAACCTGGCCGCGCTGCTCAAGCGCCAGGGGGCCGGGCTGCTGATGGTCGAGGACACACCGTATTGGTGTGTGAGCAGCCCGGCGGAGGCCAATAACCGCCTGGTGGGACACCTGGTGGTGGGCATCCGCATGGGGGACGAGCTGCTGGGCCGGTTCCGGGAGCAGAGCGGCGCCGAGCCGATGATGACGCTGGGCAACACCGTGAACGCCAATGGCCTGCGCTCGGTGGACTCGGGCGAGGTGCTCGCCGCGCTGCGCACGGCGCGGGACTCGCGGCGCATTCTGCAGCTGCGCCGCATGCAGGTGCTCTCCGCCCAGCAGGAGGTGGGCGAGGGCCTGCGGCTGGTGCTGGTGCGCAGCGTGGACGAGGAGCTGGCGCGCTTCCGGGTGACGCTGCTGGTGCTGCTGGGCATGGGCGCGGCGGGGGCGCTGGTGGCCGGAGCGGTGGCCTTCCTGTTGGCCCGCCGGGTGACGGGGCCCCTGCGGCAGCTCACCACGGCGGCGGCCCGGGTGGTGGCTGACGGAGACTTCAATGTCCCGTTCGATGTGCGCTCGCGGGACGAGATCGGGGAGCTGGCCACCTCTTTCGAGCGGATGATGGGGCGGCTGCGAGAGGTGCTGCTGGCGCTGCGCGCGGCGGCCGAGCAGCTCGAGGCGGCCGCGAGCCAGCTGTCGGAGGAGGCGGCGATGCAGAACCGCACCGTCACCCGCCAGGCCGCCGCGCTCTACCAGACGCAGGTGACGGCCGAGGAGCTTCAGCGCGCCTCGCGGCTGGCCTCGCAGCGCGCCCAGGCGGTGCTCAAGGACGCCGAGCGCGCCGACGCCCTGGGCCGCGCCGGCGAGGAGTCCCTGGAGAGCAGCCTGGGCGGCCTGCAGTACATCCGCAACCACGTGGATCAGATCGCCCGCACCAGCCAGGAGCTGCAGCAGCGCACCCTGCAGATTGGCAGCATCACCGACACGGTGAAGGACCTGGCGGACCAGTCCAACATGCTGGCGCTCAACGCCGCCATCGAGGCGGCGCGCAGTGGCGAGCACGGCCAGGGCTTCGCGGTGGTGGCGCGGGAGATCCGCTTCCTGGCGGACCAGTCCGCGGGCGCCACCGCGAAGGTGCAGGAGATCCTCAACGACATCCGCCGCGCCATCCTCGCCACGGTGAGCACCAACGAGAGCGGCGCGCGCGAGGTGGAGGGAGGCCTGGCCCAGGTGCGCGCCACGGGCGAGAGCCTGCACGCGCTGGCCACCATCGTTCACGACAACCGGCTGGCGGTGCAGGCCATCTCCGACACGGTGAGCCAGCAGGACGCCGGCATCGCCCAGCTCTTCATCGCGCTCAGGGACTTGTCCTCGCTCTCGCAGGAGACCGTCACCCGGCTGAGCGCCACCCAGCAGGCGGCGGCGCGGCTGTCCGAGGCCTCGCGCGAGGTGAGCGGCATCGTCAGCCAGTACAAGCTCTGAGCTTGGGGGGCCTCAGCGCGACAGCTGCACGGTGCCCTTGGCGGGCACCTTCACGGCCACCGGCTCCTGGACGAGGCCCGGGCGGTAGACGCGCAGCTTCCACTGGCCCGCGGGCACGTTGGGCAGGGTGAAGCCGCCGTCCGCGGCGGGCTTGGTGAAGAAGGGGTTCTGCAGCACCAGGATGACACCGCTCATCCGCGGGTGAATGGAGCAGAAGATCTCCACCGGGCCCGCCTGCTCGAACTTCATCAGCTTCGTCTGGCCCTTGCCGTACAGCCCCAGGTCGAACGGCTTCACCTTGGACCGGGAGAAGATGTTGTGGGTGACGAAGTCATCATTGGTGAGGTCCACCGTGGTGCCCTTGAGCACCGGCAGCACGGCGGGCCAGAAGCGGGCGCCCCTCTGCGACAGCTTCACCGGGGTGGCCGGGGGCGGGGGGAAGCTGCTCTCGGGCACCTGCTCGATGTAGATGACGGTGCGCTCGGCTTCCTCCGCGCTGGCGACGGGCACCTGGCCCTTCACGGTACCCGCGGTGGCGGGGAGCACCAGCAGGCAGGCAAGGACCGCGACAGCGGGCTTCAGGGGGCGAGAGTCGTTCACGGGGCTCAGCGTGGCACGACACGGCGCTTCGAAGCAGGTGTTCATAACGTGACACAAGCCCCAGGCTCGCGGAGCTCGGCGCGCGCGCATGTCGTGCTGGGTAGCCACGTGTAGCCGCACGCGGGCGCGAAGGAACGTGACAGGTGAGGCAGAGAGTTACTGGCCCGTTGCGGGTGGGCTCTGCCACGCTTGGGGCCTATGAGCGAGGACCGAGTGGTACTCCCTGAAGTGCTCGACAGGCCTGTGCGCATGGCCTCGGTGCCGGCCTACCTGAGAGATGTCTTTGCGCACCTCCCGGTGCCGCTGGTGATGGAGGCGGACGTGCCCGAGGACCCGGCGGCGCTGCCGCTGGCGGTGCGGCAGCTGCTCAAGCTCCCGCTGCTGTCGCCTTCGCTGCGGCTGGGGCGGCTGACGCTGCAGTCCAGCGGGCAGCCCACGCGCATCGTCATCAAGGGCCAGCAGCGCCAGTGCGAGCTGAGCGCGGAGCAGCTCTCCCATGGCCTCGAGGACGCGGCGCGCCGCGTGCTCGGCGAGCTGCTGGACAAGGAGCACTTCGCGCGGGTGCTCGAGGTGTTCGCCTTCCAGTCCTCGAACCTCGAGGCGCTGCGCACGCTCACGCACTACCTGCTGCGCGCCAGCGACATTGATCAGGCGCTGTACATCATGCTGTCGGGCATCACCTCGGGCGAGGCGCTGGGCTTCAACCGGGTGGCGCTCTTTCTCCAGGACCCGGAGCAGGGCGGCTTCATGGGCTCCAAGGCGGTGGGCCCGGCGGACGCGGACGAGGCGCACCGCATCTGGGAGGCCATCGAGTACGAGTCGAAGACGATCGAGCAGCAGATCGAGGACTGCGCGAGCCGCAGCTTCGACACGCCGTTCCAGCAGCACGTGCGGACGCTGCGGCTGACCGACAGCGCCGAGGTGGCCCAGGCGCTGGCGGCGCCGGGGCCGGTGCTCTTCGACCAGGAGCGGCCGGTGAACGAGGCGCTGGCGCAGCTGAAGCCCGCGCGGCAGTACACGCTGGCGGCCATCCAGACGCATGACAAGCGGCGGGGGCTGATCTTCGCGGACAACGTCTATAGCGGCACGCCGGTGTCGCCCGAGCAGCTGCACTTCCTGAGCTTCTACATCGATCAGACGGCGCTCATCTGGGGCAACCTGTCGTTGATGAACCGGGCGCAGGTGATGGCGGACCAGGACGCGCTGACGGGGCTGCTCAACCGCCGCGCGTTGGACCTGCGGCTGGAGGAGATGTGCCGCCACAGCCAGGCGACGAACGAGCCCTGCGCGTTGATGGCGCTGGACGTGGACCTGTTCAAGGAGATCAACGACACGCGGGGGCACGAGGCGGGTGACGAGGTGCTCAAGGACGTAAGCAAGGTGCTGCTGGACTCGCTGCGGCCGTCGGACACGGTGGCGCGCATTGGTGGAGACGAGTTCGTGGTGCTGTTGCCGGGCTGTCAGCGGGGCACGGCGGCGGCGATCGCGGCGCGGATTGGGCAGCGGGCGCGGGCGCGAGGGCTGTCGGTGAGCCTGGGCACGGTGAGCTGGCCCGAGGACTGCCAGGAGTCCAGCGCGCTGATGAGCATGGCGGACGCGAACCTCTACAAGGCCAAGCGGGCGGGCCGGGGCCGCGCCTGCGTGGGCGTCAAACAGGTCATCATTTTTTGAGCGGAGCCCGGGCTGGGGCGCAGCGCCCGCTCTTGGTGGCGCGGGTGCTCCAGAAGTGCTCCAGCGGCTCCGGCTTCGTGCCGAGGATGCGTGAGGAGTACCAGTAGTGGTTGCGGATGATCTGCGCCACGTAGTCGCGCGTCTCCCGCAGCGGAATGTCCTCGACGAAGTCGATCAGCTCGGCGCCCGCCAGGCCCTGCTTCTTCCAGTTGGACACCTTCCTGGGCCCGGCGTTGTAGCCAGCGAGCAGCAGGGCGCGGTTGCCGCAGAAGTAATCCAGCAGCTTGCGCAGGTAGCGGGTGCCCACGCGGATGTTCGGATCCGGCTGGGAGAGCAGGGGGCTGATGCCCTTCTCCAGCTCCTCGGCGGTGCTGGGCAGCAGCTGCATGAGGCCCACGGCGCCCTGGCTGGACACCACGGCGGTCCGGAAGGAGGACTCCTGCTTCATCACGCTGAGCACGAGCGCGGGCTCCAGCTTGTGCTCGGTCGCGTACTTCCGCACCAGCTCCAGGTGCCTGGGCGGGAACAGCAGTCGAAGCGTGTACTCCGTGAAGGCGCTGGGGTGCTTGCGTCGCAGCAGCTCCGAGACGGTCATGAAGGCGGACAGGTCGTCTCCGGCCTCCGAGTAGAGCGTCGCCAGGTAGAGCAGGAAGGAGGAGCTGAGCCGGGCCACTTCGCGGCTGGCCAGGCCCTGGAGCTCCTCGGCGGCGGAGGCCCCGGCTCCCTCGGCGATGAAGTGCTCGGCCCGCTTCACGCGTGAGCGCTCGCAGGGCGTGAGCGCCGGATCTCTCGGTGCCGCCGTCGGAGTGGAGGAGGCAATCCGCGCCTGGAGGTCTTCCTTGGCGGCCACCGCCGCGAGCAGGCCGTAGTAGGTGAGGGGCACGTCCTCGACGAGCGCCTGGAAGACCTGCCGGGCCTCCTTGGACTTCCCGCTTCGGGACAGCGAGCGGCCCCACCAGTAACGGGCTCGAAGGACGTGGGAGGAGGCGGGGTGGGCCTCGGGCAGGGCCTGAAAGGCGGAGGCGGCCTGCGAGAACTTCCTGGCGCGGTAGAGGTCCATCGCCTCGGCGAAGGCCTGGGAATCGAGGGCCGGAGTGGGGGCCGGGCGCTGCCGTGGCGTGGGTGGAGGCAAGGGGCCCAGCGCCGCGAGAGGCACATGGGCCGAGATGGCCTGGGCCTTGGGTGAGCGCGGCCCCTCGCGCTGGACGAACTGGCGCAGCCACTCCAGGCACGAGGGCGCCACGGCCGTCCCCGGCTCCTTCGCGGGTGAAGTCACCTGCCGCGCGCAGGCCTCCGCGTAGCGGCCCAGCGTCTCAGGGCGAAAGCTGCCCAGCAGCTCGACGGAGGCGAAGTGGGCGAACGCGCTCTCGTAGCTGCGCTGAGCCTCGGCCCACTGCTGCTGGGCATGGTGGGCCTCGCCGGCCAGCGCCTGGGTGCGTCCCAGCTCCTCGGGCAGCTTCCTCACCACGAGCGGAATGGGGCAGCTGTCCGCGGCCTGCTGGAAGAGGGTGAGCGCGCGGGTGGCCGCCTCCAGCGCCTGCGGGTGCTTGCCCTGGGTGAGGAGCTCGCGGGCCACGGTGCGCGAGCTGGTGGCCTCGAGGTGCAGGCCGTAGGGCCGGAAGAGCGGATCCTCTTGCAGGCCCACCGCCCGGGGAATCGCCTCAGCGGGCAGACGCTGCGCCAGCTCGAGCGCGACGCCCAGTTGCTGGACCACGGGAGAGCGACGCCCCTGAAGCTCGCGGCGCAGCTCCTCGATGGAGCGCTCCGCGGTGAGCACGTCCACGCCTCCATCCGCGGGTGGCAGGGGCTGTGCCCACGCACTGGCTCCAACGAGGAGGAGACAGCACAGGTGCCTCCGGATGCGCTGTTCCATGGCGCGGCGGCTCAGCCTGGCTCGCCGCCGTCGATGGCGTAGATGGAGCCGGTGATGCCGCCCGCGGCCTCCGAGGCGAGGAAGAGACACACCGCGGCCACCTCCTCGGGCTTGATGATGCGGCCCATGGCGTTCATCGAGGCGAGCGCCTCGCGGGCCTGAGCCTCGGTGCGGCCGGTGGCCTGGGTAATCGCCCCCAGGGCCGAGCTGAACATGTCCGTCTCCACCCAGCCGGGGTTCACCTGGTTCACGGTGACGTTCTTGCGCGCGTACTCCACGGCCAGGGCCCGCGTCATGCCCAGCAGCGCGTGCTTCGAGGCGCAGTAGGCGGACGTGTACTTCGCGCCCCGCACCGCCGTGAGCGAGCCGATGTTGATGACGCGCCCGCCGCCCGCCGTGGCCATGGCGGGGATGAGCTCGCGGCAGAAGAGGAACGGCGCCGTCACGTTCACCGCCATGACCCGCGCCAGGTCCTCGGTGCGCGTCTTGGTCAGCGGCGCGGACAGCGAGATGCCCGCGTTGTTCACCAGCACCCGGGGCGGACCCGCCTGGAGCACCGTGCGGCACGCGGCCAGCACCGCCGCCTCGTCCGTCACGTCCACCGCCAGCGGGTGCAGGGCCTCACCGGCCTCGGCGCGCAGGGACTCGAGCGACTCGGCTGAGCGAGCCAGCGCCCACACCTCATAGCCCTCACGGGCGAAGCCCAGGGCCACGGCGCGGCCAATGCCCCGGCTGGCTCCGGTCACCACCGCACTCTTCTTGGAGGTCGTCATGGCGCGGCAGGATAGCCCGGTTTGACTGCCCGGGAGGTGGGCGTTACAAGCCGCGCACCCTGACCCCGAGGACCCATGCCCCGCGCGGAAATCACCGACCTGCTCCTCATCGACGCGATGCTGACGGACGAGGAGAAAGCCGCCCGGGACACCGTGGCCCGCTTCGTGGACAAGGAGGTGCTGCCCATCATCGGCCAGCACTTCCGTGACGGAACGTTCCCGGCGCACCTCGTCCCGGGCCTGGCGGAGCTGGGCGTGCTGGGCGCCAACCTGCAGGGCTACGGCTGCGCGGGCATGAACACCGTGAGCTACGGCCTCATCCTGCAGGAACTGGAGCGCGCGGACTCGGGGCTGCGCTCGTTCGCCTCGGTGCAGGGCTCGCTGTGCATGTACCCGATTCACGCCTTTGGCAGCGAGGAGCAGAAGGAGCGCTTCCTGCCGGGCATGGCCCGGGGCCGGCTCATCGGCTGCTTCGGCCTCACCGAGGCGGACTTCGGCTCCAACCCGGGAGGCATGCGCACCCGGGCGCGCAAGGACGGGGACACCTGGGTGCTCAACGGCGGCAAGGCGTGGATCACCAACGGCTCGATCGCGGACGTGGCGGTGGTGTGGGCGAAGACGGAGGACGGAGGCCCCGAGTCCATCCGCGGCTTCCTGCTGGAGAAGGGGATGCCCGGCTTCAGCGCGCGGGAGATCCCCGGCAAGTTCTCCCTGCGCGCCTCGGTGACGAGCGAGCTGTCCTTCCAGGACGTGCGGGTGCCCGAGCGCAACGTGCTGCCGAAGGTGACGGGGCTCAAGGGGCCGCTGTCGTGCCTCAACAACGCGCGGCTGGGCATCGCCTACGCGGTGACGGGGGCGGCCATCGCCTGCTTCGAGGGGGCCCGCGAGTACGCGCTCTCCCGCGTGCAGTTCGACGGCAAGTCGATCGCCGGCTACCAGCTCACGCAGGAGAAGCTGGCGGACATGCTCCAGGAGATCGTCAAGGCGCAGCTGTTGGGCCTGCGGCTGATGCGGCTCAAGGACGAGGGCAAGGCCACGCCGGTGATGGTGAGCCTGGCCAAGCGCAACAACGTGAAGGCGGCGCTGGACATCGCCCGCGTGGCCCGGAGCATCTACGGCGCCAACGGCGTCACCGATGCGTACCCGCCGGTGCGCCACATGCTCAACCTGGAGAGCGTCTTCACCTACGAGGGCACTCACGAGGTGCACACGCTGGTGCTGGGCAAGGCCATCACCGGCATCGATGCCTTCAACTGAGCCCCTCAAGGCTCCTGGGTCATCTGCTCCAGCTTGGGCAGCAGCAGGTCGCCCATCGTGTCCTCAGAGCCGAAGTACACGCCCACCAACATGACGGTGTAGATGTACTTGCCCTTGCGCGCGGCGAAGAGGTTGCCCACGGGCTTGCCGTTGTTGGTGATGAGCGAGTGGTGGGACTCGTCGCCCCACTTGAACATGTCGTTGCGCTCCTCCAACTTCGTCGTCTTGCTGGAGGACATGGCGAAGCCGATGCCGTGCCCCACCCGCAGGCTGGCGTAGTTGGTGGCCGCCGTCGCCGCCGAGCGCTCCGCCGTCACCGAGGAGGAGATGAACATGCCGCCCTCGGGCGGCTTGTACTCGTACTCGAGCGACCTCGAGCCGTCCCACACCTTCTTCTTCTTCACCTGCTCCACGCCCGGTGTGACTTCGAAGCCCTCGACGCGATCGGCCAGGTCATCGGTCGTCACCAGCAGCGCCCGGTCCGCCTCCGTCACCGGCACGTCGCCGGAGTTCTTACTGATAGCGACGAACGCCGCCACCAGCCCCGAGCCCGTCAGGCACGTCAGCCCCACCACCACCAGGGCCAGCGGCCAGATCTTCATCTTCTTCGGCGCCGGAGGGCGCGGGCGCCGGGGGAACTCCGGGCCCACGGGTCCTGGGTTCGGGGGCTCCGTGCTCGTGGGCTCCATGCTCACCTACTGCGGCTGGGGCTCGGTACCGCCGCCCTCGGTGGGGGCCCCTTCCGGCGCGGACGCCGCGGGGGACGCCTCGGCGGGGCTCTGGCTGGCCTCGGGCTCGTCCGCCACTTCCGGCGCCGTGCCCGCGGCCTCCGCCGCCTGCTGCGTCTTCACGTCGTCATCGCTCATGAAGCCAACGGGGTTCTCCTTCCGGTTGAGGAAGCGAACCGCCTTCTTCGACAGCGCGTACATCTGCTCCGCCGTCGCCGCTGGCACCAGCGAGTGCTCGATCTGCGCCGGCTCGGGCCGCTCCACCACGCCCAGCACGCCGTCCTCGAGCTGCTTGGCCTGGACCTCGCTCAGCTCCAGCCGGCGCAGCTTGCCCTTGCGCGTCATGAAGTAGAACGTCGTCGCCCCCGGCTCGATCGTCACCTGGCCGCCCAGCACCAGCTCGCGCAGCGCCCGGTCCAGCTCGATCTGCTTCTTCGACTCGATGCGCTGGTACTCCTTGGAGCCCGGCATCGGCGGCAGCTTGGGGATCGGCTTCTCGGCCACCGGAGCCCCGGGGCGCGCGTGCTGCCCGTGCTGCGGGCGGCCTGCGCCTCCTGCGTCCCGGCGGGCAGGCCGATCATCCCGGCGCGGCGGCGGACGGTCGTCCCGGCGCGGCGGCGGACGGTCGTCCCGGCGCGGTGGACGCTCGTCCCGCCGGGGCGCAGCGGCCTCCTGCCGCTGTGGCTGCGGAGAGGGCGAGCGGCGAGGGGCCGAAGCGCTCGGCTCGGACTTTTTGGCCTCGTCCTCGGTTACGAGGCCTGCTTTCAGGAGTTTGTCGCGCAGGTTCTGCATGATGTGTCGGGCGTTCTATCCCTTGCATTGCGGAGCGCAAGGGGTGCTTGCTGCCTCTGTACGGCCCACATAACTTGCGCTGCCCTGTCGCCGGAGGATCTGTGAGCCGTTTCAAGAGGTCCGCACTCATTGCCGCACTGGCCCTGGCCGCCACCGCCTGTACGGATCCGGTCGACAAGGCCGCCAAGGCCCGCATCTTCTCGCCCGAGGACCCGCCCAAGGTGGTCGCCTCGGCCGCCGAGAAGCTCACCCCCCAGGAGGCGGCCGACAACCCCTATATCGCCCGCCGCATCCTCGGCATGGAGGCCTCCGAGGTCACCGAGCGCCTGGGGCCCCACGCCTACAAGGCCACCCTCAGCTACGAGTGGACGGCCAAGGACACCCCGCCGGTGAAGCTCTCCGAGACGCGCACCCTGCGCGCCGGGCAGGGCGGGGTGAGCGGCGACTTCCACGGGGTGGTGGAGAACTCCCGGGACCAGGGGCTCGAGGTGCTGCGCGTGGAGGGCAAGGTGTACGCCCGCAACCGCTACGGCACCTTCCGCCAACGCTTGCGCGACAGGGGCATGGGCGAGCGCACCCGCGCCGAGCTCACCGGCGCCCTGCGGGACGTGGACGCCCTGTTCCAGGGCCGCCTGCAGCTGGTTCCCCAGGGCACGGTGACGCACGAGGGCCGCACCGCGTGGAAGTACGAGGTGAAGCTCGGCCCGCCCTCCGAGGCGGGCACCCCGCGCAAGTTGCCCTCGATGCTCGAGCCCAAGGGCGGCCGCGACGAGACGACCCGCCGCCGCATGGCCTTCTTCGAGCACCGCGAGCCCAAGACGCTCGTGGGCCAGGTGCTGGTGGACTCTGACACCTCCGTGGTGCTCAAGGCCCGGCTGGACGGCACCCTCTCGGTGCCGGGCGAGAAGACGCCCGAGACGGCCGACCTGCGCATGTCCCTGGAGTCCGCCGTCACCGAGATTGGCAAGAGCCCCGAGCTCAAGCCGCCCGAGAACTTTCTGCCCGACGCCGACAAGCCCGAGGGCATCGCCGACGCCCTGGACCGCTTCGGCATCCCCCGCGGCAAGTCCCCCGACGCAGGCGTGCCCGCGCCCGAGCCCGAGCCCGAGGACGAGGGGGGCTAAGTTGTAGGGAAAGGTGCTCTCAGCGGCCGCCTACCTGATAGGTCGCCCGGCGGCGAAAGTGTTCGGCCGCTACAGGTCGGGAGCAGGATGTTGGAAGAAAATTTGACCGCACTCTTGTGTCTCCTAAAATCCCCACTGGTTGCGGCCCAGACGCGTCGGACATGCTCGCATGTTCAGATGCTGACACAAGGGAGCGGAGATGGAGCGCAAGGTCGGTAGTAGCACGGTGACGACGAAGGAGGTCAAGGCGGCGCTGGAGAAGACGCGCACCCTGACGTCCGAAGAGGAGAAGGTGTTGCGGATGCGGCACGGAGCGGGCGCTCCGAGCACCCGTGCGCCGCTCCCCCGTGCGGCGGGCAACAACGAGGAGCTGGCGGACGAGCTGCTGGTCATCGAGATGCAGCTGATGAAGGCCATGCGCGCGCGCACCGGGCAGACGAAGTCGGGCAGCAAGCCCAGCGTGGCGGCGGCGCGTAAGGCGGAGCCGGCCACCGCCAGCGCGGCCAACGCGGCCAAGGACAAGATCGTCCGGGCGCTGCGCAAGAAGAAGTAGGCCCGGGCCCGTCTCCAGGGCCCGCGCAGCTACCTGTTGAGGATTGCCACGAGGCGGGCCCCCGCCTCGGGCAGTGAGAGCTCCGCGCCCGAAATCTCCAGGGCGAGCGCCTGGGCATCATCGGTGCCGCCGCGGACGAACAGCCCCTTCAGCCAGGCGCTGGCGGAGGGGTTGCGCCAGAAGTCCTCGTTGAAGCGCTCCATGAGCCGGGCGGTGAGGCGCGTCTCCAGCGCCCAGGCCCGCAGGTAGTGCGCCGAGTACAGCTGGGGGTCCACGTCGAAGAGGAAGAAGCCCGGGTGCGGCTCGACGAAGAGCGCGCGCCGCTGGCCCGCGGCGTACTCCTCGGCGCGCTCCTCCGAGGGCCCGCGGGTGAAGAGCGAGAGCTCATAGGGCAGCTTGGCGCAGTGCCGGCGCAGCACGGTGAGGGCCTGGAAGGCGGCCATGCGCGCCGCATCCCCCGCGGAGGCGGTGGGCAGGCGCAGGTAGCGCATGAGCCAGCTGGGCGACAGCAGCAGCCGCTCGGTGAGGCAGGCGAAGGCCTCGTTCACCGAGGCGTCTCCCAGGCGGCGCAGCTCCAGCGGAGCGGTGTCCGAGACGTGGGCCAGGTGCTGGGCGTGGCCCAGCTCGTGGAGCAGATCTCCCAGGGCGTTCATCCCGCTCTCGGGGTGGATGACGAGGCGAATCTCCTGGGGCACGCGCACGGCGGCGACGAAGGGGCGGCGGGACTTGCCGGGGCGCGCCTCGTCGTCGATGCGGATGTGGCCCCCGGCGGTGGGAGGCAGGTTCCAATCGCCCAGCCAGCGCAGCACGGCGGGCATCAGGTCCTCGCGCCGGAACAGGCCGTACAGCCACGGGGCCTGGAGCCCGGCCTGCAGGTCATGCCGGCGCGCCTCGCCGCCGGGCAGCGAGCGCAGGGTGGGCTCGAGCTTGCGCAGCACGTAGCCCAGCACGTCGCGGTAGGCGTCCTCGGTGCTGCGCAGCGTCTCCTCGGCGGCCTCGGCGAGCTTGGCCAGGGCAATGCCGGTGACGTCCTCGCGCAGGGCGGGGTAGTCCTTGGCGCGCAGGCGCTCGGCGGTGCGCAGGGCGGCCTCGCGGCGGGCGCCGTAGCGGCCGCGCTCATTCCAGAGGAAGTTGCCCACGGCGCGCTCGAGCAGGGCGCGGCGGGCGCGGTTGGTTTCCCGGGGAATCTCGGCGAGCACCTCGCCGAAGGTGAGCGTCTGGTCATCCACGGGCAGCCGGGCCTGGGCCTCGAGCTTCACCACGGCCTCGGCGTCCTGGGCGGCGAGGGCCTCTTCCACCTGTCCGGCCACCAGCTCGCGCAGCAGCTGGAGCCTGCGGACGGCGAGGGTGTCGTTCTTGGCCCGGGCCTTGTCGATCGCCTCGTTGGCGGCGGCGAAGGTGTCCGGAGAGGACAGCTCGGGGAACGAGTCGTAGAGGGTACTGACGGGGAGCTCGGCTGAGAGGCCCGCGCCGTAGCGGTAATGCAGGGTGGCCAGCTCGGCGAGGAAGTCGTCCAGCCTGGCTCGCACGGAGTGCACGGGACGGTCCATGGGGCGGCAAGCTAACAGGAAGCGGGCGACAGGGAAGGGTGAGCCGGGCATAGAGTGTCGCCGCATGACATCCGAGCCCGCCCCCTGGAGCCGTCTGCCGTGAAGCGCCGGACCTTTCAGGCCGAGGGCGCACTGGTGGGCCGCCCCGTGGCCGAGGCCATCGCGGCGCAGCTGGGCCTGCCGGTGGAGCAGGCGCGGCAGCTCATCCAGGCCGGAGCGGTGTACCTGGCGGGCCGCCGGTGTCGGGATGGGGCGGCGCGCTTGAGCGCCGGGCAGGTGATTGCCGTGGTGCTGGAGGAGAGTGGCCGCAGCCCGCTGGAGGCGCCGCCTCCGCCTCCGGCGCTGAGTGTGCTGCTCGAGGACGACTGGCTCATCGCGGTGGACAAGCCACCGGGCATCACCGCGCAGCCCACGGAAGGGCGCGTGGGAGACAGCCTGGTGGACCTGGTGAGCGCACGGCTCCAGAAGCCCGCGGGGCTGGTGCACCGGCTGGACCGCGAGACGTCGGGAGTGACGGTGTTCGGCAAGACACCACCGGCCACTTCGGCATTGGCGGAGCAGTTCCGCGAGGGCCTGGCGCGCAAGCGCTACGTGGCGGCCACGGGGCCGGGGCTGCCGCTCTCGGGCACGGTGGACCTGCCGCTGTCGAAGGATCCCTCGCGCCCGGGACGCTGGCGCGCGAGCGCGGCGGCCAACGGTGTGCCTGCGCTCACCGACTTCCGCACGCTGTACGCGGGGCCGGACTTCTGCCTCGTGGAGCTGCTGCCGCACACCGGGCGCACGCACCAGCTGCGCGCGCACCTCACGGCGCTCCAGGCTCCCATTCTGGGAGACTCCCGCTACGGAGGCGCCGCCCAGGCCGGGGCGCTCTCCGCCCCGCGCTGCCTGCTGCACGCGCAAGCCCTGGAGCTGGCGCACCCCCGCACGGGCAAGCCGCTGCGCGTGGAGGCCCCCATCCCCGAGGATCTCCAGCGCTTCTTCACCGCCGCGAGCCTCACGCCGCCCGCGGGCCCCATCACGCCGCACACAGGAAGCTCACGCCCTCCACATAGCCGCGAGCCGTGAGGTCCGCGCGGATCTCCTCCCGCGCCCAGGGTACCCCCACGCAGACGATGAGCAGCCCCGGGCCCGGCGGCCCCAGCTGCTCCGGAGCCACCACCGGAATGCCCTGCACGCGGGTGCCCACTTTGCGCGGGTGCACCTCCACGAAGCGCTCCACCGTGACGCCGTGCTCCCGCAGAAAGCGGGTGAGCACCAGCCCACTGGGGCCCGCTCCCCAGAGTGTGCACGGCCGCCCGCCCGCCAGGGGGCCCAGCGCGAGGTAGCGCGCCTTCACCCACGTGAAGCGCTTCACGTCGTAGCGCGGATCCGTGCGGGTGAGCCGCCCCGCGCTGTCCCTCCAGCGCAGCAGCACCTCGGGCAGGTTCCGCAACTCATACCCGGCGTGTAGCAGCTTCATCCACAGCGCGTAGTCCTCGGGGAAGTTCCCGTGTTCCCAGCCCCCGGTGGCCACCAGGGCCTCGCGCCGCAGGCACACGGAAGGGTGGCACAGGGGGCTCTCGATGAAGCACTCGCGGCGCAGGGCCTCCACGGTGGTGAGGCGGTTGAGCCAGGCCGCGTACCGCTGCAGCGAGGGGCTCACCGGCTGGTCCTCCCGGAACATCTCCACCGCCGTGCCGACCCCGCCCAGGTGGGAGTCCGCCTCCAGGGCCTCCACGCTGGCCTCCAGGCGGCGCGGCAGGGCCTCATCGTCCGCGTCCATCCGGGCCACGTAGGGAGATGTGGCGTGAGACAGCCCCAGCTGGAGCGCGGCCACCAGGCCCCGGCCCTGGCCATCGAGCACCTCCACGCGCGCATCCTGGGCGGCCAGGCGCTGAAGCACACTCCGGGTGCCATCCGTGGAGCCGTCATCCACCGCCAGAACCCGGACAGGCCGGAGAGTCCCTTCGAGCAGGCTCTCGACGGCCCGGGCCACGGTGGGCTCGGCATTTCGGGCGGGGAGGAGGACGGTGACGACCGGAGCGCGCATCGTGTGTAGACTGCCCTGGCGATGGGTGGCGTGAGAAACGGCAAGAGCGACGCCGAGCCCGGAGCCACCGGTTCCGGACGGGAGAAGCTCGCCGCCAACGCGTCCCCCGGGGCCGGGGGCGACGTGCCCGGGGACTTGCGCGACAAGGTCGAGGCGCACCTGCAGGTGGCCGCGCGGCTGCTGAAGGAGCGCCAGGCGCCCAAGGCCTTTGGCGAGCTGGTGCGCGCCAGCCGGACCCTGACGATGACGCGGCGGCTGGCGGCGGCGCTCGTCAGCGTGTCGCTCAAGGCGGGCACCGAGGCGGCCGCCATCACCCTGCTGTCCGGCGCGAGCGAGAAGCTGGTGGGCCCGGCGCGCAGGGACGTGCAGCGGCAGCTGGCGCGCGTGCTGCGCCGGGTGGAGCAGCTGCCGCGCGCCGTGGAGGCCCTGGAGTCGCTGCTGGCCGCGTTCCCCGACGACTCCAGCTCGCGGCGCGTGTACCAGGAGCTGCTGCACCGGATGGGGAAGTGGGAGGCGCTCACCCAGTCGCTGGAGCACGAGGCCCAGGAGGCCTTCAAGCGGGGCGAGTACGGCCGCGCGGCCCGGGCGACGCGCTGGCGCGCGCGCGTGCAGGCCGAGCAGATGCGCAACCTGGCGCGCGCGGCGGAGAGCTACGGCAAGGCCGCCACGTACCTGGAGCAGATGGAGGACGCGGACGGCGCCTTCGCGGTGCGGCTGGATGGGCTCCGGGTGCTGCACTCCTCGGGAGCCTCCGAGGCGGTGCTCACGGCGGCGGCCTCGGTGTTGATGTCCGCCGCGGCCCGGCTGGGCCGGGATGAGCACGCGCGCGAGGTGATGGAGGAACTGGGGCTCATCTCCGCCCGTCCCGAGCTGCCTCCGGAGCCTCCGGTCCCTCCGATCCCCGAGGCGAAGGCGGCTCCGGCTGATCCCAGGGCCAATACGCCGTGGTCGCGCCCCACCAGGCAGGAGATTCCCATCGTTGGGCGCGAGCCTCAGAGCCTCGCGGAAGGCAAACGCATCACCAAGCCCGAGCTCCCGAAGGCCGCGCCCGAGGCTCCAGCCCCGGAAGCTCCGGTCGAGGCCGAGGCGCCCAAGGCTCCGGCCAGCGATGCGCACCCCACGAGCCTGGAGATGCCGGCCGTCACGCTCGAGGCCCAGGTGCCCAGGGCTCCGGCCCGCGATGCGCACCCCACGAGCGAGCACATACCGACGGGCACACTCCTATTCGGGGTGCCGAAGGCTCTGGCCAACGATGCGCACCCCACGAGCCTGGAGATGCCAGCGGTCACGCTGAAGCCCGAGGCGCCCAGGGCTCCGGCCCGTGCGGAGCACCCGGCGAGCCAGGAGCAGCCAGCGGTCACGCTCGAGTTCGCGGCGCCTGAGTCGCAGCCGCCTCCGCCGCCCCCCAGCGATGAGGACGCGTTGGAGAGTTCCGCCGCCGTGGAAGAGGCCGAGGCCCCGTCCGAGGAAGGCGCGCCGCTGACCGAGCTCTTCGACATTCCCGAAGAGCAAGCTGCTCGCACCGCTCCACCCGTCGCACTCGATGAGGAAGTGCCTGAGTCGCGCTCCGCGTCTCCCGTACCCGACACCTCGCGGGATCAGGACGACCCGGCGACCCTGCAGCGGGCGGAGTCCCAGCTCATCGCGCGCAAGGCGTGGCGCGAGCTGGCGCAGTTCTACCTGGCGCGCGCCGAGCGTGCGAAGGACCCCTCCATCCGCGCGCAGGCGCTCACCCAGCTCGCCGAGGTGATGGAGAACGAGCTGAATGATCCCTCCGGCGCCGCGCGCATGTACCGGGAGATCGTCGCGCTCACGGGCGAGCGCACGGCCCTCAAAGAGCAGGTGCGGCTTTTGTCCCAGCGGGGAGATACCACCCTGGTGCGGCGCGCCGTCGACGAGGCGGTGCAGAGCGCGCGCACCCCCAAGGCGCGTGCCGACGCCTACCTCACGCGCGCCGAGTTCGCGCTGTCCCTGGGCCAGAGCGCTCAGGCCAAGGCGGACTTCGAGACGGCCGAGGCCCTCACTCCAGGCCTGCTCCTGGTGCGCGCGGGGCTGGTGCGGTGTGTCTCGGACGAGGAGCGGCCCGCCGCTGCCCAGCGCATGCGCGGGGTGCTCGCCGCGGCGCCCCGCCGTGCACCGGACCGGCTCGATGCGCTCCGGGTGCTCGCGTCCGTCGCGGAGGAGCAGCTGAAGGATGTTCCGCTGGCGCTCTGGGCCTGGACCGAGGTGCTCACCGAGGAGCCCACGGACCGCAAGGCCCGGGAGCGGCTGCAGGCCCTGGCGCGGGTGCAGGGGGACAAGGCGGGCCTCAGCCAGTCCCTGCGAGAGCAGCTCGCCCGGGAGCCGCGGGGGCCCGCCGCGCGCAAGGCCCGCCTGGAGCTGGTGTCCACGCTGGAGGCCGGGGGAGACAAGGACGGCGCGCTCACCGAGCTGCGCCAGGCGGTGCGCTTCGAGCCGGGCCACAAGGAGGCCTGGCTGCTGCTGGCCGACCGGCTCATCGCCCGCGGGCAGAATGGCGAGGCGGCCTGGGCGCTCGAGCACGCCGCCACCGCCACGGATGACGAGGCCGAGCGCCAGCGCACCTGGGGCCGGCTGGCCACCTTCTGCCGCGATGTCCTCAAGGATGCGGCGCGCGCGGAGCTGTATGCCCGTCGCGCGGAGAACCTGCGCCGCGCCCGCGAGGAGCCCAACGCGCCCCCGGTTCCGGAGCCCACGCGCAACGCCACGCCCAGGCGTGAGGTGACCGGCACCCGCACCCGCGTGCTCGTGCCCGCGCCCGCCAACCTGAACCTGACGCCCTCGGGACAGGCTTTTCCCCCGGAAGATCCCGTCACCGTGACGCACGAGCCCGGGCCTCCGGCGGTGCCGGACGATGCCCGGCCGACGATCGAGATCTCCGCGGTGCCCACCGCCCCGGGGGGCAAGATGCCCTTCTCGGACGAGGAGCCCACCGCGACCGATGCGCCCAAGGGCTTCGTCCCGCCCTCCGAGCCGGAGGCTCCTGCCCGCGACAAGGGCGAGAAGAAGAAGGCCCCGGGCGCGAAGGCCACGGGCACCCGGAAGCCCCTGCCTGTCGGCAAGAAGACCACGGGCTCGCGCAAGGCCCTGGACTCCGCGCTGCCGCCGCCGCCGCCGCTGGATGCCTCCCGGGAGCTGGACGAGCTGCTGGGCGGGGGGGACGACGAGCCGGATGACCACACCAGCCCCTCGCTGTCGATCTGGACCAAGAAGCGAGAGCCTCCCACGCCGCCCAAGGCCCCCGCCAGCAAGGGCCAGCGCGCCGCCGAGCGTCCTCCGCCTCCCGTGTTCGAGGACACCTCGCCTGGGCGCAAGGCCGCCGTGAACCCTCCGCCCGCGCGCGTCGGGCCCGAGGCCAAGAGCCGGCGCGGCGCTCCTCCGGCACCCGCCAAGCCCGCCGCGGAATCCGCCTTCTCCCGCGTCTCGGCCGGTGAGCCCGAGAGCCAGGCGCCCGCGTACTCCAATACGCCCGTGCAGAACACGGCGATGATCTCCTGGGAGGCGCCTCCCGGGAAGATGGAGCCGGTGCGCAAGCTGGCCCGCGCACGCCCAGGCACCGAGGCCGCCCGGCCCCCGATGTCCGAGCAGCCCGCCGCCGAGCCCGCCGTGTTCCAGCAGGTGCGCGAGCACCCGCTCGAGGCGGAGCTGTATGTGCGCATCGCTCAGTACTTCGAGGAGCGGGGTGACGCGGCGCGCGCCACGCTGATGCGAGAGATCGCCGACGCGCTCGAAGGCCGCGAGGGGCCCACGCCGCGTCCTCCCCGCCAGCCGCTGTCCGTCGAGGATCGCTCCGGGCTGCGCCACCCGCTGCTGCGCACTCCGCCGGGGGAGCTGCTCTCCATCGTCGGCGTGGCGCTGTGCAGCCTCTTCCCCACGTATGGCCGGGCCGCGGGCTCTCAGGAGCCGGTGCGCCCGGACTCGGGCGTCGGAGCCCCGGCCACCCTCGAGGCCCTGGCGGCCACCGAGCGGCTGCTGGGCGTTCAGGCGCCCGAGGTGGTGCTGTCCGAGGACAACGGGCCTCCGTTCTCGCTCGTCTTCGCGGGCAAGCCCCGGGTGCTGGTGGGCAAGCAGGCGGTGCGCCAGGTGCTGCCCGCCGCCGAGCTGCGCTTCTACGCGGGGCGCGCGCTCGTCTGCCTCGGGCCGGATCTGCTCGCCCTGCGCAGCCTCAAGAAGGACCAGGTGCTGCGCGGCATGGCCCAGCTTGCCGCGGTGCTCAAGGCGGGCCCGGCCTCCAGCCCCGAGGCCCTGGTGGTGTACGAGACGCTGCAGCCCCGGCAGCTCGAGCACGCCACCGCGCTCATCGCCACCGCCACCCGCCAGTTCGACGTGTCCGCGCTGGCGGACGCGGCCCGGGACTCGGCCAACCGCGCGGGGCTCATCGCCTGCGGCGCGGTGGGGCCCGCCCTCATGGCGCTGCGGCTGAAGCGGGCGCTGCAGCGGGAAGTCATCGAGCTGGTGCGCTTCGCCGCCTCCGAGCGCTACTTCCAGCTGTGCGGCGTGCGCTAAGGCCTCAGCCCACCTGCATCTTGATGCTGAGTGACAGCACCCGGCCCTTCTCTCCGCCGAAGTCGTGCCGGTAGCCCACGTCGATGCCGCCGCCCTCCTGCGTCATGAAGCCCAGGCCCACGCCCAGCTGCGACGTCTCGTTGAAGCCGTCATAGCTGTAGCCCAGGCGCACCGGCAGCACCTGGCCGAGGATGTACTCGGCCCCCACGTTGTAGGTGAACACCGAGTCCTCGCGCGAGTCGAAGTCCGCGCGCACGTCCGCGCCCACCACCAGCAGCCCGGCGATGAGCCCCGTGTGGGCCGTGTAGTAGCGCGTCAGCTCCGCGTTCTTCGTGTCCACCAGGTTGTGGCCCGAGAAGCCCACGGTGAAGCCGTCACTGAAGCGCAGCAGCAGCCCCGCGTTCACCGTGGTGGCGTTGGCGTCGAACGGGCCGCCGCGCGCGCGCAGGTAGTGCACCGAGGAGCCCACCAGCACCCCCGGCGTAATGGGGAAGGCCAGCGCCAGCGTGGTGAAGTGCGCCGTGGTGCGCCCCGCGCCGTTGCGCAGGCTCAGCAGGTGGTAGTCCAGCCCCGCGGCCAGCGCGCTCGTCTTGGCGTCCATCACCGACAGGCCGCCGAAGGTGTCCTTGCCGTGCGCGTCCCACGAGCCGTGCAGCTCCATGCGGTACATGCGGTACAGGGCGATGGCGGCGGGGTTGCCCAGCACCGCCTCGGTGCCCAGGCCCATCGCCCGGTAGGCTCCGCCCATGCCATAGCTGCGCGCGCTATGGATGTCGCGCAGGTCCTCCACATCGGTCTGCGCGTAAACAGTGGTGGACAGACACAGCGCCAGCAGGGCTATCAATCGATGCGACATGGGGCGGGCATAGTAGTCCGCCTTGATGCCTGGGGGGGCCATCACTAGATTCCGCACCCCATGTCCGCTACCACACCAAAGCCAGTGTCCGCCGCGCGGCGCCTCGTCCTGCTGGGGGGCGTGCTCGGCGCGCTGACCGCCGGGGCGTACGTGCTGCCCGGAGGTTCCATCCTTCGCCGGATGACCGATACCCGGGACGACCAGCCGCTCTCGGCGGTGCGCGTCGAGGGCTCCTACGTCTTCTCCGGCGCGGCGGTGCGCGAGGCCATGGGCGCGCTGGGCCTGTCCACCGAGCGCTCGGAGCTGGTGGTGGACGGGCTGTTGCTCATGAAGCTGCCGGCGCGCTGCCGCTTCGAGCTGGCCGTGCCCGAGGGCAACAAGCTGGCGGTGGTGCAGGTGGGCGGCCGCAAGCGGGTGGAAGGGCAGGAGCTCGCCGTGCTGTCCACCGCCCTGAGCCAGCTGTGCCCGCTCCTGGCGGTGCGCTCCACCTCCGAGGGCGACGCCCGCGAGCTGGTGGAGCAGCACCTGCAGGGCCTGGGCATCGCCACGCGCACCACCTCGCTGGGGCGCTTCGGCGGCGAGGTGGCCTACGTGCTGGGCGAGCAGGAAGAGGGCAAGCCCCAGTTCTGGGTGTACAAGGACAACTTCCGCCCCGCGCGCGTGCGCTGGAAGGACAAGGCGGGCCAGGCGTGGGATGTGCGCTTCATCGACTACGCCTCGGCCGCCACGGGAGACGTGTTGCCTCGCAGCATCGAGGTGTGGCGTGGCACCGAGCGCGCCCTGCGCTTCACCGCCATCAAGTCGGACACCCGCGCTTCCATTCCTGACAAGCTTTTTGTGCCGGAAGCCACGGGACGTTGAGCGCCACGCCTTTCCCCGTGAAAGCGAGTTCTTCAAAGTAGCCCCCGCAGGCGACCCGCCCCTATCCTGCGCCCCATGTTCGATTGCGAGCGAACGGAACTCTGGAAGCGCACACTGGGCGAGCAGGAAGCGGACTCCGCTCAGGCGGCGCGAGGCTGGCTGCGGGAGCAGCTGCGGCTGGCGCGGCAGCGGGCGGGGCTTGTCGCCGAGCAGATTCACGGGGCGTACCCTTCCCTGAAGTCCCAATGGGGCAACCGCTTCGATGTGTTGTGGGAGCGGGTGGACCTCATCCTCGGGCCGCAGTACCCGCTGACGCCCGCCGAGGCCTTCGTGCTGGGCGGGGCGCTCATCGTCTACGACCTGGGCCCGGGGCTGGCGGCCCTCTCGGGTGGCGAGGCGGAGCTGCGCAGGACGCAGGAGTGGAAGGACGCGCTGGCCGCGCGCATCCGCCGCGAGACGGACCGGGCGCCCACGCCCTTCGAGATGAGCAGCCCCTCCGAGGAATACGCCCGCATGGCGACGGAGGATGCGCTCCAGATGCTGGCGCTGAAGAACGCGCGGCAGCTGGCGCTGCGGAGCTGGAAGGTGCAGGGCGGCGAGGAGGTGCAGCTGCTGGAGGATGCGGCGCTGCGCAAGCACGTGGGCGAGCTGCTGGGCGAGCTGGCGCACAGCCACGGCTGGGACATTGGCGAGGTGGGCCGCGCGCTGAGCTCGCGCACCCTGCCGGCCCCGGGCAATGCTCCGGCGGACTGGACGATTGACGCGCTGAAGGTGGCCGCGGCGCTGCGCGCGGCGGACACGGTGCTGGTGGAGGAGCGCCGGCGCAGGCTGGGCCGGCCCCGCCTGGTGCATGACCGGCTGCTCTACCAGCCCGTGGAGCCCTTCTCCCGGGCGGAGGCGGAGGTCTTCTGGAGCTGCTTCGAGGCGCTGCGGGCGGTGGACCGCGAGCTGCACGACGTGGACGCGCTGTTGAGCATGAGCGGCCGCCAGCGCTTCCTGGCGCGCGGGGTGGTGGACGCGGACGATGCGACGCGGCTGGCCAGGCATGTGAAGACGCAGGGCTGGACTCCGGTGGATGCCCGGGTGCACGTGTCGGACGTGCCCAGCCTCATCGCGCAGATTGGCGGGGCGCAGCTGTACCGCAAGGACCCCTCCGTGCCGCTGCGCGAGCTCATTCAGAACGCGACGGACGCGGTGCGGGCCCGCCGCGCGCTGGCGGGAATGCGCGACACCTGGGGCTTCGTCACCGTGCGCACCGGGCGGGACTCGGACGGACGGTGGATCGAAGTGGCGGACACGGGCATCGGCATGACGGAGCGGGTGCTGACGCGCCACCTGCTGGACTTCGGCACCAGCTACTGGATGACGGACGACATGCGCCGCGACTACCCGGGGCTGGCCGCCAGCGGCTTCGTGCCGGCGGGGCGCTTCGGCATCGGCTTCTTCTCGGTGTTCATGTGGGGCGAGCGGCTGCGCGTCGTCTCCCGGCCCTTCCAGGAGGACAAGACGCACGTGCTGGAGTTCGACAACGGGCTGGGGGCGCACCCCATCCTCCGCCCGGCCGAGCCGGAGGAGCAGATGCATGACGGAGGCACGCGGGTGCGCGTGTGGCTGTCGCGCGAGCGGGACTGGGAGCAGATGCTGCTAGACCGCAGCGATCAGTGGGACCACTGGTCGGACGCGGAGGAGCGGATTACTTTCAGCGAGCTGCTGGGGCGCATTGCCCCCACGCTGGATGTGACGCTGAAGCTCGAGGAGCGCCCGGGGCAGACCACCACGGTCATCGAGGCCAATGACTGGCGCACGCTGGACGCCACGCGGCTGCTGCGCCGCATCGGCAACACCACCCGCGGGGTGAACACCTCGTTGATGACGTTCCTGGCGCCCATGGTGCGCCCGGTGATGGATGCCAGCGGACAGTGCATCGGGCGCATCTGCATTGCCTCGGGGGCGATGCAGCGGTGGGCGGGGCTGTCGGCGATTACGGCGGGCGGGCTGAGGGCGCGCTACTCGCGGGAGTTCACCGGCGCGCTGCTGGGCACCACGGACGTGGCCACGCGGGATGACGCCGAGCCGCTGGCGCTGCGAGAGGACCTGGCCCGGTGGGCCACGGAGCAGGCGCGGCTGTGGGAGAAGTACCAGCTGAGCTTCGAGGGCTACGAGCTGGGCAAGCGGCACGACATCGGCCTGGCGGTGCTCTCGTGGGGAGGCGAGCCGGGAGAGCTGCCCGTGGGCTACCGGGCGGGAACCCCGCTCACGCTGGCGCAGCTGCAGGAGTTCGTCTCCGACCGGGACGAGGTGACGCTGGTGGACGGCTCGGAGCGCTCGGTGCGCAAGATTCAGGATCTGGTGGTCATCCCCTGCCACGAGGCGGGGCACACGGCGGCGGGGCGGCTGCTGGTGCACCTGCCGGCGCTGGTGGGCGTGTACATCGCCAAGGCCTGGGGCATGCCGGTGGAAGAGGTGGTGGCCCACGTGCAGGTGTCCGAGAAGGAGTGGAACGCGGTGGACGGGCGCAAGCGCAGGACGTGGGTCTTCCACCGTCCGACGACGCGCCTGCACTGAGCAGAGCGGAGGCGGGGCTCACCGCACGTGCTGATAGAGGCGCAGCAGCGTGTGCGGTGAGACGCCGAGCTTGTACAGCAGCGGGAAGCCGTTGATGGCCAGGAAGTAGAACACCGGGCGCGCGAGGAAGCGGCGCCCGGAGACGGTGACGCGGGCGTCCACGGTGCGGATGCGCCCGAGCTTCCACAGCCGCTGGGACAGCTCCAGGTCCTCCATCAGCGGCTGCTGAGGAAAGCCGCCCACGGCACGGAAGGCCTCGGCGCGGACGAAGAGGGCCTGATCTCCATAGGGGTAGCGGGTGTAGCGCGAGCGCAGATCGGCCAGGTGCAGCAGTAGGCCCATGCGCGAGCGGCCCACGTCATCCACCGTCCACGTCTTGAAGGCGCCGGCCACCACGCGCGGGTCCTCCAGGGCGGTGGTGATGTGGCGGGGTGCATCCGGTGGTAGGGCCACGTCCGCGTGGAGGAACAGCAGCACGGAGCCGGTGGCGGCCTGCGCGCCCGCGTTCATCTGCGAGGCACGGCCGCGTGGGGCGGAGAGCACGGTGACGCGTGGGAAGGCGCGGGCCCGCTCCACGGTGGCATCGGTGCTGCCGCCGTCCACCACGAGCAGCTCGCGCAGGGGCTCCAGCGCGCACAGCTCCTGGAGCCGCTGGCCGATGCGCTGCTCCTCGTTGAGCACGGGGATGATGACGGAGATCACCTGGCGGGGCTCCGCAGGGAGGCGAGCGCCTTGGCCGTGGCGGGAGCCTGGAGGCGCCCCGCGCTGAGTTCTGCCTCCAGCCGCTCCAGGTCCGCGGGCACATCCACATCGAAGAACGGAGCCACGCGCGCCACGGTGAGCCCGAGGGACTTCAGCCGCGCCTCGGTGCGCGCCAGGGTGTCCGACTGGCTCCAGGGCAGGTCCACGAAGGCGCCCACGGGCAGCCGGCGCAGGGCGAGCAGATAGAAGCCGCCGTCATCGCTGGGGCCGAACACGGCATCCGCATGCGCCAGGGCCGCGCGAGCCGCCTCCAGGTGAGCCAAGGGGAGCCCGGGACTGTCGGCGCCCAGGGCCATCGCGGCTGGGCACATCTCCAGGCCTCTTATAAGGATGCGCTCCATCCGGGCGCCGAGGTCACCCTCACCCTGCTGCCACACCTCCACGGGAGCGGGGAGCAGCCCCTCTGGCCACGGAGCGGTGGAAGCGAGCACGGGCCGGGCCCAGGGCAGGTGAGCCACCGCCGCCCAGGTGTCGGAGATGAAGGCCCGAGCCAGGGCCGCCGCGCCTTCGGCGCCCACGGCGGGTGCCAGGCGCGTCTTGGTGTCACCGGCGCGAGGGGGCTTGGCGAAGACGCACAGCGCGAGTTCAGGCATGGCCACTTACTCCACGTGCTCACCATGGCACACCAAGTGATTTCAAGCACTTGGCGGCCCAGAAATTGTAAAGGCGAGCAAGGAGTCCGAGGCGGGCATTCTTCCTTCATATCGAGGGAAGACACGCCTCCTCGTAGCCCCAGCGCTCCTGCGCCTCACCTTCATCCAGGATTGGCTTCAACACAGCTAGAGAAACAGCGGGCGGGACATCCACGGAGATGAGACCCGGAATGTGGCTCCTCTCAATAGCGCACCCCATCTTCTCCAGGAGCGCGCTGACGGTGGAGACCTCCTTCTCGTCGTAGATGATGAGGCGCAGTGTGCCGTGGCCCGAGGGACGCACGACCTCTCGAAACCGGAGTTCCCGTGGCTCGGTCACAGCCGAGACGATGTCTCCATATGCAATGCCCTTTGCGAAGAAGGGAATGTTGTCGATCTGGAACAGCCCGTCTCCCAGAGGGCGGGCCCACAAGCCCTCGTAATCCGCGGGTGGGTAATCGTCCTCGTCCTTCTCCAATTTGACGACGACCTTGACCAGGTCATCTGCACGGGAGGCGGTCACTGTGCTTCCTCGGGTGTCAGGTCCTTGTCGCCCTTCTTGAGGTTACAGTCCCGGCAGAGCACCTGGGCGTTGTCCTCCTCGCCAGGTCCACCTTTCGATCTTGGAATCCTGTGATCGACCTGAGTCTCGTTCAAAGGGGGAGTCACACCCTTCTCATGCTTCTTGCCCGGAACGGTCTCGGCATCGCAGCTCTCGCAGCGAGTCGTGCCGTTGTTCTTCTGGGCATTCTTCTCCTTGGTGACCTGCTTCTGTTTCTTCGTGAAGGCCTTTCCCGCTCTGGCCCCACCAGCGACGGCTTGTTGCCTGAAAGGCTCAGGAGCCTCGACAGACGAAGCTGCTTGTTCGATGGGAGTTGATTCAGGAGGGCCCACCCCTGCTGGAATCGAGGCTATGAGGGCTGAGAGAAGAAGGCAGAGAAGCTTCATGGGTGCAGTCTCGTCGATATCCCAATAGTTCCTCCAGCGTGCCGAGGCGCGCCTGTGGTGTGCAGGTTCAGAGAAGCCGAAGAGGGCTACTGCTGCTTGGAGGCGGCGGGAATCGAACCCGCCGCCGGAGACTTCCGGTGAAGAGCGCACTCCGCTGCTTCGTCTCGGCGTGGACTGGTACTCGGGCCGCCCAGAAGGGCATGGCCATCCAGACGCTCAGCGCGCTTCCGGTGGGTTCGAGGTGGGCTGAGGCTTTTTGGGAGGCGCGCGGGCAGGGGCATGGCACTTGCCGTTGAAAATCACGCCGCCGTTCTCCACGCACTCCTCGGCGGTCATGGGGAGCGACTCCACCCAGCAGCCTCCGTTTATGGGTACCTGCTTGCGTCCCGGACATCGGCCTTTCTTGTCGGTCCGGGCCTGACCTGGGCTGGGCTCGGGAAGGGGCTGCTGAGAAAGAGGTCCCTTCTCGGCTGAGGGCGCGGTGGGTGCCTTTGGCTCGGTGGGCGAGGTGTCTCCCACGGTAGTCGTGCCCGCGTCTGGGGCCTGGGAGTCTTGTCCGAGCAGCTCGGGTACTGACGGAGCGTTCCACAGGAGTACCGCGCCTGCGCCCGCGGCCGCCAGGGTCAGCCAGGGCTTCCATGCCTGTGTACGCTCAGGAGGCCTGGAATACTCAGGGCGCTCCTCTCTACCCGCTACGGCCTCCAGCGCCTCGGCCACCAGTTTCGCCGTGCCCCGTGCCTCCGGAGCGTCCGAGAGCAGGCGGAGAATCACCTCCCGCAGGAGCGGCTCGACCCGGGGGTTGCTCTCCAGCAGCGGCCTGGCGTCGGGGCTCGTCACCCGCCAGGTGCCTTGCTCATCCTGCCGCGCATCCAGAGGCGGCGGGTACTGGCCCATCACCAGCCGATAGGCCGTCACTCCCAGCGCATACAGGTCATCCGCTGGTGAGGGTGGGTAATAGCTGTCGGGCTGGTAGTGGGAGTGGATGTAGAACAGCCCCGCTTGAGGCGAGAGATACGCCAGAGTCACGGGTGGCAGCGACTGCCAGGTTATCCGAGCGGCTCCCTCGAAGTGGCACGAGCCGAAGTCGACGAGCATCGCGCGCCTGTCCGTCCGCCGGACCAGCACGTTGTCCCCCTTCACGTCCCGGTGCACCGCGCCCACGGCATGCACCGCCTCCAGGGCCCCCGCCAGCTGGGCTAGCCGCCGGCACACCTCGCGGTATGAGGGCGCGTGCTGCTCGGCCCAGGCGTACAGGGGCGTGCCCTCCACCCATTCCATCACGATGAAGGGGTAGTCGGCTCCAGAGGGCGGCCGCAGCTCGCCCCGGTCCAGCAGGCGCGGGATGCTGGGGTGGCTCAGGCGCGAGAGCACCTCCGCCTCGCGGGCGAAGCGCGCATTCCACGGCAAGAGCGACACCTTGAGCGCCACCGGCTCCGAGCGCCTGAAGCCCCGGCGCACCGCACGGTACACGGCACCGTAGGCCCCCTGGCCCTGCCAGGCTTTCACGCGCCACGCTCCAACCTTTGTCCCTGGTGTCAGCGGGTGCACGGGCTCCTCGGTGGAGCCATCATGTCCCGCGCTGACGGCTCACGGAAGCGCGGCCTCGTCACACAGCCGGCGGATATGAGCGCCCTCGAGCGGGGCTTGCAGGACTTCTTGCGGGCCGGGGTGAGGGCGAGCGCCACCCAGCGGCGGTCCGTGCCAGGATGCTCCGCGAGTGCGTGCAGCACGCACGTATTTCCGTGATGCTTTCCAATCGAAGAGGCCGCTCATGATTCGACTCGCTACTCCCGAAGACCAGGCTGGCCTGCTCGAACTGCTGAAGGCCATTGAATTGTTTCCCCCGGAGGGGCTCGCCGAGGTGAGCGGCCTGTTGGTGGAGTGGCTGAAGGCGGGACCGGGCCAGGACCGGATGTGGTTGGTGGACGACGACGAGGTGCCGAAGGGCATCGTCTACGTGGTGCCGGAGGCGCAGACGGACCGGACGTGGAACCTGCTGCTGATCGCGATGCACCCCACGCTGCGGGGAGCCGGGCGTGGCGGGCAACTGCTGAAGGCCGTGGAGCAGCAGGTAGCGGCCCGCTCGGGCCGGATGCTGTTGGTGGAGACGTCCGGCACCGAAGGCTTCGAGCGCACGCGCGCCTTCTACCGCAACCGCGGGTATGAGCAGGAGGCGCGCATCCGCGACTTCTACACCACGGGCGATGACAAGATCGTCTTCCGCAAGGTGTTGGGCGTCTGAGGCGGGAGGGCATCCACCACCCCATGGGGTGTGAAGCTGCCTGGCGATTGCGCCACCCCGTAGATCCTCCCCTTGCTTTGGGCACCTCTCTACCCTGGTGTCTTGCTCTCACCATGGGGTGGCATATGAGGCTATGGCAGCTTCTGTGGAAGGCCGAAGCGCTCTTCCTGGCGGTGGTGGTGGGGTGCAGTGCCACCCCGGCAGTGCTGCGAGTGGAGGACACCGGCCAGGGGCGGGTGGTTCTGCACATTCCACGCACCGCGGAGCTGCCCTCGGTCACGCTGGGGCAAGAGGAATTCCAGCAGGCCGTGAGGCAGCTGGCGCGGGAGGTGAGACTCACAGGCACGCCGCGCGAGATGACGGAGCGGCTGTTTCAGATGGACCCGCAGTTCGGCAACTACCTGTGGCTGGAGAAGATCGTCACCCGGCAGTCCCCACGCTAAAGGGGCCCCATGCCCAAGCGCTTTTTCAGACTTGCTGACGATGTGGATGTCCCTCATCGCTGGCACCTCCACAGGCCAACGGACAGTCAGGGCCTCCAGGTGGAGGACGGGCAGTTCTCGCTCGGAGCACCTATCCGAGTCACGGAGCGCCTGAGAATTCCCGTCGAAATCGAAGGCCAGCCGCTGGACTTCACTGAGGCGGGCATCGGCATTCCAGTGGTGCATGTCCGGGTTGCGTCCCTCTTCTCGGAACTGGCACCGGACGATGTGC
Organism: Myxococcaceae bacterium; assembly: GCA_035296065.1. Classification (GTDB taxonomy): domain Bacteria; phylum Myxococcota; class Myxococcia; order Myxococcales; family Myxococcaceae; genus DATHBR01. The sequence continues at coordinate 97,000 of DATHBR010000001.1, read as the reverse complement.
AACTGCTACCCGTGGACGTGCAGGGCCAACCGGACCAGTACCTCATCCTCGTGGCGACACGCCTCATCCAGTGTATCGACGAGCAGGCGTCCCGGATTCGGCTCTGGACTCACGAAAATAGGATTCCGGATATGGTGGGTCAGTATGCCTCCGTGAGGGACATGCGCGTCGACAAAGCAGCAGTGGGGAGCGTTCAGGTGTTCCGTCCCGAGGGATGGGACGTTGCCTTGGTCATCTCTGGGGAAATCAGGGACGCACTGGAGCGCATAGGGGCCACGGGCGCGCGGTTCGAGGAAGTCTAGGAAAATGTCAGGTGAGAGGGTCCAGTCCCCGGGCAGTGAGAGGTGAGGGTGTTACAAGCAGGAGCCGAGCGGATGGAGCTCAGCGCGGTGCTGGCGCAACTGGAGACCGCGGGCTACGCCCGGCTCGGGCGCGTGCTCGGGGACGACGGACTCGCCGCGCTGCGCGAGCGCGCGGAGGACCTGATGCTCGGGCGTGTCGCCGACCCCGGGCTCTTCTTCCAGATGGACGCCCGCACGGGACAATACGAGGACGCGGGACTCGGCTGGCGGGGGCCCTCGCTCGCCTACCGGAAGATCGAGCGGCTGGAGAAGGACGAGCGCTTCCTTGCGTGGCTCTCCAACCCGCTGTTCGAGCGGATAGCGCGCGCGCGCATCGCGGGCGGCATCTCTCTCTACCGCGCCATCCTGTTCAACAAGGGAGACCCGGGGGGCGGCGCCATTGGCTGGCACCAGGATGGTGGAACGCTCTGGGGGCTGAGCCAGGAGCCGGAACTGCAGCTCTGGACCGCGCTGGACGACGCCCCGCTCGACGGTGGCTGCCTCGAGGTGGTTCCGGGAAGTCATCGTCAGGGCCTGGCGCGGCCCATGGGTGGGCTCATTCCGGAGGACCAGCTGCTGGCGCACCGGGCCCAGGAGCGTGCCGTGCCCCTGCCGGTCCAGGCGGGCGAAGTGGTGGTGCTTCACAACCAGCTCTGGCACCGCTCGGGCCCCAGCCGCGAGGGGCACCGGCGGCGCGGCTTCTCCGTCTGCTACATGAGCGACGCCACGCGCTGCCTGCGCAAGAAGCGCGCCCCCCGGCAGTTCCTCCGCGTCTTCGAGGGGCGCGGCGGGCCCGGGGGGGATGGGAGGCTCGTCCCGCTTCCATAGTATCCTGGCGGGACTTCCTCCTCCTCCGCCATGACCGAAAACCTCACAGACCGCTTGCTGGCTCCCGACGAGCCTCCGCCCTTCACCCTGCACAACCCGGCCGGCGCCTCGCCCTGCGTGCTGCTGTGCGATCACGCGAGCAACCGTGTGCCTCGGCGGCTCAACGCGCTGGGGCTGCCAGCCTCGGAGCTGGCGCGGCACATCGCCTGGGATATCGGCGCGCGAGGGGTGGCGCTTGAGCTCTCCCGGCTGCTCGATGCGCCGCTGCTCATGAGCGGCTACTCGCGGCTGGTCATCGACTGCAACCGGCCTCTGTCGTCACCCGGCTCCATCGCCGAGACCAGCGACGGCACGCTCATCACGGCCAACCAGGGGCTGACGGCGCGGGAGCGGGCCGAGCGCGCGACCGCGCTCTTTCACCCCTACCATGACGCGGTCCGGGCATTGCTCGACCAGCGGCGGGAGCAGCGGAGCCCGACCCTGCTGTTCAGTGTCCACAGCTTCACCGATCGGTTCGGTGGCAAGAGCCGTCCCTGGCACGTGGGCTTTGCCTACCACCGCGACCGGCGAGTTGGTCCCGCGCTCGTCCAGGCGCTGCGCCGCGACCCCGCGCTGTGCGTCGGTGACAACGAGCCCTACGCCGTCAGCGACGCGACGGACTACTCCGTCCCCGTGCACGGAGAGCACCGTGGGCTGCCCTGCGTCCTGGTCGAGGTCCGCCAGGATCTCCTCGCCGATGAGGCTGGCCAGCACCGCTGGGCCGAGCGGCTCGCCGAGGCGCTGCGCACCGTGCTGCCCGACGTGCTGACCCCCACCTCCCCGGCGATCGCCTCTTGATCAAGTGGGTGTCAGGGGCGAGGCCTCACAGCCGGTACTCCATGAAGCCCTCGCGGCACGCGGGCCCGGCGGCCACCCACATCTTTCTCTGGGCGGGAGACATCACCACCGCGGCCTTCGTCACCATCGGCATCTGTCCGGGAGCCGGCGGCTCGTCATGACGGCACAGCCGCCCGCCCGGATTGCCGTGGTCGGATAGCAACTCCATCATCCGTGCTGGCGTCAGCTTGCCGTATTCGGCGTCGATGAGTTGCTTCATCCGCGTGGCGCGTCCGTGGGTGCAGGGCACGAAGTGATGGGTGAAGTCGAGCTCCCGCAGCCGCTCGGCCTGGTAGTGGTTGGCGTGAACGAGGACGCCTCGCTCGGGCTCCAGGACGGCCCGGTCGTCATAGGTGCTCTCGAAGCCGAGCACGCGTCCCTCCGCATCCGCCAGCAGGTACGAGCCGAAGCCTCGGGCCACGCCCGCCAGCATCGTCATCGCCGCGCTCAGGCCCGGCTGGCGCAGGGCCTTGGGAAGGTAAATGCCCAGCGGGACAATGGAGCCGCACGGCTGGGGCGCCACCAGCGTCAGGTTGGAGCAGTTGGCCAGCCCCTCGCTGCTCAGGTGGTAGTAGGGCGAGCAGGACAGGCACAGCGACAGCAGGGTGCGCCCATCGGGGTAGCGCACGCGGATCAGATCCACCGGGGCCTCCGGGCTCCAGTCGATGTTCTGTCCCAGCAGCGCCTGGCCGTCCGCGGTGGCCTTGCCCGTGAGCGCGAAGGAGGTGCACATGCCACCGATCTGCGTGTAGTTGATGGCCACCTCGAGCATGCACTGGAGCGCGAAGGCCTCCTCATAGGGGATGGCGGCCCCTTCCGCCTGACCCCGGATGAGCTCCAGGGCCTCTGGATCGAAGGCCCGGACGTTGGCCTCGAGCTTCATCGCCGTGCGCACCACCTCCTCACGGGAGGCGCGAAAGGGCCCGGAGGCCAGTCCCTGGAAGAGCACATCGAGGGAAGTCTTGAAGCTGCTCCGGCATCCCTCGCCCCACTGCTGCCCGATCTGCCGTGGGGTTCCCTGGCACTCCACCACCTGGAGCTTGCGTGTCGTCATGGGACGCAAGGTAGGCCCGGGGCTCGGGCTCGCGCTTGAACGAATGCGACGCGTGAGGCGCTCAGCTACCGGCCCGGAGCTGACTGGGAGCCCTGCCCATGAGCGCGCGGAACTCCCGGGTCAGGTGGGCATGGTCGGCATAGCCGCTGGCCAGGGCCAGCTCCATCAGGGAGCAAGTGGGCGCCGAGCGCATCGTCGCCAGGGCCCGCTGCAGGCGGTGGATCCGGCGAAAGGTTCTCGGAGACAGGCCCAGGCGCTCCCGGAAGGCGCGCTCAAGGGTGCGTGGGCTGAGGTGGAGCGCGTCGGAGAGCTCGGCCACTGCTGGCATGGCGCCCTGGGCCTGCAGGTAGCGCCAGGCGCGATCGAACGTGTCGAGCGCTGGCCACGAGGCCCGCTGGAGTGCTCCCTCCACGCGCTTCCACCGCTGGTGTACCGAGTGGGCGCGGACGAGCTGCTCGCCCAGCGCGTCAAGGGACAGGCCGCCCACCTGACGCAGCTCCACGGCGGTGTCGACCAGCTCCGCCGGGCAGGCGTCCACCAGGCGGGGCAGGGCGCCGGGCCGGAAGTGGACGACGCAATAGTCACAGCCCGCGCGGGTAGGCACGCGGGCCATCCGTGTCACCGGCCCATAGAGCCAGGCCTTGCAGGCCGAGCCCGACACCTCGATGAGCAGGTCCACATTGGCGTCTGGCGTCACTTCGTGCGCTCGCGCCCGCGTGGTCTCAGCGGGCTGCCAGAGCATGAACTCCACGCGGTCCCGCCACGGGGCGGGAGGCAGTCCCCACTGCACCTGGATGTCGGGCGTCGTCGTCGCTGGCATGGGCACGCTCTCTCAAGCGGGTGTAGAGCCGGTTCAGCGCGCTTCCGGCGGGTTCGAGGTGGGCTGAGGCTTCTTGGGCGGCGCGTGCGCGGGGCCAAAGCACTTACCCTTGAAAGTCACGTAGCCGGTCTCCACGCACTCCTCGGCGCTCATCGGAAGCGACTCCACCCAGCAGCCTCCGTTGATGGGCACCTGCTTGCGTCCCGGGCACTGGCCTCTCTTATCGGTCCGGACCTGCCCTGGGCGGGGCTCGGGAAGCGGCTCCTGGGCAAGGGGCTGCTTCTTCGTGGGAGGTTGGGTGGGCGCATGAGGCTCGGTGGGCGAGGTGTCTCCCACGGCCGCCGCGCCCGCGTCTGGGGCCTGGGAGTCTTTCAAGCCCCGGCGCACCGCACGGTACACGGCACCGTAGGCTCCCTGGCCCTGCCAGGCTTTCACGCGCCACGCTCCAACCTTTGTACCTGGGGTAAGGGGGTGCACGGGCTCCTCGGTGGCTCTATCATGTCCCGCGCTGACGGCTCACGGAAGCGCGGCCTCGGCACCGCGGGCCGGGGTGAGGGCGAGCGCCACCGAGCGGCGGTCCGTGCCAGGATGCTCCGCAAGCGCGTGCGGCACGCACGTGGGAGGCGAAGTGTCCGCGACACCTGTGCGTCAGCAGAGCAACGAAGAGCCCCCCGGGGCAAAGCAGAGCATCTTCCGGTGGCTGGATCTGTTCCTCTCCGAGGAGCTGCGCCGTGCGGGGCCCACCCTCGTCTTCCGGTGCAGGATGCTGGCGGGCGTGGCCTGCATTCTGTCCCTGGCCAACCTGTTCTTCCTGATCCAGGTCCTGGTGACACCGCTGCCACCGAGGTTCCTGGTGGCCGCCGTCCTCACCCTCGCCAGCTCCCTGGGCGCGCTGGTGCTGCTGCGCCGGTCTGCCTCGCCCTGGCCGGCCCTGGCGCTCATGGTGGCCAGCCTGCTGGCGCCTCCCATCTTTGTCTCCTTGTTCCAGGCCAACCCGTACGTGTCCACCAGCGCGATGGTCATGTTGGCGCCCGCGGTGGCGGTGTACCTGCTGGGGCCGCGGCGGGGGCTCTTCGTCTCCCTGTTCATGAGCCTGCTGGTGGGGGTGGCCGCCCCGCTCTACCGCACCTGGACCGGCACGGGCTCCCCGCCCTATTACGCGCAGCATGGGGTGCTCCACCTGGTAGCGGGCCTCTCCATCATGGTGAGCTGGTGGTTGAACTCCCTGTACAGCGCCGCGCGTGACAGGGCCCAGGTGGCGCTCGAGCTGGCGCTGAGGACGATCCGGACCAGCGAGAGCCGGCTGCTGAGCCTCATCGAGAGCACCGAGGAGATCGTGTGCTCGATCGACACCCAGGGCCGCCTGCTGACGGCCAACTCCGCGCTGAGGGCGTGGTGCCTGCGCCGCTTCGGCGAGGAGCCCCGGCTGGGGCAGGAGCTGTTGGGCCTGATGCCGCGCGAGCCACGGGAGCGCTGGCGCGCGCACTTTGCCAGGGCCTTCGCCGGAGAGCGGGTGCGCTTCGAGGACGTGAGCGTGTGGCAGGACACAACCCCCACGCTGGACGTCTCGCTCAACCCCATCTTCGAGGAGGGCGTGCAGGTGGTGGGGTTGACCCTCTTCGCTCAGGACATTACCTCCCGGCGGCAGGCAGAGCTGCGGCTGCAGGAGGTGCATCGCACGCTGATGGATGTCTCGCGCCAGGCGGGCATGGCGGAGATTGCCACGGGGGTGCTGCACAACGTGGGCAACGCCCTCAACAGCGTCAACATCTCCGCGGGGCTCTTGGCCGACAGGCTGCGCAACCTCCGGCTGGAAGGGCTGGAGCAGGCCCTGGCGCTGCTGCACGCCAACTCGGCGGACCTCGGCGCTTTCTTCGCCACGGATCCGCGAGGACAGAAGTTGCTGAACTACCTGGCCGCCGTGGTGAAGCGGACGAACGACGAGAGGACGGCGCTCCTGGCGGAGACCCAGGCGCTGACCGAGGGGCTGGAGCACATCAAGTCCATCGTCAGCGTGCAGCAGGAGCACGCGCGCTTCATCCGGCTGGTGGAGCGGCTGGCGGTGCCGCATCTCATGGACGACGCCCTGCGCCTTCACCTGGCGGCCTTCGAGCGGGAGGGGATCCAGGTTCAGCGTGAGTACGGCGAGACGTCCGAGGTCGACGCAGACCGGCACCATCTGCTGCAGATCCTGCTGAACCTGCTGAGCAACGCGCGGCACGCCCTGCTGGCGAGTGACCGCCCGGACAAGCGCGTCACCCTGCGTGTGAGGCCTGGCGACCCAGGGCGCGTGTGTATCGAGGTGTCCGACAATGGGGTGGGCATTTCCCCCGAGAACCTCCCGCGCATGTTCTCGCAGGGCTTCACGACGAAGAAGTCCGGGCACGGCTTCGGTCTGCACCTCAGCGCGCTGGCGGCCAGCGAGATGAAGGGCCGGCTCACCTGCACGAGCGCCGGGGTGGGCCAGGGCGCCACCTTCGTTCTGGAACTGCCGCTGGCCTACCCTTCTACCGTCTCCACCCCAGGAAGCGGGTGAGGAGGTTCATCGCGCGGGGCGTGAGGCGACGGCGGCTCCAGGCATCCCGCAGGCGCTGCAGCACCTCGCCCGAGTATGGCTTGAAACAGAATGGATGAGCGGGCGCGCGCCGAGCGGGCTCGGCTATCCTCGGCGCTGCCCATGACGCCCCCACCCGAGCCGCCCACGCCCCGCCTTCCCGAAGGTACACAGGTAGGAGCCTGGCGAGTGGTGGCCTGGCACGGCCAGGGCGCCTATGGCGCCGTGTACCGCGCCGTCCCCGTGGGCCAGGAGTCCGCGGCCCCCGTGGCGCTCAAGGTCTCCGTGTACCCGTGGGACATGCGCTTCGCCCGCGAGGCAGAGCTGCTCTCACGGCTGAGCCTGCCCGGCATCCCCCGGCTGCTGGGCCGTGGGGTGCTGCGCTCTCCTGCTGGCGAAGAGCACCCGTGGTTGGCCATGGAGTGGGTGGAGGGCACGCCCCTGTACGCCTGGGCCGAGCAGCACGCCCCCTCGCACCCCCAGGTGTGTCAGGTGCTCGCCCAGCTGGCGCGGACGCTGGAGGCCCTTCATGCCGCGGGCGTCGTGCACCGGGACGTGAAGGGGGCCAACGTTCTTGTCAGATTGTCGGACAGCTTTCCGGTGCTCATCGATCTCGGCTCGGGCCACTTCCAGGGGGCGGAGCGGCTGACGTGGCAGGCGCTTCCTCCGGGCACTTACGAGTACCAGTCGCCTCAGGCGGGCCGGTTCGAGATTGCCCTGGCGCGGCACCGGGACCGCTACTACGCGCCCTCGCCCGCGGATGACCTGTTCGCCCTGGGCGTGACGGCCTACCGGCTGGTGATGGGCCAGTACCCACCCGCCCTGGATGTTCAGGAGGATGAGCAGGAGAGGTGGCATGTGGTGCTGCCGGACCCCCGGCCGCTGCTGGAGGGCAACCGCCGGGTGCGCCCCGTGCTGCGAGAGTGGATTTGTCGGCTGCTGTCAGAGGCGCCCGAGCAGCGAGGCAGCATGGCGCGGTTGGCCGAGGCGCTGGAGGCCGAGGCCCAGGAGCGCTCCAGGGGCCAGGCGCGGCAGCGGGCCTGGAAGCCCTGGCTCGCGCTGGCGGCGGCGGCAGTGGCGCTGGTGGCCGTCGTGCCGTGGAGCGCGCCGCGGCAACTGTCCGAGGGCTCCACCGAGGCCCAGGCTCCGGACGCGGGCACCACCGCCGTGGGGGACCGCGCCCCCTCCGAGCCTCGGGACACCACGACGCCCCCGGCAGAGACTGAGTCCATCTTCCAGGACTCTCCTTCCATGCCCGATCCGGAGCAGCCCCGGCGGCAGGTCCGCCCTGACTCGAAGGGCCGGTGCCCGGGCAGTAAGCATGTGGCCCTCAACGGAGTCTGCTGGGTGGAGCATCCTGCGGCGACTGCCGAGGAATGTGTGAGTAACGGCTATATGCCCCTCAAGGGTAAGTGCTACGCCCCTGTCCTGGAGCTCCCCCGGAAAGCTGCACCTACCTCGAACCCCAGAGACGCTCGCTGAGCCACTCCGCTGGCTTGTCTTCCAAGTGCCTGGAATTCCTGGAGCCAGGGCTGATCGGTAGTGACAGCCGATGGCTGTCGGTACCGACCGGTCGATACCGACAGCCGGTGGGCTTGGCGCTGAGAGCTAACCGGTTAGCTCTGACGGCCGATGGCGGCCGGTACCGACCGGTCGATAGTGCCAGCCGATGGCGCTCACTGCCGACCGTTTAGCTCTGACAGCCGACGGCGATCGGTTGGCGGTCACGTCTTGCTCTACTTGGAAGCGGCGGGAATCGAACCCGCCGCCCGGAGCTTCTGGCGAGAGCGCTCAGTCCAGGTCGAGCGCGACTCCCATGGAAATTCCAATGCCGGCACTTCCAGAGAGCCAGCCCCGCTATCAGAGCCAGTACAAACCCCTCCTCACCCATGGCTTTGCCACCTGGGGCTTCGTCTATCAGTACTCCAGCTCCGCGGGCGGCGAAGACTATGAGTTCACCGCCAGCTACGCGTGGCTCGACGCCGAGGGAAAGCTCCAGGTCCGGCACCTCGAGGATGGCTACGACGCCATCCACGCTGCCTACGGCCGCGGCCTCGGCAGCATCGTCGTGGACACGGACGCCGAGCGCGGGGAGGACGTGGAGCTGGTCATCCTCCACGACCTGAAGACGGGAGAGCACATCCCCTATCGAGCGCTGAGGGCCAACCCGAGGCTACGCACTCGTGCTGCACCTTCCCACCCACCGCTCCATCCTCGAACTGCTCATCCTTCGGCTCGTCGCCGTCCGCCACCCTCCCCGGCCTCGGAAGAAGTCCTGAGCGGAACCGCTCCTCGCCGTTGCTCCCTCGCCACCGGGCTGACACGCGCTGCGCAAGCTGTCAGAGCTGACCGGTCAGCTCTCAGCGCCTGGAACATTCTCAGCAGGGGGGCCATGCCGGAGCTGATGCTCTTTCGCAGGGGTGAGGAAGTCTCTGATGGCGCGGGCACGTCCTGATTACTGCCAGGACACGTTGATGTCGTAGAAATGTACGCTCATCGAAGGATCTGCCGGTGGGGGGTACGGCGCGTCGCAGTTCGCCTCACTCACGCTGGAGGTCCCGCACAGCACAGCAACCCCGAACCCGATCCCCGAAAGCGGGTGATGGATGTCTTCGGTCCATGTGCGCGGCGTGGGCAGGGTTGGACCGATGACGAAGCCGCCGCTCAGGGTGTAGGTAACATGGGTCGCGGTGACCAAAGCGGTAACGCTGTACTCAATGCCATCGCTCAAGGTTTCTGTTGGGCTGTTAGCCTCCACTCTCTGATGGTCATAGTGGTAGATGTCGAACATCTCTCCAGAGATGCCTTTGGTCTGGGTGAACCATGGCTCACGCCGGAAGATCACGCCTCGTGCCTGGTAGCGGAGGCTGTCCCCATTCACCAGGTGTTCCGTGTACTGACCATACCAATTTGCCCGCAGCGCCACGGCAATATGGTCACCAACAGCCGCGTTGAAATAGTTTTTGGTTTTGAGCTTGAACGTGATCTTCTGCGTTGTCTTTCCGGAACTCCCCGGAGTGCAGTTGGTGATGTGGCTTGGCGCGCTCCACGGCCGTTGTTCGACGTTCTTGTATCGCCGCGTGAGAGCCGTTTCTCCTGGGTACCTGGTGTATCTCACCACCTGCCAACCCAGCCAACTGGGCTCGCGTACGAACTTGATCTCTTGCGGCACGGCGCAAACGCTTGCCTCTGAGACATCCGCCATGACTGGCGTCACGAGGAACAGGGCCAGAACCACAGCGGAAAAGCGCGCCGCTACAGTCACGCATCTCGAAATCTTCATCGTGATTCCCTCCAACACGTGACGTGTCTAGCCAACACGCCACTCACGAAGCCCATCGCAGCTTCCAACATGAGCGCCTCTGGACGGCGTGCTAAAGGTAGGCTTCGTTTGTCACGGCGGCAGCGCCGCTCGCTCATCCGCTGGGCAGAGAGGAGCGGCTGCCTACTCACGCTGCGATCGTGATCGGTCGTCTAGAGCATGGACGAGCGGACGCACGCCCGGCGGCGAGTCCTTCAATGAACTCGTACATGCCGCTCCCCCAAGCGGAGGAGGCGAGCGCGGGGAGTGAGGCAGCGGCCAGGAAGGAGCGGATGAAGGAGAGGACGCCGCGAGTGGATTGGGCAGAATTGCTGAAGAGGACGTTCGACTTCAACGTGTTCGCCTGCATGAGGTGTGCAGGTAGGCGGCGGGTCTTGGCGTATGTGAAGGGAGCAGGAGGGGCGAGTGCGCACCTGGCCCCCGCGCGAGGGCCGCCCCAGAGCGCGTGGTGTTGAAGCCCAAACCGCCACAGCCAGCCAAGAGAGCGAGGCCCCTGCCGCGTCCCGCCTGGGAAGGCGGCTGGGCTGGGCAGGCGTGTGTCTGCTGGAGATGAATGGCTTCTGCGAAGGCCCGGAGTGAGGCTCATGGGCTACCCGTCAGCGTCCCTCACCTCGCGCTCTGCTCCCGTCCGCTACGCCCAATAGGGCTCCTGTCCTTCTTATGCTCTACACCTGCCGTGAGCCCAGCGTGGTGAGAAACGCGTCCGCCGCCTCGAAGGCCACCAGCCGGCGCGCCTCAAGCGACTCCAACCCCGCCGCCTCGCCCTCCAGCCGTGCCGCCCGGTAGAGGGGAAAGCCCCGCGCGTCGAACAGCGTCAGCCGCGCCACGGCGGTGCCCGCCAACCCGTTATGCTCTGACGCGGTGAGCGGTTATACTTGCAGAATCCGCTCACCTGTGCGTCACTGCATCACATCGATTCGCAACCGGTGAGCTTTACAAGCTCACCGATATTGTTTTGGTATTCAGTTGCCTTGTCCTTGATCGTAACAGTGGATAGATCTAGATGGTCATTGAAAACCAATCGATTCATTTTATACACCGTTACAGTGCCCATGCCTCCTTCGGCATCAGACACGGTGATGCTTGTCGCGGGCATGCTCTTCCCATTGATGGTAACCTCAAGCTTGTCGCTGAAGCCTGGGAGATGGACTGTGCTGTCTCCTTGCCCTGACTGACGCAGATTGGCAGTGGAGGCTGCTTCGCGGACTCCATTGCAGTACTCTGCACTTCCTATACAGACAGAAACGCTGCCATCCTTCCTGTAGAATGCGATCCCTGCATAGGCATCGGCGGAAACACCAAGACCGAACAGCACTGCCACAAGGGCTGGTAATTTGTGCATCATTCTACTCTCCTCGACATATGTTTTCGACTGAGCACTCAGGTGGAAGGTGTGCCCAGTGACCGCAGTGTCAAGGGGGAAGCCTTGTGACGGAGACGATAGGCCCTCGCTCTTCCGGTTGGTGGCTGCCCTTCCAGTCTGACGGGCGTAACGGTGCTTGCTTGTGGCGTTAGCCTCTTCATTACCCCCGCCCGCCACCCATCAAGCAGGCGCTACACCGTGTCCCAGGTTCCCCCAAGCGGAGGAGACGAGCACGGGGAGTGAGGCAGCGGCCAGGAAGGAGCGGATGAAGGAGAAGACGCCGCGAGTAAACTTTCGCCGAGTTACTCAGCCTATATGCAAGTGCTACGTCCGATACCAGAGCACTTCCACGCGGTCGATGCGCACCGGTCTGCCAGTCGGGTCAAGTTCGCCATCGAGGAACAGGGCCAATGCGTTCTCCGTATCCACATCCACCCAGGACTGGAAGGTCGAGTCGGATTGCTCGAACTCCAACGGATGCCCCAGTGCTCTGAACTCAGCGACCACCCCGCTTAGCTCGGCTTGGATGTCCTCAGCGTTCTTCAGCCGTTCCGTGATGCTGGGGCTGAGCTGCCTGGCCAGCGTTTCGCCGTGAGCCACGGAGCGCATGAACTGGTGCCTGTGAAAGCGTGGGTCGACAAGTCTCGGCATATCCTCCTTGTAGCTGATCAGCCGAATGAGGCGTCACGGCCCCGCGTCGGCAGGGAGGATGCTCCCCCGGACAGCCAGGCGCCGACGGCTCTCGCCGCCTCGCGCCCGTCCGAGATGGCCCACACGATCAGGCTCGCGCCCCGGCTTGCGTCTCCCGCGCAGAACACCCCGTCCACAGAGGCACTTCATGGCTCCCCACGCCTCCATGACCACCCAGGCATCCGCCGTGCTGCCTGGGCGAGGCACGGTCGCCAGGCGAGCTCAGAAGGTCACGGTGACCTGCGTCACGTTCGGGATGTGCTTGCGCAAGATAATGTTGACCTTCTGCTGGACATCCTCCGCGCTCATCCCCTGGGGCGCCGAAGGTACCCGCACGTTGACCCGCACGAACTTGAGATCATCCTTGCTCGAAAGGTTGACCTCGATGAGAGGCTCCACGCCCAGGGCGTGATGAAGCTCCTTGGCCGCGCGTGCGCTCTGCTGCTGCAACTCCTGAAGTCTGCCGACCTGGGAGCAACCTGTCGCCATCAGGAGGAGCGCGAAGCAGACCAGGAGCCATGGCGAGGCAGAGCGGTTCATTCAGGCGACTATACCCGCTGGTCGCCAGCGTTCCATCCGACGCCTATCCTTCTGGGAGAAGAGTTGTCACCGTCTCCACCCCAGGAAGCGGGTGAGGAAGTTCTTCGCGCGGGGCGTGAGCCGGCGGCGGCTCCACGCATCTCCCAGGCGCTTCAGCACCTCGCCCTGGGTGGGGTAGGGCAGCACCGTGCCGGCCAGCGCGCTCACCGTGAGCCCCTGCGTCATCGCCAGCGCCAGCTCGCCGATGTTCTCTCCCGCGTGCGAGCCGACGAGCGTCCCACCCAGCAGCTTGCCCGTCTTCGCGTCCACGTGGACGCGGCCGAAGCCCTCCGTCTCGCTCTCCAGAATGGCCCGGTCCACCGAGGCCATCGGCACCGTGAGCGTCACTACCGCGTCTCCCCGGGCCGCGGCCTCATCGGCCGTCATGCCCACGTGGGCCACCTCGGGATCCGTGTACGTGCACCACGGGATGACGAGCGCGCTGGCCTTCTTCCGTCCCAGGAAGAGCGCGTTCTGCAGCGCCACCCGCGCCAGCGCATCCGCCGCGTGGGTGAACTTGTAGCGCGAGCACACGTCCCCCGCCGCGTACACCCGGGAATTCGAGGTCTGCAACTGGTCATCCACCTCCACGCCGTGCGGACCGTGGCGCACGCCCGCGGCCTCCAGGCGCATCGACTCCAACTCCGGCACCCGGCCGGTGGAGAGGAGCAGCGTGTCGCCCTCCACCAGCCCCACCGCGCCATCGCGCTCGATGTGCAGGCGCTTGGTGCCCCCGTGCGCCTCCACGCGCGTCGTGGCAGTGCCCAGGTGTACGGCGATGCCCTCGGCCTCCAGGCGGCGGGCGATGACCGCGCTGGCCTCCGGATCCTCCTTGAAGAGGAGCCGGGACTCCTTGCTGATGAGCGTCACCCGCGAGCCCAGCCGGCGGAACGACTGCGCCAACTCGCACCCGATGGGGCCTCCGCCCAGCACCACCAGGCGCGCGGGCAGCGAGGTGAGGGTGAACACCGTCTCGTTGGTGAGGTAGCCCGCCTCCTCGAGCCCCGGAATGGACGGCACCGCCGGCTTGCCTCCCGAGGCGATGAGTGCCCGGGTGAACGTCAGCCGCTGGCCGTCCACCTCGATTGCGTCCTCGGCCACGAAGCGGCCCTCGCCCAGGAACACGTCCACGCCCAGCCCGCGGAAGCGCTCGGCCGAGTCGTGGTGGGCAATGCCCGCGCGCAGTGCGCGCACCCGCTCCATCACCTTGGCGAAGTTCACCTGGGGCTCACCGGCCTCCACGCCATAGGCGTGGGCCTCGCGCACGGTGGCGGCCACGCGCGCCGAGCGGATGAGCGCCTTGGAGGGCACGCAGCCGAAGTTGAGGCAGTCTCCGCCCATCAGGCGCCGCTCGATGAGGGCCACCTTGCCGCCGAGCCCCGCCGCGCCCGCCGCCGCCACCAGGCCCGCGGTGCCCGCGCCGATGACGACCAGGTTGTAGCGGCCCGAGGGCGTGGGGTTCTTCCAGTCCAGCGGGTGCACACGCGCGGCGAGCGTGGCGTCGTGAGCATCTCCATCGAGCAGGTGCAGGGCTTTGTTCACGGCGAGGCCTTTTCAGAGGAGGACGGGGAAGCCGGAGCCGCCTGGCGCAGCGCCGAGTCCAGGGCGCGGCGGGCAATCCGGGTAATCAGCACGGTGACGGCGACGGTGGCGGCCAGCCCGCCCCAGAACAGGACGCGGCCCCACGGCCCACTGTCCGGCCGCTGGCCGCTGGTGAGCTGCGCCACGCTGGTGATGAGCGAGCCCAGGTACACATAGAGCAGCGTCGCGGGGAACATGCCCAGCACCGAGGCCAAGGCATAGTCGCGCTGCCGCACCCGGGTGAGCCCCAGCGCGTAGTTGAGCAGGTTGAAGGGGAACAGCGGCGACAGGCGCAGCAAGAGCACCACCCGGAAGCCCTGCGCGCCCACCGCCGCGTCCACCGCGCTGAAGCGCGCATCCCCGGCGATGCGGCGGCTGATCCGCTCGCGCATCACCGTGCGCCCCAGCAGGAAGGCGGCGTTGGCGCCCAGGTTGCTCGCCGCCATGACCAGCAGCGTGCCGTACACCGGCCCGTAGGCGAAGCCCGCGCCCAGCGTGAGCAGCGAGCCGGGCAGCAGCAGCACCGTGGCGGCCACGTACGCCACGACGAAGAGCACCGCCCCCAGCGGCCCCATGCCCTGAATGCGCTCGATGAGCGCGAGCAGCCACTGGTTCACCGGCAGGAGCACCAACGCGGCCACCACCGCCGCGGCTCCCAACACTGCCAGCACTGTGCGTTGGCGCTTCATCTGGCCCCCAGCCTTCCGCGTGGGCGCTTACCGCCCGTTGAGGCTCCAGTCGTAGTCGAGGAAGTCCAGGTCGTCTCCCTTCTTGCGAAGAAACTCCGCCACGGGGGGCTCGGTATACGCGGCCATGAAGGCCCCCAGCGTCTTGCCACCCTGAGTGAAGTCCCCCCGGAACCACTTGAAGATGGAGGACACCTTCGCCGTGCCGGAGGCCGGAGCAATCTGGTTGCGGAACCCGTCCGCCAGGAAGCCGCGCGCGGCCGCGTCCAGCTGCGCGTCGATGGTGCTCGTCCGGTACGCCTCGCTCTGCAGCAGCGGGCAGCTCTTCGAGGCGCACACGATGGCGAAGTGGATGCGCGGATCCTTCAGCTTCTCGCGCAGGTGGGTGTGCTCGATGTCGTTGAGGGACATTACCTCGTCGCCCACGGCCTTGAGCGGAATGAAGCGCTCGCGGAAGGCCGCCAGCGGCAGGAAGCCGATCTTCCGCACGCTCTTGAGCGGGTAGTGGTTGAGGATGAGCCGCACCGTATAGGCGTTGTACGCGTTGACCCAGAAGGCCAGCCGCTGCTCGCGGGTAAAGCCCGCGTATTCGGCGGGGAGCACGGACTCCAGCGTGCGCAGGTACGCGTCCAGCGCCGGCTGGCCCCGCTCCTTCAGCCCGCCGTAGTCCACCTCGCCCGCCTTCACATAGGTGGCGAGAACCTGAGTCCACGCGGTGTGTTCAGGGTCCAAAGCGGCGCGGGAGGCGGATTCTTGGGCCATTGCGGGCACGGTGAGCAGGACGGCGAGGGCCGCGACGTGGGTTGTAGGAAATGTCATGGACTTACCTCTCTTCGGTTACGCGGATCTCAATCTTTCGTCCACTCAGAGTGGTACGCAGGAGGACACCGGGAGTTACCCATTGCGTCGCCGGGAAGTGGTCGTGTCGGATCACCCCGCTACAGTGCCCACCGTGAGCTCGTCAGCTGTCCTTGCGTCCGTCGCCGTGGGCCGCCCCGTCCGGGGGGAGTTCACCTATGTCGTTCCGGAGGCGCTCTCGGGGCGCCTGGCGCCGGGCCAGCGGGTGCTGGTGCCTTTCGGACGCGGCACGGCGCTGGGGTTCTTCCTGGGGCCTGCCTCCCCGCCCGCCGAGGAGGGCGTCAAGCTCAAGCCCATCCAGCGCGTGCTGGAGGAGTCGCCCTCCCTGCCGCCGGACCTCATCGCCCTGCTGCGCTTCGCGGCGGAGCACTACCGCTACCCGCTGGGTGAGGTGATTCGCGGCGCGCTGCCCCCGGGGCTCACCAAGGCCGAGGACGAGAAGGAGGCCCGGCCGGACGTGCAGCACTTCGCCGTGGCGCTCGTCACCGAGGCCCCCGCCGAGCTGCGCCGTGCCCCCGCGCAGTCGGCCACCCTGGCGTACCTGCTGGCGGTGGGAGGCCGCGCCCCGCTGGATGAGGTGGCCCATGCCATCCCCGGCGCGCGCGACACCCTGAAGAAGCTGGCCTCGCGCGGCATGGTGCGCCTGGAGGAGCAGGTGCTCAAGCCAGGCGTGCGCGAGGGGCTGGAGCAGGGCCGCCACGCGCAGCTCACCGCCGAGCAGGAGACGGCGGTGAAGTCGCTGTACGGCTCGCTCGACGAAGGGGGCTTTCAGGCGGTGCTGCTCCACGGAGTGACGGGCAGCGGGAAGACCGAGGTGTACCTGCGCGCGGTGGAGCACGCGCTCGCCCAGGGCAAGGGCAGCCTGGTGCTGGTGCCGGAGATCGCGCTCACCCCGCAGCTGGTGGGCCGCTTCCGCAGCCGCTTCGGCTCGGACGTGGCGGTGCTGCACTCGGGGCTGAAGGACCGCGAGCGGCTGTTTCACTGGCAGGCGCTGCGCAAGGGCACGGTGCGCATCGCCGTGGGCGTGCGCTCGGCCATCTGGGCCCCGGTGGAGAACCTGGGCCTGGTGGTGGTGGACGA
The DNA here is from genome assembly GCA_035296065.1 of Myxococcaceae bacterium. GTDB lineage: Bacteria > Myxococcota > Myxococcia > Myxococcales > Myxococcaceae > DATHBR01. Next base: position 80,368 of record DATHBR010000001.1, on the reverse strand, counting down.
GGAGCATGACCCTTCCTTCAAGCAGGAGGGAAAGCTCCACTACAACGCGCGCGACATGGCGGTGATGCGTGGCAAGCAGGCCGGGGCGCTGGTGGTGCTCGGCTCGGCCACGCCCTCGCTGGAGTCGCTGCACAACGCGCGCGCGGGCCGCTACCGGCTCCTGGAGATGAAGCGCCGCGTGGATGACCGGCCCATGCCCACCATTCAGCTGGTGGACCTGCGCATCGAGCGCCCGCGCGACGGAGGCCCCGTCACCGAAGAGGCGCCCATCCTCTCCCCGCCGCTGCTGGACGCGATGAAGGAGACGGTGGACAAGGGCCAGCAGGTGATTCTCTTCCTCAACCGCCGCGGGCACAGCACCTTCCTGCTGTGCGAGGTGTGCGGGCTGACGCTCAAGTGCAACGACTGTGACGTGTGTATGACGCTGCACCGGGCCGCCTCGCGGGTGATGTGCCACTACTGTGGCCAGGCCAGCCCCGTGCCCGAGCGCTGCCGCGAGTGCACCGGCCCCCTGCTGCGGCTGGGCATTGGCACCGAGCGCGTGGAGGCGGAGGTGGCCGAGCGCCTGCCCCAGGCCCGCATTGCCCGGCTGGACCGGGACTCGGCCACCAGCGCCGAGCGCGTCACCGAGCTGCTGGCCGCCTTCGCCCGCCGGGAGATTGACGTGCTGGTGGGCACGCAGATGGTGGCCAAGGGCCATGACTTCCCCGGCGTCACCCTGGTGTGCGTGGTGATGGCGGACACCTCGCTGGCCATTCCGGACTTCCGGGCGGCCGAGCGCACCTTCCACCTGCTTACCCAGGTGTCCGGCCGGGCCGGGCGCGGCAAGGACCCCGGCCGGGTGCTGGTGCAGACCTACAACCCGGACTCCGAGCCCGTAAAGCGCGTGCTGGCCCATGATTTCGAGGGGTTCGCCGAGCAGGAGCTGCTGTGGCGCAAGGCCCTGGCCTATCCGCCCTTCTCCCGCATGGCCGCCATCCGCCTCGAGGGAGAGCACCCGGAGCAGACCGCCAGCGTGGCCCGAATGCTCGGCGACTTCCTCTCGCGCCGGATGCCGCCCCCGTCCGCCGGGGTGCGCCTGCTGGGCCCGGCCCTGGCGCCCATCTCCCGGCTCAGGGGCCGTACCCGGTGGCAGCTGCTCCTCAAAGGTCCGACCCACGGGGCCTTCGCTTCGCTGCTTGCCCGGTTGGAGACAAAGCTGGAGGAGGTCCCCTCGGGGGTGAAGGTGACAATCGACGTGGATCCCGGGGCCATGCTGTAGACTCCAGCGGCTTCCATGGCCGCCCCGGTCCTCCTCGTCCACGACGACATCGCCACCATTGCCTCCGTCCGGCGATTCCTTCTGCCCCGAGGGCATGAGGTCATCCTCGCCACGTCCGTGGCGGATGCGCTCATTGCCTTTGGCCACCACCAGCCCGGGCTCATCATCCTGGCGCCCGGCGTGGAGAGCGGCCGCGGGCACCTGGTGCTCGAGGAGCTGACCCAGCACCCCGACGGGCACCAGGCCCGGGTGCTGCTCTTGGGCGAGCCCATCCCCGGCTTCAGCGCTCCCGTCACCGCGCTGCCCCTGGACGCGGGCTTCATCCAGCGGGTGGAGGAGGTGGTGAGCTCGCACACTGCGGCCGATACCTGGCGCATCGTGGAGGCGCACACGGGGGAGGTGCCGCTCTCGGGCGAGGGGACCGAGCCCGACTCGTGGCAGGTGCCGCCGCCCTCCGAGCGCAGCAACCCCGCGCTGGCCAATGCCCTCTTCGGGGACGTGCCCCCGCCCGAGCAGATGGACTGGGGCGCGGCGACGGAGCAGGGCTTCTCCACCGCGCCCGACGAGCTGCCTGTCCATGCGGTGCTTGCCGAGCCCGAGGTGCTGGCTCCGGTGGAGCCGGAGCTGTCCGCCAGCGCGCTCGCCACCGAGCAGGCCAGCGCCGCGGCGCAGGTGCCCGAGACCCCCTTCACGTTCGTGGGCAGCGAGCCGGTCTCCGAGCAGGAGGCCCTGTCCGTGGAGGCGGATCCGCTCCTGGCGGATGCGAAGCCCCTGAGCATGGTGTCGGACCTTCCGTCGGAGCCCGCCACGTTGGATCCGGCGGATGACGGGATGGACTCGCTGCTCTCCAAGGCCGAGGAGATCACCGTCCAGGATCCGTCCTCTCCCGAGCCCGAGCCGGTAGTGGCCCCGGAGCCTTCGGCGCAGCCGCTGGCCGAGGAGGCCGAGGACGATCTGCTTCGGATGGAGGACGAGGTGCGCCGCGAGGCCGCCGAGCGCCGCCGCCGCAAGCAGGAGGTGGCGGAGCTGCCCTCGGTGGCGCCGGTGGTGCCCGCGAGCGAGCCCTTCGTGGCGCCTACGGAGGAGGCGTTCTCGCTCTCGGAGGCGGCGGCGCTGGAGGGTGCCGAGCCGCCCTCGGCCAGGGGCTGGGGAGGGCTCGAGGAGAGCTCGTCCACCGCGGACGGCAGCGTGGAGGCACAGCTGCGCGCCGAGGCCGAGCGCATGGCGCAGCTCGAGCTCGACGCGATGCTCACGCGCGAGCAGGCGGAGCTGGCCCCGGTGGGAGTGCTCTCGCCCACGCAGCTCGAGGAGCCAGCTGTGGCCCCGGTGCCCGCGGTGGTGGCCAGCCCCCGGCTTGGCGAAGAGGGCTTCTTCGACGTGGAGACGCCGCAAGAGTCGGACGCGGCGCGGGCCCTCGCGCTGGCGGCCGCCGAGGCCGAGCTCCAGGCGCTGCGCGGCGAGGCGGAGGCTCCAGCGCAGGCGCGCCCGGTCTCCGAGCCGCTGCCCCCCGGGGTGACGATGGGCCCGGCGCCGGCGCAGGAGCGCATGGAGAAGACGGCGCGCTGGGCGCAGTTCGCCAACGAGCCGGGACTGACGCTGCGCGAGCGGATGGAGCGCACGGCGCGCTGGGCGCAGTTCGCGGACGATCCGAACGCCACGCCTCAAGAGCGCATGGAGCGCACGGCGCGCTGGGCCCAGTTCGGGCTCCCGTCGCCGGAAGAGGCCCAGGAGCGGCCAGCGCAGGCGCTGCAGTGGGTGGAGCCTGGCTCCACGCCCGCGGAGCCCTCCGTGTCGGAGGAGCTGTCGACGCAGCAGCTCGAGGACCTTCCGCCGGATGCCATTCCGCCGCCCGTGGCGGACGAGGACACGGCGCCGCCGGTGGCTGACTCCGCTCAGGAGACGGAGGCGGGGCCCGCCGCGGAGCCGTCCGCCGAGGTGGTGCGAGCGGCCAGGGCCGAGCTGGAGATGGAAGCCGCGCTGCGCCAGCAGGCGGAGCAGGAGGCGGAGCAGGAGCGGCAACGGCTCGAGGTGCTGCGGGCGGAGATGGAGCGCGAGGCCGCGCTGCGCGCCGAGGCGGAGGCGGCCCGTGCGAAGGAAGAGGAGCTGCGCGAGGCGGTGGCGCGCGAGCTGGAGGAGCTGAAGGCCAGGCTGGCGACGCTGACGAAGGAGCGGGACCACGAGGCCCGGCTGCGCGCGGAAGCCGAGCGCTGGGTGATGGAGTTCCGCGGCCGTGACGCGAAGGCGCGCGCCGAGGAGGAGAAGCGCCGCAAGGCGATGGACGCCGAGGCGGAGGCGGCGCGGGCGAAGGAGACCCGGGTTCAGGCTCAGGAAGAGGAGCTGAAGAGCCTGCGGGCGCAGCTGGCGGCGCTCCAGCAGGAGGCCAGTGAGCAGGCCCGGCTGCGAGCCGAGCTGGAGGAGCGCGGCCAGGAAGAGTCCCGCAAGCGCCGGGAGGCGCAGGCGCAGAGCGAGATTGCCCTGCACGCGAAGGCCGAGGCCGAGGAGCGAGCCGAGGCGGAGACGCAGCGCCGGGCCGAGGCGGAGGCGCGAGCCGAGACGGCGGCCCTGGCGCAGGCGGAAGCGGAGTCGCGCGCGACGCGGGCCCGGGCGGAGATCGAGGCGCGCGTCAGCGAGGAGGAGCTGGCCCGCTTCGACGCTCAGGTGCGCGCGGATGCCGAGGCCATCGCCCGTGGCAAGGCGGAGGCGCTGGCCACCGAGGAGCACGAGAAGCGCGCCGAGCTGGAGGCCAGGCTCCAGAAGGAGGCCCGGGCCCGGGCGGCCACCGAGGCGCGGGTGAACGCGGCGATCCAGGCCCGGAGCGAGGCGGAGGCCCGCGCGGAGGCCGAGGCCCGCGCCCGCCAGGAAGCGGAAGCCCGTGCCGAGGAGGCGGTGAAGGCACGCGCCGAGGCGGAGGGGCGCGTGGCGGAGGCGCTGGGGGCGCGGACGGCGGCGGAGTTGCGCGTGGCGGAGGCGCTTGGGGCGCGGACGGCGGCCGAAGTGCGCGCCGAGGCCGAGGCGAAGGCGCGAGCGGCAGCGGAGGCCCGCGCGGAGGCGGAGGCGCGAGCGCGCCAGGAGGCCGAGGAGCGGGCCCAGGCAGAGGCGCTCGGCCGGGGAGAAGCGCGGGCGCTGGCGGAGGCGGAAGCCCAGGAACTCACCGAAGCGCGAGCCCGGGCGGAGAAGGAATCGTTGGCCCGCCGCGAGGCGGAGGCACGGGCGGAGCAGGAATCACTGGCTCGCCGCGAGGCCGAGGCGCGCGCGGAGGCCGAGGCGCTGGCCCGGAGCGAAGCCGAAGCGCGGGCCGAGGCCGAAGCCGTGGCACGGACCGATGCGGAGGCCAGGGCGCAGGCCGAGGCGCTGGCCCGGAGCGAAGCCGAGGCGCGGGCCGAAGCCGAGGCGCTTGCCCGGACTGAAGCCGAGGCGCGGGCCGAGACGGAGGCGCTGGCGCGTGCGGAGGCCGAGGCACGGGCCGAGGCCGAGGCGCTGGCGCGGACCGATGCGGAGGCCAGGGCGCAGGCCGAGGCGCTCGCCCGGGCCGAGGCGCAAGCGCGTGTGGAGGCCGAGGCGCAAGCGCGCGAGCATGCCGAGTCCCGAGCCGAGCTCGGAGCGCGCGGTGGCGCGCAGGCGGAGAGCCGCTGGGACCAGGAGCGGCAGGCCCGGACCGCCGCCGAGACGCGCGCGGCCGAGGCGGAGGAGAAGCTCCAGGAGGCCCTGCGGACGCACGCCGAGGCCACCTCGCGGGCCGCCGCCGTGGCCCGGGCGCGCGAGGAGCTGAAGGCGAAACTCGAAGCCGAGGTGAAGGCACGGGGCGAGGCCGAGGCCCGCGCGCGGCAGGAGCGGCAGCAGCGTGAGGAGGCGGAGGCGCGGCTCCAGGCCGAGCTCCAGGCACGCACCCAGTCCGAGGCCAGCACCCGGGACGAGCTGGAGCGCCAGCGCGAAGAGGCCCGGGCCGCGGCGGCCCACGCCTCCGAGGAGCTGGTCCGCTGGAAGGCGCAGGCGCACCGCGAGGCGCAGGAGTCCGCGGGCCGCGAGCAACAGCTGCGAGAGCAGGTGACGCGGCTGGAGGCGGAGCTGGAGCGGCTGAGCGCGGACAAGACCCGGATCGAGGCCGAGGCCCGCCGCGAGGCCGAGGCGGTCGCCAAGGCCCGCGCGGAGACGGAGCAGATGGCGGCGCGGATGCAGTCCGCGGTCCTCCAGCTCGAGGCGCCGAACCAGCCCCACCTGGCCATTCCCCGGGCCGGCAGCGTGACGCAGGAGGGGCTCGCCAGGCTGCTGCTCCAGCTCTACGAGGGCAGGGCCGAGGTCCGCCTGGAGCTCAAGGCCGCCGAGGCCCTGCGCATCCTCTGGCTGCGAGAGGGCCGCCTGGTGGGCGCGGTCTCCTCGGCGCCGGGCGAGTCGCTCATCGATCGGGCCCGTCGCGACGGCCTCATCAACGCGCGCCAGGAGAACGAGCTGCGCCTGGTGCGCGCCGCCTCCACCGGGGCGCTGCTCGACGCGCTGCGTGGCCGCGGCTACCTGCGCGAGGCCGAGTCCGTGCCGCTGGTGCAGCGCTACACCGAGCAGGTCTTCATCGACGCCTTCTCCGAGCCCTCGTCGCTCTACCGGCTCGTGGACGAGCGCCCCCCGCATGAGGTCGCCCTCGCGGCGGCCACGCGCCCGCCCACGTTCCTGCTGGCCGAGGCGCTGCGCAACTCGCTGTCCACCGAGTCCTTCGTGCAGCAGGTCGGGGGGCTGCGCGCCATCGTGGCCCGGGGGGACGTGACGCTGGAGCCCCAGGCCTTCGGGCTGCCCTCGCGCGATCTACAGCTGCTCACCGGGGTGGATGGGGAGCGGACGCTGGAGGAGCTGATGCTGGGCGCCGGGCTGCCGCAGGAGTCCGCGCTCAAGACGTTCGCCGTGGCGCGCGCGCTGGGGCTCGTCGCGCTGCGGCCCGCCACCGAGCCGGCGGGCGAGCTGCCCCCCGAGCTGGACATCCTCCGGCTCGAGGCCAAGTTCGAGGAGATCCAGGAGGCGGACTACTTCACCGTGCTGGGCCTGGCGCGCACCGCGGGCGGCGAAGAGGTCAAACGCGCCTACGAGCGGCTGTCCACGGAGTTCCACCCGCTGCGCTTCGCGGGCCACGCGGATGCCTCGCTCCAGTACCGCGCCCAGCAGATCCGCGACGTGCTGGTGGAGGCCGCCCGGGCGCTCGCCGACGACAAGATGCGCGCGGAGTACGCCCGCAACCTCTTGGACTGAGAGGCGCGGCCGCTACGGGTTGATCACCTTGGCGAGCACCTCCTGCAGGTGGTCGCGGTCGAAGGGCTTGTCCAGGGTGGTGTTGGGCACCTGGGCGATGAAGTCCCGCGCCGCGTCCGTGAAGGTGCCACCCGTCATGAAGACCACCCGCCGCGCCACCGCGGGAAACTGCTCCAGCAGCACCCGGTAGAACTCCATCCCGCTCATCTGCGGCATCATCAGATCGCACAGGATCGCATCGAAGCGCTCCCCCCGCCGCAGCCGCTCCAGGGCCTCGCTGGCCTCGGTGAGGGCCTCGAGGTGATGGTGCCGGAGCATCCGCTTCAGGGCCTTGCCCACCGACGGCTCGTCATCCACCACGAGCACCCGCATCGCCAGCGGCACGGGCGTGGGCAGGGCGGCGGTCCGCTTGCGCACGGCGGTGGCCCCGGCCGCCGGAGGGAACACCACGCGGAAGCAGGTGCCCACGGAGAGCTCGCTGTGCACCTGAATCTCTCCGCCCGCCTCCGACACGATGGCGTGGGAGATGGCCAGCCCCAGCCCGGTCCCCTGGCCCACCGGCTTGGTGGTGAAGAACGGCTCGAAGATGCGCGCCAGCTGCTGGGCCGGAATGCCGCGGCCGTTGTCAGCGACCTCCACCACGGCCCGGCCCTCCGCATCCGTCAGCGTCGTCACCCGCAGCTGGTTCTGCGTGGTGCGCTCTTCCGGGAAGGCCTGTACGGCGTTCATCACCAGGTTGACCAGCACCTGCCCGAAGCGGGCTTCATTCCCAATGACCGAGGGCACCTCGCCCAGCTCCTGCTGAACCGTGCAGCGGTGGCGCAGCTGGTGCGCCGTCACCTTGAGCGCCCACTCCGCCGCGGCGCGCAGATCCGCCTTCTGCCCCGCCTCGTGCGCGCTGTGCGAGAACGTCTTGAGGTCCCGCACGATGTCGCGAATGCGGTGTGCCCCCTCCAGCGCCTCACCCAGGGACTGGTTCACCTCCGTCCAGAGCTCGGGCGCGGGGCGCTCGGCCAGCGTGCCGGTGCTCTCCTGCACGAACGCCAGCGCGGCGATGACGAAGGACAGCGGGTTGTTGATCTCATGCGCCACCCCCGCCGCCAGCGTGCCCACCGAGGCCAGCTGGCTGGCCAGCTGCAGGCGCAGGCGCAGCTGCCGCTCCTCGGTGATGTCCCGGGCCACCAGCATCAACGAGCGCTCCTCGTCGAAGTCGATCTCCCGCACCACCGAGGCCTCCACCACCGCGGGCTCCCGCCCATTCCGATGCAGCCGGAACTCCGCGCTGCCTCCCTCCCGGGGCACCACCTGGCGATGGGTAAGCAGCCAGCGGCAGCGCTCGCGATCCTCCGGCGCCATCAGCTCGATGAGGTTGCGATCAATGAGCACGCTCGCCGAGCCCACTCCCAGCGTGGTGGCCGTGCGCGCATTGGCGAAGCGGATCTGCCCATCCGGCCGGACGATGACGATGACGTCCGGAATGCTCTCGATGATCTCGAGGAACTCGAGCTGCTGCGTCACCAGCCGCTGGGCCCACATGCTGTCGCTGCTCGCGTCCCTGGACACCCGTACCCACTCCTGATGAAGCAGCCAGTCTTGCACCAGTGCGAGACGAACCAGAAGGGTTCAGCCCTGACCCAGGGGGGCACGCCCCGGGTTGGGGCTCTGGCACACATGGCGCAAGACGCGGAAGGTCTGCATGCTACGGGCGGATTTCCCGGGGGCTGGATGTCTTCACCACGCCTAGACACTGCTTCTGCCGACGTGCCAGCGGACGCTCGCTTCGAGTTCCGCAGTCACCGGCGAGGCGACACGTACCTCTTCGAGCTCGAGTTCACCCCAAACCTCCGCCTGGTTCCCATCGTCAGGCGCTTCGTGTCCGACTTCTACGGCGCGGTCTTCGATGACGAGGAGGTCATCTCCCGCCTGGCGCTGTGCACCCACGAGCTGATGGAGAACGCCATTCAGCACAACTCCGGAGGTGATGCCCGCCTGCTGGTGGAGCTGCGTGAGGTGGGGGGCGAGAAACGCATCTCGGTGAGCATCGGCAACCCCACCTGGCCCGAGAGCATTGGCCGGCTCTCGCGCCTGTTGGAGGCGATGAACCGGGCGCCGGATCCACTGCAATTCTATCTTCAACTGATGAGCCAGAGCGCGCTTCAGACAGAGGGCTCGGGCCTGGGCCTGACGCGCATCCGTGTCGAGGGACAGATGCAGCTGAGCCATACCGTCAGGGGTGAGTGGGTCGAAATCACCGCCAGCACCACCTGCCCCGCGAGGGTTTCATGACGAATACGCTGGACATCCCGGGCATCAAGGAAGCCGGCTTCGAAGTCTCGGTCCACTACGACAACAGCGCCGTGAAGCTCTCGTTCCGTGGCAGCGCCGAGTTCCAGGTGAGCGAGCAGCTGGGGCCTTTCCTCACGCGGGTTCACGAGGAGGCGCTCCGGTTGGGCGCGCGCGAAGTCACCGCGGACATCGTCAAGCTGGAGTTCATGAACTCCTCCAGCTTCAAGCGCTTCGTGACGTGGCTGAACGCGCTGAGAGATGTGCAGGCGCCGAACCGCTATTGCATCCGGTTCCTCAGCAGCCCGCGCGTGCGGTGGCAGAAGGCGAGCCTGATGGCGCTCAGCTGCTTCGCGCCCGGGCTGGTCACCGTAGAGATGCAAGATGCCAGCTGAAAGTCCTCCTCCCGCGGGGCTGCTGAAGCGCTCGCTCAAGCACCGCTGGACGGTGGCCATCAGCGGCATGTTGGTGGCGGGGCTTGCCGCGCAGATTCTGATGACGGGCGGCTTCAGCTTCTTCGGCACCTGGCGCGCGGCGGTGGAGTGGCTGCGCTTCAGCGAGAAGCAGGCCTCCGGCATGCAGGAGGCGAATGCCGTGCGGATGTTCCAGCGCCTGGGCACGGCCCTCATCCGTAACCCGCTGGTGGAGGCTGGTACGCGCGAGCCGGGGCCGGACCGTCTGCGTGAAGAGATCGAACCCGTGCTGGCGGACAGCGGGGTGCGCTGGGCGTACCTGAGCCAGGGCGGAAGGGTGTGGGGCTCTCCAGGCGGGCCGGAGTGCCAGGGGCTGGCGACGGGCTGGGAGCGCGTCGCGGGCCCGGCTCCGGTCCAGTGGGTGGCGTGTGGCGACGACGTGGTGCTGGCGTGGGCGAAGCCGCTGGGTGAGGGCAAGCTGGTGCTCTGGAGGCCGGTGGACGCGCAGTACCTCGGCGAGCACCAGGCGCTGGCGGACAATGAGCTCATTCTGTGGGCACCGGGCAAGCCCCTGGTGTCCACGCTGCGCCGCCCGGACGGTGGCCCCGCGGAGGTGCGGCTTCCCCCGGAGCTGGAGCAGGCGCTGGCGGCGACCGCGGCCACCGAGTCGCCGTGCAGCACCTACGTGCTACGGGTGCGAGGCTACGTGGGCTACCGCGGCACGTACGGCAAGGGCGAGGGCGAAGTCGAGGTGCCCTGCTACGTGTGCTTCTCGCCCATCCGCCCCGCCACGGCGCAGCTGCCGCACCGGGTGCTCTACGTGATTCCCCGCGCGGTGGTGGACTCCTCCGCCTGGTACGGGGTGATGACGATGATCGCCATCGCGGCGCTGGTGCTCGTGCCGGCCCTGGTGTGGCTGGCCTGGCGGTTGGTGGGCAGCGCCACGCGGCCCGTGCTGGCGCTCTCCCAGGCCAGCGCCCGGGTGGCGCGGGGCGAGCTGGACGTGGTGGTGCGCGAGCGGGCCGAGGGCGAGCTGGAGCAGCTCATCGAGAGCTTCAACGCGATGACGCGGGGGTTGCAGGAGAGCCAGGCGGCGCGCGTGGAGTCGGAGCGCCGCGCCGCGGTGGCCCCGCTGCTCAAGGAGATGGAGATCGCCCAGAGCATTCAGCGATCCATTCTCCCCGCGCCGCGACAAATCCCCGCATATGACATCGCCGCGAGGATGGTGCCGGTGGCGTCCATGGGAGGTGACTATTACGACGTGCGCCCCACCGCTGACGGTGGGTGCTGGATCGGCATCGGCGACGTGGCGGGGCATGGCGTGACGAGCGGCCTCGTCATGTTGATGGTGCAGAGCGGCATCTCGGCGCTGCTCGAGCACCAGCCGGACCTGGCGCCCCACGAGGTGCTCGGCGCGGTGAACACGTTCCTCCATGACAACATCCGGGAGCGCCTGCGCAGCGATGAGCACATCACCCTATCCCTGCTGCGCTTTCACCCGGATGGCCGCGTGGAGATGGCGGGCGCGCACGAGGACGTGCTCGTGCGCCGGGGGGACGGCGCGCTCGAGCGAATCGAGACCGCGGGCACGTGGCTGGGCGCCATCCGGGACGTGGGCCCGTTTACCCGGACGAGCAGCTTCCGCCTGAACAGGGGGGACCTGCTCCTGCTGCACACGGACGGAGCGACCGAGGCCCCCAACACGGGCCGCGAGCGGTTGGGGCTGGACCGGATCGCCTCCGAGCTTCAGCGGCGGGCTGACGGCTCGACGACGGAGATTCGCGACGCGTTATTCGAGTTGGTGCTGCGCTGGGCTCCGCAGCCAGAGGACGACGTGACGCTGCTGGTCGTGCGCTACCTCGGCGAGGCCCAGCGCGTGGCCGCGTAGTCGTGCACAGAGCAGCTCGTATCACCCGCGAGAAGGAAGACAGTCATGAAGCCATCCCCCGTGTCGAAGCGTCTCCTGAAGCCAGTGCTGGTTGCCGGGTGCCTCATTGCCGGTGCCGCGTCCGCGTATGATCCGTATCCTGGCCCGTCTGCCTGGGGCCCTGGCGACGAGGCGGGCGCGTCCAATACGCAGACCCCCGCCAAGGTGCTCGAGGCCAAGAAGCTCATCAAGAGCGGCAAGGTCTACAGCCTGGGCCACCTCTTCGAGAAGACGATGCCGATGTTCCCCGGCAACCACGGGCTGAGCATCGACATCAAGCCGGTGCAGCAGATCTCCCGGCAGATCATCAACACGGAGATGCTGCACGGCGAGTTCACGCAGATGGGCACGCAGTTCGATGCGCTGGGCCACTTCGCGGTGCTGGCGCCTGGCAGCGACCTGCTCACCGACGCGCTGTACTACAACGGCTTCACCGGAGCGCAGGTGGTGGGGCCCGAGGGCCTGCGGCACCTGGGCGTCGAGAAGGTAAAGCCCTTCGTCACCCGCGGCGTGCTGCTGGACATCAAGCGCTACGCCAACGGCGGCGTGACGATGCAGCCGGGGCAGGAGGTGACGCTGGCCATGGTGCGCAAGACGCTGGCGGCGCAGAACATGAAGGAGTCCGACATCGGCGAAGGGGACGTGGTGCTCTTCGTGACGGGGTGGGAGGAGAACTGGGACGCGCCGAACAACGGCTTCTACATCACCCCGGGCCTGGGGCTGGCCGCGCCCGGGCTGGGGCTCGAGGTCTCGCTGTGGCTGAGCTCCAGGAACGTGGCCTGCGTGGGCGCGGACAACTGGGGCCTGGAGGTCTCTCCGCCCCGCCCGCCGACGGCTCCCGAGGTGCTCTTCCCCGTTCACCACCAGCTGCTGGTCAAGAGCGGCATCTACATGCACGAGTCGCTGAAGCTGAGCGCGCTCGCGGAGGACCTGGCCAATGACCATGCCGGCAGGCCGGACTCCGGGCGCGGCTCGTACGAGTTCTTCTACGTCTACAACCCCATCTCCATCAAAGGCGGCTCGGGCGCACCGGGCGCGCCGCTCGTGATTCGCTGAAGTCCCCTGGCTTCGGGGGGCAGGCAAGCAGGCGGCAGGGTAGAGCGTTCAGAACAGCGAGTCTGCGACGTGGGACGCGGTTAGAGTCCGCGGCCCATGTCGTTGCCTGCGCTGCTCACCGCCGAGAACCTCCGCGCGACCGCGGGAAGCGCCTTCGCGCGCGGCGAGGCGTATTGGCGCGAGGGGCGGGTGCTCTCCTGCATCCTCGAGGATGACGCGCTCGATGGGCTGGTGGAGGGCACGGCGAAGTACCGGGTCCGCGTCACCGCGGCCCGCGGAGCGCTGGTCGCTCAGTGCACGTGCCCGGTGCGGGAGACGGTCTGCAAGCACGCCGTCGCCCTGAGCCTCTCCTTTCTGGCGCGGCGGGGCGCGCTTCCCGAGCCCTCCGAGGCGGCTGTCCCGGCCGGTCCCCGAGAAGGGCCGTTCGCGACCCGCGGAGAGCTCGATCTCTGGACGGACGAGCACCAGGTCCGTCATGCGCTCGGGGTGTCCGTGGAGGTGCTCTTCGCGGACCTGCCCATCAACGAGGCGCAGCGACAGGGGCTCCGGCATGCCCTGGGTGGCCTGGCGCTCCGGGACGTGGGCTGCAGGGAAGGTGCGCAGCGCTACGCCGGTGCGCGTGGAAGGGGCCTGGAGACGGCGCTCACCGAGGCGGCGTGGGCGTACCTGCGGCAGGAAGCAGACTCGGTGCGACAGGCGCTCACGGAGGAGGCCGCGCGCCGCGAGGCGCACCCGGACGCCGCGCTGGCGCCGTTGTGGAGCCGGCTACTCGAGGTGCGCCGTACGCTCCGGCCTCATGCCTCTCCGCGCTCCCGCCAGTGGCGAGCTTCGGCGTCGTGGAGCTTCGATGCGACAGCGTGCGCGCTCGCGTGGAGAGAGCCCGACCGGGTCGTCCGCGCGGGCCCGGACTACGGCACCGTCGGGGTTCTGTCCCGGATGACGTTCCCCGGGGGAGGCGAGGGCCGTGTGGAGTGCAGCTGCGCGGCCCGCCAGCGCGGCTGTGTCCATGTGCTGGCGCTCATCGATACGACCCTGGATCTGCTCGATGATGGCGCGCGGGTCGTCGAGGCGCGGCGGGTCGCCGAGGAGCTGCTTCGTCCGGGCTGGGCGCGTGCGCTGAAGGAGCTCGAGCTGTTCGAGGCCGAGACGGCCAGGCCCCGAGCTTCGATCGAGGTGTGGTGGTGCATCGAGCATGAGCTCGGGGCGCTGACGGTGTCGCCGTTGGTGAAGAAGCAGACCCGCCGAGGCACCTTGAGCTCTGGCGCGCGGATGACGGCAACGCGGCTGCTCGAAGAGCACCGCGAGAGCCTCTCCGAGGCCGATCTCCGCATCGCCGAGCACCTGGCCTCGTGGGCCCCCGCGTCCCGCGCGGCGGGAACCTATCCCTCGCGGGCGTTCCTCGCGCTCGCGGAGCATCCGCGGGTGGTGCTCGAGCTTCGCCCCGAGGAGCCCCTGGAGTTGAAGCGTGTGCGGCTGGGCTTCACCGCGCTCGCGGCCGCGGACCACATCCGCCTCGAGCCCTCCATCGAGGGAGAGCGCTTCAGCCCGAAGCTCCTGGGCGCGCTGCTGCGCACCTTCGCTCCGGGAGAGCCCCTGTTCGCGGTGGAGGAGCACCGCAACCGGTGTCTGCTCATCGACGTGAACGAAGAGGCGCGGCGGATGTGGAGCGTGCTCGAGAAGCACGGCGACCAGTTCCCGCCCGAGAGCCACGAGCAGCTGCTCGAGCGGCTCTCACGGCTCGAAGCGCGTCTGCCGCTCGTGGTGCCGCAGGCGCTCAAGGGGCGTGAGCTGCAGACGGAGACCATCCCCGTCGTCCGGCTGCGCCTGTTGCCGGACGTGTCCCTGGAGCTGGAGTTGCTCGTGCGGCCGGGCGAGGGCGCGCCGCTGTTCCATCCCGGAGTGGGCCCGCGCGACGTGCTGCTCTCCCGCGGCGGAGAGCGCGGCTATGTACGGCGCAAGTTGCTGAGCGAGGAGCAGTGGGCCCGGGCGGCGATTGCTCCGCTTCCGCTCGCTGGCGCTGAAGAGGGGCCACCGTTCTGCTTCCGAATGAGAGACACGGAGGCGGCGCTGGAGCTCGTCGCGGCGCTGCGCAAGCCTCCGAAGGGGCTCGAGATCGAGTGGATCGACGAGAAGCCGCATGTCGTCTCGTCCGTGGGGCCCGAAGCGCTGAGGATCCAGGTCGAGCGCAAGCGGGACTGGTTCGGCGTGCTGGGGGAGCTGAAGGTCGAAGCCGGCAGGCTCGAGCTGGCCGTGCTGCTGGACGCGGCGCGGCGGCAGAAGCGCTTCGTGCGGATGGATGCGAACCGGTGGGTCGAGCTCAGCGACACCCTGCGGCAGCGGCTGCTCGCGGTGGCGGACCATACCTTCACGGGCAAGAACCGCGTGGAGCTGTCGCCCGGAGCCGTCTCGGCGATCAGCGCGTTGTTGGACGCGGGGGCGAAGGTCGAAGCCGCGCCCGAGTGGCGGCTGTTGACGGAGCGGCTCGCCGCCTCGCTCTCGTTGAAGCCGAAGCCTCCGGCCTCGCTGAGGACCACGCTGCGCGACTACCAGGTGGAGGGCCATGCGTGGCTCAGCCGGGTGGCGGCCTGGGGCGCTGGAGCGTGCCTGGCGGATGACATGGGGCTGGGGAAGACCGTGCAGGCGCTGGCGGTGCTGCTCGACCGGGCCCGGCTGGGGCCGGCGCTCGTGCTTGCGCCGACCTCGGTGGCGTTCAACTGGGTTCAGGAGATTCAGCGCTTCGCCCCAGGCCTTCGCCCCGTGCTCTACGCGGAGCAGCCGGACCGGGTGAAGTGTCTGGCGAAGCTCAAGAAGAACGACGTGCTCATCGTGAGCTATGGCCTGCTGGTGCGGGATGTGGCGAGCCTTGGCGCCGTCTCCTTCGCCACGCTCGTCGTCGACGAAGCGCAGGCGCTGAAGAACCCCACCACCCGGCGAGCCCGTGCCGCCCGTCAGTTGAACGCCGGCTTCCGTATCGCGTTGTCGGGCACGCCTCTGGAGAACCACCTGGGCGAGCTATGGAGCCTCTTCTCCATTGTCTTCCCGGGGCTGCTCGGCAGCTGGGACCAGTTCCGTGAGCGGTTCGCCTCGCCCATCGAGCGCGGCAAGGATCCCGAGGCGAGCGCGGCGCTCTCCCGCGTGCTGCGGCCCTTTCTGCTGCGGCGCACGAAGCAGGAGGTTGCCCGGGAGCTTCCGCCGCGTACGGAGATCCAGGTGCCGGTGGCGCTCTCCGAGGAGGAGTGGACGCTGTACGAGGACGCGCGGCTCGCGGCGGTCGCGGAGGTGAGCTCGGCGGGCAAGGGCCTTCGCAACGAGCAGCAGCGCTTCCAGGTGCTCGCGGCGCTCACCCGGCTGCGGCTGCTTGCCTCGCATCCGAAGCTCTACGACGCGCAGTCGGGCCTGGGCTCCTCGAAGATGCGGCGCCTGCTGGAGCTGCTGGAGGAACTGCGAAGCGAGGGCCATCGGACGCTGGTGTTCAGCCAGTTCACCTCGCACCTGGCGCTGGTCCGCGAGGAGCTGGATCGCGCCCGCTTCACCTACCAGTACCTGGATGGCGCGACGCCCGCGGCGATGCGGGCCAAGCGCATCCAGGCGTTCCAGGCGGGGGAGGGCGAGGTGTTCCTCATCTCGCTCAAGGCGGGTGGCACGGGCATCAACCTCACCGCGGCCGATTACGTCATCCACCTGGATCCCTGGTGGAACCCGGCGGTGGAGGATCAGGCGACGGACCGTGCTCACCGCATTGGACAGACACGGCCGGTGACGGTGTACCGGCTGGTGGCTCGCGGGACGATCGAGGAGCAGATCCTCCTGCTGCACTCGGACAAGCGCGCGCTGGTGGCGGGAGTGCTCGAGGGCACGGACGTCGCCGCGCGGTTGACCACGAAGGATCTCCTCGCGCTGCTGGCGGGTGGCGACTCCCCGCGCGAGAGGGGTGACTACGGGGAAGAGCCGCGCGCCCGGACGCTGCACTGACGCGGCGGCTAGGGAGCCGCCGCGGTGCCAAGGCCTGGAAGCCGGGCCCACAACACGGTGGCATTGGGCCGAGCAGGCTCGGGCCGGATCCCCAGCTTCCTGAAGTCACTGGAGTAGCGCGAGCCCTTGAGGACCACGGCCCGGCGGGCCACACGTTGGGCCTCGGCGACGGTCTCGGGGGTGAGGGGAGCGTAGTCGGCATGGCGCCGCAGGGTCTCGAAGGCGACCGACGACTTGCGCTGGCGCTCGAACATCGGGTCGAAGAGCACCACGTCGAAGGCTCCGGCGGCAAGCGAGCGCAGATACTGGCTGGCGTCGGCGTGAACCACGTGGATGGGGCACGCGCGTGGATGCCGGGGCAAGGTCTCCAGCCCATGTCGGGCGAGCAGATAGAGCGAGGGGCTCTTTTCCAGGGCTGTCACCCCACCGGAAAGTCCGACGAGGCGCGCGGCCACCTGGGCATCGGCGCCCAGGCCCAGGGTGCAGTCCAGGACACGCTCACCCTCACTCAGCCCAGCGATGCGCAGGAGCATGTCCTCGAGCACACCGGCATCCAGTTGCTTGATGCGCAGATGCGCCAGACCGGGAGAGAACCGCAGCGAACCCTGAGCATCGACCAGGGACACCGCACCAGACTCGAACACGATCAGCGCCTCGGCGGAGTCGGCCAGCATCGACGCGAGGGTCCGCTTGTGAGTGCGCTCCAGGTAAGGCACCCCGAGTTCCGTGGCGGCCCGCAGGGCACGCTGAGCAAGCTCCGGCTCGATGCGGTCGGAGGTCGTCACGGCCAGGGAACAGCGTGTTCCCATGGGCTGAGGCACTGAGGACATAAGCGGGATGAGAGGCGGGAAGAGCGCGCCGCCATCGTCTTGCACTCTGGATTCAGCGTCCACGACCAGAGACTCCCCGCGGCGAGAAAGGTGCGGAATCCCTCGAACGCTCTGGCGCCCGTCCGTGCATTGCCACGAGGCGCACGTTGGCACGCGGCCTGCTGAGGATCTCTTGCCATGCCGGGGCCTCACGACCTGTTCGCGCGCTTCACCTTCAGCCACCCCGAGCGGGCGGCGGCGGAGCTGCGCGCCGTGCTGCCCGTGGAAGTGGCGGCCCGTGTGGACTGGAGCAGCCTGCACCACGAGTCGAGCAGCGTGGTGGATCCGGAGCTCAGAGAGCGCCAGAGCGACCTGTTGTTCTCGGCCCGGCTGCATGACGGGCAGCCAGTGCTGCTCTACTTCCTGCTGGAGCACCAGTCCTCGGTGGACCGCTGGATGGCCTTCCGGATGCTGCGCTACGTGGTGCGGCAGCTGGAGTACTGGATGCACCAGCACCCGGAGAGCGAGGTGCTGCCGGTCATCATCCCGGTAGTGATGTACCACGGGCTGGAGAGAGGCTGGACCGCTGCACGGCGGATGGAGGAGTTGTTCCAGGTGCCGCGGGAGGACGCGGAGCGCTGGCGTGAGCTGGTGCCACGCTTCGAGTACCTGCTGGACGATCTGACGGTAGAGCGCGAGGAGGCACTCAGGGCAAGACCCGGCCCACCGCTGGTGCCGCTGGCCTTGCTACTGCTGCGCTCAGGCCGTTCCGAGAAGCTGGCGGTGTTGCTGGAAGGCTGGAGGCCGCTCTGGGCTCAGGTGCTGGCCTCGTCCGAGGGTGTGGAGCAGCTTCGCGCCGCCATTCACTACCTACTGAACGTGGGGGCAGCGGACGCCTTCAAGACACTGAGACGCATGTTAAATTCGATAGCGACTGAGCAACAAAGGGAGACCCTGATGAGGACCATGGCGGATGCGCTCAGGGATGAGGGGCGTGAGGATGGCTGGCGTGAGGGGCTGGCCAAGGGGCTGGCCAAGGGGCGGACCGAGGGGCGGACCGAGGGGCGGACCGAGGGGCTGACTGAAGGCCAGGCCAGAGGTGTTTTACGGGTCTTGGCCGCACGAGGCATCTCGGTGGACGAGGCGACTCGTGAACGCATCCTGTCGTGCAGGGATTCGAACACGCTCGACACGTGGCTCGACAAAGCCTTGAACGCCACGACCCTCGCGGACGTCCTGTAAGACGGTGGGGCGAGGGGACCACATGCCACCTGGATCCGACTCCCCCCTGATCGCCGGGCTCTCACGTGAGCCCGAGGTCCTCATTGAGTCCCCACGCTGGGCTCTGGTGAAGCGACGCAGTGATGGCAGTGTGGACTTCGTCTCCCCCGTGCCGTGCCCCTACAACTATGGCTGCATCCCCGGACTCCAGTCCGACGACGGAGACCCGTTGGACGTCGTCGTCCTCGGGCCCCGCCTTCGCCGCGGCCAGCGGCTGCGCGTCCCCGTGGTGGGCGTGGTTGACTTCCTCGACGCGGGCCGCAGCGACCCCAAGGTCATCTGCAGCGCTCGGCCCCTGGGGCGCTGGGAGCGCACGGGCCTGGAGCTGTTCTTCCACGTCTACGCCCAGTTCAAGCGGGGGTTGCACCGGCTCCGGGGCCAGGACTCCAATACCCGCTTCCGGGGCTGGCTCGCTGGCTTGCCCGGGGAGCTGTAGGGCAAGTGACGACAACCGCATTGCCCCGGTTGCCCGCCCGCTCCGAGCCGGTTAAGACGGGCCCCATGGTTCGCGAGATCCTCATCTGGCCCCATCCCATCCTCAAGCAGAAGGCCAAGCCCGTCGCCAAGGTCGACGACTCCATCCGTACCCTCGTCAAGGACATGTTCGAGACGATGTACGCCGCGGACGGCGTGGGCCTCGCGGCTCCGCAGGTCGGCATTCTGCACCGCGTCATCGTCCTGGACACCCGGTCCCAGCAGGAGACCGCCAAGCCCGTCGCCATGATCAACCCGGAGATCATCGGCATGGAGGGCGAGACGACCTACACCGAGGGGTGCCTGTCCATCCCCGGTGAGGCCGAGGACGTGGACCGCGCCGCCATCGTCACCGTGAAGTTCCTCGACGTGGAGGGCCAGGAGCAGACGCTGCGCTGTGACGCCCTGCTGGCCATCGCCGTGCAGCACGAGGTGGACCACCTCGATGGCACCGTATTCGTGGACCATGTCTCCACGCTCAAGCGCGAGCTCATCCGCAAGCGGATGAAGAAGCTCAAGACCGAGCGCGAGTCGCGTCCGACGGCGTAGCCCGCTTCTCCCGCACGCCGCGCCGGGGGCACAGGTCCGCCACGGTGCAGCGCTCACAGGCCGGCGAGCGGGCAAAGCACGTCCGCCGCCCGTGCCACACCAGCAACTGGTGGCCGTTCATCCACCGCGCTGGTGGCAGCAGCGCCTGGAGATCCATCTCCACCTTGTCCGGGTGCTGCTGCGAGGTGAAGCCCAGCCGGTACGCCAGCCGCTTCACGTGGGTGTCCACCGGGAAGGCCGCGTCTCCGCCCAGGTGGATGCACACCACGCCCGCCGTCTTGCGCCCCACGCCGGGCAGCTGCTCCAGCGCCTCCCGGGAGCGCGGCACCTCGCCGCCGTGCTCGGCCACCAGCGCCCTGGCCGCCGCGACGATGTTCTTCGCCTTCGCCCGATACAGGCCACACGTCTGGATGAAGGGTTCCAGCTCCTCGGGCTTCACCGACGCGTACGCCTGGGCGTCCGGGAAGCGCTGGAAGAGGGCCGGGGTCACCAGGTTCACCCGCTTGTCCGTACACTGGGCGGACAAGATGACGGCCACCAGCAGCTCCAGCGGGGTGCGATAGTCCAGCTCGATTCGCACCTCCGGCATCTCGGCCGCCAGCCGATCCAGCACCTGCTCCGCCCGCCGCTGCTTCGACTCTCGTGTCTCGCGTCCCACGCCGTGTTGTATGGCATAAACGCCTCCGCCCTAGAAGGGGCAACCCACCTGCCAGGTAGGCCGAAACTCATGAAACCCATCGACTTCCGCTCTGACACCGTGACCAAGCCCACCCCCGCCATGCTCCGCGCCATGGCCGAGGCCCCGGTGGGTGACGACGTCTACGGCGAGGATCCCACGGTGAACCTCCTGGAGGAGCGGGTCGCCGAGCGGCTGGGCCTGGAGGCCGCCCTCTTCGTTCCCTCGGGCACGCAGGCGAACCAGATCGCCATGGGCCTGCACTGCCGCGCCGGTGACGAAGTCATCATCGAGCTGGGCAGCCACATCGTCCAGTACGAGGGCGGCGCCCTGTCGGCCCTGTGGGGCATTCAGCCGCAGGTGTTGCCCGGCGAGCGGGGCCTGCTCACGCCCGAGCAGGTGGCCGCGGCGGTGCACGCCGAGAACATCCACTCGCCGCGCTCGAAGCTGCTCTCGCTGGAGAACACCCACAACCGGGGCGGTGGCACCGTGTGGCCGCTGGAGCGCTTCCGCGCCGTGGTGGAGGTGGCTCGCAAGGCGGGGCTCGCCGTGCACCTGGACGGGGCGCGCCTGTTCAATGCCCAGGTGGCCGCCGGCATCCCCGCCTCCTCCTGGTCGAAGCTGACGGACACCACCTCGGTGTGCTTCTCCAAGGGCCTGGGCGCCCCGGTGGGCTCGGCCCTGGCCGGCTCGAAGGCGCTGATCACCGAGGCGCGGCGGCTGCGCAAGCGCCTGGGAGGCGGCATGCGCCAGGCGGGCTTCCTGGCCGCCGCGGCGCTCCACGCGCTCGAGCACCACGTGGACCGGCTGGCCGAGGACCATGCCCATGCCCGCCGGCTCGCCGCGGGGCTCGCCGAGCTCCCCGGGGTGAAGGTGGAGCCCGCCCGCGTGGAGACCAACATCCTCCTGGTCGATTTCCCCCGGCCCTCGGGTGAAATGGTGACGCGGCTCAAGGCCCTGGGGCTGCTCACCAACGCCTTCGGCCCGTACACCATCCGCTTCGTGTGCCACCTGGACGTGTCGGCCGCGGACATGGACGAGGCGCTCGGCCGGATCCGCAAGGCCCTGGAAACTTGAAGTCCGCAGGAGCGTGGTAGGCTGCAGGCGCCTTGTTTCGCTGCCTTGCCACCCTCACCCTGATCGCCCTCACCGCGTGCGCCACCCCGCGCGCCGAGAAGGTGAGCTTTGACGAGGCGTTTCCCACCGCCTCGTCCCCGGCGGAGCAGGCCCCCCCTGCTCCCGTCAAGCGCGCCCCGCTGGCCCGCAAGCCCCGGCAGACGCCTCCTCCGAGCAAGGATCTGCCCACGGCGCGTCCCTCCGCGGAGCTGCAGGCCGCGCTCCACGGCTTCGTCAACCAGGCCCGCGAGTCCCGCCGCAAGGCCCAGCGTGGCAGCCCCATGCCCACCGAGCAGGTGCTCAACTGGGCCCAGGTGAACGCCGCGATGGATGAGTTTCTGGGCCGCTCGCTGGCCAAGACGGCCTCGATGGACATCATCCGCGCCCGCTCCACGCTGGAGTCCGAGCTGGAGGATGACGCGCGCACCTACGGCGACATCCCCGCGGAGACGGCCGAAGGCGTCATGTCCCGCGTCACCCAGCTGGCGGTGCGCATGGACGAGCTGCGCCGGCTGGCCGTGCAGGCGGTGAATGAGCCGCCGCGCTTCTCCTGGCCCATCACCCCCGTCTCCGTGACGAGCCACTTCGGTGAGCGCAACCACCCCATCATGGGCGGGGTGAAGGACCACCTGGGCCTGGATCTCGCCGCCAAGCGCGGCCAGGCCATCTTCGCCGCCGCCCCGGGCGTGGTGCTGCGCGCGGGCTGGCACGGCTCGCACGGCTACCATGTGGAAGTGCAGCACGCGTCCAGGATTCTCACCCGCTACAGCCACCTGTCCCGGGTGCTGGTGCGGCCCGGCACCATCCTCGAGCGGGGAGACGTGCTGGGCCTGGCCGGCGACACCGGCATGGCCACCGGGGTGCACCTGCACTTCGAGCTGTGGAGGGACGGCCAGCCCATGGATCCGCTGGACGAGCTGCGCGCCGCGCCCGAGATACTCGTGGTGGGCGAGGGCTCGCTGGCCGCTCCGGACGCCCTGCCGCCCTCGAAACGACAAGGGCGCCGTCCCGCGGGACGACGCCCCTGACACGCCACGCGGGCGCGCACTGCCCTACGGACTACAGCGAGTTCTTCAGCTCCTTGGCGGGCCGGAAGCCGATCGTCTTCGAGGCCTTCAGCTTCATCATCTCGTTGGTCTGCGGGTTGCGGATCTTCCGCGCCTTGCGGGAGCGGACCGACCAGGTGCCGAAGCCCGGGTAGCTGAAGCGAGCGTCCCGCTTCACGGCCTTGCCGATGTTGTTGAAGACGATGTCGAGCAGCTCCGCCGCTGACTTCTTGGTCAGCTTGGACTGCGCAGCCACCACCTCCACGAGCTCTGCCTTGGTCATTCGCCCCTCCGTCCGAGATTGTATGGCGTTGAATCGGAATCTGCCCGCGGTTGGTAACAAATCGCTCTTTTCCCTGTCAATGATAGACCTTGGTTCTCCGCATGAAAACCCGTTGGCTGATCGGAAATTTTGACGTCTGAAACACCCGGGTTAGAGAGGAGATGATCGCGAATTCCGATACAACGTTACACGCGCCGCATGTGACGGATTGAGAGGGATTGCGATCGCGCGGGCAGGGTTTTCTGTGTCGTTTCGATCGTTTGCGAGCCATTCCTGATCCGCTGGCACGCGCCAGGAGGGCTAGAGTGGTGCGCCGAATGAGCCCCCGCGCCCTCCTTTTCGTGCTGCTGGTGATCGCCGCCTGCCGTGGGCCTTCCTCGCCCCCTGCCCGGGCCGCTGAGCCGGCGGTTGTGCCCACCGAGGTGTGGGTAGATGGCGCACGGGCAGAATCCGGGGACGGTTCCCGCGGGCGGCCCTTCCGGACCCTGGGGGAGGCGCTGGCGCCGCGTCCCGCCCCCACCGTGCACATCGCCCAGGGGCTCTATGCGGGCCCCTTCACGCTGCCCCCGGGAGCGCGGCTGCTGGGGGTGGGGCCCACCACGGTGCTCTATGTCGAGGGCCAGGAGCCGGTGCTGCGGGCTGGGGGCGGCGCCGTGCTGGAGCGGCTGGCGATCCAGGGCGGAGGCTGGGGCGTGGAGGCGGCGCAGGGGCTGCAACTGGAGTCGGTGAGCTTCAGCGGCCAGCGGCAAGGGGCGGTGCGGGTGACGGGGGGGAAGCTCACGGCGCGCGGGGTGCGCTTCGAGGCGAGCCTCTCTGAGACGGTGGGGCTGGCGCTGGAGGGGGCGGTGACGGCCGAGGTGAAGGAGAGCACCTTCGCTGGGCCGTGGCGGCGCGGGCTGCAGGTGCTGGGCGGCGCCCAGGCGGAGTTGGAGGCGGTGGGCTTCAGCGGGGCGGTGATGGCGCTGGACCAGGAGGGCGGACGGGTGCGGCTGCGGCGGGTCACGGTGGAGGGAGGCCGGGGGCCGGGCCTGCTGGCGCGCGACGGGACGCTCCAGCTCGAGGAGGTGACGGTGACGGGGCACGAGTACGGGCTGGCCAGCAACGGGGCGAAGCTGGAGGTGCGGGGCTTCACCTCGGTGCGCGCCGAGCGCGCGGGGCTGGGGCTCGCCCGCTCCACGGGACGGCTCGAGGATCTGCAGGTGCGCGAGAGCGGGAGCTTCGGGGCGCTGCAGCTCATCGACTCGGACCTGGAGGTGCAAGGCTTCCGGGTAGAAGGGGCGAACGGGTATGGCGTAACGGCCACGAAGGGGCGGCTGCGGGCCCGTGACGGGACGATCAGCCGGCTGCACTCCTCCGAGGGCTTCACGGGCGATGGCCTGCACCTGCGCGGGGTGAAGGCGGACTTTCAGGCGGTGCAAATCAGCGACGTGCCGGGCGCCGGAGTGCTGGCGGCCCAGGGCGGCGAGGTGGTGCTGCGCGACGTGAAGCTGACGCGGTGCAAACACGCGGGGCTGCTGGTGGAGAACCTGGGCCGGGTGCAGGCGACCGGGCTCGAGGTGCGCGGCCCGGGAGGCCCCGCGGTGGCGGTGCTGCGCGATGGTGACGCCTCGGTGGACCAGCTCACCGCGAGCGAGCTCACCGAGGGGCTCGTCTGGGCCGAGTGCGAGGGCTCCGCGCGCCTGCGCCTGGGGCGCGTGCAGTCCGAGGATCGCCAGGGCCTCACGGCGCCCTGCGTCGAGCAGCAGGCCCGGTAGGCCCCTGGGGCGCACGGGCTACGCGGGCAGGGTGGGGGAGGCCACGGGCTCCTCCTCGGGAGCGACCGTTCGCGTGGCCCGGGCCTCCAGCCACTCGCGGATGACGGGGTAGATCTCCACCGGAGCGCCGGTGCCGAACATGAGGTCTCCATGCCCGTAGTCCATCTTGTCTCCGCGATCCCGGCCGAAGATGTGCAGCACGCGGTCCGGTGAGGTGAGCAGCTCGTACTGCTTGCGGATGTTCTCCGAGTTGGCGAGCCGGTCGCTGCTGCCTCCCATCACCAGCACGGGCTGGGTGAGGCGCGACATGCCGGCGCGCCAGTCCACCTTGCCGTCATACGAGCGGAACGCATCGTGTTCGATCCAGTCCTGGAACTGGAGCAGCACCTTGCGGCTCATCGACGACATCATGTTGGCGAACACCTGCCGCTGAATGGCCGGGGGAATGTGCTCGGCATTCACGAGCAGATCCGACATGGGCAGGTTCACGTACCCCAGGAAGGGCGCGAAGGTGGCCGTCACCCACTCCTGGCGCAGGCTCCCGGGCCAGGCGGCGCGAACGCCCAGGTTCAGCAGCGCGCGCAAGAGCGGCTCGGACTTGAGGAACACCGGCGCCCCCAGCGCCAGCAGGCCCGCGAGCTTTTGCCCGTGCGGCCCCTGCGCCACGCCAAAGCCCACCAGCGCTCCCAGCGAGTGCCCCAGCCAGAAGGCCTGCTTCGCGCCCGTCTCCTTCAGCGCCAGCTCCAGCAGCGCGGGGCCATCCTGAAGGATGTGATCATCCACCGTGAAGTCCGTGGCACGCCGCCCCGCTGGAGGCCGCCGTGAGTTCGCCGTGCCGCGCCACTCCACGCTGAAGCAGTCAAAGCCCGCCTCCGCCAGGTAGTGGGCCACCGAGTACGGCGGCGCGAAGTCAAAGGTAAAGCGGTTGGCCGCAAGTCCATGGCACAACAGGACAGGTTCCTCGAAGCGCCGCTTGGGCGCGCGCCGTACGTGCACGGCGATCTCCCACCCATCCGCGCACCGGGCCCGCAGCAGTTGCGGTGGGGCTGTACGGGGACGGTAGAGGCGGCGAACCGCCAGCACCCAGACCACATTTCCCAGCACAACGGCCAGGACGAGCAGCAGCCCCCAGAGCACCCACTTTCCTGGATCCATCCCACCCTCCGTGGACGCAATAAAACCTTGCTATGGTTCGTTCACCCCGCCGTGCAAGCGCGTACGGGACGCAGGGAAGTGAGGGACACGATGACGTTGCGGAAGCTGATGTTCGTTCTACCGAACCTGTTCACGGTCACCTCCATTTTTTGCGGCTTCTACGCCATTGCCCTGTGCGCGGGTGAAGCCACCCCCGTGCACCTCTATCAAGCGGCGTTGGCCATCCTCTTCGCCATGTTTTTCGACGGGTGCGACGGCCGCGTTGCCCGGTTGACGAAGACCCAGAGCGACTTCGGCATGCAGCTCGACAGCCTGGCGGACGTGGTGTCGTTCGGGGCCGCGCCTGCTCTGCTGGTGTACAAGTGGGCGCTGGCGCCCCTGGGCTTCCTGGGCCTGTTCATCTCGTTCGCGTTCGCCGCGTGCGGCGCGCTGCGGCTGGCGCGCTTCAACGTGCTGGCCATGCGTAACCCGCACGGCGGCGGAGGCAACTTCTTCGTGGGGCTGCCCATCCCGCTGGCCGCGGGCGTGCTGGTGTCGATGATCATCGCCCACCATATCGTCCGTGGGGGCGAGCCGAGCGTGTCGGCCCAGGGCCCCATCGCCGCGGTGATCGTCCTGCTGTCGGCGCTGATGGTGTCCACGGTGCGCTACCGCACCTTCAAGGACGTGCGCCTGTCCAAGAAGTCCGCCGCCGTCTTCATGCTGGTGGCGGTGACGGGGCTCGTCATCGGCACGCAGCTGCACCCGGCCTATGTGCTGGTGGCGTACTGCTCCGCGTACCTGGCCATGGGGCTCGTCGAGTCCGCGTTCCTGGTGCGCCGCCGCCTGGCCGCGCGCAAGGTGGGCGCCAGCGCCGGAGTGGTGGCCGCCGCCGCCGTGCTGAATGAAGAGGAAGACGAGGAGGACGAGGAAGAGGAGGAGTCCTCCAACCCGGGTAACGGTCCGGGCTTCCTGTAGGCTTCGTGCGCCCAGGCGGCCCCTTACCTGGGGAATAGACCGGGATAGAGGGCACGCGTCGTGCGCGCCGAGAGCACCAGCGCCGCGTGCTCCCGCGGGTTGGTCAGGGAGCGCAGCACCTCGCGCAGCTCGGTGACGTGATCGCCGTCCGCGTCCGCATGGCCCCGCAGGAAGGTGAGGGCCTTGCGGATGTTGGGGATGGCACCGCGCGCGACGAGCCGGTCCGCGGCCGCGCTGGCGCGGTGCACGGAGAGGCACTCCAGCACATACGAGGTCCCCAGAAAGGCCAGGGGAGCGCCGCCCTCCGCGGTGAAGCGGTTCCAGGCGACGTACGCCTCCACGGCGGGGCAGCGCGCCGTGCGATGGATCTGCCCGGGGGTCCACCCCAGGTTTCTCAGGTCCGCCAGCAGCCACCGCTCGTGGCCCCGCTCCTCCGAGGCCTTCTGAAGGAGCAACCCGGCCAGCGCGGTGTGCTGCCCCAACCGCTTCAGTCGCTCGCCCGCCATCGATAGGAGCGGCGTCGTCCACCGGACGTAGTGGTACGTCTGCACCAGCCAGCCGGCGTAGTCCTTCGTGTCGATGGTTCCGTCAAAGAGGCGCTGGGCCACGGGGTGCGCGTCCAGGTCCTCCAGCAGCATTCGCGCCTCGTGCTCCAGCGCGCTCGTCCAGTCCGTATAGGGGTGTGTCTGCATGGGTGTCTCCTCTGAGGGCCGTTGCCGGTCCCGGTGGTGGAAGTACGGGGGAAGTGAGGTGCCTGCCTGTCAGGCGGCGCGCGCTGGGCAGGTACCCGAGGTCTGGAACAAGGCCCGGGTGCTGGCCGGCAGCTCATCCAGCGCGGCGACGAGCGGCACGGAGAAGCGGCGGAAGTGCGTGTCGTAGAGAGGCTCGCCAATGAAGCGGGCGCCCATCTTCCGCGTGAAGAGCGACAGCGCCCGTGGCAGGTGCAGGCCGTCGAAGCGGCCCGCTTGCGCGAGCGCCCGCTGCACGGAGGTGTAGAGCGGCGCCTCCGGGCAGTCCGGAGGTATCGAGGGCTGACGGGCGCACACGCGCCAGTCGGCGCTCACCAGGCCCTGGTGGGCCGCCACCTGGAAGGCCACGGCCGCATCCTGCGCCGAGTCTGTCTCCATGTTCGCCGCGGCGATCCAATGTGTCACTCCGAGGCAGCGGCTGTGCTGGTACAGCCCTGCCTGCAGGCGCAGCAGCACCTCGGAGTGGCGCCACGGCTTGAGGATGCAGAAGCGCGTGCTCTCGGCGAAGACGCGCCCAGGCCCGCTAACGCTGGACAGGTCGAGCTTGTGCTCCAGGGCGATGCCGAGCTGTCCTCCAGAGGAGCGCGCCACCTCGGAGTTGGGCAACAACAGCCGTGAGGTCGCCACGGGCTGAGCATCCGCGTAAACGACGAGGTGGACGGTGCTCTCCAGGGTATCGAAGCTGTCCACCTCTCGCGGTGCGCCGCGGTGGGCGCCAATGAGCCGCAACTCCTCTGCGAAGACTGCCCACCGGACGCGCAGCGCGTCATCCAGGTGGCGCTGCGTGGTGGCGATGCGACAGGAAAAGGCCGTCATGGGATCTGCTTCCTGCCAAGGGGGTGGGGGACTCTCATGGGCTGCCTCCGGAGAAGGGCTTGCGCGCAAGGCTGCTTCCAGCACCTGCGCGGCCTCGATGGAGTAGCCGGGGGCCGGATGTGACGCAGCCTCTGTTCATTCACCCCGGCAGCGCGAGACGTCAGAGCCGCGCCAGCAGTTGTCGGGCCTCGGCCAGGTCCACGCAGTCGAGCCCCGGAGGGAACTGAGCGCAAACGGCCTCCAGCCGTTGCCGGGCCGGCTCGGCCTGGCCCTGCTCCTGGAGTTGCCGGCTCAGGCTCACCGTGGCGCGCAACCCGAACAAGAGGGCGTGCTGCTGTTGGGCCACGGCGATGGCGTGAAGGAAACACCGCTCGGCCTGGGCGTACTGGTGCCGCTGCCGCAGCAGTTCGCCTTCCAGGCGGTGCTGTTCGGGCTCGTAGAAGCGCTGGCGGGTAGCGCTCGCCCACTGCCATGCCTCGCGGAGCACCGCGAGCCCCTCCTCGGTCTGGCCCAGCTTCCAGTGCATCTCCGCCAGGGCGCCGAAGAACAGGGGCAGCAGCGTCTTCACCCCCGAGCTGCGCACTTGCGCGAGCCCGGGCCGCACCACTTCCAGCCCCTGCCGGATGGCTTCCAGATCGGTGGTGGACCAGAGCTGCAGCAGCGCTGACCACCCCAGCCAGAGCTTGAAGCCGTGCTGGCTGGACAGGGCGCAACCCTCATTGGCCCACTCCATGGCCTGCCGTGAGTCGCGCAGGAACTGGGCCGCCCCCGCCGCATAGGCCAGCGCGAAGGCCAGGGTGTGGGGGTGGGCGATCTGCTGTGCCAATTCCAGGGACTGCCGGGTGCACTCGCGAGAGCGATCCGGGCGGCCCATGACGGCATGGAGCAGGGCCGCCAGGCACAGCGCGTCCACCCGCAGGTTGACCCAGTGCTTCACGGCGAGCTGCCGATGCTGCTCCAGGTCGACGTTCGAGTATGCCAACGCGAGCTCGACGTGCTTCAGGCTCCGGAGGTTATCGCCCTGGGGGTAGATGGCGCCCGCGATGGTGCGATGTCCCAACATCAGCAGCTGGGGTGAGCGCTGGCGCTGGCCCAGCTCGACGAACCGCTGGCCGATCTCCTCCAGCTCATCGAAGCGCGCCCTGGCATGGTAGTAGTGGAAGAGCCCCCAGGAGGGCACCTCGAGGGTGTCGCCCACCTGGCCCATCAGCGCCCTGGCCCGCTCGTAGGTCTGTTCCACCTCCGTGGAGTCATAGCCCCGCAGCTGGAGCAGGGGCAGTCCCAGCTCGATGCGCAGCCGCAGCTCCAGGCGGGCACGTTCGGCGGAGCTGGGCAGCTGGTCGAGCAGTGTCAGGGCCTGGGTGAAGTGGCTGACGGCCTCCGTGTTCGCTGACCGAAGGCTGTCGCGCTCTCCGGCCAGCAGCCACCAGTGGACCGCGGCGGGCGCGTCTCCGGCTTCGGCGCAGTGGTGCGCGAGCCGCTCGGGCTGAGTTGCGGCCACTTCAGGGAACTGCTCGAGCAGCGCCTGGACGACACGCCGGTGATGTTGCCGCCGCGTACCGCGGGGCAGGGAGTGGAGCGCGGCTTCCTGGATGAGGACATGGCGGAACTGGTAGCGCCGCGCCGAGGGATCGTCTTGTTGCTCGAGCAGGCCCGCGTCCAGCAGCCCCTCCAGGTACTGCGTCAGCGCGGCCTCGGTGCGAGGCACCAGCGCCGAGAGCAGGGGCTGATCGAAGCGTTGGCCCACGACGGCGCACAGCTGCGCAAGGCTCTTCTGCCGGTGGGGAAGGGCGTCGAGCTGGGACAGCAGCAGCTGGTGCAGGGTGCTGGGAATGCCGGAGGGCAGCTTCGACGGCGAGGAGGGGCCGGTGGAGGGCCGCTCCAGCGCCATGTGCGTCAGCTCCTCCACGAAGAGGGGAATGCCGTTGGCCCTGGCCACCAGCTCCCGGACGAGCTTCGGCGGCAGCTCCTGCTCACGCGCCAGCGTCCTCACCAGGTCCGAGAGCTGGTCCTCCGCAAGCCGGCCGAGCGTGAGCCTTACCAGCCCGGGAGGTTGAGGCCAGGGGGGCTGAAAGTCCTGGCGGGCGCTGAGCAGCAGGCACAGCCGCCGGTGCGCGCACTGCTCAACCAGGAAGCCCAGCAGCTCCAGGGTGGAGGGGTCGGCCCATTGAAGGTCCTCGAGGACCACGAGCACCGGGTGCTTCGTGGTCAGCTGGCACAGCAGCGCCTCCAGCGCCTCGAAGGTCTTGTCCTTCAGCAGCTGCGGAGACATCCGCAAGTGGGGAGACTCCTCGGCAACGGGGAGCGAGAGGAACGCGGCGATGACACGCGCGTGCTCCGGTGTCATGCCGAGCGAGGCGAGCTGCTCCTCCAGCATCCGCAGGCGCTTGGGGGGCGCATCCCGCGGGGCCATGCGGAAGACACGCTGTAGCATCTCCACCACGGGGTAGAAGGCGCTGGACTGGAACTGCGCCCAGCACTGGCACTGCAGGAGCATGTGCGGCTGAGCGGCGATCCGCTGACGCAGCTCGCGGATGAGGCGTGACTTGCCAATGCCGGCTTCACCCTGGAGCAGCACGAAGGCTCCGTGTCCGCTCTGGGCCGTCTCCCATGCGGTAGCGAGCTCGCGCAGCTCCCGCTCACGCCCCACCAGGCGCGCCATGGCCCTGGACCGCGAGCGGTCGAAGCGAAGCGGATTCCTGCGCTCCCTCAGCACCCGGTGCAGTCGCAGCTGTCGTGAACCCGACCGTCCCTCGTAGACCAGGGGGGCGGGCGCCTCGGTGACGAAGGCACCGCTGACCAGGCGCCATGTCGCGTCGCTGAGTACGACGGCCTGTGGCTCCGTGTGCCAGGTCAGCCATGCGGCCAGTTGAGGGGCCTCGCCTTGAATGGCGGGAGTCCACCCACGGGCCTCGTGTGACAGCTCATCGAGCACCACGAGGTCCGTGTGGATCCCCACCTTCACGGCCAGGGCCTCCGATGAGGCCCGCGGCAGCTGCTCGCGGAGCGTGGCGGTCAAGTTCAGCCCCGCGCGCACGGCCCGCGTCGAGTCATCCTCTCGCACCTGGGGATGGCCAAAGCAGGCCAGTACCTGATCTCCCAGACACGAAACGATCGTGCCTCCATACCGCCGCAGCGTCTCCGAGCAGCTCCTCTGGAAGGCGGCCTCCCACTCGCTGCTGTCCTCCGCGTCGGAGAGGGGCGGCTGCCCCGCCAACCCTTCCAGCCGGCAGCACACCAGCGTCACCTGCCGGCGTTGAGGCCCCAGCGTGGGGAGCTCCTCGCGCCAGGAGCCGAGGGACTCCGAGAGCTGGCTCAACGCCGCGTGGAACTCCGTGGCGGTGGGAAACCGCTCCTCGGGGGCCTTGGCCAGCGCGTGTGCCAGCACCTGCTCCACCTGGGGGGGAAGCTCCGGGTGGCGCCGCCGTACCGGGGCGATGGGGGCCCCGGAGGTCACCTGCGCGCCCAGCTCCTTCTCGGAGGAGCTGGAAGGGTAGGGCAGCTCTCCGGTGAGCAGCTCGTACAGCATGATTCCCGCCGCCCAGACGTCGGTGCGCGCATCCTGCGCTTCTCCCCGCCACTGCTCCGGCGCCATATAGGCGGGTGTTCCCGCCCAGGGCTGGTGTGGAGCGGCGTTCACCGTGAAGTGCGCCAACCCGAAATCGATGAGCTTCACCTGGCCCTGGCGCAGGATGAGAACGTTGCTGGGCTTGAGGTCGCGGTGGACGACGCGGTGCTGGTGCGCATGCGCCAACCCCGCCGTGATGGCGCGCATCAGCTCCAGGGTGCGGTGCAGCGCGGGCCGCCGCCGCCGGATGACTGATTCCAGGGGCGTGCCCTCCAGGTGCTCCATCACCAGGAAGTGCACCGCCGGCTCCCAGGACTGGCCCTTCCACTCGGACACGTCGAAGACACGGACGATATTGTCGTGGTCGAGACGGGCGATGGCGCGGGCCTCCCGCACCAGCGTGAGCAGCCACTCGTCGGCCTGGGGAGGCGAGTAGGAGCTGAGGAACTTGAGCGCCACGACGCGTTGGAGCTGCTCATCCCAGGCCCGGAAGACCTGGCCCATGCCTCCCCGGCCCGTCCGCTCCAGGATCTGAAAGCGGTCGCCCGTGCTGCCTCCCAGGCGTTCCCCGGGGGTGGGGGTGCGCAGCGGCACCTCGACCTGGGCGATTTGAAGCAGCAGCGGGTCTTCCCACTCCGGTGCGCTGCGCTCGCCCGGCTCCGTCAGAGCATCCCCAGGCTCCTGGGCTTCTGGAGGATCCACTTCATCGGACATGGGTGGGTGGCTCCGCTTCCGGCAGTTCTCTATATGAGCAACAGCCTGTATCCAGGCAAACAGGGGGGGCGTGCGGCCAAGAGCCCCCGGGGCGCCCTGGTTGGGAGCCAGCCTTGCGGTAGATTGCCGGGATGGATGGCATGGTGGCTTCCGAGGCGCCCTTCCAACCGGGGTGCCCCTGGTGGGACATGCGGGCCTTCTGGGGCGCGCCGAATGTGAAGTGGTGCGAGGAGACGGTGTGCTCGTGGGTGAATGAGCCCGCCAACTCCTGGTCCAACCTGGCCTACCTCTTCGTGGCCCTGGCGTGTGCCCGGCAGTGGCGCGCCTCCGGCAGCCGCGCGATGGCGCGCTTCGCGGGGTCCACGCTGTTCGTCGGCGTGGCCTCGTTCGCCTTCCACGCGACGAATAACTTCGCCACCCAGCTGCTGGACTTCGTGGGCATGTACGTGCTCGCGTTCCTGCTGGTGGCCGCCAACCTGCACCGGGTGGGGTGGCTGTCCCGGGAGCGGGTGGGGCTCGTCCACCTGGGGCTGACCGTGGGCTGCACGCTGCTGGTTCCGGTGTTGCGGCACGTGGGCTTTCCGTACCAGCTCGTCGTGGCGGCAGCGGTGCTCGTCATCATCGGCACCGAGGTGCACCTGTTCCGGCGCGCGGGCCCGGCAGCGGTGTACCGGGACTTCTGGGTGGCGGTGGCGCTGATGGCGGCGGCGGCGGTGTGCTCGGTGCTGGATGTGTCGCGGGTATGGTGTGCGCCCAGCAATCACTGGCTGCAGGGGCACGCGCTCTGGCATGTCCTGAGCGCGCTGGCGCTGCTGTTCACCGCGCGGCACTACGCCCGGAGCATGGAAGGGGTGGCGCGCTAGAGCAGGGCCGCTAGGATGCCCAGCCCATGCGCGTCGAGTTGCTGTGCACCGGGGACGAGCTCGTCACCGGCCTCATCACGGACACCAACAGCCCCTGGTTCGCGGCCCGGCTCTTCGAGCTGGGCGTGAAGGTGGAGCGTGTCGTGCTCGTGGGAGACGTCCGCCCGGACATCACCCACGCGCTGCTGGAGGCGGCCTCCCGCGCGGACGTGGTGCTCGTCTCCGGCGGGCTGGGGCCCACCATGGATGACTTCACGCTCGAGTGCGCCGCCGCCGCCGTGGGGGTGCCCATGGTGGAACATCCCCAGGTGCTGGAGTGGCTGCGCGAGCGCTACGCCCAGCGCAACATCCCGATGATCGCCAGCAGCTACCGCATGGCCCGTGTGCCCCAGGGCGCCGAGCCCGTGCGCAACCCCGCGGGCACCGCGCCCATGGTGATGCTGCGGCTGGGCCGCTGCCAGCTCTTCTTCGTGCCCGGTGTGCCGCGCGAGTACCGGGCGCTGGCCGAGGCCGAGGTGCTGCCTCGGCTCCGGGCCCTTCTGGAGGCCGAGCCCGGGCGTGAGCACCGCGCCTTCCGGCTGCTGCGCACGGTGGGCATTGCCGAGTCCCAGCTGGACGCGGGGGTGGCTCCGCTGGTGCCCCAGCACCCCCGGGTGGTGTTCGGCTTCCGGACGCATGCGCCGGAGAATCACCTCAAGCTGATGGCCAGCGCTCCGACCCAGGCCGAGGCGGATGCGGCGCTCGCCGCCGCCGAGGCGGCGTGCCGCGAGCTGTTCGGCACCGCCATCTTCGGCGCGGATGGCGAGGAGTACGCGCCGGTGCTCGCGCGGCTGCTGACCCAGGCGGGGGCGACGCTGGCCACGGCCGAGAGCTGCACCGGAGGCATGATCGCCGAGCAGCTCACCGCCGTCTCGGGCGCGAGCACGTTCTTCATCGGCGGCGCGGTCTCCTACTCCGAGAAGATGAAGATGGCGTGGGCCGGAGTGCCCGCCGAGGTGCTCTCCCGTCACACGGCGGTGTCCCGCGAGACGGCCCTGGCCATGGCCGAGGGCGTACGCGCCGCGTGTGAGACGACCTATGGCTTGTCGGTGACGGGCTACGCGGGGCCTACGGGGGGGACACCCGAGGATCCGGTGGGCACCGTCTACTGTGCGCTCGCGGAGAAGGGGCAACCCACCCACTGCGAGCGCTTGTCCATCAAAGGTGACCGCGACCGCGTGCGCCTGTTCGCCGCTACCTCCGCGCTCGAGTTGTTGCGACTGCGGCTGCTCACGGGGGCTTCCGTTTCATGAGCCGTAAGTCCAAGCGTCCTCGCAAGGGAGACTCGCCCGCTCAGGGCCCGTCCGAGGCCAGTCCGGCCGCTCCGCCTGTCTCCTCCGAGACGGCTCCGACGGCATCGCCATCCCCGCAGGCCGCGCCCGAGGCCGGGGTTCAGCAGCCTCAGTCGGGTGCCACACCTGGCCCCGCCTCCCCCGCGGGAGGCCTGTGGGCGGCCGTGCGCATCTGGCTGTCCGCCTACCGGGTTGAGGTGGTGCTCTTCCTGGTGAGCTACGCGGTGCTGGCGAGCTTCAGCTCCGAGCGCTTCCTGCGCCAGAGCGCGGCGCCGCACTTCATCTACCAGGCCCAGTCGTGGCTCGAAGGCCGGCTGGACGTGGACCCAGAGGTCCTTCCCAACCTGGAGGACTGGGCCTGCGTGAGGCAGGTGGACGGCAAGAAGGTCCGCTGCGAGGGCCCTCTTCGCCCGGGAGACACCTGGTACGTGAGCTTCCCGTCGTTCCCCGCGGTGGTGATGCTGCCCTTCGTGGCGCTGCACGGCTACCAGTTCAACGACACCTCGTTCGGCGTCTTCACCGGAGCCCTGGCCGTGGCGCTCTTCTACGCGCTGCTGCGCTTCCTGGCCAAGGAGGGCGAGACGGAGAAGGACCGCAACGAGAACATCGCCCTGGCGCTCATCCTCGCCTTCGGCACGCTCTTCTTCTACTGCGCCATCCGCGGCGAGGTGTGGTTCAGCGCCGAGGTGATGGGCGTGGCGCTCACCTGCCTCTACGCGCGCAACGCCGTGCGGGCCCATCGCCCCGTGCTCGCGGGCCTGTTCTTCTCCATGGCCACGCTCACCCGCACGCCGCTCGTCTTCGCGGGGCTCTTCTTCGTGCTGGAGGCCCTGTGTCCCGGCCCCAACCGGCATGAGCAGCTCCAGGCCCTGGCGAGCCACTGGAAGCCCGCCGCGCGCAAGCTGGGGCTGTTCGCCGCGGGCGCCGCCCCGCTCGCCGTGCTCGCCGCCGCCTACAACCTCTACCGCTTCGGCAGCCTGGGCGAGTTCGGCCACGCGTTCCTCTACAACAACCGCGTCAACGTCGACATCGACCAGTACGGCCTGTTCGACTTCACCTACCTCCAGCGCAACCTGGAGGCCGCTTTCTTCAAGCTGCCCAGGGTGTCGTTCGATCCACTGCAGCTGGGGTACGACCCGCATGGCCTGTCGCTGCTGCTGACGCTGCCGCTGCTCGTCTTCCTGTGCATCCCGAAGAAGACTCCGCGCCTGCACCTGCCGCTGTGGCTCACCGTGGCGGTGTGCGCGCTGCCCGGGCTCTTCTACCAGAACACCGGCTACATGCAGTTCGGCTTCCGCTTCAGCCTGGACTACACGCCCTACCTGCTGCTGCTGTTCGCCATCGGAGGCTGGCCCCTGCGGCACCGCGCCGTGATGGCGGCCGTGGCGCTCGGCGTGCTGGTGAACTTCTGGGGGGCCGTGGCCTTCCGTGGGTACACGGAGTACGTCCGGAACTGGTAGCCCGCGGCGGGTTGGCTTGCTTCCCGGCCCCCTGGCGCGCACATAAGAGGTGTCATGGAACCACCCAGCGGACAACCTCCCTTCGGTAAGCGCTGGCACACGCGCGAGGACAGCGGCATTCGCCTGGACGCCACCCTGCGCTGGTGGCACGACGACGAGCCCATCGAGCACCCGAAAATCATCGAGCTCTTCAACGCCTCCCTGGTGCTCGATGAGCAGGGGCGCTACCAGCTGCGCGTCGGCAAGGACTGGTGCTACGTCCAGGTGGAGGACGCCGCCTATGAGGTCCGCACCGTGGACGTCACCCCGGACGAGCGCGTGTCCGTGCGCCTGAGCGATCGCACCGCCGAGGCGCTCGAGCCCACCACGCTCTGCCTGGGGCCCGATGGCGTCTTCTGTTGCCGGGTCAAGCGCGGCCAGGCCAAGGCGCGCTTCTCGCGCGATGCGCAGTACCAGCTCGGTGAGCTGCTGGAGGAAGGCGAGGGGGGCCAGCTCTTTCTCCGGGCAGGGCAGCACCGCACGGCGCTGCCCGTGGCCCTCGCCCAGGCTCCGGCTTAGGCCACCGCCTCCGCGGGCTCGGGCAGCGGAGCCGCCGCCTTGGGCGCGGCCGCCGCCAGCTCGCTGGCCAGCTTCTCCATCGCCTGCGGGTGCTCGCGCAGCCACTCGGCCGCGCGCTCACGCCCCTGGCCGATCCGCTCGCCGTTCATGCTGAAGTGGCTGCCCGACTTCTCGATCATCCCCGTCTGCACGCCCAGGTCCAGCACCTCGCCGGCCCGGTGGATGCCCGTGCCGTACAGCAGGTCGAACTCCGCCTCCTGGAACGGCGGCGCCAGCTTGTTTTTCACCACCTTCACCCGCGCCCGCGTGCCGATGACGCTGTCGCCGTCCTTCAGGTTGCCCGTGCGCCGGATCTCCAGCCGCATGGACGAATAGAACTTCAGCGCGTTGCCGCCCGTGGTCGTCTCGGGGTTGCCGAACATCACTCCGATCTTCATGCGGATCTGGTTGATGAAGATGATGCACGCCCCCGAGCGGCTCACCGCGCCGGTGAGCTTGCGCAGCGCCTGGCTCATCAGCCGCGCCTGCACGCCCATGTGCGCATCGCCCATCTCGCCTTCGATCTCCGCGCGCGGCACCAGCGCCGCCACCGAGTCCACGACGATCAGATCCACCGCGCCCGAGCGCACCAGCTGCTCGGTGATCTCCAGCGCCTGCTCACCCGTGTCCGGCTGGGAGATGAGCAGCTCCTCCACCCGCACGCCCAGCTTGCGCGCGTAGTTGACGTCCAGCGCGTGCTCCGCGTCGATGAAGGCCGCCACCCCGCCCGTGGCCTGCACCTGCGCGATGGCGTGCAGCGTGAGCGTCGTCTTGCCCGAGGACTCGTTGCCGAACAGCTCCACCACGCGCCCACGCGGATAGCCGCCCACGCCCAACGCCCGGTCCAGGCTCACCGATCCCGAGGGGATGATGGCCACCTTCTGCTCCTGCCTGTCGCCTCCCAGCGCCATCACCGCCCCCTTCCCGAACTGCTTCTCGATCGCCGCCACCGCCGCCGCCACCGCCTTCAACTTCTCCGTCACCTTGTTCATCCGTCCCTCGCTCCAACTGGCCCTCTCGGGCGCTGAGTGCTGCGCCAGGGGCCAGGGCCTCGTGCGCATCGCGGGGACTCATGAGCAATGGCCGTGCCGTACCCGGCCCCCTCGCAAGCCCGGCAGGCCCGTCCAGCAAACCGTACGGTCGCGTCCACGTCCGCGGATTGCCGCGCGGACCCAAAACCTGGACGGGCTCAGCGCGCGGGGCTGGGGGAAGAGGGCGCGCGGCCCTCGTGTCCACGCTCGGCGATGGCCTCGGGCACGCTGCCCGGACCGCCAATCTCCCGGTGGAGCTCGATGATGGCGTCACGCACCTGGCGCAGCAGCCTGTCCCGGTCCGCGTTCCTCAGGCCCTGCGTCGGGATGGGCTGGCCCACCTTCACGCGGATGGGGTGCTTGCGCAGCGCCAGGCTGTTGGAGGGCAGCACCCGCATGGAGCCCTCGATGGCGATGGGGACGAGGGGCACCTGGGCCGCGATGGCCAGCACGAAGGGCCCCTTCTTGAACGGCAGAATGAGCCCATCCAGCGAGCGTGTGCCCTCGGGGAAGACGAGAATGGACTTGCCTGCCCGGATGCGCTCTCCGGCGCGGGCCAGGCTGGCCACCGCCTCGCGGTGGTTGGAGCGGTTGATGAAGATCATCCCCGTCATCGCCATGAACCAGCCCAGGAAGGGCACGTACTTGAGCACGTGCTTGGCCACGAATCGCAGGTTCACCGGCAGGGCCGCGAACGCGCAGGGGATGTCCATCGCCGACTGGTGGTTCATCACGAAGATGTAGGGCTTGCTCCAGTCGAGCTCCGGCAGCGGCTCGACGAACATGCGCGAGCCCGTAATCCGCCAGTGCATGGGCGCCCAGCAGCGCCGCGCCATGATGAGCGGCACGTTGCCGTTGAGCGTCAGCACCATCATCAGCCCGGCCAGGCTGATCCAGAATGCCCCCCACAGGGCCAGGAAGGCGACCTGCAGCAGGTTGAGCAGTGGGTACAGGAGCTTCATCACCTGGAGAACCCCTGGCCCGCGAGCGTCCCACCGCGCGTGCCCTTTTGTCACGTTGAAGTAAGGTCGCTTGCGTGACAACCAGCCAAGACACCCGTCCCCATGTGGTCATCCTCGGAGGAGGCTTCGGTGGCCTCTACGCGGCGCTGAAGCTGAAGCGCGCGCCGGTGCGTGTCACGGTGGTGGACCGCCACAACCACCACCTCTTCCAGCCGCTGCTGTACCAGGTGGCCACCGCCACGCTGAGCCCCAGTGACATCGCCTCGCCGCTGCGAGGCATCCTGGGCCGGCATGGCATCTCCGTGCTGCTGGCGGAGGCCACCGGGGTGGTCCTGGCAGGCAAGCGGCTGCTGCTGGCCGATGGGGAGCTGAAGTACGACTACCTCATCCTCGCCACCGGGGCGACGCACTCCTACTTCGGCAACGACCACTGGGCACGGTACACGATGGGGCTGAAGACCATCGAGGACGCGGTGGAGATCCGCCGGCGGGTGCTGCTCTCCTTCGAGATGGCCGAGCGGGAGACCGACCCCGCGCGCCGCCGGGAGCTTCTCACCTTCGTCATCATCGGGGCGGGCGCCACCGGGGTGGAGATGGCCGGAGCGCTCGCGGAGATCAGCCACCACGCGCTGGTGCGCGACTTCCAGAACATCGATCCCTCCCAGGCGCGCATCCTGCTGCTCGAGGGCGCTGGCAACGTGTTGCCCACGTTCGCGGAGAAGCTGTCGCTCAAGGCCCGGCAGTCCCTGGAGAGGCTGGGCGTGGAGATCCGCACCAACACCCGCGTCACCAACATCGACGAGACGGGGGTGTACATCGGCGAGGAGCGCATCGCGGCGCGGACGATGATCTGGGCCGCGGGAGTGGCCGCCTCGCCCGTGGCCCGCTCGCTGGGAGTGGAGCTGGACCGGGCCGGGCGCGTGCCCGTCACCCCCGAGCTCACCGTGCCTGGACACAACAACGTCTTCGTCGTGGGAGACCTGGCGCTCTTCAAGCAGGAGGGCCAGCCCGTGCCAGGAGTGGCTCCCGCCGCGATGCAGGGAGGCGCTCACGCGGCGAGCAACATCCTCAAGCAGCTCCAGGGCAAGCCGATGGAGCCGTTCTCGTACTGGGATCGCGGCACCTTCGCCGTCATCGGCCGCGGCTCGGCGGTGGGCGTGGCCCTGCAGCGCTTCAAGATGACGGGCTTCTTCGCCTGGCTGGCGTGGCTGTTCGTCCACATCCTGTTCCTCATCGGCTTCCGCAGCAAAGTGGCGGTGCTGGTGAACTGGGCCTACTCGTACGTGGCCTTCCGGCGCTCGGCCCGCATCATCACTGGCGGCGTGCCCCTGCTGACGTCCACCTCGCCGCAGTTCCCGGCGCTGCTCTCGCCGGGTCAGCGTGTCGAGTCGTCTCAGGCGTCCATTCAGACCATGCCTCCGCCCGGCGTGTCCTGAGGCTCAAGGCTTGTTGGGGCGGCGATCAACAGGAGGCGGTCGCTCATCTCCTCTCTTTATCGAGGACAGATTACCGACGGTACGCACACCGGGGACAGGGAGAGCAACTCTGTGCCCTGCGGCCCCTTCTGTTGCGAGTTCGACGGGGAGTGACCTGCTAGGGTGCCAGCGTGAACTTGTTCCGCTTTCTTCCCCTGCTGCTTCTGGCCTGCGCTGGGCCGCGGGCCACCCAGTACCACCAGGGCATTCCCGGTACGCGCCCACCGCCAGCTCCGCCCGCACGCCCCGGAGTTGGTGCCCCCGTGATGGGACAGCCAGGCACCGCGGCGGCGCCCCTGCCGCGCTCGCCCAACAAGCGAGCGCTACCCCCCAGCACAGAGCCTGGCCTGTGGAGTGCGGACACGCCCAGTGCCTCCCACGAGTACCTCCTACCCCCTGTCCTCGGGTTCACGCCTCCCGCTGTGTCCGAGGAGGAGGAGGCCGTTGCGATCTACGCGGACAACTGCGGGCGGCGGGTAGACGACACGACCCGCTTCCCATCGGTCTCGCGAGCGCTCG
Organism: Myxococcaceae bacterium; assembly: GCA_035296065.1. Classification (GTDB taxonomy): domain Bacteria; phylum Myxococcota; class Myxococcia; order Myxococcales; family Myxococcaceae; genus DATHBR01. The sequence goes on along the minus strand of DATHBR010000001.1, from coordinate 40,039 downwards.
CACGTGCCTCGGCCCGCGAGGTAGCCTGCATCGGAGCACAGGCCTACTTCGGCTGCTTGGCGGGGCTCTGGCTCGAGGTGTCCGGCAAGAAGGACCGAGACAGCAAGGCGCTTGCGCAGCAACTCCTGCTGTATCAGCAGCGGCTGCAGCAGGAGGTTAACAGGACATGCATGGGGGTCGATTCGCAGAGACCGGACCTGAAAGCGCTTCGCACCATGGTGGAGACCGCATGGAAGAACACGATGAAGACGCCATGACGCCGATGATCAGGGCCGCCGTTGCTGAGTGGAGAGAGCTCATCGCAGCTGATCCCGAGATGGGCGAGGCCCTCTCCGCCATGTTCGAGGGCATCCGGCGCGGGGAGCCCGCCTTCGCGCCACGGGGCCGGTGGGTTGAGCGGAAGCCGCCTGAACCCACCGGCGGCGCCTAGTCCCGTAGCCGATACACCATGGGTATGAGGCTTACGGCTTGTGGGAGCCGCGTGAGCCCGGGTTGGGGCTCATCAGCCGGGAGAGGTAATCGGGCTTGTGGCTGCCCTGGGTGTTCGCGTACAGCCACCCCCGCCGGTCGATGATGCGGCAGTCGATGGCGATGTGGATGTCGAGGTCCTCGATGCGCGAGTGGCCCTCCAGGTCCGAGCGGGTGAGGGCCAGCTTCAGGATGCGATCGTGCGCGCGGGCGGACAGGCCGTGGTTGCGCACCGCCCGCTCCAGGGCGCGCTCGGCCACCGGGCTCAGCGTGCAGTAGCGCCGCACGAGCCGGGGCGGCATCTGGGCGTTGCAGTACACCCCTGGCTCGTCACGGAAGCGGGCCCGCTGGCGCTCGCGCGCCGCCTCCACTCGCGCGCGGTAGTGCGCGCTGGGCAGCTCCTGCGTGTCCGCGCGGACGATCTGGTCGTACTCCACCGGCCGGGTCTGCAGGGTTATATCGATGCGGTCCAGCAGCGGGCCGCTCACCCGGGAGTGGTAGTCGAAGACGCGGTGCTCCTTGCACTTGCACTGCTGGCCCGGCACGTTGAAGTAGCCGCATGGGCACGGGTTCATCGCCGCCACCAGCATCACCCGGCAAGGGTAGGTGACGTTCTGGTTCGCCCGCGCCAGGTGCACCAGCCCTTCCTCCATGGGCTGGCGCAGCACCTCCAGCACGTTCTTGCGGAACTCCGGCAGCTCGTCGAGGAACAGCACCCCGTGGTGCGCCATGGACAGCTCTCCGGGCCGCGCCGCCGTGCCGCCTCCCACCAGCCCCGCGTCCGAGATGGTGTGGTGCGGGGCGCGGAACGGGCGCTCGCGCATCAGCGCCTGGTCCTCTCCCAGCAGCCCCAGCACCGAGTAGATCTTCGTCACCTCCAGCGCCTCGGCGAACGTCATCGCCGGCAGGATGGTGGGCAGCCTCCGCGCCAGCATCGTCTTGCCCGAGCCTGGCGGACCACACATCAAAACGTTGTGGCCCCCGGCCGCCGCCAGCTCCAGCGCCAGTTTGATCTCCGCCTGGCCCCGCACGTCCGCCATGTCCACCGGCGAGCCTGCCCGCTCGGCCGCGGGCGGCCTCGCCTCGCGCCGGTACGGGGGCAGGGGAGTCACACCCGTGAGGTGCTCGACGGCCTCGCGCAGGTGGCTCACCGGCAGCACCTGGATGCCCTCCACCAGCGCCGCCTCGGCCGCGTTCGCCGTGGGCACCATCACCCCCTCGAAGCCTCCGTTGCGCGCCGCCACCGCCAGCGGCAGCACGCCCCTGATGGGCTTCACCCACCCGTCCAGTGACAGCTCCCCACCGAAGAGGTAGCGCCCCAGCGGCTCCTCCTCCATCAGCTTCGCCGCCGCCAGCACTCCCAGCGCGATGGGCAGCTCGAACGCCGCGCCCTCCTTGCGGATGTCCGCCGGCGCCAGGTTCACCGTGATGCGCTTCTGCGGCAGCTCGAAGCCCGTGTTCTTCAGCGCCGAGATGACGCGCACCTTCGACTCGCGCACCGCCCCGTCCGGCAGCCCCACCACGTTGAAGTAGGGCAGCCCCAGCGCCATATCCACCTCGCACTCCACCACCACCGCGTCGATGCCCATCAACGCGCCCGACCGCACCCTCGCCAACATCCCAGCCTCCCGGTATCCCCAGGCCGGGTGAGCAAGGCGCGTACCAGGCCACACGCCAGAGGGCCACGGCCCGGCCCGTCCGCCTCGCGGGATGGCGCGTCCACCGGATGGGACGGAGGGCCCGCGGGTGGAGCGAAGCTACAGGGAGCTGATGGACCCGGACCTTCTGGCCGCCTTGGAGTCCCCCGTGCCCGCCACGCCCGAGGAGACCGAGGCCTCTCTCCAGCTGATCCGGTAGGTGCATGCGTGGCCGTCGTACTGGGACAGCTCCACCCGTGGGTCCTTGGCTCCGGCGATGGTGAGCCCCGCGTGGATCAGCCCGGCGGTGAAGGAGGGAAACTCCCCCACCTCGTTCATCCACAGCTCGAACTGGTTGGAGCCCTGCTCCGTCAGGCGCGACTCGGTGTAGTTGTTGCTCGAGCGGAAGTTCTGCGTCGCCCGGTTGAGCGCCCGCCGGGGGCCCAGCACGCGCAGCAGCGAGAGCACCGCGCGGCCCAGCATCGTCTCCCGGAAGCCCTCCATGTAGGCCTCGCCCAGCTTGAAGGTGCTCTCTTCCAGGGGCACGCCCGGGAAGAGCTCCTCCGCCGCGATGCGGATGAACGTCATCCAGGACTTGAGGGAGTAGGCCGGCTTGATCTTCTGATCGACGTCCAGGCCCGCGTCGCGCAGCCGCGCCTTGCAGTCCGGCGTCAGGCGGCCGCCCAGCGCACGCACGAACAGAGCTTCAATCGTCTGCTCGAAAACAAGGAGCTCGTCGGCCATGGATTGCCCAATGTAGCCGACGAGCCCCTGGAATGGGAATCCGCCTGATTACGGAACAGGCGCCGGAGGAGCGGGAGCCGCGTCCGGAGCAGGCGTGCCACCCTCGGCGCCCGGAACCACGGCGCCCTGGGGCAGCTCCTCGGTGGCCATGCCCAGCACGAACGCACCGGCCGACTTGGCGCCGTCCAGCGCGCCAATCAGCGTGCCGTAGTTCGTCTTGTCATTGGCCATGAAGAAGACGATGCGCTCGTCCTTCGGCTTGGCCGCCAGCATGCGCTTGAGCCGGGCGACGTACTCGTCGGCGTTGGGCATCTGCTCGGCGTTGATCTTGATGTTGCCCGTCTCGTCCAACTGGACCACGAGCTGATCGGGGTTCTCGGGCGGGGGCGTGTTCTCCACCTCCGTCTCGGGCACCTTCACCTCGATGTCCTTCTCGAGCAGCGGCGTGATCACCATGAAGATGATGAGCAGCACCAGCACCACGTCCACCAGCGGGGTGACGTTGATGTCCGAGTTGGGGCGAGCCTGCGGCTTGACCCACTGACGATTGCGTCCGGCCATGGCTATTCCTTCAGCTCCTCGACGCCGAGCGAGATGCTCTTGGCGTTCGCCTTGCGGGCCACATCCATCACCCGGCGCACGTCGCCCACGTTGAGCGTGTTGTCACCCTTGAGCAGGATGCGCCGACTGGGATCCTTCTGCAGCTCCTCGCGCAGCTTGGTCTCCAGGCCCGCCGAGTCGAACTCGTCGTTCTCGACGAAGGTCTTCTTGTCCGGGGTGACCGAGAGGATGAGCGGATCGGCGCCCTTGTTCTCCTTCTCGGTGTTCTGCGCCTTGGGCAACGTCACGGACTTGCCGCGCTGCAGCATGGGCGTGATCACCATGAAGATGATGAGCAGCACCAGCACCACGTCCACCAGCGGCGTGACGTTGATCTCGTTCTTGATCCCCGAAGAGGGGCCTACTGCCATTCCCATGAGTGCACCTGGGGCTCGAGTTGAGCGCAAAGGGAGAGCGGCCCGCCTCGGGTGGGGCCCTCGAACAGAGGACCCGGCAGCCACGAAGGCGGGCCGGAAAGACGACCCGGAAGAGGGTAGCCCTTACGCCGACTTGGAGTAGGACTCCCCGCCGGTCACCTGGCGGGCCACCACGTCCAGGAACTCGTTGGACGACTCGGAGATGTCCACCGAGCGAGCGTCCACCCAGCCCTGCAGGAAGTTGTAGGCCATAACCGCGGGGATGGCCACCAGCAGGCCGAAGGCGGTGGTGATGAGCGCCTCGGCGATACCGGCCGAGATGGTGCCCAGACCGCCCGAGCCGGCAACGGCCATCAGCTGGAAGGCGTTCACGATACCCATCGTGGTGCCCAGCAGACCGACGAACGGCGCGGTGGAGCCCACCGTGGCCAGCACGCCCAGGCCACGCTTCATGCTCTGCACCTCACGCTGCGCCTGGCGCTCCAGGGCGCGGGCCACCGACTCCACGGCCACGTCCTTGTTGCTGGGGCTGATGCGGTACGCCGTCAGGCCCGAGTTGATGACGCGGCCCAGGTGGCCCACGTCCTTACCCAGGTTGGTGTTGGCCGCCGTGTTCAGATCACCCTTGGCCAGAATGGCCCCCATCTTCGCCGCGAAGTTGCGCGAGTCCGAGCGCGTCTTGCGGAAGACCACCATGCGCTCGGCCATCACGACCAGCGAGGCGATGGACATGAAGCCCAGGGTGAAGATGATGAAGCGGGCGAACAGGCCCGTGCTCTCCCAGATGTGCTGCATCGAGAAGTCCGCCGCCCCGGCGGACGCGAGCAACAGGCTGCTGGAGAACGAGCTTTCCCAGGTGTGTAGCAGTGAGAAGTCCATGGCTTAAAAACGCTCCTCCTCGAGCGCGGGGGGGTAACGGCGGTGAATGGGGTGAAGGTGGTTGAAAGAAGTGCGGGTCCGGCCGATCAGCGCGGCAGGCTCAGCTTGATGTTGAAGGTGTAGTCCACCTGGACCGGCTTACCCTGGAAGGTGACCGGCTTGTAACGAGTCGCATACAGGGCGTCCAGCACCGACTGCTCCATGTGGGGAAGGGGCTTGATGATGCGGCACTTCTCCACGCGGCCCTCGGTGGTGACGACGCACTTGACGATCATCAGACCCTGGACCCGGGCCTCGAGCGCCTCGCGAGTGTACTGAGGAACCGGACCGCCCAGGCGCTCCGGGCGCGTCATGCCGGCGCCGAAGGGCAGCACGTCCGTGCCGGTACCGCCCACCTGGCCACCCAGCACGCCGCCGAGCACGCCACCGACGACACCACCCACCACGCCACCTTCCACGCCGCCCTCGACACCACCCTCCACCTCTTCCTCGGTGGGCTCTTCGGCGGGCGGCTCCTCCACGGGCTCCTGCTCGGGAGGCTTCGTCTGGGGGATCTCCTTCGGCTGGACGATCGTATCCGGCTTCTTGGGCTTCGTCTTCGGAGTCGTCTTCGGCTTGGACGCGGGCGGAGGCGGAGGCGGGGGCGGCGGAGGCGGGGGCGCCATCGCGGCCTTGAAGGTCACCTCGACGTCCTTCTCCTCGAGGGGCGCCTCGCGCGTGGACAACCACAGCGCGACGCCAAAGAGGGCCACATGTAGGACGACGGAGATGACGGCTCCGACGCCCATTCGCCCCTTGGGGGCTGATCCGCGGTCCAGGACCGAATCAAACATTCGAGATCACTCCTCTACACCCGTAGGAAGGCGCCGCATCCGCCAGGCCCGATCGGGAAGGCGTGCTTAATTGGCAGAAATGCAGCCCGGGTTCAAGTTGGGGTCGTCCGACATCGGACGACGGGGACCGCGCAATGCCCCACTGGTGGGCAAAAAGCAACCTTCTATTGACAACTTAGCTACTCCCGATATTTTCGAAACCCATTTTTGGTTGCATTCCCCCACCTCATCCATCCCACCCCCCTGGGAGAGGTTCTGGCATGAGTCTGACCCGTGTGCTCCGGGAAACTGGAGTGGTGCTGGTTGCTGGCCTGCTGATCGGCTCAGTGGCGTTGGCCCAGTCCTCCAGCAGCGTCATTATTGGTACCGTCTCGAACGCGGACCCCGCCAAGAAGGGAGCACCCCTGGCGGATGTGGTGGTGACGGCGACCTCGCCCAACCTTCAGGGTGAGCAGACCGTCGTTTCAGACGCTCAGGGCCAGTACCGTATTCCCCAGCTGCCTCCGGGTGTGTACACGCTGCGCTTCGAGAGCGAGGGCTTCAAGCCGTTCTCCCGCGCGGACATTCAGCTGCGACTCAACCGGACGATCCGGGTGAACGTGGAGCTGTTGCCCGAGGCCTTCACCGAGCAGATCGAGATCACCGGCACCCCGCCTACCATCGATGTGGGCTCGACGACCATCGGTGTGAACGTGGATCAGGAGTTCATCCGGCGCATCGCGGTGAACCGTCCGGGCGGCAAGGGAGGCGCGGCGCGCTCGTTCGAGAGCCTGGCGGAGCTGGCTCCGGGCGCGCAGGTCGATAACTACGGTGTGTCCATCAACGGGGCGACTTCGCCGGAGAACGGGTACGTGATCGACGGCCTGTCGACCAACGATCCGGCATACGGCATCAACGCCAGCCCGCTGAGCATCGAGTTCGTCCAGGACGTGAACGTGATTACCGGCGGCTATATGCCGGAGTTTGGCCGCGCCACCGGCGGCGTCGTCAACGCGGTGACGCTCTCGGGCTCCAACGAGTTCCGCGGCTCGGTGTTCGCCAACCTGACGCCGGGCGTCTTCGAGGGGGAGCGCACGCTGGCCCTCAACGAGGGCTCGGTCATCACCGGCCTCAACAGCCTGAAGAACCTGGGAGATTTTGGCGCCAAGCTGGGTGGCCCCATCATGAAGGACAAGCTGTGGTTCTTCGTCGGCTTTGCCCCGTCCTTCACGCGCTACAGCCACGTGCGTGGCGTCAACGCCTTCGTTCTGGACGAGAACGGCGAGGTGGCGAGGAACGCGCAGGGCCAGTCCATCGTGCAGGCCATTCCCGGCGCCGAGCGCACCTACTACGCGGACTCGCGCAGCTTTCAGTACATGGGCAAGCTGACGTACCTCGTCAACGCGGATCACAACCTGGAGCTGTCGCTGCGCGGCACTCCGTCCAGCACGGGCGGCCGGGGCCGGTTGAGGATCGATCCGCGCAGCGGCGGGCTGCCGGAGCCGCAGACCATGCGCCCGGACGCCATCGGGGTGATCTCGACCGAGGCGAGCACCACGGCGCTGGGCCTGAAGTACAGCGGCGCCTTCATGGACAAGCGCGTCCTGCTCGACATGAACGCGGGCTGGTTGAACCAGGTGGCCGCTGACCGGCCGGCCGACGGCAGCCAGCCGGGTGACATCCTCGGCGACGGCCTGTCGGGCTACTCGCGCGCCGTCTACGTGCAGCCCCGCTCACTGCTGGAGTTCGAGAGCCCGGGTCAGGCCGGAGCCTTCTGCGAGCCGGCGGGCCTGCCGAGCGACGAGATCCTGCGCTGCCCGGTGCAGAACTACGAGGTGGGCGGCGCGGGCCTGATGCGCAACGGCCGGCTCAACCGCTACCAGGTCAACGCCAAGGCCACCTACCTGCTCAACCTGTACGGCACCCACGTGCTCAAGGCCGGTGTGGACACCGACTTCCTGTCGTACGCGCAGCAGCGCGCGTACGGCGGCGGCGTGCTGTTCCAGGAGGTGGACGTCGGCGGCTTCGTCGATCCGCGCACCGGGCAGGTGATCGACGAGGGGTACGGCTGGGTGGACTTCCGCCGCTATGGCTACCAGGACTCTCCGGACTCGCCCACGGTGGCGCTGGCCCAGCAGTCGACCACCAAGAGCACCACGGTGGGTGGCTTCGTGCAGGACAGCTGGACGCTGCAGGAGCGGGTGACGCTGAACCTGGGCATTCGCTACGACGTGCAGGCCCTGTACGGCGGTGACGGCAACCTGGCCCTGATTCTGGGCAACCAGTGGTCGCCGCGCGTGGGAGCCATCATCGATCCGCTGGCCAATGGCCGGATGAAGTTCTTCGTCAACTACGCGAGGTCCTACGAGCAGGTGCCGCTCAACATGGTGGAGCGCTCCTTCCCGCCCGAGCGCCGCTACAACGCTCGCCGCGTGGCGCCGCTGCCGGGGCTGCAGGGCGGCTGCGATCCGTCCACGCTCGAGGGCCAGCGCACCGACTGCGCCGACAGCGCCTACGTGGCCCGCCGCCCCGAGAGCAGCCTCAACCCGAATCGCCTCTACTCGGGCGGTAAGGTGGAGCCCTCGCCGGTGGATCCGGATCTCGAGGCGCAGTACTCGAACGAGTGGGTGGTGGGCGGTGAGTACGAGGTGCTGGCCAACACCCGCTTTGGCGGCAACTTCACCCACCGGAACATGGGCGCGGTCATCGAGGACATGAGCCGGGACCTGGGCAACACCTACTTCCTGGGCAACCCGGGCCAGGGCTTCGCCAAGGACTTCCCGAAGGCGGAGCGCACCTACAACGCCGTGACGCTGTACCTCAACCGCACCTTCGCCGAAGGCTGGCTGGCCCAGGTCAGCTACACCTGGTCGCGGCTGCGCGGCAACTACCCGGGGCTGTTCCGTCCGGAGACGGAGCAGCTGGACCCGAACATCCTCTCGGACTTCGATCTGATCGATCTGCTGGACAACCGCACCGGCCTGCTGTCGTTCGACCGCACGCACGCGATCAAGCTGTTCGGCGCGCGTGAGGTCACCCTCACCAACGCGATGACGGCCAGCATCGGCATGTCCTACCGGGGCAACTCGGGCACGCCGATCAGCTACTGGGGCGCTCACCCCGAGTACGGTCAGGATGAGGCCTTCGTGCTGCCGCGTGGCTCGGGAGGCCGCACCCCGTGGGTGAACACCATCGACTCGAACGTGGGCTTGAACTACCGCGTGGGCAAGAACCAGGTCGTCTCGGTCACCCTGGACGTGTTCAACCTGTTCAACTTCCAGACGGCGACGCGGGTGGACGAGTCCTATACCTACGAGGAAGTCATTCCGGTCAAGGACGGCACCGAGGCGGATCTGCCCACCGAGGACAGCCCCGGCAACGTGCGCCGCACCTCGGGTGGGTTGCTGCAGTACAGCGAAGTGAACCAGAACTTCCGCCAGCCCAAGGAGTACCAGGCGCCGCGGCAGCTGCGTTTCGGTATCCGGTACTCCTTCTAGGCGCCGCCGCGCACATGGGAATTCAGAGAGCCATGATCAAGAACATCGTTACGGTGGCCGCGGCGGTGCTGGGCGCGGGTGCGCTGGTGGTGGGCTGCAACTTCGAGCAGCCGGATGCGGGCTGCATCGTTCAGGACACCAACTGGTACGCCAAGTACGACCTGAAGGCCAACTCGACCGTGGCCGTGGGGTGTGAGTCGACGGTGCTCACGGGTGAGGCGCTGGGCGTGTTCAAGTTCACCAACCCGGAGGCGCCGGGAGAGTCGAAGCTGACCATCCGTCCCGAGGGCCTGGCGTCGCGCGGGGCGCGCGATCCGGGCGATCCGTACCTGCAGACGGCGGTGGGCAGTCTGACGGATACGACGGTGGATAGCTTCTGCTCGGCTTCGAACTTCACCGAGGCGTCGGTGAACGCCGCTCCGGTCGCGGATGACGCGACGACCAAGGACGAGGACGAGTCCCTGCCGGCGGAGAGCATCAGCTACAAGTTCGACAACGTGCAGGTGTACTCGGCGCCGCGGGCTCCCGGCACCCAGCTGAAGGGCGAGCTGACCTACACCCGCAATGGCTGCACCACGCAGTACACGGTCCGGGCCATCTGGCCGGTGGCCGAGTGCGATCCCTCCGAGGAGGATTCGTGCGGCGGGGGCTCGGGCGTGAACCCGGACTTCAACGTCGAGTGCTTCCGCGCTCCGGGCGCCCCGGAGGATGAGCCGGGGCACTGCGTGCCGGTGGGGGACATTCCCGCCTTCAAGGCGGAGTAGTCCTTCCTGGCAGTACGGGAGAGCTGACGGCCCCGGTGGTCCTCCTTCTGGGAGTGGCTGCTCGGGGCCGTGGTGTTTAGAAGAGACGGTATTACCGCTCTGGAGGAGCATGGAGGGTCGTTACTCACTCGTAGAAGGTGTTCGCGCACGGCTGGCGGACGAGCAGGGCACGCTCCGCAAGGAGGCGCCCTATCGGGTGGCCCTGTGCTACCCGAGCCCCTACCACGTGGGGATGAGCTCGCTCGGCTACCAGACGATCTACCGGGAGCTGCACCTGCACCCGGGCGCCACCGCCGAGCGCGTCTTCCTTCCGGATGACGTGGAGGCCTACCGCCGCACGCGCACGCCCCTGTTCACCTACGAGTCCGGGGCGGCCGTCTCCAGCTTCCCCCTGCTCGCGTTCTCGGTGGCGTACGAGCTGGAGCTCGCCGGCCTGTTCACCATGCTGGAGCTGGCGCAGCTGCCGCTCCTGAAGGACGAGCGGGACGAGCGTCACCCGCTCATCGTCGCCGGTGGGCCCCTGACGTTCTCCAACCCGGATCCGCTCGAGCCCTTCGTGGACGTGCTGGTGCAGGGCGAGGCGGAGGAGCTCATCCACACCCTGGTGGAGGCCGCCGCCTCGATGGACCGGGAGGCGCTGCTGGCGTTCCTGGCGCGCACGCCTGGCTTCCGGGTGCCCGGGCGGGGTGGGGCTCGCTACTTCGTGTCCAAGGCCTCGGACGAGCGGCTGCCCGCCCGCTCGCAGATCATCACCCCGCACACCGAGCTGCGCTCGATGTTCCTCATCGAGCCGGAGCGGGGGTGCTCGCGCGGGTGCCACTACTGCGTCATGAGGCGCACCACGAACGGGGGCATGCGCACGGTGCCGCCCGAGCGGGTGCTGTCGCTCATCCCCGAGCACGCCAAGCGCGTGGGCCTGGTGGGCGCGGCGGTGACGGACCACCCGCGCATCGTCGAGCTGCTGCGCACCCTGGTGGACTCGGGGCGCGAGGTGGGCGTGTCCTCGCTGCGCGCGGACCGGCTTACCCAGGAGCTGGTGGACACGCTGCGTCGCGGCGGCGCCACCAACCTCACGGTGGCCGCGGACGGCGCCTCGCAGCGCATGAGGGACCTGGTGGACCGCAAGCACTCGGAGGAGCAGATCCTCCGGGCGGCCAACTTCGCCCGCACGGCGGGCATGCGCCAGCTCAAGGTCTACAACGTGGTGGGCCTGCCGTACGAAGAGGACACCGACATCGACGAGCTCATCCGCTTCACGGTGGAGCTGTCGCGCATCATCCCCGTGGCGCTGGGCGTGGCGCCCTTCGTGGCCAAGCGCAACACGCCGCTGGATGGGGCCCCGTTCGCGGGCATTCGCGAGGTGGAGGCCCGGCTGGAGCGGCTGCGCAAGGGGCTCCGGGGCCGTGCCGAGGTGCGGCCCACCTCCGCGCGCTGGGCGTGGGTGGAGTACATGCTGGCGCAGTGTGGCCCCGAGGCGGGCCTGGCCGCGATGGATGCGTGGAAGGCCGGAGCAGGCTTCGCCGCCTACCGGAAGGCCTTCGAGGCCCGGGGCTGCGAGCCGTACCTGGCCCGGCGCGTCGTGGACGGCCGGCGCAACCCCACCGTGTGGCCCACGGTGCCCGCGGTGGCCCCGCCCTCGGCGGTGGCGGCCCAGGCGGGCGCCGACATCCGCCCGGCGTGAGCGGGCTTGCGCCGTGCCCGGTTCGCTCTGCTAGAAGGCCGCTGGCGCCGATGGCCGGCGCGACGAGGAGAAGCAACCGGTGAGCACCGATCGCGTGGACAAGGCGTGGCAGAGCAAGGGCCTCAAGGACTATTCGACGGAGGCCATCGTCGGGACCCTGGGGCACTACGGCGTTCCCGTGGCCGAGGGCGACTTCCGCACGCTCGCCGAGTCGGCCTGGCCCACGGACATCGCCATGCAGTGGGGCCAGAAGTGGAAGGGCACCGGCCCCTTCAAGCCCTTTCCCTTCGCCGCCGCGGATGAGCTGTGGCGCCGGTGGATGCCGGACCGCGTGGCGCCCCGGGACCTGTCCGAGAGCCTGTCCGAGCTGATGAAGTCGCTGGCGCTGCTGCTGGATGGCAAGCAGGACGCTCCGGTGGACGCCGCCTTCGAGCGCATGACGACGGTGCGCCAGAAGGTGCCCACGGATGACAAGGGGCTGCCGCAGCTGGCCTTCATCGAGCGCGCGCTGGGCGTCTTCAACGAGAAGATCGCCGAGCTGTTCGACTCGATGGCCGAGACGCTCGCCAAGGCCGGGCACGTGGGCCACGCGGAGAAGTTCGCCGAGCTGGAGGAGTTCCTGCTGCCGGACCGCCGCGGCATCGCCACCGCCATCGTCCGCGCCTCCAAGGGCGAGCGCGACCCGGCCATCGCCGACCTGGAGAAGGTGACGACGGACTCGGCCCGCGGCCCGCTCTCGCGGCTGCTCGCGGTGGATGGGCTGATTCACCTGGGCGCGTTCCCCCAGGCGACGACGCAGGCCCGCTCGATGATGATGCAGGCCGAGAAGGACAAGGACATCCACCTGGCGATCGATCTCGCCGCCCGGCTGGAGCACGTCTACAAGAAGACCGGGGACAGGGGCTCGCTGCAGGCGCTGGCGCAGGACGCCGCGCGCCTCAACAAGATGCACGACGAGATGCACCCGGGGCACCGCCACCGCCGGTAGTCACTCAGGCTGCCTGGGGCGCGGCTACTCCGTATCCGTGCCCGTGGGCGCCAGGGCGGGCGTGCTCTGCTCCCCTTGGGGCTCGGCGGGCTCGGCGGGCTCGGCGGGCTCGGCGGTCTTCTTCAGGGAGATCCAGAGCACGCTCGGCACCGCCTCGAGCACCTCGTGGCAGGGCACGATCGCTCCCACCGTGGTGTAGCGGATGGCCCCCGTCTTGGTGGAGGTGTGCTTGAGCGCGTACGCCTTGGCGCGGGGCAGGAACCACTCGCGCACTTCCTTCAGCGGCAGCACGTGCAGCTCCGCCTGGGTGAGGAACACGTACAGCATCAGGTCCGCGCCGCTGTAGAGGAAGCAGCCCGGGGTGTCCTTCTCCACGTTGGACACCAGCTCGAACCAGTAGCGCCGCCGCGTCTGCCGGTCGCCCTTCACCTCGACGCCGCGCACCTCGCCCGAGGGCAGCTCCCACAGCAGATCCACGCCCCGGTGCTGGAAGCGTGGATCCAACGACACGTCATGTACCAGTGAGCCGGGTGCCGTCTCCAGCATCCAGGCGCGGGCGTGCCGCACGGCTCGATCCGCCGCGCCCTGCACGCCCCTCATGCTGAAGCTGCGAGCCATCGTCTAGCGACGCAGCTCTACGCCCGTGGCCACCAGCTGCACCTCGCGCGGCTTGCCATCGCTGCCGCGCGGGACGATGGCGCCCTCGCCCTCGTAGTGCTTGGCGCGGCTCTCGCTCAGCTCCGCCACCTGCACCAGGCCCTCCACGCGCGCCTGCGAGCCCGCCGAGTCCAGCGGCACGAAGAAGCCGTAGTCCTTGAACGTCACCCGCACCCCGGGGCCCTTGGCGTCCGTGGCGGTGGCCAGCTCCATCCAGCAGCCCTTCTTCTCGCAGGCCTTGCGCACCTGGCCCTCGACGAGCACCGTCTTGCCGCTGTGCTCCTGGGGCTTGGCGAGCAGGTCCGCCAGCTTCACCGCCGGGGCGCCCTTGAGCGCCTCGCCGCGGGTGAGCGTCCAGCCGCCTGCCTGGGCAGCGGCCGCCTGGGCCGGCACCGGCGGGTGGTGGCAGTCCGCGTCATGCTTCTCGTGCTTCTCGTGCTTGGCGGCGGGCTGCGCCTTGGCGGGGGTGGAGGCGGGCGCTCCAGCGAGCGCCACCAGGGGAACGGCGACCAGCATCAGCAGGGAGGAGAGGAGCGTCTTCATACCTGGCGCATAGCCCAAAACTCTTTGAGGGGGCAAGGCGCGGGCAGGTAGCAGTCCACTCCGCCACACGCCCGCGTTACACTGGGCGGGTGAGAGTCTTCATTCCGCCGCGCAACCGCACTCCCGGCCTGGTGGATGCCCTGGGCCTGGCGGGGCTCATTGGCCTGCTCGTGGCCCGGTACATCCCCATCGCGAAGCTCATCCCGTTCTGGGGCTGCATGCTGCGAGAGCAGACAGGCTGGCCGTGCCTGGGCTGTGGGCTGACGCGGGTGGCCGACCACGTCTCGCACTTCCACTTCCTGAGGGCCTGGGAGGCCAATCCCCTGGGCACCGTGTTCGCGCTGCTGTTCGCCGCCATGGCGGTGATGATGCTGCTGCACATGCTCTTCAAGGTGCCGGTGCCGGAAGTCATCCTCACGCCCCGGGAGTGGCGGTGGGTGCGCATCGGCCTGCCCATCGTCATCCTCTGCAACTACGCCTATGTGGTGATGAAGACGAAGTTCCCCCACCTGCTCGCGTGAGCCGCACTTGCTCGCTGCCCTCGTCCTGCTCGGCTACCTCGCGGGCTCCATTCCCTTCGGGGTGCTGGTGACGCGGTGGGCGCGCGGGGTGGATGTCCGCGAGCAGGGCAGCGGAAACATTGGCGCCACCAACGTGGCGCGCGTGGCGGGCAAGAAGCTGGGCATCCTCGTGCTGGTGCTGGATGCGCTCAAGGGCACCTTCCCCGTGGTGCTCGCGCTGCACCTGCTGCCCGACAGCCCCCGGGGGCACGTGGCGGTGGCGCTGGCGGCGTTCCTGGGCCACTGCTACCCGGTGTGGCTGAAGTTCAAGGGCGGCAAGGGCGTGGCCACCGCGCTGGGCGTGCTCATCGTCCTGGTGCCGGTGGCGGCGCTGGCGGGGGCCGCGGTGTACGGGCTGGTGCTGGCACTCACCCGGGTGAGCTCGGTGGGCTCACTGGCCGCGGGCGTGGCGGCGGTGGGCACCGCGGCCTTCACGGCCCGGGCGCCCGAGTACGCGGTGCTCTCAGGCGTCCTCTTCGCCTTCATGCTCTGGACGCACCGGAGCAACATCCTGCGGCTGCTGCGGCGCACCGAGAACCGGCTCTGAGCGGGGCGCCTGCGGCTCGCGGGAGCCGAAGTGGTAGCTCAGCAGGGTGCAGGGGATGGGGCCGTTCCACACGTCCCGGCGGCTCAGCGGGCGCGCGTGGAAGGCGCTCTCGAAGGCCGGGTTGCCGGAGAGCACGAAGACGCGCCAGCCCTCGGCGTTGCGCAGGTTGTCGCCCAGCTTGAAGTAGAAGGACTTCATGCCCTTCTGGCCACCGGTGCCGATGCGCTCGCCGTAAGGCGGGTTGGTGATCAGCATCCCCCCGCCCGAGGGCAGCGGCAGCGGCTTGGTGGCGTCGCCCTCGGAGATCTGAATCTCCTCCGAGAGCCGGGCCGCCCTCACGTTGCGGATGGCGGCCTCGACGGCCTCCGGATCCTTGTCGAAGCCGCGCAGCGTGACTTCCACCTTGCGCTCGTTGCGGCGGGCATCCGCGCGCAGGTCCTCGAGCAGCTCCTTGGCGCGGGCGCCCAGGTGGGGCCAGCGCTCCACGGCGAACGAGCGGTTGATGCCCGGAGCCCGGCGCCGCGCGATGAGGCCTCCCTCGATGATGAGCGTGCCCGAGCCGCACATGGGGTCCACCAGCGATTCCTCGCCGTTGTACCCGGCGGCGCGCAGCAGGGCGGCGGCCAGCGTCTCCTTGAGCGGAGCGGGGGTAGGGCGCACGCGGTAGCCGCGGCGGTGCAGAGGCTCGCCGCACAGGTCCAGCGAGAGCGACAGCTTCTCCTTGGCCAGGTGGGCAATCACGCTCACGTGCGGAGAGCGGGTGTCCACGTCGGGCCGCGCGCCCAGCTTCTCGCGCATCCGGTCCACCAGCGCGTCCTTCACCTTGAGCGCCACGAAGCCCGAGTGGGTGTGCTCGCTGTCCTTCAGCGTGGCCTCCACCGCGAAGGTGTGGTCCGGCGTGAGGTGCTCCTCCCAGGGCACGCTGGCTGCGGCCTCGTAGAGCCCCTGGGCGCCGTGGGCCTCGAACTCGCCCAGCGGGTAGAGCACGCGCATGGCGATGCGGGACCACAGGCACACGCGCAGCGCCTCATCCAGCGTGGCCATGAAGCGCACGCCGCCCCGGTCCTGACGGATGCGCTTGGTGCCCAGCTCCTTGAGCTCCTCGGCCAGGAGGTCCTCGGTGCCGCGGGCGGTGGTTGCGAACAGGGCGATGCGTTCAGCCATGGTGCACCGCCCTTAACGGACCTGGGCCCGCTTGGAAACGGTTAAGCGCCTCATTGGCCCACCACTTCATACATGGCGAAGGTGGCGTCCTCCGCGACGCTGGCCGCCTTGGCCACCTGGAAGTCCGGGGACTGGAGGTAGGCGCGCAGGGCGTCCCGGTCCTTCCAGCGCGTCACCAGCAGGAACTCCGGCTGGCGCTCGAAGGAGCGGAGAATCTCCAGCCCCAGGAAGCCCTTGTGCTGGTCCACGAGCCGGGAGCGCTCCTGGAAGCGAGCGACCAGGTGCTCTGCCTGGTCGCTCGGAGGGCGAAAGCGCGAGATGGCGACAATCATGAGCCAAACATCTACATCGCCCCGGCGCCCGGCATGTCGCCCACCCCGCGGATGAGCACCTCGCGGGGCTTGGCGCCGTCGGCCGGGCCCACCACTCCGTCGCGCTCCATGCGCTCGATCATGCGCGCGGCGCGGTTGTAGCCGATGCGCATCTTGCGCTGGAGCATGGAGATGGACACCGCGCGCATCTCGCTCACGGTGGCCAGGGCCTGATCGTACAGCTCGTCGGACAGCTCGTCCTCCTCGCCACCGCTCTCCACGTCCTCCTCGCGCGGCTTGAGGATGTTCTCGTCGTAGACGGGCTTGCCCTGGGCCTTGAGGTGGTCCACCGCGCGTTTGATCTCCGTCTCGGAGACGTAGGCGCCGTGCACACGCTGCAGGTGCGCGCTGGTGGGCGGCATGATGAGCATGTCGCCCATGCCCAGCAGGGCCTCGGCGCCCACCGTGCCCAGAATGGTCATCGAGTCCGGCTTAGAGCGCAGCATGAAGCTGATGCGCGTGGGGAAGTTGGCCTTGATGATGCCGGTGACGACGTCCGTGGACGGACGCTGCGTGGCGACCATCAGGTGGATGCCGGCCGCGCGCGCCATCTGCGCCAGGCGCGCCACGTACGTCTCCACCTCGCGGCTGGCCACCATCATCAGGTCCGCCAGCTCGTCGATGATGACGACGATGTAGGGCAGCTTCTTGAGCTCCTTCTTCTCCGGCTCGGAGCCCTCGGAGGACGTGGCCTCCAGGCTCTCTGTGGTCTCATCCGCCCCGTCCGCGCCGTCCGCCTCGTCCGTCTGGGCGGCGGCCTCGACGGGAGCCTCGGTGGGCTCGGGCTCGGAGGCGATGGCCTCGCGCATGTCCTCCGCGTCGTCCTTCGGCGCGGCGACCCCGGGGCCGTCGCTGGAGGCGGAGACACCAGCGGGCGCGGGCTCGCTGGGCGCCACATCCACGATGTGGACGACCTTCTTGGGCTTGGCGGGCTTCTTCTCCTTGACGGGCTGCTCGATGGTGGCCTTCACCTCGCCGGCGGAGGTCTCCACCAGCTTGTTGAACCCGGCGATGTTGCGCACGCCGGCCTCGGACAGCATCTGGTAGCGGCGCTCCATCTCCTCCACGGCCCAGCGCAGCGCGAGCGCGGCCTTCTTGGGGTCGGTCACCACCGGCAGCAGCAGGTGGGGAATGCCCTCGTACACGGAGAGCTCGAGCATCTTCGGGTCCACCATGATGAAGCGGACCTCCTCCGGCGTGGACTTCAGGAGGATGCTCATGATCATCGAGTTGACGGCCACCGACTTACCCGAGCCGGTGGTGCCCGCGATGAGCAGGTGGGGCGCCTTGGCCAGATCGAACACGTAGGGCATGCCCTCGATGTCCTTGCCCACGCACATGGTGAGCCGGCTCTGGCCCTTGGTGAAGGCGTCCTGCTCGGCGATCTCCTTGAGGAACACCGTCTCGCGGTCCTTGTTGGGCACCTCGATGCCCACCACGCCCTTGCCGGGGATGGGGGCGACGATGCGCACGCGCATGGCCTCCATGGCCATGGCCAGGTCGTCCTGGAGCGCGGCGATCTTGCTCACCTTGATGCCGGGGCCCGGGAGGAACTCGTACATGGTGACGACAGGGCCGGGGCGGATCTCCACCACCTCGCCCACGATGCCGAAGTCGGCCAGCTTGGCGCGCAGCTTCTCGGCGGTGACGAGGAAGGCGTCCTTGTCCAGCGCCGAGCGCTCCTTCTTGTCCGCCTCGAGCACGTCCAGCGGAGGCAGCGAGAAGCTCTTGCGGCCGCCGACGAACTCGAACTGCTCGGCCTTCTTCGCGGTGGGCTTGGGCGGGGCCTTGGGCTCCACGATGAGCGGGGTGCGCGCCAGCGCGGACGCGGAAGCCGGGACGATGGCGCCAGGCGAGGCCGGGGCAGCAGCCGCGGTGGCCGGAGCCTGTGCCATCGCCTGAGCCGGGGCCCCCGGTGCGGCGGGCTCGGCGGCAGCCACCGCGGCCTCCAGCGCCGCGGCGGGGGTGGGAGGCAGGGACCCGGGCGCGGCCGGACCGGTGACGATGTTGGGCGTCTTGCGCTCACGCTTGCGCGGCGGCTCGGAGGGCGCGCCATTCGCAGCGGCCGCCGCGGCGGGGGCGGTGGCCAGATTGGACGAGGGCGCGAGGAACGAGGCCCAGGCGGGATCCGCCCCAGGCACCGGGCGCTTCTCGGCCAGGGCCAGCGGAGCGGTGGTGGCCGGCAACTCGGGGAGCTTGTCCTTACCGCGGCCGGTACGGGCGGCCTCCTTGGCCTCCTTCGCGGCCTTCCGGGCCGCCTCGAGCTGCTCCTTCTCCTGCTCGCGCGCCAGACGCACGGCCTCTTCGGCCATGGCCTCGGCCTCGGCGGCCTCGGCCTCGGCGGCGTCACGCTCGGCCTCGGCCAGCTCCTCCTCATCGGCCTCGAGCTGGGCGAGGAACGCGGCCTCCTCGGCCTTCTCCTGCTCCAGGCGCTCCTGGCGCTCCTTGTACGCCACCTTCTGCGCCTCCCAGTAGGCGAGGGCGGACTCCTGAATGCGCTTGCCCAGCACACACGCCCCGGCCCACAGCAGCGCGCACAGCTTGAGGAACGTGTACTGCGTGCCGACGATGAGCCCCGCGGCGGCCACCGCCGTCACGAGGATGACGGTGCCCACCGTGGAGAACAGCCCCATCAGCAGCCCGCCCAGCCCCGCGCCCACCGCGCCGCCGGGCGGATGCGCCCAGCCGGGATCTCCCGCGAACGCCAGCTGCGCCAGCACCGCCCCGCTCAGCGTCAGCAGCGCCAGCGCGACAACCTGTGGCAGCCGGCGCCGGTCGCGGTCTCCCACGAAGAGCACCATGGCCGCGTAGATGCCACACGCGGGCACGAGGTAGGCACACACCCCGAGCAGCCCCCGGAGCCCCTCGGCAATGAGGTGGCCCATGGGGCCCACCATGTTCTGGAACCCGGGTCCCACCCGATCCTTGGCGCTGAAGCTCGCCACCGACAGCAAGGAGATGACGGACGCGCAGAGGACGAAGACGCCCACGAGGGCTCTGCGTCCGGCACCGCCGGTCTGCAACTTCTTCTCCGTCAGCGCCTTACGGCGCGTGGCGATCTCCTGCTTCGACAGGACCGTCTTCTCCGCCCTGGCCTTCCTGGCCGTCATGACCCATCCCTCTCAGACGCGTAGCAGGCTGTAGCGACTGCCTGGGCCGAGTGTAGGGAGCGAGGGGGTTGGGTCAATTTTCCGACCGCTCCGCTGGCGACGGTAGACGTCAAATTGAGGTCAGCTGGCTCAGGGCCCAGTATGGTGGGCCAATCGAAGCTGGTAGGCGGGGTGCATGGAAGTTCGCTGCGAGCGATGTAAGACGCAATACGAGCTTGATGACTCCCGGGTCTCCGAGACCGGAGTCACCGTCCAGTGCACCACGTGCCACCACGTCTTCGTGGTGAAGAAGAAGGCACTGGTCGTCACCATGGCGGTCAAGCCGGGGCAGCTGGCGCCCGAGGCGCCACCGGTGCAACTGGGAGGCCCGCCGCCCACGCCGCCTCCCGCTGGACTGCAGCCCCTGGGCGAGCCCATCCGCACGGCCGCGCCGGTGGGCACGGCTTCCGCCAACCAGGGCAGTGGCAACGCGGAGCCCGCCCCCGTGCTGCCGCCCGCGGCGGTGGGGCCAGGGGAGCGAAGCCGCGAGTGGCGCGTGCGCCAGGCCAGCGGAAACCTCTTCACCCTGAAGGATCTCACCACGCTGCAGAAGTGGATCGTCGAGCGCAAGGTGTCGCGCGATGACGAGATCTCCCTCACGGGGGACAGCTGGAAGCGGCTGGGGGACATCGCCGAGCTGGCCACCTTCTTCCAACTGGTGGACGAGGCGCAGAGGGCCGCGGTGCTCCAGGCCCAGGTGAACATGGGCCTGGGCACGCCGCCGGCCCCGGCCACCCCTCGAAGCCCGGAGCCGCTGGCGCCTCAGCGCGCCGCTCCGCCCCCCGTGGTTCCGGCGCACACCCGCGAGTCCGGGCGCCGCTTCCCCCTGTTCCTGGTGCTGCTGGTGTTGCTACTGGCTGGGGGTGCCTCCGCCTTCTATTACCTCCAGGTGTACCTGCCCAGAGAGGCGGAGGCCGCGCGCCTGGCCCTCGCACAGCGGCAGGAGCAGGAGCGCCTGGCCCAGGAGCGCCTGGAGCAGGAGCGTGCCGAGAAGGCCGCCGCCGAGGCCCGGGCCCTGGCCGAGGCCCAGGCGGACGCGGGCCGGGGAGAGGACTCGGAGGACGGAGGAGCCCTGGCCGCGGGCGCCCTGGACGGCACCGGGGACGGTGGAACCGGGGACGCGGGCGCGCTGCTGGATATGGATGCGGGCACCCCGGATGCCGGAGAGTTGGCGAACGCGGGAGCCTCGCCGGACGCGGGAGCCCGGGTGGATGCGGGGGCTCCCACGGTGAAACGGCCAGCGCCGGTGCGCGACTTCGACTATTACATGACGCAGGGAGACCGGAACCGGGATCGGGAGCGCTCGGCGGCGGCCCTGGAGGCCTATGCCCAGGCGGCGGAGCTGGAGCCGGCCCGGGCCGAGCCGTACGCGGGGCGCGGCATGGCGTTTCTTGACATGGGCGACACTCGGCAGGCCGAGACAGAATTCAGGCAGGCGCTCAAGTTCAATCCGCGATACGGAGAGGCAATCATAGGACTTGCGGAGACCTACCGCACCCAGGGAAAGAAGGCGGAAGCCATCCGCTATTACGAGCGGTACCTCGAGATCCTCCCCAATGGACCCGAGGCTTCCGTGGCGCGCAGTGCCATCGAGCGATTGAAGGAATAAGGAGGAACCACATGGCCGAGTCCAACAAGCCGTCGTCCACCGAGGAGGAGTACTTCGCCCGCGAGGAGATCGAGAAGAAGCGCAAGATGGCGCTTCAGCAGGCCGAGGAGATGGCCGCCAAGCAGCGCGAGGAGCTCAAGAAGCTGCACCACATGAAGTGCCCCAAGTGCGGCATGGACCTGCAGACGCTGACCAAGGGCCGGGTGGAGATCGACACCTGCTTCAACTGCCAGGGCGTGTGGCTGGACGCGGGCGAGCTGGACCAGATCATCAACCAGGGCGGCGAGAACAGCGGCAAGGTGATGGGCGCCGTGCTCAACCTGTTCAAGCGCAAGTAGGCGCCGGGGCCCTTCCATGAAGCTCACGATCGAGCAGGTGCGTCATGTGGCCACCCTGGCCCGGCTCTCGCTGACGCCCGAGGAGGAGCAGCGCTACGCGGCGCAGCTCTCCGCGGTGCTGGACGCGGTGACGCAATTGCAGGAGCTCGACGTGAACTCCGTGGAGCCCACCTCTCACGCCACGCTGGCGGCCTCGCTGCTGCGCGAGGACGCCACGCGCCCTTCGTTGCCGCCAGAGAAGGGGCTGGCCAACGCTCCCTCCAAGGTGGGCACCAGCTTCGCGGTTCCGAAGATCATCGAGTGAAGCCATGGAGCTGACCGAACTGTCGATGCTGGAGCTGGCGGCGAAGCTGGCCGCCAAAGAGGTCTCCTCCGTGGAGGCCACGCGCGCGTGCCTGGCCCGGGTGGCGCAGGTGGACGGCAAGGTGAAGGCCTTCCTGCGCCTGGACGAGAAGGGCGCGCTGGCCGCCGCCGAGGCCAGTGACGCGCGCCGCCAGGCCGGCAGCCCCGCAAGCCCCCTGGACGGGGTGCCCGTGGGCCTCAAGGACATCTTCCTCACCGAGGGCGTGGAGACGACGGCCGGCTCGCGCATCCTCCAGGGCTTCGTGCCGCCGTATGACGGCACGGCGGTGCGCCTGTTGAAGGAGGCGGGCCTGCCCATCGTGGGCAAGCTGAACATGGACGAGTTCGCCATGGGCTCGTCCAACGAGGGCAGCGCCTACGGCCCCACGTACAACCCCTGGGCGCTGGACCGCACGCCGGGAGGCTCCTCGGGAGGCTCGGCGGCGGCGGTGGCGGCGCGCGAGGTGTTCGGCGCGCTGGGCACGGACACGGGCGGCTCCATCCGCCAGCCCGCGGCCTTCACCAACCTGGTGGGGCTCAAGCCCACGTACGGGCGGGTGTCGCGCTATGGCGTCATCGCCTACGCCTCGTCGCTGGACCAGGTGGGGCCCATGACGCGCACGGTGGCGGACACCGCGGCGATGATGCAGCTGCTGGCGCGGCATGATCCGCAGGACTCCACCTGCGCGCAGGTGGAGGCGCCCGACTACCAGCAGGACCTGGAGGGCGGCGTGCGCGGCCTGCGGCTGGGCGTGCCGCGCGAGTACTTCATCAACGGCATGGACCCCGAGGTGGAGCACACGGTGCGCGAGGCGCTCAAGGCCTACGAGCGGCTGGGCGCCACGCTGGTGGACGTGTCCCTGCCGCACACGAAGTACGCGCTGGCCACCTACTACCTGCTGGCACCCGCGGAGGCCTCGAGCAACCTGGCGCGCTACGACGGGGTGCGCTACGGCCAGCGGGCCAAGGACGCGCGGGGCCTGAAGGAGATGTACGCCCAGACGCGCGAGCGCGGCTTCGGCGCCGAGGTCAAGCGCCGCATCATGCTGGGCACCTACGCGCTGTCGGCCGGCTACTACGACGCCTATTACCTGCGCGCGCAGAAGGCCCGCACGCTCATCCGCGAGGACTTCACGCGGGCCTTCGAGCAGGTGGACGCCATCCTGTCCCCCATCTCCCCGGTGCCGCCGTTCAAGCTGGGCGAGAAGGTGAATGATCCGCTGTCCATGTACCTGATGGACGTGTTCACGCTGCCGTGCAACCTGGCGGGCCTGCCGGGCCTGTCGCTGCCGTGCGGCTTCACGAAGTCGAGCCTGCCCATTGGCCTGCAGATCCTCGGCAAGCCGTTCGACGAGGCGCGGATGCTGCGCATCGCCCGGGCCTTCGAGCGCGAGCACGACTTCCACCGCCGGTTCGCGCCGCTGTAGCGGCGCGCCTTGAGTCACTCCATGCCCCTGAGCGATTTCCAGCCTGTCATCGGCCTCGAGGTTCACGCCCAGCTGCTCACGAAGTCGAAGATCTTCTGCGGCTGCTCCACCGAGTTCGGCGCCGAGCCCAACCGCAACACCTGCCCGGTGTGCCTGGGCATGCCCGGCGTGCTGCCGGTGCTCAACCAGCGGGTGATGGAGTTCGCCGTGCGCACGGGCCTGGCGCTGGGCTGCACCATCAAGAAGACCAGCGTCTGGAGCCGCAAGAACTACTTCTATCCGGACCTGCCCAAGGGCTACCAGATTACTCAGTACGATCAGCCCATCTGCGAGTGGGGCAAGCTGACCATCGACACGCCCGAGGGTGAGAAGGTCATCCGGGTGCGCCGCATCCATATGGAGGAGGACGCGGGCAAGAGCGTGCACGACGCCAGCGTGGGCGAGAGCCTGGTGGACCTGAACCGCGCCGGGGTGCCGCTGATGGAGATCGTCAGCGAGCCGGACCTGCGCGGCGCGGACGAGGCGGTGGAGTACCTCAAGGCGCTCCGGGACGTGCTGGTGTACCTGGGAGTGAACGACGGGAACCTGGAGGAGGGCTCGTTCCGCTGCGACGCCAACGTGTCGGTGATGCGCAAGGGCGCCACCGAGTACGGCCAGCGCGTGGAGCTGAAGAACATCAACTCGTTCCGGTTCATCAAGCAGGCCATCGAGTACGAGATCGGCCGGCACGTGGAGGTGCTCGAGGGCGGCGGGAAGATCGATCAGGAGACGCGGCTGTGGGACACGCAGCGCGGTGAGACACGCTCGATGCGCTCGAAGGAGGACGCGCACGACTACCGCTACTTCCCCGAGCCGGACCTGCCGCCGCTGCACGTGCCGGACGCGCTGATCGACCAGATGGCCAGCGAGCTGCCGGAGCTGCCGCGCCCGAAGCTGCAGCGCTTCATGAGCCAGTACGGGCTGCCGGCGTACGACGCGAAGCTTCTGTGCGCGGAGCGGCCGCTGGCGGACCTCTTCGAGGCCTGCACCCAGCACTACAAGGACTACAAGAAGCTCTCCAACTGGTTCCAGGGCGAGCTGACGCGGCTGCTCAACGAGAGCGGCGGCACGGTGACGGTGTCCACGCTGCGCTTCACTCCATCGCAGTTCAGCGAGCTGCTCACGGCGGTGGAGAAGGGGACGCTGTCGAACAACGCGGCCAAGGACGTGTTCGGCGAGATGTTCCGCACGGGCAAGGCGCCCGAGGCGATCATCGCGGAGAAGGGCCTGGCGCAGGTGAGCGACGCGGGCGCCGTGGAGGCCGTGGTGGACGACGTGCTGGCCAAGAACGCGGGCGAGGTGGAGAAGTACCGTGGCGGCAAGAAGCAGATCTTCGGCTTCTTCGTGGGCCAGGTGATGAAGGCCATGAAGGGCAAGGGCAACCCCGCCCTGGTCAACGAGCTGCTGAAGAAGAAGCTCGGAGACTGAGCCACCGGGGGCTCGCCAGGCTGCCTGCTCTCGCGGCCCTGTGGGAGGCGCCGGCCATTGCGGAGGCCGACACCTGCGTTACCTCTAAATGCATGACCGAAGTTCATGCACCAGCACGCGACTACATGATCCCCGAAGGGTGCCCCGTGTGCGCGGCGGACCTTCCGGTGCGCATCTCCTCCGCGGGGCCCAGCGGTGTGTGTAAGCACTGCGGCTGGCTGGGCCGCCCGCTCATCTCGGTGACGCACCAGGGACTGCGCGTCACCTTCGAGGGCGCCAAGGCCTGACGCTAAGCCAGGGGAACGGTGACGTGCAGCACGTCCTCGGCGCGCGGATCGCTCGACTGCGCCAGCACCCGCACCGCGCCTGGGCCCACCCGCTCCAGGATGAGCGAGGGCGCCTCGAACACGTTCTCGAAGAAGCCGCCCACCAGCTGCGGGTTCACCGCGTAGCGCGCGGACTGGAGCGCCCCCAGCTGCGAGTAGAGCCCCTCGTTGAACCACTGCTCCCGCCGCAGCTGCGCCTCGCCCGGCGCGTTGAAGGCCCACGGCTCGTCCCATGGCCAGGGGTTGGCCGAGGGCTGGGCGATGACGCTCACCCCCCGCGCATCCAACAGCTTCGCGGCGGGCACGAACGCGGGCTCGTGCGAGGTGTGGGGCTCGCGGAAGCCGTCGTAGCAGATGAGCGTCCCCAGCTGTCCGAAGGGCGTGGGCACCCCGTGGAGCTCCTCGGGGCTGCCGGGGCTGAGCCGGACGACATCCTCCTGGGTGGGCACCAGGTTGACCTTGCGCGTCGCGGCCACGCAGCGGCCCTCGGGCGAGAAGGTGTAGCTGGTGTTGTAGGTGCGCGCGCTCACCGGTGAGAAGTCAGCGGTGTCCAGGCCCAGCCGGTTGCGAGGCAGCAGCGCGCTGCCGGCCACCACCCACAGCTCGAAGTCCCGGGCGATGCGCGAGAACGTGGTCCACATGGCGCGGTGCACCCGCGCCGCCGTGGCGGTGTACAGGCACTCCTCCAGGCAAGAGGGCCAGTGGCGCACGGCCGCCGCGGCCAGCGAGGGCACCTCGGCCAGCGCCACGCGGGCCATGGCCGCCTTCGTCGTGCGGGTGTGGCGCACCCGGTGCAGGTGCCCCATGAGCCCCAGCGCCGCGCCCACCATCTCCGGCCACACCGCCAGCGCCGGGTAGCGCGGGCGCCCCGCCTCATCCCGGGCCCTCAGCCCGTCGATGCGGCGGGCCAGGGCCCGGTGGCGCTCGGCGAAGGTCTCCTCCGAGGCGTAGTCCTCCAGGCAGACACGGGGCTGGATGGCGAACAGCTCGAGGTGCGTCGACACAGGGGTGGCATCCACCGTGCGGAGGATGTCACCGGCTACTTGATCAGGCCAATCTCCCGCAGGCGCTGCTGCAGGAAGGCGTCCGCGGTGATGGGCGGCATCATCGCGGCGGTGCCGTCGGTGACGGTGTTGGGCAGCGGCTGCAGCACGCACTTCGGGTAGGGGTGCACGAAGAAGGGCATCGAGTAGCGCGTGGTGTCCTCCGCGCTCCTGGGCGGGTTGACCACGCGGTGCGTCGTGGCGGGGATGACGTTGTTGGTCACCCGGCTGAGCATGTCGCCCGAGTCCACGACGATCTGCCCGCGCAGCGTGTCCACGGGGATCCACTCTCCGTCGCGCGTGAGCAGCTCCAGCCCCGACGCGGTGCCCTCGCACAGCAGGGTGATGAGGTTGATGTCCTCGTGCTCGGCGGCGCGCACCCCACCGGGGATGAAGCGCTCCTCGAGCGGCGGGTAGTGAATGAGCCGCAGAATCGAGTTGCCGTCCTGCGCCATGGCGCTGAAGGTGTCCTTCGCCACGCTGAAGTACTCCGCCAGCGACTGCAGCATCACCGCCGCGGCCCGGTCCAACGCGGTGAACAGCGCCTGCGTGTTCGCCCGGAACGAGGGCACCTCGTGCGGCCACACGTTCGGGCCGTACTGCGGTGAGAAGTGTGGGTGCGTGGAGGACAGCTCACGCCCCACATGCCAGAACTCCTTGAGGTCTCCCACGGTGCGGTTCTTGGCGTGCTCCTGGCCGTAGCCGGTGTAGCCGCGCTGGCCGGCGCCGCCGGGCACGGTGTACTGGCGCTTCACTTCGTCGGGCAGATGAAAGAAGCGCTCTACATCCGTGTAGGTGCGGCGGATCAGCGCGTCATCGATGCCGTGGCCTTCCACGGACACGAAGCCGAACTCCTTGAGCGCGTCACCGAACACCTGGATGAAGCGGGCACGCTCCTGGGGCGTGCCCGTGCGATAATGGGCAAGATTGACCAGCGGGATGCGACGAGCCGAGGTGGACATGGGGGCGGCACTCTACCCAGGGCCCTGGGCACCCGGAACCAAACCGTCCGTGCATCCCGCGAGGTTGTCCGCTACCCTGGCGGCGAGGGGGACGCTCGCTTCGGAATACCCAGGCCATTTCATGGGTAGCGTCGGGCTATCGTGGCCATCCCTGAACACACGCCAGTGAGGATGACGCATCCGTCATGGATGATGAGCTGAACTCTCCGGACATGATGGCGGAAGAGGACGATCCGCTGCTGGGGACACAGCTTGGCAGCTTCCGGCTGATCCGCAGGTTGGGGCGGGGCGGCATGGGCTCGGTGTACCTTGGCGAGCACGTGTCCATTGGCAGCCGCATGGCGGTGAAGGTGCTGCACGAGCACCTGGCGGCCTATCCCGAGCTCGTCCAGCGCTTCCATGCCGAGGCCCGGGCGGTGAACCTCATCGGCCACGAGAACATCGTCAGCATCTTCGACATGAACGCGGCCCCCCCGCGCCCCTACCTCATCATGGAGTACCTGGAGGGGGTGCCCATGTCCACGCTGGTGGGCGCGCCCGTCAAAGCCGAGGTGTGGGTGCCCATCCTCACGCAGGCCTGTGAGGCGCTGCACGCGGCCCACCTGCGCGGCGTGGTCCACCGCGACCTGAAGCCGGACAACATCTTCCTGGTGCAGCGCGCCAAGGGGGCGCCGCCCTTCGTGAAGGTGCTCGACTTCGGCATCGCCAAGCTGATTGACGGGGCGGGGCCGCAGACGCAGGCGGGCATCATCGTCGGCACCCCCGAGTACATGGCGCCCGAGCAGTCCCGGAGCCAGAAGCTGGACGGGCGCGCGGACGTGTACGCGCTGGGCGTCATCGCCTACCAGCTGGCCACCGGGCAGCTGCCCTTCACGGACGAGGGCAGCGCCGCGCAGCTGGTGGCGCACCAGACGCTGCCCCCGCCGCCTCCGCGCTCCATTCACCCGGGCGTCTCCGTGAATGTGGAGGCCGTCATCCTGCACGCCCTGGGCAAGCTGCCCCATGAGCGCTACGACAATGCCCTGGCCCTGAAGGCCGCGCTGGAGCAGGCGCTCGCCGACGAGCTCCGGGGCTACATTCCCCCCGAGCTCGCCGCGCCGCCGCCGCCTCCTGCTCCGGCTCCTGCCGCCGCGGCGCCGGCTCCTGCTCAGGCGGGGGCGCCCCAGCCCGGCGGCCGCTCCCGCACCGTGGAGGTGCCCGCCCGGGTGGTGCTGCGCCCCGGGGCGCCCGCTCAGCGGATGATGTGCTCGGACCTCGCCCGGGGTGGCCTGTTCCTGCAGACGCAGGGCGAGCTGCCCGCGCTCTTCGCTCGCGTGCAGGTGACGCTGGAGCTGGCCCGGGGGCTGCTCACCTCCGCGTGCGACGTGGTGCGGCTGGTGACGGCCGAGCAGGCCCGGCTCTGGGGCATGGAGCCCGGCTTCGGCGTCCAGTTCGTCGAGCCCCCCGCGGACTTCAAGGCCGCGGTGGCCCAGCTGCTGCGCGGCGGCACGGGCAACACCCCGCTCCATGTGGTGCAGCACGCGGCCAACGCCGACGCCACCCCGCTGCTGGAGAGCTACCGGGCCAACCTGCAGAAGGACCATTACTCGCTTTTGTCGCTGCCGCAGAACGCGGGCGCCGAGGCGGTGCGGGTGCGGGTGCGCGCGGCGCTCGCCGAGCTGGAGACGCTGCGCGGCCTGGCGCTCTCGGCGCCTCAGCGGGTGCTGCTGGACACGGTGCTCACCCGGGTGCGCGACGCGGGGGAGACGCTGACGAACCTGCCGCGCCGCGCCCTGTACGACGCGCTGATGGGCAACTTCTGGGGCGTGGAGAGCTGCCTGGCCGCGGGGTTCACCGTCACCCAGCTCGAGGCCGTGCGCCGCGAGTTCCTCCTCAAGCGCCCCAGCGCCGCGGGCACCGCCCATGTGCACGTGCTCACGGGCAATGCCTACGAGCGCAACGGCCAGCTGGACCGCGCCCTGGAGGCGTACGAGCGGGGCCTGACCGCGGACCCGCTCGACCTTCAACTCTACCAGCGCTGCCGCGCCATCCGCCGGGCGCTGGCCGCCAAGGCGCCTCCGTTCTGAGTCAGGCGCCCGCCTGGCTCAGCCCTCGAACACCATCTGGCAGCTCTCGCCCACCCGCGCATCCAGGTAGTCGTTGCAGGCATCCAGCGCGGTGCCAAAGGCGTTCTTGGTGCCCGGGGTGCACGCCTCCAGCTTGTCCAGGCAGTCGGCGTACTCGTCCAGCGACTCCTTCTCCGCGTCCGTGCAGTTGTCGTAGGCCCGGTCGCACTGGTTCACGTTG
The DNA here is from genome assembly GCA_035296065.1 of Myxococcaceae bacterium. Lineage (GTDB taxonomy): Bacteria > Myxococcota > Myxococcia > Myxococcales > Myxococcaceae > DATHBR01. The sequence goes on along the minus strand of DATHBR010000001.1, from coordinate 10,801 downwards.
AACGCGGGCGGCGTCGGGTCTCCCGCGTCCAGGCACGGCTTGACCTTCTCCACCAGGTCATCCCCGATGGTGGCGAAGTTATCGCACGTTGAACTACAACCGGTGAGCGCCACGGCCGAGGCCGCGATCAGAGCGATGATCCAATTCTTCATGAGTGTTGACCCTCCAGAAAGGGTGTTAAGGGGGCGTGCATACTAACGGTTGCCAGAGCGCCCGCCATGGCGCCGAGGTGAAGTCAGGGCTACTGAACGAGCGGGAAGATGTGCGAGGTAGCCCCCCATCCGCCTTGACTCGGCCGATCATCTCTCGTAGATCGGCCGTCCTTTGCATATACGGGCGGGCCTCCGTCCGAAATGCGCGATGGCATTCACGGGTTGACCCAACCCGTATCGACCAGAGGTTCCGACGATGTACGCAGTGATTCGCACGGGCGGCAAGCAGTACCGAGTGAACGAGGGTGACGTGCTCCGCATCGAGAAGGTGACGGGAGCGGTCGGCACCGAGGTGACTTTCAACGACGTGCTCATGCTGGGCGGCTCTGAGTCCCCGAAGGTGGGACAGCCGACCGTGGGCGGCGCCAAGGTCGTGGGGAAGATCCTCGCGCAGGACAAGCACCGCCGCGTGCTGCACTTCCGCAAGGAGAAGGAGGGCTGGACGCGCCGCCGCGGCCACCGTCAGCCCTACACCGAGGTCAAGGTCACCTCTATCTCCGGGTAGTTCCGGCTCATCATCTTTCCCGGGAGCCTGCTGGCACCCGGTTCATGCAGGACAGGTGTCATGGCTCATAAAAAGGGACAGGGTTCTTCGCGCAACGGGCGTGACTCGAATTCGCAGCGCCGCGGCGTCAAGGTGTTCGGCGGCGAGACGGTCACCGCCGGCAGCATCATCGTGCGGCAGCTGGGCACGGTCATTCACCCCGGCACGAACGTGAAGCTCGGGCGGGACTACACCCTCTACTCCACGGTGGACGGGGTGGTGAAGTTCGAGCGTCTGGGGCGTGACCGCAAGAAGGTCTCGGTCTACCCGGCCGAGGCCCAGGCCCCGGCGGCGAGCGCCTAAAGCCGTCTTTCACGGGCCCGCCCTCTGGGTGGGCCTGGCTGCAATCGAGCGGGTCGCTCCCGGTCCATGCGCCATCAGGCGGCTGGACACGAGAGCGGCCCGTTCTGCGTTTATCGATCAGGGCTCCCCACGGGGGAGCAGAGGCCTCGGGCTTATGAAGTTCGTTGATGAAGTACGCATCTTCGTGAAGGCCGGTGACGGCGGCAACGGCGCGGTGTCCTTCCGGCGCGAGAAGTTCATCGAGCGTGGCGGCCCCAACGGAGGAGACGGGGGCAACGGCGGCTCGGTCATCTTCGTGGGGGATCCGCAGCTGACCACGCTGCTGGACTTCCGCTACCAGCAGCACCACCGCGCCAGGGGCGGCGAGAACGGCATGGGCAGCGACTGCAACGGCCGGGGCGCCGAGGACATGATCCTCAAGGTGCCGGTGGGCACGCTGATCCGCAACACGGACACGGGCGAGCTGCTGGTGGACCTGAGCGAGCCGGGGCAGCAGTTCGTGGCGGCCAAGGGCGGGCGCGGCGGGCTGGGGAACATGAACTTCGCCACGTCCACGCGGCAGACGCCGCGGTTTGCCCAGGAGGGCACCAAGGGCGAGGAGTGCACGCTCACGCTGGAGCTGAAGCTGCTGGCGGACGTGGGGCTGTTGGGCTTTCCCAACGCGGGCAAGAGCACGTTCATCTCCCGGGTGAGCCGGGCGCGGCCGAAGATCGCCGACTACCCGTTCACCACGCTGGTGCCCAACCTGGGCATGGTCCAGTACAAGGACAACCTGTCGTTCGTGATGGCGGACATCCCCGGCATCATCGAGGGCGCCAGCGAGGGCGTGGGGCTGGGGCACCAGTTCCTGCGCCACGTGGAGCGGTGCAAGGTGCTCATCCACCTGCTGGACCTGGGGGCGGAGGGCGAGGGCCGCGAGCCGCTGGCGGACTTCGACATCCTCAACCGCGAGCTGGAGAAGTACAGCCAGGAGCTGTCGAGGAAGCCGCAGGTGGTGGCGGCCAACAAGATCGATCTGCCGCATGGGCGCGAGAAGCTCGAGGGGCTCGCGGCGGCCCTGCGCGAGCGGGGCGTGGCGCTGTTCCCGGTGTCCACCGCGACGGGCGAGGGCCTGCAGGCGTTGATGGACGTAACGGCCGAGGTGCTCTTCACGGGCCGGACGGAGAAGCTGCAGGTGGAGCCTCCCGCGAAGCCCGTGAAGAAGGCCGCGGTGAAGGCGGCGCCCGCGCAGAAGGCTCCGGCGCCCGCGCAGAAGGCTCCGGCAGCCAAGAAGGCTCCGGCAGCCAAGAAGGCTCCGGCGGCCAAGAAGGCTCCGGCGGCCAAGAAGGCTCCTGCCAAGAAGGCAGCGGCGAAGAAGGCTCCTGCCAAGAAGGCCGTGGCGAAGAAGGCCCCAGCCAAGAAGGCTGCGGCGAAGCAGGCTCCTGCCAAGAAGGCTCCCGCGAAGAAGGCGGCAGCGAAGAAGGCCCCAGCCAAGAAGGCCGCGGCGAAGAAGGCGCCCGCGAAGCGCGCCACGAAGGGGCGGAGGTCCTGACGCGATGAGTGGTGGTGGTCCCCGCTACGAGCCCTTCGAGCACAAGCCCGTCGAGGCGGAGTCCCTGCTGCTCGACGTGCGCAAGGAGAAGATCGACCGCGTGGTGGAGCAGCGCACGCGGACCTTCACGGTGGTGCTGGACCGGCTGGAGGACAGCTTCAACATGGCGGCGGTGCTGCGCACCTGCGAGGCCATGGGGGTGCAGGAGGTGCACGTCGTCATCAACCCCGACGCGCCCTTCCTGCCCAACTCCCGGGTGGCGCAGGGCTGCGACAAGTGGCTGGACGTGAAGCAGTACAAGTCGTTCGCCGACTGCCGTGAGCACCTCAAGGGCCGCGGCTTCGCGCTGTACGCCTCGGCCATCCGCGAGGGCTCCACGAGCCTCTACTCGCTGCGCTTCGACACGAAGATCGCCATCGTCTTCGGCAACGAGCGTTACGGCGTGAGCGACGAGGTGCTCAACACCGTGGACGGCACCTTCTGGATCCCCATGCGGGGCTTCAGCCAGAGCATCAACATCTCCGCGGCCGCTTCGGCGTGCGTCAGCCGGGCGATTGCCTGGCGGGAAGAGCACCTGGGGAAGGTAGGAGACCTGACTCCAGTGGAGGCACAGGAGCTGCGCGAGCGCTTCTATGTCCTGGCTGTCAAGCAAAGGAAGCGGATTTTCAAGGGAAAGCGGCCATGAATCCCGGGCCCCCGGGCCCCGTCTGAAGCGGTAGAAGCAAACCCGGGCCCCTGGGCCCGCTCGGAGACCGTACCGCCATGCTCATCGAGACCCTGCTCGTGTCCCTGCTGTCCGCGCAAGTCGCCCCCGTGGCGCCCGCCGCGCAGAAGCCCGCGCCCGCGGTTGTCGCTCCCGAGTCCAAGCCCGCGCCCGCCGCCGCCAGGCCCGCGCCCGCCGCCGAGGCCAAGCCCACCCCTGCCGCTCCCACCACTCCCGCGCCCGCCGCCGCCGAGGCCGCCAAGCCCGCGGTGAAGGGCAGCGTGGCGCCCGAGGTGAAGCCCCTGGTGGAGAGGATGCAGGCCTTCTACGAGAAGACCGAGGACTTCAAGTCGGCCTTCAAGCAGGACTACAAGTACAAGACCTTCCGCCGCACGCAGACGTCCACCGGCACCGTCACCTACAAGAAGCCGGGGCTGATGCGCTGGGAGTACGAGCACCCCTCGCCGCGCACCTTCGTGCTCGCCGGCAGCAAGATCTACGCGTACGACCCGCCCGCGCAGACGCTCACGGTGGCCAGCGTGGACACCAGCAAGCTGTCCGCCTCGGTGACGTTCCTGTTCGGGCAGGGCCGGCTGGCCGACGAGTTCCACATCAAGAAGGGCACCTGCGCTGACTGCAAGGGCACGCTGCTGGTGCTCGATCCGGCGCAGCCGGACCCTCGCTTCCGCCAGGTGCGCCTCGAGGTGGACTCCAAGACGGCCCAGGTGCTCAAGAGCACGGTGGTGGATCCGGACGGCAGCGAGAACACCATCGCCTTCCTGGAGCTGAAGACCAACGTGGGCGTGTCCAAGGACGGCTTCAAGCTCGAGCCGCCCGAGGGCACCCGCATCGACGACTTCACCAAGCAGAAGAAGTAGCCCGCACGTGCGCCGCGCGCTCTGGGTGGCCCTGTCGCTGTCGCTGCTTGCCGGCTGCCACCGGAGCGCTGCCCCCGTGGCTCCGCGGAAGGCCAGCTTCGCGGGCCGCACCTTCCCGCTGCTGTCCACGCCCGCCCTGCGCCTGTCCGTCTCGGGGAGCCTGGGCGGCAAGCTGGTGCCGGTGCTGCTGGATGTGGACCGGCCACTCTCGCTGGTGGCCACGGGGTGCTTCGGCAAGACGCCCCCTGTGCCCGAGGGCAAGGTGCGCGCCCCGGACCCCACCGGCATGCGCGAGTGGGCCATGGTGCCGCTGCCGGACCTGCGCGTGGGCGAGGTGCCGCTGCCCGACTTCTCCGCGGGCCTCACCGGTGAGAAGGCCTGCGCGGTGACGCTGGGCGCGGACGTGCTCGCCCCCTATGCCCTCACGGTGGATCCGCTGCGCCGCGAGGTGTCGTTCTCACCCTCGCGCTCCCGCGAGGCCTACAGCGCCGAGCTCAGCGCCGCCAACGCGGACCCCGGGCTGGAGACGCACCTGCTGGAGCTGAGCCGGGAGCCCACCGGAGACTGGCCCCTGCTCGCCGGCCGGGTGACGCAGAGCGGAGCGCGGCTCACCGGTACCTTCGTGCTCGCCACGAGGGACCCTTTCTCCCGGCTCGCGGTGGGCGCGGCCCAGGCCCAGGGCATGCGGGCGCTAGAGACTGCTCCGGGCCTGCCGCCGCGCGCCATGCTGGTGGATGGCATCGAGGTGGCGGTGGGCGTGGGCGTGGGGCCGCTCGTCGTGGAGACGAGCCCCTGGGCCTCGCCCAGCTCCGTGGGGCGCCTGGGGCCCGACGTGTGGGGCCGCTTCACCGCCACCGTGGACGTGCAGGGCGGGGTGCTGCTGCTGCGCAGGCCCCGGATGCTCGCCTCGGGCAGCCGCCAGCGCTGCGCTCGGCCGGGCGCGAACGACTTCGACGAGGAGTCCTGCTACGCGCTGCACACGCGCCGCGACCCCGACGGGCCGCTGTCCGTTTCGACCGCGGTGTTCCGGGATCTGCCCGAGGGGGGGCGGCTGTACCTGGAGCCGCTGGGCGAGGATGGGCAGCCCCTGCGGGCCAGCTGCGGCGTGGGGCTCTCCTTCATGCCCACCAGCCGCGGCGTAACGACGCAGCACCGGTTGCCCTGGCCCGCGCTGGCCGAGTCCATGCCCCAGTGCCACGCGGACCTCTCGGCGGTGAAGAGCTATGCCCTGGCCCTCTACGAGGAAGGGTACCTGCCCGAGTGCCCGCTCACGTGCGCCTTCGTCCACGAGCCCCGCACCCGGCGCACCCTCTGCGAGTGCCAGCCCACGCCCCTGGGCGAAGGCGTGAGCGCCGCGCCTCGCAAGCCCTCACCCTCACGCGCCCCGCCTCCCGAAGAGCGCGAGCTGGAGCCCGAGGACCCCAGGTAGCCCCTGGCCGCACGCCTGCTCGGCGGCCGTGCTTCAACAGCGCCCGCCTCGTGCTTACACTCAACCTCTGGAGGCACTCTGATGAAACAGAATCCTTTTACGAGCAACCTTCAGACGATGCAGTCCAAGCTCAAGAAGATGGGTAACCCCGTCTCGAAGGTGACCCAGGTCGCCGGCAAGCGCATTGGCGGCGCGCTGCGTGCCGAGAATGCGCGCCAGCAGAAGCGCAAGGACGGCCGGCGCTAAAGGGAAGCTTGTCCGGTTACTGACATCAAGGCGAGAATCCCCGTCTAACACGAAAAACGGGGTGGTTCCCTTTGCTGCCAGCCAAGCCGGATCTCAACATCGTCAGTCCCACCAACCTGCTCAACCCGCTACCGCTGTACCGGCACCTGCAGGAGTCGGAGCCGGTGTACTGGGCGCCTGAGCTTCAGTCCTGGCTCATCACCCGGCATGAGGACGTCACGGCGCTGTTCCGGGATCCGCGCATGAGCGCCAACCGGATGCGCATCTTCGTCGAGCACCAGCTGAAGGGAGTGGGAGCCGACTCCATCAAGGATCTGCTGCACATCGCCGAGCAGCAGATGCTCAATCGGGACGGTGCGGAGCACGCCCGGCTGCGGCGCAACGCCAACCCGGGCTTCACGCCCCAGGCGCTCGAGGGGTGGCGCTCCACCATCCGGCAGACGACGGACTTGCTGCTGGACGAGGTGCAGCAGGCCCGTTGCATGGACCTGGTCCCGGACTTCACGGAGCTGCTGCCCGCGCGCATCATCATGGATCTGTTCGCCATTCCGGCGCGGGACCGGCAGCGCTTCCAGCAGTGGTCCAGCGACGCGGTGCGCCTGTTTGGCATCACCACGCGGGACGACGTGCGAGAGGTGGCCCGGAAGACCAACGCGGCGAACGCTCACCTCTTCGAGTACCTGAAGGGCTTCATCGCCGAGCGCCGTGCCAGGCCGGGCCCGGACATGTTCAGCACGATGATCCACGCGCACGAGGGCGGACGGCTGGATGAGGACGAGCTGGTCTCCAACGTGCTGCTCATCGTCGTGGCCGGGCATGTCACCACGGTGGACCAGCTGGCCAACGGGGTGCACGCGCTGCTGACGCACCCGGAGCAGCTGCGCAAGCTCCAGGAGGATCCGTCGCTCATCAAGTCCGCGGTGGAGGAGATGATGCGCTTCGGGCCGGCGGTGCCTTTCATTCACCGCATCGCCACCGAGGACCTCGAGCTGCGGGGGCAGACCATCAAGCGCGGGCAGGTGGTGTTCCTGGGCATGGCGGCTGCCAACCGGGATCCGTCGGTGTTCCCGGAGCCGGACCGGTTCGACATCACCCGGCAGGGCAACAAGCACCTGGCCTTCGCGTTCGGGCCGCACTCGTGCATTGGCGCCACGCTGGCGCGCTACGACATGGAGTTCGGCGTGGGCCGGTTGTTGGACCGCATGAAGGGCCTGCGGCTGGACGAGGAGCGGCCCGCGCGCCTCAAGTGCCACAGCCTGGTGTTCCGCGGCTTCGAGTCGTTGCCGGTGCGCTGGGACGCCTGAGCGGCCCAGTCACTCGGAGGCCAGGTCGCGCTTCTCGAACAGCCACACCGAGAGCAGGAAGAAGGCGGCGCCGAACACGAGGATCGCCGCCCCGCTCGACTGCCAGCTCACGGCCCGCCCCAGCGCCGCCTGCACGTCGGAGATGCGGAAGTGGCTCTGCGGCACCCAGTGGGCCTGCAGGTTGTCCAGGTTCGTCATCGGAGAGAGCCAGCCGCCAGGCAGGAACGTCAGTGCCCGGAGCAGGTGCTGGGAGAGGTAGCCCAGCAGGGCCCCGCCGATGAGCGAGCGCGTCACCACCGCCGCGAGCATCGCCAGGCTGATGATGAAGCCGAACTCGATGACGAAGTACGCCGCGATCCTCCCCACGTCCCCGGCGCTTAGCCCCACCGGACCGGGGATGAACGCAATGCCCAGGAGCAGCGAGCCCACCGCGCCCATGGCGGCGGTGAACGCCAGCGTGAAGGCCAGCCCGCCCACCGTGAGCGCCAGCGAGGCGAGGAACTTCGCGATGAGCGCGGAGGCACGGGCCCTGGTGCGCGGCAGCGTCATCTTCCACGTGCCAGCCGAGTACTCCCCACCCACGCAGCCGGCGGTGACAATCGCCACCAGCAGGGGCAGCGCCAGGTGGGCGATCCGGATCGTGTTCCACAGGCACCCGGGGAAGGTGGTGATCTCACTGGCCCACTTGACCAGGTCCTTGTTGAACGCAGCGGCGATCGCGACGGGCAAGGGGATAATGGCGAACAGGAGCATCACCCCGAGGGCGCCCTGATACAGGCCGCGTCCACGAGCCTTGACGAACTCCGCCTGGAACTGACGAAGCAGCGTGGTGAGGTTCACGGGTGGCGCCTCCCCTGGGCGGCGGTGGTGGCGTCGAAGAACAGCTCCTCCAGGGAGCTGCGCTTGGGCCGCACCTCGAAGACATCGACGTCATGCTGAACGATGGCGACATCCGTGCAGAAGCGCTCGACTTCCTGCAGCAGGTGACTGGACACGAACAGGGTCCGGCCCGCCTGCCGCAGCGAGCCAATCAGCTCCCGGATCTCCCGGGCCCCGTCCGGATCCAGCCCGTTGGTGGGCTCGTCCAGGAAGAGCACCTGCGGGTCGCCCATCAACGCCACCGCGAGCCCCAGCCGCTGCTTCATTCCCAGGGAGTACTTCTTCACCGGCACTTTCCCATCGCGAGTCAGTCCGACGAGCTCCAGCAACCGGTCCGACTCCGTACGCTCGAGCGCATGGCCCGAGCTGAGCGCCATGGCCCGCAGGTTCTCCGCGCCGCTCAGGTGCGGGTAGAAGGCGGGCACCTCGACGATGGCGCCCACCAACGACGAGAGCTTCGGGCGCTGCCGCACCACGTCCACGCCCAGCACCGTCGCCGAGCCCGAGGTGGGCCGGATAAGCCCCAGCAACATGCGGATGGTGGTGGTCTTCCCCGCCCCGTTGGGCCCCAGGAACCCGAAGACGGAGCCCGCGGGCACATCGAGGCTCAGGCTCTTCACCGCGAGATGGGCGCCGTAGGCCTTCGTCAGGCCTTCAGCGCGAATGGCAAATTCCATGGAGCCCTTTCCTGTAGCCCAGTCGCCGCGGGTTACGGGGAGGGCGCCCAGGCGGGAGGCGAGGCCGTCACGGTGACCAGGTACCACACCCCGTCATAGCCCCCCTTCGTGGCGCGCTCCGTCTCGAGGATGCGAGGCTCGGGGCCGAGATCCGTGCCCCCCATCGTGACGACACCACAGGTGGCTCCGCACTGCCAGGCGGCGCCGCCACGGGTCTGCAGCGACAGCGTCTTCAACGCCACCCCCCGCTTCACCAGGTGCCACACCGCCGAGCGGGGAATGATCAGCCGGCGCGTGGCGTGGATGTTGCCGACGAGGAACACCATCGGCTCGGCCGGAGCCCGGGCGCGCACCTGCGCGATGCGCTCCGCCATCTGCTCGTCGCGCAGCTTGCCTCCCTCGTCCCCCTGCCCAGGGGCATCCACGGCCAGGGTGCGCACGTCACGCCCGGCTCCACGCAGCCGCCGCACCTGGCCCAGCAGTCCGAGCATGGCCTGGCTGGTACGGCCATCCTGGGCGTCGCGGCGCCAGAAAGGGCTCTCGAGCAGCGCCGCCTCGTCACCCGTGGCCAGGAAGGACTCCAGGCGCTGCTGCTCGTCGGCTGGGAACTCCAGCACGAGCCAGGCCCGCCTTCCGCCCGCCGAGGCCGCGCACAGCGCCTGCGAGGTGGCGCGGGGGAACTCCACGGTGCCATGGTTCTCGCCCAGCACGAGCAGGCCCTCCGACAGCCAGCGCTCCAACCCGTCGGGAGCCTCGCCGCACGGGTCCTCCGCTTTCACAGCCGGCTCGGGTGGCGGGGGCTGCTCCAACTGGGAGGTTGGCCGCGGTGCCACGGCGTCCGGAGCGGCAGGGCCTGTCGGAACGGACCGGCACCCCAGCGTGCACAGCATCACCAGCAGATACGGGCGAGCAGAGCGGAACATGAAGTCGTTATATCCCTGGCCCCCATACAATGGGTCCTCTCCCTTTGAGTCCCAGGTGCTCCATGCGTCCTCTGCTTCTGCTGTGTGTCCTCGTCTCCACGCTGGCTCAGGCCCAGCAGTCCTCCACGTCCAGCAGCGGCGCTGACTCTCAGGGCAAGAGGCCCTCGGTGGTCGAGCTGGCCAGCCAGAAGGTCACCATCCCCACGGCGCGGATCCCTCTGCGCACGTTGCAGGGCAAGGACGTTCGCCTGGGCGATCACGGCGCCAAGGTGGTCGTGGTGTCACTGTGGTCCACCATCCATCCGGACCACTCGTTCCTCGGGGTGCTGGAGCAGCTCCACCAGGGCTACAAGGGCCGCAAGGACGTGGCCATCCTCGCCATCAACGTCGATCTGCCGCAGAACGAGGAGGACCTCGAGGTGCTCCGTGGGATCATCCGGGAGCAGGGCGTCACCTACCCGGCGCTCCAGGACAAGGAGCTCAAGCTCATGGCGCTCGTCAATGAGAAGCTCAACTCCGGCGCCGGGGAGCGCAACTCGTTCCTCACGCCCCCGTTCCTCATCTTCACCCGCAAGTTCGAGCAGATGGAGTGGCCCGAGTGGCAGGAGTCCTTGACGGGCGCGGACCTGGTGAAGGAGCTGCGACAGAAGGTGGAGCAGGCCCGTAAGCGCAAGTAGCGCGGACCCACGTTGGCGGGGAGCTCGAGGCCTGGGCGGGCAAGCGCACGCTGGCGACCTGTGAGGTAGGATGGCCTGAGCGGGCGCCAGGAGCCGCGCCACACGGGAGAGGGCCTCATGGGGAGGAAGCGAGACTTGAGGCAGGTGGATCCGCTGTGCCTGCCGGCGGGGCAGCGGGTGGGGCCGTGGCGGGTGAAGAGCTGGAGAGGCCGGGGCGCGTACGGCACGCTGTACTGCGTGGAGCGGGCAGGCCACGAGGCGGAAGGCGAGTTCGCGCTCAAGCTGGCAATTTCGCCGGCAGATGAGCGCTTCGCGCGGGAGGCGGAGCTGCTCTCGCGCATCGCCAGCCCGTATGTGCCGCGCTTCCGGGAGCAGGGCGAGTGGGCGCACCCGGCCGGAGTGTTTCCATATGTGGTGATGGAGTGGGTGGAGGGCGAGGAGCTGTACGAGTGGGCGGGAAGGCGCAACCCCAGCTCGCGCCAGGTGCTGAGGCTG